>CAWHOU010000018.1:0-218267 GCA_963831055.1 uncultured Acidobacteriaceae bacterium | reverse complement strand
AGCGCCGAAGGGGAAATTTTCTCGGGGCGGCGCGCATGGTGTTTCTGCCGGGTCCGAAGGCGACCTCGGTATCACGCCGCGCCATGCGCCGCTGCTGACGCTGCTCAAACCCGGCGAGGTGCGGGTGCAGCCGCCCGAGGGCGAGGAGCAGTCTTCTACGTCGGCGGCGGAGCGCTTGAAGTGCAGCCGCAGAAGATCACGGTGCTGGCGGACACGGCGGCGCGCGCCCGGGACCTCGATGAGGCGCCAGCGATGGCCGCGCGAGCGCGCGCCGAGGAGGCGCTGGCTGGCAACCGGACCAGATCAGCCAGGCCGAAGCGCTGGCGGAACTGGCCCGCGCCGTGGCTCAGCTCACTGATCCAGCGGCTGCGCAAGGTCAGACGCTGACGGGCCGCCGCGCCCGCTGATTGATCGCGACTCCTTAATTTAAGCCGGGGCGAGTCACACTGTCCCGCGCCGGCGTCGCCGCGTGCCGTGCCGGTACAATTTGATGCAATTCCCGATCCGCGCAAACCAAGGACGCGGCCCAGGCCGCCCGCGACCGCACCACTTTCGATCGTGATCCTCGCGGCCGGCGCGGGCAAGCGCATGCGCTCGGGTGTTCCGAGGGTCGCTGCAGCCGCTCGCCGGCGTGCCGCTGCTCGCGCACGTTTGGATCGGGCGGCAGCTGGCGCCGGCCGCGATCCACGTGGTATATGGACATGGTGGGAGCGGTGCGGAACTTTTGACTGCCGGCGCGAGCTGCACTGGTGCTGCAATCCGAACAGCTCGGCACCGGCGACGCGCTGCTTCAGGCCCTGCCGGGATTCCGGACGCGCACCGGGTGCTCGTGCTCTACGGTGACGTGCCGCTCTGCTGGCCGAGACGCTGCGCCACTGATCGAGGGCGCCGGTGCGCGACCTGGCACTGCTCACAGCGCAGCTCGCCGACCCGACCGGCTACGGCCGGCTGGTGCGTGGCCGCGGGCGGCGCGCTGCGCGCGATCGTCGAGGAGCGCGAGGCCAGTGCGCGCCAGCGACGGATCCGCGAGATCAACACCGGCGTGCTGCTGGCCCCGGGCGGCCTGCTGCGCGACTGTCTGCCGCGCCTGCAGCCGCGCGAGCCGCACGGCGAGTTCTACCTCACCGACCTGATCGGCTGGCGGTACGGCTCGCCGGCGCATCGCCACCGTGGAGGCGGCGGACGCCAGCGGAGGTGCTGGGCGTCAACGACAAGCTGCAGCTCGCGGCCGCGGAATCCGAGTACCGCCGCCGGCGCGCGCACGCTCTGATGGCCCAGCAGCACCGCCCCAAACAGCATAAAGAACGCCGAGTACGTGAACTGCGCATACATCTGGTAATCGTGCATCAGCCGCCAGTCGCCGCGATAGCCAAGATGCCAGCGCAGGTACCACCAGTACGCGTGAATCTCCCACCCCACCGCCAGCAGGATGAGCACATTCACCGCCAGCCCCGCCGCCCCGGCAATCGTGCGCCAGGTATTTTCCGGCGCACCCTCCGGCTCCTCAGCATGCGCGCCCAGCCGCGCCACAAACGCGCATACCGCAATCGCAAACAGATACGTCCCAAACCTTTCGTTGAAAATCGGCGTTACCGATGCCGGCGGATTGACAGCAACCAGTGCAAACAATCCCAGTCCTGTGCAAACCAGCGCCAGGCCGCGCAACAATGCCGACTTCACGCGCGCCGCCGCCAGCCATACCAGCGCCGCGCCCTCAGCCAGCCACCCGATCGTCAACCACCGCCCATGCGTCTTCAGCGGAATCGCAATCGTCAGAAACGCCACGGCGATCATCAGATGCAGTGTCGATGTCGCCTCGGCGCTTCCATGAATCGCTCCCCGCGCCGGAAAACGCAGCAACAATAAATAGAACGCGGCAAACGCGACGGCGACCCACGGCTCCGCCCCTGCAGAGCCGGCATTCGCGATCATCAGATAAAACCCGACAAACCCCAGCCCCGCATTCGCCAGCGGCACAACCACCAGCGCCAGATGATCCCACCCCGCGTGCGGCTCGCCATCCTCCCCACGCAGTCTCACCAGTCGCGGAGCCCACGCAAAAATCAAGAAGAACAGCGCCAGAAAAAACGCCGTCGTCCCAAACTCACTCTGCGAGTAATACTCCAGCGACCACTCTGCAAAGAAGAATACCGTCCCCAGAAACGCCCCGCACAGGAGTCGCGACCAGGGCTTCAGCGCTACCAATACCAGCACCGCCGCATCCAGCAGCAACAGGTACGTGAACAGCGCGACCTCGTGATTCTCGCCCGTCGAAAGCAGCAGCGGCGTGCTGAAGCCGCCGACAATCGCATACAGGGCCAGCAGCTCCGCGTCCTGCCTCCACGCCAGGAACCCATTGAACGCCGTCACCGCGATCATCGCCGCAAACGCAACGGTCGAGTCGACCAGGTGATAGAGCGAAAACGCCGTCCACAGCGACAAATACAAAACGCCGCTGCCCACGGCTTTCAATGAATAAGAAAATGCCGCATACCCGCGCGTCCTGAAGCGCTCCGACCACGCAATCAGCCCAACGCCCGCAACCAGCCCGATCAGCACCCGCCCCAGCGGCCCAATCCAGTGGTTGTCAATGGCCAGCTTCAGAAACCAGGCCGCCGCAATCAGCACCGCCAGAATGCCGATGCGGTTGAACCATTGCGACCCTATCCGGCTCTCAAGGGACTGATCACCACGCCCAGCCTCCGCCCCGCCCAACGCAAACCGCGGTATAGCCACCGGAGCCACCGGTAGCTGCTGTGAACTCAATCCCGCAGCCGCGCCAGCTTCTGTAACAGCGACCGGCACATTTGGATTCTCACCGGGAGCCGTCCGGGCCGGTTGAGACGCGACTGGCGATGTGACTGACTGCGCAGCCGGCTCCTCCCGCGGCGCAATCCCATGCGCCGCAAGCGTCCCCTCCAGCCGCCCTACCCGCGCGCGCAATGCGGCGATTTGCTCTTCAAGACTCCCGTCCCGGCTCGGATCCATTGCCGCCCACTTTACTCTCGTCGCAAATAAAATGGAGCCGCTCGCCCGGTCCTGGCGAAGGAAAGACTGCGAACGCAGTCATTACAGGACTTTCCAGCCCGAACTGCAAATTCACGGCCTGAGGCGACTGCGGGATGCCGCCACCGCAATATCCGCCGTTAAAGCCGTGCGAATGCCACATGAATCTGTCACAATCGATGTGTAAAATCAACTCCACATGGTTCCCGGGTCCCCCACCCTACGCCGCGTGCTCGCCGTCGATGACGATCCCGTCAGCCTCGCGGTCACCGCTGTCTTGCTTGAAGCCGAAGGCTGCGAAGTTCTGCAGGCCGAAAGCGGCGAGCAGGCCCTCAACCTCGCTACATCGAACCTGTTCGACTGCATCCTCGCCGATCTCCGCATGCCCGGGCTCGCCAGCACCGACCTGGCCCGCTCTCTTCGCAAGGCCGCTCCCCACGCTCTGCTGCTGGCCATGAGCGCCACTCCGCCGCCGCAACTCGACGGCTACGACGGCATCCTCAAAAAGCCGCTCTCTCCCGAAAGCCTGCGCGCCGCCCTCGATCGCAGCGCACCCACTCCCGGCGCTGCCGCCCACACCCCCAAAGACGACGTGGTCATCGATTCCGAAATCTTCAATCGCCTCCGCCACGCCATCACTCCCGACGGCCTCGAAGAAGTCTTCTCCGTTTTCATCAACGACACGCGCAACCGCATCGCGATCATGCGCGCCGCCGATCCGGATACCATCCGCCGCGAAGCTCATACCGTCAAAGGGGGCGCCTCCATGGTCGGCGCTCTTCAGATTTCCCGCTCCGCCGCCGCCATCGAATCGGGTATTGACGATCCTGATGATCGGTTGCGCAAACTCGACGATATGGAGGCCCAATGCCGTTTCGCCGAGATTATCCTCAGACAGAGGCTCAAAGCATGAACAGCCAAACCAGGTCCGCTCGTCCCTCGCCTTCGCGACCGGTCAAGACCGCTTCCCCGGCCATCCGCATCCTTCTTGCAGACGACCACCCTGTCATCCGCATCGGGGTGCGCAACATGCTCCAGAGCGAAGAAGGCCTCGAAGTCGTCGGCGAATGCTCCGACGGCGATGAAGCCATCACCCAAACCCTAGAGCTGCTCCCCGACATCCTTCTGCTCGATGTCTACATGCCGCGCCTGCCTGGCATTGAAGCCATGCGCGCCATCATGAACGGCTCGCCCTCCGTCAAAATCATCCTGCTCACCAGCACCATCAGCACCCAGCAGATCATCGAGGCCCTCCAGATCGGCGCTCGCGGCATCGTCATCAAAGACGCCGTCGCCGAGCACATCACCGCCGCCATCCGCGCCGTCTCCGGCGGAGATTACTGGATCGGAGGCCGCCGCGTGGTCAATCTCGTCGGCGCGCTGCACGACCTCATGCAGCAGGCCGCCGTCCCCGACCGCAAAACCTTCGGCCTCACCCCCCGCGAAATGGAAGTCGTCGGCTGCATCGTCGAGGGCTGTTCCAACCGCGATATCGCGAAGCAATTCGGCCTCAGCGAAGAGACCGTCAAGCGCCACCTGTCGAACATCTTCGACAAAACCGGCGTCTCGACGCGCCTCGAGCTGGCCATGTTCGCCATCGCCCACCATCTCGTCGCCACCGAAAGGTAACGCAGTATTGGAGGTCCGCATTTGCCGCCGGATGTTAGCCTCAGACCATCCCGGCCGCGCAGTTCTCCGTCCCGCTTCCTGCTCGCAGGCTGAGACGAAAGACCAAACAACCGGGCACGTGACCATGCAAAGCTTTCGCTCTCCTTTTGTCCCAGCCAGCCTCGTGGCCATGGGTAGCCTGATTCTCGCTGCTTCCTGGTTTTCCACCGCAGTTGCCCAGACCAGCCCGCCGCAGCTGCAGCCTTATACGGCTCCCGATAACAGCGCTTCCGCCGGCGTCCCCCCCGGATGGAAAGTCGCCACCGGCAAAGACACATTCATCCAGATGACCGGCCCCAAGGGCGAGACCATCTTTCTCGGCGACGCCATCGTCGCGCACGACGGCTCCTTTCGTCTCGGTCAACGTGGAACCGCGGGCATCGATTTTTCGATGCCCCATAGCGCCACCCTTGCGCAGAAGCTCACCATGACCGTCGATCAGAGCGCGGTCCTCGGTGGCAAGCACGACCCGCATTTCACCGTCACCTCCGCAACCCCTATTCAATTCCCCCCGGCCCTCGGACAGTGCGGACGCTTCGTCGCCACCATGAATCGAGGTTCGGGCTCCATGAAAGCGACGGGCGCCTATTGCTCGTTCCCCCTTGATCACGGAGGCAATTTCAAGAACATCATGCTGCTGGCCCAGGCGCCCACCGCCGTCGCTGCCGCTGACGCACCCATCGCCTCCGCCGTTTTCGCCAGCTACAGAATTCCCGCAGCGATGCTCGAAAAAAAGCTCGCTCCCTTCACTCCCGCTCCGACGGTGATGACGCTCGCGCACGGTCGCGCGAAGCCAGGCGTCAGCCCGGTCACGAACCCAGGCGCATCTGCCGACGTGAGCGCCACCTGCTTCGATCTCGCCGTCATTCGCGCGCTCCCGACCCGCCAGCTGCCCCGCGAGTGCGGCGGACAAGCCCCCAACCCGTGACACCCATCACCGCGCCCCGTTGCCGCGCCCAGCAATAGTGTTGCCAGTCCCGTTACAATCGAAGTAAGGTTTGGCGGGTCCGCAAAGGGGCAAAGATAAGAATGCAGTCGGAGACAATCGGGACACTGGAGAAACCGGGGACACTGGAAAACGCAGCCACCGCCTATAGCCGCAAGAATCCGTTTCCCGCCACTGTCCTCGAAAATCGCCTCCTCACCGGCCCCGGCTCCGAGAAAGAAACTCGCCACATCGAGCTCGACCTCACCGGCTCCGCCATCGAATATCTCCCTGGCGACTCCGCCGGTATTCTTCCCGTCAATCCCTGCGACGCCGTCGAGCTTGTCCTCGAACGCCTGCAGTTCACCGGCGACGAGCCGGTTGTCGATTTCTACGGCCAGCCCCTCAACCTCCGCGAAGCGCTCACCTCGTGGCTGATGATCGGCAAGCTCTCCAGCGCAACCCTCAAAGGCTGGGCCAAACATACCGGCAACCCCGAACTCAGCGCCCTCATCGAGCCTGGCAACAAAGAGAAGCTCGACGCCTACCTGTGGGGCCGCGAATTCCTCGACCTGCTCGAACACTCGCCCGCCAAACTCGACGACCCGCAGCAGCTCTTCAAGCTTCTTCCGCGCCTTGCCCCGCGCCTTTATTCGATCGCATCGAGCCAGGCGCTGCGCCCGAATCAGATTGACCTTTCAGTGCGCGTTGTCAAATACGAAAGCTACGGCCGCGAGCGCCAGGGCGTTTGCTCCGCGCATATCGGCGAGCGCACGCCTAAAGGTGGCAAGCTCCCCATCTTCATTCATTCCAACCAGCTCTTCCGGCTTCCGGCCGATCCCGCCGCGCCCGTCATTATGGTCGGCCCCGGCACCGGCGTCGCGCCCTTCCGCGCGTTTCTGGAACACAAGCAGGCCGGCTGCGGAAGCTGGCCCATGTGGCTCTTCTTCGGCGATCAGCGCGCATCCGAGGACTATCTCTACCGCGAGGATCTCGAGCGCTGGTTATCGAACGGCATCCTCCAGCGCCTCGATACCGCCTTCTCCCGCGACCAGAAGGAGAAGATTTACGTTCAGCAGCGCATCCGCGAAAACTCCGCCCAGCTCTGGGACTGGCTCGAGCGCGGCGGATACTTCTACGTCTGCGGCGACTCGAAACGCATGGCCCCCGACGTCGAAGCGGCGCTATTGGAAGCCGTAGCCAACCACAGCCGCCGAGGCCCGGACTACGCCAATGAATTCCTCGCCGAAATGAAGAAGCAAAAGCGCTACCTGCGCGACGTTTATTAAGCACGCGGCGGGCTCTCCGTCACGGCGAGTACTGTTGGATGGCCGGGTGCCTCTTCTATTGCGCCTGCGGTTGGCGCAATCAGGGTGGCATCGCGCGGAGCGCGATCCGCAGATACCCCACTGCGGCCTCCTGTCTCATGGGTACGAAACGAGAACGGGCACGACTTTCAGTCGTGCCGATAATGCCCCCTAAACATCGGGCTCTCTGTTGTACCCGAGCCTCCAGTAAGCCCTGCCGGCGCCACGAGCCGTTCGGAGGTGGGGCCGCATTGCCCACCTTAGAGAAACCGCCTCCCGCTTTTCCTGTACCCTGTTGTTCTCCTGGAGGACCCACACGCAAATGCACGTCCGCACTCGCTCGATCCCCGCCATCCTGCTCCTCGCCACCCTGCCCCTCCTCGCAGCCGACAAGAAAAAGCCCAGCCCCGCGACCCCAGCGGCCACCGCCACCGTGCAGGACCCCGACCACGGCCCCTGGTCCGAACCCCAGCCCGCCACTGAAAACCTCGACCTCACCATGTACGCCCGCATCCGCGAAGAAGGCCTGCTCCACTCCCATGTGATGGAGTACGGCTCCGCGCTCGCCGACGACATCGGACCCCGCCTCACCGGCTCGCCCAACCTCGCCAAAGCGAATGCATGGACCCGCGATCAGCTCACCGCCATGGGCTGCGTCAACGCCCACCTCGACGACTGGGGTGAATTCGGAATGGGCTGGCAGCAGCTCAACACCTGGGTCCGCATGGCCGCGCCCGACACCGCCGTCTTCATCGCCCAGGCTACGCCCTGGTCGCCCCCCACCAACGGCCCAGTCACCGGCGACGCCGTCTTCGTCAACATCCAGGCCGACTCCGACTTCGATCAGTACAAAGGCAAGCTCGCCGGCAAAATCGTGCTTCTTGGAGAAATGCGCCCTGTTCCGCCGGTCGACAAGCCCCTCTTCAACCGCTACACCGATCAGCAGCTCGCCGACCTTTCCGCCTACGAAATCAGCGACGCCGACGGCCTGTCGCCCGCCATGCGCGAACGCATGCGTACCTACGGCCAGAGGATGCGTCTCGCCGACAAGCTCGTCCAGTTTCTTGCTGACGAAAAGGCGGCCGGCGTCATTCGCCCCTCCCGCGACGGCAGCGACGGCGGCGGCTCCGGCGGCACCATCTTCGACGACAACGGCGCAGCCATGGGCCGCACTCCCTACATCCGCGGCCACGAAATGAAAGTTCCCACCGTTGTCATGAACATCGAAAGTTACGGCCGCGTCTACCGCCTCCTTCAGGCTCACGTCCCCGTATCCATAGAGATGAACGTCGACGCCAAATTCACCGGTGACCACGAACACGGCTACGACACCATCGCCGAAATCCCTGGCACCGATCCGGCCCTGAAAGATCAGATCGTCATGGTCGGCGGCCATCTCGACAGCTGGATCGCCGGTACCGGCGCTACCGACAACGGCGCGGGCACCATCGTCGCCATGGAGGTCATGCGCATCCTGACAGCCCTCCACGTGCAGCCCCGCCGCACCATCCGCATCGCCCTATGGACCGGGGAAGAGGAAGGCCTCTTCGGCTCACGCGGCTACGTCAAAGAACACTTCGGCTCCGCGCCCCTCTCCACCGCGCCCGAGCAGGCCGCGTTGCCTGAATTCATGCGCCGCGCCGCGGGCCCTCTCCAACTCAAGCCCGAGCAGCGCCAGATCTCCGGCTACTTCAACCTCGATAACGGATCGGGCAAAATCCGCGGCGTCTATCTCCAGGAAAACGGTCTCGTCGCGCCGATCTTCGCCCAATGGATCGCGCCGCTCAAAGACCTCGGCGTCACCACGCTGACCCTGCGCAATACCGGCGGTACCGACCACCTTTCTTTCGATGCGGTGGGAATCCCTGGCTTCCAGTTCATCCAGGACGAACTCGACTACGAAACCCGCACCCACCACTCCAACATGGACGTCTACGAAGAACTCCGCCCCGCCGACCTGAAACAAGCCGCGACGGTCGAGGCGATCTTCGTCTACAACGCAGCCATGCGCGACCAGATGCTGCCCAGAAAGCCCCTGCCCCATCCGGAACTACGCGACCAACAAACCGCTCCCATCAAGAACCTCTTCCCGGGCGCGGTGGAGGAACAGGTGCCCGCTAAGCAGTAAAGACTCTGCTCAAGCGATTCGCTTTCGTCCATAGAGACCAGGGTAGCATTATGCTACCCTGGTCTCATGAGCCAGCCCGTCAAGCTCTCCGACAATCTCGTTCTCGACGCCCGCCTCGCCGGTGAAGTCGTGGAACGCTCCATCGCAGGGCAGGTGGAATTCTGGGCGCGTCTGGGTCGCTCAATAGACCAACTTCTCGAAGGGCAGCAGGTGTTTGCCCTGTGCCGCAGTGCAGTCGTGCGGCCTCTCTCTAAATTGCTGGCTACCGTGAACGCGCCCACGGGACGACAACGCCTTGCCACCTATCTCGAAACGCTGCCCTTCCCTCACTGCCGGTCTCACGCTGAAAGGCCGGGACCGATCGAGAAGATCGATGAGGACGGAACACGCACCGTCGGACGGTTCGTCAACCGCAAATTCGTACCAGTACGTTCGCCCGCCAAACGTAAGCCGGCCAGATCGGCCAAGCCGGCGCGCACCCCTCGTGGTCTTGCCGGCGCCGGCCATTGAAACCGGACCAGCGCCGATGCTGCTTTCTCTGTTCGATCGCCGTCCAATTGTCGTCGCCCTCGCCGGGCCGAACGGAGCCGGCAAAACGACGTTCTACTACTCCAACCTCCAGGCCGCCGGACTGCGACTGGTGAACGCCGACGTGCTGGCGCGCGAACTCAGGATGGACCCTTATCGGGCAGCGAGGATCGCTTGCTCAATTCGCGAAGAGCTCGTGCGCCAGCGCGAAAGCTTCGTCTTCGAAACCTTCTTCGCCGATCTCGTCGGCGACAAACTGCGCTTTCTCCAGAATGCCGCCCGCGCAGGCTATACCGTCCTGCTCTGTTTCATCGGGGTATCGAGCCCCAAAATATCGCAGGACCGTGTGGACATGCGCGTGATGCAGGGAGGCCACGACGTACCTCGCGAAAACCTGATCGCCCGTTATCCTCGCACTCTCACGAATCTCGCAGCCGCAATCCGCGAACTGCCCCACGTCCGGGTCTTCGACAACAGCAACCTTAAAAATCCATTCCGTCTGGCCGCGGTATGCGAACAGGGGCAGGTGGCGCAACTGGAGAAGCCAATTCCGAAATGGCTGCGGTCCGTCCTACCGGCACAAGGATCACGACGGGAATCCAGAACGACGCCTGGCCCTACTTAGCCACCTCCCTAACCCGAAACCCATACAACACGCGATCCCCCAAATCCTGTTTCACTCCCAAATCATCGAGGCCCTTCTTCGCGCTCTCCGGCAAATCCTTTCCCACTTCAAACACAATCGCCTCGCCATTCCACTCCCCCACCAGCACCTCCGACGAGAATCGATACGTCGCCGTCGTCTTCGGTACAGCCACAAAAATCACCTCGTGCGCATGCCACGCAGTCTCCGGGCTGCCCCTTGAAACCGGCAGCATGTCGTGCACCTCCACGTTGACGGTCAGCTCAACCGCTGCCCCGTGGCTCACAATGTGATACCCGATCGTGTTGGCATCACGGACCGTCAAACTTGCCCGATCCAGCGCATCGCAGCCACGCAGCTTCGGCGTCGTCGCCGCGCATTCATACCAGGGATTTCCGAAGCCCTCAATCGCGTACTGCGCCGGAACCGTCTTCTCTCCGCTGAATTCTCCGGGTGCCCGCTCTGTCCCTCCGTCCACCGTGATCTTCGGCGCCGGATTCATCAGGTGCGTCGTGGCCGTCGCCTCGAAGACCGTCGTCACCAGCGAATAGCTGCCCACGCTCTCCTCGGCCTTCTTCTCGCCCCCGGTTGGTCCCGGCGTCGCCTTCCCCGCCTGACCGGCAGCAGCAGCCCGAGCCAATGCCAGCACCGCTATCAGCGCGGTCGCCAGCAACCAACCGGCCGGTAACCTTCCGACCCGAGACCTTCCCGCCCGCAATATCACCACCAACCAGGACATGCCGAGAGGATCATAGCCCAGCGCCAGGGCCTCCGAACGCCCCTGCTGCGTTCATTTTCCCAACCAATCCCGGAACAGGAACTGCTTCCCACCGCGGCATCAGCAAAGCACGTGTGCCCGAAACTAAGTCTCCTCCACCAAACCCCAAAATGTGAAAAACTCGTCAAGCTCTTCGCGCACGGTACCGAAGTTTTGTCTCTGATTCCGCAAGACTTTCCCGCCAGGCCAAACCAGCAAATTTGGCAATTTTTCACCTCAACCTTGATATTCTAAGAATAGGGAGTAAAGAAGAAAAAAGCCGCTTGGCGGCCTTTTCTCTTTCTGGACGAGAGGTCCGTGATCAACAAAACGCCGCCCGCCAAAATCGGCGCACTCAGACACCATCCCAAAGCCCAGCGCGCCCGGATCAGCCATGACTATCTAAGCAACTCTTTCGAGGCCCAACCCGGAGGTACCAGCGTACTGCCACCCCAATCCCATTAGAATCAGCAATCATCCCGCACCAAGCTTCCCCCATACCCCCATGCCATAGTCACAGAATCGTAAGCTTAGGAAAGAGGCCAGATCCGCTGAAGGACGCGTTCAGGAGAGCGCCACTGAATCAGAACGGCTATCCAAGGCATCGATCACGTCAGTCTTCGCTGTGATCGCCCCGGCGTGCGATACTTTCTGTGGCATGTACAAACGCGTCGTTCTGAAGTTGTCCGGCGAGGCGCTGGCCGGGACCGGGGAAATGCGCTTCGGCGTCGATCCGATTCGCATTCACGAGATCGCAGCCGAGCTGGCCGAAATTCACCAAATGGGTGTGGAAGTGGCCATTGTGGTGGGTGGGGGGAACTTTTTCCGGGGCGTGGCGGAGCAGGCCAAAAAGATGGACCGCGTCTCCGCCGACAATATGGGGATGCTGGCGACAGTGATCAATGCGCTGGCGATCCAGGATGCTCTTGAGAAGCGGGACGTGTTTTGCCGGGTGATGTCGGCGATCGAAATGAACCAGGTTTGCGAGCCGTATATCCGGCGTCGCGCGATCAGGCATCTGGAAAAGGGCCGGGTGGTCATCTTCGCGGCCGGAACCGGAAACCCTTATTTTTCAACAGATACGGCGGCGTCGCTGCGCGCGATGGAAATCCATGCGGATGTGTTACTGAAGGCGACGAAGGTGGAGGGCATCTACGACGCCGATCCGGTCATCACAACGGACGCGGTGAAATTTGAGCAGATTACCTACATGGAAATTCTGCGTCTTGGGTTAAAGGTAATGGATACGACGGCAGTGAGTCTGTGCAAGGACAACAACCTGCCGATGATCATCTTCAACCTGAACCAGCCGGGCAATATCCGCCGGGTCATCTCCGGTGAGAAGGTCGGCTCATTGGTGACAGCCTGAAGTGGTCTGCCGATACGCGACCGGTGGGTGTATGAACGCTCACGATTCAGACTGGAGCCGCAAACCAAGCCGGAGATGGAAATCTGAGCGCACAGGTACAAATCGTTCCGCGGCCTGCGGACTCATGGGATAGCGGCTCGCCGCAACTGACAGCGCCCCCTCGGCCAATGGTGGTGAAGTCGAAGAAAGAGCGCCTGCCGGCATTAACCGGCCTGCGCGCTTTCGCGGCACTGAATATCGTATTTTTTCATTTCTCGAATCCGAAATGGTTTGGGCCGTTCGCGCCGGTGGTGGACAACGGGTTCACGTCAGTCAGCTTCTTTCTGCTGCTGTCGGGGTTTGTGCTGGCTTATAACTATTCCGACAAGGCGCAACAGGGGCAACTGAACACGCGGAATTTCTGGGTGGCCCGGATCTCGCGGCTCTATCCGATCTATCTTTTTGCGCTGTTGATGTCGCTGGGCATGCTGATGGATGAGTGGCATGTGCGGTCGCACACGCAGTTCACCTGGGGCGTGTTGCTGACGCCGTTTCTGCTGCAGGGGTGGAGCCCGACGCTGTCGACCTTCTGGAATACTCCGGCGTGGACGATGTGCACCGAGGCTTTCTTTTATCTGATTTTCCCGCTGGTGATTTTGTGGAAGCGGCCGAAGAGCATTGGCGCGCTGGTGGGGATTTTGCTGGGACTGTGGTGCCTGGGGATGGTGCTGCCGAGTTTGTATATGGGGCTGCATCCGGATGGGGACATGCACCCGGGGCGCTATACCGACGGGTTTTGGATGCGGGCGCTGAAATTTTCACCGCCGCCGCATGTGCCTTCGTTTTTATTTGGGATTGTGCTGGCGGATCTGGATGCGTTGATTCCGAGGGAAGCGCGCAGGCGGTTGCTGTTTGGCGCGCTGGGAATGGCGGGCATTTACACGGTGCTCTATTTCGGGGATATCTTTCCGTATCCCATGATGCACGACGGGCTGATGATGCCGTTGTATGCGCTGGCGGTGCTGGGGCTGGCGGGACACAATTTGATCGCGAAGTTTTTTGGGTTCTATCCGTTTGTAGCGGTGGGTCAGGCGAGTTACTGCCTCTACATTCTTCATTTCAATCTGTGGAATCTGATTCATAACTCGGGGATATTGGCGATGACCGGCCTTGAGAGGTTCGATCCGTGGCTGAGTTATGGATTGCTGGTGGGCGCGGCGGTGCTGGCGATGGTGCTGATTGAGCGGCCAGCGCAGCGGTTCATCAAGGCAATGTTTCTGCCGCGGCCGCCTGCTCGGCTGGCGGAGCCGGCGCGGTCTTCCTGATCGGTCGATCCTCGAAAATGGTTAAGGTCACTCAGCTTGCCGCGTAACCCATGCCGGCGAGCACGCCACGCATGTAGGCGAAACTTTTCGATACTCCGGGCATGGGATCGTCGGCGTGGACTTCGTATTCGAGGTCTACAAAGCCGCTGTACTTTATGGCGATAAGTGCTTCGAAGATGCCGCGCACCGGCATCTTGCCGTCGCCTACAGCTACCTGACTTTCCTTAACGTGGAAATCCGTCAAATCCTTCATGTGCATGTTGAAAAGGCGCGGCCCGACCGCATGGATCGCCTCAACCACATTGGTTCCGGCGCGGACGGTGTGGCCCACGTCAATACAGCAGCCGATGCGCGGATCCATTCCCTGAATATCCTTGAGAATGTCGAGCGGGGAAGGCCAGAGCTTGTCCTCCGGGCCGTGGTTGTGGATCGCCACCCGGATGTTGTATTCCTTCGCGAACTTCTCGATGCGGGGAAGGGTCTCCGGCGTTGGGTCGCCGGCTACCATGACTCCGATGCCGGCCCGCTTGAGATATTCGAACTTGCTGCGAATGTCGTCGTCGGTGCCCTGCTGAAAGTAGATGGCTCCGGCGGCGTGGAGGCGAATGTTCGCGGCTTTGTAATCGGCCACCGCCTGCGCTTCGGCGGCTGGATCGATGGGCAGATGGTCTTTCGCGTCCTTGGAATTCAGATCGAAGACGTTCAGTTCCTTCATAAAGCCGATCATTTGCGCGCGCGTGAAATTGCGAAAGGTATAACTGGCGAGGCCGAGATGGATGGGGGTGGCGGGTTGGTCATCGGCGGATGCGGTCCTGGCAGAGCCTGAGACGGGAACCAGTGTGGCGGCTGTGGCCATCGCGCCAGAGAGAACGAAGTTACGGCGAGAGAATTGAGCGGTCATAAGACTCCCCTGGACTTTCAGGAGCAGCATCAGCTGTTACAAGTGCGGTTCCCAGCCTTTTTCATATTCGCGGCCCCAGCCCTGCATGGCTTCCGGGTCGCCGACGATTTTGCCGTTGCTGGAATCGAGTTTCAGCTCGCGCTGCACTTCCCAGGCGATATTCGAGAGCTGCAGCATCGTGACGGCTACGTTGCCGACTTCGACGGGAGAATGCAGAGGCTCGCCTTTGGTGACGCCGGCGATGAAGTTGGCGAAGTGCGCATCGGTCATGGAGTCGCGGCCGACGAGGTCCGACGAGGAAGTCTTCTCCCCCTGGACGCGGAACTCGCTGGTCTTGTGGCCGCCGAGGTCGTAGATCTCATAGCCGTCGCGATCGACGAGAACGCTGCCGGTGGTGCCCATGATGGTTGAGCCGCGGTCGCGGTTATAGATCTTCATGCCATTGCAGCAGCGGCCATCCCAGCAGATGAGCTTGTCGTCGTAAGTGAAGTTGGTGACGAGCGTGTCGTAGAACTGCCAGTCATCCTTGAATTGATAGCGTCCACCGTTGGCGGTGATGCGCTGTGGATAATCGACGCCCAGTGCCCAGCGGCAGACGTCGACTTCATGGGTGCCGTTGTTGAGGGTTTCGCCGGTGCCCCAGATGCGGAACCAATGCCAGTTATAGGGCTGGACGTTATCTTTATAGGGTTGGCGCAGAGCAGGGCCCTGCCACAAGTCCCAGTCGAGAGTCGGCGGGACGGGCGCCGGCTTCCCGTAGCCGATTGACTTACGCGTGTTCACATACCAGGCCATCGAGTAATAGGCACGACCGATAACTCCATCGTGAATCTTCTGGACAATTTCGATGGTGTGGGGCGAGGAGCGCTGCTGCGTACCCATCTGCACAAGCTTGCCGTATTTCTTTTGCGCGGCGATAAGCAGCGCGCCTTCGGCGGGGTTATGACTGCAGGGCTTTTCGACATAGACGTGCTTGCCGGCTCCGACTCCCGCGATGGCCATGGGCGCATGCCAGTGGTCGGGCGTGGCGATGGAAATGGCATCGATGTCTTTGCGCTCGAGAAGCTTGCGGAAGTCGCTTTCGGTCTGGGGCGCGTAGCCGAGTTCCTTCTGCGCTTCGTCGGCAAACTTCGCCATGAAGTTGCTCTCCACATCGCAAATCCAGGCGACGCGCGCGGTGTCATGGTTCGCTGCGAGGGCGGAAAGATGGGCATAACCGCGGCTGTGGAGTCCGATGATGGCGAAGTTGAGGCGGTCGTTGGAGCCCATGATCTGGGCGTAACTTTTCGCAGTGCTGTTGATGGCCAGACCGGCAGCGCCCAGCGCCATCGTGTCGAGGAACTCGCGACGTGTGATCATGATGTCTCCCTGAAAGATAAGTCGTCTACCGCGTTCAGCAGGCTGCGCCCGATTGCGCAAGGGCTTTTTTCAAATCGGCCATACTGATGCGCGAGGAGGCTTCGGGTGTTCCGGCGCCACGCCAGTGGGTTTCGAGGCTGACCGCATAGCGATAGCCATCCTTGCGGAGCGCGCGCAGCTGGCCCACCCAGTCGACCACGCCGGTGCCGACCGGCTGCCATTCGTATTTGCCGCCTGGCTGACGGGTTACATTCTTGGCGTGGCAATGACCGATGCGGTCTTTGGGCAGGAGGTCGTAGCCATTGGGAAACGGCACTGCGTCCGGGAAGGTTCCGGCGTTGCCGGGATCCCAGTTGAGCATGAAGTTTTTATTTGGGATGGCCTTCAGGACAGCGGCGGCTTCTTCACCGGTCGCAGTGTTACACGACATTTCGTTTTCGAGAAGGAGGATAACGTTACGCTTTGCGCAGGTTTCCGCGGCCTGAGTCAGCTTCGCGTTAATGGCGTCGCGAAATGGTTTCTGATTATCCAGGCGCCAGAAATCGAAGCAGCGGATGCGATTAGTATCGAAGGCTCGGGTGAGATCGATGCAATGCTCGAGCAGCGCATCCTGTTTGGCGAAATCGTTGTCGGCGGCGTGGAACTGATCGCGCTCCTGTCCGTCTTTGCGAGGCGCGCCGGGCCAGTCAATCTTGTAGAGAGGGCTGGCGATATCGGTTACGCGCAGGTCGTACTTTTTAAGGATGCGCTGGGCTTCAGCCAGCTGAGCGGCGTCGAGGTCGGTTACGTTTTTGCTCCACATGCTGCGGAGTTCGATCCAGTGCAGGCCGAAGTCGTGAGCGGCGACGGAGCAGGCGTGGTCGAAGTCCTGAGAGATTTCGTCGTTGATGACCGAAAGCCGGAAAGGGCAGGTGGCTGGTACGGGGTCGAGAGCGAGTGAGGAAGAGGTTTGGGGCAGAGCAGTCATGGCCCCCGCTGCCGCGAGGACGCCTAAGAATTCACGACGCGATAAGGACATCCATTTCTCCTGCGGCGAGACAGCAGGGGACAGTATATGCCGCGCGCGGGAGCGGAGGCCAAGGGCAGCGGGTCAGGCAGGAATTAAGTCCTTGCGCGAATCCGCCGCACACCTCTAATCGATGGGTTGTTGGGCGAGCCGTGAGAGGGCCCGTTCCACCGTATCCGACATCTCGATGGGAAGCACGGAGATGCGGTGTTCCTCCTGATTGCGGGTGAATACTTCCATGCTGCTCTCGCGAAACTGGAAGGAAACAAGGGGTTGTTCGGGGCGCAGACGGGGGCGACGCGAGCGCGAAATGATAAGGGACCAGACGGACTGGCCGGCTCGCATTTTACGATCGAATCCGGCGCGGCGGAGGTCGGAAATAAAGGGAAGAATGAGGTTTCGGGGCGGGAAACGGGAGCCCTCGTAGACCCGCTCGGTCTGATCCCAGCTCTCAATGAACTCGCCTTCGACGGGATTGCCTTTCTCGTAGTAGTCGGCGAGAGGACCGATCTGAAGCCAGGGAAATTCCTTACGGAGTTTGGAGGGCGGCGCATTATCGGCAAGCCAACGCGCGAGGACCGCGGCAAGGGATCGCTTGTCGGCTGCATCGAAACGAAAGAGCTCGCTTTGATCCCAGTGGAAGACGGCCTGGGGAAAATCGTGGCGCGAAGCGAAGTGAATGTGGGCCGAGCGTTTGTCGGTGTGAAACCAGAGGTGGGAGACCCCGGAGCCGGTAACGCTGAGTACGTTGCTGGCCGCCATCGCGATATCGGGGGCAGAGGCGAGGACAGATTCGCGGATGGCGAGGATTTGGCGCTTCTCCCAGTCGACGAAGCAGAATTGACGATAGAGCGCATCGAGAGCGACGCCTTCGAGCCAGTGCCAGACGGCATTCACAGTTTCCGTGCGCAGGGGCGTTCGCCCGGTGGCGATCCTTCTTCCGTCCTCTTCGAAGAAGGTGAGGTACTCTGGACCGCCGACCTCGAAACAGCCCACCCAGCAGGTTCTGTTGCCCAGTTGAGCGGAACATCTCCATTGGACGCCTCCGCCAGTGAGGGTGATCTCGGCTTTCTCGGCATTAGCACGAAAGCGATCTGTCAATGCGTCGTAGAGATCGCGGGCGTAAATGGGTTCGTTTCGTTCCACAGGAGCACCAGTGTATCGAAAGTTATTTGTCTGGAATGCAAGGGGGTATTTAGACACTTGATACCTGGCTGGATTTCGCCCGCCAAAGTGGAATGGACAAAGCCCGGGGCTTCTGGGCTGGGGAAGGGCTAACGGGACAAGGGGGGGATTCGGGCGAAAAACAGAAAGCGCCTGCTGTTTGGCAGACGCTTTTTCGAACCCACGATCTTACGTTGCAGTGCGGGTTAACGTTGGCTACTTGTCCTGGCCCTCGGCGAGGAAGTGAACTGTCTGTGCAGCGGAAACGGCGTCTCCGCCGGGGATCTTCATGCGAGCGGTAATGACGGCGTCGCCCGGTCCCACCGCGGTGACGAGGCCGGCCGCATCCACTGTGGCGACGTGCTCGTCGCTGGACTCCCAGGCGGCCTGCCGGGAGAAATCGGAAGTCTTTGTTCCGCCGTCATACGTGGCGATGGCAAGAAGGCGTGCGGTTTGGCCTATGGATGTGAGGGTCTGACTGGCGGGAATGACGGTGAGGGTGAGCGGTTTGGCGATCGCGCCCGTCACGGTGCAGGGACTCTCGACATCGATGTTCGAAGTGGCGTTGACGTTTCCGAAGGGGCCCTGGATGCTGGCGACGATGCCGGTGGTTCCCAGGTTGACACCGGTGGCCACGCCGGAGGAATTAACGGTGGCGACCGCGGCGATGGTGGAGGACCAGGTGACCAGATTGGTCACGTCTTCGGTCTCGGAGGAATGTCCGCCTTCGGTGTACGTGCCGTACGCCTTGAACTGTGCGGAGACACCGGGGACTACGCAGGTCAGTCCGATGGCGGGCTGGATGGTCAGTCCGGTGAGCGAGCGCGAGGTGCACCCTGTTCCTGCAAAGAGAGCCGTCGAGGCGACGAGGCCCACGCCGAGCAACACACGCGGAGAGACCAAAGCAGAATGTCCGGACAACAGGCTTTTCATAACGGGAGGCACCACGATCACCGTACCAAGGAGAGCGGAGAAGCCCAGCAGGCTTCAGTGCTTTCCTGAGTGCGAATCTAACTCGGACTATAGGGAGGTGGGGATACCGGTGGTATCCCACTTTCAGGGAGGCGGTGTCCCTGATTTGGTTACCTGAGTAGTAGTGGGTGATGATGCTTTCGGGGGGTGGGCTTGCAGCGTTCGACCGAGCGCAAAAAAGAGGGGCGAGCATGGAAGCTCGCCCCTGGTGAGTGGTGAATCGATCCGGATACCGCTTATCGGCGGCCGGTTTTCGGTTCAGTGTTTAGTGTGTGCCGTAGCCATAGACGTTGCCGTCTTCTCCGATGGCGTAATAGGCACCGGCTTTTTGCACAACCACTTCCTTCATGGTTCCGGTTATCTGGGTAAAGTTACCGGGCGATACGTACTGGTAGATGTTCCCGGCGCTGGTGGTGGTGATGACTGTCCCGTCAGAGGCGGCAGAGACCCAGCTGTAAGCCGATTCTCCGATCGCAGACCAGGCGCTTCCGGTGAAGTCCCACAACCAGTATCCCGGACCGTTGCCGAGGATGAAGTAGTCATTGTTCTTGACGACCGACACCTGGGACGAGAGGCCAAAGGGAACCTGGGTCCAGTTAGAGCCGGACACATATTTCCAGATGGTCTGGTTGGGGTAATCGGCGGCGATGACAGTTCCATCGGAGCCGGCGGCGATCGCGTCGGCACTGACGCCGACCTGAACCCATGCCCCGCTGACGAGGTGATAGACATTGCGGTTGGTGCCGATTGACCAGATGCTGTTGGCGTTGACGACGGCAACCTCTTTGGCGGTACCGGGCAGCTGCGTCCAGGCGCCTGTCGCCGCTGTGAACTCCCAGATTGTCGATACTGACGAGTTGACCACCACCAGGGTGCCGTCGGAACCAACCGACATGTTGCTCACGCTGGTGCCGATCTCCTGCCAGCCGGTAACGGTGATGGTGAATGTCTGGCTGCTGGTTACGCCAGAGGTATTGGTGTAGGTTGCCACGTAGGTGTTAACGCCGGAGAGCAACGGAATGCTGCTGATCTGGCGCGAAGTCGATGTGAAACCAGCGGTGCCAGTCCAGCTCCACGAACCACCGGTTGATGGTTGAGGTCCAAGATTGACCGTGCTGCCCGCTGCGACCGTGACACTGGAGATGTTCTGCCACGTTCCGCCGTTCACCTGAATATAAGGAACGATTGGCGTTGCAGGCGAGGCAACCGTCAGCAATACGGAGGCGCTCGTCGTGTTGTAGTCTGTCGTGTCGCTGGGCGTGAAGGTGACTGTCAGAGTGTCAGTACCAACCGCCGGCACGGTACCGGCAGCCGGGGAGTAGGCGAAGGTTCCTGCAACGTTGGCGGTCGCGTTCAGCTGGGTAGAGCTGAGCGTGGTGCCGTAGAGGATCGCAGCCGGTGTTGCCCAGCTGATGACCGGAGTAGCTTTGGTGACGGTGACGTAGGCGTAGCCCGAAACATCGGCGTAGTCTACCTGGTCGGTCGGGAAGAACGCGACCCCGAGGGGATGCAGTCCCGCCGTGTAGACGGTTCCGAGCGGAGCAGTGTAGACGAAGCTGCCCGGGACGTTGGCGGTTGCGTTCTGGTCGGCCGTGGTGATCGGTGTGCCGTAGACAATGTTCGGAGGATTCGTCCAGGTGATAACCGGATTCGCCTGGTTAACGGTCAGCGTGACGGTGGTGGTGACCGAGCTCAGGCTGGTGCTGGTCGGCTTAAAGGTCGCGGATAAAGTCTGCGACCCAGCCTTCAGCACGGTGCCTGCGGCCGGAGAGTAAGTGAAGGTACCGGCAACGCTTGCGGTAGCATCCAGCTGGGTTGCGCTGAGTGCGGTGCCGTAGGTAATTGCCGACGGGGTTGGCCAGGTGATGGTCGGCGTCGAGGCCTGGTTGACTACGAGGCTGACGCTGGCGGTTGCCGTGTTGTAGTCGGTGGTGTCGGTGGGAGTGAAAGTCACCGACAGAGTGTCTGTTCCGGCGGATGGGATGGTGCCTGCAGCCGGGGAGTAGGCAAAGGTCCCGGATACGCTGGCGGTGCCTACGCTGGCGGTCGCATCCAGCTGGGTTGAACTGAGCGCGGTACCGGAGGTGATAGCCGCCGGAGCCGCCCACGTGATGACGGGTGTCACCTTGTTCACGGTTATCGTCACCGTGCTGGTGACTGTGCCCAGGCTTGCGTTGGATGGTGTGAAGGTGGCAGTAATGACGTGCGACCCAGCGGTGAGAACCGTGCCGGCGGCCGGAGAGTAAGAGAAGCTGCCGTTAACACTGGCGGTAGCATCCAGCTGGGTTGCGCTGAGTGCGGTGCCGTAGGTGATTGCCGACGGTGTTGGCCAGGTGATGGTTGGCGCCGCGCCCTGGTTGACCACGAGGCTGACAGAGGCGGTTGCCGTGTTGTAATCGGTGGTGTCGGTGGGAGTGAAAGTCACCGACAGAGTGTCTGTTCCGGCGGATGGGATGGTGCCTGCAGCCGGGGAGTAAGCAAAGGTCCCGGCTACGCTGGCGGTGCCTACGCTGGCGGTCGCATCCAGCTGGGTGGAGCTGAGCGCGGTACCGGAGGTGATAGCCGCCGGAGTCGCCCACGTGATGACGGGCGTCGCCTTATTAACGGTTATCGTCACCGTATTGGTGAGTGTGCCCAGGCTTCCATTGGATGGTGTGAAGGTCGCAACGAGGATGTGAGTTCCAGCGGTAAGAACCGTGCCGGCGGCCGGAGAGTAAGAGAAGGTGCCGTTCACGGTGGATGTCGCATCCAGCTGAGTTGCGCTGAGTGCGGTGCCATAGGTTATTGCTGACGGTGTCGGCCAGGTAACGACCTGGGCTTGCACAGTCAGGTTGGCCGGACCGGCGGTCAGGTCAAAGGTGCCGATAACCGGAATGCTGGTGGAGAGAGTGTCAGGCAAAGCGCCGCTGGCCTGGTTGACATTGAGGCTGGAGAAGGTGGCGCCCGTGCCTTCGACGGTGGTTGCCGTCAGGCCGCTGGCGGTTCCGGTTCCAGTGAAGCTCAGCGGTACGGTCACTCCGCCAACGTTCTGGCCGTTTTCTGTAACCGAAACGATCACCGGCGGAGTTGCTCCGTTAGAGTTCGCAGCGGCGGCATAAGGAGCGCCGACAAACTGCGCCGATGTGTAATCCGTCTGTACGGCTCCCGCGTCGTAGCAGGGGGCGGTGTACGGATAGCCGGGGTAGGTGTAGTTCTCGTTAAGGAAGCCGCGCTGGTCGGTGTTGATGCCGGAAGGAATCAACGTGGCAGAGGCCGCGCAGATGGCTGAGCTGCCCGGTTCGGGAAGAATGGTTGGAGTGGAGAACAGAGCACTCGTCCCGCTGTAATTGCCGAGCGCGGAGAGGGCCGGAATGCCGCTGGTGAGATTGGTTGGCGCGACGACGTTGCCCAGAGTACCTGTGGCGGGGCACGAAGTTGAGCCGGAGCACTCTGTGCTCTCGCCCAGGATGCTGTTTTCCACCGTCAGAGTAGAACCGCCGCCGATAACGAGCCCACCGCCGGTGTTGCCGGCCAGGGTGCTGTTATAGACGTTGACCGCTGCGCCGCTGCCGCTGTAGATAGCGCCGTCGGCGGAAGCAGTGTTGTTCGCGATGGTGCTGTATTTCATCAGCAGGCCGCCCGTCGCGCTGTTATCGTAGATCGCGCTGCCATCGGGGGCCGTGTTGTTGGCGAAGGTGCTGTCGATAACAGTAACGGACCCGGAGCCACCGTTGTAGATGGCGCCGCCGGAAGTCGCCGCGGAGTTTCCGGTAAAGTACATCCCGTTTACCGTGAGGTTCGCCAGATTATCGATAGCGCCGCCGGTGCCGTTCGCGGTGTTATTGCCGTTGGCGAAAGTCATCCCGAACAAGGAGGCGTCTCCACCAGAGGTTTCGAGAATTGCGTACTGGTTTGCTCCGGAGACGGTGAGTGAACCCGCGCCCGGGCCGACGATATTGACATTGGGGCCAACGGTGGGACCCGCCGACGTAAGCGCGATGCTGGCTAAGCCGTTCGCGAAATCGATGTCGCCGTAGCCCGCGGCATTGGCGTAAGCGATGGCATCACGCAGCCCGCAGGATGAACCGGGGCAGTCGGCGGCGATACCGCTCGCATCATCGCTGCTCTTGCTTACGGTGAGGTAGTTAGTCTGAACCGCGCCGGCGTCCACGCATGAAGTCTTGAGCGGGAAGCCGCGCTGGTCTTTGGTGACTCCGGTGGGGACATCGGCGGCAATGCCGGCGCAGATCCCCGGGCTACCCGGCATGGGCAGCATAGTCGGGGTGAGGCCGCCATAGTAGCTGAGGGGCAGCAGGCCGGCTGCGGCCAGGGTCGTCGAGGAGCTGGGCCCTACGTAGTTCCCGTACTGGCCATTGGTTGGGCAGATCGGCGCACCGGGATCGGCATAGCACTCGTTGTTTTCCGCAAAGTAGTTATTTTCGAGGGTGACCACCGTTGTGGGGACGCCGGTGTAGGAGACGCCGCCGCCGTCTTCCGCCGTGTTGCCGAAGAACGTGCTGTCTTTCACGGTGAGGTTGGCGTTGTTGATGCTGTAAATGCCGGCGCCATAAATGGCGGAATTTCCGGTGAAAGTGCTGTTGGTAACAACCAGCAGGGTGGTGCTGTACTGGAAGATGCTGGCGGACTGCGTGGCGTAGAGCTTGTTGAACGTGCTGCCGTTGACGGTCAGGTTGCCGCCGGTATCGTTGTAAATGGCGCCGCCGTTATTGGCGGTGCAGTTGAAGAAAAAGGAGTTGTTGACGGTCAGAGTTCCATTGTTATAAATGGCGCCGCCGAATCCGGAACTGCCGGCTGTGACGTTCAGGAAGGCCACGTTATTCACGGTGAGGTTGGCATACTGGTTCTGGATGCCACCGGTTGCGGCGAGACTCTGGCCGTTGCCGTTCTGCAACGTGAAGTTTTGGATCGTGACGTTGATCGGCGTGGCGGTCTGAGCGTTATACACCGCGAATGGGGTGGTTCCGTTCAGGCCGTCGAGGATAATCGCTGAGCCCCCATCGACGGTCATGTTCACGACAATCTCCGGAAGCACAAAGCCCACGGGAATGCGCCCTGAAAGCCCTGCATGAAAGATGACGCTGCTGCCCGGGTCGGAATTGGCGGCGGTCATGGCGTCGCGCAGAGAGCAGTTGGTACCGATCCCGTTGGCAGGACAATTGGAGGGAGTGCCGTTCAGATTGCCGCCTCCAGCATAGTCGTCGGTAAGCACGGTCACCGTATAGGTGTCCGCAGCCATCGCGCTGGCGGCGGTGCCGAGCAGCAGCATGGGGACGAGCCACACGCAAGAGACGATGAACAGAGAGAACAGGCGCGAAGGCGAGAAGCGGCGCGCAGAATCCAGGGACGATTTGGCAGGCATCGAAAGCACCTCAGAAGATCTTTATATTTCGCCACCGGTAAACGCGCAGGTGACGGTTTCGTTCTGTTCCCGTGCGCTGGGAGAGGGACCCGGTTGTTAACTGCAAATTCAACGGGACTGCTTCGTTGATAGTCATGGGGAGAGGTGCTTTACGTCAACCGATCTTTGGTTGCGGCGGTAGAGCACTGCGGACTCGCCCGGAAAGCACTTTAGTGGGAGTTACCGCAGCGTCAGAGTTCAGAACTGTTCGAAGTCTTTTGCCTGCTTCACAAACCATGAAATTCACGGCGGGATCATCCTTCGATTAGAACTTCAGGCTGCACACGGGAGGTATTACCTTAGGGCCGGATCTGCCTCGGAACCGGACTCCGAGGCGAGAATCTAAAGACTTCGATCTGCTTACCACACCGACTCAACGGAAGAGATGGTGCTTTCCCACAGCAGTAACTCTCGTTTTAAGCCTCCGCTGAGCACTGGCTGACGGAGGCAGAGGGATGTTATCGATTTGCAGAGCGCTGGCCGTGAGCCTGCTCGGCCCGGTCCACCGCTCGTGCCACAAAAAGAGGGGCGAGGAATCCTTCTTCCTCGCCCCACGGAATCACAGAAAGTAGAAGCTGATTCCGGCCAGGCCTACGGGGATACAAGGGTAGATATCTGCCAGCTGGAGGAGATATCTCCGAGATCCCCCTGGTTCGCAATCGTGGTCCCGTTCATCAGCCAGATGTAGACGTCCCCAGTGTTGCTGTTGCGCCACAGGATATCGGACTTCCCATCCCCGTTGTAATCGGCAACTCCCTGAACCACCCAGCCTGCGGAGGGCGAGAGCGTGTCGGGGCTTCCCTGGCTTGTGATCGTTGTTCCGTTCATGAACCAGATATAGACCTCGCCGCTCGTGGTGTTCCACCAGAGAATGTCACTTGTGCCATTTCCGTTGAAATCGCCTACGCCCGCAATTGTCCAACCCGAGGACGGACTGATCGTGGCTGGGGTTCCCTGGCTCGTAATCGTCGTTCCGTTCATGAACCAGATATAAACCTCGCCGCTGATGCCGTTCTGCCAGAGGACGTCGGCCTTTCCATCTCCGTTGAAATCGCCAACGCCTCGAATGGCCCAGCCGGAGCCGATAACTCCCATGTCCACCTGACTCGTAATCGTGGTTCCGTTCATGAGCCAGATGTAGACGTCACCGGTGTTGCTGTTCTGCCAGATGACATCTGCCATGCCATCTCCATTGAAATCGCCAATACCCGCAATGCTCCAGCCGGAGGAAGGTGAGAGAGTGCCGGGGGTTCCCTGGTTCGAAATCGAGATCCCGTTCATCAGCCAGATGTAGACCTCCCCTGTGGTGGTGTTTTGCCAGAGGACATCTGCCTTGCCATCTCCGTTGAAATCGCCAACGCCTTCAATGACCCATGCCGAGGAGGGGCTGCCGGGGCTTCCCTGATTCGAGATCGAGGTGCCGTTCATCAGCCACTGGTAGACCTGTTCCGAGCTGGTGTTGCGCCACAGGATGTCGCTCTTGCAGTCGCCGTTGAAGTCGCCAATTTCGGAAAACGACTCCGGATTTGGATTGGGGTTCGGATTTGAAGTCGTACAGGACTGAATTACGGTCAGGGTGAAGCTCTGGGTGGCGTTCGGGCTGACTCCGTTCGACGCGGTGATTGTAATTGGGTAGGTCCCGGCTGTCCCCGCGGCAGGCGTTCCGGAAAGAAGCCCGGCGCTGGTCAGCGTTACTCCGCTGGGCAGCGTGCCGGTTTTGCTGAAGGTCGGTGCGGGCGTGCCCGTAGCCGTCACGGTGAACGACCCCGCGCTTCCCACGAAAAAGGTGGTGCTGCTTGCGCTCGTGATAGCTGGTGCTGTATTAGTGGCCGCCGTGATCGTCAGGTTCACCGGGCCGGCAGTGAGTTTATCGGTGCCGACCACAGTCATGCTGGTCGAGAGGGTGTCAGGCGAGCCGCCGCTAGCTTGGGTTGATTCGATGCTGGAGAAAGTCGCGCCGGTGCCCTCCACGGTGGTGGCCGTCAGTCCCGATGCTGTTCCGGTTCCGCTGAATGTGAGCGGTACCAGCACTCCGCCGACATTCTGAGCGTTCTCCGTTACCGATACTACCACCGGCGGAGTCGTTCCGGGTTTATTCACCGTGCCGGCATAAGGGGATCCAACAAACTGTGCGGCGGTGTAATTGGTCTGAACGGCGCCGGCGTCGACGCAGGGCTTGCTGCTGGAATAGCCGGTGTAAGTGAGGTTTTCGTTCGAGAAGCCGCGCTGGTCGGTGGTGATTCCAGCCGGAATCAACGTCGACGAGCCGGCGCAGATCGCGGAGCTTCCCGGCTCGGGAAGGACGGACTGAGTGGCGTAAAGCGTATTCGAGCCGCTGTAACTTCCGGCTGCGGTAAAGGCCGGTATGCTGCTGTTCGAATTGGTGGGAGTGACGACGTTGCCCAGCGCGCCCGATGTGGGGCAAGCGGCGGGGCTGTCGGCGATGCACTCGCCGCTGTCGCCCAAAAGGCTGTTCTCCACCGTGAGCGCCGAGCTGCCGGTGAAGATGATGCCGGTGTTGGTATTGCCGGTCAGAGTGGTGTTGTACAGGGAGAGCGGGGCGCCGTATGCGGAGAAGATGGCCCCGCCTTCATTGGTGGTGGCGGTATTGTTAGCGAAGGTGCTGTATTCCGCGACGAGTGGGCCGTTCGTAGTGTTGTTGTAGATCGCGCTGCCCTGGGGTGCGGTGTTGTTCGTAAACGAGCTGTTGAGGACCGTGAGGCTGCCCTGCTTGGTATAGATGGCTCCGCCGGCGCCGTCCGCGACGTTGCCGGTGAAGATCATATTGCTCACCGTGAGATTGGTTTGGTTATAGATCGCGCCACCCGTGCCGTCGGAGTTGTTGTAGCCATTGGCAAACGTCATTCCGTACATGTAGACGGTTCCGCCAAACGTTCCGAACAGCACATTGGAGCCCAGCCCGGTAACGGTCAGAGAACTGGGGCCCGGTCCGATGATCACAGTGTTGTAAAGGTTGGTGGGACCCTCCGCGGTGAGGGAGATGGTGGATAACCCGCTTGCAAAGTCGATATCGCCGTTAAACGCCGCGTTGGCTGCCGCGACTGCATCGCGAAATGCGCAGTTGGAACCGGGGCAATTGGCGGCATTAGCCGTATGATCGCTGCCAGTAGTAACGGTGATGTAATTGGTTTGAACCGCGCCGGCATCCACACAGGCGCTGTTGAATGGGAAGGTGCGCTGGTCGATCGTCACCGCGCCCGGAACATCGGCATAGACGCCCGCGCAGATCGCAGAACTACCTGGCATCGGCATGATGGTCGGGGCAGGACCGCCGAAATTGCCGAGCGGCAGCACAGCCGGCCTGCCGGAAACCGAGTTGGTGGGCGCGAAGACGTTGCCCTTGGACCCGGAAGTGGGGCAGGTAGCCGGGGACCCGGCGTTGCACTCGGAGGTTGTGTCAAAAAGGCTGTTGTTAATAGTGAGTCCGCTGGATGATGGGGAGTCGCCGTAGACAATGCCGTACTTGTTGTTTCCCCAAAAGGTGCTGTCGTTAATAGTCACGACCGCGCCAGCGTCGCTGAAGATAGCGCTGGCCTGGTACGACGCACTATTGCCGCTGAAGGTGCTGTTCGTGATGGTGAGCGCAGAGGCGCTGTCGTCCTCAATGGCCCCACCCTGATAGGCGGAATTGTTCGCAAATGTGCTCGAATTCACAGTGAGCGTAGCGCCGCTTGCGTTTCTGATGGCGCCGCCGGTAGAGCCGGTAATCGATTCGGAATTGCCCGAAAACGTGGTGTAGTTTAACGTGAGCGTCGCGGCGCTGGCGTTATAGATAGCCCCGCCTCCAAGTCCGGCCGCCGTGGTGTTGTTCTGCAGAACCACATCGTTCAGCGTGAGATTGCCTTCGTTGTAGATGCCGCCTGTCGTCGTGGAGCCGCCATTTCCGTTTTCGATCGTAAGATAGGCGATCGTCGCAGTGCCGGGAAGCACACCGAACACCTGCTGGGAGTTATTGCCGGAAATCGCAATGGGTCCCGTGCCTGACTGGTTGGTAATGGTCACAGCTGCTTTGGAATTATTGATGTTGAGAGTCGAAGTGACCACGATAACGCCTGATACCGAGAACTGAATCGTGCCGCCATTCGTGTCGGCGTTCGCCGCGGCAATGGCATCGCGCAAGGTACATGTCCCTGTGGGGACGGCGTTCGCCGGGCAGTTCGCCGCGACGCCACTCGCATCGTCTGTAAGCGAGTTGACCGTGAAGGTGTCCACGGCGTTCGCGGCGCCTGCGACTGCGAGCAGCAGCAGGGGAGCGAGCCAACGGCCTTTCCCGATGAGCCGGGAAACAAAGCGGGAGGTGCGAGAAGAACCCAGGGATAGTTCAACAGACATAAAAGAGACTCCTCAGGGGATTATCGAAACGTCTCCGCCCTTGGGTCTTACTGGGCGACCGTTTGCGAGTTTCTTACTATGCGCTGGCAAACTGGAACCAGACGCTGGATACACTTCGTTCGCAGGATTGCTGGTTGAATACTGCTGGGCCAGCGAGAGGAAGTCAACGAATCTTTGGTGCCTCCGTTGAGATCACTTTAGAGGTACTGCTAGCGCAAAATGGGCGGTAGACAGTTGGCAGCTTGAAGTCTCGGCCCTCCGCCCCGGAAGGAGCAATGTGGGGAGGCTCCCGTGCCTCCGTTGACTTTTGAGGACGGAAGGTGACCCCGCCCCCCATCAGTGGCAACGACCTGGCCTGGAATTCCCCCTGTGGTGCACCCGATAGTTCTATTGACAGCCTGAACCAGCCCCAAACGAATCTCCCCATCGCATTGCAGACAAATGACTTACTATCTTTTTCACATTTACTCTGGAGTAACTACCACCAAAGTACACTGACTAGGTCCCTACAGTGCCCATTTGAACGCACCAAAGAATGATTGACGTCCTCTCGCTGGCCTATCAGTATTCAACCAGCGTCCCAGGACGAAGTGTCTTCAGTCGTCTGGATTATCGTGGCCAGCGCCTGGGAAAATGCCAGAAACGATCGCCCGGCAAAGACCACGGGTAGGGCGTAAAGCGTTTCGATTTCCCCCTGAGGTGCTTCTTTATGTCTGCCGAACTGTTTCCGGGCTCTTCTCGTCTCTCCCGCTTCCTTCGGAATGGCCGTTGGCTCGCCCCGATGCTTCTGCTGGCCATGGCAGCTGCCGCGCACGCGACGGACACATTCACGGTGAACTCGCTCACCGACGATTCTGGTGTCGCGGCCAACTGCCCCGCCAACGCCGTCCCCTCCGGCACATGCACCCTCCGCGATGCGATTTCCGCGACCAACGCTGACTCGAACGCCAGCACCATCCGGTTCTCTGTCTCCGGAACCATCGTTCTCTCGTCGACTCTCTATATCAACAACGCGAGCGCGGCTCTGACCATCACCAATCAGTCAGGCGCCGGACCCATTGCGATTTCCGGCAATAATGCCCAGACGGTCTTCGGTTTGTTCCCGGGAACGGTGACTCTTGCCTACTTGACGATCGCCAACGGCTATGGCGGTTCCGGTGACGCGGGCGGCATCTACAACGAGGCGAATCTCACCCTGAACAACGTTGTTCTTATCAACAACAGCACAGCGTCAGGCTCGATTGGCGGCGGCGCTATCCATAACGCCAGCGGTGCAGCTTTAACCATCAACTACAGCGCGTTTTACAACAATTCCGAAATCAACACCGGCCAAACCGGCGGCGCCATTCAAAACACAACCGGCGCCACCCTTACCGTGAACGGCAGCACATTTTACGGCAATACAGCGTTTCAGGGCGCCGCCATTGAGAACGACAGCGCCAATGCGATCACCGTTACCAACTCGACCTTCGCCAACAACACGGTCGTCTACGCTGCCAGCGCGATCTATAACAATGGCCCCGCGCTCAACGTCTACAACAGCACCTTCTGGGGAAACAACCAGGACAGCATTGCCTACGCCGGCTCTGGCCTGAATATTTACAACAGCCTTTTTGACACGAGCAGTGCATGCGCCTCCGCCGGGCCGGCTTGCCCCACCACCGGAGATGGCCATGGCAACGTCGTGGCGCCAACCAATTCGGTTGCCGGAAGGCCGGCTATGATGCCCCTTGGCAATTACGGCGGACCTACGCAGACCATGCTGCCGATGCCGGGAAGCTCCGTCATCTGCGCGGGCATCTACGCCGATGATGTCACGTACGGCGTCACCACAGATCAGCGCACCTTCCCGATCAATTCCTCATGCGTGGACGCCGGCGCGGTGCAATCCAATTACATCACCGTGACCAGTGGGGCCGATGACGCCACCGGTATACCGGCGAACTGCCCCGGGGCCGGATGCGAGCTTCGCGACGCAGTCGCGTCAGCCAACACCGCGGGCGATGGCGATATAGACTTCTCCACTGGAGTGAGCACCGTCACGCTCACATCGGCGGGTCCTGCCGCCACTGTCAATGTCAATATCATTGGACCGGGTGCGAACTCACTGACGGTCACCGGTCAGAATGAGTATGGCCTCCTTAGCACATCCGGCGGAAGCGCCTTCCTGTATGGGATGACTTTTGCCAATGGATCTAACAGCACCGGCGGCGCCATCTACAACCAGGATGCCCTCACCCTAAGCGGGATGAACTTCACTGGCAACGCCGCCACCACCGCCGGAGGCGCGATCTACAACAACAGCGGAACGGTCACGGTCCTCAACAGCAGCTTCACAAGCAATACCGCCCCCAATGGCAGCGCGCTCTACAACAACAGCACCAGCGGCGCGATTGGAGCTGAATACAGCACCTTTGCGAACAATACCGCCGCCACCGCGGCCGCCATCTACACCGTGGGCGGCGCCCCTCTTAGCCTGTATAACACCACCTTCTCGGGCAATACCGGCGGCGGCATCGATTTCGCCGGTAGCTCAGCCCTGGTCGTGGAGAACAGTATCCTCGGCGAATCGACCGAGTGCACCGTCACCGGCGGGGCCGCCTGCCCCACCACGGGTATGCTCGGCAACGTAGTGGCTCCCACCAATTCGACCGCCGGCATGCCAGCCCTCTCCGCGCCCGGCAGTTACAGCGGGACCAATACGCTCTATTCCACTCCGTCGGTCCTTCCCGAGCCGGGAAGCTCCGCAATCTGCGCCGGTTCGGCGACGTTGATTCCATCCGGGTTCACCACCGATCAGCGCGGCTTCTCCAATAAGAACCTCACCTACACCGGTTATTCCAGTGGTACGCCGTGCGTCGACGCTGGCGCCGTCCAGACAAATTACACCTCCGCCCAGTTTGTCGGTACACCTCCTTATGCCGGCACTGCAAATACACCCGGAACGACACCACCGGTGATCGTGTCGGTAACCGAGAACAGTCAGAATGTCGGCGGAGTGCAGGTGCCCCTCACTTTCAGCGGGACCGGAACAGCGACGGGTCTGACGGCCACTACCGTCGAAGGCACCGGCGCGACCTTCTCCAGCATCAATGTCACCCAGCCTTCCGGCGGATCGCCAGACACGCTGTCAACCAGCATGACTGTGGTCGGCACCGATACTCTCACAGCCGGCCCTGTGAACATGACGATGGCCGCGGGCACCCCGACTGCTCCAACCATAACCAGCGCCACCAGCACCACCTTTGCCGCGGGAACCGCGGGTACCTTCACCGTGACGGCGTCGGGCTATCCCGCGCCCACCTTCACTGAAACCGGCCCTCTGCCCAGCGGCGTCACGCTGACCACGGCCGGAGTCCTCTCCGGCACGCCGGCAGCGGGGACCGGCGGCAGCTATCCGATCACGATTACGGCGCAAAACGGAAATACTCCCAACGCCACGCAGAGCTTCACGCTGACCGTGAATCAGCCTCCTGCCTTTACCAGCGCCACCAGCACCACCTTTGCCGTGGGAACAGCGGGCACCTTCACTGTGACGGCGTCGGGCTATCCCGCCCCCACCTTCACTGAAACCGGCCCTCTTCCCAGCGGCGTCACGCTGACCGCGGCCGGGGTACTTTCCGGCACGCCGGCAGCGGGGACCGGCGGCAGCTATCCGATCACGATTACGGCGCAAAACGGAAATACTCCCAACGCCACGCAGAGCTTTACGCTGACCGTGAATCAGCCTCCGGCCTTCACCAGCGCCACCAGCACCACCTTTGCCGTGGGAACAGCGGGCACCTTCACTGTAACGGCGTCGGGCTATCCCGCGCCCACCTTCACTGAAACCGGCCCTCTTCCCAGCGGCGTCACGCTGACCACGGCCGGAGTACTTTCCGGCACGCCGGCAGCGGGGACCGGCGGCAGCTATCCGATCACGATTACGGCGCAAAACGGAAACACTCCCAACGCCACGCAGAGCTTCACGCTGACCGTGAATCAGCCTCCGGCCTTCACCAGCGCCACCAGCACCACCTTTGCCGCGGGAACAGCGGGTACCTTCACCGTGACGGCGTCGGGCTATCCCGCGCCCACCTTCACTGAAACCGGCCCTCTGCCCAGCGGCGTCACGCTAACCACGGCCGGGGTACTTTCCGGCACGCCGGCAGCGGGGACCGGCGGCAGCTATCCGATCACGATTACGGCGCAAAACGGAAATACTCCCAACGCCACGCAGAGCTTCACGCTGACCGTGAGTCAGCCTCCGGCCTTTACCAGCGCCACCAGCACCACCTTTGCCGTGGGAACCGCGGGTACCTTCACCGTGACGGCGTCGGGCTATCCCGCGCCCACCTTCACTGAAACCGGCCCTCTGCCCAGCGGCGTTACGCTGACCACGGCCGGGGTACTTTCCGGCACGCCGGCAGTGGGGACCGGCGGCAGCTATCCGATCACGATTACGGCGCAAAACGGAAATACTCCCAACGCCACGCAGAGCTTCACGCTGACGGTGAATCAGGCGATCGGATCCTGCGCGAATCCGAACCCGAACCCCAATCCGAATCCAGCGTCCTTTGCCAATCCGGATGACTTTAACGGCGACTGCAGGAGCGACATCCTGTGGCGCAACAGCACCTCTGAAGAGGTCTACCAGTGGCTGATGAACGGGACCACGATTGCCAGCCAGGGAACCCCCGGCGGCCCCACCTCGGACTGGGTGATTCAGGGCGCGGGCGATTTCGATGGCGATGGCAAGAGTGACATCTTGTGGCGGAACAGCGGCACCGGCGAGGTCTACCAGTGGCTGATGAACGGGACCACGATTGCGAGCCAGGGAACTCCAGGCACCGTGGCGCCCTCCTCCGGCTGGGTCATTCAGGGCGTCGGCGATTTCAATGGAGACGGCAAAGCCGATATCCTCTGGCGTAACAGCACCACCGGGGACGTCTACATCTGGCAGATGAACGGGACCACGATTGCGAGCCAGGGAGACCTCGGCATCGTCTCGCCCTCATCAGGATGGAATATTGTGGGCGTCGGCGATTTCAATGGAGACGGCAAGGCCGATATCCTCTGGCGTAACAGCACCACCGGGGACGTCTATATCTGGCAGATGAACGGGACCACGATTGCGAGCCAGGGAGACCTCGGCATCGTCTCGCCCTCATCAGGATGGGTGATCCAGGGAGTAGGCGATTTCGACGGAAATGGCACGAGTGACATCCTGTGGCAAAACACCACCAGCGGAGAGGTCTATATCTGGTTCATGAACGGAACGACGATTACGAATCAGGGAAGCCCGTTCACGCTTTCGCCATCCACCGGCTGGACCATTCAGGGTGTAGGCGACTACAACGGGGACGGCAAGGCCGATATTCTGTGGCGGAACAGCTCGAGCGGCGACGTGTATATCTGGCTGATGAATGGGACCAGTATCGCGAGCCAGGGAGACCTCGGCGATGTCTCCTCCAGCTGGCAGATAACTCCCCTCGTATCTCCGTAGTTGTTGAAACGAGGTTCAACCAGGGCTTGGGGCGCGGAGTGTCAGCGGACGGGGATCTGTCAGGGAGATTCAGGTTCCCCCGCGGCACTCGAAGGCCTGAACCACTGCCAACCACTTCAGCAGGAAGTCCACGGAAGCGTGAAGCAGACGGTGGGTTCGGTCCACTCGATGCCCACGAAAAAAGGGAAGCCGCGAAAAGTTTCCGGCGCTTTGCCGCTAAATGCTACCAACCGCCGGGAAGCGCAGATCGCAAGTTGTTAAAGGAATGGTAGGCACGAGGAGACTCGAACTCCTGACCTCTACCGTGTCAAGGTAGCGCTCTAACCAACTGAGCTACGCGCCTACACAGGGCGGAACCGCTTTTCGTCATGATAGCAGGGATGGGGGAACTCGCTCTGCCTTGAAAACCTTCCACCATCGTCGTAGCCTTCGTTGAACTCCCGATCTGGATATTCGTCCCTGCCCGCATGGGAATCTCGAAGCCCGCTGATACGAAGCCCGCTGATACTATGAATCCTTTGCAACGGCGTCGATTCCGAAGGTGCGAGAGCCGTCGACGCCCTGGCTGATCCGATGAACGAACTTCGGGCAACTCCCAATCTGCTGACGTTTCTGCGCCTCTGCGTGGTGCCCTTCCTGGTGCTCGCGGTTCTCGACGGGCGCTATCCTCTGGCTTTCGGCTTGTTTGTCTTTGCGGGGGTGACCGACGCAATGGATGGACTGCTGGCCCGCCTGCTCCATCAGCGCACCATGCTCGGGCAATACCTCGATCCGGTGGTGGACAAGCTTCTGCTGAGCACGCTGTTTCTGGTCCTCCATCACGAGGCGCTGATTTCCCGGCGGGTCACGGTGCTGGTCTTTGCCCGCGACCTCGGAATCATGGTGGTGGGCGCGATCCTTTTTGCGACGACTTCGATCCGCAATTTTAAGCCGAGCATCTTCGGCAAGGCGAACACAGTCGCGCAGATTCTGGCCCTCGCGGCGGTGCTGCTCTGCCAGTTCTATGGGCCGAACTGGGTGGTGCTGCTGCGCCAGTGGGCTCTCACGGCCACTGTAACGCTGACGGTTTTATCCGGCTTTCTTTATGCGTGGCGCGTGGTCCGGCAGATCGGCTCCCCGGGCGTTGCGCGCTGATTCGTGCGCGACGATTGCTGAACGGCTGCACCGGGAGGGTATCCGAGCCAATTGCTCCTACAGCGCCGGTTTGGCTTTCTGATCGGTGCAGCCGAGCTGCTTTTCCTGAAAAGAAAGTTCGTAGACATTGAGGCCGGCGCGGCCCACCAATGCGCGCTGCATGCGCTCCAGCTCTGGGAAATCGTAATGCGTGCACAGGGTCATCTCCCACACATCGCCGGTGTGGCGGCTGATGGCGTAACGGCGTAGCGTTTCGTCGGGCCCAGGGGTTGCGCTTTCGCGAATGACAATGAAGCTGAAGAAGCCAGGCGCGAAATCGGCACTCACGTCCATGCTGTTCATCTCGATATGGGAGTCGCTGAGATCGATGTTGTCGTGGCGGGCCACAAGGGCGGCGATTTGCTGTGCCTGATGCGGTGTGAGGTGAGGTTTCGCGGATTTCGCCGCGGCGATGGCGCTGCTTGCGGCTCCGGTCGCAAGCCCGACGGCCATCACAACGATCATGAAACAGCTACCGCGCATGCATTTAGTTTGAAGGCCAGGGGCCCTCAAAAGCAATACAGCTGTGGGTGAATCCACAGGGAGCCCCCGATAGAATGAGCAGGTGAAACGCCACGCCTATTTTAGTAACGAAGCGCTCCGTTTTCTGCGCGGGCTCAAGCGCAACAACCGCCGGGAGTGGTTTGAGGAGCGGCGCGCCATTTTCGAGCGCGATCTGAAAGAGCCGATGCTGGCGCTCATCGACCGCGTGACCGAAGGCATGGCGGAGTATGCTCCCGCGCACATGAGGCCGGCGGCGAAGTGCCTGTTTCGTATTTATCGCGACACCCGATTCTCGGCCGACAAGTCGCCTTACAAGACGCACCTCGGCGCCTGGTGGTCGCGCGCGGAGATGAGCAAAACCTCGGGCGGCGGCTACTACATGCACATCGGGCCGACGGAACTGGTGGTTGCGGCTGGCGTTTATATGCCGGAGAAGGAGCAGCTGCTGGCGATCCGCAGACGATTTCTGGAGCACCATGCGGAATGGAAGCGCCTGATTGAGGATCGGCAGTTGCTGCGGGTTTTTGCGATTCACGATCCGATGGCGCTGGCCCGCGCGCCGAAGGGATTTCCCGCTGATCATCCGGCGATCGAGTGGATCAAATGGCGGCAATGGGGTGTGACCGCGCATTTGCCGGCGGAGACAGCGCTGAAGCCCGGGCTGGCAGAGGAGATCGAAAAGCGATTCCGCCTGGCGGCCCCGCTGGTGAATTTTCTGAACGCGCCATTGTTGCGGCCGAAGCCAGCGCGGCCGTTGAATCCGCGGCCAGAGTGGAGCCGAGGCACGCTGCGCAGTTGATCGCCGATTGCCAGTGCGATGCGTGAGGACTAGACTGCACCGCAACGGGAAAATCAAACGCTGGCCTCATCGCAAATACGCGCAGTTCGCGGCTTTCATCGCCCACGCAGCCACAAAATCAGGCAAAAACCGTGTTTTCCAGAGAAATGCCAGGGAAAACCGCAAAAAACCTGTGGAAACGCAGGTTTTGCCATTGACAAATGCCGTTGAAAGCCGCACGGTAAAGGGCGGCAGGTTATTTCGGAGCCGCGTCAATACTGGCTTTTGCGCAGGTTGAGAGGACCCGGAGAGTGAACCGGAGAACTGATTCCGGCGACCTCGATAAAATCAAGGAGGAATACCCGATGGCAACAACAATGACCAAGACCGCACTGGTAAGACAGATGGCGGAGAAACTGGAAATCACCAACAAACAGTCAGCTGCGTTTCTGGACCTGCTGGCGGATACGGCGATCAAGGAAACGAAAAAGAACGGAGTGTTTGTCATTCCAGGCCTGGGCCGCCTGGTGAAGGCGGAGCGGAAGGCGCGCATGGGCCGCAATCCGCAGACCGGCGAACAGATCAAGATCAAGGCGAAAACAGTCGTCAAGTTCCGCGTGGCCAAGTCCGCCAAGGACACCATCGCGCCGCCGAAGAAGTAGTCTTCGAAAACGAGATGCGCAGAGGGAGCGGAGCGATCCGCTTCCTTTCGCTTTTTGGGGCAGGTGACCATCACGCGAATCGCTTTGTAATGTTTTTGTAGAAGCGTTTCCGCGCGGTCTCGCAGGCGCACACTGGTAGCGGACCACTCCGGGGCCGTGTGTTGAGAATGACTGCACGATCCGCCGGCGCCTGGCCCGGTGGAGATTGAACAGTGAACGTGCTGCTGGTCTATCCGCGATTTCCCGATACTTACTGGAGCTTTCGCTATGCCCTGTGGTTTCAGGGCAAGCGCGCCGCGCAGCCTCCGCTGGGACTAATGACAGTCGCGGCGCTGCTTCCACTCTCGTGGAACAAACGGCTGATCGATGCGAATGTCGAGCGCCTGCGCGATCGCGATCTTCGATGGGCGGACGTGGCTTTCGTCAGCGGCATGCAGGTGCAACAGCGCGAGCTGGTGGGCATCGTGCGACGCTGCCGCGCACAGGGTTTACGCACAGTCGTGGGCGGGCCGATCACGAGCACCGTCCCGCATATGGAGCTCGAGTGCGATCACGTGGTGATTGGAGAGGCGGAGGATCTGATCGGCGGCCTGGCTGCCGATCTGAAGCGCGGGACAGCGCGGCCGCTCTACCAGAGCGCGGAGCGGCCCGGCCTCGAGCAAAGCCCGCTGCCGGATCTGAGCCTGATCCGCATGGATCGATACAGCACCATGACAGTGCAGTGTTCGCGCGGATGCCCGTTCAATTGCGAGTTCTGCGACATTATCGAGATTTACGGGCGACGCCCGCGCACAAAAGAGGCGGCGCAGGTGGTTCGGGAACTGGACCAGCTCTACGACGCGGGCTGGCGCGGCGCGGTGTTTATCGTCGACGACAACTTCATCGGGAACAAAATGCGGGCGCGCCTTTTGCTGGTCGCGATCGGCCAGTGGCAAAGGGCGCACGGTCACGCATTTCGCCTCATCACCGAAGCCTCGATTAACCTGGCCGACGATCCCGCGTTGCTCCAGTCGATGAAGGACGCCGGCTTCGCTTCCGTTTTTCTGGGGATTGAGACGCCGGACGAGTCGAGTCTGGCCGCGACCAACAAACTGCAGAACACGCGCCGCGATCTGCTGGCGAGCGTCGCCGCCATCCAGGGGTATGGAATCGAAGTCATGGGCGGATTCATTCTTGGATTCGATACGGACCGGGAGGACATTTTCGATCGCCTCGTCGAGTTTATTCAGAAGAGCGCAATTCCGATTGCGATGGTCGGGCTCCTGCAGGCAATACCGGGCACGCAGCTTTTTCGCCGGCTCACGCGTGAGGGCCGGATCGAGGACAGCGGCGGAGGGAACAACACGGCTTGCCAACTGAACTTTCGGCCCAGCATGAACGCGGAGCGTTTGATCGACGGCTACCGCTCGGTGCTCCGGCGAATCTACGCGAGCGAGCCTTACTACCGGCGCGCGCGGCAGTATCTGAGCCGCTGTCAGCCCAGGTATCATCCGCACTTCAATTTCGGTAATATTCGGGCGCTCGTGTTATCGGTGGTGTGTCAGGGGATACTTGGAAAATCGCGCGCCAGTTACTGGAGATTTGTCGCGGCGGCGGCTACGCGCCATCGCGCTTCGTTCGGCGCGGCCATGACTCTGGCGGTCATGGGGTACCACTTCCAGAGGGTCACGGAACGCTTGCTGGACGGTGCTTTGGATGTTTCCGCGGATCGTCTGCCGGATCGTCTGCCAATTTGAAACGCCTTTGGCCAAAGGGGGGCTCATCACCGGCTGAGGTCCAATACCCGTGTTTTTGCCTTGGATCGGATAGGACGCCGTGGTAGACTGGTAGCAGATCGTCGAATCCGAAATGGTGTTCTTGCCTGTTCTGGCTGTTCCGCTGACTCGCAAAAAATTCCACGCAGAGTTCAGCGATACACTTCAAAGAAAAAGGAAACAAGTACAGTTATGGAACAGGGAACAGTGAAATGGTTTAACGACGCCAAGGGTTTTGGCTTTCTGAGCCGCACCAATGGCGAGGACGTGTTTGTCCACTTCTCGGCAATTCAGAGCAACGGCTTTCGTTCGCTCCAGGAAGGTCAGGCGGTCCAGTTCAACGTGGTAAAGGGACCCAAGGGCTGGCAGGCTGAGAACGTGCAGGTTCTGTAAGTAAGCAAGCAGCATCGAAGAGGGGCCGGTTCGGCCCCTCTTTGCACATTCCCCCAATTCCGAGTCGTCCTGACACCTCCGAGTCGTCCGCTGGCACTCCGCTCCGCGACTTTTCCTCTCTTCGCCGAACCCCGGCTATGGCCGCTGGAGTCCTTCATGTCCGCTCTGTTGCAGGATAAGTACCAGTTGAAATCTCTCCACGAGGAGATCGACCTCTTCGATCGCAAGCTGGCTCATCTGCTTCGCTACGAGGAGTTCGCCTGCGATGCCGATCGCGATGCCGCAGTCAAGCGCATGAACGCCAAGCGCGAGCTGCTGGCGCGCGCAGCCCGGCAGATGGTCAACGATGGAATCGAATACAACGCGTCCGAGCTGCCGCGGTCCTTCCGCGCTGTGCAGGAGACGGGCGCGCCGGACGCCGAGACTGCCGTGGCTGCGGTCGAGGAACCGGCGAAGCCACGCAAGGCCGCGCGTGCCCGTGTGCATCCATCTCCTTACGCCGGCACTTCGCTCGATTTTCAAAAGGGCCTGCTCGAATACAAGCGGAAGAAGAGCAAGGCTTAGTTTCGTGGTCAGGGCGCAGCGTCGTTCGGTCTCAGAACGCGGTGCCCCACCCCCCTCCACTGGCTCTTGTACCATGGCGCTGTGGCGCTGCTTCGCATCGAAAATCTGACGATTCGTTTTGGGTCAACCCAAGCCGTGCGCGGGCTCTCGCTCGAAATTGCTGCCGGGGAATCGCTGGGCCTGGTCGGCGAATCGGGCTCGGGCAAGTCTGTCACCGCGCTGGCCGTGTTGCGCCTGCTCGATAGCGCCGCGACTGTCGAAGGACGCATCGAGTTTGACGGCTCGAACTTGCTCTCCCTCGATCCAGACGCGATGCGGCGGCTCCGTGGGCGCGACATCGCGATGATCTTCCAGGAACCGATGACAGCCCTGAACCCGGTTCTGACGGTTGGCGAGCAGCTTGCCGAGGCGGTCCGGGTTCATCAGCGCGAGCTGTCGCGCCGGCTGGTGAGAGAAATGGTGATCGAAGCCATGCATGCCGTCTCGCTTCCGGATCCGGCGGGGCGTTACGGCGATTATCCGCATCAGTTTTCCGGCGGCCAGCGGCAGCGCATTCTGATCGCGATGGCCATTGCCAATCGTCCTCGGCTTCTGATCGCCGACGAGCCGACCACAGCCCTCGACGTGACGGTGCAGGCGCAGATTCTCGCGCTGCTCGCCGATTTGCGCGAGCGCTTCGGATTGGCGATGCTCTTCATCTCACACGATCTGGCGGTGGTTTCCCAGGTGGCGGATCGGGTGGCCGTAATGCGGAACGGATTGCTACTGGAGCAGGCTTCGCGGCAGGCGATCTTTCGCGACCCGCTTCATCCCTATACGCGCAGCTTGCTCGCCGCCGTGCCCACCATGCGGACGGACCTCGCAAAACCGCTCGCCATGGCCGGCGGGCCGAAAACGAAGCGTTCGAACCCGGCGCACGTCTCCGCCGGCTGGGCGGACCTGCCGCTGCGCGAAGCCTCACCGGGGCATTGGGCGCGGGTCTGAGCGTCAGGAGACGCCCCGAACCAGCGGAAAAGTCAGCCAAAGCCAGCGGCCTGGCCAGCGAAATCCCCGAAAACCGGCCAAAAAGCGCCCTGCAGCCGCCGAAAGTACGCGACAGACGTACCCATCATCCAATAGAGTAGTGAACGGCCCGATTTCCACAGCGGCAGTAAGGCGTGGAAATCCCCCCCGGGGCCGGCGACCTTTTCCATGCGCGCACTGCTCATCTCGGATATCCATGCCAACCTCGAAGCCCTCGAAGCGGTGCTGGCTGCTGCTCCGGCCTACGACGTGGTCTGGAACCTCGGCGACGTGGTCGGCTACGGCGCCAATCCCAACGAGGTGATCGAGCAGACGCGGCGCCTCGGCAGCGTGTTTGTACGCGGCAATCACGATCGCGTGTGCTGCGGGCTGGACGGCATCGACGAGTTCAATCCTGTAGCGCAGAGGGCGGCGCGCTGGACCGAATGCGTGCTCACCGGCGAGCACCGCGAATGGCTGCGCCACATGGCCGTGGGTCCCATTGCTCCCGACGGCCCTTACGTGCGCTGCGTCCATGGATCGCCAGTGGACGAGGACGACTACGTGCTCACGGTTCGCGACGCCTGGCCGGCGCTCGACGCCACCGATGCGCGGATCACCTTCTTCGGGCACACCCATGTCCAGGGCGGATTCGCAACCAATGGCGACGAGTGGTTCCGGCTCGCGCCTCACTACGCGATGCATCGCAACGGCCACAGCGGCCGCAACGGCAACGGTGGGCATGCCGAGAATGGACACCAGGAGGCCGAGGAGTTTGAGCTGGAACTGCGCGAAGGCGCGCGCTACCTGCTCAATCCAGGATCGGTGGGGCAGCCAAGAGACGGCGACTGGCGCGCGGCGTTCGCACTCTACGACGACGCCCGCATGGTCCTGACCTGGTACCGCGTGCCTTACGATGTGGCCGAGACCCAGGAGCGGATTCTGCGCGCGGGCTTGCCGGATCGACTGGCCGCAAGGCTGAAAGACGGCCGGTAGCGAGGCTCAAAGAGCCAGGCCGGATATCGATGTTGATAACATCGGTTCCTTCCCACCTTAGTTACCTCAGGACAGCAGCCTTTACCCAACTCTGCCCCTTGCCGATGCGATAATCACAGCAGATTCCAGTGAAGCCTCCGAGAGACGACCCCTCCACGGGAATCCTGTAGCCCATGCGCCGTTTCCTCTCCCTCCGCGATTTTGACTGGACGCTGCTCGCCTTCGTGATGATGCTGTCCATCATCAGCGTGCTCGAAATCTACAGCGCCACACTCCACACAAAATTTCACGGCTTTCAGCGCATGCAGATTCTCTGGATCGTTGGCGGCCTGATCGCGATGTTCATCATGTCGCTGATCGACTATCACAAGCTGCTCAGCATCGTTTACTGGATCTACGGCTTCTGTCTCGCTGGTCTGGTTGCGGTCCTTCTCGTTGGTACGCGCGTCAACGGCGGCAAGCGCTGGATCAAGCTGCCCGGCGGCGCCCACTTCCAGCCCTCGGAATGGGTCAAGCTGGTGCTCATCGTTCTCGTGGCTCGCTACTTCACCAACCTCGCGGGGCGCGACCTCACCTGGAAGGACATCTTCAAGGCCATCGGCTTCGTCGCGCTCCCCATGCTCCTGGTTCTCAAGCAGCCGGACATGGGCACTGCGCTGACCTACTCGCCGGTTCTGCTGGCAGGCTTGTTTCTCGGCGGAATCGACTGGAAGAAGGGCGGAATTCTCGCTCTCGTGATCCTGCTGTCGGTGGGTGTGGTGTGGAGGAGCGGAAAAGTCCTCAAGCCCTACCAGAAAGCCCGCCTGACCAGCTTTATCAACCCCGATAACGACCCCCGGGGGACGGGGTATCAGATTCGCCAATCCCTCATTGCCGTCGGCGACGGTGGGGTCTTCGGCCGCGGGGCCAATCAGGGAACGCAGACCCAGGGCGACTTTCTGCCCATCCCGTATACCGATTTTATTTTTGCGGCGTTCAGCGAGGAGCATGGCTTCGTGGGCGCGATCCTTGTCCTCCTGCTATACTTTTTAATACTGATGCGTTTGATTCAAAACGCTCAGACAGCCGCAGACCTGCCAGGTGCGCTTCTGGTAATGGGCGTCGCGGCGGTCCTGATTTTCCAGATCGCCGTCAACGTCGGAATGGTTCTGGGGCTGATGCCGGTCACCGGCATCCCTCTTCCTCTCATGAGCTACGGGGGATCCTCGGTACTGTTCACGTTTCTGGCTCTGGGTATGGTGATGAACGTCCGCATGAGCCGTTTCGTGAACTAAATCGGCAACAGGTTCTCGCAGCAGGGCCCGCAGGGCGGGCACAGTTTGAACGAAGTGTTAACCGGCCAGGTGGATCGAAAACGGGCCGGGCAGGATTCAGGAATGAGCACGCAGAGACGGGTAACGGCCCCGCCACTTAGGTCGGCTGAAGCGGTCACAAACTCAATGCGTGTGGACGACTCCCCGGAAAGAATGCAGATTCCCAGCGAACTCTCACCGGTCTCCTCCCCATCGCGCTCCCGAACCGGAGCAGGGCGGGGCGGTACCGGTTGGTGCGCGCAATCTCCCGGCCGTTCGTCTTTCACCTCCGATCCTTTCCGGTAATCCGGCTCGTTCCGCGCTGGCGTATTGAGGCGGAATGGCAAAAGAGATTTGCATATCCAGCACGCCGCATGAAACGCGGCTTGCGATTCTTGAAGACGACCAGCTCGCAGAAATCTACTACGAGCGCGAAAATGAATACACATTAGCCGGCTCCATTTACAAGGGCCGTGTCACCCGGGTTCTTCCCGGCATGCAGTCCGCGTTTGTCGACCTCGGCCTCGAGCGCGACGCTTTTCTCTACGTCACGGATTTCCTCGAAGAACAGGAAGAAGACTCGGCGGAATTCGAGCGTGGCGACAGCAACGGCAATGGCCGCAAGCCTCGGGAGCAGCGCGAGCCGCGCCCAGCCGCGCCTCAGCCTGCTGAAACCGACATGTCGGCTGCCGAAGCTCCACAACGCCGTCCGGACAGAACCCAGGAACGTAGCAGCCACGACCGTAATAGTCAGGAACGCAGCAGCCAGGGCCGAAGCGAGTCAGGCGACGAGCCCGGAACCCGACGCTGGCATGGGCGCCGCGGCCGCGGTTTCCGCGGACGCGGAGGCCGCTCCGAGGGGCGCTCCGACTCACGTAATGATCAGCGTTCTGTCCAGTCCTCGCTGGAATCGCCCGAAATGGTCAGCGAAGCCACTTCCGCCGAGCCCGTTTCCCTTCCCGAGCGCGGTGCGCCAGGCGGCTTCCCGGCGAAGAATCTTCCCATCCTCTTGCCGGGCGAATCCCTTTCGAAATATGGCGGCCGACCAGAAGCAAAGGCTTCACCGGCCCCAGCCTCGAACCGTGGCCCCGCTCCAGGCGGCAGCTTTGCCAAACCCTCCACGCTCGTCGATCTGCCCACTGGCTGGGATGGCGGCGCAGTGCTGCCAGGCGAAACGCTCTCGCGGCATCGGCGGTCGCAGTCCTCTGCAGTAAACGGCGGCCAGGCAGCGGCCGTAGCCGAAACCCCGATTGCCGAATCAGGCGTAGCCGCTGAGGAGCACGTTACGGCTCTCCCGGTTGAAGAACAAGTGGATCTCCATGGGCGGGTGGCTCAGCACCAGGAGGCTCAGCACCGGGAGGCCCCGCACCAACTCGATGCCCATCACATCGAAGATCTGGAAGACCACCTCGCGCCGGAGCCCGTCGAAACCCACGCGGTACCCGCGCCTGCAGTCACCGCGATGCCTGCCGTCGCTGCCGAGCCAAAGCCAGAAGCAAAGCACCCGGTCTTCGAGACGGTTGACGAGACCATCGAAGAGGTCCACGAATACGAACCGGAACAGGCCTCAGCATCGCATCGCATCGAATCGCCGCGCAGCGAATTCCGTTTCGCCTCCGTAGAAGAAGAGGAAGAAGAATCCGAGCATTCCGGCCCTCTCGCCAGCCATGAGCTGGAACCAACGGCTTCTCCTTTGCCCCAGTCCGCCGAACCAGCGACACTCCCCCAGGCCGAAACCACTTCCCCTGAAAGCGAAGTCATCCGCCAGCTCTTCGGATACGCGCCCGGCATGGGCGTGCTGGAAGAAGAGACCATCGACGAGGACGAGTACGACTTCGAGCCGATCACCGGCCAGCCCGAGGAACACCTGACCGATGAGCTTGAAGAGGAGACCCTCGACCAGGCCTCCACCGTCGGCGACGCTCTGCGCGACGTTCACATCGAGCAACGGCTCGGCTACGGATCCCCTGCCGAAGCCGACGAGGATGAGGAGACCGACGAGGCCGACGAGGCGGAAACAGGCTTCGCCGAAACCGACGAAGAGGAATTCGAAGAAGCCGAAGCTGGCGAGGAAGAGAGCGAAGCGCCGCCGGTTGAAACCAGTGGAGAGGCTCCGGCCAGCGCCGGCGTTCCTGCCCGTCGCGAAGATCGCCGCTTCCCCCGCCGCGGAGGCCGCGGTGGCCGCCAGCCCGGTCGCCGCCAGGGTGGCCGCCGCCCCAACATGCAGACCTCCAGTCTGCCCATCATCAGCGAGCTGCTGAAGCAGGGGCAGGAAATCCTGGTTCAGATTGCCAAAGAACCCATCGCCCGCAAAGGCGCGCGCATCACCAGCCACATCGCGCTGCCCGGCCGATTCCTGGTTTTCATGCCCACGGTGAACCACGTCGGAGTCTCAAGAAAGATCGCCTCCGACGAGGAACGCCAGCGGCTGAAGCGCGTGCTGGCCAGCGAAAAGGGAACTGCCTCCGGCGGCTTTATCGTGCGCACCGCCGCCGAGAGCGCCAGCGAGGACGATCTCCGCGCCGACATTCGCTTCCTCATCAACCTCTGGAACGAGATCAAGCAGCGCTCCGACGACGCTAAAGCGCCCGCGCTCATCTACCACGACCTCAACCTGATCGAGCGCATCCTCCGCGACCAGGTCAGCGACAATTTCTCAACCATCTGGGTCGACAGCGAGACGGAATACGAGCGCATCGTCCGCTTCCTGAATCGCTTCCAGCCCTCGCTGGTTCGCCGCGTGAAGCTCTATACCAAAGAGACGCCCCTCTTCGAGCAGTTCGGCATTCAGGAGGAGATCGGCAAGGCGCTCAAGTCGAAGGTCTGGCTCAAATCCGGCGGTTCGATTGTCATCAACCAAACCGAGGCGCTGGTGGCCATCGACATCAACACCGGCAAGTACGTCGGCAAGACGGCGCGCCTCGAGGACACGATCCTCAAAACCAACCTCGACGCCATCCCCGAAATCGTCCGCCAGATTCGCCTGCGAGACCTCGGCGGCATCATCGTGATCGACTTCATCGACATGGACGAGCGCCGTAACCGGCAGAAGGTGACGGCCGCTCTCGAAGATGCGCTGACGGCCGACCGCGCTCCGTCAAAGGTTCTCCAGTTTAACGATTTTGGCCTCGTCGCGATCACCCGCAAGCGCGTCAAACAGTCGCTCGAGCGGACCCTCAGCGTGCCCTGCCTCACCTGCACCGGAACCGGCATGGTGAAGAGCCCGACCACGGTGGCCAACGAGCTCTACACGGAAATGCGCAAGATGATGCGCCACTTCGAGCGCGGCGACGTGATGCTGCGGGTTCACCCTGAGGTCGTCAAGGTTCTCAAGGCGAACAATGCGAAATGGCTGAACGAACTCGAAGAGATGATCGGCAAAACCATCCTGGTCAAGAGCGATCCGGCCTTGCCGCCGGAGCAGTTCGACATTCAGGGCTGAATCGAGAAACCCGGGGTCCCCGGCGAGCGCAGTTGCTCGCTGGGGTGGAAGAGTGATCCGGCGTTGCCGCCGGAGCAGTTCGACATCCAGGGCTGAATTAGACGTACGGCAAACGAAAACGGGCCTGTCCCTGAGGCCCGGCATTCTTTGGCGCGGTCCCGGGCTCTCAATACGGCGCAAAACTGCTGAAAATGCATCCCACAGTGAAACTTAGGGACAAATTTTGTGTCCAAGTAAATGCAAGCGGCAGGCTCGGCCTGTCTTTCGAGTCACCGCACTTTCAACAACTCAGAGGTGTTTAAAAATGGTTGCGAACTGTGATCGTAGCTGCCCGTCGTTGCGGCGCGTCTTGATTGCTGTCTCTGCTTTTGCCATCGGATTCTCGCTCAACGCAGCAGCCCAGATGACATCGGCTGCGGACAACTCGGCGGGCGGACAGACTTATTCGAGCTCGGCCGCCTACCAGGCTTATCTCAGCACCGACGCTCTGCCAAGGGGCGGATCATCGTCTGAGCCCTCGGCCAGTGCCTCCCCGGCCAGTTCCAGCGCCTTGCCCCAGTATGGTGGAAGTGGCGGCCGCCAATCTTCCTACCCATCCTACGAAAGCCGCACGAGCCACATCGCCTTCGAGGGCGGTTTTGGTTTCAGCGTGCCGGTCGGAAATGACACGAAGTTTTCACAAGCGGACATCAACAACGGCTACCTAAGCCCGGCTCAATCCGTTGGCTACGACCTCACTGTTGGCGCGGGCTGGAACTTCACGAAGAAGTTCGGCGCATTATTGGAGTATCAGTTCCTCCGGCAGGGAATGAGTAACGACTATCTGAACGCTCTGAACACCGCCGAAGGGACCAGCGGCAGCGGCTCCAGTATCGGCGGCAACATCAATACCTGGTCGTTTACGATCGACCCGATCTTTTACATGCCGTTCAGCCACAAGAGCGGAGCCTACGTTACCGGCGGTGGCGGCTTTTATCGCAAGGTGACGAATTTTACCGAGCCGGTTGAAAGCTGCGACTATTATGGCTACTGCTATAACGTTCCGGTAACCGTAGACCACTTTTCCAGCAACCAGGGCGGCGCCAACGGCGGAGTTGGTTTCTACCGCAAGGTGTTCGGCGAAGACAGCAACGCGAAGTTCTATGCAGAAGTCCGTTATGTCTGGGTCGACTCTCCGGTAGCCAGCGCGTCCAACTCCTACCAGGGTTCCGGAACGGAAGGCCTGATTCCGGTCACCTTCGGCATACGCTTCTAACTCCACCCTTCAATCTCAGCAGCAAAACAAGAGGCGGGCATGAAGCCCGCCTCTTGTTTCTCTAAACCCTAATCCCTAAACTCTAAACTCTGCCTTTTACTTCCAGCTCACCGCCAGCTGCCAGCGCAGATTGCGTACTGCGGTCTTTCGCAACACGCGCTCATACTCCCCAAGCTCTGAAACCACAGCCGCCGTATCGGCGCCCAGAGCCACCGGAGCTTCTCTCAGAAAGTCATGCAGCGTGCAGATGGTGATCAGCCCGTCTTCCGGCGTAAACCATTGCGGGGGTGGCAGGGTTCTGGCCCACTCCGGATCGCCCGCACCCTCCTCCAGCAGAAGCGCCATGGAATTCTCATCGGCCGAGAAAAACTCCAGCAGCGGCTTCACACCGAGTCGAAGAGCCAGCTTCTCCAGAGCATCTTCGTTGCGAGCCAGCGCGTGCCCGTTTACGAAGATGTCGTAGCCAGGGTCTTCCCCTTCCACGACGATGTACATGGATGCGCTCATTGGCGACAGTCTACCTGATCTGAGGATGCCTGAGAGGGCCTCTGGGATGGTTCGTTGCCGGATCAGTCACTAACTTTTGTGGTCCCCTTTTCAGCCTCATTCCATAGAGGTCGTTCAGGTTAGCCGCAAAGACGCACGCCCGGAATGGAACGACTGTGCCAATACAGATCAGCCTTTGCATGGATTCAAATCAGACGCTGATCACAAAGAAAGAGCCGGGGATGGTCTCCGCCGGCTCTTCTCGCTCCTGCCGTAGCCTGTTACCGGTATATTCAATGCTTCGCTACTGGCTACTGGCTACTCGCTGCTGGCTTATTCCTCGATTACTGCGGTCCGCGACTCCCGCCGCCCCCGCTACCGCCCGGCCGACGGCCACGACGACGCCGGCGCCGCTGCCCGCCAGGTCCGCCCCCTGGACCCCCCGGACCACCGCCCGGACGCCGCTCGCCCTGTCCCACCACAACAGGAACGCCATCGGCGCGGTTGTAGTTAATCTCTTCGCCGCCGTCGTCCACCGGAGGGCCGTCATCGTCGTCGAAGTCCTCACCACCCTCGATCATGATGGTGCTGGCGTTCGACGAAGGCTGCCGCTCTTCCGGAGGAGCCGGGCGCGGAGGGCGCGGCGCCCGCGGAGCCGGTGCCGGCGCTGGCGCTTCCGCAACCGCCGCCATGTCTCCAGCCGGACCAGCCTGGTTAGGATCGGGCAATCCCAACTTCTGCCGCTGCTCTCTCAGCACTGCCTTGCGCGACAATTTAATGCGATTGCCTTCGACGCCGAGCACCTTCACCATCACCTGGTCGCCCTCGCGCAGCTCGTCCTTCACCTCGCGGACGCGATGCTCGGCGATTTCGCTGATGTGCAGCAGTCCATCGGTGCCGGGGAAGATCTCCACGAACGCGCCGAACTCGGCGAGCCGCACCACCTTGCCGAGGTAAACCTTGCCAACCTCGGGCACAGCGGTCAGATCGTTGATCATCTGGAGCGCTTTCTTCAAACCTTCTTCGTCCGACGATGCCACATTGACCTTGCCCGTGTCGTCGACATCGATCTTCACCTGCGTGGCTTCGATGATGCCGCGTATCGTCTTTCCGCCCGGCCCGATCAGATCGCGAATCTTGTCCGTCGGAATCTGCAGCGTGCGAATCTGCGGTGCGAACTTTGACTTCTCCGTCCGCGGTCCGTTGAGGATCGCATCCATCGTATCCAGCAGAAAGAGCCGCCCGCGACGCGCCTGCTCCATCGCCTCGCGCATGATCTGCCCGGTGATCCCGCCGATTTTGATGTCCATCTGCAGTGCGGTGATCCCGTTGCGCGTGCCGGCGACTTTAAAATCCATATCGCCGTAATGATCTTCCGCACCCGCAATGTCCGTCAGGATGGCGTAATCGTCGCCCTCCTTCACCAATCCCATCGCGATGCCGGCCACCGAAGCCTTCAAGGGAATGCCCGCGTCCATCAGCGCCAGGCTGGCTCCACAAACCGAAGCCATCGACGAAGAGCCATTCGACTCGAGAATGTCCGAGACCACGCGCAGCGAGTACGGCGACTCGGTTTCGCTCGGCAGCACCGCGCTGATGGCTCGCTCAGCCAGTGCTCCGTGCCCCACCTCGCGGCGTCCCACTCCGGTCATGCGTCCCGTTTCACCAACGGAAAACGGCGGGAAATTGTAATGGAGCATGAACTTCTTTCTCTGCTCCCCTTCAAACGTCTCCAGCCGCTGAGAATCGTCCGTGGTGCCCAGCGTCGCCGTCACCAGCGCCTGCGTCTCACCGCGCGTAAACAGCGCCGATCCATGCGTGCGGGGCAGCACGCCCACCTCAATCGTGATGGGCCGAATCTCGTCGAATGCGCGCCGATCCGGGCGAACCCGCTCCTTCGTCACCTGCTCGCGGAATAACCGCTCGCGCAATGTTTCGTAATAGTGCGCCAGCTTCTTCTTCGCCGCCGGTGCATTCGCGTCATCCGGAATCTCCGCCTTCAGCTCGTCCTGAATCTGTTTCACCAAAACCTGGCTGTCGAGCTTGGGGTGCGCCTTCGTGTCGAGAGCATCCTTCAGCCGCGCTCCGACCTTCGCATGCAGCGCCTCGTAATACGAATTGTCGAACTCGGGCGGCGTGACCGCGCGCTTTTGCTTGCCCGCGCGCGAGACCAGATCTTCGATAGCGGCGACGATCTTCTTAATCTCGGTGTGTCCGAACTCGATCGCGTCCACGATCGTCTCTTCCGACGCTTCGCTCGCGCCGCTCTCGATCATCACGATGCCGTCTTTGGTCCCGACCACCGTGATGTTGACCTTGCTGTCCCGCCGCTCGAGGTACGACGGATTGATCACGAACTCGCCGTTGATCTGCCCCACGCGAACCGCGCCAATCGTCGCGCCAAAGGGAATATCCGAGAGCGCCAGTGCCGCGCCCGCCGCATTAATGCCAACGATGTCCGGATCGTTCTCTCGATCCGCTGAAAAAACCAGAGCGATGATCTGCGTCTCGTTGCGGAAGCCCTCGGGGAAGAGCGGGCGGATGGGACGGTCGATCTGACGGCTGGTCAGGACCTCACGCTCGCTGGGCCGGCCTTCGCGCTTAATGAACCCGCCGGGGATGCGTCCGCCAGCATAGGCGTATTCACGATAATCGACGGTCAGGGGGAAGAAGTCGATGCCTTCCCGAGGGTCGGGAGAGGCGACGGCGGTGGCCAGCACCACGGTATCGCCGGAGCTGACAAGGGCGGCGCCAGACGCCTGTTTGGCCATACGGCCAGTTTCAAAATGCAGTCTCTTGCCTCCGGCAAGTTCGACCGAAACTTCCTGTTTCATATTTTCCTCATTTCTCTTGCGGAACCATAGGCCGGCGTCCTGCGCGTGGAGGGCGTCGGAGAGTGGAAAGAGCGTTTGGGTGCGGATTCGATTTGTGCCGCATCGGACCTGAAGTGCGCAGAAATGGGCACCGCCCTGAACAGTCCATGCTCTTTCGGTTCTCGTCGCTCGGCGCGCCGAAGACCTGGCCTGTGCGTGTTATTTGCGAATGCCCAGTTTGCCAATCACGACCCGGTAGCGTTCCGAATCGTGGGTCTTCAGGTAATCCAGCAGGCGGCGGCGCTTGCTGACCAGCATGAGCAAACCGCGGCGCGAAGCATGATCCTTCACGTGGGTTTTGAAATGCTCGGTCAGGTCGCCAATCCGCTCGCTGAGAACCGCAATCTGCACTTCCGGACTTCCGGTATCGGATTCGTGGGTGCGATAGCGCGCGATAACTTCGGATTTCTTTTCTGGTGCCAGCACGTCGGTGCGTACTCCTCTGATTTTTCTGCGATTACACTTCCTAAGTGTCTGGTCCAAGAATAACATGGGCGGCGATGGCGCGCCAACGCGCCGCGCACAGCATTTGCGCAACGCAGCGCGCTCTCCAGCCGACTTTACAGTAAGAGCGAATCCACGATGATCCCCCTGCGTCACTCGCTTCGCCAGAACGCCCTCAGCCTTGCCGCTGTCGGATGCGCGTTCGTCCTGTTTTTCCAGGCGGCCAAACATAAGCCTCAGTTGGCCGCCGTCTGTCCGTTCAGCGACGATCCCTGCGACTCCGTCGGCTCCTTCGCTGTCCAGCTCGTTTTGTTTTTGATCGTTCTCTCGCTCGTTCGTGCATTTCGCCGCTATTCGCCCGATACAGACTGGCAAGCCCACGCGGTGATCCAGGTCCGCGGACAGCTCATGGCGTGCGTCGCCATCGGCTTCACGCTGCTTGCCGATCTGATCGCAGTGGCGCGTCATCCCGCCGCATGGACCGGACGTCGAGCCGGCTTTGAACTTCTGGCCATCACCGTTTGCCTGCTGGCCTGGACTGCCTCAGCAACTACGCTTCTCCTCCTGTCGACTCAAGTTTTGTCGCTTCCGCCCCTCCGCCTCGTTTGGATCAAACTTCTCGCCATTCCGGCTGGCGCCTTTCTCGTCCTCGCCCTCTATCCCGAAGCCTTGCGCCAGACGCTTCTCGGAGAACTCTTCACCGTCCTGTGCGGCATGGTTCTTCTGTTCGTCGTCGTCTGGGCGATCGGAACGGCATTCGCTCCGCCCGTCGCAATCTCCTCTGACTTCTTCGACGACCTGGCTGCCATCTGCGCACCTGTGGCGCGAACCTTCCGCATCCGGCGTTCACCCACCGCCACCGTGAAGAAAACGCGGCTGCGTAAAATGTTTCGCACCGTTCTTGACTGGCTCAATCCCCGTGCTCACCAGTGGAATATCGCGCTGGCCGTGGGGATTCTCCTGGGAATTTTCCTCGTAGCTCAGGAACTGAACGAGGGCGGCAGTTCACCCAATGGCGGAAAGCGAATGCTCGTGATCGCCGTCTATCTGTTCCTTGAAACCACCGGCGTATTGACCGGGTACTCGCTCCTGGCAAGGCCGCTGAACCTCTTCACGGAATCGGATGAACAGACGCGCTCTGGCCGACGACAGCGCGTCGGTCGGAAAACGACGATCTCGTTGCCACAGCCGCCCCATCGTAGCTCGACAATACCGCTCCCTTCCGATCCAGCAACAACGCAGCACCGCGCTGTGCCCCCAGCGTGAACTGAATGTGCGCGCCCGTCAGCGCATCGACAAGGTTCACCGGCTGCGCCTCCATCGATTCGTTGCTGAAGCTGTAAATTTCAGCGTCGTCGAGCACCGTCGGAAATGCCAGCACCGCAGGCGACAGCGGAGTGACCTCCCGGAACGCCGCCTTGACGCCCGCCGCGTCCAGCGCCCACCGATACAGCATCGCCGCGGGCTCGGTCCCATCCGCAAACTCCACCGGATCCGCGATCCACAAAAGTTTCCCGCTTCCATGCGGGATCACTGCAACCGTTTTTCCATCCGCAAACTTCATCGTCTCCGCCGACGACTGCTGCACCTCCGCAGGAAAGCCGAGAACCTCCGTCTTCGCCCCCGGCAACTGCAGCGCTGAACCCCGCACAGCCAGCGGCATCACCTCTGCCTCTACCTTCAGCGGCCCCATCCGGTCCATATTCACCCAATGCTCGTCCCGATTCACCGGGCCCGTCATCAGCAGCGTCCCGCCCTTCGCAACATAATCAAGCAGCAGTTGCCACGCGATCTCCGTCAGCCCCTGGGCTGAAGGCAGAAATACCAATTTCGGCATGCCCAGCTCGTCCAGCCGATTCTCCGGCAACATACGTAACGGTGTGTGATCGTAATACGCCATCGCCCGCAGCGCCTTTTTCTGCGTATCGAGAGCCAACCCTCCCAGCGTCGAATAAAGCTCCACCTGCGAAGTCACCATCGTGACTTCGGGCGGCACAATCGTGGTGAAGCTTTGCGGACTCTTCGCGACAAACGCCGCATACCCCGCCAGCACAGCGGCCTCCGGCTTCTCCGTCCCATCCGGACGCACTGCGCCAATCGGAATCTCGTTGTCATTCGCCATGTAGCTGTTCACGTTCCACACCCACTCAAGCGCCCCCGCTCCCTGCGCAAACGCAATCGCAATTTTGCGCTCCAGCTGCCACCCTTCGATCTCCGCACTGAACCGCAGATGATCGTCCAGCGTCAGCCGCCGCTGCTCCCCCGTCTCCTCAATCAGCAACGGCTTGCCCGGAAACTTCGGCGCCAGCGATGCCCACAGAATCGCGTCGTAATCCCACCAGGTGTGATCCGCGGTGAAGTCGATCAGCCGCCCGTAGAACGCCGGCGAAACCCGCCCCGCCACCCCACCCTCATCCTGTCCAACCGTGATCAGCTGTTGTGATCCGTTCCCGCGAATCAGCTCCCGCATCTGCTTCACCCATTCCGCAAACACCGACTGCGTCAGCAGAGTGTAGTCGCAAACCTTCAACGGATTGAATCCGCTCCGCACCGCATCCGGCCGGAACGCCCCCGCTGTCGGTAGCGCCATCGGGTCCTGCCCGCCAACCTCAGGAGCAACCGCCGTCGGAGCCGCCTGCAAATCGCGCCCGATCCCAAAAGAAGGCTCAGCCCAGTCATGCAATAGCTTTCCGCGGTCCGGATACCGCGCCGCAATCCACTTCCGCCACGCCGCCCCCTCGAACGGATCGTAGCCCGGCAGCGTCTGCCACAAATTCTTGTTCGCGCTCGGCTCGTTGATCAGGTCCCACGCCAGAAACGGCACATCGCTGAACCGCGCCACCACCGACTCCGCATACACCGACTCCGCATGCAGCGCCACCGGGTCGAGATACCCATTCACTCCGCCAAACTCATCGGGATAAAACGCGAACAGATTGAACTGCACCGGCAGCCCGTTGTGCCGAGCGCACATTAAAAACGCCTCGATGGTCCGCAGCGCGTCCTCGCTCACCTGTCCATTCGTCGCCTGCAGCTGCTTCCACGTCGTCCACAACCCCGTGCGGATCATGTTCAGCCCCGCGCCCCGAATCTGCGCCATGTCCGTGTCCCACACATACGCGTTCGGCAGCATCAGATACATTCGCGCAACATCGCCCGACATATAAGTCGTCCCCACTACCGGCAGCGGCCTGCCATCGAGCTGGAAATAATCGCTGCCCACAGTCAACTTCGGCCCGGAGAGCAGATAATCCCAATCCCGCATCCAGTATCCCGACCGATACACGCGCAAAGGCTTCCCATCCCGAATCAGCGTCGCCTCTGCAGTATGAAATCCCCGTCCGCCCTCAGCGCTCGCCGGCAAGGTCAGCCGATGCGCGTCGGGGAATGCCGCCGTTTGGTCGTAGAGAACCGCGCCATCTTCCGAAGTCACGCGCACCCGGAGCTGATCGCCGTCGGGCTGCTCCGCCATCGGATCCGAAGGCTTGAACCGAAACTCCAGAGCCTCACCCGGCAAAAACAGCGGCAACTGGGGCCGGAAAGCGAAGCGGTCGTTCTTCCGCAACGCGATTTCCCGGAGCATCGCCAACAGCTTCGTGTTGGCGAAAAAATCCGCGGACGGTTCGCAAGCAACCAGAATCCATCGCCCACCTACAAACCGATTGGCATTGTGGTCCAGCTCGATTACCGGCGCAGCCAGCTTGTGACCCTCCCGCTCGCCCCACACCAGTGTGGTCAGGTCCATGTCTTCGTAGCCGGTGTGTCCGCCCGTCGTATCGCCGTCAACCACACTCAGCCGCAGCACCGGACTAAACGCCCGCTTCCAGCTGAACTCGGGAAGCTGTGGAAACACATCAGGATTCGACGCGAACTTTACGTCCGAACCAGACCCCGGCGTCTCCTGATAGTCATGAATGAATAATTCAAGCGACTGCGCTACGCTCGCCGTGCGCAGATGCCACCCGCTCGCATCCTGGTAAGCCGCCCGCGTAAACGGCTTGCCGCCCAGCACGATCAGGTTCCCGTCCCGATCCAGATACCGCAAAATCGCATCCCAATCCGCCTCAGGCCAGGCCGATCCGTAGGGCATCACCAGCAGATCGGTTTCCGGTCGCGACAACGCATCGCCCAGACCCGCCGCATCCGCGAACGAAGCGTTGCCAAACGCACCGCGCAGACCAGCCTCACCCGGAGCAGCCGAATCCGCGGCCGGAAACCCTGGTTGCCAGAACACCACTGTCTTGGCGAAGCATGATGAAGAGAGAAATCCGAGAAGAGTGAGCAGAAGAATACGCAACGTTCCACGCATTTCAGTCGATCCCCAAACAAGCGGGATAACGATAGCATGCGGCCTGCGCCTCGAAATCCGAACCGTGGGGCGAGAGACTTATTGTGGCTTTTGGTCCTGAGGCTTCTCGTCCGGGGGATTTGGCGCGGGAGTCTGATTGCCCTCGGGCTGCATGCGCGTCCCAGGCGTCGTCACCGGCTTGGGCGCAGCCTCCGTTCCGGACTGCTGCGCGGCCTTCCGCTCCATCTTCTCTCTGTGCTTGTTGATGAAATGCTGAGCAATATCCGGCCAGAACTCGGCGATCTCCGCGCCCACAATGCCCTCATAAGTCACGCTGGTGCCGCGGCCCAGGGTCAGCACTACGCCTCGCTGGTCGCTGGGGTAATAGAGGTTCGAGATCGCCCCGCCAATAAAGTTTCCCGCCACGTTCGCGTAGTTCGGCCCCCATTTCCCGTTGTCGCGTCTGCACCAGATCGTCGTAAACGCAGAATAGCCGGCTCGCTTGATGAACTTGCCATGACCCATGCGGTAATACCGCGGATCCTCATGCCACCACGAAGTCAGGATCGCATTTCCCCAGAGGTTTCCATCAAACGTGTCCGTATAGGCCGCGCCCCAGTATTTCGCGAAGCCCTCCGCGCCTTCCCCATAGGACGGATACTCCTGGCCCAGCAGGCTGATCTCCCCATCAATTGCCGTGATCGCGAACACATACCAATCCGTTGAGCTCTTGAAGAACAGCTGATATTTCTGCTTCGAAGTCAGCGGCGCCGCATCGGCATTCGACTGAACATTGAACATCGGAACCACGCCCAGCATCCGCTGGTGCTCTTCCGCCTCCAGCTCCCGCCGGGCCCGCTCCGCCTTTTGCTCTTTGGTTTCCGGCGTGGCCTGCGCCGGCTGGTTCGAACTGGACGAATCGCCCGTTGGCTGCGTCTGGCCCGGGGGCTGCGACTGCGGTGTCTGGCCCTGGGGCGGCGTCTGCGATTGCGGTGGCTGCGCCTGCGAGACTGGGTCTGGCATCGGTGAGCTTGTCTCTCCTGCCGCCTGCGGCGCATCCGGCAATTGATCCAGAGCCGCGGCCTGCGCCGAAGCGCACGTGGGGAGACAAAAGCCAGCGATTGCTAAAACAGCGATGCAAACACCGCCGAGGCAGAAACGGGACTGAACCGAAATCAAAAGGAAGCTCCGAACTTGAGCGGATGCGACGGCAGCCTTGGCCTACGCTGCAATGAGACACACCAACAGCGTGGCTAAACCAATACCAGACTGACGGGCCTGCGTCTTTGGAAGTTGAATCATATTCTAATGAATCTCATCCGAATGAACCTCTCCCGTTAGACGCGGGCCGTGCCAGCCCGATAAAAGCCAGCTGCTCCAGTCGAGGTCGAATTCAAACGATCATAGCCGAGCCGACGCCAAAGGCCAAGGTAATTCAGCTACTCAACCCCTTGGAATCCGGCACCTTATGCCATACTGGGTCTGGATTCCATCCTGGAACGATGCACCCTCAACCCAACCCTGAATTCATGCGCAAAGCCATTGCTCTGGCCACGGAAAACGTCCGCAGCGGCCAGGGCGGCCCCTTCGGCGCCGTGATCGCAAAGGACGGCGTCGTCATCGGCGAAGGCGCCAACTCCGTTACCCGCGACAACGACCCCACCGCGCACGCCGAAGTCCGCGCCATCCGCGCCGCCTGCCAGTCGCTCGCAACCTTCAGCCTTGAGGGCTCGGAAATCTACACCAGCTGCGAGCCCTGCCCCATGTGCCTCGCCGCCATCTACTGGGCCCGCATCGACCGCATCTGGTTCGGCAACACCTGCGCAGACGCGGCCCGCATCGCCTTCGACGACGCCTTCCTCTACCGCCAGCTCGCCCTGCCGCTGCCCCAGCGTTCCATCCCCGCCACGATGCTGCTCCGCGACCAGGCATGGGAGTCCTTCCAGCTCTGGCTCGACATCCCCAACAAAACCCCCTATTAACGCGTGTTGCCCTGAGGGAGGCCGAGGAGCCCGTGATTGTATGCAGCGTGTGGTCATTCTGGGTCGTGGCGCCTCAGGCAAATCGACTCTCGCGAGGCGCCTGGGCGGGATCACGCGGCTTCCTGTAATCGAGCTGGACACAATTTTCTGGCGAGCGGGCCTCGCCGCAACTCCTCCCCATGAGTGGACGGTGATCCAGGAGAAGCTCGCCGCCGAAGATCGGTGGATTATGGACGGCGACCTCGGGCCCTACGACGCTGTCCAGGTTCGGCTCCGCCGGGCAGACACCGTCATCTTTCTGGATTTCTCGCTGGCCTGTTGCGCCTGGCGAGCCATCTTGCGGTCGCGCGAACGGCTCGACTTCTGGCGCTGGCTCCTGGCGTATCGTCGTCGAAGTCGCCCGCTTCTCATGCACGCGATCGCTCACTGCGCGCCCAATGCGGAGGTCCACGTGTTTCGTAACTCGCGGGCGATCGGGCGTTTCGTCACTGACCTGGCCAAAAACTCCCCCCTGTGATCGCATGCCAATCGGAGACTCCGCCTCATCTGTATGCCGGGTTTGCACCCTCGCCCCCACCTCCCGCATCTTGGGTTTATGGATTACAGACTTCTCGGGCGCTCCGGTCTCAAAGTCTCAGCCCTCAGCTTCGGCGCCGCAACCTTTGGCGGCGGCAATGAATTCTTCAAAGCGTGGGGCAATACCGGCGTCGACGAAGCCCGCCGCATGGTCGACCTCTGCCTCGACGCCGGCGTGAATCTCTTCGACGTCGCCAACGGCTACTCCAACGGCCTCGCCGAAGAAATCCTCGGCAAAGCTCTCCAGGGAAAACGCAACCAGGCGCTCATCTCCACCAAGGTGTTTTTTCCCATGGCCCAGGCCACAGACCCCACCTCGCGCTACCACGCCGCCGGCGGCCCGAACGATCTCGGCACCTCGCGCTACCACATCCTCGCCCAGTGCGACGCCAGCCTCCGGCGCCTCGGCGCCGACCACATCGACATCTACCACGTCCACGCCTTCGACGCCTTCACGCCCATCGAGGAGACCCTCGACACGCTCAACACCCTCGTCCACACCGGCAAGGTCCGCTACATCGCATGCTCCAATTTCTCCGGCTGGCATCTCATGAAGTCCCTCGCCTCCTCCGCCCGTCATGGCTGGACCCGCTACGTCGCCCACCAGGTCTACTACTCCCTCATCGGCCGCGAATATGAGTGGGAGCTCATGCCCCTCGGCATTGACCAGGGCGTCGGCGCGCTGATCTGGAGCCCCCTCGGCTGGGGCCGCCTCACCGGCAAAATTCGTCGCGGCCAGCCATTGCCCGACCTCAGCCGCCTCCACAAGACCGCGGAGAGCGGCCCTCCCGTCGAGGACGAGTACGTCTATCGCGTCGTCGACGCGCTCGACGAGATCGCCAAAGAAACCGGCAAAGCCATCCCCCAAATCGCCCTCAATTGGCTCCTGCAGCGTCCCACGGTATCGAGCGTCATCATCGGCGCGCGCACTGAGGACCAACTCCGCCAGAACCTCGAAGCCGCCGACTGGAACCTGACATCGGAACAGGTCGCAAAACTCGATGCCGCCAGCGAACGCCCGCCCGTCTACCCCTACTGGCACCAGCGCGTCACAAAATTCCGCAACCCGCCCGCCGTGCCCGACTACGGCAAATACGCGTAGAGACCCAGTGCTCGAAGGCTGCGCCCGATCCTGACTGCAGTTATCGCAAGTCTGTAACCTGCACCCTGCAAGCTATAACTTGCGCCTTTAACCCGTAACCTGCACCCTGTACCCTGTACCCTGCACCCTGTACCCTGCACTCTGCACCCTGTACCCTGTACCCTGCACCCTGCACCCTGTCTCATCCAAACGGCGCGTCCAGCGAAGGACTCGGCGGAGTCAGCAACTCCGCGCCATTCTCAGTGATATGCATCTCGTCTTCGAGGCGGATGCCAAACTCGCCCGGAATGTAAATGCCAGGCTCATCGCTGAACACCATTCCCGCCTGCATCCGCGGATCGAGATCCCAGCCGAACATATCGTTGCGCACCAGATACGGCCACTCGTGCCCATCCATCCCCAGTCCGTGACCTACGCGATGCGAAAAATACTTGAATCCCGGCCCGTAGCCCGCATCGACAATCACCTTCCGCGCGGCCCCATCCACGCTCGCCAGTTCAACTCCAGGCTTCGCCGCCGCCAAAGCCGCCTGTTGCGCACGCTGCACAATCTCAAAGACGCTCCGCATCTTGTCCGTAGGCTTGCCCAGGACAAACGTGCGCGTAATGTCCGATTGGTACCCTTCTGCCAGGCATCCATCGTCCACCATCAGCACCGTGCCCTCGCGAATGGTCTGCACCTGCCGCGATCCATGCGGCGACGCGGTATAGACGCCGATGTTCAGACTCGCTTCGCCCGGCAGCCCAACCTTGTCATAAGCTGCCGCAATCAGCTTCTGCACGTCGGTCGTGGTCATGCCCTCTCGCAGTGAGTGGTAAACCGCCTGGTATACCGCGAGCGTGGCCGCGCACGCCACGCGGATGCATGCGATCTCGTGCGCGTCCTTGATCATCCGGCAACCGGCGGTAACCGGGGTGGCGACCGTGAACGTAAGCTGGGGCCCCGCCTTCGCCAGGCTGCTCGCAAAGACGTACTTCATGTTCTCATCGAGCCCAATGCGTCCCGTCGCGATCCCCCGATCGCGCAGCCCGCGAACCACCAGCTCAAACGGGCTCTCGTCCTCCTGCCAGCTCAGAACATCCGCATCCGACGCGAACGGACCTGTACTCAGCAGTTCATGGGCGCGGGCATTTTCGAACGCCGGACAAACGACAAACGGCTTCGCCCTGGCCGGAATCACCAGCGCCCATAGCCGCTCGCCACCGTTCAGACGAATGTTCGCAAAGTACACCGAGCTCGTTGAATCATTGGCCAGCACAATGGCGTCGATGTGGTTCTCGGCCATCAACGCCTTCGCTCGCTCGATGCGTGCCAGTCGTTCCTCATTCGTGAAAGGATGAGCGCGCCCGGCAAACGAAGGAAGCGCGGAGACAGCCGCCGGCAGCGCTGCGGTTTGGTCTGCAGATTCGGCCAGGGTGGGAAGGGAAGCGGCGACAGCCGCAACGGATGATGCTCGAAAAAACGAACGCCTCGAAAGCACGTTGCCACCTCACTAAAATCACAAACAACTTGCATGCGCAGGACGAGCCTGACTGATCTGACTAAACACTCTGCCTGCGCTGCATCCCAAATTGTGCACGTCCCATTGGCGCCCGATGCCGGGACCCATTTGATTCAGGAATGAATCTCAACAAGAAGAAACGTCGTGACCGCTGCGACCAAAAGGATGATCGCCAGCAGGAATCCTCCGATCAGGAATTGGGCTGTGCGCTGCTGCTCCGGCCTCGGCCTGGTGATTCCGAAGGTCGTGATAAAGGTTTCCGTCAGCCAGGCGAGAAGCTTCATGCTGCGGTAAGCATAGCGCGATCCGAATCGGCTTACTGCCGGCTCCTGGCTATCGCATCGAGGACGCCGTTGAGGAAGTCGATGGATTCGGGAGCGGAGTATCGGCGGGCGATTTCAAGCGCCTCATCGATCACGATGGGTGCGGGCGTGCCGGGGAAGCCGAGCAGCTCGGCGACCGCCATGCGCAACAGATTGCGATCGACGGCGGGCATGCGGGTGAGGCGCCAGTTCTTCGAGTGCTGGGCGAGGAGGGCATCGATCTCGGCATCGCGTGCGGTCGCGACGCGAAAAAGATCCTCGGCAAAGCCACGTGTATCGGCGTCGCCCTCTTCGCGGGCCTGCCAGAAGGTGTTGCGGACCTCGTCGGGAGTCTGACGGCCGACGTCGGCCTGGAAAAGCATCTGCATGGCGAGTTCGCGGGATTTGCGGCGCTTGCCGACGAGCGTCATGCTCTGGGCTCCGGCGATAGCTGGGCGATTTTCCCGTGCAGGGAGGCCATTTCGATGGCTGCCGCCGCGGCCTCGAATCCTTTATTGCCGCTCTTGAGGCCAGCGCGATCGAGGGCCTGCTCCAGGGTTTCGCAGGTGAGAACGCCGAAAGAATGTGGGATGCCTGTGTCCTGCTGCGATTGTCCGATGCCGCGAGCGACCTCGTTGTAGATGGCTTCGTAGTGGGCGGTCTCTCCGCGAATGAGGCAGCCGAGGGTGATGATGGCGCTGAACCTGCCGGTTTCGGCCAGCTGACGGGCGGCGGCGGGGATCTCCCACGAGCCGGGGACGCGGGCGATCTCGATGTGCTTGCGCTGCGCGCCACTGCGCAGCAGGGCATCGAGCGCACCCTGGAGCAGGCGCTCGGTGATGACGGCGTTCCAGCGCGCGGCCACGATTGCGAAGCTCATTCCGGTAGCGCTCAGGTCGCCTTCAAGCGCGATGGCCTTGCCGCGGAGCGGGTCCTGCCACTCCCAAAACGCGACGGAAAACCCTGGGACGGGCCGTACGGTGAAGAGCCGGGATTTCCAGTGCGTGTCTTCGATGGTGCTGATGCTGGTTGGAGCGGCATCGCTAATGGCGTTCTTTTCGAGCCATTGGCGCGCGACCTGATGCAGCGCGTCGAGGGTCGTGACTTCGATGAGGAGATCGGTGCCCGGAGCTGGAGGCTCACCGTCGACGAATTCGAGATTGCCGAGCGGCGCAAGGAAGGGCCGGCCTCGACTCGCGGATCCCGAGCTTCGGGGCGACTCGTCCCATCCGCGCCCTGGCTCAAAGCCCAGCGCGGAAAAGAAGCTCACCAGCTCGTCGAAGTGAGCGGGAGAGTGCACGGGGCGAAGGAAAGTGATGCCCTTGATCATGCTTTGAGGTTACCAAGGAAGCGTCATAGGCCGACGCGGGACTGGCGGTGTGGGCTGACGAGGTGCCGTACTGAGCCGGTCAATGGGTCGGGATCACGAACGCGCCTGGGATTTTGCGGTCCAGCGTCGCTAGGGTTGCGCCATGCGACCGCGCCAGCTGAACGAGGTAGCCGTCGGTCGACTGAGCGGAGGTCTTCACCCAGTCGGGTAGTTGCGAGACGTCAAGATCGTCGGGGAAGAAGGCGAATCCAACCGCGCGTTTCAGACGGATCAGCGTTTCCCGGGACTGGGCGATGGGCAGGCCATACGTGTCGGTTTGCGCCAGGATGCGAACAAATCCGAGTTCGGTGATGGGACAGCACGCAAACGTCGCCGATCTCTCGGAAGCGGCCCAGGCCGCGACGCGCGGGTGGAACTCATGTTCCGTGAAGCCGAAAGCCAGCAGCGCACTCACATCGAGAAGCCACATCATGGGAAGTCCTTGAGCATCTCGCGGATCTGTTTATGGGTCAGAATCGGCGCGTCCGGGCCAAGAGTCAAAACAGGGAATCCGGTGATGGGGTCTTTGACGATGCGCGCTTTACGTGTCCGCTTGCGGCGCGGAGTGAGGACGATCTTATCGGATTCAACGCTGACGTCCAGCCGATCTCCGGCGCGAATGCCCAGACTCCGGCGCAAGGGTCCGGGAAGGACGACCTGGCCTTTGGTGGAAACCGTGGTCTGCATGGTAAGACGATCTTACCATCGGCGGCCCGCGTCGGTCGCCCTTTAACTGCGCAAAGAAAACGCCGCCCGTCTCGGGGCGGCGTCTCCTCATTACCCGGGCGAAATCAGTTGCCCGTCTTTGTTTCGATCCTCATTCCATAGAACGAGCGATGCACGAAGAACACCGATATCAGGAAGAAAACAACCGCCAGGGCCTCCGCCAGGATCGGCTTGCTGGCGCTGAGGGTTACGGCAAGCTCAACAGCCAGCAAGCCGAACAAGGTTGTGAACTTGATCACCGGATTCATGGCCACCGATGAGGTGTCTTTGAACGGATCGCCCACCGTGTCTCCGATCACGGTTGCGTCGTGCAGAGGCGTCCCTTTCTGTTTCAGGTCAACCTCGACGACCTTCTTCGCGTTGTCCCATGCGCCGCCGGCATCCGCCATGAAGATGGCCTGGTAGAGGCCGAAGATCGCAATCGAGATCAGATAGCCGATAAAGAAGAACGGCTCATAGAAAGCAAACGCAAGCGTAGCGAAGAAGACGGCGAGAAAGATGTTGAACATCCCCTTCTGCGCGTACTTGGTGCAGATTTCCACCACCTTCTTGCTGTCGCTGACCGATGCCTTCTCCACGCCTTCCAGTTTGATGTTCGCCTTGATGAACTCAACCGCGCGGTAAGCCCCGGTGGTGACCGCCTGGGTGGAAGCGCCCGTGAACCAGTAGATCATTGCCCCACCGGTGATCAAGCCGAGCAGGAAGGGCGCGTGCAGCAGCGAGAGATCCTGTACGTTGTGCGTCAGTCCACTCGTCAGGGCCATGATGATCGAGAAAATCATCGTGGTCGCGCCCACCACGGCGGTGCCGATCAGCACCGGCTTGGCCGTTGCCTTGAATGTATTGCCGGCTCCGTCATTGGCCTCGAGCAGGTGTTTCGCGCGTTCGAATCTCACGTCGATGTTGTAGTCCTTCTTCAGCTCGGCTTCGATCCCGGGCACAATTTCGATCAGCGACAATTCGTAGACGGACTGAGCGTTGTCGGTAACCGGGCCGTAGGAATCGACAGCAATGGTGACCGGACCCATGCCCAGGAAGCCAAAGGCGACGAGGCCAAACGCGAAAACGGCCGGCGCCAGCATCAACCCCGCCGGATCGTGCTGTAAATCCGGTATGCCACGGCTGAAGTAATAGCCCATGCCCATCAGCGCAACCATGCAAAGCCCAAGCCAGTAGGCCGAAAAATTGCCCGCGACGAATCCAGACAGAATCCCGAGCGAAGCTCCGCCTTCCTGGGCCGATTTCACGACTTCCTTCACGTGGCTCGATTTGGTCGAAGTGAAGACCTTGACCAGTTCGGGGATGAGCGCGCCCGCCAGGGTTCCGCAGGAGATGATGGACGCCAGCTTCCACCAGATCGTTCCATCACCGAGCGTGGGGATCATGACGAACGAGACCACGTAGGTGAGGATGATGGAAATGATGGAGGTGATCCACACCAGCGAGGTCAGCGGCGTCTCGAAGTCCATCTCCTCGGAGTTCGCGAACTTCGCATGAGCGATCGCGCCGTTGAGGAAGTATGCGCCCGCGCTCGAGAGCAGCATGAACACGCGCATGACGAAGATCCAGACCAGCAGCTGTACCTGGGTGGTGGGGTTCTTCACCGCCAGCAAAATGAATACGATCAGAGCCACTCCGGTCACGCCGTAGGTTTCAAAGCCATCGGCGCTCGGGCCCACGGAGTCGCCCGCGTTGTCACCCGTGCAGTCTGCGATCACACCCGGGTTTCGCGCATCGTCTTCCTTGATCTTGAAGACGATCTTCATCAGGTCGGAGCCGATATCGGCGATCTTGGTGAAAATACCGCCGGCAATACGCAGAGCCGCGGCCCCAAGAGATTCGCCAATCGCAAAGCCAATGAAGCAAGCGCCCGCATAATCGCGCGGGACGAACAAAAGGATGAAAAGCATGATGAGCAGCTCGACCGAGATCAGCAACATGCCGATGCTCATGCCGGACTTCAGAGGAATCGCAAAGAGCGGATACGGCTTGCCGCGCAATGCCGCAAATGCGGTGCGTGAGTTTGCGAAGGTGTTCACGCGAATTCCGAACCACGCCACCCCATAGCTGCCCGCGATGCCGACGAGGCTGAACAACAAAATAATGGGCAGCGTAACCGCGACCGGTTTTCCTGTCACCGGCGCCAGATAGCCGAAGTACAGCGAGATAATAACCGCGATGAAAATCCACAGCAGAAGAATGAACTTGCCCTGCGTCACAAGATACGTCTTGCAGGTTTCGTAGATCAGCTCGGATATTTCGCGCATCGTGCGATGAACTGGCAGGTTCTTCAGCTGGACGTAAATCGCGAGGCCGAACAACAGGCCGCCGACGCAGAACAGCAGTCCAATGGTCAGCAGTGCATGTCCGTTCACGCCGAGAAAGTTCACACTCGAAAGATCGGGAAGCTTCAGATTGGCTTCGCCTCCGGCTGGTTCGGACTGCGCCCACGCGAAGGTCGGGAGCAACAGGCCAGCCAGGGCTGCCAGGGGCTTCGAGCGCCGCCGCAGAAATGCTCGTCCTTCCCTCATCGCGGCCGTAATCTGTTGCATAGCCGCTGTCCCCATTTCAGAGCAGAGCGCCTCTCTGGTGAATAACCGTGCAACGATGAGCGACAAAAAGCTCACGGCAATAAAAAAACACACCCATGCTTCGAGCGTCACGCTACCTCCTGGAAAGTTACCTTCGCTGTGCGCGTCTCGTGACCCTGAGCGCGTGCTCAGGAACTGTATCACGGGAACTCCAGAGCATAACAGACGCTTCTTCTTTTGGCATGTGATACGGAATACAGGTCTTAGACCAAGGTCACCGGAACAGTACCGTGGTCACGTTCCGCAGCGGGGGGCGCACTGCCCGCCCTGGATTCAGGGCACTTACGCCAGTCTTCAGCGCACCAGCACAACGTCGAGAAAGCGGGGCCCGTGGACGCCGCGGATGCGGGTCATCTCAATGTCTGCCGTGGCCGACGGGCCGGAGATAAAGGTCAGCGGCCGAGTGGCGAGCGGCGCCAGCCGATCGAAGGCTTCCGGGACAGTCTCGACGATCTGCTCTGCGCGTACGACGCAGAGATGCCGATCGGGCAGCAGCGTCAACCGGCGCGCGCCCTCGCCGGGACCATGGGCCAAAACGATGGTACCGGTAAATGCAATCGCAACCGTGCACACCGTAACCATGCCGTCGCAGTCGTTCAGGTCGTCAAGGGTGGCCGCCCGCTCGGGGATGAAGGCGAAATCTCGTGGCAGAATCTCCGGCGACAATCCGTTGGCGACAATCACTTTCTTTTGCTGGTGGCCTTTCAGGACCTCGGCGATCGTCGCAGGAAGTGACGCGGCGCTACTCTCAACGACGTTGGTGTCGTAGTCCAGCAGCCGCTCTTTGAACTGATCGATGCGGGCCTCCGGATCGAGGCGGCCAGCACGGATGTACGTGCGCGGGATCGCGGCGTAGCCGGCTGAGTGGTCCGCTTGTGTTGTGTCGGCGAGCGCCGAGCGGATGCGGGACAAAACGGCTTCGCGTGCGTCAGGCATGGTCTGCCTTCCTCTGCTCGCCTGACTTTGTGGCTTTTGCCCGCTGCTTCCACCATTGTCGAAAAGTCTGGTTGGGCAAGGCGCGCAGGTCGCGGACGCGCGTCCAGTTTCCCAACATGCCGGGAAGATTGCGCATCCATCCATGCGAGACAAGAGGCCATTGGCCGATCCGCCCCAAACGTTGCGCCGCCTCAAAGCGCGTCCGGCTGGCGAAGATCATGGCCGCGGTCTTCATCGCCAGCGCTTCCGGATCGAACGCGCTCTTCTGCTCGCGCACCACACGCCCGCGCAGGTGAATCAGCACCTCAGGAATATTGATCTTCACCGGGCAAACTTCATAGCATGCCCCGCACAGCGAAGATGCATAGGGCAGCGACTGTCCATAACGCATGTCGAGCAGCTGCGGCGTTACGATGGCCCCGATCGGTCCCGAGTAGCTCGAACCATACGCGTGGCCGCCTGTCTGCCGATACACCGGGCAGGTGTTCAGGCAAGCGCCACAGCGGATGCAGTGCAGCGTCTGCCTCGCCTCCGGGTCCGCAAGGACGCCGGTGCGTCCGTTGTCGAGCAGCACGACGTGAAAATGCTTTGGCCCGTCCCCAGCATGCACTCCGGTCCACAACGAGTTGTAGGGGTTCATGCGTTCGCCCGTCGCCGACCGCGGCAGCAGCTGCAAAAACACTTCCAGGTCCTGGAACGCCGGGATCACCTTTTCGATGCCGGCGATCGAGATGAGCACCTCGGGCAGCGTGAGGCACATGCGCCCGTTGCCCTCCGACTCCACGATCGAAACGCTGCCGGTATCCGCGACCAGGAAATTCGCGCCGCAGACGCCGATTTTGACGTTCAGGAACTTCTGCCGCAGATAATGCCGCGCCGCCGCGGTCAGCTCCTCCGGATCATCGCTCAGGTCGGGAAGATTCATGCGCTCGCGGAAGATCTCCCGCACCTGGCTGCGATTCTTATGGAGCGCGGGGGCCACGATGTGCGAGGAAGTGTCTCCGCCCAGCTGAATAATCACTTCGGCGAGATCGGTCTCGTGCGCGCGGATTCCTTCCTGCTCGAGCGCCTCGTTCAGGCCGATCTCTTCCGAAGTCATCGTCTTGATCTTGATGACCTCGTTGCCGCCGTACTGCTTCACAAGCCCGACGATGATGCGATTCGCATCGTCGGCGTCGGCAGCCCAATGAACGTGACCTCCCGCCGCCGTGCATGAGTTCTCAAATTGCAACAGATACTGATCTAAATACCGGAGGGTGTGCGCTTTGATGGCGCTGGCCGTGGTGCGCAGTTCCTGCCAGTCGGGCGTCTCGGTCACCACAAGGCCACGCTTGCGCTGGATCACATCCGTCGCGTGGCGGATATTCTTCCTGAGCTGCGCGTCTTCGAGCAGCGGAAGAGCCGCCTTCTGAAAAGACGGTGCGCTGGCCGAATCTCCTACCCGAATGCTCATGCCTGGGTCGCCTCGTTCATGGCCGCCCCTTCCTTGTCTTTCTCCGTCGGCGCCAAAACCTCGGCGATGTGCGCCATGCGCACTCCCGCCCGCTGGCGATGCAGTCCGCCGAAGATGTGCATCAGGCAGGACGTATCGACGGCGGTGACGACTTCGGCGCCGGTATTCTCCACGTCTTTCATCTTGTCCGCGAGCATCGCCGCGGAGAGGTCGCCCATCTTGATGGCGAAGGTGCCGCCGAAGCCGCAGCAGCGATCGGAGTTCGGCAGCTCGACCAGATCGATGCCTCGCACCTTACGTAACAGCCGCAGTGGCAAATCGCCCAGATGCAGGCTGCGCTGCGAATGGCAGCTGGGATGGTACGTCACGCGATGCGGGTAATACGCGCCGACGTCCTCGAGTCCGAAGCGATGCACCAGCAGCTCCGTCAGCTCGAATACCCGTGGCAGCAGCTCTTCAACGGCGCGCGCCAGTCCTGGGTCGCTCTGTTCGGCCGCCATCTTCGGGTAGTGATCGCGAATCATTGCCACACACGAAGATGAAGGGATGCAAACCGCTTCCGCGTCGCGAAAAATCTCGACGAACCGCCGCATCAGCGGCATCGCCTCCTGCTGATAGCCGGTGTTGTAGTGCATCTGGCCGCAGCAAGTCTGCTCTGGTTCAAAATCGACGGTGTGGCCCAGCCGCTCCAGCAGCCGCACCACGGCCTGCCCGGTCGCGGGAAACAGCGTGTCGTTATAGCAGGTGATAAACAGCGATACGCGCAAGCTGGACAGCTCCGGAGTGTACTCATCATCCCAACACATCCGGCAGCGCGAAACAATTACCCTGTGAAATGACCGGGAAAAAGCTCAACGCTGCGTCTTCAGGACGAGCTTCACGGGTGGTGTAATGAGTGTGTCGATTACTGCGAGAACGCTGCGAAGTATCGAAAAACAAGCAGGAATCAAGCTTCGCTGAAGAGGACGAAATGGAATACATCGCCTACCTTCACAAAGACAAGAATTCGGACTATGGCGTCAGTTTCCCGGATTTTCCCGGTTGCATCACCGCGGGTTCGAGCCTCGAAGAAGCGCGGCGTATGGCGGCTGAGGCTCTTTCATTCCACATCGCGGGCCTGCAGGAGGACGGTGACCCGATTCCTTCACCCTCCACGCTGGATGAGCTGCGTAACGACCCGGCCATGAAAGGCGCGGTTGCGTTCCCCGTGGATGCGAAAGAACCGGAAAAGACCGTGCGCATCAATATAACGGCCCGGGAGAGCGAAATCGCGGAAATTGACACCCGCGCTCGCGCCGCGCGGCTGACGCGATCGGCGTACATGGTGCGTCGCGCATTGCAGACGCAGGCAGCTGTTATTGAGCTCGGCGGCCTCAAGGGGAAACGTGTGTCTGTGGATTCCACGCCCCGAGCTTTCAGGAAATCCCGCCAGAACTGATCTCGTGAGTCTCGGACGACAGGCGCCACTCCGCCCAATGTGTCCCCTATTGCTCAGACAGGCGCAATCCAAAGCATTATCCTGGATAAGTAAGGGTAGATAGATGAGAGCCCGGCCGCAGCAATGGGAGTCTTATAAACATACCTGAAACCCTTATGGTGGCTGCTGTTGCCCGATCCTTTCTTACGGCGACGCATCGTCTCACCTCTTTTCAGGAAAACCGCAGACACCTAAGGGGGTCACTTATGCGAGGACTTGGAATCCTGCTTTCAGCTTCAGCTTTGCTCGGAACCCTGGCGATTGCGCCAGCGGCCAGGGCGCAAGTGGTCATTGACATTGGTGTTCCACCCGTCTGTTCCTATGGCTACTACGACTATGCGCCGTACGCCTGCGCTCCAGTCGGCTTTTACGGACCGGGCTATTTCTACAACGGTATCTTTTTGGGCATGGGTCCCTGGGCTGGCTGGGGCTATTCCCATGGCTGGGGCAGCCATCGATTCAGCCGCAGCGGCGGAGGAACCTATAACGGCGGAGGTGGTTACGTGGCCGCACGCGGGGGCGCCAGCGACAGATCAGGGGCACGAGGCAAGGGCAGGAGCGACAGGCCTTCCGCAGCCACTTCCCGTGCAACAGGGCCGCGTGGCGGCACATCGGCCAGGGCTACCAATGCGCCGGCACACAATGCCGCACCACATGGCGGCGCTTCGCAAGCTAAATCCCGCCCTGCAGCAGCGCATGCCCAAGCCAGCGCACCGCGCGGTGGCGGCGCTCGCGCAGGCTCGTCCCACGGCAGCGGACACGATAACAAGTAGCCGCTCCAACCGGCCGCTCAACCAGGCGGCCGGCCAAGAGGCGGCGGAGCATCAACTGCTCCGCCGTTTGCTTTAGTGCGGAATGTCGATTTGCCGTCCTTTACTGCCCAGCCTTTTCCGCCGCAATCCATCGCGTGATCTGCTGGTCCAGCACATCGAGCGGCAGCGGACCCTGCCCCAGCACCGCATCGTGGAATTTGCGAATGTCGAACTTCGCGCCCAGCTCAGTCCTTGCATGCTCGCGCAACTCGAGAATCTTCATCTGCCCCATCTTGTAGGCCAGCGCCTGCGCCGGCCATGCAATATATCGATCCACTTCGCTCGCGATATTCGTGTCGTCCATCGCGGTGTGTGCGTGGAAGTAGTCGACCATCTGCTGGCGCGTCCAGTGCTGGCTGTGCACGCCGGTGTCCACCACCAGGCGCACCGAGCGCCACATCTCGTTTTCAAGCCGCCCATATTCGCTGTACGGATCCTGATAGAAGCCGACCTCCTTGCCCAGGCGCTCGGCGTAGAACGCCCAGCCTTCGGAATAGGCGTTGTAGTCGGCGAAGCGCCGGAACTCCGGCACATCGGTCAGCTCCTGCGCGATGGAGAACTGCAGGTGATGGCCGGGAACGCCTTCGTGATAGGCGATGGCTTCGACGTTGAGCAGCAGCCGATGTGTCGGATCGTACTCATTCACGTTGATGTAGCCAGGGCGGCTGCCATCGGCTGCGCCGGGCGAATAGTCCGCGGGCGGAGCGGACGGCGCGCGGAACGCTTCCATGGGAATCACTTCGAGCTTCGTCTTCGGCAGATGTCCGAAAAGTTGCGGCAGCTTGCCTTCCATCTGGTCGGCATAGTGCTTGTAGAGGTCGAAAATTTGCTGTCCTGACTGCCCGTAGTGCGACCGATCCTGGCGGATGTGGTCGTTGAAGCTCTTGAGGTCGCGATAGCCCAGCGATTGCGCCAGCTTGAGCATGTCAGCTTCGATTGCGGCGACCTGCTTCACGCCCATAGCGTGGATCTGCTCCGGCGTCAGGTCCGTTGTCGTCTGCTCGCGCACCGCGAAGAGATAGCGCGTCGCGCCATCGGGGAGGGCCCACACTCCGGGATCGGTACGCCCCTGGGGCGCATATTCGTTCTTCACAAACGCTGCGAACTTCGCATAGGCGGGAGCAATTTCGTCATGAATCGCTCCCTGGATGGCAATCGTCAGCCGCCCCTGATCGGCGGATGAGAAATCCTTCGGGAATTTCTGCAGCGGCTCGGCGAAGGGGCTGGTGGTCAGGGGCTTTGTCGCAATGTCCTCCGACTGCACGGCAACCTTGTCGAGGAGATAGCGCGGCGGCATCAGGTGGTCCGCCATACCGAACCGCATGTCCGCTGTGACTTGGTCTAGGACGTGGGGAATGCCGTGCAGGCGCGCGATGTAATTCTCGTAATCCTTCACCGTCTGCAAAGGCATCTGCGTCATGAGGCCTGGGATGCCGAGCTGGACGCCGTTCATCTGGTCCACGGGCATCTCCCACTCTTTGAAGCGCGCGTCTTCGACCGCTTCGCGCAGCTGGCGGAGCATCAGAGTCTTGTCGAGAACTTCCTGTTCGTTGAATCCAGCCGTGTCGATTGCCTCGAAGACGCGGATCTCTGCGCGGGCGTGTTCGGTCTTGCGCGCCTGACCCTCGGCGGAGTAGTCGCTCCACTGGTCGTTGTAACGGGGATCGCCGATCTCGGTGGCCAGCTCTGGAGTGGTGCGCAGATTGTATTGCCATTCCTGATTGAGGGCGTCGCGCAGCTGTGCGCGGCGGGCAGCGAGGCTTGAAGATGTTCCGGACGCCTGAGGCCTTGTGACCTCAAAAGCGGGGATCAGAAAGAGCAGAAGGAGCAGGGCACGGCGAAAGTCGAGCATCATCGGTAACTCCGAAGGTTGGGCCTTGCGCTTGGACGACGCGCAAAAGGCCATGGTACAGAAGGTGAGGACGGAGGATCGGGCCTGGCCGCTTCTCCCGCGCCGAGGAAGAGTATTTGTTAGAGTGTTTTGGGCTTGCTGCTCTAAGTTAGCCGGGAGATGAGCCGTGTTTCTGGGAATGGATGTGGGCACAGGCGGCACGCGCGCCGTTCTGGTGGATGGCAAGGGGCAGCTGGTCGGCTCGGCATCGAGCGAGCATGCGCCATTTCGCACGCCGCATCCTGGATGGGCCGAGCAGGACCCTGAAGACTGGTGGCGCGCGGCGCAGCAGGCAATTCGCGATGTCCTTGCGGCCGCGCCAGGCGTGCGTGTCAACGCTGTCGGCCTGACCGGCCAGATGCACGGCGCGGTCATGCTCGACAAAGACGGCAAGGTGCTGCGCCCCTCGCTCATCTGGTGCGACACGCGCACCGAGCCGCAATGCGTTTGGCTGCACGATCAGTTTGGCGGAGGCGAGACCGGCCGCAGGAAGCTGATCGAGCTGACCGCGAACCCCGCGCTGCCCAACTTCACGCTGACCAAGCTGCTCTGGGTTAAGGAGCACGAGCCGGATATTTTCGCCCGTATCGCGCATATCCTCTGCCCCAAGGATTACGTCCGCTATCGCCTGACCGGCACGTATGCAATGGATGTGCAGGAGGCGTCGGGCACGCTGTTGCTCGATGTAGCGCATCGGCGCTGGTCGAAGGAGGTGGCGAAGGTCGCGGGGATTCCGGAGAGTTGGCTGCCGGAGCTCTTCGAGTCGCCGGAGATTTGCGCGAAGATCGGCGCTGATGCTGCCGGGCTGACGGGCTTGACGGCAGGAACGCCGGTGGCTGCAGGCGCTGGCGATCAGGGTGCGGGCGCAGTGGGCATGGGGATCCTCGAGCCTGGTGCGGTCTCCGCGACCATTGGTACGTCAGGCGTGGTCTTCGCCGCCACCGCCGCGCCGACGCGCGACCCGCTCGGACGCCTGCACACCTTCTGCCACGCGGTCCCCGGACGCTGGCACGTGATGGGCGTGACGCAGGCCGCGGGACTCTCGCTCGGCTGGTGGCGCGAGACGCTGGCGCCGGACCAGAGTTACGACAATCTCACTGCTGCCGCGGCTAAGGTTCCCGCAGGCAGCGACGGCCTGCTGTGGACGCCATATTTGTTGGGCGAACGCACGCCGCATCTCGACCCGACCGCGACGGCGGCTTTCGTGGGCATCAAAGCGACCACCACGCGCGCGCACTTCACACGCGCCGTGCTCGAGGGCGTGGCCTACTCGCTCAAGGATAGCTTTACGCTCTTCGCTGAACTGGGCATTCCGGTCAAAGGCGTGCGCCTCGGCGGAGGCGGCGCGCGCGGTCCTTTGTGGCGCGAGATTCAGGCCAACATTTATGGCTATGCCTGTGAGCGCCTCACAGCCGAAGAGGGCGGAGCCTTTGGAGCGGCCCTGTTAGCCGGGGTAGGCGCAGGAGGATGGCCCGACCTTGAAGCCGCCTGCGCCGCCGGCATCACAGTGGCCGAGACAATCCAGCCTGACCCAGCCAAAGTTCAGCGTTATGCTGAGGGATATGCGGGCTACCGCCGCGTTTATCCGGCGCTGAAAGGCATTCGCGGGTAGACGCGGGAATCCCGGCGCACGTTACGGGCGGTCATCATGTTGCAGATCGCTAAATTCCTGGCCCTTGTCGTCAGCATCCTCTCTCTGTGCGCGCTGGCGAGTCATGCGTTCTTCGCGCCCGGCAGCCCGTGGGAAGATCGTCTGCTCGATGGGCTGGCGATGCTCGTGCTCGCCGGGAGCATTTGTTTTGCAAGCGGGATGATCTTCGAGATTCCGGACCGCAAATTCGATCCCGAACCCTCGCCTCACCTCACCCGAACGCTGCCCGTCCGGCTGTTCTTCTGGGGTGCCGGACTGATGGCGGTGCTGTTCGCCGTGTCGTGGTTTCTCGCCGAAGACTTCGTTCCCATGATCTGGAAGAACCAGCCTTATTGAGTGCTTATTCGGCGAGACACTGTTCCAGTTGCGAGACCAAACGCGGTAAATCCCGACAGATAACCTGCCACAGTACATCGAGATCGACTGAGTCGTAACCATGGATGAGCCGATTGCGTAACCCCGTGATCTGAGCCCACGGAATCGAAGGGCATCGCAGCTTTTCCTCATTTGTGGTTCGGTTTGCAGCTTCGCCAACAATTTCCAACAGCCGAATAAGTGCAAGGTTCAGCATTCTGTCCGTTTCAAGGTCCTGGCGGGTTCGGCCAGCGGCCATGGCAACAGCTTCCCGCGAGTGATCGAGCATGTGGAGAAGGCGAATCGGGCCCTCACGTTGCGACATACTGATCCTCGGCGGTACGAAGAGCCTCTAAGCGGAAGTGGCTGCTGAGAAAACCGGGGGTATTCAGGTCTACTTTGCGTCCCAGGATTTGCGAAAGCTCCTCCTGTAAGGCGAAGAAGGCCAGTCCAGGCACGAAGCCGGGCTCAAACTCGACCAGCACATCCACGTCGCTCTCCGGTCCAAAGTCGGGACGCAGGACGGACCCAAACAGACTCAGTCGACGGATATGGTTTCGCCGGCAGAAGTCTTCGATGCGCGTCGTCGGGATGGCAATTCTGGCACGAGTCATCGGGACGTGGCTCCCACAGCAGTGTATCTCCGACCGCTATTACCCTTTCGTCGTGCCTTCCGGCCCCGTCTTTCGCAGCTTCCGCCAGATCCACCACCCCAACCCGCCGAAGATCACCGCCAGCACCACCAGCGTCAGCACCAGATGCCGTCTGGCCAGATCGGCGATAACCGTAACAATCTGCGGGCCATATTTCACCACCAGCGCCGTCTCAACCAGGAAGCGAATCGTCCTGCCCGTAAACACCGCCAGCATGAAATTCAGGGTGCTCATCTCGAACACGCCCGCCCCGAAGACGAAGAGCTTCCAGGTGGTGGGCGGCGGCATCAACGAAGGAATCATCACCGCCAGGAATTCCTGCTTCTCAAACTGCTTTCGCAGCGCCTCAAAACGGGCTCGATCGACGCGCTTGAGGAGAAACAATTCGCCGCCAGCCTTACCCAGATAGAAGGGAACCAGCCCACCGAGCGTTGAGCCTGTCGCCGCCAGCAGTGCGTACCAGTAGAAGTGGCGCTTATCGCTCCAAGCCCACAGAGCCATCAGCACGTCGATGGGCAGCGGAATGGACGCCGAATCGATGAACGAGCCCAGCAATACCCCCCACGGTCCAAGCGGGACGAGGAAGTGTTGCGTCAGAGCCGTGAGCTTTGCGAAAAGAGATTTCAGGCGGGTTCGACCTTTCGCTCGATTGCCGGCTTTCCGTGGCTCATTCCAGGTTGGAGCTCACCGGGAGCCGCAGCCGCCGCGCCGTGTTCCGTCTTCCCCTCGAGCAGATCGAGCGCATGCGCCAGGACCGGAAGCGCGGCGCGCAGGGAACCGACAGCGCCCGAAGGGCTTCCCGGCAGGTTCAGGATCAGCGACTCTCCCAGGGTTCCGCAGAGGGCACGGCTCAAACTCGCCAACGGCGTTTCGCGTCTGCCTTCGGCGCGCATCAGCTCGGCTACCCCTTCGATCAGCCGCTCGCAGACGGCGCGCGTCGCTTCGGGAGTTACATCTCGACTGCCGATTCCCGTGCCCCCGGTGGTCACGACAATCCTTGCCGACCCGACCGCTCGCCGTAATGCGTCTTCAATGGCTGGCTGTTCGTCTGGAACCGTAATGCGGAGAACCGTCTCGAAGCCGCCTGCGTCCAACTCACGGGCGACGGCGGGTCCGGAAATGTCCTGCCTCAGACCTTGTGAGCAGGCGTCGCTTACTGTGATAACCGCTGCTGTGCGCCGTGGTGACTGATGGGGCATGTTCGTCACGATTTCGATTGTACAAACACCGGTAAGTGTCTCGATTTGATGAGAAAATAGAGCTCAAGCTTCCGAGGCGCTCCCGCTTTGACCCCGCAGCGCGAAAGCAATCCGCTGAAGGGAAACAGGTTGGAGCCGCCAGAAGTCACCCAGGAATGCCAAATCGCTTAAACCTAACTGACGCGCCGGCCAACGAGCCGCAAGCCAAAGCCAAAGCAGTCGCGTCTGCCCCGTCGGTCGGTCCCCTCGGCCTCAGCGTCGCGGAACCGCTGCCCGAATCGGTCGCGGCGGCTCGGCCATCGTCCAATGGATCCGGCTCCGCGCCGGCGTTCCGCCTGAACAAATACTCCGGGCTCGACCACACCGACCTGCTGCACATTATCGAGGAGATTGAGGACAACCGCTCCTGGGTTAGCCTGCGCGAGAAGCTGTGGATCGCCCTGATCATCCACATGCTGGTCGGCTGGTATCTGCTGTATGGGCCCAAATACATCTACCATGTGCGGGTTGTCGATCCCTCCGTCATCATGAAGCAGCGGCAGAAGGACCTGACGTTCCTCGATCTGCCGCCCGATGCTCTGAAGAAGATCAAACCAAAGCCCACGACGGCGCTTTCAGACAAGGATCGCGTGGCGCAGACGCCGCATCCCACGCTCGACAAGAAGACCCTCGCAGAACTGGAGGCGATGCGCCGCGCGGGGCCTCCTGCACCCACCCCCGCTCCGCAGCCGGCCGAACAGCCGCAGGCACCGGCTGCGCCTGCGCCGCAGCAACAGGCGCAACAGCAACCGCCGACGCCGCCCGCTCAACCGCTGCCCATGAACAATCAGGCCAGGCTGGAGGCGCCGCCGCAGGCGCCCCAGCCGAACTTCCAGGCCAGCACCGGCAATCCGAATGAGCAACTGGAGCAGGCGATGCGCCAGGCCGTGCAGGGTAAAGGCCAGTACGGCGGCGACGGCGGCGCGGGTCTCCCATCGCAGCATCAGGGCATGAACGGCGCGGTCGACATCCTGAGCGACACCATGGGCTGGGACTACGGACCCTATGTGCAGCGCGTAGTGTGGGACACGGAGCGCGCGTGGTGGCCCATCATCCCGGAATCCGCCCGCCCGCCTCTCGACAAGCAGGGCAAGACCTTCATCCGCTTCCGCATCCAGCGCGACGGGAGCGTCACCGACATGCATCTCGAAGGGCCCTCCGGAGACGTCGCGCTGGACCGCGCCGCGTGGGCCGGAATTACCGGCGCGGCTCCATTCCCGCCTATCCCCAGGGAGTTCAAAGGACCGTTTCTCGAACTGCGCTTCTACTTCCTTTACAACATTCGCCCCGGAGACGAATAGCCGGTGGGCAGACTGACGGCGCCTGAGCGGCTGCGCCGCCATCAGGTCATCGGCATTCTGCTCGTGGCGGCCGTGATTCTCGCGTTCACCCTTTATCGGGCCAACTGGCGCGAGATTTTTCCGCCAGGGTGGTGGCACTGGTAAGAAAACCCGTTGCTTTCGGATACACATAGAATTACGATCTGTACACATCGGAGTTTTTCGTATGCGGACCAATATCGACATCGACGACAAGCTCATGGCTCAGGCCATGCGAGCCAGCGGCGCACCCACAAAGAAGGCGGTCGTAGAGGAGGCGTTGCGCATGTTCGTTCAGACCCGCGCCCAGACCTCCATACGGCGTCTGCGTGGAAAAGTGAAGTGGGAAGGGAATCTCGAGGAATCGCGCCGCAGCCGGTTTATCGAATAGCCTCTATGGTCATCGTCGACTCGAGCGTTTGGATCGACTACTTCACCGATGCTCGTGACCCAAATACCGATTGGCTGGATTCCCAACTGGGATTACAGCCCATCGGTCTGACTGACCTGATCCTCTGCGAGGTTCTCCAAGGTTGCCGCGACGAGTTCACGTTTGCACGGGTCAGACGAGATCTACTCCAGTTCAGGATTCTTCGATGCGGGCGGGACGCCCCAGGCGGTCGCTGCGGCTCGCAATTTCCGCTTCCTTCGTCAAAAGGGCTATACAGTCCGCAAAACCATCGATTGCCTGATCGCAACGTTTTGTATTGAATCTGGTCACGAACTGCTGCACCACGATCGCGATTTCGATCCTTTTGAAAAGCATCTTGGCCTTCGCGTGGTGCACCCCGGCTGAAAAAATTCACCCGCAAGCCCCGGAGTGTCCCCGTCCCCAGTCCCTGCGATCCTCACACTGAGAGGTGCGAGTACCATGAACGCAATCGCCATGCTCACCGACGATCAGGCCTGGGCCGCGGTTCTGGCCCGCGATCCCGCGGCCGACAGGGAACTGGTCTATGCCGTCACCACCACCGGCGTCTTCTGCCGCCCCACCTGCCCCAGCCGCCGTCCTGCCCGCGCCAACGTAGTGTTTTTCCCGGATCCCGCCACTGCGCGCAGCGCTGGATTCCGCCCCTGCCGGCGATGCCGTCCGCAGCAGCGTCACGTTGACGCGAAACTCGTCGAAGCCATCTCCGCCGGCCTGAAACGCGATCGCCAGGTCACACTCAACGAGCTTGCGCGGATCACCGGCCGCAGCCCTTTCACCATCGAGCGCACCTTCAAGCGCGTGCTCGGCGTCACCCCCGCCCAATACCAGCGCCAGACGCGGGCCGATTCCTTTCGCCGGGAACTGACCAACGGCTCGGCACGTGTGACCGACGCCATTTACGACGCGGGCTACTCCGGTCCGGGCCGCGCTTATGAGAACACGCAGCTCGGCATGGCGCCTGGCGAATACCGCGCCGGAGGACCCAGCGCGCAGATCGGCTACGCCATCGGCGACTGCCCTTTGGGCAAGTTGCTGATCGCCGCAACGCCCGAAGGGTCTGTGCGCTGTGATTTTAGGCGACGACGATCGCCAGCTCGCGCGCCAGCTGCGCACACAGTTTCCTGCCGCTGAGGTGCATCCCGAACCCAGTCTGGATTCCGCGCTGGCCCTGGTTCTCTCGCAGTTCACGCAGCATCCCGCCGCATTCGATCTGCCGCTCGACCTCCGCGCCACAGCGTTCCAGATGCGCGTCTGGGAGGCGCTCCGCCGCATTCCCCGCGGAGAAACCCGAAGCTACGCGCAGCTCGCTCAGTCCCTGGGCCGGCCCACCGCCGTCCGCGCCGTCGCCCGCGCCTGCGCCACGAACCCGGTCGCTGTCGTCGTCCCCTGCCATCGCGTCATCGGCAGCGACGGCAAGCTAACAGGCTATCGCTGGGGCGTCGACCGCAAACAGAAGCTGCTCAAAATCGAGTCCGCGCAAACGCCGGCGCGAAGCCAGTCTCGTTCCAGCCAACCACAATCCCACGCAGAAAAACCGCAGTAACTCCCCCTCGACCTTTGGGGGAGTTGCTTCTCCATTCCGCTCTGGTATTGTTTCGCTGCACAGGACTCGAAAGGGGACGTGTGGCAGCGACAGCGGTAGCCGATCACATATCGAGATCGTCCACGGAAAGCAACGTCTCACTGGCCGAGATTCTCTCCGCGCTCTCCTTCGCCCTCGACCTGACAGAGGGCGCGGTTCCGGGTCACGCTTTGCGCAGTTGCGTTCTCGGCATGCGCCTGGCCCGGGTGCTTGGTCTTCCGCAGGACCGCGCGGCCAGCCTCTACTATGCCCTGCTTCTGAAAGACGTGGGCTGCAGCAGCAATGCCGCCCGTCTGTGCCAGATCATCGGCGGCGGCGACGAGCGCCAGGTCAAAGCCGGCGTCAAGCTGGAGGACTGGACCCGTCCCAGCCGTCCGAAGGCTTCCACTTTACGCCTGCTGTGGAGCACCGTCCTTCCTGAAGCGGGCCCGCTCCACCGCGTGGCCGGGATCGTGCGCATCGGCCTCACCCAGCACCGCAACAACGAGGAAGTCATCCAGCTCCGTTGCGATCGCGGCGCCTATATCCTGCGCAAACTCGGCCTCGGAGACGTAGCGGCAGAAGCCGTGCGCGGGCTCGACGAGCATTGGGACGGAAGCGGGTATCCGGAGCGCCGTATCGGCCACGCGATTCCTCTTGAATCCCGCATTCTTGCCGTCGCGCAGCACCTTGACGTTTTCGCATCCGAACAGGGGACCGAGAGCGCCATGCGGGCCCTGCGCGATCGTTCTGGACGCTGGTTCGATCCTGAGCTTGTCACCCTGGCGGAGCATCTCCACCACGCAGGCCTCCTCTGGGAACATGCCCTATCCAGCACCCCTGAAATCGAAACCCGAAGCGCCGCTCTCGATCTTGCCCCCGAGCAGGTCCATCGCCTGGAGGCGGCGGACATCGACCTCATCTGCGAGGCATTCGCCGATGTCGTTGACGCCAAATCCTCGTTCACCTACCGGCACTCGCTGGGCGTGACGGAAGCGGCAATGCAAATCGCGACCGGAATGGGCCTCAGTCAGGAGCGCATCCGGCTGGTCAATCGCGCAGCGCTGCTGCATGACATCGGCAAGCTGCGTGTGCCCAATTCCATCCTCGACAAACCCGGCAAGCTGGACGGCGCTGAGTGGCAGGTGGTTCAGGAGCATCCCCGGCTGACTCGCGAGATCCTCTCCCGCATTGGCCCGTTTCGCGAACTGGCGATCATCGCCGGCGCGCACCACGAGCGATTGGACGGCGCCGGCTACCCGGATCGCCTGACGGCTCCACAGCTGCCCGTCGAAGCCCGCATCATCGCCGCTGCCGACGTCTACGGCGCACTGACCGAAGATCGGCCCTATCGAGCCGGAATGTCGCACGAGCAGGCGCTGGAGATCATGTTCCGCGACATTCCTTACAAGCTCGATCCGGATTGCTGCGAGGCGCTGAAGTTCACCCACTGATTCGCTGTTGCTGACGCTCCTGGCCGAGAGCTCTCCGCCTGCCTCGGCTACTCCCTACTGGCTTACCGTACCCTGCCCTCAGTTCAGATCGTCGCCAATCACCACCGTCACCGGGGGATTCGTCGTCAGTTGCGCATCCATGATGAGCGCCGTCCGCGCCTGGCCTGCGACGAACGCAATCTGAGCGCTGCTATACGGCGTAGTGATCACGCCTGTGGGCGTCACCACAACCGTGTAGGTGCCCGCCATCACGTTCACATAGCCCTCAACCGCTTCCGGGGTCACGTCCGTCAGGAGCGGTTTGGAGCCGGAGAGCGTGGCGGAAGAAGGCACCAGATAAATATCCACCGCGCCCGCGTGGATCGCCTGCTGCAGGAAACGAATCGAGAAATAACCCGCCGGTGGGATGATCGCCTGGTCGGTGAGGACCGTCGCCGTATAAGTCGCCCCCGAGTCGGTGATCAATATCGAATGCTGCTGGGCTACCAGGAAATCTCCCTGCGCCGATGCCGTCGCCGTCGCGCTCCCCGTCGGATAAACATAAGCCGTCGTCTCTTCCGGCGGCAGGAATGCGTAATTGGTAATACTGGCCGCACCGATGTTAGTCGCGATCGCAGTGGTGCCGACCTTAACATCGACCGCCGGCGCGTTATAGGAGGCGTCGATCACCCGCACCAGCGTCTGCGACGGAGCCATACTCTCGATGGTCTGGCATCCACTTAGCACGGCGGCAGGAACAGGCAGCAAGGCAACCAGCGCGGTTGCTCCGATGCCCGTCCAGAGCCGCTTTCCATTCAATTCAGCCATACAGGAAACTCGAACAAGGTCGCAGAATGAAGGTCGAGTCCCATCTTACCCAAGGCCGCCACGGTCCGCGCACGGAATCAGTATGAGCGTTTGTGCCACAAATGGGTCAGAGATCGGGGTATCGGAGCGAACTTACCCTGACGAAAGTACTCCGAGATCATGGGTGCAGGGGAATCAAAAATCCTGAACCCGCAGCCGTCTTCCTGCGTATACTGCCTTTGCCATGCTCTCCACCACTATGTCCTCTGCCACCGGAAGAATTGCTTTGCCCTTCATGCTTGCTCTCGCCGCAATGGGGCTCGCCCAAACTGCACCGGCATCCGCGCCGCCGACCGCACCGGCGCAGGCCGCACCCGCTGCACCCCCCGCTTCAGCTGCGCCCAAAATCGACGACCAGGACAGCTTCACCGTCGTCGGCGTTACGGTACGCACCAACAATGCTAAGGAAGCCGGCGGCCAGGGCGCGATTCCCGCGTTATGGCAGAACGCAATCCAGAACGGCACCCTGGATCAGATTCCCAATAAGGCGAGCGACGGTTTCGTCGTCGTTTACAGCGACTACGCCAGCGACAACACGGGAGACTACAGCTACACCCTCGGCTACCGCGTTAGCTCCGCCGGCAAGGTTCCCGATGGCATGGTTGCAAGGACCATTCACGCCGGCAAGTACGCCAGCTTCACCTCGGAGACGGGACCTCCTCAGGAAGTAATACCGGCTCTCTGGCAAAAGATTGCACAGATGACCCCTCAACAACTGGGCGGCACGCGGGCTTACCAGACCGACTTTGAAACCTATGACGGCGGCACCGACTGGGGCAATATGCAGATGACCGCCCATATCGGGTTAAAGTAAAAGCTCAAAACATCGGCCCTGGCACGGGGGCGAACATTCTGAGCGATACTTCCCCCCTGGCGCGACCCCTCTCCGCCGCCAGCTACGGCTTCTTCTTCTTGCCAGTTGCCTGTTCCCTGTTGCCTGTTGCCTGCTTTTCAACCGGAGGCAGATCGTATATCTCAATCGCGCCGTTACGCAGGATCGCAAACCTCTTCCCATCCGGCGACAGGGCCACATTCTGTCCCGCGGTCAGCACCGGCGACGCATCCTTCACCAGCACCAGCTTCCCGCTTTCCGTGTCGTACACGCCGGCAATCTGGCCGGTGATGTCCTCGGGATACAGCGCGTCGAAGGTGCTGATCGGCCGGCTCACCGCCACCGACTCATAGGAAAACCGGCTGCCGTTCTCCGCGGTGTCAAACCAACCCCACACATAGCGGCTCTGCCAGCGGTCCCGCCACAACTCAACGCCGTCCATGGAAAACGCCGCTACCGGCCGGTCGTCCCCGTTCAGAGTGCAACCCACCATTAAGGCCACGTCTCCGCTGACCGGTTCAATCGACGGCTGGCAGGCCGACTTGATCTCACCCACGGTTTTCGGATCCCCGCGAAAGGGCACATCGCGCATCACCCACGAAGTCTGCTGCTTCCCCTCCATGGTGTCGAGAAGCCCTTCCCCGATCAGCGGCACAGTGCTCGCGCTCTGTCCGTCCGACTCCGCGATCGGCGTCTTCGATCCCAGCGGCAGAATCATCACCTTGATCGGTTGTCCCACCCTCGGAGACTGCGGCTCAGCCGCCTCGGAATGCAGCTTGATCGGATAGTTCGTTTCCACCACCAGCATCTTGCGATCGGGCGATACCTGAACCACTCTCAGGTCGGTGTTGAATGTCAGATAGGGTTCAAGCGCCAGAGTCTCATCCGTCACAAACAGCGAGTCGCGTACCCGCACCAGAAACTTTCCGTCTTTATACGGCCACAGATACTGGGAGCGATCGTGCATACGCCACTCCGTCTCCCGCTCCACCTTCCCCGTCCCAACATCAAGGACCACCGCCCGAATCTGCTGGTCGTCGTCGTCAGCAGGATCGCCGGGCACTCTCTTCAGCAGCCCGCTCACGTGAAACGTAAACAGCAAATGGCCGTCGTCGAAAAATCCCAGCGCCGCTGAAGACAGCTTATAGGTCAGGTAAAACGCTCCCGGCGGCCGATATCCAAGGGGAGCAACCGGTATTCGCGCCGCCGGTTCGATCGGCGGAGCAGACGGAGGCGTCCGTTCCCCACCCAGCCCCAGCGCCCACCACACAGCCGCTGCCGCAGCCACTCCCGTCGGTATTTTGGCCATTCCCGCCCGAGCCATCCAGTCCTCGTACCATTCTTCGCGTCTTGTCGCCACAGAGCAAATCTGCGACCAAAAGTCTCACCCAACCGCCTCAGCCAGATCGACGGATTTGACGCCGCCCCACAATGTGCGTATAAAACGTTCTCTGAAGCCTGCAATGAAGATGCTATGCGTCACAGTTGCGTCTTCAAGGCAAGATTGCTTATGGCCCGCATGCAGGAAGTCCCTCAATCGTCTGCTCCTCGCCGCTCGCCGCGCTCGGCCGCTGCGAAGTCCGGCTCTGCTTCGAGCGAAAACCCGCGTCTCCTCCAGGACTATCAGAACGCTGTCCAGCTGATGCAGCAGGGCAAGTTCGAGAAGGCGCGCGCCCTGTTCGAGAAGCTCTCCCGCGAAGCTCCGCCCGAGATCATCGAGCGCTCCCGCGTCTACCTCACCGTCTGCGAACGCAATTGCGCCGACTCCGCCCTAACCTTCAAAACCGCCGATGAGCAATACGACTACGCCATCTCTCTGCTCAATACCGGCTCGTACGAGGAGGCGCGGGATCAGTTCGAGTCGATCCTTACATCATCTCCCGACGCCGACTTTGCCCACTACGGCATGGCCCTGCTCAGCAGCATGACCGGCCAGGCCGAGGAGGCCCTCGACCATCTCTCGCGCGCCATCCAGCTAAATTCGGCAAACCGGATCCAGGCGCGCAGCGATCCCGATTTTGTCGATATGGCCGACGATCCCCGCTTCACCGAGCTTCTCTACCCGGAGATGGGCTGATCCGCGCGAAATGGGCCGACCTGTCCTGGTCTGCGCTGACCTGTGCCACCTGCTCCTCCCGTGGCTGGTTTGGGGGAACTCCGATGAAGCCGCCGTTTTGAACCGGTGAGGCGTCTCGGCATGCGGAGAAACAAACCGCAACCGCGCACACCCCTCTCGATGCTTAACCGGAACTTTACTAAGGCGCGGATTCGCGGGCGGTAATTCCGAGAGCTTTCATCTTGCGGTAAAGGTGGCTCCGCTCCAGTCCCAGCGTTTCCGCCGCGCGGCTCATGTTCCCGTTGCAATCGTCGATCTTCTTCAAAATGTACTCGCGCTCGTAGGCGTCCCGCGCCTGCTGCAGAGTGTCGAAATCCCCGGTTCTCCCCGCGCTGCGATGCACCAGCATGGGCAAATGACGCCGCTCGATCCGCTGCGCGTGCGGATTCAGGATCAGCACCCGCTCGATAATGTTCTTCAGCTCCCGCACATTGCCGGGCCAGTGATACTGCCGAAGCAATTCGATCGCGTCATCGGCGATCTCCACCCGCGGGCGTCCATACTCCCGTCCAAAGCCGCGCAGAAATTCACGCGTCAGCAGAGGAATATCCTCGCGCCGGTCGCGCAGCGGCGGCACATAAAACGGAATCACGTTGAGTCGATAGAAAAAATCCTCGCGAAAATTCCCCTTGGCGATCTCCTCTTCCAGCTCCTTGTTCGTCGCGGCGATCAGCCGCACGTCCACCGAGATCGGCAGCATGGCGCCGACCGGAACGAAGCGCTGTTCATCGAGGGCACGCAGCACCTTGGCCTGAGTCTTCAGGCTCATATCCCCCACCTCATCCAGGAACAGCGTGCCGCCGTTCGCCCGTTCGAACGTTCCGCGCTTCTCCGGCGGCCCTCCCGCCACTGCGCCGTTGCGATAGCCGAAGAGCTCGCTCTCGATGTAATCCTCCGGGATCGCAGCGCAGTTGAGCTCGATAAAAACGCGGTCGCTGCGCAGGCTCTCCGCGTGGATTGCCCGAGCGATCAGCTCCTTGCCCGAACCCGATTCGCCATAAATCAGCACCCGCCCGTTGGTCGGCGCCATCAGCTTGATCTGCTGCCGCAGCGCCCTCGCCTGCACGCTTTCCCCGGAAATTTGTTGTTCAAGGGAAAGCTGGCGCCTGAATTCCAGGTTCTCCGTGCGCAGCCGCTTCGCTTCAATCGCGTTCTTCACCACGATCAGCGTCCGCTCCAGCATCAGCGGCTTCTCCAGCAGATCGAACGCACCCAGCTTGGTGGCTTTCACCGCCGTCTCAATGGTCGCGTGACCTGAAATCACAATCACTTCGGGTCGCGCCTCGGCATCGAGCGATCGCAGCTCCTTCAGCACTTCGAGGCCATCGCGGTCCGGTAGCCAGATATCGAGCAGCAGGACGTCGTAGACCGGGTCCCGCGCCTGAGCCAGCGCCTCGCCAGCTGTCGCCGCCGTGCCCACCGAATACCCTTCCTCACGCAGAATTTCTTCCAGAGACTCGCGGATCTCGGCTTCATCGTCCACGATGAGGATGTGATTCATTGGCTCCGGTTCATGTCAGAGTTGTGGTGAGTCCTGTTTGCGGGAGTCAGCTCAGACCGCCCTGATCAGCGTCGCGGCCGGCGTGCTCTCCGCCCCATTGGCCTCCGCAAGCGGCAATTCGATGATAAAGCGCGCCCCCGCGGGCACGTTGTTTTCGGCGCGGATCGACCCACCATGGTCCTGAACGATCTTCGCCACGATCGACAGACCCAGGCCGGTTCCGCGCTGGCGGGTGGAAAACCATGGCAGGAACAGCCGCTCACGCATATCATCGGTCAACCCCGGACCCGTATCTGACACCACGATCTCCGCGACCCCCGCCCGCTCCCCAGCGCAGGTTTCGATAGAGAGCACCCGCAGCAGGCTCTCTTGCATCGCCTCGGCCGCATTGTCGATCAGGTTCGCCAGCGCCCGCCGCAGCGCCTCCGGATCGGCCATCACCGGCGGCAGCTTTCGATCCAGACGTCGCTCTACGCGGATATTGTGGATGCGCCCCTCAAAGAGCATCACCGCGCTCTCGACAATCTCATTCAAATCGGCCGAGCGCGGATGCGCTACGGGAAACTCCGCCAACGCCCCGAACTGGCCCACTAGCGTGCGCAACGACTCCACCGAGCCCAGGATTACATCGCAGCACTTGCGAATTACCCCGGGCGACTCCGGCGAATCGCGGTCGACGTGCCGGCGAATCCGCTCGGCCGAAAGAGTTATCGGCGTCAGCGGATTCCTGATCTCGTGCGCAACCCGCTGCGCCACTTCCTTCCACGCCGCCTGCCTCTGCGCGTGCAGAAATTCCGACAGATCCTCAAGCACCAGAATCGATCCGCGCGCCTGCCCGTTGCGTGGATCGAGCGCCGCCAGTGTGACGGAAAGACTGACGACTCCCTGCGGAGTGTGCAGGTCGAACTCAGAGGAAGCAGTCCCCATTCTGCGAGCGCGACGATCCAGGCGAACCAGCCGCTCCGTGAACTCTGCAGGCAACAGCGATTCCAGCGCAACTCCAGATAGATCCGGCTGCCCTTGAAGTCGAAGCAGCTCGGCAAAAGCCCTGTTGCCGATCACAACACGGCGCGTTGCGTCCAGTGTCACCACTCCCGACGGGATGGTCTCGAGGATCGTCTCCAGCTCCTGGCGCCGCGCCTCGATGGCCATATTCGCTGCGGAAAGTTCGCGCGCAGATGTCTCGGCCAGTCGCCGGCTCTCCTCCAGATCGGCAGCCATATGATTGAACGAGAGCACCAGCTCCGCCATTTCCGCCGTCGCCTCCGCGGTCACGCGATGGCTATAGTGGCCCCTGCCGATCTCATCCATCGCGTCCGCCAGTGCCTCCAGCGGTCCCGTCATCTGTCTCGATACGTTCAGCGCCAGCCAGCTGCTGGCAAAGAACACCAGCGCTGTCAGCATCAGCAGCAGCAGAAAATACGTCATCCGGATGATGCGCCGCTGTCGATACAGCGCCCAATACTGGCTCGTGCCGATGCTCAGCTCCGACATCGTCGCATTCAAACCGGCCGGCATCGGCAGCCCCGCGACAATCACCCCCCCGCCCGGCAGGCTCGCTGCTCCCAGCGCGTACTCAGCGCCGCCCACCACCAGCATCGGTTCATCCGACCGCTGTGCCGCTTTCAGGATCGTCCCCGCCAGTGGCTGCCCCGCTTCAACTCTCTGCGGAGCCTCGTCCGTCATCCACGAACGCACTTCCGCGGGTCCCGTCGCCTGGGGCAGCTCGTACGCGGCGACCGCGGTCGAGTCCCGATACAGGATCGCGAATCCCCCCTGCAGGGTGATGTGGTGCGCCCGCATCTCCTCAAGAATCGCCTGGCGATCATCCGGCCCCGCGCTCAAGGACAGCGCCCCCGAGCGGGCCATGCTCTCAGCTTCCGCCCTGGCGTTCGCCGACGCATAGCGCGCCAGTTCTACCGCGATCTTCGCCGAGTCCTCCCGAACCTCGGATGCCGGCTCCGAAAACCATCTGTCAATGGAACGATTCATCAGCAGAAAACTAAATAAAAACATGAAGAGCGCAGGCACGAACGATACCAGCAGCGCTCCGATGAACATCCGCGTGCGAAGCCGCGCCCCCAGCACCTGGCCGCGCTGCTCCGCCAGCAGCTTGATCAGGTTCCTCAGCAACAAAACCAGCACTGTTACAAAAAGAAGGAACACCAGCACCGACAGCGACGTCAGCAGGAAGATCTGGCCAGTGGTGTGCGGATTAAGAGAGCGAACATTGAAAGCGTTCAGCGCAATCAGCAACAGCAGCAGCACAAAGACCACCGCCGCCAGCAGGATCATGGTCGCCCGTCGATGTCTCAATTCCGTCAAAAGTGACTCCCGCCTCAGATTACGCGATGATTATAGGCGCGTGAATTGCTCTCGCTTCAGACGGATTGGTCGCGGCATGCGTTGCAAACGCGCAACCCTGGTATCGAAAGGAGCATCGTCTTCGATATGAAATTCGCTCGTGTACCGGTATCCTTCCTGACTCTCGGCCTCGCGATCGCCCTGCTCTTCAGCGGCTGCGGCAAAAGCAGCCAGCAGTCGACCGCCACCGAAAGCCCAACGCCATCGCCCTCCCAGCCCGCGCAGGCCAACAACCCGCCCGAGCCTCCTCCGGACCAGTCAGGGGCGGCTGCGTCCACCCCTTCGGCGGGCGCTCCGGCAAATGCGCCCGCCACGCCGCCTCCTGCCGCCACCGTCGTCATCCCCGCCAATACCCGCCTCCGCGTGCGCCTCGATGAAGATCTCGGCTCGAAGATCAGCCAGCCTGGCCAATCCTTCGGCGCAACTGTGGCCGAGAGCGTTGTCGTGAACGAACAGACCGTCATCCCCCGCGGTGCCCGCGCCGAAGGAACCGTCATCGACGCCAAAGCGCTCGGCCATTTCAAAGGCGGCGCTGTGCTTGAGCTTCGCCTCGAGCGTGTCAGGACGAAGTGGGGCAGCTACCCCGTCGCCACCAGCACCATGGAGCAGGTTCAGAAAGGTAAAGGCAAACGGACCGCCGGATTCATCGGCGGCGGCGGTGCATTTGGCGCGATCGTCGGAGGTTTAGCAGGCGGCGGCAAAGGCGCAGCCATCGGCGCGCTCGCCGGAGCAGGCGCAGGAACCGCGGGCAGCGCCATGACCGGTAATCACGAAATCTTCCTGCCCGCCGAAACCCTGCTCACCTTCCGCGTGGAACGCCCCGTGCACATCACCGAGCAGTAGCGAGCTGCGCGAATGTCCTGAGTCATAAACTCATTTAGAAATTGCTCTTTTGTATCAGGGCATGACTTCAGTCGTGCCGTAAATGGCCAGACAATGATCTGGGCTTCAGCCCCGGAGGTCTTTCCCGCCAATCAATCGGCCGATTTGCTAAATGCACTTCTGACTCGGTCTGTCTCAGGCTCCTGATCCAATCAGCAGCTCGCGCACCGGCTTCCACGCCTTCTTCTGCGATACGGCGACCGGCTCGCACGTCAGCGTTCCCTCGTAAGTATTCACGCCGTCGCGAATGCCATCGTCTTCGAGGATCGCCTTCTTCGCGCCCTCTCGCGCCAGCCGCAGAACGTAAGGGAACGTCGCGTTCGTCAGCGCCAGCGTCGAGGTATTCGGTACCGCCGCCGGCATGTTCGTCACGCAATAATGAACAACCCCATTCACCTCGTAAGCCGGGTCGCTGTGCGTCGTTGGACGCGCGGTTTCGACGCACCCGCCCTGGTCGATCGCCACGTCCACAACCACCGCGCCCTTTTTCATCTTCATCACCATCGCCCGAGTCACAATCTTCGGCGCCGCCGCCCCTGGAATCAGCACCCCTCCGATCACCAGGTCGGCATCCTGCACCGCGCGGGACACATTCCACGAGTTCGAAGCCAGAGTGAAGATGCGTCCGTTGAAAATATCGTCCAGCTCGCGCAGCCGGTTCAGGTTCACATCCACCAGCGTGACCCGCGCGCCCATGCCCAGCGCGATCTTCGCGGCATTCGTTCCTACAATCCCCCCACCAATCACGCAAACGCTCGCCGGAGGCACCCCCGGCACGCCTCCCAGCAGAACCCCACGCCCGCCCTTTTCCTTTTCCAGATACGCCGCGCCCACCTGCACTGACATACGCCCCGCTACCTCGGACATGGGCGTCAGCAGCGGCAGCGTTCCCGCCCGATCCCGGATCGTCTCATACGCGATGCCGATGACTTTCTTCTGCAAAAGCTTTTCTGTCAGAACCGGGAGAGGCGCAAGGTGCAGATAAGTGAACAGCACCAGCCCCTCGCGAAAAAATACATACTCCTTCTCGACCGGTTCCTTGACCTTGACCACCAGATCGGCATTGCCCCACACATTGTGCGCCGATCCCACAATCTCCGCGCCCGCCGACTGATACTCGTCGTCGGTGAAGGCCGATAAGTCTCCCGCGCCGGTCTCCACCAGAACCTTATGTCCGGCCTCGCTCAGGGCTTTCACTCCGGCAGGCGTAATGCCGACCCGGCTTTCGTGGTCTTTTACTTCTTTCGGAACACCAATGATCATGTGCCTTCGCGCGCCCCCGCTCCGCCGCCCACGTCGGACTGCGGAATCCAGATTCTACATCCTGGCGCGGAGAAGCCGTCGCAGCTCACGCGTTAACGTTCCCGGCGAAATCGGCTTGCTCAGAAACACCGTCGCCGCGTCAGTCCCGGCTTCCATCAAATTGCCGCTCACAAGGATCGCAGGCATCTCCGGCCGCATGGACCGGATACGAGCGATCAGCCTCGGACCCTGAATTCCCGGCATCCTGGCATCCGTCACTATCGCGTCAATCTTATCGATCTGCGCGCGCGCCGCTTCCAGACCACGGGTTCCGTTTTCGCACGCGATCACATCGTATCCGGCGCTCTCCAGCACCTTCGTGAACAGAAGGCGCACCGCGCGATCGTCCTCAACCACCAGAACCGTAGCAGTTGTCTCGCAAGTCGCGCGATCTGTGTGAACTGACGCCATGAATTTCGAGAGCAAGGGACCCGGGCGTTGCCCAACATTCCGACCGTCGCCCGAAGTACCCGCGAACGTTGCAAGACTGTAGCACTGTGAAGAAGGGCGCCGAAATTCACCGAAAGAGGCAGCAGCAGGCTCCCCATCGGATCGAGAAAGAAGGTGACTTTCGAGTCACGACTTTAGAAGGACAGCTTTAGAGCCATCCCCGAGCCCGCGCCAGCCGCGCAGCCTCCACCCGGTTCGACGCCCCCAGCTTGCTGATCGCCTCGGACAGATAATTCCGCACCGTCCCCTCGGACAAATGCAGCTCCTCCGCAATCTCTCCGCTCGACTTGCCCTCACCCGCGCGCCACAGGATTTGCCGCTCCCGCTCCGTCAGCGGATCGGGACCACTGTCCCACGCCTCCACCGCCAGATCGGGATCGACGACGCGCAGCCCCTGATGCACCCGCCGCACCGCGTCCGCCAGTTCAGCCGAAGGCCGATCCTTCAGCAGGTATCCCTTCGCTCCCGCATCGAGCGCCCGCCGCAGATACCCAGGACGCGCGAACGTCGTCAGGATCATCACCCGCGTCTGCGGAAACCGGTCCCGCACCTCGCCCGCCAGCGTCAGCCCGGTCATCTCCGGCATCTCGATGTCCGTCACCAGAACGTCCGGCTTGTGTTTGCCAACTGCGGACAGCGCCTCTCGCCCATTCGCTGCCCTCGCGCACACAGCGATGTCGGGCTCTGTCTCGAGCAGTGCCGCCAGGGCCCCCAGAACCATCGCCTGGTCCTCAGCCACGATCACCTGAATCTTTTTCATGAAGGGCTGACGGCCTGCTGCGGGATTTCTATCACCAGCCGCGTCCCCTGCGCGCTGTCGATGCGCAGCTGTCCCCCTATCGACTCCACCCGCTCGCGCATCCCGCGCAGTCCGTTGCCTTCCTGCCGGATGCCCCCGCGCCCATCGTCTTCGACCACCAGCGCAGTCGCCCCGCCATTCGCTCCGAACTCCAGCCGGCAGCGGCTGGCCTGCGCATGGCGAACGATATTCGTAACAGCCTCCCGCACAATTAAGGAAAGAACGGTTTCTTCAGCCGCAGCCAGCTGTGGAGGCTGCGTCTCCAGCTCCAGCTTTACTCCGGCCGCATCCAGGGTTTTCTGCGCGCGAATAATTTCCGCCGCCAGACCCTGCGTGCGGTACCCGCGGATCGCCTCGCGCACCTCGCCCAGCGCCTTGCGGGCAATCTGCTCCACCTCGCCAATCTCCGCGCGGGCGCGCTCAGGATCGCGTTCCAGAACCTTACCGGCCAGCTCCGACTTGAGAACCACCACCGAAAGCGTGTGCCCCAGCACGTCGTGCAGATCCCGCGCGATGCGCTCACGCTCGGCCAGTTTCGCCAGATGGGCGATCTGCTCATGCGCCAGATCCAGCCTCTTGTTGGCGCGCATTCGCTGCGCCGCGATCAGATTGGCGCATCCAACCGTGACCGAGAAGAAGGTACACAACCCCAAAGTCCATGGATTCTGATGTAGCGCGAACCCTTCCCCGATCTGAACACAGGCCACCGCAATAAAGGTGCCAACGATGAAGCCCAGTGAATCCGAAACAAATGGCACGAAGGCCGAAACATAGATGAACATGCCCACCGCACCCCCATTGAAGGGGAAATAGCAGGCAGAGAGCACGAACAGAGCAGCCAGCAGCAGCTGCTGCCTTCTCTGCGACGAAGCGTAGACAAGACCGATGTAGATTCCGAGAAAGAGGCCGAACCCCACAGCGAAGGCAATCCAGCCCCTGCGTGTGTTCTGCTCGATCGGCTGGATGAGATAAAAAACCGAGTACATCAACCAGATGAAGTCGTAGAATCGGCCTCCGCTTTTGCGCTGCGCGCGAAGCAGCGGCCCTTCGCCGCCCACTTCCGCCTCCGCCGACCAATGCTTGCCGAAAAGTGCCTCGGGTACAGCAGTTGACTCGCCTCGCAGCGAAGCCAGAGCGTCCGGTTCTTCGTTACAGCTCTCAAAAAGCACCGATTTGGGATCGGAAGAACTCAAGCTTTCGCCTCACTGCGGCTGAATACGATCCACGCCGCGCCCAACATCAACAGGGTAAATCCAGCCAGCGCCTCCCAGTGCCCCCACATACTGCCCGGCTGCGCGAATCCGAAGATATTCAGAGCCAGCTGTGCCAGGTGATACGTCGGCAAGCACAGGCGCGATGGTCTGCAGCCAGTGCGGTAACGAGCTGATCGGCATCCAGAATCCCGACGCGAAAGACATGGGCAGATAAATCAGGTTAATGATGCCGGGCCCGGCATTGGCAGGAACTACCAGCGCCACCAGCAAACCCATTGCGGCGAAAGGCAGCGACCCGGCCAGAATGACACCTGCTAACTTCAGCCCTTCAGCCGCGGTGAGCGTAGCGCCGCCAAGGGTCAGCCCCAGCACGATCATGGCGGCCACAATCAACAGCGCGAACCCGGCGCAACTCATCGACTTCGCGCTCAGATACGCCAACCTCGGCATCGGGCTCGCCTGCTTCAGCTCCAGCCAGCCCTGCGTGCGCTCCATCGAAATGCTGACGCCAATGCCGAACAGACACGCCGAAACCACACCCATGCAGCTGTAACTCGCAACCAGGTATCGCGCAAAGATGTTGTGTCGGTTCGCCGCTCCGAACAGCAGGTAAAACATCACCGGCAACCCAATCACCGACAGCGAGAACGCCTTCGTGCGCAGCATCCGCACAAACTCATACTGCGTCTCTTTGCGGAAAATCCGCGTGTAATACCCAACCCCAAGTCCCCTCGGCGAAACTGCAATTGCACTCGTAGCCATGAAGTCTGCTCCTCTTCTGTACCCAGTAACCTGTACCCTGCACCCTGTACCCTGCACCCTGCAACCTGCCTTCTGTTGCCTGTTCCCTGTTCCCTATTCCCTGTTCCCTGCCGTTAAAGCCAGAAACGCATCCTCCAGCGCCGCCGCCGAAACTTCCAGTCCATGCAGCGTCTCATCGCGCAGCAGCATCTCTCGAACCACCTGCTCAGGCTTCTCCGCCAGAATTACCACCGCCTCCCGATCCTGCTGCACATCGGAGACTGAGGGCAGCTTCCGCAGATCCTCCGGATCAAGCTGCGTGATGCAGCGAATCCGCCGCCCCGAAACCCGGTGCTTGATCTCCGCCGGTGTTCCCTCGCAGAGGAGCTTGCCCTTGTTGATCACCACGATGCGGTTGGCCAGCACATCCGCTTCTTCCAGATAATGCGTCGTCAGCAGCACCGTCTTACCTGCCGCCGAGAGGGCCCGCACTTCATCCCACAGCGCCCGCCGCGATTCGATGTCCAGCCCCACCGTCGGCTCGTCCAGAAAAATAAGATCCGGATTGCCGCACAGTGCCAGACCAAAAAGAGCCCGCTGCTTCTGTCCGCCGGATAGCTTCCCGAACATCTGCTCCGCAACGTCTTCCAGCTTCGCGATGCGCAGAACCTCCGCCGCCGGCAGCGGATTGGGATAGTAACTGCGAAACAAGTCGATATGCTCGCGAACCTTCAGCATCTCCGGCACGCGGCTGATCTGCAGCATCGCGCCGATCCGCGTCCTCGCATCGGCATCCCGGGGATCGCGCCCCAGCACCCGCACGCTGCCCGCGTTCGGCGCAATCAGTCCCAGCAACAGACGAACCGCAGTGGTCTTGCCGGCGCCGTTCGGCCCCAGCAGCGCCACCACTTCACCCGCATGCAAATCCAGCGAGAAATGATCGAGCGCGGTCGTCTGTCCATAGCGCTTGGTGACAGATTGCAGTCTGGCGACAGTCCGGCCCTCTGAAAGCCGGGCGGGCATGTTCACGGTTGGCTCGGTTACTGCGTGGGGTACGACTGCGGTTGCTGACATTGCCGTCTCCTGCCGCAAAGCTGGAATTCAGCGGCAAAGACAGAATCGCCCCCAATCGCCCCCGCCCCCAGTGGGCTTTGTCAGCAAAGCAATATGACAGTTGTCATGGGCCCCTGCCATGGGCTGCATTGCATCTTGACCTTGCATTACTAAGCATTACTCAGTAATGTTATGTTATGCAGCGCACCACTCGACAATTCACGATTTCTCTGCCGCCCGACCTCGCCGAACAGGTAACGGCGGTGGCAAAGGCCGAGAGCCGCACCATCAGCGAGCTCTTTCGCGAGGCATTTCGAACCTATCGCGCCGGTCGTGTTCGGGCGCTGCTGGATGCTTCTCAGCAGGCTGGCCGACAGAATCGTCACATGGGTCACACACCGGACGATGTGGAAGACCTGGTCCATCAGACCCGTAAAGAAGAGGCCAGGAGGCGGCGCAGGCCGTGATCGTCGTGCCGGACACCAGTGTCTGGATCTCCGCTCTGGAATTCGGCGGCATTCCGGACCTGGCGGTTGTCCGCGCTCTCACGGAAGATCAAATGGCGATATCCGATTTCATCAGGGCCGAAATCGTGCGCGTTCTCACCGGAAAATTCGCGCGCGATCCCGTAGAGCTCGATAGACAACTGGACGAATTGCTCCTTCACGCGATCTTTGTCGAGGTCACCGGAGAGGTCAAGGGAATCTGCCGCGATCGCAATGACAATGCCATCCTTGAAACGGCGTTGAAAGTGCAGGCCGATTATCTTGTCGCAGGAGACAAGGACCTGCTCAGTCTCGGCAAATTCGGCAAAACCATCATCGTTTCACCAGCCGTCTATTTGGAATTCCAGTAGCGTGAGACATGTCTGCTGCAATTGAATTCAGCTGCGCGGCTCAGCTACCGCCCGGAAGGAAATACCGCATTAGCTCGAATCTAGCTCGCCTTAAGCTCGCTTCTCAGCCCGTCCTGGCTCGAATCTCGCTCGCCTTAAGCTCGCTTCTAGCTAAGCGCATTTCGCGAATAGCTCTTCGCCGATCAATTCAGCTTTTCAGGAGCTGCGCGGCTCAGCTGCTTGCCGGTTAGCTCGAATCTCGCTCGCCTTAAGCTCGCTTCTAGCTAAGCGCATTTCGCGAATAGCTCTTCGCCGATCAATTCAGCTTTTCAGGAGCTGCGCGGCTCAGATGCTTGCCGCTTAGCTCGAATCTCGCTCGCCTTAAGCTCGCTTTTCGCTAAACGTATTTCGCCAATAGCTCTTCTGCCGATTAGTTCAGCTTCTCAGGAGCAGCCCGCCGAAACCGCGCATCGATGGGCTGCCGTCCCGCAAAGCCATCCTCAACCCGATGCCAGAATTCGATCCGCTCCTCGCCCCGTTTCCAGCACAGCAGCACTGTCTCGCCTTCGAGCAAACAGGGGAAATCCATCAGCCCCGAATCGAGATCCTTCACCTGGACGCCAATGGCGTCGATCTCATCCAGCGCGTCCTTGGCCCGCTGCACCAGCGCCTCCAGCGCAATCCGGCGTTTCTGCGCCGCCGATATGTCGACGAGGACGCCCCCGCTGATAAAGATCCGCCGCACCAGCTCCTGCATCTCTTCCTGCAGTTTGCGTGCTGCCTCCTTCGATTCGGTGGCGCGGTTCAGCAGAGACTGCACAAGCGGCAAAAGAGACTGCGCCTCATCGAGCGTAAAGGTTTTCATACAGCCCGCTCTTCGCGTGATTCCAGGGTTTCGCTCGCAAACCCCTCTGGTTTTGCCCACGCGACCCGGCGCTCCCTTCGCGATTCACCCATCACTAGCCCCGGATCTCCAGCATCCGGTCCAGAGCCACGCGCGCCCAGTATTTCACATCGTCCTTAACCTGAATGCGATTCACCACGCGCCCTTCTACCAGATTCTCAAGCGCCCACGCCAGGTGCTGCGGGCTGATGCGATACATCGTCGTGCACAGGCACCCGGTGTCGTCGAGCGTAATCACCTTCTTCCCCAATGGCGCGAACTCCTTTGCCAGCCGGTTCACCAGATGAATCTCCGTGCCAATGGCGAAGCTCGACCCCTCCGGCGCATCCTTAACAATCCTGATCAGCCGCTCCGTCGAGCCCAGCGCGTCGGCCTTCTCGCAAACCTCCAGCCGGCACTCCGGATGCACGATCACCTGAATCCCAGGATACCTCGCCCGCACCTTGTCCACATGCTCCGGCAAAAACCGCTGGTGCACCGAGCAGTGCCCCTTCCACAGAACCACCTTCGCCGAGCGCAACCGCTCAGGCGTGATGCCACCCCCAGCCGAGCCACCAATCGAAACCAAACTATGCCACGGATCGTAGACCACCATCTCGCTCAACGGAATCCCCATCGCATGACCGGTATTCCGCCCCAGGTGCTGGTCCGGCAAGAACAAAATCTTCTTCGCCCGCGCAAACGCCCACTCAAACGCCTTCTGGGCATTCGAAGACGTGCACACCAACCCCCCACGCTCCCCGCAAAACGCCTTGATCGCCGCCGACGAGTTCATGTACGTAATCGGCAAAATCTCACCCTCGGCGATGCCGGAATCGAGCAGCGTATCCCAGCACTCCTCCACCTGGCCAATCTCGGCCATATCCGCCATCGAGCACCCGGCATTCAGATCGGGCAGAATCACCTGCTGCCCCTCGCGCGCCAGCACATCGGCGCTCTCCGCCATAAAGTGCACGCCGCAGAAGAGGATGTAGTTCGCATCCGTCTCCGCAGCCGCTTTCGAAAGCTTGTAGGAGTCGCCGGTGAAGTCCGCGAACCGGATCACTTCGTCGCGCTGATAATGGTGGCCCAGCAGAATCGTAGTCTTGCCCAGCGCGCGTCGCGCCGCGGCAATCCGCTCATCCATGCTGTTGTCGGGCAGAGCGAGATAGTTGTCCAGAGAACAACTCTCCCCCTCAGCCAATACGGGTACTTCAACTGCCTCAAGAACGCCCACGGTACGCCGCCTTCAGTCCGTTTCGGCTCTGCCTTTCGGGGCGCGCCAATCTGGACGGGGATGTTGAAAGCCAAACTCGGCTGCAGTCGGCTCGCTGCGACGCATTACGCTCGCCCAGCCAACGGGGATGTTGCAGCCTCTACTACTTAGACGCAGCATCTGGGGGCTTCGTCGCACAAAACCCGAAGTCCACAAACGCCTGTCGTTCGAATTAGTCTACCCGCACCCTCCGGAACGATTCAATGACCGAATTTGGGCACGAAAATACAGCATTCTCGCCCCCCGGCCCCATGCCGATCCCCCGAATCCGCACTCAGCCTGATGACCCAAAAGCCCTCCAGCCCGCGTACTCCGTTTGCACGCCGGCGATCTCCGCTCCATTTGTGACCCGCGAATCCCGGCAGGTATCATGAATCTTCATGCATTTCGGCGACTCCATCTTCATCTTCCTGCTGGCTCTTGTCCTCTTCGGACCAAAGAAACTGCCGGAAATCGGCCGCACCATCGGCAAGCTCCTCGCCGAGTTTCGCCGCGCCAGCAATGAATTCAAGTTTCAGATTCAGGAAGAATTACGCAACATGGAAGACGAGGAGCGCAAAAAGAAGCTCGCCGAAAAACAAGCTGAAGCCCAGGCAAAAGCCGCAGACACACTCCCCGCCGCAGACTCATTGGCGGTGCCGAGCATCCTGCCCCCCTCAATCGGCGCGCAGGTCAGTACCACCGCCCCTTATGCAACACCCCTCGCCCCAGCGGATCCGACTCCGGTCTCCGCAGCCATCGAAGCGTCTGCAGCCGAAGTACTCGTCGAGCCACCCGCGCCAACCTTCGAACCAACGCCCGCGCCCACCGAGCTCGTCTCCGCCCCGCTGCCCCATGCCGCCGACTCGCCCGCCCACCTCGATCTCACCACCCACACCAACGGCGTCCATCCCGCCGAGCCCTTCGACTCCCCACTCCCCTCCATAGTTCCCGGCGAGTCCCTCCACCATGGTTGATCTCGTCGACCGCGCCCGCGCCGCCGTCACCGAGCGCGCCGAGCTCCCCGGCATGAGCCTGCTCGAGCACCTCGCCGAGCTGCGCCGCCGCATCGTCCACACCGCCCTCTATCTCATTGCCGGATTCTTCGCCGCCTGGGGCTTCCACGAGCGTATCTACGGCTTCATGCAGAAGCCCATCGTCTTTGCGCTGGCCAAACACCACATGCCCACGCAGCTCGTCTATCACAACCCCATCGACCCCTTTAACATGTACATGAAGATCAGCTTCATGGCCGGCTGCATCCTCGCCTGCCCATTCGTGCTCTACGAATTGTGGCTCTTCATCTCCCCAGGCCTCTATCAGAACGAAAAGCGCTGGATCGTCCCCTTCATGACGGCGACCATCGGGCTCTTCCTCGCCGGCGCCTATTTCGGATACCGCTGGGTCTATCCCCAGTCGCTCGATTTCCTCCTCGGATTCAATCAGGAATTCCGCCCCCTCATAGAGATCAACGAATACACCGACCTCTTTCTCACCGTGATCCTCGGCCTCGGCATCACCTTTGAGCTGCCCATCCTCGTGATGTTCCTGTCGCTCTTTGGCATCGTCAGCCCCAAATTCCTCTGGAAAAACCTTCGCTACGCCATCCTCATCATTTTCATCATCGCGGCCATCATCACCCCCACCGCCGACGTGCTCACCATGTGCGTCTTCGCCAGCCCAATGCTGGTGCTCTACATCGTCAGCATCGGCGTCTCCTACCTCGTCCATCCGAAGACGCGCAAACGGCGAGCCGAGAAGGCCGCCTCGTGAGCAGACTTTTGCTGCTCACAACCCTGCTGCTCTGCTCCGCAGCCCCCGGCGCGAACGCCCAGAATCTACCCCAGTTTGATGGCGCCCGCGCCCTCGAATACACCCGCCAGTTTGTCGCCGCCGGCCCCCGCTGGATCGGCAGCCCCGGCCACGCCAAAGCCGAAGCCTTCCTCAAGCAACAATTCCGCCACGACCAGCTCGAACAAGACTCCTTCACCACCAACACCCCCGCCGGTCCCATGCCTATGCACAACTTCATCGTCCGCTTTCCGGGCAAGAAAGACGGCATCATCGTTCTCGCAACGCATTACGAAACCAACTACCCGCTGCGCAATATCCATTACATCGGCGCCAACGACGGCGGCTCAACCACCGGCCTGCTGATCGAAATGGCTAACTACCTGCGCGGCAAGACGCTCAATGGCTACAGCGTCTGGCTCCTCTTCACCGACGGCGAAGAAGCCGTCAAGAGCTGGACCGACAGCGACTCCGTCTACGGCAGCAAACATCTCGCCGCCAAGTGGCAGGCCGACGGCACCATCAAGCGGATCAAGGCCTTCATCCTCGCCGATATGCTCGGCGACCGCGACCTCGACGTCCAGCGCGACCTCAACTCAACCCCCTGGCTCGAAGACCTGGTCCTCCAGGCGGCCACCGAATACGGGTGGCAGTCGTACTTCTTCCAGACCAAAACCTACGACGAAGACGATCACCTTCCCTTCGTCCGCCGTGGAGTGCCCTGCGCCGACCTCATCGACCTCGACTACGGCTACCAAAACGCCTACTGGCACACCGCCGACGACACCATGGACAAACTCAGCGCAAAAAGCCTGGCCATCGTCGGCGATACCATCCTCGAAACCATCCACCTGCTCAACCAGCGGTAGGCGCTGCGTCGAATAACTCAATGAAGCTTGGAGACCGGACACTCGAAATCCACGAAGGCGACCGCATGACTTTTCGAAATCACAGAATGCTTCTGAAACTTCTCATCGTCGCGCCTGGGAAAATCGTTCCGGTAATGCGCGCCCCGGCTCTCTTCCCGTGCCAGCGCGCCTTCGACAATCAGACGGCTCACAGTGTGCAGATTCCCGTACTCCACGAGCGCCCGCGTCGGCACAGTCCCGCGCCACGGCTCGGAAAGGCTCGGAAACTCCGCCATCATGGCGCTCAGTCCCTCGGCATCCCGCAGAAGTCCAGCCCTGTTCCACATCGCTTGCTGCAGTTCACGCAGCGGCTTCGAGAAGTCCCTCGGCTCATAGACAGGCACGCGCTCCCCGGCTGCCTCACTCCGTACCCCGTCCCCTGTAACCTGTAACCCGTAACCTGCAACCTGTACCCTGTCCCCTGTACCCTCTACCCTGTCCCCTGCACCCTGCACCCTGTACGCTGAGCCCCGCATCGCCTCCGCCGCCCGCGCCCCAAACACCAGCCCCTCCAGCAGCGAATTACTCGCCAGCCGATTCGCCCCGTGAACCCCCGTGCACGCCGCCTCTCCCGCCGCATACAGTCTCTTCAGCGACGTTTTCCCATGCACGTCGGTCCGCACCCCTCCCATCAGATAATGCGCCGCCGGCCGCACCGGAATCAGGTCGCGCCGCAGATCCAACCCATGCTCGGCCAGAAACTGTGATATCCCCGGAAACCGCGTAGCGGGATCGATCTTCGTAACATGCCGCATATCGAGATACACCGGCAGAATCTCGCCACCCGCGCCCATCCCCTCCCGCGTGATCGCCCGCGCCACCACATCCCGCGGAGCCAGCTCCAGCAGCGGATGGTACCGCTCCATAAATCGCTCCCCCCGCGCATTGCGCAGCCACGCGCCCTCCCCGCGCAGCGCCTCCGACAGCAGGAACCTCGGCACTCCAGGCAAGCTCAGCGCCGTCGGATGAAACTGGTAGAACTCCATATCGGCGATCTCCGCCCCCGCCCGCCACGCCATCGCGATCCCATCCCCGGTCGCCACCGCCGGATTCGTCGTATCGCTGTACACCTGCCCCGCGCCCCCGCTAGCCAGCAGCACAGCCCGCGCCCGCACCCGGCTCACCTCGCCTTCCTGGCTCAGCAAAACAGCCCCGGCAACCTCTTCACCCTCCACGACCAAATCCAAAGTCGTCGTCCATTCCATCAGCGTGATCTTCGGCATCGACCGAGCGTGCCGCAGCAGCGCGCGCCCGATCTCCGCCCCCGTTGCGTCCCCATGCGCATGCAGAATGCGATTGCGGCTGTGGGCTCCCTCGCGCGTGAGCATCAGCTGCCCGCCCTCGCGATCGAAATCCGTGCCCCACCGCAGCAGCTCCTCCACGCGCACAGGCCCCTCCTCCACCAGCACCCGCGCCGCCTCCCGATTCACCAGCCCATCGCCGGCGTTGACCGTGTCCTCCAGATGCAGAGCGACGTCTTCCTCCCCGCTCATCGCGACCGCGATTCCGCCCTGCGCATAATTGGTGTTCGATTCGCCCAGCGCCTCCTTCGTCACCACCAGCACACGAGCTCCGTCCCCAGCCAGGCCAATCGCCGCCCGCAGTCCCGCGATACCCGCGCCCACGATCACGAAGTCCGTTTCCTCGAACTCAGGCATAAACCTTCAGGCTATAGGATTTTCAAAACCCGCGGAACGACTCAGCATCGCATCCGGAGCGGGCCAGCCACTGGCGGTTTGGGCATGGGATTTCTGAAGGCTGTTCGGAGAACGATTCGTGCCGGACGGTCCTGCCCTGCATCTTCCGGATCAGCAAACAGCAACTATGGAGCAGGTGTTTCGACTGCGTCCCCGCGCTACTTCGATTGCCCTATCACGCCGAACCGGCGGGTGGTGCCGTCGGGAAGGAGTATTTCAAACTGCTGCACCGACTCATAGCTCGTCTTGTGTTGATCCATCGACAGCTTGCCGCGATAGTCCCCGGGGTCGATAAGTCCGTTTCCATGCGAGAAAATCTTTGCACTCGACGTTGGGCCCTCCAGCTCGTAATGCTTACCGTCGACTGTTGCAGTAACGATTTCGCTAAGCAGGCTCGGACCAGGCGCATAGGTTGAAGCCGAGATGTGCACGGCGAGCGGGTAGTCGGCAGGGTTGGCCTTGGTATCGGCGGAGTGAGCCGCAGCCGTGAAGACAGGTATAAAACAACAGAGAAGGACTGCGGGTGAGAGGTATTTCACGGTGTGCGGTTGCCTCCGCTGTCCATGCTAACCGGAATCCCGTCCCGGAAATGCGTCGATCTTTTGGTGAATTGTCGCCAGCCCGGAAATTACATCGCGGTGCAAGGTTCTGCAGCTTTTTTCAGATTCAGCGCGACTGCGCCTACGCCTCAAAGTCCACCTCAACCGCCTCAATCAGCGGCATCAGCCACGCCAGCAGCTCCTGGTGAGCCGGGTGCCCGCCATAAGCCTCCAGAGCCGCGCGATCCGCGAACTGCATCACCCCGCCCATCTCATAGCCCTGCGATCGCGGAGAGAAGTTCACGCCCACCCACGTCTCCACAAGCCCCGGAATGCGCCCCTGCAAACCGCGGATCGCATCCACCACGCGCTGCCGCTGCTCCTCTGTAACTCCCGGCTTCCAGCGAAAAGCAAATGTGTGAATCACCATGGCGCGATTGTAGAACGCTCATGCAACCGCTGAAGCCGGCTGAGCCGGCTCACCCGCAAGCCGCACATCCGCAAAAACAAACCCATCCCGCTCCACAATCTCGCCAGCCTCAATCGGGATCGCCGCGCGAAACATCGGTCCCGCATAAACCACGCTGTGAAACTCCCCATTTTCTCCGCAAGGATCCACTCCGGCCGGCAAATCGCGAAGGAAATCCGCATCGAACTCGCGCCCGGCAAATTCCCGCGCCAACTTCTTCGGGTCCACGCAAACAATGCGCGCGCGCAAACCGCTCGCGATCATCTCCTCCGCAAGCCGGCGCGTATCAAGACCCCAGATCGGAAAAACCGGCGTCAGCCCCGTCCCCTGCAATCGATCTTCGCGATAACGGCGCACGTCTTCGAGGAAAAGATCCCCAAACGCAATCGCCTCGATGCCCTCGGCCACCGCGGCCTCGCAGGCCCCGCGCATCGCAGCTTCATATTCTGAGTTGGAGCATGGCCACGGCAACGCCACTGAATATAAAGGTAGTCCCACAGCCCGCGCCTGAACCTCCAGCAAGGCCCGTCGCGTACTGTGCATGGCAACGCGGTCAAACGCGGCATTTAGAGTGGTCAGCAGCCCTGCGACCTCGTACTCGCCCTCGTAATCGCCGCCGTGACGCAACAGATGGAGCGCCCATGCGCTGTCCTTGCCGCTGCTCCAGGAAAGAATGAGTCGACGATCCACGACTCGATCTTATCCCGGACTCACTGACTCGCCCGGCCTGACTCGCCCGGCTCGCTCGTCCCGGAAGTGGCTCAGTGGACGCGCGCCACCCGGCCCAGCGCCCGCTCTGCCTGGCTGGGTGTCGGCATCACCAAAGTAGGCCCAGGCCCGCCCGTTCCGGTCCGTTGCGGCTTTTCCCGCCCCTTCAGTTTGTTGCGCAAAAGCTGGTTGATCGTTTCCAGCTGCCGCATCCGCCGTCCCACCACCAGCAGTATGCCGGCACAACCGACCGTGGCGCCGATCCAGCAACCCACAAACATTCCGCTTACAAACGGGGCCCAGGCATGCACAACGAAAAGTGCCATACCTTCTCCTCTCCCTCTCACGGAGAAGGTGATTTCACAATCCGGTCGGCCTGCGGCAAGTTACAGCAAAATGTGCCCGGGCCAAATTTCTGGGGACAATTCTACCGGCCTGGAACCACCATCTTCCTCACCCTAAGATGCATTTTCAGAACAAAGTGATCCGTCATTCCCGCAATATAATCCGCAATTACCCTGGCAGCCCCTTCTTCCCCGACCTTGCTCAGATAACTCGCCGGCAGAAGTTCAGGGTCTGCCATCCACGCCCCAAACAGGTCGGCGATCACCTGCGCCGCCTGTGTGTGTCCACTCGCCAGATCATCACACAAATACAGATTACGATAGAGAAACTCCTTCGCCTCGCGCCGCAGCTCCTCGATTTCCACAGAAAACCCCGCAAGCCTCTCCGGCTCCCGGCGAATCCCCTCAAGATCGTCGATTCCCCCTGCCTCAATCCGTCGCCGAATCTCGGCCACCAGATCGTCGGCCAGCGAGTTCAGCATCAGCTTCAGTGTTTCCTGAAATAACAGCTTTTCCGGTGCTCCAGGATGCGCCGCCGAGAGTGGCGCGAAATGGCGTTCGAACAGACTCACGCCCGATCGAATCTGCCCGAGCGTCAGAATCTCTGCTTCCATTCCATCGTCCAGGTCGGCCGTCAGGTAGGCGATCTCGTCCGCCAGATCGATGAGCTGCGCCTCCAGCGGCGGCCGCCGATCAAGAAGATACTCGGCCAGCTCCGGGTGTTCCCGCTCCCCATAATCGCGCGAGTGTTTCACGATACCTTCCCGCACCCCGAGGGTAAGGTTCAGTCCCCGGAACCCCAGATGCCGGTTTTCGAAATGCTCCACGATGCGCAGGGCGTGCAAATTGTGATCGAAACCCAGCCCGTATTGTTGCAGGGCCTCATCGAGAGCCCGCTCGCCGGCGTGCCCAAACGGTGGATGCCCGATATCGTGCGCCAGAGCCAGCGCCTCGGTCAGATCCTCATTCAGGCCCAGCGCCCGACCGGCGGTCCGCGCGATCTGCGCCACTTCCATCGTATGCGTCAGGCGGCTGCGGAAATGGTCCGACCCACGATCCGTAAAGACCTGCGTCTTGCCAGCCAGCCGTCGAAAGGCGCGTGAGTGGATGATGCGCCCGCAGTCGCGCTGAAACGGCGATCGATAAGGATGGTCCGGCTCGGGGATTCGCCGCTGCGAGAGCGCTCCCGTCTGCGGAACAGCGCACGCCGGCGGCAAAGCCGTTGGTGCTTCCATATCTGCAGTCTATTTGTTTTGACTTGTGCGTTCCATTGTCCGAAACTCTGCCCGCAGGTGACTGCGTGGACCCCGCTCCATCGCCCGTGTCGCGGCATCGGAACAACTTGAAAAGACTCCTGGTTTAGACTCATACATGGAAGCAGTTCCAATTTGGTAACCTCTAAAACCGCGAATTCCATCCCTCCCGCGGGCCTGCGAGTCGTCGCCATTGGTGGCGGAACCGGCCTCTCGACCCTCCTGCGCGGCCTCAAGCTCCGCGTCCCTCATGCCTCTGGCCTGCGCGCCGACCCACCCGCCTCGCCCCTCATCGCCGACCTCACTGCAGTCGTCACGGTTACCGACGATGGCGGCTCCAGCGGCCGCCTCCGTCGCGACTTCAACATGCTCCCCCCTGGCGACCTGCGCAACTGCATGGTCGCTCTTTCCGAAGACGAGCGCCTCATCTCCCGCCTCTTCCGTCACCGCTTCCGCAACGGAGGCGACCTCGAAGGCCACAACTTCGGCAACCTGTTCATCGCTGCCCTTACCGAGATGACCGGCGACTTCGCCCAGGCGATCCGCCTCTCCGCCGAAATCCTCGCGACCCGCGGACACATCTTTCCCGCAACAGCGGCCAATGTCACCGTCGTCGCCCGCATGGAAGACGGCTCCGTCGTCCGCGGCGAGACCCGGATCACCGCCAGCCGCCAGCGCATCGTCGAGCTCACCCTCGACCCGCCCCATCCGCCCCCGCCGCCCGAAACCCTCGCCGCCATCGCCGCCGCCGACCTCATCACCATCGGCCCCGGCTCGCTCTACACCAGCATCGTCACCAACCTCCTCGTCGACGGCATCCCTGAAGCCCTCGGCGCCGCCCAGGCCACCCGCGTCTTCATCTGCAATCTCATGACCCAGGCCAACGAAAGCCTGCACCTCACCGCCTCCCAGCATATCGAGCGTATCTACGAGCACGCCGGCCGCCCCATCTTCGACTACGCGCTCGTCAATACTGCCCCCGTCTCGCGCGAACTCCGCGAGCGCTACGCCGCCGAAGGCGCCGAAGCCACCATCGCCGACGTCGACCGGATCGAATCTCTCGGCATCCAGTGCATCACCGGCAACTTCGCCGACGAAGGCAACGTTTTGCGCCATGCCGCCGACCGAGTCACCGACGCGCTGCTGGCGCTGCCGGTCCGCGCTGCGGCAGTTGGTGCGCGGTAGCGATTCAGAACCTGCATGAGATCCTCGCCCCTTTTGAAAGGGCGTGAACCAAATTGGTCCCCGCCCCAATTACCCACAGCTCTTGCAGCGTGGCGCGCACCAAACGTCCGATAGAATTGGGCAAAGTTCACGGCGCCGCCAGCATGAGACATCCCAAAGGGACGAACGCGCTCTTCCGCTCCCCGGCCGAAGTTCAACCCGAGACCGAGCAAGCGCCTTTCGTTGAAGTTCGGAGTCTCGCCCGCCTGTCGTTCAGGCTGCCGTTAAGCGACAACACCCCCGCCGCTCTACGCACCTATCGTGAGGCCAACGCGCACTTCAGAACCGTCCCATGGCCTTCCCCTTTCGATAAGACCAGCCACCGTTTGCGGCTCGGCGATGCGAGGGACCTTTCCTGGATTCCCGATTCTTCGGTGCACCTCGTCGTCACGTCCCCTCCTTATTGGACCCTGAAAGAATATGCCTCCGGAAACAGGTCGCAGCTCGGAGACATCGAAGACTACGAACATTTCCTGACCGAACTCGACAAAGTCTGGAAGCAGTGCGCCCGTGTCCTCGCGCCTGGCGGAAGAATCTGCTGCGTAGTAGGCGATGTCTGTGTCCCCAGGAAGCGCGGAGGCCGGCATTACGTAATGCCGCTGCATTCCGATATTCAGGTCCGCGCAAGAAGCCTCGGCCTGGATTGCCTCACGCCGATCCTTTGGCAGAAAATCGCAAACGGCGCGATGGAGGCCCAGGGGAACGGAGCCGGTTTCTATGGAAAGCCGTATCAGCCTGGCGCAATCGTTAAAAACGATACGGAATATATCCTTATGTTGAGGAAGGGCGGCCATTACCGTTCGGTCCAGCCCCTGCAAAAAGCGCTCTCGATGCTCACAAAAGAGGAAATGCAGCATTGGCTCCGGTCCTCCTGGACTGACCTCCCAGGCGCTTCAACCACGAAGAGCAAGCACCCCGCGCCATATCCAATCGAGCTTGCCGAACGACTGATCAGACTCTTTTCCTTTGCGGGCGACACTATTCTCGATCCCTTCCTGGGTACCGGATCGACCGCCATTGCGGCCATGAGATCTGGACGGAATTCGATTGGCGTCGAAATCGAGCCAACCTACCTGGCCGCTGCCCGGCGCACGATCGAGGCGCTTGCTTCCGTCAGAGCGATGGCCGGACCAACGGGTTCCGAGGTCACCGTTGACTGAATACAGGCTGCTGAACGAATTCCGCGGCCTCTTCGACGGCAAAAAGTACGAACATCGACGCTCCAATCTGGGCGATTTCGTCGCCATGCACCTGTACGAGGATTTGGTGGCCGTCAACAAATCGGACAGATATGCCATCTCCGTTTCCGGCATGTCACGGGTGTTAAACGTCCGAAATCGGCGGGAAGGTATCGAGGCCCGCCGCGGAGATGGCACGTATCGCCATCGCCGAGCAGGCGAATGTAGTCGTAAAGCTTGCGCGCCGGTATCGTGCAGGAGCCGGATTTCTTCACCTTCGCCGCACACGACGTCCGGATGCTCTGGTCGAGATCGGTTGCCGTGATCACGATGCGGTCGGCGTCGGCGGCGAATTGATTGTCGGCGAAACTCCGCGAGTAGACCCGGGATACAGAGTCGCTCGTGGACCGGTGGCCACCGTCGAAATCGGTGTCGAAGTCAAGATCCTTGCAAAGGCAATGATCAAGCAGATCGACAGGGTAAAAAGCGACCTGGTCAATCAGGTGCGCAACTTCAGACGCAGGTCGGGATCGTCGAACCCTATCTGCGTGGGGATTGTTGGAATCAACTACGCCCAGGTCACTACAAGCTATGAAGGTGATCGGAGCTACCGGACTGACGGTGGACTTTACAAACACCCGGTCCAGGAAGCCGAGCCAGCCCGTGGCCGCCTGGCCAGCGTCGCCCCCGAATACGACGAATTCCTCATTTTGAAATACAGTGCGACCAACGAGCCTCCGTATCCGTTCGCGTGGGTGAACCAGAGGGAGAGCGTCCTCGAGTACGGAGCCGCGCTCATCCGCATCAGCAACGAATACCAAAGGCGCTTTTAGGGCACCACCCAGTCCGCAGAACCCCAAAAGCCCCAATACGAGGGGCCAGTCCGCGTTGCAGCGCTTGGCGGCCGCTGATCGCCGGGCCCTCCAACCCCGACTTCGCGCAGCAATACGCCTCAAGAGAGAAGCGCCAACAGCCAAACTTACGCTGACAGGATTCGTAATGCCGTGCGCTACCTCGGGATGATTTCAGACAACGGGCTCCCCACCCAATTAATGCGTCAATACGTGACTGGAGACGAAGCGGAAAGCAAGAGCGCGCTGATGGAGATGCTCAAGACTGCCTATCCATTCCTTTTTGCGACGGACGATTTCCACATCGACTCTGAGACCTCTCAGCAGCTGAGGAAGACCTTGGAGGCCAACACCACGGCGACTGGGGAGACGCTGGGGCGCTGCATGGCGTTTATCAAAGATGCGGCATTGGACGCGGGATTCCACGTCTCCCCTTACATTCTTCAGAAGAAGGTTCCCACGTCCGGTTCGCGCAAGAAGGCCACCGCACAGCGAAAGGATGAAAAAGGTAATGAAGCGCCGGCTTCGCACATCTCCATCGGGCCACCGCTGCCCGCCCAGGCCAGCTTGCTTTTGTCTGGTCTGTTTCAGCGATTGCCGAAGCCTGGAACTGCATGGGCGAGAGAAGAGCGAGAGCGGTGGTTACAAACGCTCCAGAACGTCGTGCTGTTGGAGTATCCGGAAGCTTAGATGGTGGGCGACTAGCTGTGAAAGGGCGGTTTTATAAACGCGATACATGGACGCATATGGGTTCGAGTTCATCGCCCAACGTGTCATCGATTAAAACCCGCTGCTTCGGTGTCAAGGATGAATGATCAGAGGTCAAAGCTCGCCAACTTGTTCCCGCTGCGCCCTCATTGCCCCCGGAACTATCAATACACTTCGATTTCGGAACTGTACGATAAGTTTAGACGCGAACTACAGGATAAGACTTTCCTGGATCCCCTTGGACGCGACAACTTTTTTCGCGAGCGGAGCTTTCCGCACCTGATCAAGCTTGAGTATTTTGACCGCAAACAGAGCCGTAGGGTCGATGCAGTCGCCCGGCACGCAATGGAGCAACTGCGCTCAGGCACTCTCGACGAATCCCGGTATCGTATCGGAGACAGATCGCGCCCCCGCTCGCTATTTTGGTCGCCGGAGATAATTACCACGCCGGATGACATTCATCCAAACAAGCGGAACAGGAACGGTGAAGTGTATGCCAAACGCTATTTACGGACGGGCGGCGGCTCATCGTTGAAACTCGTACTTGTCGAAACGGACAAAGTCGGAGACAGAGCGATCTTCACAACGTTCTGGAGTGAAGAGGAGTACCACGCGCGGTGCATAGGACATCCCGCAAGATACAGAAAATAGAGAAGGCCGCCCTTCGGCGGCCCTCAATGCCCATTACCCTGGGACCCGGGAATAGCTCGCGTCTCAGCGAGCGCATAGCTGTCAATATGATGCATCAGCCAAACGGGGGATTCAATAGTCCTAAAGTCGAATCTCCGACAATTGTGTATCGTTGTCAAATACTTGAGAATCCCTCTCAACTCAGCCGCGATTACCGTCGAAGACGGTAATCCCATTGGCGTAGCATTACACAAAAGTTGTGACGAGTATGCGTTCAATTCCTCATCGCGCCCGATATTGAAGCGAAACGCGAGAACCGGAGTCGGCAGCTTTTCTGTAAGCAGATGACCTGACCCCCTGAAACCGTCCAGATCGGAATACGATCTGGACGAAGGAAAGGGGAAGAAGGGATGAGTCGAAGCAGGCACACGGAGGCGCAGATCATCGCTGCGCTGAAGCAGGTAGAGGCAGGCCGCACGACGGAAGATGTGGCTCGGGAGCAGGGCGTCAGCAAGCACACGATCTATGCCTGGAAGGCGAGGTATGGCGGCATGGAGGTGAGTGAGGCTGAGGAAGTGAAGCACCTCCGCGATGAGAACGGGCGGTTGAAGAAGCTGGTCGCCGAGCTGAGTCTGGACAAGGACATGCTGCAGTCGGTGATCCGAAAAAACTCCCTCGGCTCGTAGAGCGGAGGACAGAGGTGCGGCGCTTGCTGGAGGAGTTCAGGGCCAGCGAGCGCCACGTCTGCGAGCTGATGGCGGTACCGAGATCGAGCGGACGATATCGGAGCCGGAGAGATGACAGCCGGATTCAGGAGCGGCTGCGGGAACTGGCGCGAGAGCATCCGCGCTTCGGCTACCGACGGCTGCATTTGTATCTGCACAGGGAGACGGGAGTGAACCATAAGAAGGTGCAGCGCGTGTATCGCGAACTGGGGCTGAGCGTGAAGCGCACGCGGCGCAGGCATCTGCGGCGGGCCCTGCAGCCGCGGCCTGTGCTGACGGCGCCCAACCAGGAGTGGGCTCTGGACTTCGCCAGCGATGTAACGGCTGCCGGACAACGATTCCGAGTGCTGGGCGTGATCGACAGCTTCACCCGGCAGTGCCTGGTGCTGGAAGCCGCCACGAGCTTCCCCAGCCGGCGGGTTACGCGTGAACTCGAACGGGCCATCGCCGAGCATGGCAAGCCGCAGTCGATTCGTTGTGACAACGGGCCGGAACTGACTTCGCGGCGCTTCCTCGCCTGGGCTATCGAGTGGAAGATCGATCTGGTCCACATCCAGCCAGGCAAACCCACCCAGAACGGAGGTATGGAAAGCTTCAACGGAAAGCTGCGCGACGAGTGCCTGAACGTGAGTTGGTTCTGGAATCTGTTCGACGCGCGGCGGAAGATCTCAGCGTGGAAACTGGAATATAACTCCCGCCGCCCGCATAGCTCGCTGGGCTATCTCGCCCCGGACGAATTTGCGCGGCGGTGGCGGCAACAGGGCCGTGGAAAAGACGCGGGCTGCGCCCGCTTGGAAAACGCCGTTGGCGTTTCCCACTTTCCCGCCGCCCCGACGGCGACTATGAATCTCGTATAGTCAATTGGACGGAAAACGGGGCCAGGTCACAGCCGCACCGCCCTTTTTTGTCAACCCCCCACCCAAAAATCCAAAGTAATAACCCAACAAAACAAACCACTTCCACGCCAACCAGCCCAAAGAAAGTTGGCAGTTTTTCCCGCTGAGTTTCGGTATTCTAAGAATAGAGGGTAAGAAAAGAAAAAGGCCGCCTGGCTGGCTGTTGCGAAACAGTCAGGTCGGCCTTTTCCATTGGGGCCAAAGTTATGGATAGCAACCGGCAACCAACGCACGATCCAGCCACGACCCTCCGGCGCGCCTGGCCAAAACCCGCCCCTTAACTCTCACGTTGCCAACCACTTGCCACTATCACAAAACGGGCCCCTCCGGAACCCACGCCAATGCAACAACCTGCCACCATCCCACCCCCCAGGGGGTGGGCTGGCCCTCAACCTACCGCCTCTCCTCGCTGAAGTCATCCATCGCATCCAGCTCGCGCTCGATGTCCTCCTCTGGCGACAGCAATCCCAGCGCCTGCCGCTCGAACAGCCGCCGATAAATGCCGCCCGTCCTGCGCACCAGCTCGTCGTGCCGTCCTTCTTCCACCACCTCGCCGTTGTCGAAGACGAGAATCCGGTCCAGCATCCGCACCGTCGACAACCGGTGCGCGATCATGATCGCCGTCCGGCCCGCAATCAACCGCGCCATCGCCTCCTGGATCAGCGCCTCGGACTCCGAGTCGAGGCTCGAAGTAGCCTCGTCCAGCACCAGCACCGGCGTATTCGCCAAAAAGGCGCGCGCCAGCGCAACCCTCTGCCGCTCGCCGCCGGAGAGCTTCACGCCGCGTTCGCCCACCAGCGTCGCGTAGCCCTTCGCCTGCCGCTCGATAAAGTGGTGCGCGTTGGCCAGCCGCGCAGCATCCTCGATCTCCCGCTGCGTCGCCCCCGGCTTTCCATAGGAAATGTTCTCCGCCAGAGACCGGTGAAACAGAATCGGCTCCTGTGGCACCAGCGCCAGTTGCGCGCGCAGCGAGTCCTGCGTGACCTGCGCAATGTCCTGCCCATCGACCACGATCCTTCCCTCGGCAACGTCGTAGAGCCTGTGCAGCAGCTTCACAAACGTCGTCTTGCCCGAGCCCGAATGGCCAACCAGCCCCACACGTTCCCCCGGCTCGATACGAATCGAGAAGTCCCGGAACAGCGGCTCGGTCTGCATCCCGTAGCGAAACGTCACCCGGTCGAAGACAATCTCTCCCGCCGTCACCCGAATCGGTTTCGCCCCGGCGCGATCCGCGACTCCGAGCGGCAGCGCTTCGAACCCAACCATATCCTCCATCTCGTTGACGCCGCGCTGCAGGTTCGCGATGTGCTGCCCTGTGTCGCGCAGATAACCGTGCACGATGAAGTAGCTGGTCAGCACAAACGTCACGTCGCCCGGCGACGCTTTGCCGCGCCACCACAGCCAAACGGCGCAGCCCACCACCAGCGTCCGCAGAACCAGCAGCGAGATCATCTGCGCCGCCCCGCTGTAGGTAGCGAACAGCCAGGTCCTTCGGGTGCGCCAACCCCACTTCCGCAGAACCTTCGCGAGCCGTGCATCTTCCCGTCCCTCGGCCCCGAAGGACTTCACCGCCGTGTTGCAGGTGATGGCGTCTGCCAGCGCGCCGCCCATGCGTGTGTCCTGGGCGTTCGACAAGCGCGCCGCCGGAGCGATCCAGCCCAGCGACAGCGCCACGGAAATCGCCACATACACCAGAGCCCCCACGCCGACCAGCAGACCCATCGCCGGCCAACGCAGACCCAGAATCAGCGGACAACCGGCCAGCACCAGCAGCGCCGGCAGCAACGCCAGCAGCAATGTGTCATCCAGCATGTCCACGGCCCAGATGCCGCGCGTGATCCGGCGCACGATCGACCCCGCAAAGTTGTTCGCATGCCAGTCGGTCGAAAAACGCTGCACCCGCCAGAAGGCATCGCTCGCCATCCGCATCATCAGCCGCACGGTCAGGCGCACGATGCCGAGGAAGGCAAGATACCGTCCAAGTGCCAGTACGGTGCCCAACGCGAGCATTGCGGCGATCGCACTGACAGCCGCATGCAGAGCCTCCACCCTTCCCGCACCGCCACGCGCCACGGCGTCGACCAGATGGCCCGAGTAGACCGGCAGCAGCAAGTCGGCAGCCGTTGCCACCGCCATGCCCGCAGCCACTCCCGTCGCGCACCATGCCTCGCGCTGCCAGTGGCGAAACAGAAACACCAGCACCTCGCGCACAGCATTGCGATTGTCGGAACTCCGGCCCAAAGAATTTTGCTCAACAATGTCGCTCATAAAATTCCTCAACAGGTCCGCCGGAGAAAACGTCTCCCGGCGTCCTCAGCTCAGAAAATCTGTGAAAGAGAAACGACCGCGACTCCAGGGACGAACCCCTCGCTGAAGGAGCACACCCTGCGGCCAGCGCGTCAGATTCGGATGGCCGAATTACCTAATGGAGGAAGCTGACGGGAAAAGCACCAGGCCGCTGCGTTTTGGGGTCGCGGGGCGAAGTTTGAATCTTCATGGGCGCCTTCCTCTCGTCAAAAGATGTCTCCAGCTTACCACGTATTTTGTTTGCTCGACGAGCCGGCTCGATCATTGTTTTTCGTCGCTGATTTTCCGCTAACCGGTTTTGCTGACCGGCCGTGGCTGCCAGCTCCTGGCTACCGCTCGCAGTTGTCTTTTTCAACTGGCCACAAGCGGCGTAGATATCGCGCCCTCGCGGCCGGCGCACAAATGCCGGAACACCCTGCTCCCGCAAACGATCCTGAAAACGCGCAACGTCTTCGGCGGCCGGCGTCGAAAACGGCACGTCAGGACCGGGATTCCAGGCGATCAGATTCACCTTTGCAGGGAACTGCGCACGGCGGACCAGCTTGACGACTTCATCCGCATGCTGGGGCTGATCATTCACGCCGCCCAGCAGCACATATTCAAAGGTCACTCGCTCTCTGGGGCGCAGCGGCACCTGTCGCACCGCTTCGATCACCTCCGCGATGCTCCATTTCCGCGTCACGGGCATGATTCCTTCGCGCACCCCATCGTTCGGCGCATTCAGGGAGATTGCGAGTTTCGGTCGCACCGGCTCTGCGGCGAACCGCAGAATACCGGGCACAATTCCCGACGTCGATACTGTCATCCGCGACTCGGGAATCTCCATCTGCTCCACCAGCAGGCGTACCGCCGCCATAAAAGCGTCGTAGTTCAGGAAAGGCTCACCCATCCCCATGAAGACAAGGTTGATTCGATCGCGGCCCGGTTCAGCCTCCTGCCGCTTAAGGACTGCGGCGACCTGTCCCGCGATCTCGCCCGCCGTCAGGTTGCGAATGATTCCGAGCTTCGCCGTCAGGCAGAACTGGCAGTTGACCGCGCAGCCAATCTGGCTTGAAACGCAAATCGTCGCCCGCGACCAGGCTTTCTTCTGCAAATCTTCATCGGCAGACGAATGATCGCCGTCCTCCCCACCATCGCCCTCGGGCATCCAGACCGTTTCGACTGTCTGGCCATCCCCTCCGGCGATCAGATATCGTTCGGTTCCGTCCACGGACCGGAACGTCTCGATGATCTCCGGCAACCCAACGCGGAACCCGGCTGCGGCGACCCTCTCCCGCAGTTCTTTGGGCCAGGTCGTGACCTCGTCCAGAGCCGCCACTTTCTGCCGGTAGAGGGCGGTTTCGAGCTGGCGGAGGCGGTACTTCGGTAACCTAAATTCACTAAGAATCTCTGTAAGCGACTCATTCGAAAGGCCAAAAAGTACCCCACCCCCGCCCAAGCCTTGAGCGTCTAAAATGGTGCTTAGTAGTTCCCCGCCAATAGTCATCTATAAATCCGAGGATAGCGCATCTAAACTTTGCCGTAGAGACGGCCCCGAACACCTCATATTGGAATGAATACCGAAAGAAATATCCGCCGAACCGTCCTTCCCAGTGGTCTCATCGTTCTCACCGAGCGCATGGAACACGTCCGCTCCGTAGCGATGGGGGTCTGGATGCGCGCCGGTTCGCGTCACGAAGTGCCAGAGCTGAATGGCATCTCCCATTTCGTAGAACACATGGTATTCAAGGGAACCAAGTCCCGTTCGGCCCAGCGCATTGCTCGGGAGGTGGACGCGATCGGGGGCAATCTCGATGCGTTCACGGGGAAGGAAACCATTTGCTTCAACATCAAGGTTCTCGACGAGCACGTCCCCACAGCCCTCGACGTCCTCTCTGATCTGGTCCTCAATCCCGTCTTCGCAGCCGAAGAGATCGCCCGCGAGCGCGGCGTCATCCTTGAAGAGATCAAGATGGACGAAGACAGCCCTGATACCCTGGTTCACGAGATCTTTACCCAGAATTTCTGGAAGGGCCATCCTCTGGGCAAGCCCATCCTCGGCACCCGCGAGACGGTTCGCAGCTTCGAGCAGAACACTCTGGTCGGCTTCTTTGAGCAGCGGTTCCAGGCCGGCAATATGGTCTTTTCCGCAGCCGGAAACATCGAGCACGACAGTTTCGTAGAGCAGGTCGCCCGCTCTTTCAGTTCGCTCGCGCCTGGAAGCACACTGAGCGACAGCGCCGCGCCCACAGTGACGCCGCGCATTCATCTGCGCAATAAAAAGTCACTGGAACAGGTGCAGCTTTGTCTCGGCGTGCCTGCTCCGCCTATCGCCGACGAGTCGCGCTATACAACCCTGCTGCTGAACACCATCCTGGGCGGCGGAATGAGCTCACGGCTCTTCCAGACGGTTCGCGAAGAACGAGGGCTGGTCTACGCGATTTACTCCGATCTGGCTCCCTATCGCGATACGGGCTCTCTTTGCGTCTATGCGGGAACTTCTTCGGACCGCGCGCTGCAGGTTATCGATCTGGTTATGGAAGAGTTCCGTCGTCTCAAGACCGAGCCTCTGCAGCCTGGCGAGCTTCGGCGCGCGCAGGATCAGCTGAAGGGCAACCTTCTGCTCTCTCTGGAGAGCTCAATGTCGCGGATGTCGAACCTGGCGCGGCAGCAGATGTACTTCGAGCGTTTCTTTGGCCTCGATGAGATCATCGAGCGCGTCGAAGCCGTCACCGAAGAGGACGTGATGGGGATGGCATCGAGCCTCTTCCAGCCCGAGCGCGTCGCCGTCACCCTGCTCGGTCGTCTGGACGGACTGCACCTCAATCGCAGCCAGCTTGTGTGCTGATCGGGCGTTCGATCAGCGCTGCAAAGAAGCCATCGCACGGATGCATCCCTGGCAGCGTCCGCAGAAAGCCATGGGCGGTCGCTGTCCGCAGCCGTTCTCGTCCTTCAGTGGTGAGAACCGCGCTTACCGCGAGGTGATCGAGGATGGCATCCACTGAGACGGTCGCGAATCCTGCGACAGTCTGCAGAACTTCTGTGGCGACGTCCTCGTTTTCCTCCGGCTCCAGCGAGCATGTCGAATAAACGAGGCGGCCGCCTGGCTTGAGCCCGGCCAGGGCAGCCCGAACGATCGCCAGCTGACGCGCATGCTGCCGCTTCAGGCCGGACTCATTGACGCGGAGCCTGATCTCGGGATTTCGCGCGATGGTTCCGGTGCCGCTGCAGGGGACGTCGCATAAAATCAGGTCCCACTCCGGCTTGAGCTGCAGGTTTGCCGCATCGGCGACTTTGAACTCCAGCCGCTCCGCGATGGAAGCAGGCATCGTCGCGCGCATAGCGTCGAGCCGTTTCCGGCTCACGTCGATCGCTGTAATTTCCGCCTCCGGCAGCCGTTCCGCCAGGATCGCCGTCTTGCCACCGGGAGCCGCGCAGGTGTCCAGGACTCGCCTGGCCTGCCGAGATGCGGCGGCGGCAATCTCGGCGACGAGCTGCGAGGCTTCGTCCTGAATGCGGACCTGACCGGCACGAAAGAGACCCCTCCGCACTACGTCTCCGCGAATCAAGCGGCGCGCAGCGCGAAGAAACGCTCCCGGCTGTGTCTCAATTCCGGACAACTCGGCCGCCGGCTCGGTCAATCGGATCGTGATTCCGGCCGGCTCCTGGTTCCACTGGCAAATCATCTCCGTGGTTCGGCGTCCATACTGTCGGGCCCATCGCTCGACCATCCACGCAGGATGTGCCGTCGAGGCTGCAACGGGCGCGGTGGTCTTGCCGATGTGTTCTGGAGGATGAACGCTGGAGGCCGAACGCTGGATCTTCCGCAGCACGGCATTCACCATGCCTGCGGCAGCTCTTTCCGGAGACAATTTCACCAACTCGACGCTGTCGTGAATCACTGCATGAGGCGGCACGCGATCCAGATGCAGCAGCTGATACGCGCCCATGCGCAAGGCGGTCGCCGCTTCAAGGCTCAGCTTTGCATCGGGACGTGCCAGCAGCGGCCGAATGCGCGCATCAAGCGCCAGCTGCCAGCGCAGGGTTCCCAGCACGAGGGTGGTGGCGAGGTTGCGGTCCTGGGCCGAGAGCGAATCGACCTGTGGAGAGCGCAACAGCTCGTCGCTGTGCGCATCCGAAGCCACGATTTGTAACAGAATTCGATACGAAACCAGCCTCGCCGGAGCAATCATCGTCATCCCGACGCTCGCTGTCATGCCTACGCCAGGCGCGTGCCGCTCTCGACCGCGTTTCCCCGCAGGAACTCGCCCGCAGTCATCCGGCGTCTGCCTTCCGGCTGCACTTCGACCAGTTCGAGCCAGCTCCCTTCGCCGCACGCTGCGAACATCGTCCCTTCTTCGATCAGCAGCTCGCCGGGGATTGCTTTGTGGCCGCCGCGGACTTCTGTTGGGAGCATTCGCTGTACCGCAAGTTTTTTTCCGCCAAGCGTGGTCCACGCTCCAGGCCATGGCTGAAACCCGCGCCAACGGTTGTAGAGCGTCATGGCCGGGAGTTGGAAATCCATTCGCCCGTCTTCGCGGGTGAGGATGGGCCCGAGGGTGGCGCGCGACTGATCCTGCTTGCACGGAGTAATCGATCCGGCGTCGAGCTCGCGGAGCGTCTCCATCATGAGGTCCGCGCCCATTTCGGCAAGCAGGGGAAAGACATCGGTGGAGGTCATGCTCGGTGCGATAGCCATTTCCCGCTGCAGCAGAATGTCGCCCGTATCGAGGCCTTCGTCAAGACGCATCGTGGTGGCGCCGGTCGCGGGTTCGCCGTTTGCGATGGCCCACTGGACTGGGGCTGCCCCGCGATACTTCGGCAATAGCGACGCATGCAGGTTGAGATTGCCAAGCCGCGGCAGATCGAGCATCCATTTCGGAATAATTTTTCCGTAGGCGACTACCAGAATGGCGTCGGGCCGGATCGACTCGAGTTCTGTCCTGAGCTCCGTATTGTTTTTGATTTTTTCCGGCTGCAGAACGGGTATGCCGGCCTCGATGGCGGTCGTTTTGATGGGAGGCGCGGTTAAGTGCTGGCCGCGTCCCACGGGGCGGTCCGGCTGAGTCACAACCAGGGGCACGTCGTATCCGGCGCGAAGCGCCAGCTTCAGCGTGGGAACCGCGAACGCCGGGGTCCCGCAGAAAACCAGCTTCATTTCCACTCGCCCGACTTCTGCAACTTGCGAATCCTGCGCAGAATGAGGTCCCGTTTGAGCGCACTGAGACGCCAGGGAAACAGAATGCCGTCGAGGTGATCGATCTCGTGCTGGAAGGCGCGGGCAAGCAATTCGGCGCCTTCCAGCTCGATGATTTTTCCGTCGAGATTCTGGGCGCGAACCTTCACCTTCGCTGATCGCGAAACTTTGTCGCGGATATCCGGGAGGCTCAGGCAGCCTTCTTCCTCCAGTTGTTTGCCCTCTTTGTGAACGATCTCCGGATTCACGAGGACAATCTTGTCCTTTGGGTTTTTCTGGTTGCTGAGATCGATCACGGTGATCCGCTTCGAGACGCCGATCTGCGGCGCGGCGAGGCCGATCCCGATTGCCTTGTACATGGACTCGAACATGTCGGCGGCCAGCGTGCGGAGATCGTCGTCGAACACCGTGATCTTCTCTGTGGGCCGCTGCAAAATGGGGTCCGGATATGTGACTATTTCCCGAATCATCCTGTGCTAATTCCTGATTTTTTCCCTAATACTGCTTTACCTGGTCCAGGTAACCGTCATAGTTACGTTTCAGCTCGCGGAGCGAATCGCCGCCGAATTTTTCGAGGGCCAGCTTTGCGATGGTTAGCGCGACCATGGCTTCGGCTGCCACGCCCGCTGCAGGAACCACGCACACATCGCTGCGTTCATAGGCAGCCTTGGTTTCCTCGCGCGTGTCGAAGCGTACGGATTGCAAGGGCCTGCGGAGCGTCGAAATCGGCTTCAAATATCCGCGAACGACGATGTCTTCGCCGTTGGAGATGCCGCCTTCGACACCGCCCGCGTTGTTATGTTCTCGCGTGAATCGCGTATGGCGTCCATTTCCGGCCTCGCGCGCATAGCCGATGGCATCATGCACTTGGGACCCCAGGGACTCGGCGGCCGTCACGCCACGCCCAATTTCCACAGCCTTAACCGCCTGCAGCGACATTACCGCCTGGGCGAGCAGACCATCGAGCCGCTCGTCCCAGTTGGCGCAGGTTCCCAGGCCCGGAGGCGCGCCGTGGACGACAACCTCAAAGACGCCGCCGACTGTATCACCGGTGCGCAGGACGGCATCTACCTCGGATTTCATCCGCGCTTCAACCTCGGCGTCCACGCAGTTCAGGAGTACTTCGTCCTTCGTCCGCAGCGCTGCGATTTCTTGCCAGGTCGCATCGCGTTCGAGCTCGGCCGCACCAACGCGAATCACGTGACTGGCAACATCGATGCCCAGCGCGAGAAGCAACTGCTTCGCAACGCCTCCAGCGGCGACGCGCGCCGTAGATTCGCGCGCCGATGCACGCTCGAGCACATAACGCGCATCGGGAAAATCGAATTTCAGGGCCCCGGCGAGATCCGCGTGTCCTGGTCTGGGCGATGCGACGGCTTTATGTTTCGCCGGATCGCCGGCCGCCACCGGAAGCGCTTCAGTCCAGTTCTTCCAGTCGCGATTTTCGATGGCGATTGCGATGGGCGAGCCGATGGTGTTGCCGTGACGCACGCCGCTGAGAAAATGCGCGATATCGGTTTCAATGCGCATCCGGCCGCCGCGGCCATAGCCTTGTTGGCGGCGCCACAGCTCGCGATTCACAAACGATTCATCAATCGGAACGCCCGCAGGCATCCCCGAGAGAAGGGCAACAAGGCTCTCCCCGTGCGATTCGCCGGCAGTGGAAAAACGCAGCATCTCCCTCACAAACCCGCTTCGATTGTAGATGAAAGGAGGTTGAATCCGGTCGCAGGGGCCGCTATTCGCTGGCCAGCCAGGCGTATTGCTTTTCAGTGAGCGGGACCACGGACAGCCGCCCCTGGCGCACGAGCGGAGAATCGGTAAACATCGCCTGCGATTTTGTCTCGGCCAGCGTCCTGGGGGTCTTCGTCTTGCTGACGAATTTGATCCTGACTTTGGGATCCTTCGGATCGGCTGCATCGACCGACACCACCTTCGCCAGCCCAACCGTCCGCTTCTCATCCCCGGTGTGGTAGATCACCAGCATCTCGCCGCGCTGCATCGCTGCGAGATTTTTTACAGCCGCGGGATTCGAGACGCCGTCCCACAGGGTCTCGCCTTCCCGCGCGAGATCGGCGACCGAATAGGTGCCGGGTTCAGTCTTCAAAAGGTAAGGCATGGTTTCTCTCTTCTTCCCGTTCGTGGTGAGTCGGCTCCGTCGCGGACTCGCCAACTTCGCGGATCTCTTCCGATTTCAAATAAGCCTGGGTGTTGAGCAGCGGGCGCTCCATCGACCTTACCCATTCCGTCATCTCCGCGCCGGATCGGCCGTTGGCCTGGGAGCGGGCAAACTCACTACGAACGGTCTGCATCTTCGCGTCGAGGTTGTCGAGATAGTGGAGAAGGATTGCCTCCGGCGTCATGGGCAGCTTGGGCGATCCAAACTCGTATTCGCCATGGTGGCTCAGCACCAGATGCTCGACCAGCAGCCGCTTCGCTGGGGGGAAGCCTGGAATCGTGGCGAGTTTCTCTTCGATCATCCCGATCCCGATGGTGATGTGCCCGAGCAGCTGTCCTTCCATGGTGTAGTCGAAGCTGGTTCCCCATTTCAGTTCGCGCAGCTTTCCAATATCGTGCAGCACAACACCGGTCAGCAGCAGATCGCGATCGACATTCGGATAATGCTGGGCCGCCATTTCGCAGAGGCCCATCAGCGACAGGATGTGCTCCAGCAATCCGCCGATCCAGGCGTGGTGCATGCCTTTGGCAGCCGGAGCGTGACGCAGCGCGGCGGAGAGATCCGCATCATTTAGAAATGCCTGCAACAGGGCCTTCAGGTGCGGATCGCGCAAGCTGGCTACCCAGCCTTCGAGTTCCACCCACATTTCATCGATGTTTCGATCCGACTGGGGAACGAAGTCGCTGAGATCGTACTCCGCAGGCGCGGCGCGGCGGATTTTTTTTACCTTAAGCTGGAGTTTTTCGTTGAACCGGCAGACTTCGCCGAGCACCTTGACCACGTCTCCCGCGCCGAAGTCGCCTGCTCCGTCAATCTCCCACATGCGGGCTTCGATCTGCCCTGTGCGATCACCCAGTGTGATTGCGAAATACTGACCGCCATCTCTGCCGGTGCGCAGCTGCTTCAATGACGCCGCGAAAAAGCCGGTAATTTCGCGGTTCTCACGGCTGGCCAGATCGGCAACCATTGGTTCTTTCATCGGAGTCAGATCTGCGGCGGTGTTCCCTGTGCCGGTGGTGTTGTGTTCTGTGTCGCGGGCGGCGGGGTTTGCGCGGGAGGCGTTGCGGCCGGAGTCGACGGCAGCGGGCTCTGGGCGGGCTGCGCATTCTTGTCTTCGGTCTTGTCCTGATCTGAGAGCCGCCGCTTTGGGCCTTCTTTGGCTGCGCTCGGCTTCTTCTTCGCCTTCGTCGTATCTCCGTTTAGTCCAAGCGCCGCCTGTTCGCGTTGATCCTGTGCCAGCTGCTCCGGTGTTTCGGTTGGAGGGACGAACTTCTGCTTCTTTTTGGAGGCCTTTGCTTCTGCCTGCTTCTGCTTTGGCTCCTTCATGCGGTCGGAGAAGCGTGTCTTCGGCTTCTTCTCGTCGTCACTGCTGGTGCTTCCATTGGCGTCGGCGTTGGGGAGAGCCGCGCCGTTGCCGGGGAGAGTATTCGACGCTACCTGGGTTGATGGAGCGGGCGCGGCTTCAGGGGCAGCGGCTCCCGCATCGACCTGCCTTGTGTCGCCGGTCGGCAAGGTCTCCCGTGGCGCCTGGCCGAAGCGAATCTTCTCTTTCTTGCCTGGCTTTTGGGTTCCGGCGCTGCTGGCTACGGTTTTGGGCGCACCCGTTTGGGAGTTCACCTTGTCCAGCGTCGGCACTCCCGCGGGAGGAGCCGCGCTCGCCGTTTCCGTCTGCTTTTGTTTGCGTTCCGGCTTCTGGCGGAAGCGCGTACGCTCCACCTTCTTCTTTTTCTTTGGTTGCGGTGGGGTGTAGGCGCCATGGATGAATTTGATCTCGTTGGCGGTGGCGCCGGAATCCGAATAAGGTGCTCGTACCTCAATCGCCGCCTGATCGCGCAGCTTCGCCAGATAATCGCGCAGTGCCGGCTCCATCTTTGAATAGCCGATCTTCTCCTGAATTTCGTTCTGCACATCGGCCAGCGGCGCGAGACCGCCCTTTGTGTGCCCCGTCACTTCAAGAATCAGCCAGCCTTGTTTGGTACGGATGGGGGCTGTGAATTGCCCTGGCTGCAAGTCGAACGTCGCGTCTTCCATCACCTTGGGAAGGTCGCCACGCTTGTAATCGCCGAGACGGCCACCTTCCTGTGCCGTGGGTCCGCTGGAGTCGGCCTTCGCCACCGTGGCGAAATCCGCTCCGGATTTCAGCCGCCCCTCGATCGCATCCGCCTTCTTCTCGGCGTCCGCCACCTGCGTAGCATCGTCCGCATTTGGCGTCGCAACCAGAATTTCGCTCAGCTTCTCCTGTTCGGGCCTTTGGAATTCCTGCTGGTGCGCGGCGTAATAGGCCTGAATCTCGGATGGCGCGACCTGAATATGCTGGCCTACTTCCTGGCTTATCACTTCCGACGTAATCACGCTGTCGCGGATGTTCTGCTTGAGGTCCTCAAAGGAAACCCCCTGGGCCTCAGCCGCCTTCTGCAGGTCCTCCATGGTATCCATGTGGTACTGCTTGCGCATCTCGTCAAGGCGCTTCACAACCTGGGTCTCGCCGTTGATGCCGAGTTCCTTACCCTTCGACAGCAGAAGCTGCTTGTCGATCAGGGAACGGAGCAGATCCCGCCGTTGTTCCATCAGTTGCTGCTGCGACCAGCCCTGCTGCCTCGCCTCCCCATCCAGGTCCTGTTGCGCGCGATCATAGTCCGACTTGCTGATGACCTGGTCGTTCACCATCGCCACAATGTCTTCGACGACCGTGCCCTGGTATGGAGACTGCGTGGTTCGCTGCGTGGTGACATCGGTAGCGCTCGCGTTGCGGCTCTGTGCGAAGGCCTGCGCGAAGGAGGGAACAACAGCGGGCACAACATTAAGGGCCACACCGGCGACCAGCATGGCAGAATACCGCGGAACTCGAAGCATCATAGGAATCAACGTCTCATCTGGCCGCCCCGATCCGCTGGTGAGATCGCCGGAATTTACGGCATTCCCCGCAAGCATCGTTCGGCGCTGGCGCTTTCGTCATTGTACCGCGCATGAATGGGCAAACGCCCGAGCACCATGGCCAGGTTGAGGTGCGATGGAATGCCGGCATCTTCCTTTTCCCTTGCACACGCCAGTTTGCCGCTGCATAGTGTTCACGTGGATCAACTCCAGCCAGGCTCGACTCTTGGCCACTACAAAATCCTGCGCCATATCGGAGCAGGAGGCATGGGCGTGGTCTACGAAGCTGAAGACCTGCGGCTCGGACGCCACGTTGCCCTTAAGCTCATTGCAGGCGCGGACGCCTCCGATCCCGCAGCCCTTGAACGTTTCTGGCGCGAGGCCCGGATCGCCTCAGCGCTCAATCATCCTGGCATATGCACCATCCACGAGATCAGCGAGACCGAAGGCCAGCCTTTCCTGGTCATGGAACTGCTGGAGGGACAGACCCTCGATCGCCTGTACGGTGGCCAGGCGGTTCCAGCACCTCGTCTCATCGAGATTGGCGCACAACTGGCCGATGCGCTCGACGCCGCCCACCGCAAAGGCATCCTGCACCGCGACATTAAGCCCGCGAACATCTTCATTACTGGCTCCGGCCAGGCGAAGATCCTCGATTTCGGCCTCGCCCGATTTGAAAGCCCCGGCCCGAACGATTCCACCGACGCTGGCATCGCCGAACGGGACAAGCTCACTCGCTCCGGGGCTACTTTGGGGACCGTCGCTTACATGTCTCCGGAGCAGGCGCGCGGCGAGCCTCTGGACGCGCGCAGCGATCTTTTCTCGCTCGGCGTTGTGATGTATGAAATGGCGACTGGCAACCATCCGTTCAAGGGAACTACCAGCGCCGTCGTCTTTGATAAGCTGCTCAATTACAATCCGCCTTCGCCCAGCTCGCTGAATCGCCAGCTCCCGGTTGAATTCGAAAACATCCTCAATAAGGCGCTCGAGAAGGATCGCGATCTGCGCTATCAGTCCGCTTCTGATCTCCGCGCCGATCTCAAGCGCCTGCAGCGTCACTCTTCCGGTCTTTACGGCGGCGCGACTGGCATGCCGGCTGCGGCTTCTAATCCTGCTGCTTCTTATCCAGGATCTTTTTACCCCGGGATGGTCCGAGTGGGCGCCTCCACTTCGCCCGCGCCTGATGTTCTTCCCGCCGCCAGCGCCGCCAACGAAGCCGTACCGGTGCAAGCGGCGCCCTCTGCGCAGAGGCGTTCCCGCTCTGTCCATCCTGGCTGGTTGGTCGCCGGCCTTGTCGCGCTGGTGATTGTAGCTGCAGCTCTTGCTGCGACCCAGTACTTCGGGCGAAAGAGGGCAGCCGTTGTTACAGATGTGGCTGCGTCCAGGTCACCTGTAACAGGCGCTGCGACTAATGCGGCAGCCGTGTCACCTGCTTCATCCACAAGGTCCATTGCGGTTGCGAAGCCTGTACCGATTCCGGCCTCGAAGGCAGTCACGAATCCCGTGACTGAGCCCGAAAGCAAGCCAGAAGGCAAACCAGCCGCCGGTATGCCCGTAGCCGCTGTCGACGTTCCGCCTGTCGCTTCTCCGGCGCCCACACCGGGCATGCCTTCAACGTCCCCTTTCGATGACGCTGCCGGTGTTCCGGCTTCGCCGACGGACATCACCGGCCCAGCCAACGGAAATGTGCAGCCGAGGATTCCGTTCCGCAGAGCCTTCGCAGCCGCGCCCAGCTTTACCGCTCACCACATCCATCACTTTGGCGGATTCTGCTCCGGCACCCTGCAGTTGACCCCTGAGACCATCAATTACACCTCGGACGCACACTCCTTCAGCCTCACCCGCGACCAGATCAGCGCCATTCAGGGCGACGCTATCGTGGAGTCCAGCGGACGCCGGTGGCGATTCGAGATTCCGGGCAAAAACGGTGCTCAGGTCCACATGCTCCTCGCCCGCTGGTACTCCGCGATTCCCGCTCCGCAGTGAACCTCGCGAATGCTAAATTGCCAACCATGCGAACGACACGCGTTGCCCTTGCTCTGTTCATCCTCTCTTCCTGCCTCTTCGCCTCCGGCCAGGACGACCCCGCTCTTAATGCGACGCTGCGGACGCTGACGGCCGGCTTCCACGGCAAGGTCGCTCTGTACGCGCACGATCTTGCCACCGGGAAAACGGTTGCGATCAATGCCGACGAGCCAGTCCCGACCGCTTCGGTTATCAAGCTGGGCATCCTCTACACAGCGCTCGAGCAGATTCGCGCCGGCCGCGTCCACTTCGACGACCGCCTGATGCTGCGGAAAGAGGATCAGGTCCCTGGCTCCGGTGTGCTTCTCTTTCTTGACACGCCGCATGCCCTCACGCTGAAGGACGCGCTCACGCTCATGATCGCCGTCAGCGACAACACTGCCACCAACCTGGTGATCGACGACCTTGGTCTCAAGACGATCAACGACCAGCTGGCAGGACTGGAACCCGAGGGACTCGCGCTCAAAAACACCTGGCTCTACAAGAAGGTCTATCGACCCGCCGAAGGGCCGGTCCCCGCGGATCAGCCGCAGTTTGGACTGGGCAAAACGACGGCGCGCGAAATGGCCGCGATCATGGAGCGTTTCGTCACCTGTAACCTTGGTCCAGTGCCCGCAACTATTGGCGGATCGACGCCGATTCCCTCTGACAAAGATCTGTGTGCCGCAGCCATACACATGTTGAAGGTGCAGTCCGACCGTGACATGATCCCGCGCTATCTGGAAAAACTGGACAGCACGGAAGGCGACTCAGCCATTGCCAACAAGACCGGGGCCGTCGACCATGCCCGCAACGACGTGGGCGCGATTTTCACAAAACAGGGAACCATCGTCATTGCGGCGTTTACCCACGACAACGCCGACACGAGCTGGACAGCGGACAACGGAGCCGAGGTTCTCATCGCGAAACTGGCTCAGGGCATTGTTGGGGCCTGGGCGTCGGGCAGTTAAGCCGAGGAGGCTGCATCTCGTCAGAATTTTTGTCTCGTCAGCCCCTGGATCATCTGTTCCCAGTCGGGCCAGCGCCTTACCAGTTCATCGCGAATACCCGACGCGTAGTCCGCGTAGTCGAACCCGGGACTCACAGTACACCCCAGCAACGCGAATTTTCCTCCGGGCACCAAGCGAGAACCCTGCCATATGTCCTGTTGTACGACGGTCTGCAACAACTGCCCGCCCGCAAGGTCGGCGCCAAGCACTACCCGACGGCCAGTCCCATCGGGCCAGAGCTGGAGCATCTCGACTGGGTCGCCGAGGTAGAAGTGGAAGACCTCGTCGGACGCGAGCTTGTGCATCTCCGAGAAAGTGTCCGGCTCCAGCAGGTAGTAGATCGCCGTCCCCGCTGATCGGGCGCCGCAGTAGCGTCCCCGTAACGCATTCTGCGGAATTGTCTCGACTGCTTTCCAGGTCTGTCGAAACCATCCGCCCTCGCGGGGATGCGGTTCGAGATTCAACAAGCTCTTGAGTTCCTCCGCGGTGATTTCCATGTTGGCATCCTATCGTGCCCTGCCAGGGGTCGCCGAATCGATGTGCCAGCGTAAGGATTTCAACCTCCGGGTCGTTGTCCGGTGCCACGTCGCGCAGTCAATCGACACGGCGGATGTTTGCAAGCCGTCTGTGCGTTACCAGATCGCCGAATCGGGCTGCCCTGTAACGGGCGAAAATCTGCAGACTGAACGCCGATCGTTCTCATGGCTACCCAGCCTCCGCCAGCCCATATCGTCGCTGCCACGCCTCCTTCAGCCGAGCCCATACCCGAGCTTTCTCCTCCGCCGTCGCCTCTTCATTCGCCTTCTGCGCAAAGCGCGACGACTCCACCTTCGCCAGCTCCAGCAGCGCGCAATCACGGAGCAGATTCGCCACCCGAAAATCCGGCAGACCCGCCTGCCGCGTCCCAAAAAACTCACCGGGCCCGCGCAGCTCCAGATCCAGTTCCGCCAGTTCAAACCCATCCTGCGTGCGAACCATGGCCGCCAGCCGTTCTTCGGCGTTCGTAGAAATCTTCCCCCCGGTCATCAGAATGCAGTACGACTTCGACGCGCCACGCCCCACACGGCCGCGCAATTGATGAAGCTGCGCCAGCCCAAACCGCTCCGCATGCTCAATCACCATCACCGTCGCATTCGGCACATCCACGCCCACTTCAATCACCGTCGTCGCGATGAGCACGTCAATTTCACCGCGCTGGAATCGCCGCATCACGACTTCCTTCTCATCCGCATCGAGCCGCCCATGCAGCAAACCCACGCGCAATCCGGCCAGCTCCTGCGTTCGCAACCGTTCGTACATGTCGGTCGCAGACTTGAGCGGCAGCTTCGGAAACAGCGGTTCCGGCTTCGCCTTCTTCGCGCCCGTCTTCGCCGGCTCCGGCTCCGGCGCTTCATCCGGCAAAGCAAAATCCAGCTCCGGCTGATCGTCCTTCGGTCCCTCGATCACGGGATAAACCACATACGCCTGGTGCTTCTTCGCCACCTGCCTGCGCACAAACTCCCAAACTTCACCCGCCCGCTCATCCGCCACCTGGCGCGTCACAATCGGTGTCCGCCCCGGCGGCAGCTCGTCCAGCACGCTCAGATCAAGATCTCCATACAGTGACAACGCCAGCGTCCGCGGAATTGGCGTCGCCGTCATCACCAGCACATCCGGCTCCGCACCGTCCTTCTTCATCAGCCGAAACCGCTGCAGCACCCCAAACCGATGTTGCTCGTCGACCACCACCAGCCCCAGCTTCGCGAACTCCACCTTCTCTTCGATCAGCGCATGCGTCCCAATCACCAGGTCCGTCTCGCCTTCGAAAATCCGCCGCCGCGCCGCCCGCTTTCGATCCTCATCGAGCGACCCCGTCAGCAGCGTGATCCGATATTTATGCTGCGCCTTCTCCAACACCCGCTTCGCCGACAAATAATGTTGCGTCGCCAATATCTCCGTCGGAGCCATCAGCGCCGCCTGATGCCCGTTCTCAATCGCGATCAGCATTGCCTGCAGCGCCACAATCGTCTTCCCTGAACCCACATCGCCCTGCAGCAGACGCCGCATCGGCGCGCCGCGCCGCATGTCACCGGCAATCTCCCCCAGCGCCCGCTTCTGCGCCGCCGTCGGATGAAACGGCAGAATCTCCCGCAGAGCCGCCCGCACCTTGTCGCTCGTCTCAAACGCGATCCCCGTCTTCTCCTGGAATCGCCGCCGCTTCACCTCAAGACCGAGTTCCAGATAAAACATCTCCTCAAATATCAGCCGCTTGTGCGCCGGCGTCCCCGCCCCCTGCAACTGCGCCATCGCCGTTCCCGCCGGAGGAAAATGTACCTCCCGCAGCGCCTCTTCCCGGCGCGGCAGTTTCAGCCGCTGCACCAGCGCAACCGGCAGCGTCTCCGGAATCCCCTTCAGCTCCTCCAGCACATTCCACACCGTCCGCCGAATCCATCGCGAAGCCAGCTTGCTCCCCCCCAGCGACTCATACACTGGCGTGATCCGCCCCACCTCGAGCACACGATCAAGCGCATCGTCATGCCCATCCGGCAGCACCTCAAACTGCGGCTGGATCATCTTGAATCCCCGCCCCGACCTGGACGGCTCGACCTTCCCAAACAGCGCCACCATCTGCCCGGGCTTGAACTTCCCCTCAAGATACGTCCCGTGAAACCACATGCACTTCATTGAGGAGATGCCCTGCCCCACCGTCATCTCGAAGATGGGCATCCGCTTCGTCCGCAGCAGCACTGCGCCCCGCACCTCGGCAATCACGCTAGCCGTCTCGCCCGGCTTCAGCTCATTCAGCCCTCGTGGATTCAGCCGGTCCTCATACCGAAAAGGCAGATGCAGCAACAGGTCCTCGACCGTCGCAATCCCCTTTTCGCCCAGCATTTTCGCGATGGCAGGGCCGATGCCCTTTACAAACTGGACGGGAGTTTCAAGCGTCAACACTAAGCGATCCTAAAGCATCTGCGCTGGAGAGTTGCCTGCCGTGAAATTGCCGGGATTGCTGGCTTCGCTCAGAACGCCAGCAGAGCCACGCCGACGCAGACGAAGATTGCGGCGGTCCACCGGCGGCGATCAACGTTTTCGTGCAGAAAGAACTTTGCGGCGAGGGCATTAGTCACGAAGGTGAGGGAAGTTGCGGCGGGGCCGATGAGGCTGAGGTCGCGGTGGCTGAAGGCGAACAGCAGGGAGAAGAAGCTGAGGGCGAGGCAGGCGACTCCGAGGCCGAATTGGCTGTTGCTGACGACTGCGGCGGCAGCGCCCCACAGCCCGGAGCGCTTGCGGATCACATCGAGATCGCCAAGCTGGCGCATGGCTGAAGCGGTGAGAATATCGCCCGCCGTCGCCCAAACCACGATGCTCCCAATCATCGCTGCGGTTGCCAGGAGTTCATGAGGATTCGTCACTGCCGAACCTCCTCGGAGTCATCAACCTCGACGCTCGACGTCGCGGGCGCCGATGTGCTGTGGTCCGTGTAGGAAGGGCCCCGCGTCACAAACCCAACGCCCGCGGTGATGAAGATCACGCCCAGCCAGCGCGTGTGCGAAACGTGTTCGTGGAGCCAGAATTTCGCGAGCAGCGTCATGATGACGTAGCCCAGCGAGCTGGCCGGCAGGACGTAGGTCAGATCGGCCCAGGACAACGCGGTCAGGTAAGAGGCGAAGAAGCCGATGAGCAGCACGATGCCCGCCGCGACCCAGGGAGAAAAGATGGCGTGGATCAGAGCCGCGGGATGCGCGAGGGAGACGGGGCCGAGGGATTTCATGCCGCGCGAGAGGAAGGTATCACCGCAGGACGCGGTGACGGTGATGACGCCCAGCACCAGGTAACGGCGGAATGTCATCGTGGAGTGGGTCATGCGAGGAGCAGCTAAAGACGTTTAGCGAAACCCGTTTAGCGGTGAAACGGTTAGCTAAGAACCGGTTGGCTAAGAAGCGGTTAGCGGTGAAACGGATAGCAAGATGTTTTTAGCGAAAAACGAGCGAACTCGGAGCTGAAAGATGAGCCAAAATGCGAACGAACCTCGAGTGAAAGCAGTCTCTCGCTCAGCGCCTTTTGCCAATCGGTTCTCGCTAAAAGCCTTTTGCTAACCGCTTTTTCGCATGCTTTCTCTGCTTCTTGCCCGTTCACGCTTGCGCGTTGGCGGTTTCGCCGGCTTTTTGGGTGCGTGTGTCTTTTACCATTTTGTTGCGCTCCGAGCGCAGTTTCAGGAACGATCTGGATTCGATATAGAGCCGCTTCAGATCGCGATTCGCGATGGCCTTGCTCACCACCCGCCACGCTGCTTTTGGGCGGAAGAAGTACTCGTCGTAGAAACGGTGCACCATCTCGAGAACGTAGTCGGCCGGCAAGCCAGGGTACTCGATGTGAGCCAGCTGATGTCCGCCTTCGTCGGTCATTTTGTTTTCATTGGTGATGAAGCCGTTGGTTCGGGCGTATTCGTAAAACTCGGTGCCCGGGAACGCATGAGCCATCGACACCTGGATGGTCTCGACATCGAGCTGCTTGGCGAAGTTGATGGTGTTGCGGATGGACTCCTTCGTCTCGCCGGGAAGGCCGAGGATGAAGTCTCCGTGGATGGTGAGGCCGAGCTTGTGGCAGTCGCGGGCAAAGTCGCGGGCGCGCTCGACGGTGGCGCCCTTCTTGATGTTCTTGAGGATTTGCGGGTCGCCGGATTCGAAGCCGACGATCAGCAGGCGGCAACCGGCGTCGCGCATGGCCTTCAGCGTGTCGTAGTCGGTGGTGACGCGCGAGGTCGAAGACCACGTGAGCTTGAGGGGCTTCAGCTTGGCGCAGAGCTCCACGGTGCGCGCCTTCTGGATGTTGAAGGTGTCGTCGTCGAAGAAGAACTCCTTCACGTTGGGCCACAGTTCCTTCGCGTGGGCCATTTCGGCCGCCACGTCGTCGGTGGAGCGCTTCCGCCAGGCATGCCCGCTGGTGGTCTGCGGCCAGAGGCAGAAGGTACACTGCGCGGGGCAGCCCCGCGTGGAGTAGAGCGCGACGAAGGGATGGAGCAGGAAGGGCACGTTGTACTTCGTGACGTCCAGGTCGCGCTTGTAGACGTCGGTGACCCAGGGCAGCGCGTCGAGGTTCTCAATCTGCGGCCGATCGGGATTGTGCATCACTTGGCCGTTCTTGCGGTAGCTGATGGCGAGGATTTCGTCGAGCGGTTTGCCGTTGGCGTACTCGACCACGGAGTAGTCGAACTCGCGACGGCACACGAAGTCGATCGCTTTGCACTCGTTCAGCGCCTTGTCCGGATCGGTTGTGACCGGCGGCCCGACAAAACAAATTTTGATGTTGGGGTAGGTGTCCTTAATCTTTTCGGCCCAGCGCTGATCGCCGCTCCATGCAATGGTGCTTGTGAAGAGGACCAGGAATTCGTAGTCCTTCAGAATCTCGACAACCTGCGGCCACGTGATGTGGTGGGGGTTGGCGTCGAGCAGGCGCGCGCCTTCGAGCATACCGGCGGGATAAGCGAGCCAGACCGGATACCAATAGGACTCGATTTCGCGTGTGGCAGGCCAGCGCGAGCTGGCGCCGCCGTCGAAATTCTCAAAGGAGGGTGGGTTCAGAAATAGCGTTTTCAGGGGCATAGGCACTCCCTTCAGTTTACCATCCAGCAGGCTTATGCAGGGCCGCGGAGCAATACATTTAGCCCGTAACAAATCAGTAAGTTAGTCGGCAATCGAGCGGCGCCGTTTATTTGAGGGACGACTGCACCCACGCATCCAGCCGCCCCGTTGCGCGGAGCAAGTTCAGTTCCACTTTCACGAGGGAAAAATCGGAGTCGAGAACCTCTTCGAAGCGTTCGCGTTCTTCAATGTGCGCTCTCTGCGCCTGGGCCGGAGACACTGGAGGACCATTCTGCGTCCCCGTTCCATTCGTCACCTCGGTCTCGACGGTTTTCAATTGCTCCTGGGCCAGCTCGCCATTTACCTGCGCCACCCGTTGCTGCGCAGTCAGTTCGCGAACCGAGGCGCGCATTGCGGAGGTCTGCTCGGTGAGAATGTTGAGCGAGGCATCGGCGTCGGCGCGGGCGTGAGCCGCATCCGCAGAGGACTCGCGCGCTTTCGCCCGGCGGGTAAAGTCGAAGAACGGAAATGTGACGACGACACCAACGGCAGCGTTGTTGTACTGGAGGCCATTCGGATAGTACTGCGTGTAATTGGCGAATTTCTCAAAGAGGCTGTACTGCGCTCCAAGGGTAACCAGCGGGCGGTAATTCTGGCGTTGGTCGCCAAAGGCGGTATAGAGCTTCGACTGCGCGTTCGCATAGGCGGCCGCAACACTCGGGTTGGTGGGGGCTGTCTGAGGGTCGTTATTCTCTAACAAACTCACCGAGGGGGCCGGGGGAATGCTGGAGCCGATCGTCGTGAATCCAGCCGCGGGCAGGCCGGTGAGGTGAGCGATCTTCTGGCGCATCGCATCGGCATCGTTTTCGAGATGGATTCTTTTCTCATCGATCTGGGCTGCCGTCAGCTCCGCCTGCAACTCACTGATGCGAGGGTCGACGCCCGCCTGTACGCGGTCCTGTTCGATCCGCACCAGAGATTGCGCGTAGCCGTTCTCATCTTCGAGAGCCGCGATCTCTTTCAGATCATGATCCAGCTGAACGTAATCCAGTGCGATGTCGAGGGCCACTTGTTGCTGCGCGTCCTTCAGGCTTAGTGCCGCGCTTTCGACGCCCTCGTGCGCGGCCCGAATGTAGTCACGCTGCGAACCCGAAACGAGAATGGACTGCGCAGTTGCCGTGAACAGCGAAGGATAGCCAAGCGGATAGCCGTAGACGTATCCGGGGTTGCCGCCCATCACGAGATTGGGAATGTAGGCATCTTTGGCTTCCTGCCATGCCGCGGTCGCCTTCTGCACATTCGCCGCGGCCGCGCGCACCGACGGGCTATCCTTCTCCGCAAGATCGACCGCCGTCGACAGAGAAATCTGCGCACCGGCAGCCAGGGGCGCCAGCAGCATCACAGCCGCCGCAACTCTTACCGGGATTGTAACGTTCGTCCTGATTCGGACTGGCTTTCGCATCGCTTCGAGTTTACAGGCCGCTTCTGGCGAATGCATCGGCGCAAGGGGGGACGCGATAAGCGGAAGCCAGGGCGTGAACCTCCGCCAGCTGCAGCTGGGCGGCCTTGAGGTCGCCCTGGATTTGCAGCAGATCGGCCAACTGGGCGCGGACGACAAAGGCGGGTGCGGCCTCCCGCTGCGCCCTTGAGCTCAGATACTGCTCGAGCCACTGGATGGCGACTTGCGGTTCGCGGCCGGCCAATGCCAGGTTGCTGGCCCCATCGACCAGGGCTGGGCCGTGATTCAGATCGAGCGATGCGCCGGTGTGCGCGGCCGTGAGCATTTCGTCGATCCGCCCGCGGCGGCGATAAAACGCCGCGAGGTCCATCCACGCGTCCGGCGGATAGGACGACTGCTGGATTGCGCTCCTGAAATCCGCTTCCGCGGATGGGTAGTCTTTCTTTGATTCAGCGATGCGCGCTTGAAGGGTGAGGGCTCTGGACGGGTCGACGCCGCGAAGCTGCTGCGCGACAGCCTCTGCGCGGATCATCCCACCGCCGACTACGGCGGGCGCCAAGACGTCAAACTCGCCGAGATCGGCCAGGGCTTCGGCGTTGCGGGGATCAAGCTGAACCGCGAGTTCGAATTCAGCGCGCAACCTGCGGGCGAGCGGATAGCCGGAGACGAGCGATGCGTGCTCGGCTTTCTTTCCGTAAGCGCGGCCGAGCCACAGATGGAAGCTGCTGTCGCCTGGGGTTAACTTCGACGCGGCTTCGCAATCGGCGATGGCCTGGTCCCACTGCTCTTCCTGGTAGTAAATGCGGCAGCGGAGATTATGAGCCTTGGCGTCGTTGGGATTATGGCCGAGGGTGATGGCTATAGCCGCCAGAGCCTGGTCGGCGCGGCCCTGGTCGAGATCCTGCTGAACAGGGCTGGCTGCGGCTGACGGCAATGACCATGCCCCCGCGCAAAGGAAGCAAAGGCTCGCGAGCCGCAGGATTCGTCGCAGCAAGATTTCCCCCTACTGAACCACTTTGACGGGGACGCCGTCGCTTAACGGTTGAGCGTTCGTTGTGCCGAGCGCCACGATGTCTCCGGGTTGAAGGCCCCCGGTAACTTCCACACTCGTCAGATTCAGCTTGCCGACCGTCACCTTCACGCGGTGCAGGGAATCGCCCTGCTTTCGATAGACGAGGGTCGACCCCTGCTCGATATGCAGCGCATCGCGCGGCACAATCAAAACGTTAGATTCGTTGGCCACCATTGCAGTCACACGAACATTGGTCTCCGGAAGCAGCGCGCCGTCGGCGTCGGTGATGGAGACGAGCACGTCACCGACGTTGCGGGTTCCCACGGTGATGATGGTCGAGGGCATGCGGCTGATCACACCGTGCCAAACCTCGTCCGGACGGGCATCCCAGACAATCGTTGTCGGCTGCCCGACGGCCAGCTTGCCAAGTTCTGGCTCATCGAAGTAAGCGTGTACCTGCAGCTTGGAGAGATCGGCCATCGACAGAAGGCGGTCACCCTGATTGACGTACTCGGTTCGCGAAACGGGCAGAGAATAGACGGTTCCGGCAAACGGAGCGTGGACGACGGCGTGGCGCAGCGCATCGAGCGCCGCGTCGTACCCGGCCTGTGCGTCCTCGAGGGTGGCTCTGGAATGGGCCAGATCGGCGGAGTCGTAACGCGCGGTCTGCTTCTGTTGGAGCACCTGGATGGAGCTGTTGTCCGCTGCCAGCCGTGTCTGCGCCGCGCTGACCTCGCTGAGAGAAGCCGCGCCTGAGGACTGCAGATTCTGCAGAGCCTCAAGGTCGCGCTGAGCCTGATCACGATCGATCTGCGCCTTCTGCAACTCGCCACCCAGCGAAAACCGCTCTTCCTGGGTTCCACCGTGTTGCGCCGCCTGTTCCGCCGCCTGAGCTCCCTTCAGCGCAGACAGAGCTGTCGCTACGCGCGCCCGCGCCTCGGTGTCGTCCATGGCCACAAGCAGCTTTCCGGCCGCGACCTTGTCGCCCTCATGCACATCCACCGTTTGAATGATCCCCGCAAAAGGAGCGTGCGCCTCATAATTCACCTGGGGCTGCGGTTCGACTTTACCGTTGGTTGCCACAGTGCTCTTCAGATCGCCGATGGTTGCCGCCGCGACTCGGATGGGCAAGCTCCCTCGCGTCATGAGGTGCACCACATAAAAAATAAGAATGAGGGCGACGGCTGTGACGATCCACACCCGAGCCGTTCGGGAACTTGCCTGCCTGTTTGCCATTCAATAAAAACCGTGAGTCAGTATATAAGACACACGTCGCGGCTTTTGGGTTCGGAAATTGCTCGTTGAAGGGTTTCTCTTCGGCGCGCGTTCAGAAGACAGCGATGGCTCATGCCGCCATTCGACCCTGCAATAAAATCAAAGGATGACAACCGAAACCCGATACACCGATGAGCACGCCCAGGCTGGGCTGGACTTCGACTTTCCGCCCATCGAGACCTGGCAAAACCAGTTTCCCGGCTATGAAATTGTCATTGACGATCCTGAGTTCACATCGGTCTGTCCGAAAACCGGCCTCCCGGACTTCGGCACAATCACCCTGCGCTACATGCCGCGCGATCAATGCCTCGAGCTCAAGTCCTGGAAGGAATATCTCTTCTGCTATCGCAACCTCGGCATCTTCCAGGAAAACGCCGTGAACCGCATCCTCGAAGACGTCGTCCGTGCATGCCACCCATTGTGGGCTGTGGTCAAGGGCGATTTCCGCCCGCGCGGCGGAATTTCGACAACGATTGAAGCCCGCTGGCCCAGACCGCTCCCCGATTCGAAAGCACAAGAATCGGCATGAACAGCCGGGCGCTGGCGATCAGTCGGCTACTGCTCGGTCAGCAAGCCGGTGCCCGAATCCCCACCGCAGGAACCGCCCGCAATCGACCAGTTCGCGATCGTCAATTGCGTGGCTGCGCTGTTGAACGTGCCCGACGCGGTCAGAGTGGCTCCGCTCCCGGGATCGGTGTAAGTCATGGACAGGTTGCTGCCCGTGACCAGCGACGTAGTGAGCGTCGGCTGCTGCGAGAAACAGCTGTTGTTGGGGAATGAAGCCGTCCCGGAGAGAGAAAACTGGCCATTCAAATCGGGCTGGGTGGTCTGCTCAAGAAACGCGGATACGGGGAGATGATTGCCGGCCGCGTCGACAAAATTCCCGGAGTAGGTGCCGCTGATTTCCGAGTAGTCCGTCGCCGTTACATCGGCTGTGCCCATGGAAGCGCAATTGCCGCCTGCGAAGCTCCAGCTGGCGTTGGCGATTTCCTTGCCGTCCGGAGTGACCTGCCCCTTGAGCGTCAGGGTGGTGCCGTTGAAAGGCGAGGAGATAAGCAACATCTGATTGGTGCCGCCGACCGAGCCGGTCAGCAAAATATTCGTAGTGGGACTGATGCAAATCGCCCCGTTGAGATGAGCGACGGCGCTCACTGTTTCATAGGCGCCCTGTGTGAAACCGAGATTCAAAGTCTCAGCGGATGCGGTGGGAGCAAACGACCAGTTGCCCGACAGCGAAGTGCCCACTTGCAGGGGAGTGTTCGCAAGACCGCACCCAACGACGAGAGAACCAGACAGAAGAGAAACCACAAGGCCAGAAGCGATGGCCAGGAAACGTGCAGTACTGCGTGTGCGCATGACAGAGGCTCTTTACCTCAGGAGGAGGTACCCAGAAGTTAAACGGCTGTTCCCGGATAGACCAGACCACGAAAGGGGGCGGTGAGCCCCGAAAGAGGCATTACGAGAGTGATGAAGGAGGAGCGAGATTGCACCGGGAGCTATGCAATCAGGCTCTGAGCAGATCAGAATTGGAACCTGCGAAGCTGCCCGCTACTGGGGCGGCTGCTGCTGCTGTTGCTGGCGAATCCGCTGCATCTCCTGCAGCATTTCAGCAGGCGACCTCGGTTGCGCACCGGGCATTCCGCTGGGCGGATGCGCCACTGGGTTCGCTTCTTCAGCCGGAGTATTAATGGGCATCGGCGGCGGCGGCTCCTCTTCTTCCGGTTCCGGCGCTGAGGGCGTGTTGTTCTGGGCCGTGGTCAGAGGGGCATTGCTGCGCGCGGTGAGTACGATCTGGCGTGGGGTCCCCTTTTCCGTGGCGCCCACCATCAAAAAGTTATAGCCAGCCCCGTCGAGGAGCGAAGAAAGAATGTCGCGCGGATTGCCGGGCCCGTAAATCCCAAAGACACGCTGGTCCTTCTGGCCCAGACCGTCGACCGTCATGCCGCTGGATGACGCCAGTTGGTCAAGAATCTGAGACAGGCTCGAATTGTTCGCCTCCACCGACAGCGAACCGCCGCTCAGCGTGATTCGTGCCGCCTGCGCAGGCTTGTCCTGCAGCGAAGGGGCCGCCATGGGCACCGTACTTACCACCGGAGCAACCGGCGCTGGCGGTGCAGCTGAACCCGCTCCCGGCTGCGGCATCCCCGTCGGCGCTATCCCCGCCATCCCGGGAGAGCCCGGAGCAGTTGGCGGCATCGGTCTCACACCGCCCGGCCGCGGTCCCATCCCAGGGGGAAAGTGCATCTGGTGTCCGTCGGGCATGGTTCCGGAGGGCTGCATCACCTGGGCGGAACACGAAAACGCCAAAACTGCAAAGGCAACCGAGGGCAGGCGTCGTGTGAGGTGCGAAAACCGCATCGTAGTCATAGGACCGCCAGAGGTGCCGCGTTGCGGTTAAGCCCCTGCTCCTCTGTACTAGACTAGCAGTGATTCGAATTCGCTCAAGGGCGAATTGAAGGGATGTCTCCTGATGCAGTGCCACTTTTCGGTCAATGGCCCCAAATCCCGAGACGGCAACGGGGTCGAAACCAGGCTAAAAGTCTGGTTTAAAGCCGGGTTGGAAGGCTCACCCTGGGCCGTCCTTCTCGTGCTCTTCGCCTCGGGGCTCCCCGCCTTCGGCGTTTCCTGCATGACCCAGTCGCAGATGGCCGGCGCCCAGCGCACGGTTCTTGAACAGTCGGCGCAGATGCTCGGAGCGAACGTCCAGTCAGGCAACGCCGCCGCCGTGCGAGCCGAGACCATCTCGGCGGTGGCGGCTCAATTCGACGGCATTGCGGGATCGATTCAGTCCGTCGATACCTCCATCCAGCACGCTACGCTGACCGTCGACGGGATCTACCTGCTGGACGCGAGCGATCTTAAGGCCGCCGAGGAGACACAGTTCTTCTGCGGAGTCGCGGGTTCGCCCCTTACCGTCGAAATTACGATCCCCGCCCTTCCTCCCGGCAAATACGCGCTCGCGATCCTCCACGCCACCGGGGTCAAACAGCCCCAGCAGATTTCGCTGATCCTGCAGAACGATCCAGCAGGGAGCCCGATCTGGAAGCTGGCCGGCTTCTTTACCCGGCCGATGACGATGGGCGGCCACGATGGCATTTGGTTCTGGCGCCAGGCCCGCGAGTACGCGGCGAAGAAGAAGCTGTGGGATGCCTGGTTTTATTACCAAACGGCGCAATACCTGCTCAATCCCGTGGATTTCCTCTCCAGCCCCAACCTGCAGAAGCTGCAGCGCGAGGCCGAACAGACACGGCCGGACAATCTTCCCGGCGCGGACCCGTTACATATCAGCGCTGGGGCGCAAACCTTTGACATCACGAGCCTGCATACGGGCGAGCTCTCCGATCAGCTCGACCTGGTGATTACATACGACGCCACACCCAACCAGGACTTGGTTGCCGCACGCGCGCAGGTGACCGCCGTGATGCGTGCGCTCCTGCAGCAGCACCCTGAACTGCAGAGCGCTTTCCACGGACTGTGGGTGTACGCCGTGACGCCTGGAAATCCAAGACCTTTTGCCCTCGAACTTCCCATGGAACAGATCGAGAATTCCCCTCCATCCGCCGGGCAACGCAGTTAACCTCTTAACAAACGCAGCTTAAACAACCAGGGAAAGCAGGCAGGACAGACCTCCGCATGGCAAGTCAAACGGAAAAACCTCTGAGTGAAGTGATCGAGCAGCGGCGCGCGACGCCGAGTTTTGACGGCACACCCATCCCCGACGACGACCTGAAGACCATTCTCGAAGCGGGGCTCAAGATGCCCAGCGGCTACAACCTCCAGCCCTGGCGTTTCGTGGTTGTGCGTACGCCGGAGCAGCGTCGCCGCCTCAGGGGCGCAAGTTTCAACCAGGCAAAAGTGGAGGAAGCCTCTGTGGTGATCGTCGCTTGCGGGGACAAAGACGGCTGGCGCTCCGATATGGAGGAAATGATCCGCATGGGACGCGAGGCAGGCATGACCGAAAATTACGCCGAACAGGCCCGCGTCAATATTCCCGCTTACCTCGGCAACCACCCGAACCTCACTGCCTGGCTCAACCGTCACGTGATGCTGGCCTTCTCCGGCATGATGCTGATGGCCGAAGCGCTCGGCTACGACACAGCCCCCATGGAAGGCTACGAGGCCGATAAGGTTTGCGATGCGCTGAGTCTGCCGATCAGTTACGAGGTCGTTTCGCTGCTCGGCATCGGGCACCTCAAGGGTCCCGATAAGTACAACGGCGGCCGCTTCAGCATGGCGCGGACCGTCTTCGACGGCGAATTCGGCAAGCCCATCAACCTGTAACCTGTACCCTGTCACCTGTGAAAAGGGAATATCCCGACGTTCCGATCGCCGGCGTGGGCGCGGTCATTGTGCGCGATGGCCGCGATGGACAGAAGCAGGTACTGCTGATCCGGCGCGCCCAGGAGCCGTACAAAGGCGAGTGGTCCCTGCCCGGTGGAGCGGTGGAGCTGGGCGAGACCCTCCAACACGCCGTCTGTCGCGAAGTCCTCGAAGAAACCGGCCTGGTAGTCGAAACCATCGACATCATCCAGGCGTTTGACGGCATCACTCGAGACAAGGAAGGTCGCGTACGCTACCACTATGTGCTCATCGATTTTCTGTGTCGCCCGGTGGGCGGGGCAGGCGCGGGCCAGGACCCCGAGTATCGGGACTGCGCGGATCAGGCTGCGGACCAGGAGCTCGTCGGCGCCACGGACGCCCTCGAAGCGCGCTGGGCCGGCGCCGATGACCTTGACGGCCTGACGCCATTCTCCGTCGAAGTCATCCGCAAAGCTATCCGGATGGCATCCTAAGTCGCGGAGGATCAGGTTCGATTATGGCAACCATCGCAACCCCTCCGCAGAAAAGAACAAGCCGGCTCGGCTGGCGCGCGACGCGAGGGGCGCTCTTGGCGGTGCTTTCGCTGCTTATAGCCGTGGTCCTGTTTGCATTGGTCCAGCCGCTGGCGATGCTCCGGGCTGTCATCCAGACCCGGCTCTTTTTCGACGGCATTTACAGCCGCTACACCGAGATTCCTTTCGCCGGCGCACCGCGCGTCCGTGTCCACTACTACGCGGGCGGATCGGGATCGCCTGTGGTGCTGGTCCATGGCCTTGGAGGACGCGCCGAAGACTGGGCTGGTCTGATGCCCCAGCTCGTTCGCGATCATCATCGCGTCTATGCCCTCGATTTGCCAGGCTACGGCCGCTCCGACTGGCCGCGCAACGCCGATTACTCCATCGCCGAGGAATCCGCAGCCGTCGAAGCCTTTCTCGACGATCGGCATCTGACCCACACCGATATCGGCGGATGGTCGATGGGCGGCTGGATTGCCATGCGCGTCGCTCTCGACCAGCCGCAGCGCATCCGCCGGCTCATGGTCTTCGACAGCGCGGGCACGAAATTTTCACTCACGTGGGATGTAGCACTCTTCGAGCCCGATACCGAGGCCAAACTGAGCACCCTCGACGACCTGCTCATGCCGGGTCGCGCTCCGGCCATCCCCGGATTCATCGAGCGGGACATCTTCCGCTTCGTGGGAAAGCACGGCTGGGTGGTCAGGCGCAACATGGACTCGATGCTGACCCAGAAAGATCTGCTTGACGGCAAGCTGGGTGCGCTCAGGATGCCGATGCTCATCGTCTGGGGCAAGCAGGACCATCTGATTCCGTTGACGGCGGGCGAAGGCATTCATCACGCCGTTCCGCAGTCAGAGCTGGAGATATTCGACGGTTGCGGGCATCTGGCGGCGGGACAGTGCGCCGGGCAAATCGGGCCGGTGGTGAAGGGCTTCCTCGATGAAAAATCTCCGATCGGCGGGGGAGAGGCGGAGATTGCTCGTAGACCCTGGTAGGGATCCGTTACCAGCCCCCATGAATGCGGACTAAGCTGGCAACCCTGGGGCTGGCGCCATCGCCCTCTGGCGTTGATGTGAACCGTTACCCGAGGCACGATTGAAGAAACTGAGGCGATGTCGAAATCGCCCCCAGCTGCCCGTCTTCCCAGTGAGCGAAGAAGTTGATCGTTCTAATTCACTGAGGGGACAACTGCCATGCAGACTGCAACGAACATTGAAAGAAACACAGCGAATGTGAAGAAGCTCATCGACGAAGTCATCAACACTGGCAACCTTGAGTTATGCGATCGCTACCTGGCTGCAGACCGGATCGACTATCAGGACTTTGGCCTCCCGCCCGGAATGGCCAATGGACATGAGGGGTTCAAGAGAGTGCTGGGCGGCTTTATCAAGGCATTCCCCGATCTGCGCCTTGAGGTTCAATTCACGGTTTCCGACGATGACCGCATCGTGCTTTTCATTTCGACAACGGGGACTCATCGAGGTCCGTTTAACGGTGCGGCGCCCACGGGCAAGCAGTTCAAAGTCGATGGCGTTGACATATTTCGCTTCAACGATGATGGGAAAGTCGCCGCTCACTGGGGTGTCTTTGACACTTTCGGAATGCTGGCGCAGCTTGGACTGGCGCCGGCGCCGGCGCCGGGACAATCCTGAATTGCCGGAGGAATTCGCTTCCCTGATTACTTCGCCCGCAACCTGGGTCCGCTTCGTCACGAGCGGACTCAGCCGGATGACTTGCCGACGGTTTTAGGGAGTTTCTCGAAACAGAAACTCACGCATGGCGGCATCTTCACAAAGGCCGATGGCGCGCGTGTATGCAGGCCTCGCCTCATTGATGCGTTGGACAAGCTTCAGCAGATACGCTCTCAACGCCCAGTAAGGCTGGTAGGTCTCAACCGACTTCATGGGGATCTCTTCCAGAAGCGCCAATGCAGATTCCGGACCGCGGCTTTCGGCCACAGCTGCCGCGCGGCCTACCAATGCGCCAATGGTCGGCGCAATGCGAACGAGTCCCTCGTACATCGCTGCGATCGATGTCCAGTCGGTACAACCGGTCTGCGCGCGGTGCGCGTGCAACGACTGGATTGCAGCTTCCAGCTGGAAATGTCCGATCTGTCTAAATTGCGCGGCGCTTCCGAGCAGTCGCTCTGCTTCGTGGATCGTCGCAGTCGACCACCGGGTTACATCCTGTTCCGACAGCGGGATGTATGCGCCACTCTCCGAACGGCGAGCTTGGCGACGTGCTTCGCAATGCAACATCAGCGCCAGCAGGCCATGAACCTCCGGTTCGCTCGGCATGAGTTGCAAAAGCAACCTACCCAAATCGATGGCCTCTTTTGCCAGTCCTTTCCGCCGCTGATCGGCACCGGCAACGTCGTCCCAGCCGCTGCCGTAGGCCGCATAGATTGCTTCCAGCACGGCATCAAGCCGGCTGGGCAGATCAGTGGCTCCGGGTAATTCGAACCGCAAACCAGCGACTCGAATCCTGGTTTTGGCACGGCTCAGGCGTTGTCCCATGGCGGAGGGCTTTACCAGAAAGGCGGAGGCGATGCGAACGGCATCAAGGCCAAGCACGACCTGTAGCATCATCGGAGTCCTGGCTGCTTCGTCGATGGCTGGGTGTGCACAAACAAAGAGTAGTTTGAGCCGCTCGTCGGGAAATATCTCGGCTGATTCGGCCATTTGCAGGGCCACGTCCGTGATTGCGATCAGAGCAGGCGTCGCCTCTTCATGCACCTGGCGGTGTCGCGCGGCGTCTATTAGTTTGCGACGAGCGGCAACGAGAAGCCAGGCTTCCGGCTTCTCCGGCACACCGGTTCGAGGCCATGTTTCGAGGGCTGACCGGAAGGCGTCGCCGAGTGCATCCTCGGCAGCAGCCACATCCTTACATCGAGCCGACAGAAAGGCGATGAGGCGGCCCCACGAATTGCGGGCCGCTTCCTCAACCGCCTGATACGTATCAATCATCCCTCGGCGGGTCCTGTCATTGCGGGCCTTACTTCAACTCCGCCTCCGGGGCCGGCCGGATAGCGAGCGGCCCAGTCCAACGCTGCATCGAGATCGGGCACGTCGATCAGAAAAAAACCGCCGAGTTGCTCCTTGGTTTCGGCAAACGGCCCGTCCTGGACCAGGCGCTTCCCGTCGATAATTCGCAGCGTGGTGGCGGTGTCCGGGGGCTCAAGTCCGGCTCCCCCGGCAAAGATGCCTGCATCCCTGATCGCTTTCAGGTACGGCATGAAACTTCCCCAAAAGGCGTCTCTGGTCTTCGGGTCAGTCCGAGACTCGAATTCCGTCTGGTTCAGGTAGAACATCAGCATGTACTTCATCGGATCCCTCAAGGTTCAGTGTGACGCTAGTCCGCGTCCAAAAGGATGACGTGTCCTCATACCTCATTTCGACACCGGCCTGAATATTTATGCAGGAAGCAACAAATTTCACAAACAGGACATCAGCGAGCTGGCGTGGACTGGTGCATTTGTTGCTGTAACTGATCGCAGAATTCCCGGTAGCGGCGGACAAAGCGAAAGTCGGCGAAGAGTGTAGCAGCGGCGATCAGCAGGCATGCCAACAGAAGCAGGCGGCTGCGGCGGTCCGGAAAGCGTCCCATCTGGCGAAAGCAGATTGAAATCAGAAATGCGGCGAGGGTGGCGAGGACCGTGAGGGGCGCCAGCGAATCGCAGTGGATCGCCGCCGAGCGCAGCATCAGCCATGCGGAGCCACCGGCGGTGAGGAGCGCGAGACAGGTTGTAAGGAGAATGCGGGACTGCTTTGGAGGCCGTGCGGGGCGCCTCGGCTTCGGAGTCAGCGCCGGGAGCGGAGACATATCGGCATTGTAACGAGTGCCCGATGATGTTCAGACTGAAGACCGCGGTCGATCCGGGTTCGGGGTTCGAGGGGTCGGGCGCTAAAATAAGCAAATGCATTGTTTGCCGCGTCAGGGAGCTGCCCTGGCATGAAGCGTCTCTGGCGCCTGCTGTACTACGCGCGCCGCTACTGGCTGCAGGCTCTGTCGGCTGTGGTGCTGGCTGCCGGGGTCGGGCTCATGGACGCTTTCCGCGTTCTCCTCATCGGTCCGATCTTCGACAATGTACTCAATCCCAAAGTGGCGAGGGGCGCCAAGCAAACCCCGCTTCTTGGCGAACTCGGCGCGCGCTGGCACCTCAACATCCGGCCCGAACTGCTCGTCCCTCACTGGATTCACAACGACTGGTCGAGTATCGCCTTTGCATTCGTTGCCGCGACGCTGCTGAAGGGTATTTGCGACTACGCGGGCACGTACCTCGCGAACTACGCGGGCTTCGGCATGATCACCGACATGCGCGACGACTTGTACGAGGCGATCCTGCGCCGTTCGGTTTCTTTCTTCCAGAAGCACACCACGGGGTCGCTGCTCTCGGCGCTGATCAATGACATTGAGCGCGTGCAGTATGCGGCGTCGTCGGTTTTGTCGGATTTTCTGCAGCAGGCGTGCACTCTTTTGTGCATGGTCGTGGTGGTGATCGCGCTCGGTGGCAAGCTGGCGTGGGTGTTGCTGATCTTTCTGCCGATCGTCGCCGGATCGATTCGGCGGATCGGCCGCGATGTGCGGCGGACCACCCGCAAGGGCCAGGACAAGCTCGCCGATATCCAGAACATCCTGCACGAGACGATCACTGGCAATCGCATCGTTAAAGCCTTCAACATGGAGTTCTGGGAGCTGCTGCGTTTTCGCCAGGCCGCCCGCAAACTCTTCCGCGCCAATCTCCGTTCGGTGCGCGCCCAGGCACTTACCTCGCCCCTCATGGATTTCATCGGCGCAGTCGCCATTGCCCTTTTGCTCCTGCTGGGGCGCAACGAGATTGGCCATGGCGCAATGAGCGGCGGAATCTTCTTCGCCTTCATCGTGGCGCTGTTCAAGATGTACGATCCCATCCGACGCTTCGGGATCTACTACAACAACTTTCAGCAGGCAGCCGGAGCTTCAGCCGCAATCTTCGACTTCATGGACGACCATGACGAAGTCGTCGAAGCCAAGCATCCGCGCGTTCTGAAGGGGTTCAGGGACAGAATCGTCCTCGAGCGCGTTAGCTTCCAATATCCCGAGGGTCAGACCGAGGGCCCGCCCATCGTCCTGCACGACATCGACCTCACCATCCATCGCGGCGAAGTGGTCGCGCTGGTTGGTCCGAGTGGAGCAGGGAAGTCGACGTTGGTAAATCTGATCCCGCGCTTTTTCGACGTCACCGACGGCCGCATCCTGATCGACGACTGCGATGTGCGCCAGGCAAGCCTTTCATCGCTGCGCGCGCAAATCGGTAAAGTGACTCAGGAGACGATCCTCTTTAACGACACGGTGCGCAACAATATCGCTTACGGGCAGCCGGATGTACCGCAGGCGCGCGTGGTCGATGCGGCGAAGGCCGCGTTGGCCCACGACTTCATCGAAAGAATGCCGGATGGCTACGACACAGTGATCGGCGAGAAGGGATTCCGCCTCTCCGGCGGCGAGCGGCAGCGCCTCGCCATTGCTCGCGCCATCCTGAAAAATGCACCGGTTCTGATTCTCGACGAAGCCACCTCCGCACTCGACGCGGAGAGCGAATCCCTGGTCCAGGCAGCGCTAGCCAATCTGATGCAGGGCCGCACGGTCATCGTCATCGCGCATCGGCTCTCGACGGTTCGACGCGCAACGCGCATCGTGGTGCTGGAGAGCGGCAGGATCACCGATGTCGGCTCGCATGAAGAACTCCTGCAAACCTCGGCCACCTATCAGAAGCTCTATCGCCTGCAGTTCATGGATATCGGGAACACCAACGGAAACGGTCACCCCATTGGCGGCAATGAGCCGGAGATTGCGGAGACAGAACTCACACTGGAAGCAACGGTTCCCGACACCGCGTTGCGTGAGCCCGCACTAACGGGAAAGCCCCAACGATGACCGAGACCAGTCAACTCGGGGCGAAGCATCCGGTGTGCTCGATGACCGGGTTTGCCCGAATCGCCGGCCGCGTTTCGGACACGTTGGGCTTTTCGGTCAGCCTGAAAAGCGTCAACCATCGCTTTCTCGATCTCCACATGCGCCTGCCCCCGGGAGCTGAAGGTATCGAGATTCAGCTCCGTCGCTTGCTGAAGGAAAAGCTGCGCCGCGGCCACGTCGAAGTCACACTGAACCTCGAACGCAGCCAGAAAGCCGAAGCAGGGTATGACCACGCACTCGTGGCCGCCTACGTGGAAGCTTTTCGCGCCGCCGCCACCGAGCATCGGCTCACCGCTGAACCCGACCTCAACGCCGTCTTTCGCCTGCCCGGCGTTCTGATGGCCGAATCGCGCAACAGCGACGAAGAGCTGATTGGCCTTGAAGAAGCTGTTCTTCGCGAAGCGGATTCGCTGATCGCCGCTTTAGAGACCATGCGCGCCCAGGAAGGTTCGCTCCTCGCCAACGAGCTCCGCGCCAACATGGAACGACTCCATACCCTCGTCGACGAAGCGGCGACCCTGCGCGAAAAGGTCCAGCAGGCCTATGTCGAGCGCCTCAGTCAACGCCTCAAGGCCATGCTCGACGGAGGCTTCGATCAGGACCGCATTTTGCAGGAAGCCGCGCTCATCGCCGAGCGCAGCGACGTCGAAGAAGAGGTCACGCGCCTTCGAACCCACATCGATCACTTCACGGGGTTGCTGGATCAGGGCGGGGAAGTCGGTAAAAAGCTCGATTTTCTTCTCCAGGAAATGAACCGCGAGGCTAACACCCTGCTTTCAAAGACCAGCGGTGTAGCAGGCAATGGCACACGCATTACCGAAGCGGGGCTGGGCATGAAGTCCGAGATTGAGAAGGCGCGCGAGCAGGTTCAGAATCTGGAGTAGGGTAGAAAACGCTTGGCTGGAATACTGTTCATCATTTCGGCGCCCTCCGGGTCGGGTAAATCGACGCTGGTGAACCAGCTGCGTTCGCTGGTGACCGGCCTCGAGTTTTCCGTTTCGTGGACCACCCGCGGTCCGCGGGGTTCCGAACAGGATTCCCGCGAATACCACTTCACCACGCGCGAACATTTCGAGCAGATGATCCGGAACGGCGAGTTCCTCGAATACGCCGACGTCTTCGGCAACTATTACGGGACTGCCCGGTCCACTTTGCGGGAAGCCTTCTCGCGGGGCCGCGATCTTCTGCTGGATATCGATGTGCAGGGAGCTTCGCAGGTGCGCGCGAAGATGCCGGATTCCGTTTCCATCTTCCTGATGCCCCCGTCGCCGGAGATTCTGGCCACTCGGCTCAGGAACCGCAGCCGCGCCGAAGGCAGCGTGAAGGAAGAGATCATCGAGCGGCGTCTGGCAAAAGCGCGCCAGGAGATTGAGAATTACCGCGAATATGGTTATATTCTCGTCAACGACATCCTGGATCGGGCAGTTGAAGAGATGGCCGCCATTGTCGCCGCTGAACGTATTCGTCGTGACGGTGACGATGCCGGAAACGGGGCCGACGGACTGGCGGACCGCGAGCGAGTGCTCCGGATTGCCGATAGCTGTCTGCAGGCGAATTCAGAAGACCGGGTCAGGCCCGTGCTGGAGGCCTTTGGTGTGCCTCAGCTGAGCCCGAATCGATGAAAAGTAAGCAGGAATTGTGGAGGAGCAGGGAATGACGATCGAGCAGGAATACGACAGCAACTTCCGCTATGTTCTGGTGGCCGCGCGGCGCGCGCGCCAACTGCAGAATGGAGCCGAGCCGATGGTCCCGAGCCGTTCGCGGAAGGCATGCCGCGTGGCCCAGGAAGAGATTGCCGCGGGCAAGATCGCCTACGTGAAGGCTGAAGACGCTCCGATCATCAAGCCGGAAGTGGAGGCGCCGGAAATTCCGAAATTCGTCTCGTAGTGGCGAATGGCGGGGGACAGGTGCGGCGCTGCTCGCAGCATCCTGTACCCCGTACCCCGCACCCTGTACTCTGTTCGGTAATGTCTCCGCCTTTGTTACTCGCTGGTCAGCCTCTTTCCCTGGATGAAATTTCTCAGGTTGCTTTGGATCGGCGTGCCGTGGCGCTTGATCCTGCGGCGCCGCTGCGAGTTCGCGAGTCGCGGGCCGTGGTGGATGGGCTGCTGGCGCGCGGGGATACGGCGTATGGAGTCAATACCGGCTTTGGGAAGCTGTCGGATGTTCGCATTGAGCCAGGCGAGGTGCAGGCGCTGCAGCGCAACCTGGTGCGGAGCCATGCTTGCGGGCTGGGCGAACCGTTGCAGGAAGCGGAAGTACGGGCGATGCTGCTGCTGCGGGCGAATGTGCTGGCGAAGGGGTTCAGCGGGGTTCGTCCTGAACTGATTGAAATGCTGCTGGAGTTGCTGAACCGGGGGATTCATCCGGTGATTCCGGCGCGCGGATCAGTGGGGGCGAGTGGGGATCTGGCGCCGCTGGCGCATCTGGCGCTGGCGTTGATCGGCGAGGGACAGGTGCTGGTAGACGGTCGCCGGATTCCCGCGGCGCTGGCGTTGTTGCAGGCGGGTCTGAAGCCGCTGGCGCTCGAAGCGAAGGAAGGCCTGGCGCTCCTGAATGGGACGCAGGCGATTACGGCGGTGGGTACGCTGGCGCTGGCGCGGGCCTTGCGGGTGGTGGATCTTTCAGACCTGGCTGGCGCGATGACGCTTGAAGCGCTGAAGGGAACGCCGACGCCGTTTGATGAGCGCATTCACGCTGTGCGGCCGCATCCTGGGCAGATGGCGGTGGCGGCGCATCTGCGCGCGCTGCTGCCGGAGAGCGAGATTCGCGAGTCGCATCGGCATAACGACCCGCGCGTCCAGGATGCCTATTGTCTGCGCTGCATGCCGCAGGTGCATGGGGCGGTGCGCGATGCCCTGGCGCAGGCGCAGACGACGTTTGAAATTGAAACAGGGTCTGCTACAGATAATCCTCTCGTTTTCGCCGAGGGAGAGATCCTGTCGGGAGGGAATTTTCATGGGGCGCCACTGGCGCTGGCGTTGGATTCCGCCGCGATCGCGATGACCACGCTGATGGGGATCGGCGAGCGGCGCATCGATCGCCTCGTGAACCCCGACATCAACGAAGGCCTGCCGCCATTTCTCTCGCGAACCCCCGGGGTGTCGTCGGGATTCATGATCGCGCACGTGGCTGCCGCGGCGCTGCTCAATGAGGCGAAGGTACTCGCGCATCCCGCAAGCGCGGACAGCGTGCCTACCTCCGGCGGGAAAGAGGATCATGTGTCAATGGGGATGACCGCGGCGTTGAAGTTCCGGCAGGTGGTGGAGAATGCTGAGCGGATGCTGGCGATTGAGCTGCTGTGTGCTGCGCAGGGGCTGGATTTTCGCGCGCCGCTGAACCCAGCCCGGCGCGTGGGCGAGGCATTCGCTGCGGTGCGCGAGGTCGTGAAGCCGCTGGGAGAGGATCGGGTGCTGTCGGGGGATATTGAGGTTTTGGCGGGGGCGGTGCGCAGCGCAAAGTTTGACGCGTGGCGGGGTTAGTCAGGTCGGAGCGACGCAATGAGTAAGACATTACGACTCGTCGCTACTATTGTCGTTTTCTTTTCTGCGCCCGTCCTTTGGTACTGCATCGCTGCTAACTACGATTATGGGGCGCTCGCTGGAACCTACACATTTCGAAGCGGCAACGAGACCTGCACACTTCACCTGTATTCAGACCAGAGCTTTCTCCAGGACATTACGACGCAGGGGCACACCCAAACTGCAAAGGGAACCTGGCGCCGTTTTGGTGAATCCGGGATGGACCTGTCTGATTCCTTTTTGAGAATTCCGGGCCAGCAGTTGGGGCCATCCGGAGAGAACTACGGACATTTCGATAAGGTCCTTGGGGTCTTTCCTGTTCTCACGTTGGATCCTGACCGGGGTGGCCCGAGATTTCATCGATCGCTGATTTCGTTCATCACGAAAAGGTGAATAAGGCTCAATATTCGATGCCCCGCTGCGCGAGAATGCCTTTCTGATAGGCATGCTTCACTTCGCGCATTTCGGTGACGGTGTCGGCGATGGCGACCAGCGATTGGTGGGCGTTGCGTCCGGTGAGGATGACGTGCACCATCTCAGGCCGCGCCTCGAGCGTCTCGACAACCTTGACCGGATCGAGCATGCCGTAGCTGATCGCGTAATTGATCTCGTCGAGGATGACCATGTCCCAATCGCCCGAGAGGATGGCGGCGCGAGCCTCGCCCCAGGCTTCTTCGACGAGGCGGGTGTCCTCGGGGTCGGTTTCGGCGCCGCCGATTTTCACGAAGCCGCGGCCCATCTGGCGCAGGATGAAGTTTTCGCCGAAGGCCTTCGTCGAGTCGAGCTCGCCGTAGTGCCAGGAGCCTTTCAGGAACTGGAGCATGAGGACGCGCATGCCGTTGCCGACGGCGCGCAGCGCGGTGCCCATGGCGGCAGTCGTCTTGCCTTTGCCGGGTCCGGTGTTGATGAGGATGAGACCTTTGCGGGTTTCTGGTTCGTTCATGAGTAAGCCTGTAGCCTGTAGCCGGTAGCGCATAGCTGGGAGCCGGGAGATTGGAACCGGTAGCGAAGGGACCAGAAACAGAGGTGACGCGACGCTACTTGCATCTGGCTACTGGCTCCAGGCTACCGCCTACCGGCTTCCTGATCGATGATACGGGTGACCGGCCAGGATGGTAAGCGCGCGGTAGATCTGTTCGGCGATGACGACGCGGGCTAGCTCGTGCGCCTGGGTCATTTTTCCCAGAGAGAGGAGCACGGCGGCGCGCTGGCGCGATTCTTCGGACCAGCCGCCGGCGGGGCCGATAGCGAAGACGATGAGCTGGCGGCCGTCGTCGCGTTCGCGGCCGAGCCACCGGGCGAAATCTTCAGAGGGCATTTGTTTGCCGTGTTCATCAAGCAGGACGAGGAGAGGCGCGGAGCGGGCACGCTCGCGTTCGACGGTGTGCCATAGAGCGTCTTCGGAACGAAAGAGGGGGGACTCGACACCGGACTTCGAAGTGGCGGCGATGCGATCGAGGTAAATGCGCACCAGGTCATCGAAGCCTTTGCGAGGGCGCGCGCCCACGGCGGCGATCCAGATTCTCACACCATCAGTGTAGGACCAGCTGAAATCCTGGAGCGAAGCGAAGACCTCGTCTGCCGATTCATTGCAGATTGGTGTGGTAGCGCCATCGGGGATCGAACCCGAACTCTCCGCCTTGAGAGGGCAAAAGGAGCGTCTTTGCATAGGCTTGGCAGGCATCGGCAGGATGTGTAAATTGCCAGTTTTCATGCGGGCAGGCTATGTCCTTATCGGGACTTGCCGGCGTTTGGCTGCGTTTATCGTCCCGCTGGTCACCACAGCGTCACCAGATTTTTCCTCCACAATCGGACGTTACGGCTGCCGGGTTCGCCGACGACGCGAGGAGGTAAGCCTTTGCTTGACCCGAAACTTCCGTATTGTTTGAATGCTAAGTCGAGGAGGAGCACGAGGTGTTGCATAAGCTGAACTCAGCGGCAAGCTGATTCAGAGAACGAACCTCGGAGGCTCCTCAGAGACGATATGGTTTACATCGGACTGGATGTTCACAAGAAGACAATCAGCTATTGCGTGAAGGACGCGGCTGGTTGTGTGCACCAGGAAGGGAAGATCGGCTCGACGCGGCACGAGCTGGACGCGTGGATCAGAACACTTCCTCAACCCCGGATGATCGCGATGGAAGCGACGATCTTCACCGGCTGGATCTACGATCACCTGCTTCCCCATGGCGAACAGGTGAAGGTGGCTCACCCGCTGATGCTGCGGGCCATTACCGCAGCCAAGCGGAAGAACGACCGGATCGATGCCGGCAAGATCGCCGACTGCCTGCGCTGCGATTTCCTGCCCGAGTGCCACATGGCATCGACCGATATCCGCAACCGGCGCCGGGTGCTGCGCTACCGCGGCCTGGTGCTGCGGCAGGCAGTGCAGATGAAGAACCGCGTATCAGGTCTTCTGATGGAGACTGGCGTGAGTTACAACAAGCTGCGGCTGCACCGGATGGGCTACTTCGCTGAGCTGCTGGCGACCAACGAAGAGGTCAGCGAGAGTATTCGTCCGCTGCTGAAGCTGTGTCGCGAGCACATCGACCGATCGATCAGGCCTGGACACGAGTCTGCTGCGATCGCTGGAACAGGATCCGCTGCTGGCCGACAGACTGCGACGGCTCAGAACGATCCCCGGTGTGGGTCCGATCACAGCCCTGACCTGGGCGCTCGAGGTCGGCGACACTTCGCGCTTCCGTTCCATCAAGCAGGCCATCAGCTACTGCGGCCTGTGCAGCGCCGAGAAGAGCTCAGGCGACAAGGGGATGCGCACGCCGATATCGAAGCAGCGCAACAAGCATATCCAGCAGGTGCTGGTAGAGGCGGCCAGACTGGCTCCCCGTTACAGCGACGAACTGGCCCTGCTTCACGAAAAGGAACGGCAACGCGGCAACGGCAACCGGGCCACGCTTGCGGTGGCGAGGAAAATGGTGGCCCCGATGCTGGCCGTGGAAAGACGCAATACGGATTACATACCTGCGGCCGAGTTCCGACGAACCGCAGCTGCTTAAAACCTTCCTGAGAAGGAAAAACATCAGGATCATCGATGCGCAGGCTGCCAGGTCCCGCAGCTGACCGGCTGGGCGACGGAGGCGACTCCCGAGGCTCTCTTCGTATTGTTTCGGGACTGGCAGAGAACACAAACTCAATCTTCTGCGACGGCTCCCTGGAGCCTGAGGCAGCAAATGGATGTCCGGTTCTGCAGAGTGCAGGAACCAACCGCCGAGAGGCAAACACGCGCAGCGGCAGCTCCTGATCGGACTAACAACGCGCTCTCCAGAGCGCGTCCGGATGTCTCGTGCTTTTCTGTTGACAATGACTTACATGGATGCCGGTAATACGGCAACAACCCGCATGAGAGCTTGCGAAGGGCCCGGGATTCCGGCTTCACGTCCCGAACAAGCTAGTCCCGTTTCCGTGCGCGCAGAGAATCCCCGGTACGCCTCTTTTTCTTGCGATCATTGACGAACCCACCCCCCCTGATATTAAAATCGTGCGACTCTTCCCCATTGGACCCGTTCGGTCGCTGCCAGCAACCCCATTTGCATCACCCGGTCCCCGATTTCGGTCTCTCGCTCCTGACACTCGCTCATTTCTGCAACGCAGAAAGGCCCCATGAAACCGTCTGGTCCGCAAATTTTCACAGCCTTCACCTCGATGCCGATGCGCTTCGCACCTCTGCTGTTGATTCCTGCGTGCCTCCTGCTGCCGGCGCCCGCTGGTGCAGCGGTTCTCTCCACGCAGACTTCGCTCGGGACGACTGCCAACAACAACCAGACGACGCCGGGCCAGGAGGTCCTGCTCATAGCAGTGGTTTTTACAGGCGGCAATCTGGTCAATGGAGGGACCGTTTCCTTCGCCGACAACGGGAACACCATCTCCGGTTGTGGGTCAGCGGAGATCAACCCCACCAACGGAATAGCGGGCTGCGACGCCACGTTCTCGACGGCGGGCGTGCATCAGCTGACGGCCACTTTTAGCGGAACTCCAGAGTTCCTCGCGAGCACGAGCGAAACGTACGCTCTCAGCGTCATCACCACGCCGACAGTGACCGTGCAGCCGGCCTCTTCGACCATCACGACCGCCCAGCCTGACCAGGTGTTTGTCACGGTAGCGGGCGGCAGCGGCAACCCGACCCCCACCGGCACGGTGGTGCTGAACAGCGGAGGTTATGGTTCCTCCATCGCAACCCTGAGCGGCGGCTCAGCCAACATCACCATCCCGGCCGGAAGTCTGGCCGTAGGCAGCAACACCCTCACCGCCACTTACTCTCCTGACGCCGCCAACGGCCTCACCTATTACAGCAACGTCGGCACGGCTCCCGTAAGCGTGGTGCAGGCCATCGGATCGTGCTCGACCGCAAACCCGAATCCCAATCCCAATCCGGAGTCGTTTGCCGCGGTGAGTGACTTTAACGGCGACTGCAAGAGTGACATTTTGTGGCGCGACACCAGCACCGAGCAGGTCTTTGAGTGGCTGATGAACGGCACTGCGCTGACCAGCACCGGGAGCCCGGGCGCCCCCACCTCGGACTGGGTGATTCAGGGGGTGGGTGACTTCAACGGCGACGGCTACGCCGACATCTTGTGGCGGAACAGCGGCACCGGTGAGGTCTACCAGTGGCTGATGAACGGGACCACGATTGCGAGCCAGGGAACTCCAGGCACCGTGGCGCCCTCCTCCGGCTGGGTCATTCAGGGCGTCGGCGATTTCAATGGAGACGGCAAAGCCGATATCCTCTGGCGTAACAGCACCACCGGGGACGTCTACATCTGGCAGATGAACGGGACCACGATTGCGAGCCAGGGAGACCTCGGCATCGTCTCGCCCTCATCAGGATGGAATATTGTGGGCGTTGGCGACTTTAACGGGGATGGCAAGGCGGACATTCTGTGGCAAAACAGCACCAGTGGGGAGATCTACATCTGGCTGATGAACGGGATCTCGATTGCAAGCCAGGGGGAAGTCGGCGTTGTCTCGCCCTCGTCAGAATGGGTGATCCAGGGAGTAGGCGATTTCGACGGAAATGGCACGAGTGACATCCTGTGGCAAAACACCACCAGCGGAGAGGTCTATATCTGGCTGATGAACGGAACGACGATTACGAATCAGGGAAGCCCGTTCACGCTTTCGCCATCCTCCGGCTGGAACATTGAGGGCGTAGGTGACTACGATGGCAGCGGCCGAGCCGGCATCCTGTGGCGGAATAGCACCACGGAGCAGGTTTACATCTGGCTGATGAACGGGGCGACGATTACGAGCACCGGGAGCCCCGGCACCCCCGACGCTTCCTGGCAAATCGCTCCATGAAGCGGTCGACCCTGGTTTGTGCAACATTGTTTTCAAGACTGACAATGCCCGCGCCAACGGTACCCTCATCGCTCAGCGAAGGAGCTGCCGATTCATTGCAGATTGGTTGGTAGCGCCATCGGGGATCGAACCCGAACTCTCCGCCTTGAGAGGGCGGCGTGTTAACCAATTACACCATGGCGCCATCGAGGAATGGCGCGGGCCCGACCGGACCGGCCTCTCTCACTATAACAGGGCATCACTCCGCAGAACGACCACGCTTGAGATCGCTGGACACATCCGCCAAATCGCGCGGAGCCCGTTTGGCTCGAGCATGCTCCGACTCACATCTGCTCGATCTTTACGTTGCCGTCGCTGGTGTGGATCGTCAACGGGACACTTCCGCCGTTCAGCTTACCGTGGAGGTCGTGGCCCTCTCCACCGCCGGATTGGTAGTGTTCGATCGCGAGGGGAAGGGCGCAGTCCACATGGCCGTCGCTGCTGTGAACATTCAGATCGGCGGCGAAGCCCTGGGGGACGTGAAGCGTCACCGAGCCATCGGATGACTGGATGGTCGACGCTTCGGTGAGCTTCGTTCCCTGGCGCAGGTTGAGGTTGAGCTGGCCGTCGCTGGTGTGGAGCGCAAGGGCGTTGAATAGGCCGTCGACGGTGAGGCTGCCGTCGCTGGTGTGGGCGTCGAGGGCGCCCGTGGCATCGGCGATCGTGACGTGGCCGTCACCGGACCTGATGCGCAGATTGCCTGAGACATGGTCGAGGTTGAGGTCTCCGTCGCCGGTGGTCAGGCCGATATCGCCCTCGAGTCCGGTGAGATTCACGTTGCCGTCGGAGGTTTTAGCCAGGAGCGTCAGCTGGGCAGGCGTTTCGACGGTCACGTGGGTACGCTCCGTATGCCACTGGATGTGCACGCCGGCGTGAGGCAGTTCTTTGAAGAGGAAATGAACCTCGTTGCCGCTTTGGCCTTCCTCCAGGCGATAGTCGGACAACTTGTGGCCGACCACCTCGACGTGGATGCGGATTTCGTGGCAGTCGCCGCAGGGATGGAAGTCGATGGCGGCATCGGAGGTTTCGAAGTTCAGGGTCGGCTTGGCGGAGACGGTGTAGGTTTTCGACCAGGAGTGGTCGGAATCCCGTGCGCGCGCGGGCAGAGATGTGAGCAGTGCGAGGGCAGTCACTTCCAGGGCAGCCACTGCCAGGGCGGTTTTGGTCTTCATGGCAGGCTGATACGGAGCGGGTGGCGGAAAGGTTCCCCGCGGTTCCACAATTTCGGGGGCAAATTCACCAGAGGGTTTTGGATTCGGCGAGCATGGCTTCGCTGGTGATAGGCAGCAGGAAGGTGTTGGAGAATTCGAAGCGGGCGAGGCCGTCTCCATCGGGGAGCAGAGTGCGAATCCAGAGGGCTTCGCGGCGGAGGATGACTCCGTTTTTCTGGGCGCCGTGGCGGTCGAGGACCGTGTGGCAGTGCTGGTGAAGGTCGAACTGCGGGTCCTGGAGAACTTCGTAAGGGACGCGGATGGTGACGCGCACGGGATGCTGGTAGGTGGCGAGGGCCAGCTGCACGGAGCGGTCGCGGCAGTTGAGCAGGTTGTGGCGGGCGGCGGCCCAGGCGGCGGGCGCTCCGTGGGCATGGGGCGAGGTGGCGAGCAGGGGATGCTGGCGGCGAAGGCGTCCGAAGCGGGGCGAGAGGACGAGATGCTCGGAGGCGCCTGCGACGTGCGTGGCGTCGGGGTCAAAGCAGCGGATGAGGCGCTCGGCGTCCGCGCTGTGATCGGACATGGGGGCCGTAGGGGGCACAGGGAATCTTAGCGCTTTGATAGGAGGATGGCGCGAGAATTTAGCGACGGCACTTTCATCCAAAACGAAATGCAGGTCCTTAGACTCGCGTCTGAATTGTTGTTGCGCCAGAAGCGAGCGCAACGAATTCGGATGCTTCGCTCAGGATGACGGGACTGGTCACGACCGCTGGCTTATTTACTCGACGTGATAGTTCGGCGCTTCGCGAGTGATCATGACGTCATGGACGTGGGATTCGCGGAGCCCTGCTGAGGAGATGCGGACGAAGCGGGCTTTCTGCTGCAGCTCTTCGATGGTCGACGCGCCGCAGTAGCCCATCCCCGAGCGCAAGCCGCCGACGAGCTGGTAGACCATGGCTTCAAGTGCGCCGCGGTACGGGACGCGACCTTCGATGCCTTCGGGGACGAATTTGCCGAGGCGGTTGGAGGCGCCGTTGCGCTCGCGATTGACCACGCTCTCGTTGTTGTCCTGGATGTCGAGGTCCTGCGTGCCCTGGAAGTAGCGCTCGCCGCCGCCCTGGGCCATGGCGGAGAGCGAGCCCATGCCGCGATAGGCCTTGAAGGAGCGGCCCTGGTAGAGGATGGTCTCGCCGGGGCTTTCGTCGACGCCCGCAAAGAGCGAGCCGATCATGATGACGCTGGCTCCGGCGGCGATGGCCTTGGTGATGTCGCCGGAGTACTTGATGCCGCCGTCCGCGATGAGAGGGATGTTTTGCTTGCCGGCGGCTTTGAAGGCTTCGCTGATGGCGGTGATCTGCGGCATGCCGGCGCCGGTGACCATGCGGGTGGTGCAAATGGAGCCGGGGCCGATGCCGACCTTGACGGCGTCCGCGCCCGCATCGATGAGGGCTTCGGTTCCCTCTTTGGTAGCGACGTTGCCGGCGAGGAGGTCGACCTGGGGGAAGCGCTTCTTAACTTCGCGAACGGCCTCGAGGACGCGGGAGGAATGACCGTGGGCGGAGTCGATGGCGAGGACGTCGACGCGATTGCGGACCAGCTCGGCGGCGCGCTCTAAAAAGTCGCCGGTTGCGCCGATGGCTGCGCCGACGCGGAGGCGGCCCTGCTCGTCTTTTGAGGCGTAGGGGTATTTGAGCTTTTTCTGGATGTCTTTAACGGTGATGAGGCCCTTGAGCTCGTAGTCCTTATCGACGACGAGAAGTTTTTCGACGCGGTGCTGGTGGAGGATGTCCTCAGCCTGTTCGAGCGTGGTGCCCACCGGCACGGTGATGAGGTTGGTTTTGGTCATCACTTCCGAGATGGGGATGTCGGTGCGGGTCTCAAAGCGGAGATCGCGGTTGGTGAGGATGCCGACGAGCTTGCCTTTGCGAGTGACGGGAACGCCGGAGATTTTGTAGCGGCGCATGACCTCGAGGGCATCGGAGATGAGCTGCTCGGGGGCCATGGTGACGGGATCGACGATCATGCCGGACTCCGAGCGCTTGACCTTGTCGATTTCCCCAGCCTGCTGCTCGATGGTGAGGTTGCGATGGACGATGCCGAGGCCGCCCTGCTGGGCCATGGCGATGGCCATGCGGGATTCGGTGACGGTGTCCATGGCCGCCGAGAGGAGCGGCGTGGTCAGCGGGATGCGCTTCGTCAGGTGGGTGAGGGTGCTGACGTGCGCGGGCGCTATTTCGCTCCAGGCTGGGGTGAGAAGGACATCGTCAAATGTAAGGGCTTCGGCGAGAGGGTACTCGATCATGATGTATTCAGCTAAAAACGGTCAGCGTAAGAGCTGTCAGCTAAAAAACGGTCAGCAATGAACCGGCTAGCGATGAACCGGTCAAATAAAAAACTGCTAGCTAAGAGATGCGCGCCGGCTTCTGATGTTGCGCTCTTGATGTTTGGGCTGGCGGCTTTCGGCAATTGTAGAACAGGGAGAAGCGGAAAAGCGGTCAGCGGATTGCGATCAGCTTTCAGGAGAGACGACAACGGTCATTTTCCGGGCCTGCGGCAGGGCCCTCCTGATATCGCCAGCGCAAGGCCTGACCGGTTCTTTGCTGACAGGTTCTTAGCTGGCGGATTCCTGGCTGACCGCATCTTCAGCTGTTTCAAACGAAATGCCAGTGCCGAGAATTGACTCATCGGCACTGGCAAAGCCGAAGCTGCTTCTCGCGGCAGCTCCGGGAAAGCGGTTAGTCGTCGCCCGGCGCGCCAGCGGGGACTTCTTTGTCTTCGCGCGGCGAGATGTTGGGCGTGGTTTCGCGGCCCGGCATGGCGGCTCGACCGGAGTAGACGCGCCACGTGCGCTCCACGTCGTCGGTTGCTTCTTTCAGCAGCTCGGCGGCAGTCTCGGGGTGCGCGCGCAGGAGCATGGTGTAGCGCGACTCGTTATAGATGTAGTCCTTGAGCGGGATCGAGGGCGCGCGGGAGTCGAGGAAGAACGGGTTCTTCCCTTCTTCGCGGACGGCCGGGTTGTAGCGCATCAGCGGCCAATAGCCGGAGTTGACGGCGGCCTTCTGGTGATCGAGACCCTGCGACAGGTCGTAGCCGTGCGCGATGCAGTGGCTGTACGCGATGATGATCGCGGGCCCAGGCCAGGCTTCGGCTTCCTGGAAGGCTTTGACGGTGTGGCTGTCGTTCGCGCCCATGGCGATGCGCGCCACGTAGACCGAACCGTAGGCTACAGCTTCCATGGCCAGGTCTTTCTTGCTGGTTGATTTGCCGCCGGCGGCAAACTTGGCGACTGCGCCGCGGGGCGTGGATTTGGACATCTGGCCGCCGGTGTTGGAGTAGACCTCTGTATCGAGGACCAGGATTTTGACGTTCTTGCCGGAGCCGAGAACGTGGTCGAGGCCGCCGAAGCCGATGTCGTAGGCCCAGCCGTCGCCGCCGATGATCCAGACGCTCTTGCGGACCAGGGTGTCGGCGATGGCGCTGAGCGAGCGGGCTTCGACGGAGTCGACTGTGGCGAGTTTCGCGCGAATCTCGGCAACGCGCTGACGCTGGGCGTTGACGCCGTCCTCTTTCGACTGATCGGCTTCGAGGGTGGCGCGGACCAGCTCTTCGCCGAGGATCGGGGTTAGTTTGGCGACGAGGTTTTCGGCGTAGGAGCGCTGCTGATCGACGGCCAGGCGCATGCCCAGGCCGAATTCGGCGTTGTCTTCAAAAAGGGAGTTGGACCAGGCGGGGCCGCGGCCTTCGTCGTTCTGGCAATACGGTGTGGTGGGCAGGTTGCCGCCGTAGATGGAGGAGCAGCCGGTTGCGTTGGCGATGAGCAGGCGGTCGCCGAAGAGCTGGGTGAGCAGCTTGATGTAAGGGGTTTCGCCGCAGCCGGAGCATGCGCCGGAGAACTCAAAGAGCGGCTCCAGAAGTTGAATGTCCTTAACCTGAGTGCCGGACAGGCGGTCACGCGCGACCGTGGGAAGGGATTCGAAGAAGTCCCAGTTGGCGCGCTCAGGAATGCGGAGCGGTTGCTGCGCGGCCATCTTGAGGGCCTTGTGGCTCGGGTCGGCCTTGCTTTTCGCGGGGCAGACTTCGACACACAAAGTGCAGCCGGTGCAGTCTTCGGGAGCTACCTGGAGGGTGTAGAGCTCCTGGTCCATGCCGCGCCATTTCGGCTTGGCGGATTTGAAGGTTGCCGGGGCGTTGGGAAGCAGGGCGCCGTCGTAGACCTTGGCGCGAATGACGGCGTGCGGGCAGACCATGACGCATTTGCCGCACTGGATGCAGAGTTGCTCATCCCAGACAGGGATGAACTGGGCGATGTTGCGCTTCTCCCATTTAGCGGTTGCGGTGGGGAAGGTGCCGCCGGGAGGCAGCGCGCTGACGGGGAGCAGATCGCCATGGCCGGCGGCCATTGCGCCGAGAACATCCCGGACGAAGCTGGGCGCGGCGGAGGGGATGGCGGGGAGGATGTCGAACTTCGCGCTGACGTGTTCAGGGGCTTTGACTTCGTGCAGATGGGCGAGGGCGGCGTCGACGGCGGCGAAGTTCTGCTGAACGACGGCGTCGCCCCGCTTGCCGTAGGTCTTCCTGATGGCTTTCTTGATCTGCTCGATGGCCTCTTCACGGGGCAGAACGCCGCTGATGGCGAAGAAGCAGGTCTGCATGACGGTGTTGATGCGGTTGCCCATGCCGTTTTCGCGGGCGACGGTGTAGCCGTCAATGACGAAGAGGCGGAGGTGCTTTTCGAGGATGGTCTTCTGGATGGTGCGCGGCAGATGCTGCCAAACGTCTTCGGGACCGTAGGGGCTGTTCAGCAGGAAGGTGGCGCCGGGTTCGGCGGCGACCAGAACGTCGGTCTTCTCCAAGAATTCAAATTGATGGCAGGCGATGAAGTTGGCGCGCGAGATGAGGTAGGTGGAGCGGATGGGCTCGGGGCCAAAACGGAGGTGCGAGGTGGTGAGGGAGCCGGATTTCTTGGAGTCGTAGACGAAGTAGCCCTGTGCGTAGTTGGGTGTCTCGGAGCCGATGATCTTGATGGAATTTTTGTTGGCTCCTACCGTGCCGTCTGCGCCGAGGCCGTAGAAGAGGGCGCGCACGGTCTTCGGGTCTTCGGTGGAGAAGCTCTCGTCCCAGCGCAAGCTGGAGTGCGTCACGTCGTCGTCGATGCCGATGGTGAAATGATTTTTCGGGTGCGGTTTGGCCAGCTCGTCGTAGACGCCTTTGACCATGGCGGGCGTGAATTCTTTCGAAGAGAGGCCGTAGCGTCCGCCGACGATGACCGGGAACTGAGCGAGGGGCAAACGGCCGGTAGAGAGCGATTCGGAGATGACGGTAACGATGTCCTGGTAGAGCGGCTCGCCGGTTGAACCGGGCTCCTTGGTGCGGTCGAGGACGGCGATTTTGCGGACGGTCTCGGGGAGGGCGGTCAGAAAAGCTTCGGGCGCGAAGGGCCTGTAGAGGTGGACCTTCAGCAGCCCGAGCTTTTCTCCGCGGGCGTTGAGTGCGTCAATGGCCTCTTCGGCAGCGCCCGCGGCCGAACCCATCAGGATGATGACGCGATCCGCATCGGGGGCGCCGTAGTAGTCGAAAAGGCGATAGCTGCGGCCGGTTTGGCGGGCGAAGCGGTCCATCACGTCCTGCACGATGACCGGGCAGGCGAGGTAATAAGGATTGCAGGCTTCACGGGCCTGGAAGAAGACGTCGGGGTTCTGGGCGGTTCCGCGCAGGACGGGGCGGTCGGGCGAGAGCGCGCGCTCGCGATGGGCGCGGACCGCTTTCTCGTCGAGCAGCGCCGTGATGGTCTCGTCGGAGATAGGGATGACTTTGTTGATTTCGTGCGAGGTGCGGAAGCCATCGAAGAAATGCATGAAGGGGATGCGGGACTCGAGGGTCGCGAGGTGGGCGATGGTCGCAAAGTCGGCGGCTTCCTGGACGGAATTCGAAGCGAGCATGGCGTAGCCGGTCTGGCGGCAGCCCATCACGTCGGAGTGATCGCCGAAGATGGAGAGGGCATGGGTGGCGATGGAGCGCGCCGTGACGTGCATGACGTTCGGGGTGAGCTCGCCGGCGATCTTGTACATGTTAGGGATCATGAGCAGCAGGCCCTGGGAGGCTGTGAAGGTGGTGGCGAAGGCGCCGCCCTGGAGCGCTCCGTGCATGGCGCCGGCGGCCCCGCCCTCACTTTGCAGCTCGGCAACCTGGGGAACGGAACCCCAGATGTTGAGCTTGCCTTCCTCGCTCCACTGGTCGGCAAACTCGGCCATGGGGGAGGAGGGCGTGATGGGGTAAATCGCCACGACTTCTGAAAAGCGATAGGCCACGGAGGCGGCGGCTTCATTGCCATCGAAGATTGCAGTTCTTGCTGGGGCGCTCATGATTCTCCTTGCTGGGGTCGGGAGGCGAGTGCGAAATCGCCGTAAGCCACAACAGATAAGTCTGCCCTCCGGGGCGATGGCCCGGCTGTGACAGGGAACACAACTGTGCGAGGATGAGAGACAGGAAGTGGGAGAGCAGGGAGTAGCAGGCGTTAGCCAGGCGCGCCCCTGAGGCTGGCAAACGAAAAGCGAAAAGGAGCAGTAACGAGTTCGATGCGAGCCATACTGCGAGCAAAATCGAGCGAGAAACCAGCAGTAGCCCGAGCGAAGGCGGACGAGCGCCTCTGGCTCGCAACACGCACTCTTTTCAGCTCGGCTTTTGCTGGAATTGTGATTTTGGTCACGGAGGGTTGATGTTGGGTACGGGTAGGCTCACTCAAGTCACGGCTGGTTGCCGGAGAGTGGGCCGATGAGCGCGAATCCGGAACATCCCTGGCTGATGGTCGTGGGTCTGCTGGTGGGCGGAGTGGCTTTCGGCATCACGCCCCTCCTGCTGGCGTGGCTTTGGGCGCGGGTGTTTTCGCCCAACAAGCCAGGCGCGGAGAAAAACGCCACGTACGAGTGCGGGCTCGAATCGAAGGGGGATGCCTGGATTCAGTTTGGCGCGTCTTACTACATTTACGCCATTGTTTTTCTTATCTTCGATGTAGAGGCGGTGTTTCTGCTGCCGTTTGCCGTGGCGTTTACAGGGCTTTCGCTCGGCGCGTGCCTGGCGATGCTGGTGTTTTTGCTGTTGCTGGTGGAGGGGTTGATCTGGGCCTGCCAGAAGGGGGTGCTGACGTGGGCGTAACGAAGCTGGTAGCCGGTAGGCTGTGGCCCGTAGCTGAGAATCGAGCGTTTGCACGCTACCGGCTCCCGGCTACAGGCTACAGGCTGGGATGAAGAGATGGAACAGGACCTCAAAAACCTTAAGATCGAGTTGAGCAAGAACGGAATCTTCACGACGACCCTCGAGGAGATTTACAACTGGGGGCGGAAGAACTCCGTTTGGCCGCTCACGTTTGGGCTGGCTTGTTGCGCGATCGAAATGATTGCAACGACGATGGCGCGGTACGATCTGGCTCGGTTCGGGGCGGAGGTGTTTCGCCCGTCGCCGCGGCAGGCCGATCTCATAATTGTGTCGGGGACTGTTACAAAAAAGATGGCGCCGCAGGTGGTGCGGCTCTACAACCAGATGCCGGAGCCGAAATATGTAATCGCGATGGGCGCTTGCGCCATTTCCGGCGGCCCGTTTCGCGATGGCTACAACGTGCTGAAAGGGATCGACCGCTATATTCCGGTCGATGTGCATATTCCTGGGTGCCCGCCGCGACCGGAAGCGCTGATTCACGCATTCATGACGCTGCAGAAGAAGATCGAGGAGCAGTCGCTGAGCGGTGCGGAGCGGCCACGGCATCTTCAGGCCGACTTGCCGAGTGAATTTCCGGTGCCCACGTTTGGGGAGCATGGCCTCGAGCCGGCGCAGAATACCGATGTTTTCCTTGCCGAAAATGGGAATCCGCTTAGGGTGATCCAATAATGCCGCTTCCCTCCCCTGAAGACATTAAAGCGCAGATTGAGGTTGGGGTTCCTGGCGCAAGCGTGACAGTGATTGCGAACGGGAGTCCATCGGGGCAGCACTCGCTGTTGCTGGACCATGCGCATGCGCGGGCTGTAGCGGAGTTTTTGCGCGACGATGCGGCGCTGCGGCTCGACTTTTGCTCGCTCATGACCGGCGTGGACTGGCCGGATTCTGAGGTCAGCGAAAAGGTGAAGGTAAAGAAGCTGGTCGCTGGACCGGACGGCGCTTCGTCGGAACAGCAAGTCGAAGAGGTTCGCAAAACAAAAGTCTCCGGTCATCTTGAGGCCGTCTATCACTTGTTTTCGATGGAGAAGAAACACGGGCCGGCGATCCTGCGGCTGAGGACGGCGAACCGCGCCGATGGCACACACCTGCCGTCGCTAACGCCGGTATGGCGCAGCGCCGAGTTTCAGGAGCGCGAGGCTTTCGATCTGTACGGCATCGTTTTCGATGGGCATCCGGATTTGCGGCGCATCCTTATGTGGGACGGATTCGTCGACTATCCCATGCGCAAAGATTATGTTGCGCCCGAAGACGACATTCTGGTCACGGGGGTGAAGGCGTGATCACGGACGTGGCGGAGCTGGAGCGGGTCGCCGCCGTCAATGAAGACGGCCTTGGCGACATTATGGAAGTCTCCATGGGGCCGCATCATCCTTCGACCCACGGCGTGTTTCGGATGGATGTGCGGCTCGAAGGGGAGCGCGTCGTTCGGCTGAAGCCGGTCTTTGGATATTTGCACCGCAACCACGAGAAGATAGCCGAGCACGGAGCTTATCTTTCGGCGATTCCTTACACCGATCGCCTCGACTATCTCTGCTCGATGACGAATAACTGGGGCTACGTGCTGGCTGTGGAGAAGCTGGCAGGGATTGCAGTGCCGGAGCGCGCGGAATACATTCGCGTGATTGTCGCCGAGTTGACGCGGTTCCAGAATCACGCGGGGCTGGTTGGATTTTTGCTGCAGGACATGGGAGCAAGCGGGACGCCGCTGATGTATGCGTTTCGCGAGCGCGAGAAGGTGCTTGATCTGTTCGAGTCGCTGAGCGGCGCGCGGATGATGTGTAACTACATGCGCTTTGGCGGAGTACGCGTGGATTGCTCGGCGGCGTGGCTGACCGAGACGCGCCAGCTGGTTGGGCGATTGCCCGGATTCGTCGATGAGTTTGAAAGCCTGTTGCGGGCGAACGAGATTCTGATGGCGCGTACGCAGGGCACGGGCGTCTTGCCGCGCGAGCTGGCCGTCAACGCAGGCGTGACGGGACCGATGCTGCGGGCAAGCGGCGTGAACTATGACGTTCGCAAAGTCGATAAGTACGGGATCTACGATCGCTTCAGCTTTCGGGTACCGCTGGGCGAGCACGGCGACGTTTATGACCGCTACATGATGCGGATCCTCGAGATGCGGGAGTCGGTGAAGATTCTGGAGCAGGCGCTGCGCGATATTCCCGCCGGGCCGATCATGGACCCAAAGGTGCGGCTGCGCGGGCTGCGGCCGAAGGCTGGCGAGGCTTATGGACGGATTGAGTCGCCGAAGGGCGAGTTGGGATTCTTCCTCATCAGCGATGGGTCGGGGAATCCTTACCGTTATCGGGTGCGGCCGCCGAGCATGATCAACCTGACCATTCTCGAAGATATGTGTCTTGGGGAGAATATTGCGGATACGGTGATTATTCTTGGCAGCGTGGACATTGTGCTGGGGGAAGTGGATCGGTAAGGCGAGTTGTGAGTTGCCAGTTGTTAGTCCCCAGCAGGCAGGAGGCTAACGACTGGAGGCTGTGAACCGAGAACTGGGGACTGTTTTTATCCGCAAAGGAAGTTATTAGTTGCCAGTTGTTAGTCCCAAGTGGGATCGCAAACAGGAGGCTAATGACTGGATACTGTGAACTGAGGACTGGGGACTGTTGTCATGCTGGGTGAAGGGATCATTCAGGGGTTGGTCGAGACGGCGCGGAACTTCTTCGGCAGCTATGTCGGGAAGGATCGGCTGACGACCGTGCAATACCCCGAGGAGCGGCTGCCGCTTCCCGAGGCGTCGCGGGTATTTCCGTTCCTCCTTTATGACGGCTCCGACGCGGAGAAGGGTCTGCGCTGCGTGGCGTGCCAGATTTGCGAGAAGGAGTGCCCGCCGCGGTGTATCCACATTGAAAAGAGCAAGGATAAGAAGCCGGACTTTGTGGGGAAGGCGCAGGCTTATCCGGCGGTGTTCGATATCGATGTGGCGGTTTGCATGAGCTGCCAGATTTGCGTCGAGGTTTGCCCGTTCGACGCGATCCGCATGGATAAGCAGTTTGAGCTGAGTACAACGGACCGGTTTGGCGGCCTGCTGTGGACGAAGGAGCAGCTGGCGAAGCCGAACGAGTACTACCGGAAAATTCATCCGACGGAAGCAGCGGAGACGGATGAGCGGCGCGCAAAGGAACTGGCTGACGCTCAGGCGAAGGCTGCGGCAGCTGCTGCGGCGGCGGCCGCAAAGGCGGCGCAACCGGCTGCCACAGGCGAGCCATCCGGCAATGGGGCCTCCGCTGTGCCTGCTGTGCCGCCGAAGCCGTCGAAAGTGGTGCCGCAGTGATGGTCGCCGGGGGCACAGCGGATCAGGTTTTCGTCAACCTCGATCATTGGATCGTGGGGCATACTCCGGGTCCGCTGCATGCGCTGGTTTCCATCCTGATTGCGGTTGCTGCGATTATCGTGGTGTTCGCCGGGCTGTTTGCTTTGACCACGGTTTTCGAGCGCAAGGGCTTGGGGCGGATGCAAAACCGCTATGGGCCGAACCGTGTGGGTCCGTTTGGCGTCCTCCAGCCAATGGCCGATGCCGTGAAATCGCTGACCAAGGAAGACCTGGTTCCGCGCGCGGCGGACCATGTGGTGCACTACCTGGCCCCGCTGGTGCTGGTGGGAATTGTTTTTCTGACTTATGCGGTGTTGCCCGTTGGGCGAAACATGACGGCCGTCAATCTCGACGCCGGTGTCCTGTTCTTCTTCGCAGTGGGAGCGGGGACAGAGTTGGCCATCTTCATGGCGGGCTGGTCGAGCCACAATAAGTATTCGCTGCTGGGCGCGATGCGCGCGATTGCACAGATGATCAGCTACGAGATTCCTCTGATCCTGGCGTCGGTCCCGGTGATCATGACGGCGGGGACGCTGTCGACCGTGGCGATTGTGGAGCAGCAGGCGCGCTACTCAAGCACGCTGGCGCACTGGTATGTGTTTACGCCGTGGGGGCTCGCGGGGTTCATGCTGTTTATGGTCGCGGCGACGGCGGAGACGAATCGCAGCCCTTTCGATCTGCCTGAAGGAGAGTCGGAGATTATCGCCGGGTATTTCATCGAGTATTCGGGGTTCAAGTTTGCGCTGTTCTTTCTGGCTGAATATTTGGAGATGTTCGCGGTGAGCGGGCTCGGCATCACGCTGTTCCTTGGCGGATGGTCGGCGCCGTTCAGCTTTCTCACGTGGATTCCATCGTGGATTTGGTTTTTCGGCAAACTGCTGACGCTTATCTTTGCGTTCATCTGGGTGCGGGGCACGGTACCTCGGCTCCGCATGGATCAGCTGATGAACTTCGCCTGGAAATTCATGTTGCCGATGACCCTGGTAGTGATTCTTTCGGCAGGAATCTGGCACTTTCTAACGATCGACGTGGTGGGGCCGAAGCCGCTGGGCGCTGTGATACGCTGGCTGGTCTGCGCTCTGGTGATCGTGGGGCCCTTTATAACGCTGGCGCGGGGGCTCGAACGCGGCAGAAGGATTGAGAAGAGGACGTATCGCTTCGCGGAGTAAACGGATTGGCCGCTCGGGACAGACGGGTTTGGATTTGGCCGAGTGGTGATTTGAGTCACAGTCGGCGTAATGCCGCTGTGCAATCGTGGGAGAGGCCCGGCGAGGCTCACGCTATCGCGGGCGCTCCGGAACCATGACAGCTCCAGAAACTTTGCACGACAAACGATGACTGCGGCATTTCTGATCCTCGCTGTGTTGACGGTGGCCGGAGGCGTGGCCGCGATGACGCTGCGCCGGCTGGTGCATTGCGCTCTGGCGCTGACGGTGGCCTTTGCGGGCCTGGCGGCGCTCTATGTGAATCTGGGGGCGGAATTCGCGGGGCTGGCGCAACTGCTGGTTTACGTGGGAGCAATCGCTATCCTTATAGTGTTTGTGGTCCTGCTCACACGCGGAGGGGAGTCGGCGCCGATAGAGATATTTTCGCCGGCGGCACTGGCGGGAGTGGCGATCGCATTGGCCGTCTTTGGGGTGCTGGCCTGGGCGGTGAAGACCAGCAGCGTGGGGCATTCTTCATGGACCGGGGCTGCGGCCGGGGCTGCGCCCCAGGCTTCGATGCGCGCGATCGGTCTGGCGCTGATGCAGCTTTACGTTGTGCCGCTGGAGGTGATCGCGCTCATGCTGACGGCAGCCATGATTGGGGCGGTCATCCTGGCTTTGCGCGAGAGGCCTTTGGACAAAGCAGGAACTCCGCCGGTTACGGAGCTGCGCGTCGGATGAACCCTCTTGCTGGTTGTCTGTTGGTATCGGCACTGCTGTTCTCGGTCGGCCTTTCTGGGGCGCTCACGCGGCGCAGCGCGATCCTGGTGCTGGCCGGCATCGAGCTGATGCTCAATGCGGCCAATCTGAACTTCATCGCGTTCTGGCGCTATGGGCCGCATCCGGAACTTCTCACAGGGTTGATCTTCGTCATCTTCTCGATTGCGGTTGCCGCGGCGGAAGCTGCCGTGGGGCTGGCGCTGATTCTGGCCATCTATCGTCACGCGCGAACCTCGGACGTGAGCGAGATCACGGAGATGAAGGGATGAGCCAGCTCTGGATTGTTCGCTATCTGTGGCTCATTCCTGTGTTGCCGATGCTGGCGGCGGGCATCGGCGCGTTGCTGAAGAGGACGCAACGGCGAGTGTCGGCGGCGCTGGCAATCGGGGCTATGTCCGTTTCGCTCGTGCTGGCGATTTTCGCTTTTGTTCGGATGCTGATCGATCCAACCCGGCAGGTCGTGAATTTCCGCTGGATGCAGTTTGGCGATCAATGGGTGACGCTGGGGTGGCTGCTCGATCCGCTGGCGGCCGTGATGCTGGTGATGGTCACCTTTGTTGGCCTTCTGATCTTCATTTACAGCCTCGGCTACATGGCGCATGACGACAACTTCACGCGCTTCTTCTGCTTCCTCTCGTTATTCGCGGGTGCGATGCTCGGCGTGGTGATCGCCAACAGCCTGCTGCTGCTTTTCATGTGCTGGGAGGTTGTGGGGCTGACTTCGTATCTGCTGATCGGGTTCTGGTTTCATCGGCCGGCAGCCGCAGCGGCCGCGAAGAAGGCGTTCATTACGACTCGGGTTGGCGATCTTGGCCTGCTGATCGGGATGGTCTGGCTCTACGCGCAGAGTGGGACGCTGCTTTTCTATGACCACGGGGTTGGGTGCATCGAGCAAAGCGCGTCCGCCGGCATGGCTGCGCACGTAGTTGTGGCTGGAATGGCGGTTTCAACGGTAATCGGGCTGCTGATTTTCTGCGGCGCGGCGGGCAAGTCGGGACAGGTTCCGCTGCACGTGTGGCTGCCGGATGCGATGGAGGGCCCGACGCCGGTCAGCGCACTAATCCACGCGGCAACCATGGTGGCGGCGGGTGTTTATCTGGTCGCACGCGTTTATCCCCTGATGAGCGCCCATGCCCTGGAGGTCGTTGCCTGGATTGGAGCCATCACTGCGCTATTTGCGGCTTGCGTTGCGGTCGCGCAGAACGATATCAAGCGCATCCTGGCTTATTCGACGGTTTCGCAGCTGGGCTACATGATGCTGGGCCTCGGCGTGGGCGGCGTTGCAGTGGGGATGTTTCACCTGATCACGCATGCCTTTTTTAAGGCTCTGTTGTTTCTGGGCGCGGGCTCTGTGATCCATGGCTGCACTGAGGAGCAGGACATTCGCAACATGGGCGGACTGCGCCGGTTTATGCCGGTAACGTTTGCCGCCTATGCGTGCGGCATGCTGGCTCTGTGCGGGTTTCCGCTGTTTGCGGGGTTCTGGAGCAAGGACGCGATTCTCGATGCGGCGCATGGCTGGGGCGTTTCGCGCGGACCGTTCTACCTGGGCGCGATCGGGGCGCTGCTGACTGCCTTCTACATGACGCGGCAGATGTACTACGTGTTTTTCGGACCGCAGCGGGTAACCGAGGCGAGCGTTTCGGCTGGCGCTGCGGGGTCGCATGCGATTCCTGCACCGCAGCTGGAGCCTGTCGTTTCGCCGCGGCCTGGCGAAATGTGCGCGATTGAAGATCCGCACGAAAGCCCCGCGGTGATGACCCGGCCGCTGGTGATTCTGGCGGCTTTTGCGGTCTTTCTGGGATTTGTGGGGACGCCGGCCTGGCCCTGGTTCCAGAATTTTCTTGCGGGAAAGGCGGTGCGCTTCGGCTGGGACGGATTCCGCGAGCCGGGTGTGCTGACGCTGATGCTGGTCTCGTCGATCATTGTTTTTGCCGGGCTCGGTCTGGGTTGGTGGTTCTACGGGCGCAAGTCGATCCTGCGCGTTACCGATCCTGACGCTCTGGAGCAGCTGCAGCCTGGCATCTTCCACGCGCTTGCGAACCGGCTTTACGTCGATGAGATTTACGACGCCACGGTGATCCGGCTGACGCGCTTCTGTGCGGCATTGGCGGCGTGGCTCGATCGCTGGATTTTTGGCGGCGCGGTGAACCTTATCTCCTGGCTCGTGACCGGGCTGGGCTGGCTCGACGCCGGAGTCGACAAGTATGTGGTCAACGGCGGTTTCGATGAGGGCTGCCGCGACGTGGGGCGCGGAGGACGACTGTTTTCTCGTCTCGAAGACGGCCGGGTACAAAATTATCTTCGCGTGATTGGCGGCGCGCTGGTGGTGCTCGCTCTGCTTCTGCTGTGGGGGCATCGCGGATGATCGCTTTGCTCACGCTGCTACCCATCGTTGGCGGTTTGGTTGTGCTGGCGTTTTATCGCTCACGCGCTCTGGCACGCATCGTGGCAATGGCGTTTGCCGCGGGGGCGCTGGCGCTGGCCATATTTCTGTGGCACGGATTCAATCCCGGCGCTTCTGGCATGCAGTTTGAGGCGCTGCATGGATGGGCGCCGTCCCTGGGGATTTCCTATCACGTGGGCGTCGACGGACTGGGCGTGTTGATGCTGGTGCTGTCGGCGGTGGTGGTGCTCATGTCGCTGGCGGCATCGTGGGCCAACGAGAAACAGGGGGCGGTGTATTTCGCTCTCGTGCTTTTCCTGGAAGCTGGCCTCATGGGCACGTTCACCGCTCTGAACTTCGTACATTGGTTTATTTTTTGGGAACTGAGCCTGATCCCTGCCTTTTTCCTCGTTCGCTTAGGGGGAGGACGCAGAAGCGCGCGCGCCGCGACGACCTTCTTTCTCTACACCATGGTCGGCAGCGTGGCGTTGCTGCTGGCGTTTCTTGCTCTGTTTCTGGCCACCACGACTCCTACCCAACCCGGCTCGTTTGATTTTGTTGAATTGGCGCAGTTGTCGCAGTCCGGCCGGCTCGCAACCGCGCTCGCACAGAATCTGCATTGGGGCGGAAGCCCTGAGCACCTCTCGATGCTGCTTTTCTGGGCCGCTTTTCTGGGGTTCGCGGTGAAGACGCCGGTGGTTCCCTTCCATACCTGGTTGCCGCTCACCTACGCCGAAGCTCCCAGCGAGACCACGATGTTGCTGACCGGCGCGATGTCGAAGATGGGGGTTTACGGATTTCTGCGCATCCTGCTGCCGATTTTTCCTGAGCAGATGCGGCAGGCTTCGAGACCGCTGTTGTGGCTGGCGGTCGCGACGATTGTGCTGCCCGCTTTTGCCGCATGGGTGCAGAAGGATCTGAAGCGCACCTTCGCCTACTCGTCGATCAACCACCTGGGGTATTGCATTCTGGGCGTGTGCGTGGCGGCGAGATTTACGGGCACCGACCCCGGAATGGCGGCGGAAAAAGCCGCGGCGCTGACAGGCGTGCTGGTGCAGGTCTTCAGCCACGGACTCACAGCGGCGAGCCTCTTCTGGTTCATCGCGCTGATCGAGCGGCGCACCGGCGGGTTGAGGGGCATTGACGACTTCGGTGGTCTGCGCAGAACTGTGCCAGTCTTCTCGGGGCTGATGGGCATCGCTATCTTTGCTTCACTCGGATTGCCCGGGCTGAATGGGTTTCCGGCGGAGTTCCTGATCTTCAAAGGTTCGTTTCCGCTGGCTGGCTGGGCCACGTCCATCTCCGTGCTCGGGTTCCTCATGACAGCGGTCTTTCTGTTGACCGTGATTCAGAAGGTATTTTCAGGGCCCGTGAATCCCAGGTGGGAGACGATGGCTGACCTTTCGACGACAGAGCGGCTGGCAATCGCGCCCGCAATTTTGCTGATGTTTGTGCTGGGCCTTTACCCGCAGCTGATCACCGGCATGGTGCATGGGACCGTGATGCAGTGGGTTATGAGTCTGAACCAGGGAGCGAGGTTCTGATGCTGGCCTGGACGATTTATCTATCGTTCATCGGCGCGCTGGCTGCGCGGCTGAGCCCGACGAAGAGTCTTGCGCGCGCGGTTGCGCTGGTAACGGCGCTGGCTGGGCTGGTGTTCGGCCTGGTTGCGCTGCTGCACTGGCAGCCGGGGCAGTTGGTCACGGTCGCGCGGGTGGCGTGGATTCCGCAGTTGGGTATTTCTTACTACCTGGCGGCAGATGGCATCAGCCTCACTCTGGTCTTACTGACTGGCATTGCGGCGACGGCGGGGATTCTCTTTTCCTGGAACATCGAGGAGCGCACGCAGGAATTCTTCACGTTTTATCTGGTGCTGATCGGCGGCGTGTACGGCGTGTTTCTCAGCTTCGATCTGTTTCTGCTGTTTGTGTTTTATGAGATCGCGATTATTCCGAAGTATTTTCTGATTGCGATTTGGGGATCTGCGCCCCGTGACAGCTCGGGCGCGCAAATTGGCGGCCAGCGCGAATACGCGGCGATGAAGCTGGCGTTGTATTCGTTTGCCGGAAGCGCTCTTGTGCTGGCGGGGATGGTTGCGGCGTGGGCGGCTTCCGGCGGAACGAGCATGAGCTTCGAGGCGCTCGCCGGGTATCACTTTTCGACACACTTTCAGATGGGATTTTTCCCGCTGATATTCGTGGGATTCGCGGTACTGGCCGGTATGTGGCCGTTCCACACCTGGGCGCCGACAGGCCACGCGGCCGCGCCCACGGCCGCCTCCATGCTGCTGGCAGGCGTGGTGATGAAGCTTGGCGCTTATGGCTGTCTGCGCGCCGCCATGATGCTCTTTCCGGCCGGTCTCGATCCGTGGGGATTCCGCGTCCTGGGGCTGGGATCGTGGCGGGAGGTCTTCGCGCTGCTGGCGCTGATCGGCATTGTTTACGGAGCGAGCGTAGCGCTGGTGCAGCGCGACATCAAGTTTGTCATCGGCTATTCCAGCGTTTCTCATATGGGTTTTGTTTTGCTCGGACTGATGACGCTGACGCAGGTTGGGCTCGATGGCGCCGTGCTGCAGATGTTTTCGCACGGTGTGATTGCGGGGCTGCTGTTCGCGGTGGTGGGGCGCATGGTCTACGATCGCACGCACACGCGCGACCTGAACGCCCTTGGGCCGATGCGCCTGGCGCACTTTATTCCGTTCGCCGCCGTTACATTCACGCTGGCGGGGATGGCGTCGATCGGGCTTCCGGGATTCAGCGGGTTCATTGCGGAATTCCAGGTTTTGATTGGAACCTGGCGCGCGTTTCCATGGATGGTGGCCGTCGCCGGGCTCGGGATTCTCATCGGCATTGCGTTCACCTGGCGCGCGCTGACGAAGGCTTTCTTCGGCGAAGCCACGCCGGGGGCTCAGGAACATCCGCTCCCGCCGATTACGATCCCTGAGAAGCTGGGCGCAGCGCTGCTGCTGGCCGCAACGCTGGCGGTTGGGCTCTATCCGCGTCTTCTGACGGACCTGATTCTGCCAACCCTGAACTCGCCGCTCTTCGAGGGTTTGCGCCGAGGAGTGTGGCGATGAACGTCTTGAGCTACGCCGATCTGCTGCGCTTCACGCTGCCGGAGATCGCGGTCACTCTGGCTGGACTGCTGCTGCTGACGCTCGATCTGACGATTCTGCGCCACTCTTCGCAGAAAAGGCGCTTTGGCACCGCGGCACTCATAGCGTGCCTTGGGTGCCTGGCGGCCATGGACCTGCTCACGCGCGGTGGGCCGCACAGCCTGCCCGACGGCATGTTCGTGATCACGCCGCTCACCAGCGTTGTGCAGGTTGCGCTGCTCGCTCTGACGGTTCTGACGGTGCTGCTGTCAACGTCGACGCGCATTACCGGCAACATCGGCGAATACCTCGCGCTGATTCTTTTCGCAACTGTAGCGATGATGTTCCTGGTTGCAACGCAGAACCTTCTGCTGGTTTTTGTTGCCCTCGAATTTTTGTCACTCTCGCTTTACATCCTGACTGGATTCGATAAACGCAGCCGCCAATCGGCCGAAGCTGCCCTGAAGTACTTCCTGTTTGGGGGAATGTCGGCGGGGTTTCTACTTTTCGGCTTGAGCCTGCTGTATGGACTCTCCGGCTCAATCGAACTGCCTCAGATTGCCGCGGCGTTGAGCGGGCCGGCTCTCGACCCGCTGCTGCTGGTGGCGATTGTGATGGTGGCGATTGGCTTCGGATTCAAAGTTGCCGCAGCGCCGTTCCATCTGTGGGCGCCGGACGCTTACCAGGGAGCCCCCACGGTCAGCGCGGGCTTCATCGCGTCCAGTTCGAAGGTCGCGAGCTTCTTTGTGTTTGGCCAGGTCGTCATTTTGGGATTGGGATTCGCCGCGGGTCATGGCGCTGTTCATGCTTACGCCCCTGGGTGGATTCCGGTGCTGTGCGTCATGGCGGCGCTCTCGATGATCCTCGGCAACCTTGCTGCCATCCCGCAGACCAGCGTGCGGCGATTACTTGCCTACTCGGCGATTGGCCATGCGGGATACATGCTCCTGGGCCTGATCGCTCACACTCCGCAGGGGCTGGGCGCGCTGCTGTATTACGTGATCACCTATGCGCTGGCTTCGCTGGGGGCGTTCGGCGTGCTGGACGCGCTCGAGCATGAGGGCGTGGACAAGATTGCCGACCTGGCCGGATTGAGCCGCCGCGCGCCCGGCCTCTCGTTCTGCATGCTTATTTTTCTGTTGTCGCTGGCGGGAATCCCACCGCTGGCCGGGTTCTTCGGCAAATTTTATATCTTTGGCGCGGTTCTCAGGGCTGAACCCAACCTCGGCCTGCTGTGGCTGGTGCTCCTCGCCGTTGTGATGAGCGCCGTCTCGCTCTACTACTATCTCCGCGTCTTGAAACAGATTTATGTCGTGGCCCGTGCGCCGGAGGCCTCAGCTGTCCGCATACCATTCGTTACTCGGGTTACGGTTTGGGTGCTGGCCGGACTCGTTGTGATTCTGGGATGCGCGCCCGGTCTTCTGCTGCACTGGCTCGGCGCTTAACGCGGAGCGGCGCTCCGGCTGAATTTACAGGACAGCAACTCCGGGCTTGTGCGCGTACATATCCGAGTCCGCCACGCGCTTCAAATCGTCTTTGGTGAAGCCATCTTCGGGATAAATCGCGATCCCGATGCTCGCAGTTCCCCGGATCGAGTAGTCATCGATGGAGAAATGATCGTCGAAGCAGTGCCTCAGGCGGCTGCTAATCTCCTCGATCTCAGCGCGACTGCGCACCACAGGGATCAACGCGATGAATTCATCTCCTCCCACCCGGGCCAGGGTGTCCATACTGCGCAACTTCTCTGAGAATCTCTGTGCCACCTGCTGCAGGTAGAGATCGCCAACGCGATGTCCGTAGAAGTCATTCACCTGTTTGAACTGGTCGAGATCGACATAGATCAACGCAAAGCGCGTCTGGCTTCGCTCCGCGTGGGCAAGCGCCTCATCCAGCCGGCTTTCGAGCAGGAACCGGTTGGCCGCATTCGTGAGTTGATCGAACTGCGAACGATGAACGAGTGTGTCGTAGAGGCGCCGGTTGTCGATGGCCAGGGCTGCCAGGCTCGCGCCCATCTCCAGCACTTCCCCGGTTGCTTCCTGATAGAGCTCGGAGCCGGCGACCACCAGGGATCCCAGCCGCTCTCCCGCGCCGGAATAGATGCCCCGGCGAACGGAGTCCTCGGCCCGGCCGGGCTCGCCGACGATGGTGCCGTTGGCCATCTCGCACCAACATGACTTGTCCTGGAGCTGGGTGCTGATCAGGCGGAGAATCATCCGCATCACTTCATCCATGTTCAGCGTGCTGTTAATGGCTTCGAGCACGCGGCCGCGTTCCTTTTCAAGGAACGCGATGCGCCGTTCGCGGGCGGCCTCGGATTCCATGGTGAGACGAATCTGTTCTGTCTGATTGCGTACCTTGCCCTGCAGCATCACCGCCCAGAGGAATGCCGCGATCATCAGCAACAGCAGGCCCGCGCTCAGGTAGAGCAGGCGCTGCACCGTCCAGAAAGGCGGCCTAACGAGTACCGCGATGTCCTGCGGGGAGCGAAGCTCCAGATCGAACCAGCGCTCCGTATTCCACGGGCCTCCGGCGTGGACGATGCAAACGCCGGTTATGCGGACCTTACTTCCCGGGCGGTAATCGGGAAGAGAGACTTTATCGGCTTGCGGGTCCCAGACGGTCCTCGGCAGGATAGCTGAGAAGACATGGGGGCCGGCTTCGATGACAAGGATGTCCTGCTGCCGCTCATGCACCTCCGCCGCGACCTGGCCTTCCATCGAGACCAGTCCGAAGGGGTAATGGCCGGCCAGAGCCTCATCCCAGCGGATCGGCACCGGCTGAATCGGGCTCGTCCGGGTCGTGGGAATCACGTTGCCCTGGCCGATCACCTCGGAATAGTCATGCGGGTAGGGGAACCCCACCGCGTCCACGACCTGGTTCAGATGCAGCGGGGATTGCTGATAGGTGTAAACCAGGACGGCCTTGCCTTCCGCGTTCTCGAGGACCATGCGCAGACCCGGCTGGTAGAGCGTGACACTTCCTCGAACATGAACCCGCTGGCTCTCATCGTCGACGAAGTAGCGGGACATGATGCGGCTGATGTCCGTCAGAGGCAGATTCGCAGCGGAGCTGTCCGCCGGCTCGAGTACCTCCAGGTGGCTTGGGCTGTTCATCCATAGCTGCGCGCCGATGTCCTGCTGCTTGCCATCGAACAGTCCACCGGCCACCCCCGTGACATTAACCTGCGCATCCAGAAGCCGGATGGGATCGATGCCATGGATGTTGTCCATGTGCACGCGCACCGAGCCTCCGTCCATCTGGAGGTCCATCAGCAGGTAAGGCTGGCGGCTGCCTCCGGCGCCGGGAGCGGCTGGCGGCGCGCTGAACTGCAACGTGGCCGAGCGCACGATCCCGGTCAGGCTCACGTAATGGCAGTCCACCGATCCGTGGATTAGCGTACGCCAGCCCACAGGGACAGCCTCGGGAAGCTGGCCCGCGTGCTCGAACGTTATTTGGGTAGCTATGACATTCGCCGCATAGGCTGCGGTCGTCGTTCCCACAACGGTGACCCCATCGCCGGCCTTCAGCGCGGGCGGGTGCGGTGGTGAAGCGATGAAGATTGCCCCTGTGGAATCCTGGGCAAAGGTAAGGCCGTCGCTCGGCTGGTAATAGGTCAGGACGGCGTGGAGCTCGACCGGGAGGCCCTTCGCCGCTTCACTCAGAGGAAGGGCGCGGATCTGAGCCACTGTCCTGAGGATGCGTCCAGGTACCGGAGCGGAAACTGAGGTCGGCGATGCTGGCTTTTGAAGCTGCGCGAAGAGAACTTTCCCGCAGCACAAAAGGATCAGTCCGAGCGCGAGCAAGGATCTCCGCAACTTCCCCCACCCCTGGTGTCACCAGTCGTAATCAAGAATGCGCTCCGAAGATGCACTCGTCTGTAACATTTTTAGGGGAGAACAAATGACGCTTAGTTACTTTGGTTGTAATGATTTGCACGACCCTGCGACGCTCGCCACACCACCGCTGCCGCCGCGAGATCGGCCGCCGCGACCCCGAGAGACTTAAAAACTACGCGGCTCGTGGGAGCAGCCCTCTCTCCACCCAGGACTTCGCCGATTTCACCGTAGATCGGCGCTCCTGAACCGATCAGATCCCCGGATTCGCGCAGGGCGGCCTCGCGCGATTCGACAACGATAGCCGCCTTCATAGCGGCGTCGTCCAACTCGCGGCGATCGGGAGTGACAGCGCCAACGGCGCAGACGAGCGTATGTTCGTCGAGCCATTTACCCAGCACTATCGGCTCCCGCGTGGCCGCAACGCTGACGACTACGTCGGCGCCGCGGACTGCCTTTTCCGGGGTCTCAACGGATGTGACGCTGAATTCCGAGGCGAAGCGTCGCGCATGGTCCAAGGTGCGGCTCCAGACGCGGACCTCGCGAAAATTCCGAACGATGCGCAGTGCTCGCAGGTGCGATCGAGCCTGGACTCCGCTGCCCAGAATCGCCAGCACCTGCGCATCCTTACGCGCGAAGAGGCGCGTCGCCAGGGCCGACACGGCCGCGGTGCGCATCTCGGTGATCAAGCGTCCGTCCATGGCGATGAGGGGTTCGCCCGTCTTTGCGGAGAGCAGCTGGATGACGGCCTGGTGCGTGGGCTGGTTCGTGTTCTTCTCGTAAAACGTAACGAGCTTCACGCCCATCAGATCGCCATCGACGGCGGGCATGAGCGCGAAGATGCCTCTCGTTTCGCCGGTTCGGTGTTCGGGCACACGCAGGACGCTGCGGACCGGCTGCTGCATCTTGCCGGACGACAGGCGAATGAGCGCGCTCTCCACCGCCGGGATCAGCGCCTCCCAGCTCAGCAGCGATCGGACTTTTTCTTCGTCGAGGTATTCCATTTGGGCTGAGCCTTGCGTTTCGCCGCTCCCCTACTCACCCAACTTACATCAGACTCATCGGATCAACATCCACGATCAGATTCGCCCGCGGAATTCCTGCCTCCTCGGCGTGCGCCAGCAGAGCACGCAACGCCAGCTGGAGCGCGCGTCTGCTCTCGCCTTTCATGACGAGATGAAAGCGATAAGTCCGCTTGATCTTCGCAATGGGAGCAGTGGCCGGCCCGAGAACGCGGACATGCTTGAGCGTCGTCTGCTGGCACCAGCGGCCCAGCGTTGACGCCCATCCCGCCGCCTCTTCCAGCCGCTGGCTTTGCAACAGAACGTTGGCCAGCGCGGCATACGGCGGATAGTGCATGGCGCGGCGAAAGCGCAGTTCCCTTTCGACGAATCCCGCAAAGTCATGCTGCGCCGCGCATTGAATCGCATAGTGCTCGGGATGGTAGGTCTGCACGATGACCTGGCCGGGCAGTTCACCGCGACCCGCGCGTCCGGAAACCTGAGTGAGCAACTGGAAGACGCGCTCGGCTGCGCGGAAATCCGGCAAGCCCAGGGCGTAGTCGCAGCCCACGACACCGACGAGCGTGACACCGTGCACATCGTGCCCTTTGGCGATCATCTGCGTGCCTACGAGGAGGTTGATTTCGCCTGAATGCAGGCGCACCAGCAGGCGCTCCATATCGCCGCGTCCGCGAACGGTGTCGCGATCCATGCGGCCGATGCGCGCGCCGGGAAAGATCTCCTGCAGCCGCTCCTCGCCCTGCTGCGATCCGGCGCCGAGAAAATAGAGATACTCGCTCTCGCAGGACGGGCATCTTTTAGGCACCGTCTTTTTGTAACCGCAGTAGTGACATTCGAGGCGCTGGCCAACGGCGTGGGCATCACCGGCCACGGCTTTGTGGTACGTGAGCGCGATGGAGCAGTTCACGCATTCCAGCTTCTCGCCGCAGGCACGGCAGATGACGACAAAGGAGTAGCCGCGACGGTTGAGCAGGATCATCGCCTGCTCGCCGCGGTCGAGCGTAGACTGCGTCTCTTCGATCAGAGCGCGCGCGAAGAGATGCTCCTGGCCGGTCTCCTGAAATTCCTGCCGCATATCGATGAGGCGAACCTCGGGCAGCGGCCGCTCCATCACACGCTCGCGAATCTCGATGCGCTCGTACTTGCCGGTAACGGCGTTGTGCCACGTCTCGAGCGAGGGAGTCGCGGAACCGAGAACCACCGCGGCGCCGGCAAGTTTGGCTCGCATCACAGCGACATCGCGGGCGTTATAGCGCGGCATCGACTCCTGTTTGTAGCTGCCGTCCTGTTCTTCGTCCACCACCACCAGGCCGAGCTTCTCCACAGGCGCGAAGATCGCCGAGCGCGTGCCCACCACAACGCGCGCCTCCCCCTTGCGAATGCGATGCCACTGTTCGCCTCGTTCTTCCGGCGTGAGCGCGGAGTGCAGCAGGGCCACCTCTGTTCCGAATGCGTGATGCAGCTGCGCGGCCATGGCCGGAGTCAGGCCAATCTCGGGAACCAGAAGAATCGCCGTGCGACCGGCGTCGAGCGTGCGCCTCATGGCAGCCAGATAGACGGCGGTTTTTCCGGATCCGGTTACGCCGTGGAGCAGAAAGGGGCGAAATCCCGGGGCGTCCACCGCGCCCGCGATCGTAGCCAGCGCCTCAAGCTGCGCATGATTCAACTGATGGTCGGGCGTGGCGAAAGCCCGCGGGTGGGTGAGATGAAAGTCGGCGGGACGCTCCTCGATGCGGACCAGCTCTTTGCGGACGAGGGTCGCCAGGGTCGACGCTGGCACTTCGAGCCGCCGCAGTTCGGCCACAGGCAGCTCGCCATCGGCCCCGGCGAGCTCGGCGAGAATCGTCTGCTGATTGTCGTTGAGCTTCGGCAGCCGCACGCCATCGATGAGCACCGCGTAGCGCACGGTCCGCGTGGCATCGCGAGACTCAGCCTGCGTCTCGCGCGCGATCCACTTTTTGCGGACCATCCCGGCGAGCAGGCGCAGCGACGCGCCGGTCATGGTTCGAAGACGCGAGGCCCGCACCACCTCGCCCGGCTCGAGCGCGTTGAGGACCGCATATTCCTGGTCCTGCTCTTCCGGCGATAACCGCGAACGGCGCGACGATCCCTGCTCCGCTCCCGCAAAGAGCGCCTGCCTTCCCATCTCGGTGATGCGATAGAGAACGAGCCGCCGCACTTCACCCGTCAGGGGCAGCATCGAGCGGAGCACCTCGCCGACCGGCGCCAGATAGTACTGCGCGATCCACTGGCCCAGCTCCATCAATTCGCGTGACAGAACCGGTTCACTGTCGAGAACCGAGAGCAGCGGCTTAGCTTCGACCGGCGGGGGATCGTTATGGACGCGAACCACCACGCCCGCCAGTTTTTCGTTGCGAAAGGGTACGAGGACCCGCGCGCCGACGGCCGGATTCGGTTCACCTGCCAGATAAGTAAAGACGCGGTCGAGCGGGACGGGCAGGGCGACATCGCAGAAAGCAGGCATCAGGTCTTTTTCGGAGCCTAACAGAATGGAGCCGGTGGCCCGTAGCCGGTAGGCGGTAGGGGCAGCCCGAAGCCCTGAGCTGGGAGTCGGACTGAGCCTGCTTGCGAAGAGCTGTGGCTTTGCCGTGAATCCTCAGGCCGGGGTAGGGAATCTGATTGGAGGCCACGATTGAGGGCCACGGAGGGTTGCATGGCAGGAGAGAAAGTTGCATTCATTACAGGCGGAAATAAAGGCCTTGGCCTTGAAACCGCGCGTCAGTTGGGCAAGCTTGGCATCAAGGTCGTGATCGGATCGCGCGATCTGGCGAAGGGCAAAGAGGCCGTTGCCAAACTGAAGGCGGACGGCGTAGACGCGGAGGCGATCAAGTTTGACGTGCTCAACCCCGCCGACTACAAAGACGTTTACAAATACTTCGACCAGCACTACGGGAAGCTGGACATCCTGATCAACAACGCCGGCGTCAGCAAGGAAAACTTTCTGAGCGGCAACAAGACGAGCACCACCTCGCCCGAATTGCTGCATGACACGTTCGACACGAACTTCTTCGGCGTTATTGAAATCACGCAGACGCTTCTGCCGCTGATCAAGAAGGCGCCGGCAGGGCGGATTGTGAATCTTTCCAGCATTCTTGGATCGATTGCGCTGCACGCCGATCCGAAGTCGCAAATTTATGACGCCAAGGCCTTCGCCTACGACGCCTCAAAGGCGGCCCTCAATTCGTTCACCGTTCACCTGGCGCACGAGCTGAAGGATACGAAGATCAAGGTCAACTCCGCGCACCCTGGCTGGGTGAAAACCGATATGGGCGGCGACGCCGCGCCGATGGAACTGCCCGACGGCGCAAAAACCAGCGTGAAGCTCGCGACCTTGCCGGACGACGGACCGACGGGCGCGTACATTCACCTGGATCAAACGCTGCCGTGGTGACAAACCACCCCGTAGCCTGTGGCCAGTAGCCGGTGGCGATCAGCGGTCGATGTCACGGTGATAGCTACGGCCTACTGGCTCTTCGCTGCCCCTTTAAGTCCCAGCTCGGCCATAGCGATCTGCAAATCGGCCCATGCTTCCTTCTTCTGGCGCGGGTCGCGCAACAGGTACGCGGGGTGATACGTAACGATGAGTTTAGCCCCGCGCGCGTTGTGGATGCGCCCGCGCAGCCCAGCGAGCGGGCTTTTTGCTCCCAGAAGATAGGTCGCAGCTGTCGATCCAAGCGCGACGATCACTTCGGGGTGAATGACGTCAATCTGGCGAAACAGAAACGGCAAGCAGGTGTTCGCCTCCTGCGGCTCGGGCACACGATTCTGCGGCGGACGGCACTTCACAATATTCGCGATATAAACCTGGTCGCGGCGCAGGCCCATGGCCACGATCATGTTGTTCAAAAGCTGACCGGCGCGGCCAACGAAGGGCAGCCCCTGTGCGTCCTCATCGGCGCCCGGCCCTTCACCGACAAACATCAGGCGCGCGTCAGGATCGCCGTCTCCGAAGACGATGCTGTTGCGGGCGGCCGAAAGCGCGCACCGGGTGCAGGGGCCAATGTCCTCACGGATGGCCTGCAACGCGCCAGCGCGATCTTTCGGGGCTACGGCTTTTGGGGTCTCGGCGATCAACGGTAAGGACGATGACATTTGCGGCGTGGTCTCCGAATCGAAGTACGTGGCGGGGGCGGCCGCCTCATTTTCTTTTGTATCTGTAACAGTGACAATTGCAGTTTCGCGGGGCCGGCAATCGCGGCGGTAAAAATCGAAAACTCCCAGATCGCGAAAGTAGGCGATGCGGGCGCGTACGGCCTGCTCTGTCTCGGGAGAAAGCGCCAAGCTCAGGCTCCCGTCCTCAGCGATAGATCGGTATCGGATTCGGACATCAGCTGCCGCGGACGGCGCAGCTCCAGAATTTCGTCGAGAATACAGTCGGCGAGCTCGCGCTTACTCATCTCCGGAAGTTCCATAGCGCGATCGCGGGTGAGAAATGTCACCGCATTGCGATCCGAATCGAACCCAACCCCTTCGCGGGAAACATCGTTAAGCACTATGGCGTCAGCCCCCTTGCGCAGCAGTTTGTCGCGGCCGTGGGCCAGTGCATCCTCGGTCTCCGCGGCAAAACCGATAATCAGGGTTCCGTCGCGGCGGCGCGCGACCACCTCGGCCAGAATGTCTTCGGTCGGCTCCAGCTCCAGGGTCAGCGGGCCGCTCCGGCGCAGCTTCTGTCCCGCCTGCACGCGCGGCCGATAATCGGCGACAGCCGCGGCTTTGATGACGATGGTCGCCTGATCCAGGCGATCGAGGACTGCTTTGCGCATGTCTTCCGTGGTCACGACCGGAACCACTTCAGCGTGGGCAGGCGTTCGAAGCGCCGTTGGAGCCGTCACCAGAATCACGCGCGCGCCACGGCGCTCGGCGGCTTCAGCCAACGCGTAGCCCATTTTGCCGCTGGAGCGATTGCCCAGGAAGCGGACCGGGTCGAGAGCCTCGCGCGTTCCGCCTGCGGTGATCAGCACCGTTTCGCCGGCAAGGTCGTTGCGGTGATGCAGAACGCCGAGGACGGCTTCGACGATAGCGCTGTTTTCAGCGAGGCGGCCTGCCCCGACCATGCCGCAGGCCAGGTAGCCGCTCTCCGGCGAAACGATACGAACGTTGCGGCTGGCCAGGATTTCAAGGTTCGCTTGAGTGGCCGGGTGCTGCCACATAGTCACGTTCATGGCCGGCGCGACGATGACAGGTGCGTTGGTGGCAAGAACCATCGTTGTCAGGAAATCATCCGCGATGCCGTGGGCCATTTTGGCCAGAATGTCGGCAGTGGCCGGAGCGATGACCAGGGCGTCGGTGGTTTGCGCGGCGTCGATGTGCTCAATGGCCGAAGCCGCGTCGGAACTAGCATCGGAACCTTCCGGAGCCCAGAGGCCGGTGAGGACTTTGTGTCCTGTGAGAGCAGCGAAGGTGAGCGGCTGGACGAAGCGCTGGGCAGCCGCGGTCATGACGACGTGCACGTCAAGAGCGTGTTTTTGCAGATCGCGGACCAGTTCCGCCGATTTATACGCTGCGATACCGCCCGAAACGCCGACCGTGACCTTCATGTGTACAGGTTACAGGGAACAGGTGACAGGGTACAGGGAAGGCCCCATCCGCCTTCGCTACCGGCTACGGGCTACCGGCTGTTCTTGCTCCCTCGCCGGCTCCTTCATTCCAGATCCCCGCCACCCCATACCGGGCGATGTAACGGAGGCAAAGAATCGGGTCGGAGAGCCAATCATGAGATGGTTTTTACACGAGAATCCATACCAGTCGATATACGGTCGCAAGGATTCCACATGCGATTCCAAGAGAGAGGTCCCCCTTTTTTATCGCGGATTATGGTCAGCCACAAAAGGCAGAAAAGCACCATAAAAATTCCGGCGGCATCACGGATGTCTGGCTTCATCGAATTCCATTGCTCAATCAGCCGAACCAAAAAGCGCAGCCAGATCAGTGAAATAACGACGTTGGCGATCGCAAATACAATTCTTTTCGACTGCACTGCATGATTCTCCTTACTCCCGACCCTGGGGACCTCGCCTGATGCGGAGCCCGACTCATGTTGTGACTGTAACCCGAAACCTGCAAACCGTAACCTGCAAGCTCAAGCCCTGCGAGGCTCCCTCACCCGCGACCCCCGCACCCCATACCACGCGATATACAAATAGCAAAGTATCGGAAGCAGAAACGCATGATGGATCCCAATCCGATCCGCCAGCAATCCCTGCAGCTCCGGAATAATCGCTCCGCCTACAATCGCCGTGATCAGCAGTCCCGAAGCCTCACCGGTCAACGGCCCCATCTCCGCAACGCCCAGCGTGAAAATTGTCGGGAACTGAATCGAGTTAAACAGCCCCACCAGCAATATGCTCCACACCGCAAGGCCGCCGTTCGTCAGCATCGACACCACCACCAGCAGCGCTGCGCACAGCGCAAACAAGCTCAGCACCTTGCCGGGGTTAGCCTTCTGCAGCACGCCCGAACCGATAAATCGCCCCACCATCAGCCCACCCCAGTAGAGCGGCACCCAGGTCCCGATCGCCTTCGTCGCAAAAATCAGAAGGCTGGCCGATAGCTGATGCAGTCCGCTGCCAGGCGCGGTAGCCAGCCCGCCAATCTCTGGCTGAGAAAAATAGTTGATCAGGAAGCTGCCGATCGAAACTTCCGCGCCCACATAAACAAAAATCCCGATTGCCCCGCCAATCACGTGCGGATACCGCCAGATTCCGCCCTTGTCCTTCGTCAATTCACTCGGCCGATAATCCTTCGTGGTCTCGATCCGGGGGAATTTGTACATCGCAATCGCGAGGCCGAGCAGCACCAGCGCCAGCGCGATCCCCACATAAGGAATGTTGACAGTCGATGCCTCGTGAATCTGGTACGCCTTGTGCACCGCGGGTGACATCCTCGAAACGTCCTGCACCTTACCCGCCGTGCGTAGAATCACGAACGCCCCAAAGATCGGCCCCGCCACCGTTCCCAGGGAATTGAACGCCTGCGTCAAGTTCAGCCGGCTCGACGCGGTTCGCGGCGGCCCCAGTACCGTCACGTACGGATTCGCCGCCACCTGCAGCGCCGTGATCCCCGCAGCCAGCACAATCAGGGCGCCCAGAAACAGCGGATACGAGGGCACCTTCGCCGCGGGTATGAACAGCAGCGACCCCACTCCCATCGTGAGCAGGCCGGCTACCATCGTCTTCTTGTAGCCGATCCACTCCACTACCTTGCCCGATGGAATCCCCAGCAGCGCATACGTCGTGAAAAACGCGAACTGCACCAGCATCACCTGCGCGTAGTTCAGCTGGAAAATCGATTTCAGATGTGGGATCAGAATGTCGTTCAGCGACGTCAAGAATCCCCACATGAAAAACAGCGTGGTGACCATCGCCAGAGCGCTGCCGTAGCTGTTGCCTTCGCTCGATGCGACTCTGACTTGAGAACTGCTGGAGCCGGAAATTGCCATGATTTGTCGCTGAGCCTCGTTCTTAGGATCCGGAACCGGACAGGGCGATAGGTGAAACGGCCCAGAAGGTACTGTAACAGCCATGGGTAACGACATGAAACTGTGAGCTTTGCCGCCTGGTACCGCCATCCGGTAAAGAACCGTTTCTTCCCTGAAACTTTGCATGTCCCCGCGCGTCAGATGTGCAGGTCTCCGCGGAGATACCATCGAAGAATGAGCATGACTCGAACAGCACTGCAGCGATTCATGTACGTCCTCTCCGCGGCCCTGTGCCTTGTCTCCGCGGCGCCAGCGCTGTTCGCGCAGCAGACGCCCGCTGCGAACCGCGTTATTGGAACCGTCGCGGCAGTGGCCGGCAATACCGTCTCGATCAAAACCGACTCCGGCGCAATCGTCAACGTCGCCGTTGCCGATACCGCGCGTGTCCTGCGTACGCCGCCCGGACAAAAGACCCTGACCGGAGCAACCAAAATTGCCGTCGCCGATATCGAGGCCGGAGACCGCGTCCTCATGGTTGTAGCTGGCGATCCGCCCGCCGCCACCATCGTCGTCGTTAACAAGCAAAGTGACATCGCCGCGAAGCAGCAACAGGAGCAAGCCGACTGGGCTCGCCGCGGCGTGGGCGGCCTGGTCAAATCCGTCGACCCCTCCGCCGGAACTGTAACCATCACGGCTACAAATCGCACCGTCACGATCCATACCACACCGGCGACTGTCGTTCGCCGCTACGCCCCCGATTCCGTCAAGTTTTCCGACGCCCAGCCCTCGACTCTGGCCGCCATCCAGCCCGGCGATCAGGTCACCGCCCGCGGCGATCGCGGCGCAGACGGCAACGAGGTCACAGCCGAAGAAATCGTTTCCGGCTCTTTCCGCAATATCGCAGGCACTGTGGTTTCGATTGACGCTGCCGCAGGAACCTTCACCGTAAAAGACCTCGTCAACAAAAAGACCGTAACCATTAAGACCACGCCCGATTCCGACCTCCGCAAGCTCGATCCACAAATGGCGCAGATGCTCGCTATGCGATTGAAGTCGGCTGGGTCCGGACAACCGGCAGCAGGACAGGCGGGTCCCGGCAACGGAGCGGGCGCGAACTCCACCGGCGGTGGTGGCCAGGCGTGGCGTCAGAATACTGCGGGAGGCGGCCCGACGGGCGCGTCAGGTGGTCAGGCTTGGCAGGGCTCTCGCGGACAGGGTGCCGGCGGTTCTGCCGGCGGCTTCGCCCGCGTCCTCGAACGCTCGCCCGCGATTCACGTTGCCGACCTGCATAAGAATGACGCGGTGATGATTGTCGCCACCTCCGGGAATCCCGACTCCGCTACCGCGATTCGTCTTGTCGCAGGCGTCGAGCCTATGCTCCAGGCCTCAGCCAGCGGCAGCCAGAATATGTTCTCGTCGGCCTGGAGCGGCCTCGGCGGTGGCTCTGCAGGCGGCGATCAGGGCGGGGAGGGTACTCCGTAGAAACCTTGCCCCGAAAAGAAATGTGAACTCGCTTCGGCGCGCAAGCGTCTCTTACAGCAAAGGGCCAAAGGCCAGCACCATCCAGGTGGCGCAAAAGGAATCCAATAGACAGCCGCTTACACCAAAGAACGAAAATACAACTTCGAACCGGGGAACTGTGAAACTCAGAATTCTCAATCGCTGGAAGTGTCCGACAAACGCAACGCGTCGTCTTAGCGTAGCCGCCGTCCTGATCGCCTTGGCTTCATCATTCATGTTCGCGGGTACGTCTCCCGTTCGGGCCCAGGCCACAGCTCCGATAACCGCTCCCGCCCAGGACGCGCCTGCCCAAACCACCGGCGGTCTGCGCGGTCAGGTCGCAGACCCCACCGGAGCCGTCATTCCCGGCGCCACGGTCGTCGTCCTCACTACTTCCGGCAAAGTCGCGGGCAAAGCCACCTCGGATAACGGCGGCGTCTATACCATCCACGGCCTCGCGCCCGGCACCTACAGCGTCGCCGTTACCGCGCCAGGATTCGCAGCCTATCGCACCCCCGGCATCGTCGTTGCTGCTGGACAAATGAAGAACCTCAACCCCGCGTTGCAGATCCAGGTCGAGCAGCAGGAGGTCCAGGTCCAGGCCGAGAACACCACCATCAGCACCAGCCCCGATGAAAATGCCAACGCCGTCGTCATCAAGGGCGCGGATCTCGACGCGCTCTCCGATGATCCCGACGAACTCCAGAACGAACTCCAGGCTCTTGCCGGTCCCGCAGCCGGTCCCAACGGCGGCGAAATCTACATTGACGGATTTACCGGTGGCCAGCTCCCGCCCAAATCCTCTATCCGCGAAATTCGCGTCAATCAGAATCCTTTCTCCGCCGAGTACGACCGCCTCGGCTACGGCCGCATCGAGATTTTCACCAAGCCCGGCACGGACCACCTTCACGGCCAGGCCGAGGCTCGCGGAAACGACTCGGCATTCAACTCGCAAAACCCCATATTGCAGGAGCAGACAGAGCCCGCCTACGATTCCTGGGATCTCCACGGCTCGGTCAGCGGCCCCATCTCGAAAACTGCGTCCTACAACGTCGGCGCCTTTGGCCGCAAGCAGCAGAACGAAAGCATCCTTGAAGCCATCGATCCCACCAGCGTCACTACCGCCGATCCCAACGGCACGCAGATCAATGAGGCCATCTCCAACCCCACTTCGCGCTTCGAGATCAGCCCACGCATTGACCTGCAACTCGGCGCGGCCAATACTCTTACCTTGCGCGAGGAATACAACTACGCGAAGAACACCAACGGCGGGCTCAATGCCCTCAGTCTTCCTTCCGAGGCCATCAACACCGAAAACCAGGACAACACAGTCCAGGTCTCCGACAGCCTGGTCCTTAGTAAGAATCTCGTCGACGATATTCGCTTCCAATACCGCCGTATCCGCGATACCCAATCCGCCGTCTCGAGTCTGCCTTCCTTTGGCGTCCAGGGCTCTTTTACCGACGGCGGCAACACGTCGCAATCCGTCAACGATCACGAGAATAACTACGAGTTACAGAATTACTTCTCCGGCGCCAGAGGTCCGCACTCCTTTAACTTCGGAGCCCGCCTCCGCGCCTATGATGACGTAAACAGCTCCACCAGCGGCAGCAACGGCTCCTATACTTTCGCCAGCCTCTCCGATTTTGCCGGATGCCTGCAGTCTCCGCCCGCCGCCTCCTGCACTCCGCAGCAGTATAACTACACTCAGATCAATAACCCCAAAGCCAACGCAATCCTTTTTGACGCCGCCCTCTTTTATCAGGACGACTGGAAGCTCAGCCCACGACTTACTTTCAGTTATGGCGTCCGCTGGGAGTCTCAGAACTGGATCCATGACAAGGACGACTGGGCACCCCGCATCACCGTCGCTTACGCTCTGGGCCGGAGGACTGGCAAGCAGCAGTCGAAGACCGTCATCCGTGCTGGCTACGGCTGGTTCTACCAGCGCTTCAACGTCGCCAACGGATTCGGCGCCAACGTACCCTACGTCATCCAGACCATTCATCTCAGCGAAGACCACACCCACGAAAACGCCCTCGTCGTTAACAATCCCGGATTCTTTAATCCCAACACCGCCGTTGTCCCCTCCGTGGGATCGATCGGGTCCGGCATGACCGCGCCCTCCTACTACTCCATCGCGCCCAATTTTCATACCGCGAACGACATGGAAGGAGCCGTAGGCATCGACCGCCAATTATCCAAAACTATGACCGGGAACATAACCTACGTCTTCTCCCAGGGTATCCACGAATACTTCACCGATAACGTGAGCGCCGCCGCTCTTTATCCCGCATCGGACGCCGCCAATGGCATCTATCCCACTGCTCCCGTCTCCGAACCAACCACGAATAGTCTTGAATATCAGTCCGGCGGCTTTTACAAAGAGCATCAGGTGATGGCCACCGTCCGCGCCACTTACAGAAAGTTCAGCCTGTTCACCAACTACACTTACAGCAACGCCAAGGGCGACACCAGTGGAGTAGGCTCCGTTCCCTCTGTCTCCAGCGATCCGGGCCTCGATTACGGACGCACCAGCTTCGACGTGCGCAATCGGATCATGTTCTTCGGCAACTTCAATCTCCCCTGGCATGTCTCTTTCTCGCCCATGGTCGTAGCTAACTCGGGCACTCCATTTAATATCATCACCGGCACTGACCTCACAGGCAACAACCAGTTCAACGCGCGCCCCACCTACGCCGCCAGCTGCAGCGAAGCGAACACCGTGCAAACCCAGTTCGGTTGTCTCGACGTCCTCCCTTACGGCACCGGCGAGAAAATCATCCCCTACGGAGTAGGCACCGGCCCCTCCAACGTCAGCATGAACGCCCGCCTCAGCAAGGTCATCGGCATCGGACCCAAACTCGCCGAAGGCCAGCAGGGAGCGGGCGGTGGCGGAGGCTTTCGCGGGGGTCCTCCGGGCCTTGCCGGCGGCGGATTCAGCGGCAGCCGCGGTGGTCCCGGCCGCATGGACCAGGGCGTCTCGCGCAAGTACAGCCTCACCTTCTCCGCCTGGGGCACCAACATCTTCAACCACGAAAACCTGAGCACGCCCAATGGCGTCCTCCAGGCTCGCCCGGACGCGACCGGTGCCCTCGAGCCGCAACAGTTCTTCGGTAAGTCGCAGTCTCTCGTCGGCGGCTTCTTCGGATCCCAAACCGCCGGCAACCGTAGCATCTTCCTCCAGGCTGGTTTCAATTTCTAGTGCCCGGAAAAACGCAGCGGCGAATCGGCGTCTGACCGGCCCCGCCCGGCCGCCCGATCGAGAAGACGCGCAGTTCCGTCGCGAATAACGTCGATGCGCGTTTATACTTGCGTCGCTCGGAGTTCGGCATAAAAGCAGGCGCCTATTCCTGAGCGGGATCGCAGGTCGAAGTTTGGTCTGGAGGTAAAAATGAAAACGGTATCACGCCGCGATATGTTAAAGGCCGGTTTGCTCGCGCCTGTAGCCGCCGCTGCCGCACAAGGCATGGGTCCCATTGGCCAGGCCGCCATCCGCGCCGCACAGGCTGAGCCCGCCCCGCATCCCACCGGCGACGCTACCGAACCACAAAAACCAGGCGCCGGGCGCGAGCGTCTTCTCCTCGATTTCGGCTGGCGCTTCCACTTCGGCAACGCCAACGATCCCGCCAAAGACTTCGGCTTCGGAGGCGTGCGCGCCGGCAATTTCCAGAAAACCGGCGGATTCATCGCCGCCAGCTCCCCGGCCTTCGACGACAGCGACTGGCGCGAGGTCGATCTGCCCCACGACTGGGCCATCGAGCTCCCCTTTGAAAACGATCCCGCCCTCGCCAGCAAAGGCTTTTACCCCCTTGGCCGGTATTATCCCGACACCAGCGTCGGCTGGTATCGCCGTGTTTTTGAAATCCCCGCCGCCGATGCCGGCAAAAGAATCGTCCTCGAGTTCGATGGCGCCTACCGCGAAACCATGGTCTCCTTCAACGGCTTCTACATCGGCGTGCACAGCGGCGGATACGATCCCTTCCATTTCGACGTCACTGACTTCGTCTATCCCGGCAAGACCAACGTCCTGCTCGTCCGCGTCGATGCCACACTCAGCGACGGCTGGTTCTACGAGGGCGCCGGCATCTATCGCCACGTCTGGCTCACAAAAACCCATCCCGTTCATGTAAAACAGTGGGGAACATTTGTATCCGCCAAAGTTACAAATGGCGATGCCGCCCTCTCCATCCGCACCGATCTGCAAAACCACACCAAAGACGCCCAGACCACCCGCGTCACCTCGACCATCCTCGACCCCTCCGGCAAGCTGATAGCAAAATCGCAAACCCCTCCCGCCTCCATCGCATCAGGCGCAGACCAGACCGTCGAGCAGACGATTGCGCTCAAACGCCCCCTCCTGTGGTCCCTCGAAGAGCGCAACCTCTACAAGCTCGTCACCGAAATCAGCGCCCAGGGCGAAATTGTCGATCGCTGCGAGACGCCGTTCGGTATTCGCACCCTCGAATTTAATCCGCAAAAGGGCTTCTTCCTCAACGGCAAATCCGTCAAGGTCAAAGGCACCTGCAATCATCAGGACCACGCCGGCCTCGGTGCAGCGCTCCCCGACGCCGTGCAGTATTACCGCGTGCGCAAGCTGCAGGAAATGGGCTGTAACTCGATTCGCACCTCGCATAATCCCCCGACCCCTGAGTTGCTGAACGCCTGCGACGAGCTCGGCATGCTGGTCTTCGATGAGACTCGCATGATGTCGTCAAACCCCGAAGGCCTCGCCCAGTTCACCGATCTCGTCCGCCGTGACCGCAATCACCCCAGCGTCTTCATGTGGTCCATGGGCAATGAAGAAGGCCAGGCCAATACTGAGACCGGCCTCCACATCCTCACCGCCATGAAAGCCGTTGCTACCGAGCACGACGGCACCCGCCCTGTCTCCATCGCCCCCATCCGCGCCATCGGCGCCGGTGGCCTCGTCGAGTGCGACGTCATAGGCTACAACTACATGGACCCCCAGGCCGCGGCCTATCACAAAGAGCATCCCGACAAGCCCGTCATCGGCACAGAAACCGTCAGCGCCGTTGGCACACGCGGCATTTACGTTACCGACTTCGACAAGGGCTACGTCGGCTCCTACGATCCCTACACCACCACCGGCCGCGCCTCCGCCGAAGGCTGGTGGCGTTTCTGCGGTGCCCAGGAGTGGCTCGCCGGCGGTTTCGTCTGGACCGGCTTCGATTATCGCGGCGAGCCCTCGCCCAATGGCTGGCCGAACATCAGCTCCCAGTACGGCATCATCGATACCTGCGGTTTCCCCAAAGATTCCTTCTTCTACTACCAGTCCTGGTGGACCTCGCAGCCCGTCCTTCACCTCTTTCCCCACTGGAACTGGGAGGGCATGGAGGGTAAGGAAATCGCCGTCTGGGTCTATTCGAATCTCGACAGCGTCGAGCTCTTTCTCAACGGCAACAGCCTCGGCGCAAAAGATGTCAGGAAAGATTCGCACGTAGCCTGGGTTGTCCCCTACGCCCCCGGCTCCATCGAAGCCCACGGCTCAAAAGCAGGCCAGATCGTGATGACCGCCAAACGTGAGACCACAGCCGCCGCCGCTAAGCTCGTCATGAAACCCGACCGCCAGGATCTGCGCGCCGATGGCGAAGACGTAGCCATGTTCAGCGTCGAAGTCCAGGACGCGCAGGGCCGCGTTTTGCCCACTACAGACAACGTTGTGAAGTTCCGCGTATCCGGAGCTGGCAAGCTGATCGGGGTTGGCAACGGCGATCCCACCGATCACGAATCGGATCGCGGCACCGTGCGCAAAGCCTTCTGCGGATACTGCATGGCACTCGTGCAGTCCGCAAAGTCAGCCGGCGACATCACCATCACGGCCGAGTCTCCCGGCCTGACGTCAGCGACCGCCACCATCGCGGCAAAAGAAGTAACGCTGCGTCCGCAAATCGCTCCATGGAAGCGCGAGGTCCCCGAAGGCCCCGGCATCACCGGCCTCTGGAGACCCATCGCCGGTTCGAGCGGCGCAACCGGCCTCATGGCGCTCTTCATCGGCGAAGGCACCATGGTCTTCACCCTCCATCAGCAGGGAAGCACCCTCACCGGCGCCGTCGAAGGCGCGGGCGGCGGCTTCTTCGGTGGAAGCGATGCGGCCATCCCCGTCACCGACGGCAAAGTTGACGGCAGCAATGTCTACTTCAAAGCCGGGAACAATACTTACTCCGGAACTCTCGAAGGAGATCAGATCGAACTGCAGCGCGCCGTCGACCTGGGCTTCCCCATGTCCCAACCACCCGAACCCACCGGCCCGCGCCCTGCAGTCGGTCCACCACCCGACGGCTCCGACCCATCCAGAAATCCCAACATGCGCTTCCCAAACAGCATGCCCGTAGTCCTGCATCGGGCGGAGCGGTAACAGAACGGCCAGAGAAGCTGGGCCGATGCCTGAAGGAGCAGCCACTGCTCCACAGCTTGCGAAAACACGCACCCACCACTTGCCCAGTCGAGGTCAGTTTACCTGGTTGTTCGACACTTCGTCATGCAAAGTGAATTGCGGCTTCTTCGAGTGAAGGTTGATTTCAACCGCCGGAAAGACCTGACCGCTCAACGTGCCGGAATTCAGCAAGCCTCCAAGCAGGTCAATAGTGTCGAACACATACGGCGAATCGATGCCATGCGTCCGCGGCGCAGGCGGCGTGAAATACCCATTGGTTTAAGAGGCGGAAGCCACTGCGGTTCCATCATTCCCCTTTGCGCACTACGCGACGGAGCAATCGCCGTCAAATGTTTGGAAACATCGGACTGTCGTAACTGCTCAACGGTCTTTGAAGGCAACCCAGATCCGAACAAGTACTTCTCGAGGATGTGTTTCACGCGCAGCACTCCTACAGTTTCGGGACAGAGGCGTGATCAAGCGCCAGGTTAGATCGCCTTGAGAAAAGCCGGATCGGATCGATATAGGGACAGATGAATGCAAACGCGATCTGTTAGGTGCGCCAGCAAAGGCTGGCGCCGCTTCACAACCTCGTCAGGTCCGCCTGAACGCAACAGCCATTCTCCGAGGAAAACACCAGTTGCCCTCCTAATCTTTGCGCGAGGCTCTTGGCGACATTGAGCCCCATGGAGGACGATCCGCCGGCATTAAAGTCCGGTGGGAGCCCGACCCCATCATCTTTGATTGCGAAGTGCGTGCCGGCGCCGGAGCGGCGAATCGAGATATCGATGTTCCCCTGCCGTCCATCGCGAAAACCATGCTTGAGCGAATTGCAGATCAGTTCGTTCATCATCAACCCGAAGGGAACAGCCTGTTCGAGAGCCAGCGGAATCTCTTCCGCGTCGAGAGTCAGACGAATCTGATTGCTGTCCAGCGACTGGGATGCCAGAGCTCCGTTGAACAGGTCAAGCAGGTAGTTGGGCAGAGACAGCCCAGTCAGATCGTGCATCTGATAGAGGCGCTCGTGAACAAGGGCCATGGCAGAGACCCGCTGTGCCATCTCCCGGAGGGCCTGCTGCGTTTTCTCATCGCTGAGTACGCGAGCCTGCATCTTCAGGAGGCTCTGAATGACCTGGAGGTTGTTTTTGACCCGATGGTAGATTTCCCGCAGCAGTACTTCTTTTTCATGAAGAGCCGTCTGGATTTGCTGCTGGTGCTCAAGGTGTTCGGTGATGTCATGAAAAGTCAGAACCGCTCTCGCTCCATCCTGTGAATCCGCGCTGACGGTGGTCCTGCTCGTTTCGAGCCAGAGGAGCGACCCGTCCCACCGTGGGCACCGGAGGGTAAGCCTTGGATGCGAATCGCTCTGCGGTTGGCTCACGAGATGCAGCAGCTCTCCTGCAGCTTCAGGAGCCACGATCATGGCAACCGACTTTCCGACCAGATCGTCGCTTGCCCGGCCCAGAAGCGAGTTGCAGGCCGATGAAACATAGTCCATCCGCCCCTGAGCGTTGCAGACCACGATGAGATCGGTCGATTGTTCCACAATCGCGTTCATCGTTGCGCTGGTTGTGCGCAAGCGACTGTTGATCCGATCCCGTTCCAGCTCACTCGCCTTGATTTCACTTAAATCGGTTGCGACCAGGCAGAACCTGTAACCATTTTTCGGAGGTAGGATGCTGATGGACACGAGGACCGGAATCACAGCCCCATCGCTGCGACGAAATCGCAGCTCGGAGCGGCGATGTGCGCGCCGTTTCGGGGCTAGAAGAGCCTGGAAGCTCTCCCTGTCCGCGTCCGGGACCAAACTCAGGGCAGTCGAGCCGATCAGTGTGTGGCGCTTCCGGCCCACCATTTGAGCCAGTCGCTGATTGCAGAACAGTATCGTCGTGTCCGCGCTCATGGACGCGGTTCCTTCGCTCATCTGTTCGGCAAGAAGCCGGTAAGGCTGGTCCGCCCCTTCCAGCGTGAAGATCCGCCGCCCCAGGGGGCCTTCGACCGCAATGGCATCCACGTTGCCGGTCCGGATCGCCGACAGCGCTTCCTCTACCTCGGCCAGATGCGCGCGGAGCCGCGTGATCTCCCGCTCAGCTCGCGCGGGGCGACGCTCAGTCATCGCTCTGGCGCCGTGGCTTCAGTCCCAGCAGAAGCAAAACCTGTCCTTGTTTTGACAAGTCCCCAACCAGTCGCCGGGCGGGAAGTGGCAGTTGCCTGACCAGCGTCGGGGCTGCCACAATATTGTCTTTTTGCGTGCGCCCCGGCGACTGATAGATATCCACAACTTCAAGATCGTAGCGGCCTTCGAGGTACTTGGCGCATATCGAGCGCAGATTCGTAACCGCCGTCTGCGAACGCCGAGTCGCCCCTGTGATGTAGAGTTTCAGTACGTAATCCCCCGTCCGGGATATGGGCGATTTTTTATCTTTCGCTGGCATCTTCAGTGTCCTCAATCAACAGGTCCAGCCGGATCAGTACGCGTTCCTTTTCAGAGAGGTCGCCGATCAACCGGCGAACTGGCGCAGGCAGCCGCCGAAGCAGCGTGGGAGTGGCGATAATCTGATCCTTGCTGGCCAGCTCCGGTTGCCGAAGAAGGTCGATGATGTGAATACGGTATTTCTCCGGAAGGTGCTCTTCGCAGATTGCCCGCAGATTCCGTAACGCCGTCCGCGAGCGTGGCGTGTTGCCGGCAATGTACAACCGCAGGTCCCAACCGGCGGACGTTTTGCCGCGGCTCGCTCGTGCCGGCCTTCCATTTGCCCGTTTCATGCCGACCTCATTTCACCTTCAGTTGATCGTTTCAATATCGAAAATAATGACCGGCGCACGACTGTTACGCCGGAGTTAACGGCAGACGTGCCCGCCCGTTCCCCGCTGCCGTCATCGTGCCGCCGCCACTCCGCGCCCGGCCCATCTCGACTCGATTCAGATCGATACGCCTGTCCCGCAGCTGCATGCTTTGCAGGTTCCCCATAATCTCCTGTTCTTCGACTTTGAATGCCATACGCAGACGCTCGATCTCGGCCTCCATTTGCTGCCGCTTGTTCTTCAGTTCGGCATTCTTTCTTTGCAGCTCTTCCCGGCGCCTCTCGGTTTCGTCGCGCTCTCTGGCGTTCTGGGCGATGCGTGCCGAGCCGGTCAGCATTCCCCCGGGCCCAACGTAGACTTCGACGAGTTCGACGCCATGGTCAGTCAGCACGAATTCCCGGATTTGGTTCGAGTGGGCCATGCCGCGCGCCTTTAGCACATACAATCCCCGATTCCGTTCCCCGTTCGACTCCAGGTTGCGCAGCGCCAGCCATGCGTCCATCTGCGACGACACATCCACCTCGCTGGTCTCCATACCAGAGTCGCCGTCGGTCAGGCTGATAAACATAGCCGTAATCTCGCTGGACTTGAAGTTGTCGATCAGCCGTGTGACCATCGATTTCACCTCCGAGAGGGACCCTACAGACTGGAAGTTGGTCATCGGATCGATGACTACAACCTTCGGATCGAAGGCGGTAGTCATCTCGTGTATTTTCACCAGATGCCGTTCCAGCCCGAATGTACCGGGTCGACACGAATGAATACGAAGCAGGCCGCGCTTTATCCAGCGCTCGAGGTCCACGCCGATGGACCGCATATTGCGGATCATTTCCTCGGACGACTGCTCGGTTGCGAAATAGAGCGCCCTTTCTCCCCGCTGACACGCTGCCTGCACAAAGTGGGCCGCCAGACTGCTCTTGCCGGTCCCGGAGCCGCCGGAAACCAAAATACTGTTTGCCTGGTAAAACCCGCCGCCCGTAAGCATAGCGTCGAGCTGCGGTATGCCGCTGGAAATGCGCAGCATCGACGCCTTGTGATCGAGCCTGAGTGCCGTAACCGGGAGCACTGAGAACCCGGCTTCGCCGATCAGAAAGGGGTATTCGTTGGTGCCGTGCGGGGTGCCCCGATATTTAACAATGCGCATCCGTCGAATCGAGCACTGATTCTCGACTCGATGATCGAGAAGAATCACACAATCTGCGACATACTCTTCAATCCCCTGGCGGGTTAATCGCCCATCGCCGGATTCTGCCGTGATGATGGCCGTGATACCCCGGTCCTTCAGCCAGAGAAAGAGGCGTCGAAGTTCGGCGCGCAGGATATTGGTGTCGCTGAAGCCGGAGAAAAGTGCCTCGATAGTGTCCAGAACGATCCGCTTTGCGCCCACCGCGCGCATGGCGCTCTCCAATCGGATGAATAGCGCCTCCAGGTCGTACTCGCCGATCTCCTGGATTTCGCCACGCTCGATGTGAACGTGATCGATAGCGATCTTCTTCTGGCGCATGAGGCTGGGAAGATCGAAGCCCATCGATGCGAAATTCTCAGTCAATTCTTTTTCAGTTTCCTCGAAGGCGACGAAAACGCCGGGTTCATGGAATTGCATTGCCCCATGGATGAGGAATTCCATGGCAAGAACCGTCTTTCCACAGCCGGGATTACCGCAGATCAGGGTCGGTCTGCCAGCCGGAAAGCCTCCCTCTGCGATCTGATCGAGTCCTGCGATTCCCGTCGGGCTCTTGTCAATGCCATGCGGAGAAACGTGTTTTTTGTGACGGGCGGACATGTAAATCCTCCGGGTGGTAGGTACGGCTTTAAAACCGGGGGGCGCGAAATCTCAGCCGACGACCGATTCAGTATCCGAAAAATCGTGGGTCGAGGCCTGGAAAGGAGGTAACTGGATGGGCACGAAAGTGCATGGGTTTTTCCCAAATCGGGAATATCAGCCAAATCGATCACGAGCCTGACCGCTCGACACACGGGGTGCACCAGCACTAGGGGGGGCGGTAAGCGATCTAGACCTCCATCGGCGCGATTGGAGCCTGTTATTGGCTTTCACGCGGGTGCTGGAGTCCAATTCCCTTGTATTGCCAGGATTTTCAGTCCCGATGGGATTGCTGACGCCGGGAATTTCGATTGCCGCGATGTTGATGAAGCTGTTGCCGAAGTGGTTAACGGTAATGGGAATGGTGTTCGGGGCGTGCGAAGGGTTGAGCTGGCCGAACTTCGTTGGCGGTGTTTTTGATTCTAATGACGCGGCTTCCGTGGTTCACTTGGCTGATTGCGCCGGGATTTTTGTTGCCTGCGACGGTTGTCGCGCAGCGTTCTGTCGAGCGTTCAATAGCGGACAGCGGGTCGCGAACATAGCCACCCTGCTCGACCGGAGCTTCACTCGCGCGGCCTGGATGGGGCACCCTGTTGGCGCTAGAAGTTGAAGAACTTCTCGCGGAGCGCGTCTTCGTAGGCCTTCTTGGCGGCTTTGGCTTTGCTGCGGGCGTCGTCCTCGGCGAAGGCGGCGTTTTCCCACTTGTCGACTTCGGCAACGGTGTGATTCACCGAGGCCAGGGCTTCTTCCTGACGGATGGCGGCGACCCACGCGTCAACCGCGCCTTTGTAGTTCTTCTGCATCTGGTCCAGATCGGAGAGCTCGACGGGCATGCGTATACCTCATCGGCCAATGTAGGCGGGTTGTGTGAATGGACGATGTATATCCAGCCCTCCTTTATCGGGTGTTTGTGAGAGCGTTGGAGATGCGGTGTTTTCTCAGGCGAGGGCCAGGTTGATATTGCGGATGGCTTCGTCGATTTCCTGGTTGCTCTTGTAGCCGACGGTGACCGAGTCGACTTTAGCGTTCTGGAAGGCGAAGCGCATGGCCTTCTGGCGGTCTTCGGGTCCGAAGCTGCCTTCGCCGGCGAGCTTCATGCTGATAACGCCCATGCCCGCCGCACGGGTCTTGTGGATGTGCTCAACGACCTCGGGGACATTGCCGCGGTAGGGGCCTTCGGCGATCTCGGCGTCCATGCGGGTACCGTTGTGGTTGACGCGGATCATGGCGACATCGAGCCAATGGAAATCGGAGACGCGACGGAGAGCCGGAAGTCCGTGGACCGAGGCGCCGCGCGCGATGACGGCTTTGCGCTCCTGGGCTTTGACGATGCCGTCCTGCCAGCGGGTGGTGACGTCGGGCCAGTCGCCGATGTGCTGCCAATGGAGGAGCGCGATGTCGAAGTAGTCGGTATTGATTTGTTTGCGGAGCTCGTCGATGCGGACCTGCGGATCGACGGGATCCTCGGTGGTCACCTTGGTCATGAGCTGATAGGTCTCGCGGGGAATGCCTTTGAGGGCGATGCCGAGCATGCGGTGCATGTCGTAGTAGGAGTCGGAGGTCTCAAAGAAGCGGATGCCCTCGTCGTAGGCGTAGCGGACGAGGCGATTGAAGCCTTCCTGGCCGAGGTTGCGCTGGACGGATCCGTTGTTGGAGCCGGTGCCGAAGGCGAGGCGCGTGACTTTGACGCCGGATTTGCCGAGGGTGACGAGGTCGGTGGCGCGGCGTGTTTCGGCGGAGAGGGGGACGGTCGATAGAGTGGCGGCGGCGCCGGCGGCTGCGCTGGCTTTGAGGAAATCGCGACGGGAATAGCGGGACATGGATGCCTCCGATGGGGGAATCGTAGCATGGGGGAGCAGGCGATAGGCAACGGTAGGGAATAGGGAAGGGCGTCGAGGAAGCGCGGAGGAGAACTAATAGCGAGGCGGGTGAGCTATCCGTAGGGTCGTGAAACTTGCGATCGCCTCGAAGTCCCGATCCCTGTGCAAGACAGAAACGCGGTTTTCGATCGCGATGGCGGCAATGAGGCAATCCGCGGACGAACGAATCATGCGGCCTTTATCCCGGCCCACGCGGTAGATATCAGAGCCGGCGAGAAACAACGAATTCGGCAACGGGTCGCTGAGAACCGGCAGCGCCAGGAAGTCGCCACGAAAAGCATCTGCTCGAGGCGTAGGCCGCAGTCCCTGGAGAACTTCCTGGGCCACAGGGCCACAGGTCAGGAAGTTGAAGAGGTGCGGTTCGGAGATATTCCGGCCGAGCCTGCCGCTGAGCATCTCGATCCAGATCGAAGTGTCGACCAGAATCAAGCTTGCCTCCTGCGTGGTTTCGTGGTGCGAGCAGGTTTATCTTCGCGCATGGCCGCGAGATTGCCTTCCCAGAGCCCCTCGCCAAAGAAGGAGGGGATGCGCTGTATACGGCGGACGCGCAGAACCTCAGCGAGAGCGAGATTGACGGCAGCAGAGAGTGGCGGTTTGCTGGCTGAAGCGGTTAGCGAAAGAAACGATGAGCGAAAAGCGCTTTGAGAGAGATGGATTCCGCTTTTGCGAGAGGCCAGCCAGCAGAGTTCAGAGCCCTGTCCAGGCTGCGGTTTTCACTCATAGCGAATAGCTCGGACGGGGTCGAGGGCAGCAGCGCGTCGAGCGGGCAGCCAGCAGGCGACGAGACCGACGAGCGCGAGCAGCGCGGCGACTGCGGCAAAGACGGCGGGATCGGTGGGCGAGACGCCAATGGGCAGGCTGGCCATAAGGCGCGCGGCGGGAAAGGCAGCGGCGAGTCCGAGCGCGAGACCGGCGGCGATCTGCCAGAGCCCGCGGCGCATGACGAGCAGCATGATGTTGCGAAGGCTGGCGCCCAGGGCGATGCGGACGCCGATCTCCTGGGTGCGGCGGCTGGTGGCCTGCGCGAGCACCGCATAGATGCCGACGGCGGCCATGACAAGCGCGACGAAGGCGAATCCCATAAAGATTTTGCTGAAGAGGTGCAGGTACCAGGTCTGGTGCTCGACCGCTTCGTTGAGGATGAAGACGTCGCGCAGGGGCAGATCCTGGTCGAGGCTCTGGACGGCGGCGCGCACCTGGGCGGTGGGGTTGGCGGTGGACTCGACGACCAACGACGTGCCGCTCCAGTCCTGCTGCTGGATGGGAACGAAGAGCAGAGGCTTGGGATCCCGCTCGGTCAGATCCTGTGCGAGGTTGGCGGTGACGCCGACGACGGTGATCCAGTCGCCAGGTTTGCCCTGATCGTCGAACAGGCGAAAGCGTTTGCCGAGGACGGATTGTCCGGGCCAGAAGCGCTCCGCGGTTGCGCGTGTGAGGATGGCGGCCTGGTGGCTCGCGAGTCCGTCGATGGCGTTGAAGTCGCGGCCGAAGAGCAGCGGCAGACGGATGGTCGAGAAATATCCGGGCGAGGCGGTGACGTAAGCGACGACAGGGCGATGCGCGGGATCGTCGATGCGCGCGTGTTCGACCTCGATGGGACTCTCGGCGGAGCCCAGTCCCGGCGGATTCGAGGTGAGGGCGGCGCGGGTGACGCCGGGGAGGGCGCGGAGGCGCGGAAGAAGCTGGTCGTAGAAGCGCTGACGCGCGGCGATGTCTTTGTAGCCATCCTGCGGGAGGTGGAAGCGGGCGACCATGAGCTGTCGGGCGGGGACGGATTGATTGGAGTCCAGCGTTTTGAGAAGGCTGTGGACGAACACGCCTGCGCCGGTGAGGAGAACGAGGGTGAGCGCGAACTGGAAGACGACCAGAACGGCGGCGAGTTTTCCGCCGCGACGATGGCCGATGCTGCGTGCGCCTTCCTGCAGGACCTGGTTGAGGTCGGGGCGCGAAGACCGCAGAGCGGGCAACATGCCGAAGAGCAGACCGCTGAGGATGCAGAGGGCAGCGAAGTAACCGAAGACCGAGTAATCCATGGTGAACTGAACCCAGTAGGGGCGGCCTACGCTGGAAGTGGCGAGATCGAACCAGTGGACGCCAAAGACGGCGAGGGCGAGGCCGAAGATGCCTCCGAAAACGCTGAGCAGAACGCTCTCGATGAGTAGCTGGCGGATGACGCGCCAGCGGGAGGCGCCGAGGGCGGCGCGGATGGACATCTCGCGCTGGCGGGCGACGGCGCGGCTGAGCATCATGTTGGCGACGTTGGCGCAGGCGATGAGCAGGACGAATCCGACGGAGGCGAGCATGAGGAGGAAGACCATTTTGATGTTGCCGCCGTTGTAGCGTTCGTGGAAGGACATGACGAGGGCGGTGGCGTCCTTGTCGGTCGCGGAGTATTGGGCGGCGAGGCGATGGGCGATGCCGGTGAGCTCGGCCTGCGCTGCGGCGATCCTGATGCCGGGCTGGAGCAAGCCGAAGACCTGGAGCTGGCGGTTGTCGCGCTTCAGGTCGTTGGCGGTGGGGGCGAGCGGCATCCAGAGGTCAACGGTGGTGGGGAACATGAAGCCGCGGGGCATGACGCCGACGATGGTGGCGGATTTCTCGTTGATGCGGACCTGGCGGCCGATGACCGAAGGCGCGCCGGCGTAGCGATTCTGCCAGACGGCGTAGCCGATCATGAGGACGGGCGCGGCGCCGGGCAGGGCGTCGGAGGGCAGGAAGTCGCGGCCAAGGACGGGGTGGATGTGCAGCATGGAGAAAACGCCGGTGGTGGTGCGCTCGAGGTGATAGGCCTGGGGCGGATTGCCGGGCTCGCCGAGAACGCCTTCCTGATCGGAGGCGCCTTCGAGGGCGGCGAAGGTGCGGGCCTGGGCGCGGTAGTCGAGGAGGGCGGGCAGCGACAGGCCATCGTCGCCGTTGCCGGGAGTGCGGGAGGTGACAGCGACGAGGCGGGCTCCGCCGGGAACGGGCACAGGCTTGAAGAGCGCCGCGTTGATGATGGTGAAGACCATGGTGTTGAGGCCGATGCCGAGCGCGAGGGTGGCGACGACGGCGAGCGAGAACCAGCCATGGGAGCGGATCATACGCAGGGCGAAGCGGAGATCGTAGGCCATTCAGGCCGGTACGCAGGAAGGGGAAGAGTAGTTCCCTGCAGTGCCCTCCAGCGGAGCCGTTTCAGAGGCGCGATTCCGCCGCAATGGAGGCGGTGCACAACTGCGCTGGAACGCAGAAAAAGGGGGCTTTTGGGGCGAACGCCGCCAATACGCTTCAGCTGATTTCAAAAATGGTTTCGGTTTTGGCGGATTGTTGTTGGGCGCGTTCGGCGAGGTGGCTGGCGATGGCGTAGAACTGCGCGGCATGGGGTGAGTCAGGTCCGGCGAGAGCTACGGGAAGGCCGGTGTCGCCGCCCTTGCGAATTTCGGATGTGAGTTCGACAGAGCCGAGGAAGGGGATGTTGAACTGCTTCGCGGTGCGCTCGGCGCCCCCACGGGAGAAGATGTCGATTTCGTGGTGGCAGTGAGGGCAGGTGAAGTGGCTCATGTTCTCGACGATGCCGAGGACTTCGACATTGACCTGGTGGAACATTTCGAGGGCCTTGCGCGCATCCTGCAGGGCGACGTCGGATGGGGTGGAGACGACAATAGCGCCGGTGAGAGGGACCGTCTGCACGAGGGAGATGACGACGTCGCCGGTTCCGGGCGGGAGGTCGATGAGGAGGCTGTCGAGGTCGCCCCATTCCACCTGCTGCAGAAATTGGCGGATGATCTGGTGAAGCATGGGGCCGCGCATGACGAGAGGCTTGTCGCCGGGGGAGATGAATCCGATGGAGATGACTTTGACGCCGTGGGCGAGGTTGGGCTCGATCTGGTTGTTGGCGAGGATGCGGGGTTGCTGCGAAGTGCCCATCATGAGCGGGATGTTGGGGCCGTAGATGTCGGCGTCGATGAGCCCGATGCGGTGGCCGAGGTGGGCAAGCGCGATGGCGAGGTTGACGGCGAGGGTGGTTTTGCCGACTCCGCCTTTGCCGGAGCCGATGGCGACGATGGATTTGACGCCGGGAAGCGCGGTGGGGGGCGGGGGTGTGGGGTGGTGGGCCATGGATTCAGGGTAAATGCAGGGAGTAGGCAACAGGCAACAGGGAATAGACGCGCGTAGACCAGGAAGCGATCAGTGAAGAACTTTTCGCGAAGGATGTATAGCGACTCATTGCTCTTGGGGCACCCGCGCCGTTCTTCTAAATTTTGGCGGGTTCGAATTTGGGGATGTGGCGGCGGCGGGCTTCGGATTCGCGGACTTCGCGGCGGCGGCCGGCTTCTTCGTAGCGACGCTTCTCTTCGTTGGTTTCGGCGAGCAGCGGGGCGACGGGCACGCGGCGGCCCTGCGTGTCGACGGCGACGAACGTGAGGTAGGCGGACGCGACGTGATGATGGGTGCCGGCGATGGTGTTCTCGACCCAGGCTTTGACGCCAACTTCCATGGAAGTGCGGAAGGCGCGGTTGACGGAGGATTTGAGGATGATGAGGTCGCCGACGTGGACGGGAGCGATGAAGTCGATGTGCTCCATGGAAGCGGTGACGACGTGGCTGCGGGCGTGGCGGTAGGCGGCCATGGCGCCGACGAGGTCGATGAAGTTCATGAGGCGGCCGCCGAGCAGATTGCCCAGGGTGTTGGTATCGTTGGGCAGGATCAGCTCGGTCATTTCAGACTGCGACTGGGCCACGGTGCGCGCGGGAAGCGCGGGGCCGTTCAGGTCCATGGGGATCTCCTTGTTTCAAGGGTACAGGGTGGAGGGCACAGGGTACAGAGAGAGCGCTCAGCGTTCAGGATTCAGCGGTCAGAAAAGATGGAGAGCCGTCCAAGGTCGAGGGACCGGGGAACAGGGGGAACCAACGATTAGTTGCCGGGGAGGTTTTTGGATTCTTCTTTGCTGAGGATGCGGATTTGTGCGCCGAAGCGGCGGTAGTTGCGAAAAGCGAATTCGTTGAGAACGGCTTGGTGTTTGCCTTCGCGGAGGCTCACGGCGCCGCGCACCGGCAGCAGATAGTCGTGGTTGTTGATGGAGATCCAGGCGTAATCGACGGAGATGGTGGAGGCACGGACGAGGAGGTTCTCGGGGATGTCGTCGGCATCGATGGTGATGCGGCGGACGCTGCGCGTGGCGGTATCGAGGTAGAGGAGGCCGTGGAAGCCGACGGCGAGCTGGCGGTTGTTTTCGCCGGTGAGGTCGAAGTTGGAATTGGCGGCGGCGACCTGAAAAGCGAAGACCTGGACGGGCTGGCCGTCGAGGACATCGGATTCTTTCCAGGTGAACTTCGCTTTGGCGGAGGGATCGAAGACGACCTGGAACATGCCGCCGAATTCTCCGACGGAGTGGGCGAAATCGAGATCGGCGGGCTGGACGCTGGCTTTTTGGCCGTTGAGTTCAAGGGTGGTGCGGGACTCCTGATGGTCGACGTAACGCATGAGCTGGACCATGGTGTCCTTGTGGCGCCAGTCGCCGCGGCCGGTGGAGTCGATGGAGTGGTCGGTGACCTCGACGCAGAAGAAATTGGGGAGCGAGTCGGACCAGGCGAGCGCGCGCTGGCGAGCGCCTTCGATGACGTCGTGAACCTCGGCGTCTGTGGGAGGTGGTACCGGATGCGATGGACTGACGATGGTGAACTGGCTGTTGGCGAGGGCGGCGGTCGAGGTCAGGTGCTGGTCGGCGGCTTTGTCTGCCGGCGAGTCGGTCGCAGAGCCGCCGGTAGCGGTAAAAGAGGCGGCGGGCGCGCTGGATGCGGCGATGGTTCCTTCCACTGCAAATGTAGCTGTGCTGGTTACAGATTGGCCGTCCTGGGTGAGGACGGCTTTGACCTGGTAGTTGCCGGGCGGGAAGGTATGGCCCTGGATGGTGCCGAGGTAGGGAATGGCCGCTCCGGTGGTGGAGGTCTTGTGTAATTCGAGGGGCATTTTACCGAGCAGCTCGCCGTTGCGGATAATCTGCATTTCAAGCTGCGGCTGGCTGGTGCTGCCAGCGAGCGGATGCACCATGAAGAAGAGAGAGAGGCTGCGCGTGCTTTCCGGGAGCTCGGCGCTGAGGTCGGGAATGACGCGGCCGTCCATGTACCGCATCGGCTCGAAGGCCGAAGTCTCTTCGTGCATGGGTTCGACGGTCCGGACGAGAGCGATGTCGCCGAGGGCGGGGCCGTGCGGGATGGGAGCGATTGTGAATTTGGTGCGCTGCGCGCCGGATTTGTTGCCGAGGCGGTCGAGGACAGCGGTTTCGAGGGTGTATTCGCCGGGATCGGCGGAGAAGTGGCGCTGCATGGTGATGACCTGGCCCTCGTCGCTGCGCAGCATATCGGGCGTTTCGTGGCGCGGGATGTCTTCGCTGAAACGCTGCAGCAGACCACCCTTGTCGTTCTTGATCTGGGCAACGATGGTCACGTGCACAGAGGAGAGGTGGGTGTTGGCGTCGTCGTGAATCTGAAGCTGGGAGACGGGCACTTCGACGGTGAGCGCGCCGGTGTTGCCGTCGGGGAGCTGGCCGAGGTGGAGGACGGCCATGCGAAAGCCGATGTCGGTTGGTAGCTGCGGGCTGGCCAGGATCGAGAGCAGCGGGACTTCAAACGGACGAATGCCGGTGCCGTTGTCGGGAGGCACGGCGAAGTATCCGGAACGGGAGCGGATGACGAGGCCCTTGCGCAGGGGTTGGATATCGATGGGGCGGAACTGGCCGTTGTAGACCTTGATGGCGGGAACGTAGGCAGCCTGATAGTAGGTGGTGAGGTCGTCGTGGAGCTGCTGGAGGGGCTTGCTGAGGTTGGCTCCCGCCTTGATGTAGATACCGCCGGTGCCGGTGGCGAGATTGACGAGGGGACTCTTCGACTCCTCCATGCTGTCGAATTCCATGCGGGACATGTTTTGGGCGTTGTCCATAACCTGGCCGATGGGAGGGCCGGACTGACCGCGGCCGTAGCCGCTGGCGCCGAGGGAATCGGCCGAGCTCATGGCGGAGCCCACGTTCAGAGATGCGATGGCCATAGCGCTCTTCATTTTGTCACTGACCTGCTGATCGAGAGCGCTTGTATCGACCGTGCAGAGGGTGACGCCGGCGCGGTTAGCCTGGCCCACGACGGACTTGATGGTGTCCCGAGCGTCGGAGTCTGCGTAAAGCCCCTGGGCGAAGTAAATGACGAGCTTGCGGCCGGTGATCTGGCGCTGGGTGCGGGCGAGCGCAAGGAGCGCCGAGAGCGACGGGTAGGTGTGCTGATCTTCGAGGATCCGCTGGGATTCTTCAAGGCCGGAGAGAAGCAGTTTAGCGTTGGCGCGGTCAGTGGAATCTACAGAAAGGGAATCACCCTGAGCGATGGAGAGAATGTCCTTTTCCGCAGGCGAGAGTTCGGTGGGCGGCGCACCGGATGCGGGGCTGGTGGCAGTGGCGATCGCCTTCTGGATGAGGTCCTGGTTGCCGGTGTACGGCTGGATGAGACGAAGGCGGCCGTTCATTTGAAGAATGGCGAAGGCGTAGCCCTTATCAGGAATGGCTCTGAGGATTTTCGCGGCGATTTCGCGAGAGGTTTTTGCGGGACCGGGATCTAGCCGATCGAAGACCAGCGTTACCAGATGTTGCGATTGCGAGGCGCCGTTGACGAGGTGGAGATCTGTGAGTTTGACCGGGGAGCCGTTGTCGGTGATGGCGAGGTCCGCGGGCGTGAGGTCGAGGACGGGCTTGTTGTGTTTGTTTCGGACGACGAGGTCCAGGGAAACTTCCTCGGCGGTGGTGGTTATGGATGGGGGGGTGCCAGGCTGGGGGGAAGGGGGCGTTGTGGATGGGGCGGACGACGCAGAGGGTTTGACGGATTGGGCAGGCGCCGAGGAGAAGGCGACCGAGAGAAGCAGCGCCGACAGCAGACTTGTACGCAGAAGACCAGAGGCATGAGATGCCCGAAGTTGTTGCATGACAGCGTACTCCCATCGAACCGGGGGCGGTTCGTATTGTTGTACCGGCCCGTAGCGGAGCGGTCCGGCTTGGTGCCTTATCCTCAATTCGGGCGCCATGGGAAGAATTCGGCAGTTGCGTTTGCGGCTTTCAAGTCAGGCCGGTGGAGGGCTTGATTCCCGGGCAATCGAATGTGGAAAAGGTCAGACACCGATACGATAGCCCTGCAAGGCAACCGCTTACAACAGAAATCCTGAAAAGCAGGGAATAGGCAACGGGGAATAGGGAACTGATTGCAAATCAGCGATTTGCGTTAAGTTAGCGGTTGGCGGCCGGTAGGAGGGAACAGACGTGGATAAGGCAGTGGGGTTGCGGGAAATTCTGAGCCAGGATCCGGGAAATGCGTTTGCGCGGTACGGGCTGGCAATGGAACTGGCGGCGCGGGGCGAAACGGAGCCGGCGTTGGAGGAGTTTGGGCGGCTGCTGGCCGATCATCCGGATTACACGGCGGGATATTTCATGGCTGCCCAGACGTTGGCGAAGGCGAAGCGCTTGGATGAGGCGAAGGAGCGGCTGGTGGAGGGGATAGAGGCGGCTCGGAGGACGGGGAACAAGCATGCGCTGGGGGAGATGGAGGCGATGCTGGAGGAATTCAGGGAGTAGGTAGGGAATAGGCAATAGGCAATAGGCAGTAGGCAGCAGGGACCGCGTCCAGCGAGAAACGTTCAGCGAAAAGCATTTAGCGAGATGCGTTTAGCAAGAAACGTTTAGCGAAAAGCGTGTAGCGAGAAGCGGTTAGCGAAAAGCGTCTACCGACAAGCGGTTAGCTAAAAGCGTCTATCGATCTGCGCTTCAAGGCCAAGTCGCCTGGCAGCATCTGCGGGATTGTGAAAAGACTCGGTGCGTCGGGCCGCGAGTGCGGGCATAATGACACCATCATGAGAATTCCTTTGTTCCCCCTGAGCACGGTGCTTTTTCCTGGGACGGCGCTGCCGTTGCACATCTTCGAAGAGCGGTATCGGGAGATGGTGGCGGCGTGCCTGGGAGAAGACAAACCGTTTGGCGTAGTGCAGGCGGATGGGGAAAAGATGGCGATCGTCGGGTGCACGGCGAAGATTGTGCGCGTGGTGGAGCGGTATTCCGACGGGCGGCTGGATATTCTGTGTGAGGGCGTGCGGCGGTTCGAGATCGAGGGGCTGGACGAGTCTCAGAAATATCTGCAGGCGGACGTTGAGTTTTTCGAGGACGAGGGAGCGGGGTCGACGCGAACGGATCGGGAGGATTGCGCGGCGCTGCACTTTGCGACGTTGCAGCTGGCGGGCATCGAACTGCCGGCGATGCATCTGGACCTGAACGCGCCGGTGGCGTTTCAGCTTGCGGACGCGTTGCCATCGGATTTGGGATTCAAGCAGCAACTGCTGGCGACGCGCTCGGATGCGGAGCGAACGACGCGGCTGCGGGAGTTCTATAACGAGGTGTTGCCGCGCTTGCAGAGCGGGATAGAAGACGCGGGACGAACCTCGAGAGCCGGACAGGGCGGCGGCTTCCCCATACACTAAATGTAGTAGTCAGCGAAGACGGAACCAGCAAGTGAACGGTCAGCGAAGACGCTGCGGGCGCGGGAGCGTCCAATAGGACAGGCACGGGAACATAACAGACGACAACAGGACACACAGGGACAGGAGTATCGATGGCCAGTCGGCAGACCACGTCCGGAGGAACGGACCACGGACACGCGGCGCACCTGCCGCAGACGCTGGGCGAGTTGCGCGGGAATCGCGAATACAACGAGACCCGGTTGCGGACGCGTTCAGTGAAAGACGAGATGCGGGAGAACCTGATCGCGCGACTGAAGGCGAAGGAGCCGGTGTTTCCGGGGATCATTGGGTACGAGGATACGGTGGTGCCGCAGATTGTGAACGCGGTGCTGTCGCGGCAGAATTTTATTTTGCTGGGGCTGCGGGGGCAGGCGAAGAGCCGCATTCTGCGCGGACTGACGGCGCTGCTCGACGATCACATTCCGTATGTGGCGGGCTGCGAGATTCGGGACAATCCATATATGCCGCTGTGCCGCCGGTGCCGCGACCTGATCGTGGAATGCGGGGATGCGACGCAGCTCGGCTGGCTCTCGCGCGACGAGCGGTACGTAGAGAAACTTGCCACTCCGGATGTGACGGTGGCCGATCTGATTGGCGATCTCGATCCGATTAAGGCTGCGCGGGGCGGGCATGATCTGGCGAGCGAGATGACGATGCACTATGGGCTGTTGCCGAGAGCGAATCGGGGCATCTTCGCGGTGAACGAGCTGCCCGACCTGGCAGGGAAGATTCAGGTGGCGCTGTTCAACATCATGCAGGAAGGCGATGTGCAGATAAAGGGCTACCCGGTGCGGCTGGAGCTGGATGTGGCGCTGGTGTTCAGCGCTAATCCTGAAGACTACACGGCGCGCGGGAAGATTGTGACGCCGCTCAAGGACCGGATCGGGTCGGAGATTCGGACGCATTATCCGGAGACGCTGGAGGAAGGGATTGCGATCACGGCGCAGGAGGCGTGGACGGAACGCGACTCGGGGGATGCGCAGGTGCCGCAGTATTTGCGCGAGGTGATTGAGCAGGTAGCTTTCACGGCGCGCGAGGACAAGAAGGTGGACAAGCGCAGCGGTGTGAGCCAGCGGCTTCCGATTTCGACCCTGGAGCTGGCGGTGAGCAATGCGGAGCGGCGGGCGCTGATCCATGGAGAGACGCGCGTGGTGCCACGGGTAGGCGATTTGTACTCGGCTCTGCCGGGGATTACGGGCAAGCTGGAGCTGGAATACGAAGGCGAGATGAAGGGCGCGGACACCGTGGTGCGGGATATAGTGCGCGCGGCGATCGGGAAGGTTTTCGACCGGTATTTTGGCGATGTAAACACGCAGCAGATCGAGCAGTGGTTCAATTTGGGCGGGACGGTGAAGATTTCGGATGCGCAGGCAGCGAAGGCGACTCTGGAGGAGTTGAAACAGATTCAGGGACTGGTGGAGAAGCTGGCGCCGCTGGGCGTGAAGGGCATCGACGGGGCGGAACTTGTAACAGCGGCTGCGGAATTTCTGCTGGAGGGGATGTGTGCGCATCGCCGCATAAGCCGAAACGAGGAGCGAAGTTTTTCCGCGCAGCGAAAGACGCAGGAGAAGGTGGAGCGGCCGGAGCGGGTCGATCCGGAACGGGATTACGAACAGTGGCAGTCGCGGAAGACTCGGAGAGGCAGTTTCAACTAGGGGCAGTTTGGGGGCGGGGGTTGTTGCCCTCGCGAATCCGGGCGAGCGAGACTCGTCCGGATTGCAGCCGCTCGGGGGGCCTTCGACTGTGTTCGGTTCGCTCCGCGAACCCAAACTTCGCTCAGGATGACATTTATGAAGAGTGTTTTATGAAGAGTGTTCGGTACACGAAGTTCACGGGTGATCTCGCCAGCGAAGTGAGCATGGAGGATCTGCTCAAGGCGCTGTCGGAGTATCTGCTGGACTCGGGATTTCAGAATCCGTTTGCTGAGTTTCAGGATCTGGACCAGACGATGGACGACCTGCGGGAGGCACTGCGGCGGGCGCTCGAGCAGGGGGATGCGTTCGACGAGAGCATCCAGCAGAAGATCGATCAGATGGCCGCGGATGGAAAGCTGGATGAGCTGATCGAAAAGCTGATCGAACGGATGGAGCGGGAGAATTACATCTCGACGCAGAGTTCACAGCCGCAGGGACAGGTGACGCAAGCTTCCGGGCAGATGGGCGGCCCGCAGACTGATGCGCGTTTCGAAGTAACGGACAAGAGCCTGGATTTTCTGGGATACAAGACGCTGCGGGATCTGCTGGGGTCGCTAGGGAAGGCGAATTTTGGGCGGCACGATACGCGGCATTTTGCGACGGGCGTGGAGACGAGCGGCGGGTCGCAGCCTTACGAGTTTGGGGATACGCTGAATCTGGACGCCGGGGCAACGCTGAAGTCGGCGATTGCGCGGGAGGGGCTGACGCTGCCGCTGAATCTGGAATACAGCGATCTGCAAGTCCATCAGTCGGAGTATCAAAGCTCGTGCGCGACTGTTGTGATGTTGGATTGCTCGCATTCGATGATTTTGTATGGCGAGGATCGGTTCACGCCGGCGAAGAAAGTGGCGATGGCGATGGCGCATCTGATCCGGACACAGTATCCGGGTGACACGCTGTCTCTGGTTCTGTTTCACGATTCGGCGGAAGAGATGCCGGTGTCGCAGCTGGCGCGGGTGAAGGTGGGTCCGTACTACACGAACACGCGCGAGGGGCTGCGCCTCTCGCAGAGGATTTTGTCGCGGCAACGCAAGGACATGAAGCAGATTGTGATGATCACCGACGGGAAGCCTTCGGCGCTTACACTGCCGGATGGGCGGATTTACAAGAATGCCTTTGGGCTCGATCCGCTGGTGGTAAGTGAGACGCTGGAGGAAGTATCGCGGTGCAAGCGGCAGAACATCATGATTAATACTTTTATGCTGGCGTCGGATTTTGGGCTGGTGCAGTTTGTGCAGAAGGTGTCGCAAATGTGCAAGGGGAAGGCATATTTCACGACGCCGGAGACGCTGGGGGAGTATCTGCTGATGGATTACATGCAGCGGCGGATGAAGACGATTCACTAAGAGCAGGGTATAGGAAATGGGGAACAGGGAATAGGGAATAGAAAACAGGGAATAGAAAACAGGGAATAGAAAACAGGGAATAGAAAACAGGGATAGAAAGGGAATAGAAAACAGGGAATAGAAAACAGGGAATAGAAAAGCTGAAGGCCGGTTCGCTGAGAACCGGTTAGCTCGACACTGATCAGCTAAAAACTGATCAGCTAAAAACTGATCAGCTAAAAACCGATCAGCTAAAAACCGATCAGCTAAAAACCGATCAGCTAAAAACCGATCAGCTAAAAACCGGTCAGCTAAGAGCCGGTTAGCTACGAAGCAATTAGCTAAGCGCCCGTCAAATCAGAACCGATCAGAGATGGTGTGTTCGCTTGGATGAATCGGACGTGGAAGCCCTTTGGCGATGGTTGGAACCCGGCTTCGCGAAGAAATCGAGCGAGGTCGTGCTGGTGGGCTGGTTGGGCGCCGATGGAGTCGATTAAGAGACCGCCACTGTGACGTGTTGCCGGATTCTGTAACAGTTCCTGAGCATAATTGGAGAGAAATGTGGCGAGATCGCGCGCTGCCGTGGAACGGTCTGGCTCCTCCGTCGGCAGGAAGACCTGAATGGCTGGATTGTTACGGCGCAGGTACGCGATTAGTTCGCCGTTACGGATGATGACGGTGGGACCGACGCTGCGGGTGAGAGAGGCTGACGCGTCTTCCGGCTCGGGCCAACGGAGGATGCTGCCCCAGGGGTTGGCGGGATCGGTGGCGGCGAGGACGAGCATCTCGGATTTTTCCGGCGTTCCGGTGCGAAGGGAGCGGAGGAGTTCGACGGCGGCGGGTTGGGCGAACTGCGCGCCGCCGAGTCCGGCGACAAAATAGCCGCGGCGGACACGGCCCTGGGCTTCGAGGGCTTTGAGTACTTCATAGACGGCGCTAAATCCGCCGGGAACATTTTCCTGGGCGACGGTTTCGCGCGTAACGATGCCGTAGCGGTGCAGGAGCTGCTGGGCGATCGCGTGGGACCAGGCTGTCTGCGCCGCGGGAGTGGCGCGGTCAGGAGTGGGGACGAGGGTCCAGCGGCCCTGCGCACTGGGCGGAGTGGTTCGGCGGGAACGGAAAGAAGCCTGGTTGTGCTGGCGCTTGCTGGAGCGTGAGGTTTCCGGTTTGGCGATGTAGGCGCGGAGGGCGTGGAGCGTGTCGTTGGTGACAAGGCCGCGCCAGACGAGGGACCAGAGGGCGTCGACGGTTTCGCCGGGGAAACCTGCGCCAGTGGCGGCGTGAATCTGGGCGAAGAACAGGGCTCCGCCGGCGGTGAGGGCGGCGAGGATGGATTCTTCACGAGGCGTGATGGGTTCGGCCGTCGCTCCGCGTGGCGGGAGCAAAGCGGCGATGCGTTCGGAGAGGTAGAGGGCAATGCGGCCGTCGCGATCTCCGATGGAATCGACGCCGCACCAGATGACTTCGCCGGCAGCGATGAGAGTATCGAGATCGGCGGCTGTATAGCGGGCGAGGCGGGCGGGCAGAATCTGCGATTCCAGAAGGGACGCGGGAAGAGGCGCACCCTGAAGGGATTCGATGGTATCGAGGAGGGCGTCGAGACCTCTGCGCTTCTGCAAGACGCCCTGCCAGTGCGTTTCAAAACGTGCAAAGAGGCGGGGCTCGGCGGGCTCGATCTCTTTACGTAACCGTGCCAGTGACTTATTACGGATGAGGCGGAGGGATTCGGCATCGCAGTACTCGCGGTGGGTTTCCTCGGGGCGAAACCCGCCTTCGAGGATGCGTCCGTCGTGTACGAGGGTGCGCAGGGCGGTCTCGACGGACTCGTGGTTGAGACCGAAGCGCGCGGCTGCTTCGTGAACGGTGAAGGGACCGTGGGTGCGGGCATAGCGGCGGGTGAGTTCGAGGATGGGCGCGGGGTTGGGCGCGAGGAAGGCCCTGGGCAGGCCTGGGGGGAGTTTGAGGCGGAGAGCGTCGCGATAGCGGGCGGCGTCTTCAACGGCGATGAAGCGCTGCTGGCCGGCGATTTTGATTTGCAGGATGCGGCCGGCGCGGGCGAGTCCGTTGAGCGATTTCAGAAGAGCGGGCGTGGCCACGCGAAGTGTGATTTCGTCGCGAGACAGATCGCCGAGGCGGAGGAGGAGGTCGTGAAGGCCGTCGGCATTGCGGGCTCGCTGATTCTCGCCGAGGAGCTGGAGGTTCGCTTCAACTTCGGCGATCGCCGCTGGGTCGAGGAGTTCGCGAAGGTCGGCTTCGCCGAGGAGATCGGCGAGCTGGGACTGATCGATGGAGAGAGCAGCGGCGCGGCGCTCGGCCAGGGGCGCGTCGCCGTCGTAGATAAAGTTGCCCGTGTATCCGAACAACAGAGAGGCTGCGAAGGGCGAGGCTTTCTGTGTGTCGACGATGTGGACCTGAATTTCCTGGTCGTTGATGGCGCGGAGAACATCGACGAGCGCGGGCATGTCGAAGGTATCGCGCAGGCACTCGCGGTGGGCTTCGAGGAGCATGGGGAAATCGGGATATTGCGAGGCGACGGCAAGGAGATCGGAAGCGCGTTTGCGCTGCTGCCAGAGGGGGGCGCGGGTTTGGATGCGGCGGCGCGGCAGGAGCAGGGCGCGGGCCGAGGCTTCGCGAAATTTTGCGGCGAAGAGGGCTGTGGAGCTGAGCTGGCGGACGACCAGGTCCTGGGCATTGGCCGGATCGGGCAGGAGCAGGGCGGGGTCGGGGGGAGCATCGACGTCAGGAAAGCGGAGGACGAAGCCGTCGTCGGTGGACATGGTTTCGACGTGAGGTCCGCCGGCTTTTTGGATTTGCGAGGCGGCGGCCATGGCCCAGGGGGTGTGGATGCGATTGCCAAACGGGGTGAGG
>CAWHOU010000017.1:0-126804 GCA_963831055.1 uncultured Acidobacteriaceae bacterium | reverse complement strand
CATGCAAGGTTCCTTGCAGGCCATCCCGCCACTCCCCGCCGATAAGGAGCTGATGCGGAACGGAATCGACAACCCGGCGTTCGTCGGTGGCGGTGATAGTGCTCATGTCTAGAACGTACCTACTTCTGGGCGGACGTACGGCCAAGGTCCTGGCCGCGCTCGCCGTGGCGACACTTGTGGCCGGCTGCGGCTCGGGAGGCTCGAGCGGTTCGAGCGGGTCCGACCCGTGGGCAGCGACCGGCTCGGCCGACGGAACTGCCCAAACCGCCTTCAACACACAACTGGCTGATCAGCACTCCGGCTCCAAGGCGGCCGGCGCGAGCGCGCTGTTGGCGACCACGACGACACCCGCAACGTCGGTGGCCTCGGCACCTGCCGCCAAGACACCGGCACCGGTCACGGTGACGACGGTCAAACCGGTGACGCACATTCATGTCGTCACGACGCCCGGGCGGACCGTATACGTCAACAGGAAGGTGCCGCCCAGGATCATCACCAGGACCCGAACAAAGGTTGTCACCCACACCGTGACCCGGACCGTCGCCTCGCCGGTCCCTTCGGGCCCGTTCACCCCGTCAACGCATCCGGCACTTGCGCAGACCCGCTTCATGGTTCCGGGCGGGAACCTGGGCTGTGAACTGTCGGCCACCGGAGCCCGCTGCGACATCGTTCGGCGGCACTGGACGCCGCCGGCCCAGCAATTGCAGCTCGACGTTCGGAAACGCGATCCAGCTAAGCCAGCACGGCATGGCGTCCTTCGCGTGTGGCGGTCATTCCGCGATCTCCTCGGGCTCCGAGGTGGTGCCCGTCGGCCGGGACGACAAGATTGGCCACGTCACCTGCGAGGTGCGCCGCTCCGGCCTCAACTGCTTCTCGACGGTCGACCACGGCTTCATCATCAGCCGCACCGGCTACACGCTCTACTGACAGCGGTCCGCCGGGCACGGGGCCGGCCGGGTGCTTCCATCCGGCCCCGGCCATGCGTCGCCCGGCTTGGATCCGCGCCTCAGGCGGCCGCAGTCTCACGTGGCGCCGGCTCGAGCGCGCGCCGAGCACCTCGTCGATCGTCATCGCCGAAGTGGAACACCATCTGCTCGCGCACCTCCTCCGGCACGTCGTCCAGGTCGCCGCGGTTGCGCTCGGGCAGGACCACGTCGGTGAGCCCGGCGGCATGCGCCGCCAGCACCTTCTGCTTGACGCCGCCGATCGGCAGCACCCGGCCCTGCAGCGTCACCTCGCCGGTCATCCCGACGGTGTGCGACCGGCCGCCCGGTCAGCAGCGACGCCAGCGCGGTCACCATCGTCACGCCGGCGCTCGGACCGTCCTTGGGGATCGCTCCGGCCGGCACGTGGACGTGGAACGCCCGTCCTCGAACGCGGCGGGTCGATGCCGAGCTCGGCGGCGTGGCCGCGGACGTAGGAGAGCGCGATCTGCGCCGACTCCTTCATCACGTCGCCGAGCTGCCCGGTCAGGGTCAGCCCGGCTTGCCCGCATCTCGTCGCCTCGACGAACAGCACGTCGCCGCCGGCCCCGGTCACCGCCAGTCCGGTCGCGACGCCCGGGACCGCGGTGCGCACCGCCGACTCCTGGAAGTGCCGCTGGCGGCCGAGCGCTCGCGGACCGCTGTCGAGGTCGAGCACGACCGGGGCGATCGCCCTGTCGGATGCGATCCTCGTCGCGGTCTTGCGCAGCAGCGTGCCGAGCTCGCGCTCCAGCTGGCGGACGCCGGCCTCACGCGTGTACTCGGTGACGATCGTGCAGCAGCTCGTCGGAGATCTCGACCTCCTCGGCCCGCAGGCCGTTGCGCTCCAGCTGGCGCGGCCACAGGTAGCCGCGGGCGATCGCCACCTTCTCCGAGGTGGTGTACCCGTCGAAGCGGATCACCTCCATGCGGTCCAGCAGCGGCCCGGGGATCGTGTCGGCGACGTTGGCGGTCGCGATGAACATCACGCCGCTGAGGTCGAGCTCGAGGTCGAGGTAGTGGTCGCGGAACGAGTGGTTCTGCGCCGGGTCCAGGACCTCCAGCAGGGCCGCGCTCGGGTCGCCGCGCCATCGGCGCCGACCTTGTCGACCTCGTCGAGCATGATCACCGGGTTCATCGTCCCGGCGTCCCGCAGGGCCCGGACGAGCCGGCCGGGCATCGCGCCGATTAGGTGCGCCGGTGGCCGCGGATCTCGGCCTCGTCGCGCACGCCGCCGAGCGACATGCGGACGAACTCGCGTCCGGTCGCGCGGGCGATCGATTCGCCGATCGAGTCTTGCCGGTGCCGGGAGGTCCGATCAGCGTCAGGATCGCGCCGGAGCGCTTGTCCTCGGTGATCCCCCGCTCGAGCCGGAGCTTCTTGACCGCGATGTACTCGACGATCCGGTCCTTGACGTCCTCGAGGCCGGCGTGGTCGGCGTCGAGCACCTCGCGCGCGTGGACGGGATCGAGCCGCTCCTGGGAGCGCTCGCCCACGGCACCGCGATCAGCCAGTCCAGGTAGGTCCGGATCACGCTCGACTCGGCCGACTGCTCGCCGATCCGCTCCAGCCGGCCGAGCTCCTTCTCGGCCTGCTCGCGGGCGTGGTCCGGCATGCCGGCCTCCTCGATCTTGGTCCGGTACTCCTCGACGACGGAGGCGTCGTCCTCGTCGAGCTCCTTGCGGATCGAGTCCATCTGCTTGCGCAGGAAGTACTCGCGCTGCTGCTTCTCGGCGCCCGACTCGACGTCGTCGCGGATCCGCTTGCGGACCTGCAGCTCGGCGAGGCGCTCGCGCTGATAGGTCGAGCGCCAGCTCCAGCCGCTCGGTCACGTCGACGGTCTGCAGCAGCTCGACCCTCTGCTCGTAGTTGAGGTCCGGGCGGTAGCCGCTGGTGTCGGCGAGCGCGCCGGGCTCGGTGATGGAGCGCAGGAAGGCCGAGATGCGGCCATCGTCGCCGCGCAGCTCGAGGATCTCCTCGACCACCGCGCGGTACTCGCGCTCGAGCTACGGGTGCGGCCGTCGACCGGCACCGGATCGGGCCGCTCGTCGACCTCGACGAACAGGCGGCCGTCCGGCATCGTCGTGGGCGGCGCCGGCGATGCCGCGGTGCAGGCCCTCGAGCGCGACGGCGCGGCCGCCGCCGGGCAGGCGGACGCTGTCGCTGACCTTCGCGACCGTGCCGACCGCCGGCGAACTCCCCCTCGTGACGGGGCACGAGGAGAACACGCTCCTCGTCGCCGGTGTCGACCGCCAGCGTGAGCGGACATGCCCGGGAAGACGACGACGTCATCCAGCGGGACGAGAAAGAAGGCGACTCATCAGGTCTTCACTTTCGCCAGGGACTTACGATAGTATTAGTAGAGTATACCACGGCGCGGTGCTCGACCGGGAATGAATCTCAGCGCTGAGACTGAGATTATCAGGGCCGGTATGGCCCGGCGGCTGGACCGGGCCGTTCGCCGGGCTCGCACCGCTCCATCGGGAAGATGGCCCATGGACGCTCGACGGCAGCCCGCGACCGCGACAGAGGACCCGCACCGACGTGCTCGCGGCCGAGGCGTTCGCCGTGCCCGCGCCGGATCCGGACCTCATACAGGTCCGGTCCAGCTCCCCGGTGATCCGACGGTGATCGCCTAGCCCCGAGGACGTGCTCGCCGCCGAGGCCTTCGCGCCGCCCGCGCTACCGCCGGGCGCCTCGCCTGCCGTGACCTCGCCGGGACGCGCCGCCGGGCGCCGGCAGCGGCGCCTCGCCGCGCTCGCAGCCGCGGCGGGGCGCTCGCGATGCTCGTTTTGTTGCACCGACGTCCACGTGAGTCGCAAGGCCGGACCTCGCGGCGACCCTTCCGGGGCCGCTCTCCCGCTGACGGTGGTCGCTTTAGGCCCCGAGCGGCGCGCGGCGGCCGCTGGCCGCCGGCCGCCGGGGCGGACCAGGTCGGTGATCGTGCCCTCCTGCAGCTCCGCGGCGAAGGCGACCGTCTCCGACAGCGTCGGATGGGGGTGGATCGTCAGCGCCAGATCCTCGGCCGTCGGCGCCCATCTCCAGCGCCGTGCACCACCTCGGCGATCAGCTCGCCGGCGCCGACGCCGACGATCCCGCAGCCGAGCACGCGTTTCCTCCGGGCCCGCCCGGCCCGAGCAGGAGCTTGGGGTCAGCCCCTCGTCGCGGCCGAGCGCCAGCGCCCGACCCGACGCGGCCCATGGGAAAGACGGCCCGTCTCGTATCTGACCCCGGCGGCGCGCGCGGCGGTCTCGGTCAGGCCCATCCACGCGACCTCCGGGTCGGTGTAGGCGACGGACGGGATCGCGCGCGGATCGAAGGCCACATCGCTCGGCCGGCGATGACCTCGGCCGCCGCCCTGGCCTCATGGGTGGCCTTGTGCGCGAGCATCGGGCCGCCGACGATGTCGCCGATCGCATAGATGCCCGGCACGTTGGTCGCCATCCGCTCGTCGACCGGGATGAAGCCGCGTTCGTCGACGGTGACCCCGGCCGCCTCGGCGTCGACCAGCCGGCCGTTGGGGATCCGGCCGACGGCCACCAGGACCTGTCGCGCCGGCGGCTGGGAGTTGAATACGACCGCCCTGGCTCGTACGGGATTCCCGGTGAATGTACTGCTGCCCAGCAGCTATACCGCGCCGGATGGGGCCTCCGGCACAGGTCGTCCCGACCGGATCCCCGGAGTATCCCTGACTCCGCCGGGGGGCAAAACGGTAGCGGAGTGGATCAATCCGGCGGCCTTTGCCCTTCCCGCCGGAGAGTTCGGTACCGCGCCGCGCAATCTGTTCCCCGGGCCGGCAACGTGGCAGATCGATATGGCGGCCGACAAGACATTTCCGGTTTCGGACCGCGGGCGGCTGGAATTCCGGGCTGAGGCCTACAACATCTTCAATCATCCGCAGCTCGGTCAGCCGCAGGCTATTTGCGACGTTTCAACTTCCTCTCCTGCCGGCTGTTCGACTGGGTTCGGCAGCATAGTCAACACCGTGAATACCGTCTCCCCGGTCACACCGGTGGGATCGGGAACGCCGCGCGAGATGCAGTTCGCGCTGCGATTTGAGTTCTGAAATACCAGCCGACCAATCCACGGAGTGGGCCATGAAAATTCTGATCATCGAAGACGAACCAAAGACTGCCAGATTCCTCAGGAAGGGACTCAGCGAAGCGGGCTACGTGGTCGACGTTGCAGGCGACGGAACTCAGGGGCTGTACCTCGCCCTGGAAATGGAGTTTGACCTCATCGTGCTGGACGTGATGCTGCCGGGGCTCGACGGTTGGCAGGTGCTTGCGCGTATGCGCGAAGCTGGTCGAAAAGCCCAGGTCCTGATGCTCACGGCGCGGGATGCCGTGCATTACCGGGTGCAGGGGTTTGAGCTGGGCGCGGATGATTACGTGGTCAAGCCGTTCGCCTTTTCCGAACTGCTGGCCAGAGTGCGTTCGCTGCTGCGACGCGCAGCACCGCGTACTTCGGAGACGATCAGCCTGGCCGATCTGGAGATCGATCTTTTGCGGCACCGCGCCATGCGCGGCGGTCAGAAGCTGGAACTGACGGCGAAGGAATTTTTGCTGCTGACGTTGCTGGCGCGGAGCGCCGGCGAAGTGTTATCGCGCACTCTGATTGCGGAAATGGTCTGGGATATGAACTTCGACAGCGATACCAATGTGGTCGACGTGAACGTGCGCCGGCTGCGCAGCAAAGTCGATGATCCATTTCCTTCCAAACTGATCCACACCGTTCGCGGCGCCGGCTATGTCCTTGACGCCGAGCAATAGCTCATTGGCCGCGGCGCGGGTACGCAGAACTCTGGCATTCCGGCTAACGGCCGCATACTCTGTCGTCGGCCTGGTGCTGCTGCTGCTGGCCACAGCCGGTCTCTACCTGGTCCTGCGCGTCGAACTCGAGAGAAGCACGGGCCTGTTTCTCGCCGACAAATTACACGTATTGCGCACTCTCCTCCGGGAGCGGCCGGACGATTTCGATGGCCTGCGGGAAGAGATCGAACTGGAGTCTGCCGCGCGTCGATACCAGCAGTTTTACATTCGTCTTCTCGATGAACATGGTGTGCCAATTCTGACGACACCCGGCATGACCGAGCAGCTTGACATGGCGACATTGGTCAGCCGCACTCGGGGGCGGCCTGAACATTTGGTTTCCATGACCGGCAGGAATGGGCAGGCGTTTCGGATCGCCAGCGCCGCCGCTCCGGTAGGCGCGGCAATGGATCGCATTGACACGATTCAAATCGCCATCGACGTCGCTCAGGAAGAAGGATTGTTGCGACGCTATCGATTCTGGTTCTGGACCATCCTCGGCGCAACAGCCATCCTCTTCCCCCTCATCGGATACAGGATCGCACGCCACGGGGTTCGGCCCATCGAGGAAATTGCGGCCACTGCTCGCAGAATCACTTCGACCAATTTGCGCGAACGGATTCGGGCCGAAGGCTATCCCTCGGAGCTGGCCTCCCTGGCCGAAACCTTTAATGCGATGCTGGTTCGCCTCGACGAATCTTTCGCCCAGATCTCCAGGTTCACCGCGGATATCGCACACGACCTGCGGACGCCGATCAACAATATCCGGGGCGAAGCCGAGGTCGCTCTGGCTCGCGCGCGCACGGTAGAGGAATACCGAGATGTACTGGAGTCGTCACTCGAAGAATCGGTTCGGCTCTCCGATCTGATCGGCGACCTTCTGTTCCTCGCTCGTGCGGAGAGCCCTCTGTCGGATCTGCACCGGCAGCCAATGAACGTGGGTGAGCTGCTGACAGCGGTGCGCGAGTACTACGAGGCCACAGCATCGGACGGCGGGATATCTCTCGTCGCGGATGGCGGTCAGGAGTCCATCACTGCCGCCCTGGACCGGCCGCTGATGCTGCGTGCAGTCAGCAACCTGGTCTCCAACGCCATCGCCCACACACCCAGAGGGGGCTCGGTTACCGTGGCTGCCTTCGCCGCCGATGCAGAGCTGTGCATCCAGGTCTCAGACACTGGCGCCGGCATACCGTCTGAAGCGCTGCCCAGAGTCTTCGATCGCTTCTTCCGGGCCGATGCATCTCGCTCCAGATCTTCGACTGGAGCGGCTTCCAGCGGGACCGGGCTGGGTCTGGCTATTGTGCAGAGCATTATGTCTCTCCACGGCGGCAGCGCAGCGATCACCAGTGAGCCCGGACTCGGCACCTGCGTAACGCTGCGCATGCCGCTGCTCGGTTGCTGAGATCCGAGGCGCGGTTCCCCTGGGCTGCCGCAACATCCTGGGGCTGGTCACAAGAGCAGAGACATCAACAAGCCTGTACCGTTTTGGCTGAGGGCAATTACGGGATTATCTATCGCGCGTTTGCCGGTTTCATCGAGATAGACGCGGTACTGCACGGCTACCGCGACATTCCCGCAGTGCTCCGCGATCGCGAGCCGGAAGGATAGCGACGGCTACAATCAGCGGGTGTCTCTCACTTTTCAAATTCACCGGACCCGCGGGCCGGCGCGGCGCGCCACGTTGACCCTGCCGCATGGCGCGGTCGAGACGCCGGTATTCATGCCCGTCGGCACGCAGGGAACGGTGAAGTCGACTCCGCAACATCTGTTGGAGGAGCTGGACGTTCGGATTCTGCTGGGCAACACCTACCATCTTTACCTGCGGCCCGGGCATGAGGCGATCCGGCGGATGGGCGGTCTACATCGGTTCATGAGCTGGGATCGGGCCATTCTGACAGATTCGGGCGGATTCCAGGTTTTCAGCCTGAGCGAGCTGCGCAAGGTCACGGAGGATGGCGTCGCGTTTCGTTCGCACATCGATGGCTCGTCGCATTTCTTTTCACCCGAGCACTCGATGGATGTGCAGATCGCGCTGGGATCCGACATTGCGATGGCTTTCGATGAGTGCACGGAGTACCCGGCGGATCATGCGCGGGCGCGTGCTTCGCTCGATATGACGCTGCGCTGGGCGCGGCGCAGCAGGGATCATTTTGAGGCGCATAAGTCGAGTGTCCCCTGGGGGTCGAGCGGCGCCGGGACACTCGACAGGCAACAGGCAACAGGCAACAGGCAACGGGATTTCGAAGGTAAGACGCCAAGTCTCTTCGGCATTGTGCAGGGCGGCATGTTCGCCGATTTGCGGCGGGAGTGCGCTGAGCGTTTGGTGGAGATGGATTTTCCGGGATACGCCATCGGCGGGCTGAGCGTGGGCGAGCCGCGTGAGCTGACACGGGAGATGATCGCGACGACGTTGCCGCTGCTGCCCGCGGACAAACCGCGTTATGTGATGGGCGTCGGCTATCCGGATGAAATTGTGGAGTACGCGCGGATGGGCGTGGACATGATGGATTGCGTGCTGCCGACACGGGCGGCCCGGCACGGACTGCTTTTCACCTCCGAGGGGCGGGTAAATATCAAGAACCGGCAGTATGCCGAAGATCGGGGGCCGGTGGATCCCGCCTGCAGCTGCATGGTTTGCCGGCGCTACAGCCGCGCCTATCTTAGGCATCTTATGGCGGCGCAGGAGCCGCTGGCTGCGGTTCTGAACACGCTGCACAACCTGGCGTTCTATCTGGAGACGATGAGGAAAGTGCGCGAGGAGATCGCGGCTGAGACGGGGAGTCAGGAATCCGGGATGGGTGGTCAGGCGGTCGGAGAATCCATGAAGCGATGAAGGCCGGCGCGGTCGGCATGCTCAGCAATCGCGGCATTGATGTCGAGCGCCAAGGCCATGGCGGCGCGGCCGTCTTCACCAGAAACGCGAGGCGCGGATCGTGTGCGGACACACTCGAGGAACGATTCGATCTCAAGACGCAGAGGCTCGCCCGGGAGGACCTGGGGCTTTTCGATATGCAGGCCGGGAAAACCAGCGGAAGCGGCAGCGGCTTTCGCGGCTGCTTCCGCGTGGGCAGCAGGTGAGACGTCGATGATGAGCAGATCCTGGCGGGCGTAATCGATGGAGACGTACTGGTGGGGCTGGAAAAAGCGAAGCTTGCGCACTTTTTCGGTGCTGACCCGGCTGGCGGTGAAGTTGGCGACGCAGCCGGATTCGAATTCGATGCGGACATTGGCGATGTCCACTTTATTCGAAAGAATCGGCAGGCCAACGGCGTGGAGGGAGCGAACCGGCGACTGAACGAGGCTGAGTACGATATCGAGATCGTGGATCATCAGATCGAGGACGACGTCGACGTCGAGGGAACGAGGGCTGAAGATACTGAGCCGGTGGGCCTCGAAAAACATGGGGCGGTTGAGGATGGGTTGGGTGGCGATAACAGCGGGATTAAAGCGCTCCAGGTGACCGGTCTGGAGAATGCAGTTGTACTGTGCGGCGGCTTCGACCAGGCGCCTGGCTTCCTCGACGCTGGTGGCGATCGGCTTTTCGATCAGAACATCGATTCCTGAAGCCAGCAGAGCCTCTGCAACCGGGAAGTGGGTGGAGGTGGGGGTGCAGACTGAAGCGGCGCTGAAGACGAGCTCGTCGTGGGTGCGGGCGGCGAGGCATTCTTCGACAGAGGAGAAGACGGGCACGCCCCATTCGGCGGAGGCCGCGCCGGCGCGAACGAGGTCTGGTTCGACGATGGCGGCAAGGCGAACCGGCGCACCTTCGCTTTCGAGCGCCCGATAAACGCGCAGATGATTGCGTCCGAAAACGCCGGCTCCGCAAACGAGAATGCCGAGATGAGACGAGCGGGGATGAGGCGAGCCGGGCAAGAGAATCAGGCGGCCTTAAGCCGGCTTGCCTTCGACGGCCCGGAGGCAGCGGGAGTATAGCTCCAGCAGTTGGGCAACCTGATCGTCGGGTTTGGGAGGGCCGCCAGCAACGAAGCCGGTGGAGGGAAGGCTGGCGCGGCCAACGCCAGCGGTAGCGGCTACAAACTTGAGCAGATCGAGCGCGATGTCCTCATTGCGCCGAGCGCCATTGCCTGGGGCAACGGGGAGGGGGTCCATGGAAATACCTCTGAAGTGGATGCTATCAAAGGCAAGGAGTGGCGGCAGGTTCTTGTTATGTCGCGGTAATGCAGAGGCAGACCCGGCCCACCAGCAAATCGGAGGGGACCTCCTGAGAGGCCAGTTCCATGAGGTCGACCGGAAAGGCGAGGGCGCGAGGCCGGAGGACAAGACGGTTGGACTCGAAAGTGACGTGGCGGAAAAGCAAATGCGATCCGGCACGCACTCCATAGAGGTTTGGAAAGGGAGGCCGGCAGGCGGCGAGCGAGTTGTAATGGCGGTCGATGACGACGATGGAGCCGATGCGGAGCACGGGATCCATGGGGAGGGCCTGCGCCTCAGTGACGCGTACGCCAACGAATCGCTCCCAGCTACGGCGACTCACCGCGCGGCGGTGGGGAAGCTGGCGAGCCAGCCGGAGGGAAGCTGAACGGAGTCCAGTACCACCCGTGAACCGATGAGGGGAGCGGTCATGGCGACGATGTGCGCGACGATCGGCACAATGTCCATGGATTCGCGCCCCGTACTCGCAGAGGAAGTGGGGCGGTCGGGAGACAGATCCTTCACGCTCAGCGCCTGCGCCAGAAGAAGGCGGTCCAGGGCGGGAAGACTGAGGCGGCGACGGCGATGAAGAAAATTGGAGATGTGTGCCTGGGCCAGGCCGGTCTGGCGGGCGAGCAGCGAAGTGCTGAGAACTCCCTGGTCGATGCGACGCCACGTTTCGAGCCGCAGGCGCTCGTGTAACTCGATGAATTTCATCTTTCAATTGTTTTCAGGGAGCTAAACAGCCGTTACTTCGGGTTTTGCAGAAAGAATCGCGAATTCGCGAAATCCGCAGGCCGCGGAAAAGACTTCAGTACCCAGCTACCGCAAGACGACCGAATCGCTCCTCCCGGTAATTGATCGCATTGCTCCATGAAGGTAGTGTCGGACTACTTGCGCCGGCCAGACATAGTACTTTCGCTCGGGATGGGCAGGCTCGTGCAGGCCGTTGTGTGCAGTGAGATTCCGAATGGAGGGGCGACGATTGCGGCCGGCTGGCCGATGCCGGCTCACGACAAACAGGAAGGTCACGACCGCCATTGCCAGGCAGCCAGGCCAACCACAAAACTCCGCGGGGAAGGGTCACAAGACCGACTCACGCGGAGAACTCTGGAGAACGACTGATGTATCTGCGGATTTTTCTTAAGGTGTGTGAGGGGTGCGGGGTGCTTTGGTTCCGTGCCCAGGATTGCCCGGAGATTTATTGTCCGGGCTGTGTGCGAAAACTGCGATCTCTTCCGCCGGTAAAGCAAACGCGGCGGCCGGGACGCCGTGGGCGGCACAGGATCAGTATGTTGCGTGAAGGGGGTGCGGCATGAGCGCGGCGCTCGCGATGCCATGCATCATGTGCACCGCGACCGCGGTGGCGGAACCGGCTTTGCCGGCGTGGCGGGCGAGGCCAGTGGACGGACTGGCATTTTACCGGAAGCATACCGTGGCCCTTTTGCGCCGCTACGTGCGCGTCTCGATGGAAATTGGCCGGCCACCCTGCGCGCTGGGCCAAACCGCCTTTTCCCGGGCGCGGGTTACCCATAATCGGCTGCGAACCTTTGAAGACAGCCTAATCTTTGTCCTCGATGTGGAAAGGTGCCTGAAAAGGCTCGACCACATATCGCGGACCATTGTCGCGCGCGTCGCGCTGGAGGATTTTACACCTCCGGAGGCCGCGCTTCTGACCGGGGAAAGCGTGCGATCGGTGGCGCGGATTTATCACGAGGCGCTTGATCGTTTGACAAGGTTTTTTCTTGCAATTCAGCTGTTCGACCCAAATGTGGAAAAACTGTCAAGAGGGGAGGCCAAAATCGAAAGTAATGACCGTACATAACAAATAGCTTGCAAGCCGGGCGAGGCCAAAAAAGTTGGCAGTTTTATTCTCAGGAACTGGTATTCTGAACTTATAGAGTTAAAAAAGAAAAGGGGACACCCAACGGTGTCCCTTTTTCATTTGGTCCGCATGGGTGAACATCATGTGAGACCCCAACGGGCGGCTTGCCGGTTTCGGAAATGAGGAATATGCGGAACAAGGATTCGATCGTGCGGAACAAAGACTCGAGAAAGCGAATGGACTCGATTAAACGGAACTGCGGCTTCGCCCGGATTTGGCGAGTGGCGATTGGATTGACAGCGGTGGCGGTGGCTGTGCTTCCACCGCGTGCGACCGCACAAGTGAATACCACAACCGTCCAGGGCACCATCTATCGCGCGGACGGAACGGCGGCAAGTGGAACGTTGCTGGTGAACTGGTCCGCTTTTACCACTCCCCAGAATCAGGCGATAGCGGCGGGAAGCACGAGCGCACCGATTGGCGCCGATGGATTTGTGAGCCTGAACCTGATGCCCAACGCCAATGCGTTGCCGGCGGGGAGCTACTACACGGCTGTCTATCACCTGAGCGACGGGACAGTGAACCAGGAGTATTGGGTCGTTCCGGCATCATCCACAGCTTCGGTTGCCTCGGTGCGGGCGCAGCTGGAGCCCTCCACCGAAGCGGTGCAGCCGGTTTCCGAGGGGTATGTGCAGAGCGCTATTTCATCGCTGAGCGGGTCGTTTCTGCCGCTGGCCGGCGGAGCTCTCACCGGCCCCCTCACCCTGAACAGCGATCCAGCCGCCGCCAGCCAGGCGGCAACAAAGCATTATGCAGATCAGCTCGCGGCGGCAAACCTGCCCCTGGCCGGCGGAGCGCTGACCGGACCGCTGACGGCGCCGCAGCTCTACACCAGGCAAATGGAGGGAGCGCTCTACGCGGACCAATGGCAATCGAGATCCGGCAGCAACGACGGGATAGCAATGTCGGTGGCAGAATGTGCGACTTACACCTACGCCTGCCGGGTAATTGCGCCTGCGCTTTATGCCCAGATGGAGATGCCTTTATGGTCGCGCGTGAATTTCGCCAACTACGGAGTGCAACAGGCTTCTGTCGCCTCTTCATTTCCGATAGCGCTGAGCGACTACCGTTCCGGAGGACTCTTCCAGACGATTGTTAACCCATACGTGAACCCGTACCCGGGTAGCACGAATCCGGCCGTTGCATCCCAGCTTAAAGTCGATTTCACGGGACCGCCTTCCTTCACCCAGTCTCCCTTTCAGAACTCAATCGGTATGGAGTTCAACGTCAATCAGACCCAGGGGGGCATTCACTCCCAGATTTACGACTTTGTCCATCAGACGGTGCTCAGAAATCTGCACAGCGAGACCATTCGCAACACGAGCGGCGCTACCTCAGCCCATAGCAGCGATGTATGGTGCGAAGCTCCCGGAGACTGCGTTAATCAGGAGATGCATGTGAACGGGCCGGCTGGAGACAACGCGCCGTTCGACGAAGGAATGGAGTTGTGGTCGGATACAGTCAGCGCAACCATCAATGTTTACCGGGGCACGCTGACGGGCGCGCCGGCTGCTGGGGCAACCGCTGTCGTCGTTGCGCCGTCAGGGACCAATGCCAGCGCCAACGAGCAGATTTCAGGAACGCAGGGAGAAAATCGCTGGCTTCTCGATACGCAGAGCGGAAAAACGACGACGCTCACGGCAACGGCTCTCAACGACGATGTGCAGCCCTTCAGCGACAATATCGCGACCTGCCAGGGCGTGAGTTGCAATTACTTCACGCAGATTACGCCGACTACCAGTGTCGCGCCGTCCACCGCATGGGGCAGTCTCGCATCGGCAATCGCAGTGCCGTCGGGGTCGCTTACGCCTGGAACCCAGACGTTCACGATCAGCACAGCGCATGGCGCATGGACAACGGGCCTGGCCTGCATGGCGGACGAGGCGGGTTCGGGGGGAACCTATCACCTGGGCAATTTCGAGACAATCGCGATCAGCGCCACAAACGGCAGCACCAGCGTGAGGGCCACGATGCAGAAATCGCACCCTATGGGCGGCACCCTCTGGCAGGGTGGCCTGTGCGGCCAGTTCGCCGAGATCGCCGGAGCGGACGTGCCGAGCGGCAGTTCATGGAGCAATGGCGAATCCGGAGGAACGACAGCATACCCCGTGCGCTTCGTGTGGCCGGTTCTGGGTTCGGTGGACGGCACGCACCTCATTCTGTGGACCGGAAGAAACGACTGGGGACCGTTGGATTCGGCATTCAACAGTTATGCCAACAAGAGCGTATCGCTCTACTCGGGAGCGGAAGTCTACAAGGTGGTGGGCGCCAACAACGACACCACGGACAACCACTTTGCACTGGCTCCGAATAATGCCCCATGGGCGTCGAGCGATACCGTGGAGGAAGCACAGTATCCTTATCAGTCCGCCAACTTCGGGGCGTTGTCCGCATCGCAGTGGCTTCCTCATAATGGCGGCCCGCGTTTGCTGATGCAGATGTTGGGCAGGCCGGAAAATAATGATATCGGCCTGGAAATATCCAACGGAGTCGCCTGGACGAGTTACATGCCGGGCGGAGGGAGCTGGCACCTGCCAGGCGCCGCTTTTGATATCAACGGCCCGTGGAACTACGGGATCATGGCGAACACCTATTACCTGACCAGTCTGATCGGGTTGCCGTGTTATTGGGGGCCTGGCTGCGGGACTTTGCAGCGGATTGTCAATCCCGGCTTCGGCGTTACAAGCGATTACTTCGGCTATACAAACACCGCGGGAGGGACCGGGGCGGGAGGAACATGGAGCTTCAGCGGCAACCTGTCTGTCGCCGGGTCACTCAGGGGGACAGGCAGTGTTACCGGCGCGACGATCAACGGGGAAGTTACTGTAGACGGCACAACCTATACCACCCTGAATGCGGCCTGGAGTGCCGCAGTTAGCCAAGCGAATACAACCGGTCAGAATCAGACCGTGCGCCTGGGACCTGGGACTTTCCCGGTAACGGCAACCTTGACGGAACCCACGAATGGCGCCTGTGTCAGCGTGCTTGGTTCCGCTGGAGCCACCGTAAATGCCGACAGCACGCAGGTTGCTACCACGCTGACGGTACCCGGATCCCTGAGCGGCGACTTATTCTATCTTGGCAACGGCGCGCAGGCACAGGGGTGTACCTTTAAGGACCTGAACATCCTGGCAAGTGCCAACGCCACTCATGGCTTCGAACTGCAATGGTTTCGCGGTCTGCTGATCGACAACGTGACGGTGAATGACACCACCGCCGAGGGCATTCTGCTGGGCGAAGAGAATACCTCCGCGAGCCATCAGGCTAACTTCCTGCTGCGCAACGTGACGGTCAGTTACAGCAGCGCGGCCTTCACGCCCGCCAGTCGTTCGGCGTATGGCATTCATCTGCTGAAGACCGCAATCGACAGCCATCTGGACGACATCGTGGTGCGAAACGCGCAGACTGCGGCTGTCTACAACGAGGGCACCGGCAATACGGGGTATCTGATCCACGGATTCGGTTATCCTTACACCTGCCCGAGCGCTCCATGCGCGAACAACGCTTCGTCGGGGTCAGCCGCGAATGCATCGTATGCGACAAATTACGTCGTGTACGACACGGGTGGTTCGGGCAGCGTCTGGACCGACACTTACCTCGACAGTCCGGCTATCGCAGGGTTTTATGTCGGAGCGAATGGCGTCGAGATTCATGGCGGCCACATCCAGTGGCCCGATGTGACCAGCTTCCCGGCAGCGAACCTGGCTTATGTGGCTCCGGCTGTCAGCAATAACCTGCTGATTGCCGATGTGGATTGCCTGGAAATGGCCAACGGGGTCAACTGGATTACATATGCCGGATCCTCCGGTAACCCACCGACCTACGCGAGCGTGCATCATCTTACCGGCTGCGGTAATTACTATCAGGCACTCGAAGATGCCGAAGTGACCGGTTATTCCAGCGGCGGCGCTAATGTCAATGATCCAAGTGGCGCAGTCCCGCGGGTTTGGTCTGCTCCCGTGGCTTCGGCGGCGAGTTATCCGGCTTACGCCGCGCAGATGTATACAGGCTACCAGGGGGATGCCTTCCAGGCACACTTTTCCGGCGCCAGTCCGTTCTTCAACGTCACTTATCAGGGAACGATTCGCTCGAACGGAGGGATCGCGCTCGGGACTATCATCAACACGGCATCGACGCTGACACTCACGGCCGCGAACAAAAACGTAATCGCGAATGCGGCGAGCGGCGCACAGACCATTATGCTGCCCAGTTGTTATACGCCCCTGCTCGACAAGGCGGCGCCGACGGGGCTCGAATTCACAATCGTCAAATCGGATACTTCTTCGAACACAGTAACGCTGCAGACGACGAGCTCCGAAATGATCTATGCCTCGGGAACATCGGCGGCGGCGCTGGTGTTGTCCTCTCCCTCGACACAGACTCTGGTCTGCGGGCCGGATTACAACTGGTACGTCGCGGGCAGCGCGGGCGCAACGATTTCGAGCGGCGGTGTTACTTCTTTCAACGGGCGCACCGGGGCGGTGGCGCCGGCGGCGAACGATTACAGCTTCAGCCAGCTGAGCGGGCAGGTGACGAACGCACAGCTTCCCTCCACCCTGACGGCCGCCACGAGCGGGAATGCCAGCACCGCTTCAGCTCTGGCAGCGGCACCCTCGCAATGCCCGACCGGCTACTACGCAACCGGGGTCACAGCCAACGGAACGGCGAATTGTCTCCAGTCCTGGCGTTTCACATGGTATGGCAATTTTGCGGGGACCTTCGGGACATCGACGAACAATTCCCTCGGTGCAATCTGGTCACCGAGCGCGGGGATCACGATGACGCGGCTGGATATCGCCATCGGGACAGCGCCTTCCGGATGCAGTACGTATCCGGTGATCGGAGTCTATGACAGCTCTGCGTCCACCTGGCTGAAGTTAGTAACTCTTGCGCCCGGGACTTACAGTTACCGTAATGCGGTAAGCGGCGTGCCGATCGTTGCCGGACATAATCTGTCCATGGGCGTTCAGACGGCTGCGGCGGGATGCAGCACCAACGCCGGGTCGGCGCAATTGACGATGGAATACACCATGAACCAGTAATCGAAGGCGGACATGAATCTCGACTGGGGAGCCGCGGACCGGCCGGAACTGGTTCGTCTGGGCGGGGTGCTGGACGAGCCGTTTTCGGGACAACGGCAAGCCGGCGCGCTGGCGCTGGCGCTGAAGGTGCTGCGCGTGAGAAGCCGGAGCGGAAAAACCATTCCCCTCGCGGCCAATCGCGCGCAGTGCGCCTATGAAGAGAAGCGAGGACAAAGCAACATCGTGCTGAAGGCCCGCCAGCTGGGCATAACAACCTGGGTGGCGGGTCAGTTCTTTCTGAAAACCATCACGCATCCAGGCACACTGACGATGCAGGTGGCGCACACCCAGGAGGCTGCCGAGTCGATCTTTCAAATCGTGCATCGCTTTTTGCGCTGTCTTCCCCCGTCGCTGTGCCGGGGAGCGCTGAAGACATCGCTCGTGAATGCGCGGCAGATTATTTTCCCGGGCATGGACAGCGAGTACCGGGTGGAGACGGCGGGGGCGCCGAATGCGGGCCGCGGGCTCACCATCAGCAACCTTCATTGCTCGGAGGTGGCGCGATGGCCGGGAGATCCGGCGGAAATTCTACAGGGACTGCGCGCCGGGCTGTCGCCCCGGGGCGAGCTCGTGCTGGAGTCGACGCCGATGGGCGCGGCGGGATGCTTCTGGAAGGAGTGGCAGGATGCCGGGAAAACGGGCATGGTGCGGCACTTCTTTCCATGGTGGATGGAGGATGCCTATGTGGCTCGCACGGTGGAGGAGGATTCGTTGAACGAGACGGAGCGGCGATTGATGTACGAGCACAAGCTGAGCCTCGCGCAAATTGGGTATCGGCGGCAGCTCCAGGCAAACTTCCGCGGCATGGCGAAGCAGGAATATGCCGAGGATTCGACGGAATGTTTTCTCGCAAGCGGCCAGTGCATTTTCGATACCGCTTCGATCGATGCGCGGTTGCGGGAGGTCAAAGCGCCGGTGGCCCAGCGGTCGAATGGACAATTGCACGTGTGGCTGGCGCCGGTTGGGGACCGCGAATATCTTGTTGCCGCGGACCCGGCGGGCGGTGGCCTGGAGGGGGACTTCTCGGCGGTACAGGTGATTGACCTCACAACCGGCCTGCAATGTGCGGAACTGCGCGGGACACTGGGGCCGCTGGAGCTGGCGCAGGAAGTGGCGGCCCTGGCGAGGGAATATAACAATGCGTTGCTGGTAGTGGAGCGGAATAATCATGGCTCGGGGGTGCTCGCTTATCTTGAAACGGTCTGCCGCTATCCGCGGATCTATAAGATGGGCGGACATCCTGGATGGCTGACTTCCGCGATCACGCGTCCGAGGATTCTCGGGCGTCTGGGGTCGGCGTTGGTGGAAACAGCAGGAATCTTCAAGAGCGAGCGGCTCCTGCGGGAGTGCCGCAGCTTCGTGCGCCATGCCAGCGGCCGCGCGGAAGCGCAGGCTGGGGAACACGACGACTGTGTGATGGCGATGGCGATTGCGCTAGCGGTCCGTGAAGAGCGGCTCACGGGCGCAGCGTTCGACTAGCATAAGGAATCCGGAGGAGACGTGGCGGTTCAGATCGTGCAGCATATCCGCAGAATGCGAGGCGGCGCGCAAAGCCACCTGATGCTGGGCGAGGACGACAATGCCTGGGTGGTGAAATTCCGGAACAATCCCCAGCATTTGCGTGTTCTGCCCAACGAATTGCTGGCGACAAGGCTGGGAGCGCTGATCGGGCTGACGGTGCCGCATTGCGATGTGGTGGAGGTGAGGCCGTGGCTGATCGAGCACACCGCGGAACTGGAGATGGACTACGGGCAACGGCGGGAGCGCTGCACGGCGGGTTTGCACTTCGGGTCGCAGCTGGTGGGCGGGCTGATGCCCGGTCATGTGGCGGATTATCTTCCTGAAGAGCAGCTGGCCGAGGTGCGCAACCTGCGCGAATTCGCGGGAGCGCTGGTGCTCGATAAGTGGACCTGCAACGCCAACGGCCGGCAGGCGCTGTTTTACCGGAAAGGACGGGAGAAGCGATACGGCGCGACATTCATCGACCAGGGCTTTTGTTTTAACGCGGGGGAATGGCGATTCGTCGATGCTCCTTTGCGCGGTGTGTATGGCCGCAATGTGGTGTATTGGGACGTGACGGGATGGGCGAGCTTTGAGCCGTGGCTCAGCCGCGTGGAGAAACTGGATGCGCAACCAATCTGGGAGATCGTCGAGACAATTCCGCCCGAGTGGTACCAGGGCGACGTTGCGGCTCTGGAAGGGTTGGTGAAGAAGCTGATCGAGCGGCGATCGCGCTTACGGGATCTGATCACAGAGTTCCGGGAATCTTCGCGGCAGCCGTTTCCAAACTGGGAGAGGGCGGCGGGCGAGGGGCGGGCGGGGCAGTTTGCGGGACGAGGATGGGGCGATAACGTAAGTGGAAGGGTGATGTGAACGAGCGTTTGCAATGTGAATTCAACCTGATCCGGTATGTGCCGGATCCGGTGAAAAACGAATTCGTGAATATCGGTGCGGTACTGCGGGAGGCGTCGCATCCGGAAGCGGCGATGGTCCGCTTCACTCGCGACTGGGCCCGGGTGCGCTGCGTCGATCCGGACGCCGATGTCGGCATGCTGGAAGCTATGGAAACCGAGATGCGGCAACGCCTGCTGGAAAAGGGGCCGGAGACGACGCCGCTGCTGAAGACGATTGAAGATTCGTTCTCGCATCAGTTACAAATGACGGAAGCGAAGGCGTGCCTTGCGGAAAACATGGCGGCGGAGATGGATCAGCTGATGCGTCTTTACGTGGAGCCGCGCACGCAGAAGGCGCGCCATGCGCTGAGCGGACGCCAGGCCATCGCCCGCAGCATGCGGATGCACTTCGAGCACGCGCGGGTGTGGGACCTGATGCGCAGGCGGATCGCCGTCTCGGCCTATACCCGCCCCGGCGATCCGCTGAAGATCGACTGCGGCTATCGTCCGAACGGTATCGTGCGGATGTTTCACGCTGTCTCGCTCACGGGCGACGTGGAACTGGCCAAGGTGCTCGCCTTCTCGGCGCCTTCGCTGCGGTCGGGCGTGGCGCGGATCGAGAACGCCGAGCTCGAGCTGACGGCGGTCGTCGAACCGCTGCGCGATAGCAACGGCGATATCTCCGGCGACGAGGTTGGCGTCGAGCAGTATCGCTTTGGAGTGGAAACGATGGAAACGCAGCAGATTCGCGTGCTCACGGTCAACGATCTTGATCGCGTAGCCGAAACGGCGAAGAGGGAATTGCGGGTGTAGCGATATCCGTACCAGGGTTTACGAGAGGCATGGCCAACCGCCATGCCTTTTCTTTTGCAACAAGGAAGACGGAGGAGACGTGAAGATCAGAGAGCAATGGAAAAACGCGCTGGCGCTTCTGGGCGCTGGACGGGGAGAAGCCGGGCGCAAAGAAGAAACGGCGCAGCGAAAGACGGTGGCCTTGCCGTCCGTCCTTTCCCCGTATTCCTTCCCCGCGAAGGTGCTGCCCAAACCGACGCCGGCGAATCTGCGCAAATTTGCGGAGACTCCGGTGGTTCGCCGCGCGATCAACCTTATCAAGGATCGCGTGGCCAGCATGGACTGGCAGGTGCGGCTGAAGCGCGACCATGACCCGGAAAAAGTCGCCTTCGCGGAGAAGCGCGCGAAGACTCTGCGGCGGTCGCTCGAAATCCCCAACGCTTCGGATTCGTTTCGGACGCTGATCGAGCAGGCCATCGAGGATGCGCTCGTCGGCGGCTTCGGTGCGATCGAGATGGAGCTGACCGGGGATCCGGCGAAGCCCTTCGAGCTGTGGGCGGTCGACGGAGCGACGATTCGCATCGACCCGAAGTGGGATGGCAACGCCGAGTCAGTCCGCTTTGCGCAGGCCACGGGACTGATCGGAACCGATGCGGTGATCCCGCTCCAGGACAACCAGCTGATCTATGTGCGGATGAATCCGCGCAGTTACACGCCGTTTGGCCTTGGGCCGCTTGAAGTCGCGTTCGAGACGGTGAATGCGTTTCTCAGCGCTCACCGGTTCGCCGGGAAGCTGGCCAGCAATGCGGTGGTGCAGTATGCGCTGTGGCTCAACGAAACCACCCCTGCCCAGCATGAACGGCTCATCCGCTGGTGGCAGGACGAGATCGAGGGCACCGGGCGGGTCCCGATCCTCAGCAGCGAACAGAAGCCGGAGGTGCTGCGCTTTGCCGCCGGCACCGACGCCGATCTGCGGCTCACGTGGCAGGAATTTCTGATCCGCATGGTGGCGAACGCGTTCTCGCTGCCGCCGGTGCTGCTCGGGCTCGAACAGGATGTCAACCGGTCGACAGCCGAGTCGCTGCTGGACGAGGCATTTCACAGCGCCATTGTGCCGCTGGCGCGGCTGATCGCGGAGCACCTGACGCGCGACCTCTTCGCCAAGCGACTGGGCTGGGGGGAATTCGAGTTCGTCTTCAACGATCTGGATACAACCGACGAGATGCAGGAGGTGGAGATGCAGACCGCTTTGCTGGCGGCTGGCGTTCTCACCGTGAACGAAGTACGCGGCATGCGCGGCCTTGCGCCGCTGCCCGACCCGGGCGCGGACCTCGCCCTAAAAGACGGGGCTGTGAAAGACGGGGCCGCAAAAAACGTGGCCGTGAAAAAGGAGGATAACGTCACAACGACGATTACAAATCGGGGAATTCAGGCATGATGGGAGACCCAATGAAACTGGAAGCCATGGCAGTAACGCTGCCGGAGGTGGCAGGCCATCCCAATCGCGCTCCCTTTTGCGGAGTGCTGACCCTGGTGGACGAGCCGAGCACCAAGCCGCCATCGGGAGCGCGCGGGCATCGCGTGATCCTGACGCGCAGAGCGGCGCTGGCCGCGCTGCCTTCCCTTCTGGGGATGGCGGTGGATTATGCGCCGTCCTGGGATGGGCACGATGCTCGCCGGAAATGCGGCATCATCACCCACGCCGATGTGGAGGGGCCCCGGCTTCAGGTCGCGGGCTATCTCTTTGCGAAGGATTTCCCCGAGGTCGAGCGGCAGATGCGGCAAAGCCTGCCCGGCGTCATGGGGATGTCCTGGGAGCTCGCCGATGCCCATGTGGAAGACATGCGGGCGGAGATCTGGACGCTGACGCGGGCGACCTTTACCGGCGCGGCCATTCTGCTGCGCGAGAAAGCAGCGTATCGCAACACCTCGTTCGAGTTGGGAAGCTCGCGCTGCCGCTCGACGATCGGCCGGCCCGCTCTTCCGGAGCGGGTCAACGCGGGCGCGGCCAGGCACCACCGGGAGGGAGCAGGCTTAACCCTTCCGAAGCAGGCAACAAGAAAGGAGCAAACATGGAATCACAGACAGGCGAAAGCATGGTAACGCTGAGCGAAGGACTGGAGCAGATGGAAGCTCGCATCGGAGCTCGCATCGAAGCCGCAACCGCGCTCTTCGAACGGGCGGTCACGCTGCTCGATGAGCGGGAGAGCGAAAGAAGCGGAGAGGTGCGGAAGATTGTCGCCGCTGTTGAGACAAATGCCGCCACCAGCCGCGAGGTGGAGCTGCAGAAGAAGCTCGAAGCCGCCGAGCAGCAGATTGCGGAGCTGCGGGCCCAGGTCGAAGCCGAGATCGAGACCCAGGTCGGAGCCCGGATGGAGACGAAGCTCGAGACGCAGCCGAAATCTGCGCGCAAGACCGTTCCCGCGGCGACTGCGCAGTTTCTGGCCAAGCAGGGGATCTCCTCGCTCGAGTCGCTTGAAGCGGGCGCCCTGGACGCGGCGCTGAGCGGGCTGAACCTCGAACAGCGCATCGCGGTGAAGGCGCAGTTGTTGCGCTCCGGAGTGGTGAGCTGATCGCGCCTTCCGCACCGGAACCTGAGCCGGCCTAAGCGCCGGCTTTTTTGTTGCCAACAGATTTTCTTCATGAAAGGTAGCTATGACAGCCAATTTCCTCGACATCCATTCCGCGGCGGATTACATCGGGCCCGGCGCGATTGAAGTTCCTCTCTATCAGACCGAGATCCTCGACATCGTCCGGCGCCGCAATCTCTTCGGGCAGCGCATCAAGCAGGTTCCCGCTACGGGACATCCGTCGCGCTACTTCGAGCAGACGGCGATTCCGAACCCCTCGACCGCCGGCTTCGTCGATCCGCGCAACATCGTCGCGCCCGTGGTTACGCCCACGCGGGTCGAGCGCAGTGTGCCGCTGAAGGCGATCGTCGCGCAGCTCAACTACAACCTGTTTGACATGGAGCTGGGATCGCAGCAGAAGCAGTTCGCCTATCTGCAGGCGAAGGACCTGGTGGACACGATCGATGGCGTGATGCTCGCTCATGACGTCGCCCTGTGGAATGGCAGCGACACTTCGCTGAGCACGCCGACCACGATGCAGTATTTCGGGGCGGCCGGGCAGATCGCCGCCGGTGGCAACACCACGACGATCGCGACCACGGCGAGCATCACCGACGGCCTCAAATCGACGATCGCGCTGATGTGCGCCAACACCAGCTTCGCAGTCCGGCCAACGGCCATCTATGCGAACCCGGTGCTGCTCGATCTGATCGATCGCGAGATGAAGTCGGAGTTCAACGTCGTCCTGAACACGAAGGAAATCGCGGCCGGCTTCACGGTGAAGATGCTGACCACCCAGGCCGGCGAACTGCCGTTGATCCCGGAGTGGTCGCTGGCCTACACCGGCACTCCCGGTACCGGCAATGCGGTGCTTCCGGCCTATATCGTCACTGAGGACCTGATCGAGTACCACTGGCTGAGCGACCCCAATCCACGCGTCTTCCAGCTCGGATTGCCCGGCTCGCTCGCTTCGCAGCATGTGGTCGTGAAGTTCGGCGCACCGGTGGTCAAGGGCGCCAGCTACGCGCACTATCAGGTGCTCGTCGACCGGTAATCGACCAGCCTGCCCCGCCAAAACAGGCGGAGTTTTCAGGAGAAAGGCCGGTTCGAACCTGGACCGGCCTTTCCGATTTTGTGCTCTGAGCTGATTGGCCTCAGCTCTGTTTCAGCAAGGAGAATCTATGGCGTCTTATCTTCAGCCAACCGAATACCAAACGTACGGCCTGGCTTCCGATGTCACCGATGACTGGATCACCGTCGCGTCGTCGCTTATCGACAGCCACTGCCGACGCGCCAGCCTCAACCCAACGCAATACACCGAGCGTCTGCGCATTGTGGAGGGCTCGCAGACCGCAAGGCTGAGTCATCTGCCGCTGGCGCCAATCGCCCCGGCCACGTTGCCGTTCGTGTCGATCCAGGCGCGCTACGCAAAACCGCGGCGCGGCCAGATTGTCTATCCGCTCCAGGAAGAGGTGCTCTGGGCGTTTTCGCTGCCGGGCGCATGGACCACCGTGGATCCCACAACGGTGGACTTCGTCGCCGACACCGGAGAGCTGATTTTCCCGCTCAACATTCTGGGCCTGCCCTATAACGAAGTCTCGGTCACCTACACGGCCGGACTGGCCACGATTCCCAGCGTCGTGAAGTGCGCCTGCGCGCAGATCGTGAAGAACGCCCAGGCCACGCCCGGCCTGAACGTCAAGTCGTCGAAGGTCGACACCCTGCAGCTGGAGTATTTCTCCGGCGCGCTCATCGATCCGACCGTCCAGTCGATGCTCAAGCCCTGGGTCTCCGTGAGGATGGGATAGCCATGGCCGACCTCAGCACCCAGAATCCATGTGGCCTGGCGCAGCGCGTTGCCACCGCGCTGTTGCGCGCCAATGGCGGCACAACCGCGTGCCTGCAGATGCCGCCGCTCGCGGGGGACGCGACGAATGCCGGCCAGATCGGCCTCGACGCGCCCGGTTTCCTTTCGCTGCCGCTTTCGCCGGCGCTCTTCCGCAAAGCCCGCGTGGCCATGGAAGACGCACAACTTCCGAAATATGAGCTGCTCCTTTCCGCCGATGCGATCGCCGCCCAGGTGACCCAGCTCAAGCTCAGCTCCGCCCAAACGCTGTTTTCCATGGCCAGCGGAGTCGTCGTTGCCGGAAAGCTCTTCCTCATCGAGGCGGCTTCGACTTCGCAGAGCCAGGGCCAGGTGTATTTGTACCGGCTGCTGTTACAGGAAGCCTCCGGCGACTGGCCGATGTAAGCCGGCTCAGCTTCCATTTAACTCTGTGCGGCCGGCCGCGCCGCCTTCCGACGCCGATATCCCGGATATGTAACCGAGTGAGTGACTTATTATGCAAAATGCAAAAGATACGTTTTACATCACGCTGCGCAACCGTCTGACGACGGTGAACCCGTCTCGCACCATGGTGCTGCGAGCGGTTACCCGTCCCGGCATCCTGGTTCAGGAGGCCGAGGCTCCCGTGCCGCAACCCCATCTCGACGCATTCGCGCTGAGCTGGACCGGCCTCGTGGCCGACCTGCAGATGCCCGCGATCCTGGCGCAGATGGGCTGCGAAATCCAGTACAGCACCGCCGGCGCCCAGAACAACGCCGGCCTCGATCGCGGCCGCGCGCTCGAAGAAATGGACTACGAGGTGCTGAAGCTTTTGTATCCGTACTCGGCACAAAAGATGAACTACACGCAGAATCCCGCAACCGCCATGGAGACCATGGTCTTCTGGTCCGAACCTGAGTTCGGTCCGGTCGTTACCCTGCGCGATCGTCTCAGCCGCACCGCCAAAGTTACCGTCTTCGCTTATCAGGAGCAGGGAGAACAATGACCACACCCGTCGTCACCCCCATGCACGCATTGCCGCCCACAGGCAGGTCCGTGCGCGCCTATTTCGCGCCTGTCGATCGCGTTCACGGATCGCCCACGCTTTTCGATCCTTCGGTGAATGGGCGATTTGCGGCCGGCACGCCACCGGCGCCCTGGATTGAGCTCGGCTGGATCGAGGACTTCGCGCGCAAATCCACCAGCAAGTTCGGTGAACTAATCACCGGCAGCCCCGGAACAACGCAATTCCAAGTACGCGAGACCGTCGACGCCACCGTCTCCTTTCGCTTCAAGTCCTGGAGCAAGCTGTCGATGGCCCTTGCCGCCGGCTCGCAGCATATGAACCTCATCGTGCCCGCGGCGGGAGGAACCGCGAACGGCTCCGGCAGCAAAGGCGTCACGCCGGTCAACCTCGCCACAGGATCGACTGCGACTTTTCTGGCGCTCGCCGCTTCCGATGCCGCCGGGTTTTCAGCCGGCTCACTGGTCACCGTCGACGTTGACTATGCCGCGCAGACCGGCTACGTGGGCAGCGGCGTCTATGCGGCCTATGTGACCAGCGCGAGCGCCGTCAACAGCGATCCAGACTACATCCGCCGCGTTTCATTCAACGTTGCCCGTGTCGCCTCGGTTGCATCTACGGGCACAGCGACTGGCCTGCAGCTGGCGCAGCCGCTCATCGCCGGCGTTCCGGCTGCGGCCATGCGCGTCCAGCCCATCTCCGGCTTTGTCGATCGTGAGGGCGGCAGCTTTTTCCAGGAATGGTCGGCGCTCTTCCTCATCGATGGCGACCAGGGCGAGCGCATTCTTTTCCACTATCCGCGCCTGCAATCGATGGCTGGACCGGCCGAGAGCGCCTCTGCGCTGGCCGCCCCCATCGAACGCATCGCCCTGAGCGCTTCTTTCCGAGCGCTGCCTGTCACCGACGCCAATGACGGCGAACAGGTCGTCTGTTTCCGCAGCTTTTTGCCCAGCCCCGTGACCCTGGTCTGACCCGAGGAGGCCGAAGTGAAACTCACCATCGATAACTACGACGGCAATGGCCCAGTGGACTACACCGGTTCTGTTGTTGCCGGAAGGCCTTTTCGCATTCTGCGCAGCCTCAACGAACCAGTCACCTGCGCCGTAACTCTGTCGCCCGCTCAGGGCCTTGTCATGCCTGCACGCAACGGCCGCATGATCGTCGCCGACGATAGCGGCAACATTTTGTTTACGGGTTACGTCGCCGCCGAACCCGCGCTTGAGCTCGCCGGCCAGGGGACGATGGGCGCAGTTTACCAGGCAGCAGTCTCCGCCATCAGCGACGAAATCCTGCTCGATCGCCAGGTCATTCCGCAGAGCGGCCCCATCTACGGCGCGTCAGCCGGAGAGGCGCTCGAGGCAATGCTGGCGCGCACCGGCATCCAGAACATCACAACATCGGTTGCGGCGGCCACGGCGAGCGTATCGGAGTTTCAGGCGGACAGCAATCGCACCTGGGCCGAGAATGCCGGTGCACTTGCCGCCGCCGCCCGCAGCGCGTATTTGCTGATGAATGGCACGCTCACCATGACTCCGGTCGGCACTGTCACGCATTCGCTGAGTGAGTCTCAGGGCACTCTGTCGCTGAGCGCATTCCAGGCCTCGACGGTCAAGGCGCTGGCCAACGACGTCACGGTCTGCGGAGAGGTGGAACCGAGCGCTTACGTCACTGAGTATTTCCAGGGCGACGGCACGACCGTTCTCTTCGATCTCACTGAGGAGCCCTGGATGCCTCCTCCGTCGAAGACGAAGCCGCTGAACGACAGCTTTCAGGGGCCTGCCATCAACACGCAGATCTGGAACATCGAAGATCCCGGCGCCGCGCTCACGCTCACATCCGCCGGTCTAACCTGCGGGGGAGGCGCCAGCAATCTCGGCAGTGTAGTGCTATCCGCTATCTCGAACCTCGAGTTGGGCGGCGGCCTGATCATCGAGGCCGGTGGCGTTCAATTCGGCCAGAACACATCCGGCATCATCAACGGTCTTTTTAGCGCGGGCGAAACCGGTCTGTCCGCGTGTGTTGCCGGTTTTCAGATCAGTCAAGTCGACTCCGCCACCATCATCGCTCCGATCATGAACGGAACCGTCGCTGGCAGCAGTTTCACGGCTGTAGCGGGACATTTGTACACGTTACGGTTACGTTTCTACGCGAACGATATACAGCGAATCCTGCAATCCTACTATGTCGTCGGCGCGGACAATGCGCTCCAATTGTTCGGGTCGAATCTGCTCCCGGCCTTCGCCAGTATCGTCTTCGAAGTGCAGGACACCACCAACGGAATCGCCGGCGCGCCCACCGTGCTCTACTCAGGCGCCGACGCCACGCCCGCGCCGTATTGCCTGTTCGCGCCGTTGAACGGCGGCTATCTGCAATGCAGTATCGGAAATATCACCGTGCAGCAGCAGGGGCCAATCTGGGTGATGAGCACGCCCGCTGGCGGCTCGCCGATTGTGCGCCGCCTTGGAACAACCGCGCAGGGCGCGGACTGCACGATGGAACGCACCGGCAAGCTGCGCTTTTATCCTGCCAGTACGCCGCAGGCCGGCGAACTGATCGCGGTATCCTACCGCACCAGCCGCCGCTCCGTTGCTCGCCTGGCCAGCGCCGGCAGCATCGCCACAGAAAGCAATGGTGGCAAGCTGCCTGGAACCGCCTGCTGGATCGGCTCCGTCACCAGTCCCGCACCGCGCAGCTCGGCGGATTGCGAGAACGCCGCGAGCGCCATCCTCGCCGTCTCCACCAGCCGCGCAGCCGCATGGTCCGGCAAGTACACCGAATGGAACGCCGATCAGCAGGGCGATGTCTGGCCGGGAGACGTGCTCGCGATTGCATCGGCGTCGGCCGGCGTTAACGCCAGTCTTGTCGTGCGCTCTGTTCAGATGGACCTGGCCAGCACAAAACCCGGCCTCGCCAAATACACGCTCTCTTTCGCCAACGACTGGGCCGATGACCTTGCCATTAAGACATCCTCCAGCGTGCCCGCCGACGCATGGCTTCCGCAGCAGCCGGAGATGGCGACGCCTCTCGCGAGCCTGAACTCGCTGGCAGTCACATCTGTCACCGGCAGTGCGATTCAAATCGCCGCGGGAGTAACGGCTCCCAGCGGCGGCGGCTTCGAAGTGCGGCGCCGCGACTGGTCGTTTACGCCGGGTCCCGGCCCTGACCTCGTCCTGCGCTCGCCCGTGCCTAACTTCACCATCCCTCGCCAGGCGGCCATGGAGCAGTACTACATCCGCATGTATGACGGATCGACGCCCCCGAACTACTCGCGCTTTTCAAGCGCCGTGTTCGTCAATCTGCCGCTCAGCAGCTAGCCGAGTTGGTAGTGAACTGCCTCTGTTGCTCCTTGCTGCTACTTGCCAGCCGCTCCCGGCTGCCGGCTACTGGCTACCAACTACTGGCTGTGACCAATCTTTCACCCATAGGAATCTCCACCATGACCGACTTTGAAGCGCAGGTACTCGCCGACCTGTCCGTACTGAAAAATCAAATGAAGACCCTCGTCGGCGACGGCAACTCGGGGCGCATCGGATCGATTGAGCAGCGCGTCACGCAGCACGAAGAGCGCTTTCAAAGCGCGAGAGGATTTGCCATCGCGATTGGCGGCCTCATTACCCTGATTCAGTTCATCGTGGATTTTCTGCGGCGCAAGTGAGGCGCCGATCCAATGCCGCCGGAGCCAAAGCGATAGAATCGACCTCGATGAAACAGACGCCTCTCGTCGCTGTGGTGATGGGATCGAAGAGCGATTACGAAACCATGGCGTCGGCCATCGAGATTCTCCGCGAGTTCGCGGTCCCTTACGAAGCGCGCGTAGTCTCCGCCCATCGGACACCGGATCTTCTCTTCGAGTACGCCTCGCAGGCCGAATCGCGCGGCCTGCGCGTGCTCATCGCCGGTGCTGGCGGGGCGGCGCACCTGCCCGGCATGCTGGCATCGAAGACTCTGGTGCCGGTGCTCGGCGTGCCCATTCCCGCAACCATGCTCCAGGGTATCGATTCGCTCCTCTCCATCGTGCAGATGCCGAAGGGCGTCCCGGTGGGAACCCTGGCCATCGGACGTCCGGGCGCCGCCAACGCTGCGCTGCTTGCTGTCGAGATTCTCGCAACCACCGATCCCGGCCTCCGCGAGCGCTTGCGCGCCTGGCGCGAAGCCCGTACGAAAGAAGTCCTCGGGTTGGAATTGCCGGCTCAGGATTTGCCCGAATGACCGCGATCCTTCCCGGAGCAACCATCGGCATTCTTGGCGGCGGGCAGCTCGGCCGAATGGTCGCGATGGCCGCTCGCTCTCTCGGGTACCGCATTCACGTCATGGATCCTGATCCCTCCTGTCCCGCGCGCTTCGTCGTCGATGCGTGTTTTGAGGGGACGTGGGACGATGCCCGCGCGGCCGCCGATCTGGCGCGTGGCTGCGATGTAGTGACGCTCGAAATTGAGCAGGTTTCGATCGCCTGTCTTGAGGCGGCGGCCAGGTATGCGCCGGTGCGGCCGTCTGCCGAGCTGCTCTACGTGATCCAGAATCGCATTCGTCAAAAGACGTGGCTCCGCGAACACGGTTTCCCGCTCGGGCCATGGCATGCCGCGCGATCGGAACATGAATTAGCCGAAGCCGTCTCAGCGCTGGGCGGCCGCTGCTTCATCAAGAGCGCCGAGGGAGGATACGACGGACGCAGCCAGGTCCGCATCGGCACTGGCGGTTCCTCCAGCTACGGCGAAGAACCAACCGCCTCCGATGCGTGGCTGCTGCTCGGCCGCCAGCCATGCGTCGTCGAGCAGGGTCTCGACCTCGATCGCGAGATTTCCGTCATGGTCGCGCGTTCCCCGCGTGGCGAGACAAAAAGCTTTCCCTCCGCCACCAATCACCACGAGCACCAGATTCTCGTGTGGAGCGTGATTCCCTCGCTCGTCCCTTCTGAGGTGGAAGCGAGAGCGCAAAAACTCGCCTGCGATATTGCCGATTCGTTCACGCTCGAAGGCCTGCTCGCTGTCGAAATGTTTCTGACTACCGGCGGCGATCTGCTCGTCAACGAGCTTGCCCCGCGCCCGCATAACAGCTACCACGCGAGCGAGCGCGCCTGCGTCACAAGCCAGTTCGAGCAATGCGTGCGCGCCGTTTGCGATCTGCCCCTGGGGGATGTCTCTGTGGTGCAGCCAGCCGCCATCTCCAACCTGCTCGGCGATCTCTGGCTCGATCATCCGGGGTCCCCGGAGAGCGAAGCTCCAGGGGGTGGCCATGCGCCGCATTTCGACCGGGCCCTGGCCATTCCCGGAGTCCGCGTCCATCTGTACGAAAAGCACCAGCCGCGCAAAGGCCGTAAGATGGGGCACCTTTCGGCTGTTGGCTCCACGCCGGAAGAAGCAGTGGAGCGCGTGCTGGAAGCGCAGTCGCAGTTGTAACTGGGTTTGATCACTTTTGGCGGTGAGCCCGTTACATCGGATTGAGGTGGCGTGCGCCGGGATGATGCGAACGGTGAACGGGCATCGATGATATCTGCGGCGCTGTGGCGCGGACCGGCTGAAATGAAGAGGTCTCTCCAACCCTCGCCCCGCGGCTAACAGTAGCCTTGAAACCGCATGCCGGGCGGGATAGCGGGCGTATGATCGCGTCGAACCTCCTGGCGTCTTGAACGGTAAAGTTGCGGAAGGTGAGACTTGATGAATCGGGTCGGTTGGTTCCTCGCGTTATGGGGTGTAGGAGTTGTCTGCGCCGGGTGGTGTGCGGGGCAGGAAGCCAGTGGCGCGCCGGGGGCCACGCCGACCGTGCAGGTCAATGTGAACCGCGTGCTGGTGCCTGTGGTCGTCCGCGACGCGCAGGGGCATCTGGTGGGCGACCTGAAGCAGGCAGATTTTCAGGTTCTGGACGACGGCAAGCCTCGGAGCCTGTCGGGATTTTCAGTGGAGCGGCGCGCAGTCGTGGGCGGAAAGGCGGCCAGCGACCCGGACGGGGTCGATACTCCCAACCTGGTTGGCGATTCTGGCGGGAACGGGACGGGTCAAATCGCGGTAGCGCCGTCTGGATTGCCGGATCGGATCACGGTTTTTCTTTTTGACGATCTGCACATTGCGGCTGAAGATTTGTCGCCGGTGAAAAAGGCAGCTTCGGGTGTGCTGGCCGAGGTGGTGACTGGATCCGATATGGCGGCGGTGGTGACGCTGTCGGGAGCTGTGAACAGCGGGCTGACGCGGAACCGGGAAAAACTGCAGGCGGCGCTCGAGAATGTGCAGGCGCGGGGACCTTACCGGACAGACAAGGCGGAGTGTCCGAGGATCGGGTATTACCAGGCGGACCTGATCGTGAACAAGAACGATGCGACGGCGCTCGATGACCTGACGCGGCAGGTGCTGAACTGCAATCCGGGTATCGACCCAAAGCGAGACTTCGAGATCGCGCAGAGGCAGGCGGATTCGATGGCGCGGCAGGCGCTGAACATGGGACGGCAGGATCTTCAGACGACTTATACGAATCTTGGGGAGTTTGTGCGCAGGATGGCGAAGCTGCCGGGACAGCGCACGCTGGTGGTGGTGTCGCCGGGCTTTGTGCCGCTGGAGGCGGACTCGCTGATGCAGGAGTCGCAGGTGATCGACCTGGCGGCGCAGTCGAATGTGACGATCAGCGCGATCGATGCACGGGGACTCTACACAACGGAGCTGGATGCGAGCCAGCACAGTCCGAATCTGAGCACACAACAGCTGCAGGGTGACTACCGGCGCACGGGAATGATGATCGCCGGGAATGCGATGGGGGCGTTAGCGGATGGTACGGGGGGAACGTTCTTCGAAAACAGCAACGATCTGGCGGCGGGATTCAGGCGTGTAGCGGATGCGCCGGATGTTGTGTATCTGCTGGAGCTATCGCTGGACGGGGTGAAGGCGGATGGGGCGTATCACAAGCTGAAGGTGAAGGTGGATCGGGAGGGGGTGAGCGTGCAGGCGCGGCGGGGGTATTTTATGGCGAAGGAGGCGAAGAAGAAGGAGTAGCCCGAGCTTATTGTGGGAGCGAAGGGGCTTGGTCGGGGTGCGGGGCTGGGCTCGACGCATCGGGGCTCGGACCATCTGGAGCAACCGGATTTTGTCCCGATCCGCCAACGCCGGGAAGAATGCGGACGGTCGAGGCGAAGCGGTGGTAGTGGGTGAAGACCGTGTCGTTGAGCCACTCGGTAGGGGCATCGTCGGCGATGGTCTGAGCGTTGGCGGCGGCACTGGACCAGGCGACGCTGTGGGTGGGACAGATGAAGGTGCCGTCGCCGATGCGCACAGGGCCGTACTGGACGAGGATGGCGGCGCGGTTGAGCGATTCGCTTTTGAGGTCGGCCTGGATGGTGATGCGGAGGATGGTTCCGGTGGCGGGATCGATCCAGAGCGAGCCGTGATACTGAGAGGCGGTGCGGAGAAAAGTGACGTTGGAACCGCCGGAGGGCCTGGTTCCGATGCTGGAAATACCGCGGCCGCCGCCGTTGGGAGCGTCGTAGGTTTCTGCGGCGCGTTGGTGCTCGAGAGAGCTAATGACTTCAAAATGCGAGGCGGAGCGGGGAACGGAATATTGAAAGACGGCGGCCTCGCCGTCTGGAGTTTGCTCCCAGTGGCTCCAGGAGATTTTGCCCTGCGCGGTGTCGGTGAGGATCATACCGAGGGTCGCGCCGAACTCGCCGCCGGAGATGAGTCCGCCCTGCTGATGCCAGACGGCAGAGTGTTGGCCGGGAAGCCTGCTTTCGCGTTCGTCACGGATGGAAATTTCCTGGCTGGTACGGTCGACGAGGTGCAGGCCCGCGCGCGAGGGCCACTGGCCTTCGGTCGCGACGTAGGGGCCGTCGTCGTAGTGGAGGGTGGAGCGGGTGGCGAGGAAGTCGGGCAGGCGTGGCAGGGTTTCAACTACATATTGATGAGCGGAGCTGAGGATGTGCTGCTGAGTGGTGTTGTCTGGAGCCGGCCTGGAGGGCAACTCGCTGGGCGGGGGATCCAGGAAGGCGGATCGATCCGCTAATAGCTGCAAGGCCGGGGCAACGGGAGTGCCGATGAAGTGTGCGCCGATGCGATTGAGTGTAGTTTCGGTGAAGCGCTCGGTGAGGTCCGTTGCGGCGAGTTGGCGAACGATGTCGGCGTCGGACTTGTGGGCCGCGATGTCGGCGGTGAGGGCTTGTTCGAGTTGAGCTACAGTGAGTCGTTTTTCCGCTATGGCGGTGCGGGTAAGCAGCGCCAGGACGATGACGACAAAGAGCCGACCTTTAGGTTCAGACACTTTAAGCTCACAGGCTAACACCGGCCATCATCGCACTTCCTGGCTTGGTTCGTCCTGCCGCCCAAGGACTTACGGAGCGGCAGCAACAGAGTGATGAGCGGGGAAAAATGGCGAGGTGATCATATTACATGGGCGCATGGTATGATTGCGGCGATTTTTGTTGAGCGTTCTTAGGGATGGCTGAGCCGTTGGCTGGCGAGTGGAAAGGCTTGCAGCATCCTCGGAATTTTCATTCCTTTAAGAGGTCTTGCCATGCCAGTGTCGCTGTTGTCCATCTTCGGCAGGGGGCGCTTGATTGCCCCGGTTGCCGCAGTTCTCCTCCTTTCTGCCTGCGCGATGGGTGCGCAGGTCACGGTTGTTCCCACGTACCCGCAGGTCGGGTCGTCAAACCCGATCACGGCAACGCCGCTGGTGCCGCGTCCAGATACGAAGCCGTGCGTGGTTTCGTTGTTCGACAATCTGGCGTTTGAGGGTTTCACGCCGGCGACGTTCAGTTACACACCGCCGGCGGATTGTCCTGGACCGTGGGCGAAGGTGGTGTTCACAGCGGACTTCACCGTGACGGCGGGAACGCAATTCGACCGGACGGCCGCGTTTTATCTGGGGCACGCGAACATTTATTACGGGACGACGGCGGAGCCGCGCACGGCGCTGAGCCCCTCGTGGCATGTGGAGCGGGACGTGACGGACCTGTCGGCGATTTTCAAGTCGGCGCAGACGGGCGAAGCAAACATCGGGAACTATGTTGGGGTGTACGACGGGGTGGACTACAACGGGATTATTTATGCGAACGCTGCGCTGGAGTTTTATCCGGCGGACTATCGGGATCGCGCGCCGCGAGTGCCGGACATCGTGGTGCCGGTGAACGGGACGGGCGGCGATGCGGGGACGCTGAATACGACGACGGACCAGATTACGCAGACGCTGAATCTGCCGCAGAATGTGGAGAGCGCGTATCTGGACGTGATTGCTCAGAACCAGAGCAACGATGAGTTCTGGTATTTCTGCGTGCCCAACGATCAGGAATCGAACCTCGAGAGCTGCGGAAATACGGCGTTCCGCGAGACGGAGGTTTGGCTTGATGGGCAGCCGGCGGGCGTGGCGCCGGCGTATCCGTGGATTTTCACGGGCGGAATCGATCCGTTTTTGTGGGAGCCGATTGTCGGCGTGCAGACGCTGGATTTTGTGCCCTATCGTGTCGACCTGACGCCGTTCGCGGGCGTGCTGGCGGATGGCGGAACGCATACGGTAGCGGTGAGCGTGTACAACGCGGACAGCTATTTTCTGGCGACGGCGAATTTGCTGGTGTACACGGATCATGGCAGTTCGACGGTGACGGGCGGGTTGATCAGCAACACGCTGAGCACGGCGCCTGATCCGGCGATCACCGAGAACATCACGGCCAGCGCGGGACCGACGTACACGGGAACTGTGGACACTTCGTCGACGCGGGACTTTTCGATTCGTGGATGGGTGAACACCTCGCAGGGGCGCGTGGAGACGACGGTGACAGAGAAGGTGGCGTTCACGAACGATCAGACGTTCGATGTGTCGCCGGCAACGGACGTTCAGAACGTGCAGCAGCTAACGACGGTGGATTCTACCAGCGTGACGAAGCAGGGTTGGTGGGAGACGACGACGGAGGAGCACTTCCGGTATCCGCTGACGATCGATTTTTCGTACGTGGTGAATTCCGACGGCAGCGTGGACCAGACAACAACGGTTGCGCAGGGATACGACAAGCACAAGAAGACGAGCCAGGGTGGGTGGCCGGTGTATGAGAGCAGCGTGCATAACGAGGTGAAGTCGACGGATACGCTGCCGTTCGACGCGAGCGGAAATTTCCTCGGGCCGATGGGCAGCAAGACTTCGCAGACTTACACATGGAAGAATTCGGATGGAGCTTGCTACAGCCGGACGGTCAAGGCGGCGGCGCAGGTGCTGACCTCGGTGGAGGACGGTAAGGACTGCGACCAGGGATGGTGGCACTGGTAACAGTCGCGGGCATACCTATGGGGCTCGGGAGATTTTCTTCCGGGCCCTTTTACATTGCTGTCGTCAGACGAGCGGGAACTCGACTCGAAACATGGTGTGGAAGCCGGGAGGAAGGAACTGGGTCTGAACGGAGATGCGGCCGCCATTCTTGTCGACCAGATCCCTGGTGACCCAGAGGCCGATGCCGGTGCCTACATCTTCTTTGGTGGTAAAGAAGGGCTCGAAGACCCGCGAGAGATTTTCAGGGGCGATGCCGGCGCCGTTGTCGCGGATGGAGATGGACGCGGTTTTGTCGTGGCGTACGATTTCAATTTCGATGATGCCGCCGGAAGGAGGCAGGGCATCGCAGGCGTTGGAAACGATGTTGGTGAGGATCTGGCGGAGATCGTCGGCAGGCATGGGGAGGGTGAGCTCGACGTTGCGGCGGATGCGTATTTCCGCGCCACGGGCGGCACAGCGCGGCTGGAACATGTCGATGACGGACTCGACGGTTTCGACGACGTCCACCGGGCCCGCGGAAGATTTAGGGCGGACAAACGTGAGGGTGCGGCGGGCGATGGTGGCGAGACGGGCCAGCTCATGGTCGGCGCGCTGCAGGTAGTCTTTCGCTTTGGGCGGCAGCCCCGGTTCGGCCATGGCAAGGTAAAGCAGGTTGGTGACGGCTTCGAGGGGATTGTTGACTTCGTGCGCAACCGTGGCGGAGAGGCGGCCGATGGCGGCGAGCTTCTCGGAACGGACGAGCGCGGCTTCTGCTCTTTTGCGATCGGTGATATCGAGGGTGACGCCGTGCCAGATTTTGGGATCGGCGGCGGAGGGAGTGCCGCCGCTTTCGAGCCAGTGGATGTGGCCGTCAGGCAGTTGGATGCGGAACTCCAAGTGAAAGGAGCGAGAAGTGGCGATCGCGGCTTCGTATTCCCGCGAGAAGCGGTCCCGATCTTCTTCGTGGATCACGCTGAGAAATGCGTCGAGGGTCTCGTCCTCAGGAGAGGGACGACCGAGGACATGGGCGCCCCCTTCGGCCCAGTAGAGGCGTCGGTCGTCGGTCGAGAACATCCAGGCGGCGGCGTTGCTGGCCTGCTGCGCTTCCATCAGGGAATCGGTGCGTGCCTGCAGGGACCGGAGGGTGGCCTGAAGGCGACCGCCGATAATGCGCTGACGCTCAAACAGGAACGCAACGACGAGGCCGATCAGGAAAATGGCGGCGGTGTAAACGAGCGCCGCAGGCCGGATGGAAAGAAAACGCGGAGGCGCGAGAACGAGATGATTGAAGGCGAGCGCGGCCGAGACGGCGGCCAGGATACCGGGTCCGAGACCGCTGAGGACGGTGATGAGGGCCAGCAGGACGAAGCTGAGGGCGAGCGGTGTGCCGCGCAATACGTGGCTTTCCAGGCTCAGCCTGGCGGCAACGGCGGGAAGGACGGGGGCCGCGGCGTAGCCGAGGAGCTGGACGAGCCACGCGGAACCACGGCGAGGAGTGGGGGATGGGAGCATCGCTGGAGCCCTCCCTCGCGGAGGATCGCCGGGCCGGCTGCAAAAATCCGGAGAGCCCGGGTAATGAACTGAGGATACACAACGGTTGCCCTTCGAGGCAGACCCCGCCGTGCGCCGGAGTTTCACGCGGTCGGTTCTATGCTCACTCGCTGCGATTGGTTTCGCGGAGACGGAGCCAGCAGTGAAGAGGCCAGGCGTGGGCGTGGGCGCACCAGGGAATCATCGATGAGAGGCCGTTGGTGGGCAACAGCGAGGAGTCGATGGAGTCGGAGGCGGTCCAGAGGCCGGTCCAATACGTGGGGAAGGCGCGTGCGAAGGTGGCGAAGGTCATGCGGTGGAGGAGAGCTTCTGCGGCGGGGCGGTCGAAGGCGGCGACGCCGAGGATGACGGGGCCGTTGAGGGCGTACCAGAAGCCGCCGTTCTCGCGGGAGCCCTGGGGCGTGCCGGGGCGGACGACGGGCGTTTCAATCTGGCGCGGGCCCATGGTTTCGCCTGTGAGCAGGCGATTTTCGATCTCACTATAGAGGCGGCGCTTGCGCTCGGTGGGGATTTCGGGAATCTGGAGGGTGAAGCCCTGCGGCTCAAGCCACATTTCCTTTTCGCCGATGGGATCGTTGAACCACGCGTATGCGCGGCGAGGAAAGGCGCGGTCGCCAAGGTCGCGCATGAAGGCTTCATGGAGCTGGGTGCGGTATTCACGCATGGCGGAGGCCAGCTCGGCAGCAGCGGGAAGCTGTGCATCCTCGATCATGGTGATGAGATCGCCGAGGATGGCGATGGCCATGGCGGAGTTCATGTGGCTTTCCGAGACGTCGAAGACATCGTTGTAGGGATGCTGGGAGGGCCACCAGCCAAACATGTCGTTCCAGTCGGAGTTCCAGCGGCGGACGATCCCGTGCGTGCCGACTCCGACGCGGTCGCGGAGGAAGAGGAAGGCCTGACGCAGGTGCGCGAGTCCGGTATCGCGGCCGGAATTTTCGAGGGGATAGTAGCCGATGGTTTCGGTGAGGACGGAGAAGTCGTGGGTGACGCGGAGGTATTCGGCGAAGAGGAGGAAGAGGTAGAGCTGCTGATCGCTGGTTTGCTGCGCACCGGAAGGAGAAAAGCCGAAGCCGCGGTCGTTGAGCATGATGTTGCCGTCGGGGAGGGTGCGCTTCATGATGAAGCGCAGCGTGGAGCGGGCGATAGCGGGGTTGAAGTGGCAGAAAGGAAGCGCATGCTGGGCCTGGTCGCGCATGGAGCCGGTCCAGCCCCATTCGTAGTCGTATTCGGTGCCCTGGGGGATGATGGTTTCGTCGTAGTACTCGCGCCATGTGGCCATCTGTTCGAGGACCGCGGCGTTCCACTGCATTTCGCGGCGCAGGATCGGCTCGGGTTCGTTGGCGCAGGCGGGGATTTTCTCGCGCCACGCGGTGGCAAATGCGGAGCCGGTGCGTTCCATGGTCGATGGCGAGGGTGGGAGCTGCGCGGCCAGGGCGCCGATGGCGGATTCCGAGGGCTCGCGGGTGTACCCGAGGGTGAAGGCGAGGTCCCGGAGTTCGCCGGGCTGGAGTTCGCCGGACCACTCGGCGCCGAGCCAGGCTCCCCTCGAGGAAGACCGGTTGCTGGATTGGGTATTTGTATCTATGGGCCGCACAAATAGCGCCGGAGGAAACTGCTCAAGGCGAGACATCTGACCGGGAGGTGGAAAAGCGAGCTTGCGCTTGGGATTTGGAGTGAAGCGGACCATGAGGGCGCGGCCGGCTTTTTCAGCGGCTTCTGGCGAGTAGGAGACTTCGTGCTGGCCGGTGTCCCAGGGAGCGAAGATCGGCTGATAGCAGGCCAGCATCGATTCTTCATACGCAAGGTGCAGCGGGTTATGCCCGGTGTTGTGGAGACGAACTTCGACGAGGAAAGCAGATACGCCCTGGTGGATTTTGGTGGAGGGTGGGACGGAGATGCGGCGCGTGATGGCGAGCGATGGGGTGAGGGCGTACTCATAGCGAGCGAAGCCGACGCCGAAGCGTTTGCCAGCGGCGAGGGCGGCGGGGGAATCGAGGCCGGTGAGGAGCTGATTTGTGCCGTCGATGGTGACAGATGCCTGATAAGCACCAGTGAAGCTGGACGATTGCTGCGTGGGATCCTGGTTCACGAGGGGCTGGTTCATGCGGCCCCAGGCTCGTTCGCCGGTAAGCATCTGCAGCACCCCGCTGGCGTGGGCAAAGACCGTGAGGCGGTAGTTGCCGAGGAGGAACCAGGGATCGTCGGGGAGCATGGGGGTGTGGTCATGGACAGGGCTGGAGGGAAAGCGCAGAGGTCCTGTGTAGTGGTACGCAGGCAAGCCATGGTCGTCGTCGATCCATCCTCCCAGCGCAGACTGACCGGGCGACGCGGATGTTGTGGAGGCGGAAAGCGCAGCTGGCAGAAGGGAGCTAGCGGTGGCAGCAGCAGCGGCGGCAAGAAAATCCCGGCGCGTAGGGAAATCGTTGTTCGATGGCATGAACGAGGTCTCGATTCTTTTGGCGGGATGAATTCTACAGTGCGCAGGAGCGTAATGTTATGGAGCCCGGTGGGGTGGGGTTTCATCGAACGAAAAAGGGAGGAAGTGAATGTCGAAGATTGTTCGTTTTTATGAATTGGGTGGGCCGGAGAAGCTGAAACTGGAAGACGGGCCGGCGCAGGAGCCGAAGGAAGGCGAGGTGCGGCTGCGAGTGCACGCGACGGGGCTGAATCGCGCGGAGTTACTTTATATGGCCGGGCATTATTTCGAGCAGCCCAAGCTGCCGTCGCGTATTGGATATGAGGCGGCGGGTGTCGTGGAGGCAGTTGGCCCTGGCGTCGATAAAAGCCTGGTCGGCAAGAAGGTCGCCACAGTGCCTGGCTACTCGATGAACGATTATGGCGTACTGGGGGAAGAGGCGGTGGTGCCGTCGCGGTCCCTCGGAGAGTATCCGGAGAAGCTGTCGCCGGCGGAAGGCGCGGCGATCTGGATGCAGTATCTGACTGCGTGGGGCGCGCTGGTGCATCTGGGCAAGGCAGCAAAGGGGGATTTTGTGCTGTTGCCAGGGGCGTCGAGCAGCGTGGGGCTGGCTGCGATCCAGATTGTGAAGGACGCGGGGGCGACGGCGATTGCGGCGACGCGAACTTCAAAGAAGAAGAAAGAGCTGCTGGAACTGGGCGCCGACGATGTGATCGTAACCGACGAGGAGGATTTGCCGGCGCGGGTAAAGGAGATCACGGACGGCAAAGGCGCGCGGATTATCTTCGATCCGGTGGCGGGGCCGTTTGTAGAGAAGCTGGCGGAAGCGGCTGCGCCGGGCGGGGTTATCTATGAGTATGGTGGGTTGTCGGGGCAGCCTACGCCGTTTCCAACACGGGCGTCGATGACAAAGGGAATCAGTATGCGCGGGTATTCGCTGATGGAGTTTCGGACGGTGCCGGCGGTGATTGAAGGCGCGAAGAAGTACGTGTACGACCGGCTGGCGGATGGGCGGTTCCAGCTGAAGATCGCAAAGACGTTTCCGCTGGCGCAAGCGAGGGAGGCTTATGAGTATCTGGCGTCGAACGAGCAGGTGGGGAAGGTTGTGATCACGGTGTGAGGCGCGGCAGCCACCCCACGGTGGTGCTGCCGGTTAGAATTCGCATCTCTTCACGCCGGGAGTTCCGTTCAAGGGTGAATCTTCAAGGTGAACCGTTTGCCACTGATCTGTCCGCGCTGACTGAAAGATGGCGTCGATGACGGCCATATTGGCAATGCCCTCTTCAAGGGAGACCGGGACGGGTGTGCCTTCGAGGATGGCGCGCGAGAATGCGTCGCCCTGCAGCGTGTATTGGTCGGCGGTGGGGAAGGTTTCCATGGCTAGTCCGCCGCCGAAGAGGTCGCGGCCGTCGTCGATGAAGAGGCGGGTGGGGCGGTCGGGCGGCGCGTTGAAGGGGATTTCGATTTCGATGCGGCCCTTTGTCCCGAAGAAATGCACGCGCTGATACGGCACAAGCTGCGTGCTGCAGGTGAAGATGGCCTGGCCCGCGGGGAAATCGAGGACTGCGGAGGTGAGGCGGTCGGTTTGCAGTTGCGGGTCGCGGTCGATGAGGCCGCAGACGCGGGTGGGTTCCTGCCCAAAGGCGTAACGCGCGGAGTGGATGCAGTAGCAGCCGATGTCGTAGAGAGCGCCGCCGCCGGTTTCTGGTTGATTGCGGATGTTGGCGGGATCGTTATTGAAATAGCTGAAGAAGGCGGCGATCGAGCGGAGCTGGCCGATGCGCCCTTCGTCGAGGAGGGCGCGGAGGCGCAGCCATTGCGGGTGAGAGCGGATCATGAAGGCTTCGCCGATGAGGACGCGGGTGCGGTCGCGGACGGGGAGCAGGGACTCAGCTTCGACACGGTTCATGGCGATGGGCTTTTCGCAGAGGACGTGCTTGCCGGCTTCGGCGGCGCGAATGGTCCAGGGAACGTGGAGCTGGTTGGGAAGAGGATTGTAAATAGCGTCGATGTTGGGGTCGGCGAGGAGTTCTTCGTAGGAGCCGTAGGCGGTAGGGATGTTGAGTTGCGCGGCTACGGTGCGGGCGCGGGCAAGGTCGCGGGAGGCAATAGCGGCGACGGTGGAGAACTGGCCGCGCTGCATACCCGGGATGACTTTTTTAACGCCGATGTTAGCGGTGGAGAGGACGCCCCAGCGGACTTTTTTCGTCATGGATACAGGGTACAGGTGCAGGTTACAGGGCTCAGCTTACAAAACGGAAGGGCGTCTTCTGAACTGAAAAGTGCTCGCGGGGGCTATCGCTGGGACAGGGCTTTTCTAACGGCGCGATCGATGGTTGCGACAGAGCCGGAGTCATACCCAGCTTCCTGAAAGACGATCACGCCGTGGCGATTCATCACATAGGTTCGCGGGATACCGCCGTTCGCGAGGCGGGAAAAGACGGCTCGCTTCGGGTCCCACGCGAGCGGGAAGGTCAGCGCGGAGTGGGTCTTCTGAAAGCGGAGGACCGTGTCCTTGTCCTGCTCACGGGCTATCGCAATGAAAGCGAAATCGGGCGAGGATTTGTACTTCTGCCAGACTTGCTTTTCCATTTCGGGCATTTCGACCTGGCAGGGTTCGCACCACGTAGCCCAGAAGTTGACCACGACCACCTTGCCGGTCTGAACGGCGAGCGAGAAGGCGCCGCCCGAGGCCTGATCGACAGAAAAATCGGGCATTTTGTCCCCGACCTTCGTGTAGTTATCGATGCCCTGGCCTGACGCGGAACTAGCCGACAAAGTAAGGAGCAGAACGGCCAGCGAAAGGAGGGTTTTCAGGCGGCGTGGATTCATGGCCGGATGGGTGACCCTCAGACTCCGGCCTGGACCATCATTTCGCGGATCTGGCCGCGCCAGCGCTGGAGTTCGACGCGGTCGCCGAGCTTGAGTTGCTGGGCGGCTTCGCCGAGGGTGATGCGGCGGGAGTAAAGCTCGTCGGTGACCCGATCGGCGAGATCGGGGAGAAAGAGGCTCTTGCCGCCCTGCTGCTGGATGGTTTCCGGCATGGTGCTGGACTGATAGAGCTCGAACTTACTCTGATCGCCGAAGTAGCCATTGCGGATGACGTGGACAACGCCCGCATTGACGGTTTCGAGATAGTTGTGCAGCAGCTCGAGGGAGTCGCGCTGGCGATTGATGACCCAGAGGGTGATGAGGGGACGTGCAAGTTCCTTGAGAGAGTCGAGCAGGATGCCGGCGTGATCCTTCACGGCATCGTTGTTGCGCGCCGGAGTATTGACGACGACGGCTTTGAAGGGGTTCGCATCGCAGGTGTTAACGAGATTGATCCAGCCCTCGACCTCGTCGAGGCTGGCGACTTCGCCTTCGACGGTGCGGCGGTAGGCCTTCCAGACGTCGGGATTGGTGGTGTCGGCCTCGAGCAGACGGACATAGCGATGCTCGGTGGTCAGGTAGTCGAGGACGGCCATCGCGGTGAGGGATTTGCCGACGCCTCCCTTGCTGCCGCTGACGAAGATAATGGGTTGATTCATGCAATCTTTCCTGGCGCAGAATAAGGGGCGGGATGGGTTGAGAAGGCACCCGCCGGCAATGGGGACGTCAATTCGCGCGAGCCAGCTGCCAAAGCGTCATTCCTGATTTCTGCTCTACGCAGACGGAAAACTTGAGGAGGACCTCAGCGATTCTGAGAGTACACGGGCGGCGGGGCTGGGGCAATGAGAAATCCGGGTAAGAGTGCTCGCCCGGTTACGTGCGGCAACTGGTGGGTGAGACGGGCGCGCCGCCGCCGACGAAGTGGACGATCTCAAACTTGTCGCCCTCGACGATAGAGGTGGAGGGCCAGGCAGGACGGGAAACGATGGATCCGTTGTGCTCAACGGCGATGCGATCGGGCTTGAGGCCGAGGGCAGTGAGGAGGTCCTGCAGGGTGGCGCCAGGGGCGAGGCCGGGGAAGGTGCGGGGCTGGCCGTTGATGAGGAAATCCATTACAGGGTACAGGCTACAGGTTACGGGTGACAGGTGACAGGTTACAGATGATTTCGAGACGACGGGTTGGTGACGATCCCACATCCAGGCACCAGGAAGCCTTCGAGGGCTCATGCAAGGTTGTGGGGCCCCCGCAGTTGTCAGCGGAGCATTTTCCAGATTTGCCAGCAGAGGCAGCCGAAGATCATGAAGACGGTTTGGAGGAGCAGGGCAAGGGCGAGACCGCGGCAAGCGCCGACGTTGAGTTCGCCGTGGGCCTCGGCGGCGGAGATGAAGCGGGCCTGGTCTTCCGTTTCTACGTCGAAGTCTCGGATGTCCAGCGATGAGTTGAAGGAATGGATGGCCATAAAAATCCCCCTCGTAGAAACGGTATCGACTGGGGAGGGCCAATAGTTGAGAAGATGCGTCAGAAACAGCGATGGCGTGCCAGAAGAGGACAGGTGAAGTAGGGCAGATCAAAATGGGAAGGCCCGGATTTGGTGACCCGGGAAGCCTTCGGGTGGGGATCACCCACGCTGGGAGAACGCTGCTCTATTTGGCCGAGGTCTGAGCGATCGCCAATTCGGTGACCGTTGTGTAGCCATGCTCGACGACCCTGGCGGCGCGGGCGCGGTAGATGTCGGGGTCCTGGGGCGCCCAGGTGCCGAGGCCATCGACATAGCGGTTACACATGCAGAAGACGGCGGCGATGAGGACGGTGTCGTGGATCTCGCGGTCGGTAGCGCCGGCGTGGCGGGCGGCGGCGATGTCTTCTTCGGTGACGTGCTTGCCGCTCTGCTGCACTTTGCCTGCGATGTTCAGCAGAGCTTTCAGCTTCGGTGAGATATCGGCATGGAGCCAGTCGGTTTTGACTTTTTGCACGAGAGCTTCGTCGTGGTCGAGTTGGGCGGCGGCGATCGCACCATGAATGTTCTGGCAGAAGTAGCAGTCGTTGCGCCAGGAGACGTGAGTGGCGATGAGCTCGCGCTCGCCGGGCGAGAGCGTGCTTTCGCCGCGCAGAAGGATGTTAACGAGCTGGTTGATGGGTGCGGCGGTTTCGGGGCGGAAGGTCATGGGCCCGACAATGCCGGGAAATTCGCGGCCGAGCTCGGGGGCGATGGGCAGATTGATGTAGGCCATGGAGGGTAGCTCCTATGCGAGCGCGGAAATGTCCGGGGACGATGCATGGGATGGTACGGCCTGGTCGAAGGTTCACGCATCAGTCGAAAGGTTGAGATCATTACCCAACTGCGTGCGGTTGTGAGGAATGGGCTGAGGCGGGGATAATCGCGTCGCTTGTTCTGATGCCGGTCCCCAAGTCCGGCTTCGAAGCCGGCGGCCCTGATTCTCAGGACTGAATTGCCTCAAGTATGACGCAGACAATGAACGCAGCTGGGGTGCGCTTCGCCGAGAACCGTCTCGCTTACTCGGGATGGCGTGTCGCAATCGTGTGCCACGTCGGAGTGCTGACGGGTTTCGCGACGGTTTTCATTTACAGCTTCAGTGGTTGATGCTGGGGCCGTGTCTACGACAGAACAGGATCGTACACCCGCATACGGAATGCTTTCTGCACGGTTATGCTGGTGGGTGCGCTGGCGATGATGGGGTCGGCGTATCGATTCGCTTCGCATGCGCCAGTGCCGAGCGTCGAGGTGGAAGACCCGTTGTTGAGTTCGGGAGCGAGTCAGAGAATTGGAGGAGGAAGACGATGGCACATATTGCATTGGAAGAGGGAGTGCCGGGCATCGTGGGGGCGTTTGCTTTCCGGCCAGAGACGGCGAAGCCGATGCGTGAGCTGGCAGAGATTTTGCTGCGCGGCGAGAGCACGCTGACGAGCGCGGAACGCGAGGCGATTGCGGCAGTCGTGTCGAACGGGAACGAGTGCCGTTTCTGCCAGCTCTCGCACAGCGCGGCGGCGGCCGAGCATCGCGGGGGACGAGAGGCGGATTACCAGTGGATTGAAGAGGTGAAGGCCAATCCTGACTCTGCGGACGTTTCGCCGAAGCTGCGGATTCTGCTGAGCATTGCGAGCAAAGTGCGTGAGAGCGGGAAGAAGGTTACCCAGAACGATGTTGCGACCGCGCGGGCGCAAGGCGCCACCGACAGGGAGATTCACGACACGGTGCTGATTGCGGCGGCGTTCTCGATGTACAACCGCTATGTGGATGGGCTGGCGACGTGGCAGCCCGAGGGCATTGAGGCTTACAGGGCTATGGGCAAGCGCATGGCGCAAGAGGGCTATGCGGGGCGGCCTGCGGAACTGGTGGGGGTTAGTGGAAGCCGGTAGCCAGTAGCGTGACTCGCTGGCGTTTCGCTTTTTCGGCTACTGCGGGGCCGGGGGACTGGGCGGCGGAGATGTGGATGCTCCGGCGGGTTGCTTCACGAAAGTAAAGTCGCAGGGGCGGCTCTCGATGCCGATTCCGGTGTCGCGGGCCCCTTTTCCCTGGTCGCCGTCGCAGTGGGACTTGACGGTGTACTCATACTCCTCGCCTTTAGAGCGAGTAATTACCAATCCTTTCCACATGATTTGGCAATTGAATCCTTCCTTCAGAGTCAGGATGGATTACATTGAACCGCGCCCTGCTGCTCAACGGCTCTTCCTCTTCTACGCTCCAATATACCTGGGACGAGATCAGAGGTAGATAGCCTTGTGCCCCGGGCACTCCTGTGTAGCTTGTTCCACTAACGTCGCCAGTAACGGCGCTCCATGGCGCGCTAAGTAGGCTATGCCGCCGATGGTCCGTTCCTGGGGGTGGTGGTCGGGGAAGAGATTGAAGCTGAGGGTATCGACGTGGCGGCGGATGCTGCCTTCGCGCTGGAGCTGGTAGTTGGCGGCGAGGCGGCGGAGGCGGTTCATCTGATAGCGCATTTTTGAGGCGGAGACCTGGGCGGAGCGGCCGAGCGCTGGGTCGAGCGAGTTAGTCCACGCGAGGAGCGCTTCGAGTTCGTCGTCGAGCGCGTTGCCGGTCGCGGAGAGGCGGCGCTTGCCTTCGACCGGCATGGAGCGTGCGCCGAGGCGGTGGGCCAGCTCGTCGGCGTGAGTGGTGAGGATGTCTTCAAGGGTGAGCTCGTGCTGGGCCATCACCTTGGCAATGCTGGGCTCGATGAGGGTGGCGCTGAGGCGCGGGAGGACGGGGGTGGTCCGGCCGAGGATCGCCTGGTATAGGACCTGGTTCTGCGCGTAGTAGGCGATTTCGGCGGGGCCACCGATGACGGCCTGCGTGGGGAGCAGGTAATCCTGAAAAACGGGGCGCAGGAGAGCGTTAGGGCTGAGGCGTTCGGGAGTGGTGTCGAGGATAGAGAGGAGGTCGGCGGTAGTATGGGTCGCCTTCGCCGCCTGCCAGTTGCCATTCTTGCGGCGGAGGGGGACGCGGGCGCCGGATTCATCGATGAGGAAGAGCAGGCTTGAGCCGGGGGCTACGAGGACCTGAGAGTGATAGCCGCGTTCGGCGAGAAGCTTGTCGCGCTCGTGAAGGGCGGCTTCAAGGGCCTCGGCGTGCTCGATGGCGTGGCGGAGGACGGGAGCGCCGAGGGCGTGAAAGGCGCGCGTGGAGGCGTCGATGACGACGAGCCCGTAGTCGGCGAAGGTGTTGGCGAGGAGGCGGGCGAACGCGGATGTGAAGGTAGCGATGGGGGTGTAGGCGGCGGTGAGGAGATCGAACTCGGGCGTCCCTCCGATGAGCTCGGCGGCTCGTTCGAGGACGGTGGCGATGTTGGGGCCGAGGTGGAGACCACCGACGGGCGAACCACCCCCGCGAGCGAGCTCGCCGGGGACCCCGGGCGAAGCGGCAGGGGCCTCGTCGACCCTGAGGCGCAGCGTGTGGAGTGCGTGACGCGAGGGGAGGATGACGTGGTCGGCCTCGGCGAGGTCGTGGTCTTCAGTGGCGAGCCAGAAGATGGGGACCGCATTCGCCGCCTGGGCCCGCTGGATGATGGTGGCAGCTTTGTGGAGGGTGAAAAGGGGTCCGCCGAAGAGGGCGACCTGCTGGCCGGTGACGACGGCGCCTGCACCCTGGCGGAGGCGCTCGATGTTGGCTAGTGTTTTGGTGGAGGCGGTTGTGGCGCCGGAAAACCAGCTTCGGTTTTGTTCGAGGAGGAGATCGGCGAGGGCGTTGCGGTGGGCCGGGCTTTGGGCGGGGATGGTATTGGCCCAGGCAGTCGACCACGGAGTGGAGACGTAGAAAGGAGCGATGGGCTCGTGGCTCGAGGTGTAGTCGAGGAAGAGGCGGGTAAGGCGAGGGAGGATCGAGATGGGATAGCAGTCGACGTTCACGGCTTAGGCCTGATGGAAGTTTCTCATGGGTCGGGTGGGCATTATACGGGGGCCTATGGTCGGATGTTGGGCAGCGGCGGGAAGATGCAGAAGTGCGTAGAACAGAGAATAGGGAATAGGGAACAGGGAATAGGGAAAAAGGAGCCGTTTACGAGATGGATGCGAAGACGGCGGTTGGGTGCGGCTTCTCGTGCCGGGCTTCGGCGAGGATGGCGTCGACGGCGCCCACCAGTTCGGTTGACCGCTGGGAGATTTCGCGGGTGACGGCAGTCTGTTGCTCCATGGCGGTTGCGATGCTGCCGACGTACTGGTCGACCTGGGAGACGGCGTCTACGGTCCGATGGATGCTGCTGGCGACGCGGGAAGAGATTTCCTGGACGGAGCCGATTTCTTTTCCGATTTCGTCGGTGGCTCGCGCGGTTTGGCTGGAGAGATTCTTGACCTCGTGGGCCACGACGGCAAAGCCCTTGCCGGCTGCTCCGGCGCGCGCAGCTTCGATGGTGGCGTTGAGGGCGAGCATATTGACCTGGCCGGCGATGTTGCGGATCAGGTCGACGATCTTCTCCATGGCCTTGACCGTTTGAAGCAGATGCGCGGCCTCGGCGCCTGACCCATGGGCGGCGTTGCGGATTTCCTCGGTGGCGGCGCGCGAGAGGTCCATGTTGCGGCAGATTTCCCCGATGGAGGCGGACAACTGCTCGGTGGCTGCAGCCACGGACTGGGCGGTGGTTTGCGTGGTCTCGGTCTGGCCCACGATGCCGGTGAGGTTGGAGGCGAACTTAATGACCTTAAGGGGGCGGCGGTTGAGATCGAGAATGGGGTTGTAACTGGCCTGGATCCAGACCTGCCTGGAGTGCTTGCCGAATCTCCTGTAGACGCGGGAGTCGGGCCTGCCGGCGCGGAGATTGGACCAGAACTCGCGATACTCGGCGGTCTGCTCGAAGCCCGGCTCGACGAAGATGGAGTGGTGACGGCCGACGATTTCAGGGAGGGTGTAGCCCATGAGGTCGAGAAAAATGGGATTGGCGTTGAGGATGATGCCGTCGAGATCGAATTCGATCACGCCCTGCACGCGATGGATGGCGTCGATGATGCCCTGAACTTCGAGGTTTTTGAGTTTTTGGGCGGTGATGTCGGTGGCGAATTTGACGATTTCGACGAGATTGCCACTCGGATCGAAGACGGGATTGTAGCTGGCAAGAAGCCAGACTTCCGTACCGTCTTTGGCGAGGCGCTTGTACTCGGCCTGGTCGAACTGACCGCTGCGCAGCTTGCGCCAGAATCCGGCATAGTCGGCGCTGGCGGCGTATTCGGGATCGACGAAGATGCGATGGTGGCTGCCGCGAACCTCTTCGAGGGTATAGCCCATCGTCGTGAGGAAGTTCTGATTGGCGTCGAGAATGATGCCGTCGGGGCTGAACCGGACCACTGCTTCCACGCGATCGATGGCGTCGACGAGGCCGCGCAATTCCAGATCCTTGAATTGCGCCGCTGCGGGTTGCGCACCATGAGCGGCGAGGCGGGGAAATATTTTGGAAAGGAAACTTCCGGACATGAACGCTCCGCGGAATGGGTTTTAACTGAGTTGCCGGAAATGAATACGGATCATCGCGACCAATGCCAGCTAGCCTAAGCTCTGGATCGGCACACCAGCGAGGAACTTGAATTCGGTTGGCCGTTGGCCAGTCTCGCGACCTGTGGCCGGATGGTACCTTGAGGAAGCGAGGTGAGGATGGCGAAGAAGAGCAAGAAGAAGAAAAGTGGGGCGGCGAAGACCGATCCGCATGCGATACCCGTGGTGAAGAAGCTCAAGATTCGGTCGGGTGGTCCCGCGAAGGTTTTAGCCTCGCAGGTGGCATACGACGGTTCGCTGTTTCGGGTTTTGAGCGAGGAGATTGAGGAGCCGACCGGGAAAAAGGTGAAGCGGGAGGTGATCCGGCACAACGGTTCGGCGGTGATCCTGGCGATCGACGACTCGAAAAGTAAAAAGAACCCCCTGGTGCTGATCGAGCGGCAGTTCCGGCATGCTGCCCAGCAGTATATGTACGAGGTGCCGGCGGGCAAGATGGAGGAGGGCGAGGATCATCTGGAGGGGGCAAAGCGGGAGCTGCTGGAGGAGACCGGCTATCGCGCGAAGAAGTGGACGAAGCTGGTGCGCTACTTCGCAAGTCCAGGATTTTTAGGGGAATGGATGCAGGTTTTTCTGGCAGAGGATCTGACGGCGGGGAAGGCGCATCCGGAGGAGGACGAGACGTTCGAGCTGCAGTTTGTCCCGCTCTCGGAGTTACTAAAGTTAATCTCCTTAGGGAAGATTCTGGACGGTAAAACTCTGATTTCAGTAATGTATTACGCGCGTATGCGAGGGCGGAAGAAAAAATGATGTGAGGTTTCCTGCGTGAAAGCGGAAAACCAAAGCTGAGGGCGCGGCGTCTTTATCAGGACAGGTTGGAATCCCCAACCCACACTGCCTGACAGGAAGGTTCGCGCACGTGGCTCAGTACAGAGGCAAGGTGAAGTGGTTCAACAACGCCAAGGGGTACGGGTTCATTGGCCGGGATGACGGGCCCGATGTGTTCGTTCACTACAGCGCGATCCAGGTGGATGGATATAAGAGTCTCAAAGAGGGCGACGATGTAGAGTTCGACATCGTCCAGGGGCAGAAGGGGCCGCAGGCGGACCAGGTAATACGGGCCCGGGACACCAATGCCGATGCGGCGTAAGCCGCGCAACTTCCTCCCATATATTCGCTGGACAGCTGACTCACCGGGGTGCGTTTTCTCACGAGCCTCGGTGTCATGAGCCTCGCTGTGGTGCAGGATGCGACGCATACCCGGGAGTGGGCGCGAATTTCCTGAACATTTCCTGACATGATGTAATCGACAGCGATGGATAATCGGTCGATTGCGCAGATGCTCGCGGATACGGCGGACCTGCTGGAGATCAGCGCGGGCGATCCTTTTCGTATCCGTTCGTACCGGCGTGCGGCGGAGGCGGTGGAGTCTTCGACCGTTCAGTTGAGCTCGATTGCCAACGATCCTAAAAAATTGCAGGAGATTCCCGGCATCGGCAAGGGAATGGCGGCGAATATCCAGGAGATTGAGCGGGCGGGGACGCTGCCGCTGCGCGAAGAGCTGCTGTTGAAGTACCGGCCGACGATGCTGGAGCTGCTGCGGCTGCCGGGGATGGGTCCGAAGACGGTGGCGCTGTTATGGGAGTCCCTGCAGGTGGCCTCGGTAGAGGATCTGGAGAAGGCGATTGCGGCGGGGCGGCTGGACGGACTGCCGCGCTTCGGCGAGAAGCTGATCGAAAAGCTGCGCAAGGGGATTGAGGATTTCAAGCAGAACAGCAGCCGTTTTCTGCTGGACGATGCGGAGACAGCGGCAGAGAAGCTGATTGCGTATCTGAAGGGATTCCCCGGGATCGAGACGATTCTGCCGGCGGGTTCGTTGCGGCGGGGACGCGATACGGTGGGCGATCTGGACATTCTGGCGACGGGGCCGGCATGCGCCGAGGATTGCGTGGGTGCGGCGGTAGAGTATGTCGCGAATTATCCGGCGCTGCATACACTGCTGGCGAAAGGGCAGAACAAGGTTAGCTTTCGGCTGCGGAGCGGATTGCAGGTGGATGTGCGTTTGCTGCCGGTGGGGTCGTATGGGGCGGCGCTGCAGTACTTCACCGGGTCGAAGATGCACAACGTGACGGTGCGGCAGCGAGCGCTGAAGCGCGGATTCACGCTGAGCGAGTATGCGCTCGCGCGGGTCGAGGATGGGTCATTTGTAGCGGGGGCGACGGAAGAGGAGATTTACGGGGCTCTCGGTTTGGACTGGATTCCCCCGGAGCTACGGGAAAACAACGGAGAGATAGAGGCAGCGGAGGAGCATCGGCTACCGGTGCTGATCGAAGAGGCGGACATTCGCGGCGATGTGCACATGCACACGGTGGAGACGGATGGGAAGAACACGATCCGGGAGATGGCGGAGGCGGGCATCGCGCAGGGGTATGAATACATCGCGATCACGGATCACTCGAAGAACCTGGCGATGACAAATGGGCTGGACGATGCGAGGGCGGTGGAGCATATTCGGCGGATTCGGGCTGTGGACGCCGAAATGGCGGGGAAGATTCGGGTGTTTGCCGGAATTGAAGTGGACATTCTGGTAGACGGGGCGCTGGATTTGTCCGACGAGGTGCTGGCGCAGATGGATGTGGTGATTGCGAGCGTGCACTCGCTGTTCAACATGCCGCGGGAGCAGATGACGGAACGGATGCTGAGGGCGATGGAGAACCCTTACGTGAAGATTCTCGGGCATCCGACGGGGCGCCTGTTGTTGCGCCGGGAGCCCTACCAGATGGACCTGGCGGCGGTGCTGCAGCGCGCGGCCGCGGTTGGCGTTGCCGTCGAACATAATGCCTATCCGGACCGGCTGGATTTGTGCGATCGCGATCTGCGCCTGGCAAAAGAACTGGGATGCCGCATCGCGATCAACACGGATGCGCATCATACGAGTCATCTTGCGAAGATGGGTTACGGGATCCGGCAATTGCGGCGGGCGTGGTTACGCAAAGAGGATGTGCTGAACACGCTGGGCGCGGGTGACTTTTTGGCGGCGCTGCGACCACGCAGCAAGCCAGCGGCCGCGTAGGTTGAAACGACTCCGTTAGAATGCGATAAACGCCATGTCCGACAGCAACGAAGCCGGCAATCATCCCCTGTTTACGGTCCTTGCGGCGACGGTTTTCGTCGTGTGCGCCATAGGGGCGTATGTGTGGATCAACTACCGCGGGCCGGTCCACGCTGGACAGGTGGTTTCCGTGTCGGCGTACCCAATCCATCGCGAACTGTCGACGGGTGCGGCTCTGGGCGGCGTCACCGGTGGCGCGAACATCTACGACGAAGAGATCGTGATCGCCGATGTGAAGATTAAGAGCACCACGAAGCTTCCGCTGTTCCTGCACGACATGTATGGCGATGTGACGCTGCCGAACGGCGATATTGAGCGCAGCGTGGCGGCCAATGGACCGGATTTTCAGAAGGTTTTCGTGGCTTATCCGGCGCTGGCTCCGCAGGAGAAGAGTCCTGTGCCGCGCGACATCACGATGACGCCTGGTCAGGAGATCGAGGGGCAGATGATCTTTCACTTCCCGATCACGCAGAAGGACTGGGAAGCGCGGAAGGGGTTCGATGTGGTGGTGGGGTTCATCAACCAAAAAGACCTGGTGCTGCACACCATGCCTGAAGGCAGGCAATAGGCAACAGGGAACAGCCAATAGTTGTGTCCCGCCAGGGTCTGTTCCTCTGCTCTCGTCGTTGGGCTGCGACGCCAGTCCTCGAAAATCTGATTTACTTCTTCTATGTTCGCTAAGGCGCAGCGGGTTCACTTCATCGGGATTGGCGGGATCGGAATGAGCGGGATCGCGGAGATCCTGCTGAACCTGCGTTATCCGGTGAGCGGGTCGGACCTGCGGCGGTCCGCCGTGACGGAGCGGCTGGCGACGCTGGGCGCAACGGTGTTCGAGGGACACGCGGCGGCGAACGTGGTGGGTGCGAGCGTGGTAGTCGTCAGCTCCGCGGTGCATGAGGGCAATCCGGAAGTCATCGAGGCGCGGGCGCGCAAGATTCCGGTGATCCAGCGCGCGGAGATGCTGGCGGAGCTGATGCGGCTGAAGTACGGCATCGCGGTTGCGGGCATGCATGGCAAGACAACGACGACATCGATGGTGGCCTCGGTGCTGACGGCTGGCGGGCTGGACCCTACCGTGGTGGTGGGCGGCCGCGTGGATGCGATGGGATCGAATGCGCGGCTGGGGCAGTCGCAGTACCTGGTCGCGGAAGCCGATGAGAGCGACCGTTCGTTTTTGCGGCTCTCGCCCATTCTGGCGATTGTGACGAATCTGGATCGCGAGCACATGGATTGCTATCGCGACATGGCGGACGTGGAGGATGCGTTCGTCGAGTTTATGGAACGCGTGCCGTTTTACGGGGCGTGCGTAGCGTGCGCAGACGATGCATTGCTGACGGGCATTCTGCCGCGGGTGCGGCGGCGGGTGTTCACGTATGGGGCATCGCCGCAGGCGGATTTTGTTTTGCGGCTGCTGCCTGCGTTACCCGGGCCGGAGCAAACCGGCGCCGGCGAGCGTCTCTGCCGGACACGGTTTGAAGTGGCGGCGGCCGGGGATGTCTATGGGCCGCTGGAGCTGCATGTTCCGGGCATTCACAACGTGTTAAATGCAACAGCGGCGGTTGCAATTGGCGCGCAGCTGGAGATTGCGCCGGAGGCGATTGCCAGCGGGCTAAAGTCGTTTCGCGGCGTCGATCGGCGATTCCAGGTGAAGGGGTGCGTGCGCGGAGTAACAGTAATCGACGATTATGGGCATCATCCCACCGAGATTCGAGCAACGCTCCGGGCGGCGAAGGACTGCGGGTACGGCGGAGTGCATGTGATCTTTCAGCCGCATCGATACACGCGCACGCGCGACTTGATGGAGGAGTTTGTGCATGCCTTCGACGACGCATCGTCGGTGGAGGTGCTGGATATTTACGCCGCCAGCGAGGAGCCGATTGCGGGGATCACGGCGCAGGCGCTGGTGAAGGCCACGCACCGTGGCGAGGTCGAGTATGCGGCGTCGTCAGAAGAGGCGATTCGGCGGGCCCTGGAGCGGGCGCGTGAGGGGGATGCGATTCTGACCCTGGGCGCAGGGAATGTTTCGCAGTTGGCTCCGGTGGTGGTGGAGAGACTGAAGGGCAGGCAATAGGCAACAGGCAATAGGGAGTAGGCAACAGGCGAGCGGTTGGCTGGTAGCCCGTAACCCGCTGCCAATAAAATGTGGCCAATAGCCGGTAGCCAGGGACCACTATCTGGGAGCGTTAGAACAGGAAAGAGCGATCCTGGTCGAAGATCTCGACACAGAACCGCTCTTTGTTGTTTCTGGCTTACTGAAACAGCCTAGTTCTTGGCGAGCTTATATCCGGCGGCTTTCGCGTCAGCTTCGGACATAAACTTCCCGTTCTTGGTTGTGCCGTACTCCTTGTCACCCGAACCGTGGTAGACCTTCGTGTTCAGGTTGACCCATACCATGCCTTTGGACTTCGCAGCAGCGATATCGCCGGCGTTCGGCGGCGGAGCCTTGGCAGCAGCAGCTGTCTTCGCGGCAGGCGTGCTGGCAGCCGGAGCGGAGCTGGCGGCGGGGGCTGGCATGGTCTTGGCAGGAGCCGATGGCGCCGGCGTGCTGGCAGCCGGTGTGGACGCTGGCGCCGCCGTGGAAGCGGCCGCCTTGTCTTTCTTTGACTTCTTCGAAGACGAGGTCGACGTCGACGAGGCCGGCGTTGTGCTCGCGGTGCTGCTGGCCGGGGTCGTGGCCGCAGCAGCCTTCGACTTTTTGGACTTGGACTTGGAGGTGGTGGAAGTGGATGTGGAGGATGAGCTGGCGGGGGTGGTCGCCTGAGCCAGCAGGAGGCTGGCGGACATCACCGAGCCCAGAGCCAAAATGAGAATCTTCTTCATGTTGATCGTGAGTACCTTTCCTTTATCGAATCGCAAGTGCACAGTGAGCCTTGATTGAGTTGGCCAGCCCTGTCATCGGAGCCGGAGAGGATTTACTTTGTCGTCTTGGCTGGCGGTTGGTTGGCAATCACCAGTTTGGAGATTTTCGTATAGGTGGCAGCGGGGACAATGCCCTTCGTCTTGAGCTGGGTTTTGTTGGCATAGGGGCGTCCGTCAATAATCTTCTGGGCATAGACGTCTCCGACGCCGGGCAGGGCTTTCAGCTGGTCCTTCGTCGCCGAGTTGAGGTCGACGAGCGTGCTGGGAGCCGCGGCTGCCGCGGGCTTGGTTGCCGGTTTGGTCTGGAGGCCGATGGCCGGCAGAGCGGTGAACAGGATGGTCGAAGCCAGAGCCAATACAGCCGGGGTGAATCGTTTGAAGTTCATCGTGTCTCCTTTGGTTCTTTCTTCTGACTTGCCGGACCCAGGCTGCGTGTCAACATGCGCGTCAACGCGAACCCGATCCGGGACGATGCCGGTCCAGGTCCCTGAACATCCGACAGAGCGACTTAACTCTTGTTGCCACCAAACAGGCCGGTGGCTGCGCTGAGCAGGCTGCCCAGTCCCCCGGAACCAGCGGCTCCGGGCTGACCGCCTGCGGCGGTAGCTCCACCACCAGTGAAGGAGGCTAAAATACCCTGAAATTCGGACGGGACCCTCGATTGCAGATGCTGCATGACCACCTGCTCCACCTGCTGGGCCTGATCGGCGCTGAGACCGACCTTCTGCTGCAAAAGATCTGTGATTTCGCTCATGACGGGTTTCTCTCTTTCTCCTGCGTCGTGGGTGCCGGGAAATAGTCCCTGGGCACCGGTGAAAATTTAGGGGGGAAGGTGCGTTCGCGTTGCGGCGGGACTTCAGCGAATCGCGAACGTGCCCTCTGCCGGTCGGCTCGCCAAGAATACATCGGCAGAGAGTAAAGTTGGCAAGAAAATTCGCGGGGGTTGCAGCTTTTCCAGAACGATTTACAACCTGGCTAATAGCCACATGCTAATTCATGAGGATGCTACCGGGTTCCCGCATGATCTGGCCAATGACCCAGTCGACCCACATTGCCTCTTCGCCGGGCGATGCCAGGGAAATCCGGGCGAATCCGGCGCTGAAATTATTCCCCTGTTGAAGCGGAACTGTATCATGCCGGTTCCGGCCGTGGCGAGCGGATAGTGTCGCAGTGCGATTGGGAACCTTTGGAGGGCTGCGCTCGTAGGAATTGGCGGGGTGCGACATGAGGCTGCTCTACGCTGTTGCGGCTGCGGGTTTGTTGTTCTACTGCGTTGCGGGATTCGCGGAGACGGTGGGCGACTGCGACCATGCGATCGAAGCGCCGCTGCGATCGAGAGCAGCGCTGGTGATCGACTCGCGACCCGCTGGCGTGGAGATTGTGGGCACCGATGCGGAGGTGATCCGCGTCTCGTGTACGGTGAACCACGAAGTAAATCCGCAGGACATCGAACTGCGCGTTTCCGGGACGCCGAGTTACGGCAGACTCACGGTGACGGGTGCAGGGGCGGTACACAACGAGAACCTTGAGATTCGTATCGAAGTGCCCCGAAAGATGAATCTGAGATTACACATGGGCGCGGGCCAGGTGAAGGTCGACGGCGTGGCGGGCGATAAGGACATCGATTTGTATGCGGGGCAGATTGTCATCTCGACAAGCAGCGGGAGCTATAAGTCTGTGGACGCCTCGGTGGACATTGGGGAGGTGAATGCCTCGGCCTGGGGCGTGGAGAAGGGCGGATTTTTCCGGAGCTTTACGAAGACGACGGCGGACGGGGAGTATCGGCTGCGAGCGCATGTGCTGACGGGGCAGATCGATCTGGAGTAGGGGTTGCCTATCGCAGCCGATCCTTATGATCCACGAGAAATGGAGAGGGCTCCTGAATGATCAGCGTCCCTATGTGCGTCTGGATTGGAGTATTCATCCACTTACCGAAATGATGTTTGTCGCCGGTAATCAGATAATGGGCTCCTGCAAAGACCGCGGCAGCCAGGATCGGCGCGTCCTTACGTGGAAGGACGATACCGCGCGGCAGAAACGCTCCTGGGATGTCAGATACCGAATGGGTCCGGGGCAGCAGAAGGCCGAGACGGGCTGCATGATTGAGATCGATGCAATTCCGTTGTGTCTCGTCGACGGCGTACAAAGATGTCATCGGGACCAGGTCGCGCATTCTCCAGAACTGGAGAAATCTGTGGCCCTCCTGATGAGAAGCCGAGAAGAGGATATTAGCGTCAAGGTAGACCCGCAGCAGTTCCGGCATGCTGTTCAGGCGCGGCGGTTCTTCGCTTCTTCCCTGCGACGGTTGCGTTCGACCCACCCATCGAACTGGGCGTTGGTAGGGAGGCGATCGCGCATTTTTGGATCGGTATAAGGGATCTTGGTGGGGTCGAGGCCGAATTCTTCGCGGATGGTCCGGTAGGCTTCGTCGTAGTCCTCTTTGGTGAGGGAGTTGTTCAGGAAGAATTCGGCCTTGCGCTGGGGTGTGTAAATTTCGACGGGGATGGCGACGGCGGGGCGCAGGAGGATGCCGTCCTCGCGCTCCTCGGCCACAAGCAGGTCGCCTTCTTTAAGGGCGAAGCGCTGGCGGAGTTTGGCGGGGATGACGAGGGTGCCGCGTTTACCGATGCGAGCAGTATCCATGGCAGAATCTCTGAAATTCAGAATATCAGCTGCTGCGCGCAGGGCGAAAGCGCGCTTCGCGCGAAGGGGTTGGTCGAAAGGTTCGGGCATTGCAATATTTGGAAACTCCGAATAAGGTTCTCGCTATGAAAAACGAGCTCCCCTATATGCTTGCCGATTGTCGCGATAACGATCACAAAGATTGTCTTTGTGTCTGGCGGGAGGACAAGTCCGTTGCCGGGTATTTGAGAAGAGTGGTGGACGGCTGGGAAATCGTGGACGACCCGAAGAAGGAGATCGACGCGAAGTTCTGGGAAAAGCGCGTATTCGCAGACCCGAACGAGGCCGCATTGCTGGTGCACATGCAGGGACGGGCCTATCGCGCTTTTTTTGACGACGTGGAACCCTCAACTCGTTTTGAAGTTCGAGTCGAGCCAAGGTTCGAGGCTTGGTTTGCCACGATCTGGAGTGGCGACCGATGTGTTGGTGGCGCGGATTCATCTCAATCCCTTGGGGAAGTTAAGTATCTTGCATTGCGGAGGCTTTACCTCAACGATAACCGGAGTTCCTTTGGCTTCCGCCGAGTCGCTCAGCAGGAATGGCCGGAGGTGGAAACTCTTAGCCAAAGCTGACCCCTGCGAGTCCCTCAATTCAAAAACATTGTGCGGTAGAGCGTATCGCGCTGGCGGGGCTGGAAGCCGGCGTCGCGGATGATGCGGCGGAGTTCCTCTTCTGTTGTGCAGTTGGAAGTGCCGGCCGCCTTGACTACATTTTCTTCGAGCATGACGGAGCCTACGTCGTTGCCGCCAAACCGCAGGCCTAGCTGCAGAACTTTCAGTCCCTGGGTGACCCAGCTGGACTGGACGTTCTCGATGTTATCGAGATAGAGGCGGGAGATGGCGAGGACTTTGAGGTAATCGACGGCGGTGGCTTCGTCCCAGCCACGGCCGCCGAGCGCGGTATTGTGTGGCTGGAAGCTCCAGGGGATGAAGGCGGTGAATCCGCCGGTTTCTTCCTGAAGGCGTCGGATAACTTCGAAGTGGTTGACGCGCTGCTCGAGAGTTTCGTCGACGCCGAACATCATGGTTGCGGTAGTGCGCATGCCCAGTTGATGGGCGGTGCGGTGGACGAGCACCCAGTCGTCTGTGCCGCACTTGAGGCGGGCGATCCGATGGCGGACCGCGTCGTCGAGGATCTCAGCGCCGCCGCCGGGGATGGAGTCGAGGCCTGCATCGCGCAGGCGAATGATCGTATCGCGGACCGAGAGGTTGCTGTATTCGGCGATGGCGAGGATTTCTGAAGCAGAAAAGCAGTGCAGCCAGATGGATGGGAAGCGCTGCTTAATGCCGCGCAGAAGGCGCTCGAACCAGTCGATTTTGAGATCGGGATGCAGGCCGCCCTGCATGAGCACGCCGGTACCGCCCATCTCGAGGGTTTCGGCGATCTTGGCGTAGATGGTTTCAAAGTCGAGGATGTAGCCTTCCGAGGCCTGCTTGCCCTTCAGTGGTCGATAGAAAGCGCAGAAGGTGCAATACTCAGTACAGAAGTTCGTATAGTTAATGTTGCGATCGATGATGTAGGTGACAACACCTTCCGGGTGCAGACGTTTGCGCACGGCATCGGCTTCCATCCCCAGGCCGATGAGATCGTCGGAGCGAAAGTAGTCCAGGGCCTGTTCACGGGTCAGAGGCATACTCCTATTGTCGGGGAAAATCGAGCGTCGCGTCCAGCAGCAGCAATTCCGTTCGAGGCGCGGCGCATTGCGGTAATTCAATAAAGAAAATTCAAGTTCTGTAACTGCAAGGAGAATCCATTCGTATGAGTCGGCTCGTCCATCTTCGCCTTATCGTTTTTTTCCTGCCCTTCTTCCTGATGCTGCCTTCGTGCGCCCGCGCCGCCGATCCTGAGCCGGACACAGTCGTGCTGAGTAACGGAGACACCCTGCACGGCAAGCTGGTGCAGGAGGCCGGGGGAACTGTGACGTTCCACAGCGATGCATTAGGGGACCTGAAGATTTCCTGGGACAAGATCAAAGAGCTGCACGCGAGCGAAAGCTTTGCGGTGCTGAACTCGGAGACAAAGAATCGTGGCCGAAAGGCAGCAGAGAATCTGCCTTCGGGCAGTATCGATGTGGCGAACGGCGCGGTAACTGTCCATCCCGCGAACGAGGGGGCGGCGGCAGCGCCGATCGCGGTGAAGGATGCGGCAGTGATCGTAAGCAAGCCAGAGCTGGACAAGCAGCTGCTGCATACGCCGGGTTTCTTTGCTGGGTGGAACGGCGCGGCCACGGCGGGGGCAACGGTGGTAACCGCAACCCAGGACCAGTATGCGGTGTCAGGAAGCGTAGGGCTGGTGCGGGTGATTCCGACCGTGCAATGGCTGGATTCGCGGAACCGGACATCGGCGGATTTCAGCGGATCGTTTGGGAAAATCACGCAGCCGTCATACACCAGCGGAGGGGTGTTCACGCCCGCGACCTCGACCAAGTCTTCAATTTCGCACTTTGACGCAGAACGGGACGAGTATGTTTCGGCGCGAGTCTTCGCGCTGGGAGAGACCGCGTTCGACCACAACTACGGCCAGGATTTGAACTTGCAGCAGGTCTACGGTGGCGGGCTGGGGTGGACGGCGATCAAGACGTCGAAACAGGAAGCCGATTTAAAGGCGACGATGCAGTATGAGAAACAGTCTTTCATCAGCGGAACTCCGTCAAGTCAGAACCTGATTGGGTCGACGTTCGCTGCGAGTTATCTGCTGCATCTGAAAATTGCGACCTTTACCCAGGGACTGTCGTTTGTGCCGGCGTACAACAACGAGCGGGCTTATTCCGCAGAGGAGACCGATACGGTTGCCTTCCCGGTGTACAAGAATTTCGGCTTCTCGGTGGGAACGCTGGACAGCTATCTGAACGATCCGCCGGCGACGGAACCGCCGACGAAGCGCAATTCATTCCAGTTCACCATGGGGCTGACCTACGCGTTCAAGTCGAAGTACTGACGGAGCCGGTGGCCGGTAGCCCGCAGCATGAGCGGTCGTGCCGGTTCCCTCAGACTCGAACGGAGGGAACCTCGTGTGCAACCGCTTTGCCGACCGCCTGCTCGATGCGGCGCAACTGCCCAAGATGGTGGCGGATGTGGATGACGTGGAAGCGACGCCACTGGTCCGGGCGCATCGTGCCGAGGAGGAAGTGGGTGGCCACCCGTTGCGGGCCAAAGCGCTGTCGGCAGCGGTCGATGAGAGTGTCCATCCGATCGATCTCCTGACTTAGAAGATCGGTGAGTTCGGCGCCGTTCATGGGTGGCCAGTGCAGCAGGTCGGGCCGCGCGAATGATGGCGCCGGGCTGCCCTGGGGCATGTGTCCGAAGGAGAGCACAACGAACTGCAGCAGCCATTGAACGATGGTATTCCGGCCGCCTGTGGGACGGCCGCGTTCGAGACGCTTTTCGAGAACGCGGCTGGTGCTGCGACAAGTAAGAACGAGATGCTCGATGAGATTCTGCGCGCTCCAGAAACGTTCGTCCTGGTTAGGATGCCGCTGACACCACTCTGCGGGCTTATCAGCCAGAACAGCGCGGTAGGAGTCAAAAACCTGCTGCAGAACAGGATGCATAAGCGACACGCAGGCGGGTGAATACGGTCAGTGGGAACTATACCACTGGATCGTCGGTTACGAAGCCGGCGAGACGCCCAGGTCCTTCAGAGCTTTGCGAATCTCTTTGGCTCTGGGACCGTTGGGCAGGGCGCTGAGATAAAGTCGGTAATTGCGGAGAGCTTGGTCGAGATGCTGCAGATGCCGGGCAGATTCGGCGAGCCCGTACACGGCTTCCGCGTTGCCAGGATCGGAGCGGTTGGCTTCAAGGAAGCGCTCGTAGGCGCCTTTGTAGTTGCCGGACTCGAGATAGAAGTCGCCGATCTCTGCATCCTTGCGGGCGAGCTTCGGGTTGTAATTCATCGGAGTGTCGCCGCCCGGCGCCGGCGAGGCATCGGCGGCGGGCATGTCGAGACCCTTGACACGGCTGGAGCTGTAATTATCGTCAGAGGATCTTGGGGGAGCGGGAGGCGGGGACGAAGCGCCACCCTGCTCGGCCTGGTGGGCCGCTTTCTCGGACTGCGCTTCAGGAAAGGGGTTCTGATCGGCTGTGGAGGGCTTGATCGTCTGCTGAGCCTTCTCCGGGGCTGAAGAGTCGGACTGGTGCGCAGCCTGCTCGGATTGGGCTTCAGGGAACGGATTCGCGTCGGTTTTTTTCTGGTCCTTTTTGGGCGCTGGCGCCGTGGGCTTTGGGGCCGGCGCAGCGGGAGGCTGGCCCTGCTGCTGCGCCGTGGAGTTATCCTGCGCGCGGGCCGCGAGGGGCAAGGCGAGCAGCAGGACGGAGGCCGCGATGGCGAGGGTACGCAACATTTCCTCTTATTTTAGATGCCGAGGCGCGCAGATTGGGTCGGGGGAGTTGCTATCTTGGTCGGTATGGGTTTGATCATTCGCTCTTCGGCGATCCACGCAGCGGGTTGTTACACGATGGCTCCCATTCGCAAAGGCGCGCGGGTGGTGGAGTACACCGGACCGCGCATTTCGAAAGACGAAGCCGATGAGAAGTACGAGAACTCACCGACGACATACCTCTTCGGAGTAGGCGACGGGAAGACGGTGATCGATGGGCACGGGACCGCGATGTTCATCAACCACTCCTGCGACCCAAACTGCGAGACGGAGGAGATGGACGGGCGGGTGTGGATCATGGCGATCCGCAACATCGCGGCCGGCGAAGAGCTGACTTACGACTACTTCCTCTACGACGGCGACGAGGATGAGGCGCGGTGCAACTGCGGATCAGTGAATTGCCGCAAGAGCATGTATGCGCCGACGGAGATTCGAAAGCGGGAGCGGGCGAAGAAGCGGGCAGCGAAAGGTGTGGGACCTGCCGGCGCAGGCAGGAATCGGAGCGGGAAAAGGAGGAAGGCGAGGTGACGCCGAACGACTTTCGCCTGCGGCCGGGGTTTGTCCCGATCGACTGAGGGAGGGGCGCGCGGATGCCGGTCGTTATTTTATTGTTTGCGGCAATCCTGGCAGTTTTCCTGTGGATGGCGTGGGTGTTGGTGCGCCAATCGTCGCGCCGTGACGCGGGTTTCACTGGGCTGGCGGTATTCGCGATGCTGCTTGCGGCGATTCAGTTCGCGACCGGATACTCTTTCGCGAATGTGCTGGCGCCGATGATCGTCTACGGAATCGCCTGCGTTGCCTACGCTGTCGTCGTCATCGCGGCATGGAGAAAGAATCGCCTCATGAGCGTTGTCGGAGCAGGGATCGGCGTCATCGGCCTGATCCTGGCTGCGCCCAATATCCTGGTGCTGGGTATGGGAACGACCAACATATTTCCGGCAGCGGAAGGGCGCCTTACGCCCACGACCACGTATCGACTCTTCCTGCGACACAGTCTGTGGGGCGCGACGCCCTACTACGGCTACATCGTCTATTCGAATCCCCGCCGGTTTCCCCTGATTGAGAAAGAAGTGGCCCAGGGAGCTTCTCCGTGCCAAAGCGACACGCAACTGAGCGATACGGTCGTCAGTCGCGGGCGCGACGATCAGATTGTCCGGATAACGTGCCGCGGCGCTCCAGCCGGAGCTCAGCCCGTCGAGATTGTTGTTCGCTAAGACCGGCGGTGGAAGCAGCCGGATCAGGCCTCAAAGATGCTTCGTCATTTTTACGATGGGCAGAACTTCGCCGTTGGCAAGGGGCAGATTGATGGTCTCGCCTTCTACATACCCGTGGCGGTGATAGAGCGGGATTCCAGTAAGAGTGGCGCCCATTTCAAAGCGGGTGAAGCCTTCGCCCTGAGCGGCCAGCTCGCATAGTTCGAGGATGCGGGTGCCAATGCCGCGCCTGGCCCAGGCGGGATGAACGAAGAAGGCGCGGATTTTAGCGGCTTCGGTGGCGGGATCGAGAAGCGAGTCGTCGCGGTTGGGACGATGGTCGCTGCCGTAGGGAGTCCTGCGGCGGGACCAGCCCCCGCAGGCCGCGAGGCCGCCGATGGTGGGCAGTTGGTCGGGGTTCTGCTGGACCTTGACGGCGAAGTAGGTTTGGTCGGTGACCAGCTGAGTGTCAAGGCCGAGCCAGGTGCCGATGGACTGGTCGATCTGGGAGGGGGAATAGTCGTTGGACTGGAGGCCGCGGATGGATGCTTCGATGAGAAGGCCGAGGTAGGGAATATCGGCGGGAGTGGCGAGGCGGTAGAGAAGGGGGTCGGTCATCAATTTGCAGTAAGTGATGTCGCGACAGTTTACATTGACATCACTTTAGGATCATGACATCATAGTAACATCATGCGCACCACACTGGCGATTGATGACGATGTGTTGGAACATGTAAAGGAGTATGCGGAAAGCCGCAAAATGAGCGTGGGCAAAGCGGCGAGTGATCTGATTCGACGCGGAATCTCGCGGCCTCTGACGCTCAAGTGCGTCGACGGCCTTTATTTGCCGGTTCTGCCGGAAGATACCCCGATTCTGACCACGAAGCGCCTGCTCGAAGCGGACGATGAATGGTAGGCCCCGCGTTCCTTCTCGACGTGAATGCGCTGCTGGCGCTGATGTGGCCGTTTCAAGAACATCATTCCGTCGTCGAGACCTGGTTTTTGACAACCGGCAGGAAGCACTGGGCAACCAGCCCGATGACTGAAGCGGGATGCGTTCGTTTGTTATCGAATCCGAGCTCTACACCAGGGGCGCTGCGCGTTAGCGAAGCTCTGCACGTACTCGCGACCAATCTCAAGCACCCGGGCCACGTCTTTTGGCCTGACGACGTCGAGTTGCTGACCTCGATTTCCCCATGCAGCGGGCGGATCCAGGGATACCGGCAAATCACGGATGCGTACCTGCTGGGACTTGCGATCCGGCACAAGGCTCATCTGGTGACGCTCGACGGTGGGATAGCGACACTCGCTCCATCTGCAGCTCGTGGCTCCACTCGGGTCATCGACCTTCTGGGCAGAACTTCACAGAACTAATTGCTGCGATTCCTGCTTCTCCGCCTTTCCGGTTCTGGAAAATCGGGGCAGCGTTCAGGCGATACAATCAGCAATCGATGGCTTATCAGGTTCTGGCTCGGAAATATCGTCCCCAGAAATTTGCCGATGTGGCCGGGCAGGATCATGTCACGCGCACGCTCGTCAACGCTCTGGAGCAGGGGCGGATCGCGCATGGGTACATTTTTTCGGGTCATCGCGGAATTGGGAAAACGACGATCGCGCGCATCCTGGCGCAGGCGCTGAACTGCCGGACGGCGGTGGGGACGAAGGAGCGGCCGACGCAGGAGCCTTGCGGGATATGCGATTCGTGCATGGAGATTCGCGCGGGGAACTCGGTGGATGTGCTGGAGATCGACGCCGCGACGAATCGCGGCATCGATGAAGTGCGCGAGCTCCGCGAGGCCGCGCGCTACCGGCCGGCGCGGGACAAGTACAAAATATGGATTCTCGACGAAGCGCACCAGATCACCGATGCCGCTTTCAATGCCCTGCTGAAGACACTGGAGGAGCCGCCGGATCATGTGATCTTCATGATGGCGACGACGCAGCCGGAGGATATTCCGCAGACGATCCGGTCGCGGTGCCAGCATTTCAGCTTTCATGCGGTGAAGTACGACGACATACTGGCGCAGCTGAAGTCGATCGCGGAGCAGGAGACGATTGACGCTGAGGACGCGGCGCTGGCGCTGCTGGCGGAGGCTGGCGACGGGTCGATGCGGGATGCGCTGTCGATCATGGACCAGGCGATTGCGTCTGCCCCAATTGAGGCGGGCAAGCCGCGTCTGGAGCCGGAGCAGATTCGCGAGCTGATGGGGTCGGTGCCGAACACCGTCTTCGAGCGGCTGATGGAGGAGATCAGCGCGGGGCAGACGGCGGCGGTCGTGACGGAGCTGAACACGCTGCTGAATGCGGGAAACAGCCCGTCGGCGCTGGCGCGGCAGTTTGTGCGGTATCTGAGAAATGCGCTGATGGCGCGAGTGGGCGGCGAGAATACCGATTTGCTGCAGATTTCCGCGGATGAGCGGGCGCGGGCGGCGCGATCGGCGATGCTGTTTTCAGAAGAGGACCTGACGCGGTTTCTGCAGGTGATGCTGCGGACCTTTGACGATTTGAATTACCGGCAGGAGCAGCGGTTCCACCTGGAGCTGGGACTGGTGAAGCTGGTGCACCTGCAGCGGCTGCTGCCCGTGGAGGAGCTGCTGAGTTCAGCGCAGGCAACAGGGCAGGGTACGGGGTACAGGGTACAGGGTACAGGTGGAGCGGGAGCAGGACTGGGTACAGGGCAAAGGGCGCCGAACACCACGGTTCCGGTTGCGGGACAGGTGCGGGCGGCGGCTCCGGTCGCTCGGCCTTCGCCTTTCGAGGCGGATCGGGAGCGCAAGGCGGTCGACGGTGGTTCTGGTAGTGCGGTTGCGGCGACGCGGGCGTTGTCCCCGGCGGAGACTGTGGGACGAGCGGCTGCGGAAGCGAAGCCGGTTGCGGCTGTGGGATTGGCGGAGCCGATAACCGAAGCAACCGAGGGTTCGCTGGCTCTGGCCTCAGCTGCGGAACCGGCTCCCGCAGTGTCTCCGGATCTGGATCAGATCCGCGAAGCGGTTTGTGCGGCGCTCGCAAACGAAGGGCATGAGACGGCGGCCAACCTGATCCATCAGGGTGTGTGGAGCGAGCAAGGGAATGCGATTCAGGTTGCGTTGGCGGTGCGCAAGGCGATGTTGGCGCTGACGGTGAATGCCGAGGCTGAGGCGATCTGCCGGAAGACGATGCGAGCGATGGGAGCGACCCAGAAGATCGCGTTTGTGCCCGGAGAGAATGGAAACGGCGCCGGCCGGATGGGACAAGCTGGGGCGGCCGCACCGACGGAGGGCCCGGTTCCAATAGCGGGCAGCGCGCAGTCGGCGGCACTGGAGAATCCCCTGGTGAAAAAAACGAAAGAGCTGTTCAATGCGGACATCCGCAGCGTGCTCGATCTCAGGGATAAGAATTAAGAACAGAAATGCTTCGCGATGCGAAGCGGGCCCATGCAGTGAATCTCATTCAATTGAAGGACCGATGCTCAATCCTCTGAAACTTCAGGAAATGATGGGACAGGCGAAGCAGATGCAGGAGCAAATCCAGCAGAAGCTGGCCTCTACGGTTGTGGAAGCGTCGTCGGGAGGCGGCGCAGTCACCGTGAAGATGAACGGCAGGAAAGAAGTCCTGAAGGTGAGCATCGATCCGGCGGCGGTGACCAGCCTGACGGGTCCCAACGCCGATGTGGAGATGCTGGAAGACCTGGTGGCGGCGGCGATGAACGAGGCGGGGCGGCGCGCCGATGAGATCGTCAAGTCCAATGTGCAGGGCATGCTGGGCGGGCTGAACCTGCCGCCGGGTCTGCTTTAGGCAGCGGACAGCGCTATGAGAACCCGCCGCGAATTCCTGATCGGCTCCGGCATGGCGACGGCCGCATGGCTGGCGCAGGGTAAGGTGCTGGCGCGCACGGCGCGGCAGAGTGAGGGCTCAGGGGCGGGGGCAGCGCAGGCAGGGGCAGCGCAGACTTCGGCCCAGGCTCCGGCTGCGGCGAATACGAATCCCGCCGGTTCGAACCCCGCCGTGCAGCCAAATCCTGATCTGCCGCAGCAACTGCGCACCGCGGCGGCCAGCGAGACCATCAAAACGACGAAGCTGAGGGATACGATTTTCCTGCTCCAGGGGGTGGGCGGGAACGTCGTCTGCCAGATCGGGCCGGACGGAAAGCTGCTGATCGACTCGGGGATTTCGACGGGGAGCCATCATCTTCTGGATGCGCTGGGGATGCTCGATGAGCACAAGCTGAAGCTGCTGATCAACACGCACTGGCACTTCGACCACACCGACGGCAACGCGGAGATGCACAACGAAGGGGCGTTCATCATCGCGCAGGACAATACGCGGGTGCGGCTATCGAAGCCCCAATACCTGACTGTTTATGACGTGCACTTTCCTGCCGCGCCAGATGCCGCGCTGCCCCAGGAGACGTTTCCAGAGACGGAGACGCTGTGGGTGAACAACGACCAGACCGATCTGGTGCATACGCCGGACGCGCACACGGATTCGGACATCTTTGTGCATTTCAACCGAGGCAATGTGATTCACACCGGCGATTTGTGGTTCAACGGGATGTATCCGCTGATCGATTTGTCGAGCGGCGGAACGATTAACGGAATGATTCGCGGAGTGGATCAGGTGCTGGCGCTGGCCGATGAGCGGACGAAGATTGTGCCGGGGCACGGTCCGCTGGGTGACAAAGGCGGGCTGCAGAGGTATCGCGAGATGCTGGTGACGGTGGCGGATCGGGTGGAGAAGCTGAAGGCCGCGGGCGATACGGTCGATCAGGCTGTGGCCGCGAAGCCGACAACCGATCTGGATGCGGCCTGGGCTAAGGGTTCGATCAAGCCCAACACTTTTGTGGCGCTGGTGTATGAGTCGCTGTAGGGGCGGCCCGGTGCTGGACGGGGAGCTGAAGTTGCTCCCCGCAGCAGCTCCGGTGGCCGTTGGTTGTGGCCGCTTGGCTGAGACCATTTCGGCCTCATTGGCCTTCTTCGTGAACGGAAGGCCCTTGCTGTTCGTCGTTACTCCGCTGCCGGAATGGACCCGGTGACGTTGGCGGCAACGGAGGCGCTGACGACCGAGGAGAAGCTGGCTTGTCCGGCGACTGAAGCGACCGACACAGGATTGGTTCCGGCGGCGATGAACGGGGTGAGTGCGGCAGCGGCGGTGGTGCTGGTGTCTCCGCTGACGCTGGTGATCAGGCCTGTCAGACCGTCGGTGCCCTCATAGTTCAGGTTGTTCGCCGGGATGAGATTGATGCCGGCGAAATTGGGTGCATCGAGGGTGACGGAAGGAATGCCCCGGATCAGAGCGCGATGTTCCGACTCGACGCCGAGGATGGAAGCTGCGACCTTGGCGTAGAGAATGAGGTCGGCCTGGCTGATGTTGGAACCGCTGGATGCCGGGTTGGCCTGGGTCGCGCTGAAGCCGTTGTAGCCTGCGGCCATCGATGCGAATTCCTCTACCGCGGTCATATACGCGCCCACAAAGGCCGTCTCGAGCGCGATGAGCACGGGCAGAAATCCAGAGAGCGAGCTGAAGGTTCCGGTGGGATAGTAGAAGGTCTGCGGAATGCCCGCTGCGCCATCGCCGCTGCCGTTGGTCGCCAGGCCCAGCAGCGAGCGCAGCAGCTGAGCGTGGGCGACCTCTTCAAGCAGCGCACCCTGCAGATAGGCGACGTTGATCTGGCTGCCGGAGGAGCTGACGTCCAGAGCCGTGCCTCCCGATCCGGCGAGGTTGGGATCGGTAATGACGCCGCTGGACGAGAGAGCGGTGTAGTAGGTTGTGATCGCGAGACTCTCGGCGATCAGAGCGGCGGTAAAGATGTTGGTTGCAGTGTCGGTGGCCGTGGCGGCGGATACTGGCGTAACCGATTTGGAGCTGCCGCCGCAGCCCATCACAACCGCGGAAGTTGCAGCGCCGAGGCCGAACATCGTGGCGCCGGTCAGAAAGGCACGACGGTTCACAACATTGTCGATGAGTTGTTGAGTCTGTTTCTCAACCATGACCGTATTTTTCTCCTTAATCGATTTCGACTAAGCCCGGCGCATGGCCAGAGGGTCTTGCCGCTTGTCTGCACGTTGTACGCTTCTGGAAAAGAAATCGGATTGAAAGGAAATTGAAGGGCTGTTGGAGAGAATGCCGTCCGGTTTCGATTACTGCGGTCAGATTGAGGATGCGGATTCCCCATCCGACAATTTGCCCTTCCAAGGCGAGCTCGTTCATCGCTGGGTCCATATCGCGCAGTAAACTCTACAGCGGGATTCCCGGAGACAATTCATGATCAGCCTGTCGTTTCGGTTGCGGGGCAGCATCGCCGCTCTTCTTTTGTCGGTCGCGCCGGGTTTTATTCAGCAGGCTCCCGCGCAGGCATCCTCGATCACCTTCACTCTTCCCGATGCCGGGCGAAGCGCAGACTGGCCGGTCGCGGTTCAGATGGTCGCTATCGGCGGAAGGCCCATTCGCCTGGGCAGCCCCGTCCCCGTGCCGGATGGCTGGGCGTCGACGGCGACGATCACGCTGCGGAACGTCTCACCCAAAACCATCGTGAGCGGCGGCATTGTCCTTGTCTTCCCGGAACCGGGCGACGGCACCGAGGCCCATCCGCGCGCGGCCTGCTGGCCGGTGCAGCAGGGGCAGGTCCCGAAGCTGGTTTGGCTGGGGCGCGACGGTGTGTACCATCTGCCGCCCGGCTGGGAACGCCAGAAGCCGCTCAATCTGGCGCCGGGGACGGCGATCCGGCTCACCTTTACGAGTTGCGGCCGGGATACAGACGCGACGCTCGCCAGCGGGCGCATTCATCAGGCCTTGCTCACTTTTGAGACCTTTTATTTTGCGGATGGTTCACGCTGGTCGGCCGGGCAGTACGCGCTGCCTCCACTGCCGGGGACGCGGTCGTGGAGGATGGTCTCGAAAGAGGAGTTTTATAGACGAGAACGCTGAAGCCGGCGACTTTTGTGGCTCTGGTTTACGAGTCGCTGCAGGTGAATCGGGGTATCATCGTCGATAGATGGCGACGGTTCACATCCCGGAAGCGGAAGCGGCTCGCGATCTGCCCGGCCTGCTCGCACGGGTGCGGGCGGGGGAGGAAGTCGTGATCGTGAATGAGACAGCGCCCCCTGTGGTGCTGCGCGCGGCCGCTGAACCGGCGGGACGTCTGCTGTCCGAGGCGATTGAGCTGGCCAGGAAGCATGCAGAGGAGTTGGGCTACGAGCCTCGCATGGATCCGGAGTTTGCCGCCGATCTCGAAGAAATCATTCGCAATCGCAAGCCCTGGAATCCGCCCGAATGGAAGTGATCCTCGACTCGAGCATTCTGATCGCCGGCGAAAGACGCGGGGACAGCATAGCCGAGGTTTTGGAACGGGTGGAGTCAATGTGCGGACGGGCTTCTGCCGTGCTTTCGGCCGTGACCGCGGTGGAGTTAAAACATGGCATTTATCGGGCGAAGACGGAAGCCGACCGGGAGCGCCGGACGGATTTTCTTGAAGAGCTCTTTCGAGCTTTGCCGCTTCACCCGCTGACCCTGGTAATCGCGCGACTCGCTGGACGGATTCACGGGGAGCAGGCGAACCGCGGTGTTGGCGTTGGCTTCGCGGATCTTCTCATCGGCGCAACAGCCCTGCATCTTGGCTGCGATGTTGTCACGCTCAATGTGCGCGACTTCCAGCGGATTCCGGGGCTGAAAGTGATGACGATGTAAGCAGAAGCCGGAGCCGGGGACGTTCGTGACGCTGATGGCAGGAGTTGCTGTAGCTAATGTGCTTTAAGCAGCCGAAAGAGCAATTGCGCCAGAACGCAAAGGGCAACCAATATCCAGAACGCATAGGTGGTTTTTCTGCGGCCTTCGCTTGTGCTCGCTTGTGGCTTCTTTTTGAAGCTCCAAAAAAAGAGCGCGTTGGAAAGCAAGAAGACGCTGCCACAGATAATCAGGAAGGTCCGCAACGGGGTGCTTCCAGGGACCATGAATAGGGCGAGCACAAATCCGAGCAACATCGAGATCTCAACGATGACGATGACCGTGCTCTTCTTGAGCGGCTAATCCCATTTCACCTAACGCTACTCGTCCTCGCCAGCCGCCGCCGCACCCGCTCCAGGCGCGCCTTTCACCCGCACCACGGTGATCTTTGAGAACCCCTCCTTGAAGTCGGGGGCGCGGAGGCGTTCGGCCATTTTTTTCATCACGTCGTCCGAGACCGTGCGCTCGCGCCGGCGGTTGCGCTCCATGCAGACTTCGAGAGGCACGTCGAAGAAGACGGCCTGGACGTCGTAGCCGAAGCTTTTGGCCATCTTGATCCACTGTCGGCGCTCGTGGGGCGAGAGGTTGGTGGCATCGACGTAGTTCCACGGCATTTTGGCGATCAGCCTTGCTCTCAACAAAGACCGCAGCGTCGAGAAGACCAGCCCCTGCCAGCGCTGCTCGGTGATGTCGTCGAAGAGCAGCGAGCGGAGCAGGTCGCTCGAAAGCGGGGTAACGCCGCGGCGCTTGAACCAGGTCGTTTTGCCGGAGCCGGGCAGGCCGATGGTGAGCACAACGAAGCCGCGCGCTCCTTTGGCCGTTCCCTGTACCGCTTCCGGCGGAGGCGTGGCGAGAGATTCGGGCTGGGTTTCGAGCACAAGCTTGCCGGCGGGCGCGGGTTCTTCATCGGTTTTGGCCGCTGCGGCGAGCGTGCCAATGGGCTCGGCGGGAACTTCGGCAGCTTTGACCTTGGGAGTAGCGGACTTGTGGGCAGGGACTTGGTGGGCTGGGGCTTCGTGGGCAACTGCCAGGCTTTCCGGCCGGCTTTCGGGCAGACCTTCGAAGTCTGGCTCTTCCTCGGCAGGAGGCGCCTGTCCTTTGCCCTGGTACGAGGGTTGGAGGGGTGCTGGTTGGTTCTGGGGCAGTTCCTGCCCAATTTTTCCGGTGGACTCTGAGGTGTTCGGCCCACGCTTCGTGCGTCGTCTCATTCGATCGCGCAACCACTGGCGCATATCCAGGATGTAACACAGTCAGGAGCGTGGAGCAAACGCCGAGAGGCATTATGTACCCCTTGTGACACGCCATCGTGTGAATGCGGCGTGACGTTGGTATGCAAATTTCTCCTTGTCCTGGAGGGCTTCCCCTTTTTTCCTTGACTACGGTGCTAGCATCGGTAATTGGGTGGTTCCGGGCGTTTTGGTCGATCGGAAAACAGCGTGATCCGGATCACTTCGAGTCCATGCATGCAACTGCAATACTGAGCCAAGGAGACGAATCAATATGGCCGTCAAGGTTGGAATTAACGGGTTTGGGCGCATCGGACGGAACGTGTTCCGCGCGTCGCTCGGAAACCCCGACATCGAATTTGTAGCTGTCAACGACCTCACCAGTCCCGCAACGCTCGCCCACCTGCTGAAATACGATTCCATCCTTGGCAATCTGAAGAATGAGATCGTGGCGGGCGAGGACTTCATCTCAGTGGATGGGAAGAAGCTGAAGGTCTTTGCGCAGAAGGATCCGGCGCTGCTGCCGTGGGATTCGGTTGGGGCGCAGATCGTGGTCGAGTCGACCGGTCACTTTACCGATGCGACGAAGGCGAAAGCGCATCTGCGCGGACCGGTGAAGAAGGTGATTATCTCGGCGCCGGCGACCAACGAGGATCTGACGGTAGTGCTGGGCGTGAACGAGAAGAAGTACGATCCGGCGAAGCACAACATTATTTCCAACGCATCGTGCACGACGAACTGCCTGGCGCCGGTGGTGAAGGTCCTGGTGGAGAAGTTCGGGATCGTGTCCGGCATTATGACGACGATTCATAGCTACACGAACGACCAGGTGATTCTGGACTTCCCGCACAAGGACCTGCGCCGGGCTCGCGCGGCGGCTCTGTCGATGATTCCGACCTCGACGGGCGCGGCAAAGGCGCTGAAGCTGGTGATCCCCGAAGTGGAAGGCAAGCTGGATGGGTTCGCGATCCGCGTGCCTACGCCGAACGTCTCGGTGGTCGACCTGACTTTCCTGGCGGAGAAGCCCATCACGAAGGACGCGATCAACGGCGCGTTTAAGGCTGCGGCGGACGGCGAGCTGAAGGGCATCCTCGGAGTGGACGCGAACGAGCTGGTTTCGAGTGACTTCAAGGGCAATCCGCTGTCGTCGATTGTGGACACGCCGCTGACGAAGGTTGTGGGCAACATGGCGAAGGTGATCAGCTGGTACGACAACGAGTGGGGCTACTCGTGCCGGGTGCGTGACCTGATCCTGTTCCTGACGAAGAAGGGTCTGTAGTTTAACTGCTGCTGTGTGCGGGGGCTCCGGGCGGAGTCCCCAGCGCCCTGGAGGGAGTCGATGCGGCAGAATATTCCAGGTACATCTCCGTATGAGCCGGTAATAGGCTTCTCGCGCGCAGTGCGGGCGGGGGAGACCGTTTATGTATCCGGCACGGGACCGGTGGGCGCGGACCTGGCGGACGCGGCCACGCAGACGCGGCACATTCTGGAGATCATTCGCGGCTCGCTCGAAAAGGCCGGGGCGCGTCTGGAAGATGTGGTGCGGACGCGGATGTACCTGACAAACGCCGACGACTGGGAAGCAGTGGGCAAGGCGCACGGCGAGTTTTTTGGGACGATTCGGCCGGCGGCCACGATGGTGGTGGTGGCGAAGCTGCTCGATCCGACGTGGCGGGTGGAGATTGAGGCGGACGCAGTGGTGCATTCCGCGCCGCACGAATAGGGGAGGAATAGAGATGACGAGCGCAGTGGTTGAGGGAAATACAATGACAAAGCTATCGATTCGCGACCTGGACCTGGCGCACAAGCACGTCTTCATGCGGGTGGACTTTAACGTTCCACTGTCCGAGGACGGCTCGGAGATCACCGACGACACGCGCATCAAAGAGACGCTGCCGACGATTGAATACGCGCTGAAGCACAAGGCAAAGCTGATTCTGGCGTCGCATCTCGGGCGCCCGAAGGGCAAGGTCAATTTGAAATACAGTCTGCGCCCGGTGGTGGATCGGCTGAGGACGATGCTGGATCATCGGCTGGGCGAGAGTACAAACGTCGCGTTCTCGCCAGACTGCCTGGGGGAGATTGCCCAGGAGATGGCGCGCCAACTGGAGTCGGGTCAGGTGCTGCTGCTCGAGAACCTTCGCTTCCATGCCGAGGAGGAGGCGAACGATCCGGCGTTTGCGAAGCAGCTGGCTTCGTTGTGCGAGCTGTACGTGAACGACGCTTTCGGGTCGGCGCATCGCGCGCATGCTTCGACGGAGGGGATTACGCACTTCGTGAAGCAGTCGGCCGCAGGGCTACTGATGGAGAAGGAGCTGACTTACCTGGGGAAGGCGCTCGAGAATCCGGCGCGGCCCTTTGTGGCGATCCTGGGCGGGTCGAAAATTTCGGGCAAGATCGACGTGATCAATAACCTGCTGGACAAAGTAGACACGCTGGTGATCGTCGGCGGGATGGCGTATACGTTCCAGCGCGCGCTGGGCGTGACGACCGGCAAGTCGCTCGTCGAAGAAGACAGGATCGAGATGGCCGGCGAGGCCCTGAAGAAGGCGAAGGCCAAAGGGGTCGAGCTGCTGCTGCCGGTCGACAACGTGCTCGCCGATGCATTTTCGGCGGATGCCAAAACCCAGATCTGGAACAGCAGCGTGAACTTCCCCGCAGACTGGCAGGGGCTGGACATCGGCCCGAAGTCGATTGCAGCGATCGAGAAGATCGTTGCGGGTGCGCGGACGATTGTGTGGAACGGGCCGGCGGGCGTCTTCGAGTTTCCTCGTTTTGCTGTCGGAACGAACGCTATTGCCGAGGCGGTCGCAGCTAACAAAGACGCGATTTCGATTGTGGGCGGCGGCGATTCAGTGGCTGCGGTGAAACAGGCGGGAGTTGCCGACCGGATCACGCACATCTCGACCGGGGGCGGGGCGAGCCTGGAGTTTTTGGAGGGGAAGAAACTGCCTGGGGTGGAGGCTTTAACCGAGAAGTAGCCAGTTCACTTTTGTAAAGAGATAATTGGGGCGCCATGCAGATTCTCTTTGCGGCGCCCTTTATTCTTGCGGCGGGGATTGCCTTCACCGTGCTTTCGGGTGTGCCGAGGGCGCGGCGCTGGGCCATCCCCATTCCGGCGGGAATCATCGGAGCAGGACCAACCTCCCTGGTAGGTTTATTCTTCGGCGCGATCGCGATCCATTCGCTCCCGCGCCCGGGCCGTGGTCCAATCATCGCCTTTTGGTGCGCAGGAGCGGTGACTGGACTGGTGGGCGGCGTTTTCATCGGAACAATCGCTCGGTTTGTGGCTTCAATCCTGCCTGCCATCCTGTTGCGAGCGGCGGTTTTTTTAGCCGGGTGGTGCAGCTATTTCGTTCTCATCGCCGTGGCGCTTTTCTTCGTGCTTACGGGTGGTGGCAGCCTTTACGGCGGGGGCTGGCCAATCGCGACCATGGCGATTTCGCTGGAAGTGCTGCTGAGCTTTACCGGGGCCTGGTTCGTTACGCGGAAAGCGGAGCAGTTTCGCCCATGGAAATTCCGGCTCCCTCGCGGAACGCCATTCATCGCTCGCGCGAAGGAGTCGGGCCAGAAAGATTCAGAAGGCGGCATTTACTTGCCGCCCGATCCCAGCGACGAACTTCCCTCCTGAAGCCTGGCCGCACGCCTAAGCGTCCACGGGCTGTTTTCCGCGATCGCAAGCGCTCGCTTTCGCTGCGGCAATAGCGCTGGCATAGAGCCGAGATCGTTCGGTCAACGTTATCTCGCGAGGAACTGCGCAGGCGTCAAAATCGGAATACCGCGCCAGGGATGCAGGATGAGAAGATCGTCGTCGCTGCTGACGATGGCGGCGGCGCTTGCAACGAGCGCGAGCGCAAGGAACTTGTTGTCGCGAGGATCTCGGCAGGGTGGTGTCAACGTAGTTGCATCGAAGCGTGGCACCGAAAATACAAGGCAATTGCGTTGGAATTGTTCAACGGCTTGCTGGCGCGTGGCTCGGTCCACATATTGATCAAACTTCGGTCGCGTCAGGACTTCCCACATCTCAGCCATCGTTTCAGGACTGGCACAAAGCTCGTTGTTCAGCAGCGCCTGCCTCAACGCGCGATGCGGGACCGAGCCGGCGCGCAGAATTCCGCTTACGATCGAACTGGTGTCGAAGACCATGCAGTCTTTCAACGCAGTTCATGCACGAGGCGATTGACTTCTTCGTCGGTGAGTGCGGCTGCGGCTGGCGTCATACTTTTTCTGGCTTTCCTGCTCCAGGCATCGAACCTGGCGACCGCCTTGCGACGACGGTCGCGCTCGCGCAGAATTTCCTCCATATCCCGAGGGGATACCACGAAGGCAGCGGTTCGTCCGTGACGGGTGATCGCCACGGGTTCCCGCTGGGCGGTATCGAGCAGCTTGCCGAACTGGTTCTGTGCCTCAGCGGACGTCATCTTGACCATAAGCCACCTTCGACGGCGTAGTAGCCGATTCAGCTATTATAGCTAATTTAGCTACTCGTAGGCCAATGCATCGATGGGGTCTTTGCGGGCGGCTTTCCAGGCCGGGTACAGGGCGCCGAGCGTCGACCCAATGAGCGCGATGGCGGCTCCGTTGAGGCGCCACTGGGTCGTCAGATAGAACGTCAGGGTTGGGAAGCGGGCGTCCATAAAGAGCTTGAGAAGCTGAGTGGCCAGGATGCCCACAAGAACGCCGGCGACGGACACCAGGATGGCTTCGCGAAGAAACAAGTTCACAACGTAAAATTTCGATGCCCCCAGCGACTTGAGAATTCCGATCTCCCGCGTTCGCTCCATGACTGCCGTATACATCGACTGGAAGATGACGAGGAAGCCAACGATGACGGCGATGGCGATGACGACATTGAGGGCGATGGTGAAGCCCGGCAGGTGTTCGGGCGTCATGGTCCCCATCCATTCGGCGAGCGTCTGCACCGAATAAGTCCTCAACGTGGGTGTGTGCTCGATCTCGTCGATGACCGCCTGCTGGTTTTTCGGATGGTCGGTGCGGATATAGAAGATCGATGCATTGTCCGGCGTGCCGTTCAGCGAACCGAGCGTGTGGATGGGCACGAAGATATGGCTGCCTTTGCCGTGCTCCACGATGCCGCAGATCCGGAAGGTGTGATTGAGAACCTTAACCGTCTGACCGAGACCAACGTGGTGGCTGCGGACATAAAGATCGTCGACGAGGGCATCATCCGGACCCGTGGGTGGGCCGCCGGAGAGGAAAACGAAGGGCCGAAGAGCATTATAGGTCGGGTAGTCGATGCCGAAGATGGTCTGGACGGCTCCACTGGTGTCCAGCTTGGCAATGGTCGGAGATGCGACCGCGACGTGGGGGAGCTTCGCAAGAAACTCCGGGGCAATCTTTGCCGGGACCGCGGCGTCGCTGAGGCCGCTGAAATTGCTGGCATTCGGCGGCCGGACCATGATGTCAGCTCCGATGCCGTTGGTCTGGTTCGCCGCTCCCTGGATCTGCCCGACCATAATGGCCACGATCGACAGGATCATGATGACCTCGATCGCGACGGCGAGGACGCTGATGGCGGACCGGACCGGGCGATAAAGAATGTTTCCTATGACGAGCTTGTTCATCTGATGGATTGGATGTGACGCGAACCCTTTGCAGGGTCTCAGGTCCAGAGTAGCAAAGGGCTGTGGAAAAGCGGGCCGGATTGGCGGCGGAGCTATTGCATGCTCCGTTAAGGCCTAATGTACTATCCAACATCACCCGAGAGAGGGATTTGCACATACGGTTACCTTCGTACTATGATCTTCGATAGAAGAACAAAGAACTTAACGGTGTTTTTCGATTGACGTTTTTGGTATTGCCGCCTTAGTCTTGAGGGGCAAATCCCCAAATCACTCGGAAGGAAGCCTGGCGTGGGGCAGTTTGGCGAGGAGTTACGGCGGGAGCGCGAGTCTCGCGGAGTCACGCTTGAGACCATCAGCGACCGGACAAAGGTGATTACCCGCTACCTCTCTGCCCTTGAAAATGAAAAATTCGATGTGCTCCCTGGTGGCATTCTGAGCAAGGGCATTGTGCGGGGGTATGCGCGGACCGTTGGGCTGGACGAATCGGTATGGGTGGAGCGCTTCATAGCGGCCACAGGGGAGAAGGTCCAGAACGAAGGCGAATGGGTGGCCTTCGTTGAGAATGTTGGCAAAACCCGGGAGCAGTCGCGCAAAAGGAATAAATCGCGGCTCCGCTGGGGTGTCTTTGTCCTGCTGCTGCTGCTGGGCGGCGCCGGATGGGCGGTTTGGCGGTATATGAACGGGCGTATGGTGGCGGTTGAGGCACAACAGCACGCGGTGAGTTCGGCGGCAGCCGCTGCTCCCGTTGGGTCCCCCAGCCAGTAAACCGGTCCGGCAAATTACTTCTGTGACCTGTCGCAGGCGCGGGTTCCTCCGTAGCCTGCAGGTATGACCCCTCGACAATCTGGCTGGTTGGTAGCTGTGGCGCTTTCGATGCCGGCGATGGCGGCTGGCGCGGCAAAACCACATGTGGTCGCTCTGGGAGCCGCGCGGCACCAGCCGTATTCCATGGAGGGCGACCCGGCGGGCGCCAAGAAGGGCGAAACCGAGCTGAAGGTGCGTCCGCTCATGGTGGACGGCAAAGTGAAGGAATGGACCACCGGCGAGGTGCATGACGTGACCGACCGCAGCTTCGCGGTGCGCCGGGCGGTGGAGCTCAACGATGCGCTGCCCGAGGAGCGGGGGACGCGGTGGGTATGGCAGAGGGGTCCCTGGGTGCTGGTGGATCGCATAAGCGGCAAGGTAGCTGCGCTGCGCCTGCCGGACTTCGATCCGGCCGTATCGGAGGCGGTGTGGTTTCGGGACTACGCGGCGTATTGTGGGGTGAACACAACCGGCAAGCAACTGCTCGCGGTGGTGGCGCAGGTGCAGGCGCGGCGTCCGCTGCTGGCGAAAAAGCTTGGGCTATGGGATCCGGCGGATCATCCGGACCCGGCGTGCGCGCCGGCGGTATGGGAGCGGAGCCCCCTGAAAGTCAGCTTTCTTCCAACCGGCGGTGCGGGAGTCAGCTTCGATGTGGTGGGCACTTCGGCGGTGCTGGTGGAAGAAGACAGCGACGACGAGTAGCCGCACCAGTACCGGCTCCCGTCCCCAATTCTGCGCGTCGGACTTTCGGCAACAGGCATAGCATAGGTGCATGGATTCTCTCGATGAGCTGCTTCGCCAGGCGGAGATTGCGCATGGGCACTTGTGCGCGGGCCAGGTCCTCGGCGTGCGCATGGCAATGCTGGGATGCCGGCGTTTGGGAATTACCGAGCCACGTGGGAGCGATCGCAAGCGGCTGGTGACCTACGTCGAAATCGACCGCTGCGCGACGGATGCAATTGGCGTGGTGACCGGATGCCGCCTGGGCAAGCGTGCGCTGAAGTTTCGCGACTGGGGAAAGATGGCGGCGACGTTCGTCGACCTCGGGACGGGCCGAGCGCTCCGCATCGTCGCGCTCGAATCGTCGAAGCAGCGGGCGCGGGAGCTCTTTCCGGGCATCGCGGACAAGAACCAGCAGCAGATGAAGGCGTATCGCGAGATGGACGACTCCGAGCTGTTCGGCGAGCAATGGGTCGATGTCGCTGTCGGTGCAAATGAGATGCCTGGCTACAAGGGGGCGCGGGTTGCATGCGCGGCGTGTGGCGAGGGCATCAACTACGAACGATTCGTCGAGCGGGATGGCGAGACGCTCTGTTTGGCCTGCGCCCATCCGGAGCAGCGATACTACCGGCCGGCCCAACAGCCCAGGCTGCAAGAAGAGCACGCAGCACATCGGCGATCGGAATGCGCATAGCTGGCAGCGCGCTTTGAGCGATCAAGCAGCTACAATTGCCAGGTTGGCGGCGACCTGCCGGGCAGCAAACGATGATCCGCGGAGTAGAACGAACTCATGCTCAATTTGGAAGGCCGCGTGGCGGCCGTTTTCGGACTGGCGAACAAGCGCAGCATCGCCTGGGGGATTGCGCAGAAGCTGCACGAGGCGGGCGCAAAGCTGGCGATCAGCTATCAGAACGAGCGCATGAAGGCCGAGGCGCTGGGACTGATTCAGGATTTGCCGGGTGCCGAGCCTTTTCAGTGCGACGTCTCGAACGACGCGGAGATCGAGCAGGTCTTTGCGCAAATGAAGCAGCGCTACGGCAAGCTGGATGTGCTGGTGCACTGCATCGCCTTCGCCCCCGCCGAAGACCTGAAAAACGATTTTCTGCAGACCACGCGCGAGGGGTTTCGGATTGCGCATGACGTGAGTGTTTACTCGCTGATCGCGCTCAGCCGCGGGGCTGCTCCTTTGATGACCGAGGGCGGGTCGATCATCACGCTGACGTATTTCGGAGCCGAAAAGGTGGTGCCGCATTACAAGGTGATGGGTGTGGCGAAGGCGGCGCTCGAGGCGACGGTGCGTTATCTGGCCTGGGACCTGGGCAAGCAGAATGTGCGCGTGAATGCGATCTCGGCGGGTCCCATCAAGACGCTGGCCGCACGGGGGATTGGAAACCTGGGGGACATGCTGAAGTATCACTCCGACCGCGCGCCGCTGCATCGCAACACCGAGCAGGAAGAGGTGGGCAAGACGGCGGTCTATCTGGCCTCGGACCTGGCGAGCGGAGTGACCGGCGAGACCATCTACGTGGACAGCGGCTACAACATCATGGGATTTTAAGGAAGCAGTCTCCGGCAACGGATCTGAAATTCCGAACGCGGATGCGGGCCGAGGAATCCCGTGGCGATAACCAGAAACGATCCCATTCCGCCTGAATGCATTCAGTTGATTCCGGCGAAGCAAGAAGAAGAGCCGATCCTGGCGAATCTGCTGGAGCTGTACGCGCACGATTTCACCGAATTTCTGCCGATCGATCTGCGGTCGAACGGCCGATTCGAATATCAGGACTTGTCGCGCTATTGGCGTGACCCCGATCACCATCCTTTTCTTATCAAAGTGGCCGGAAAACTGGCCGGGCTCGTCCTGATCCGGAGGGACGAGAGCGTGGCCCGTGCCGAGCCTCTCTGGGACCTGGGGGAGTTCTTTGTGGTGCGCCGCTATCGGCGGCAGGGCGTGGGCACGGCGATGGCGCACGAGGTGTGGCGACGATTTCCCGGCTGGTGGCAGGTGCGAGTGATGGAAGCGAACCTGGCGGGGCAGCACTTCTGGCAGCTTGCGATTACGCAGTTCACGGGAGCGGCGGTCGAGTCGGCGCGCCTTGAGCGGGCGGGAGACTACTGGCGATTTTTCACGTTCGAATCGAAAGCATCGAAGCCCGAGCCCCCCAACCGCCCTCGCCGCTGACTACTCGTCATGGCGGCTGAGCCGGGATATCGGATCGGCACGCTCGTCTTCGTTTCTGCCCGCCCACGGCCGGCTTGACACGGAAGCAAAGCTACTATGTAGTGGAATTAATCAAGAGGCGAAGGAGTTCGCCTTAACCGCTGTCCTCTTTAGCGCTGGACAGATGATGACTCCTGACAGGAATCCTGTCGCGGAGTCGTATCCCCGGCGCGATCCCTGCACGTGATGTGGAATCCCGATCTGTGGCGAAGCCATGGATAGCCGCGGCGTTTCGTCGCTGCCTGCGTTGGGATTCGGGCCTTTGTGGTCGCGCGAGGACTTCGCGGACCCTGCAAGGAGGACGATTGCAGAAGTATCTGCTGATTGCACTGGGCGGCGCTCTTGGATCGGTTGCCCGTTACTGGATTGGAGCGGCGGTGACGAATCGCCTGGGGACGAGGTTTCCCTATGGGACGTTGGTCATCAATCTAACGGCGTGTCTGGTCATCGGATTTACGTTAACGTTCATGGGAAAGCGTGCAGGCATCAGCGCGGCGTGGCGTTACCTGGTTCCCATAGGGTTCGTGGGCGCGTACAGTACGTTCTCGACGTATGAATGGGAGACGATGTCGCTGCTGCGGGCGGGTGGCTTCCCCATGGCGGCGCTGTACGCTTTCGGCAGCCTGGTGCTGGGCCTGGCCGCGGTGTGGTGTGGCATGCTGGCTGCGGAGTTCTTGTCATGACGGCGCGTGAACAGGAGGAAGTATGCTGACGACCGGAAAGGCGCTGAAGGTTTCGATCACAGTGAGCGATGGGGCGAAGTATCACGGAGCCTCGTCCTATGCGAGCATCCTCGATTTTCTCTTCTATCGCGGAGTGAGCGGCGCGACCGTGCTGAAGGGCATTGCGGGATTCGGAGCCGATCATCATCTGCACTCGACCAGCGTGGTGGAGGTGTCGGACAAATTGCCCATCCGGATTGAGTTTGTAGAGACGCGGGAGAAGGTGACGGAGCTGATGGGCAAGCTGGAGGAGATGGCGGGCACCGGGCTGATCGAGGTGCAGGAGACCACGGTGGCCAAGGCTCCGCTGCTTTCGAAGCAGAAGCGGCCGATCCCCGAGCATTTGAAGATCGAGGGCAAGGCGCGGTTGATGCGCATCTACGTGGGCGAATCAGACCGCTGGCAGGACAAGCCGCTGCACGAGGCGCTCGTGCACGCGATGCGCGCCAACGACATCGCGGGCGTGACGGTCTACCGGGGCATCGAGGGCTTTGGGGCGCACCGGCGCGCGCACATAGAGAAGCCGACGCACCTTTCACGGGACGCTTCGATCATGTTGTCGGTGGTCGACACCGACGACAAGCTGCAGAAGTTTCTGCCGGTCGTGGATCAGATGGTGCAGGAGGGCCTGGTGGTTATGTCGGACGTGGACATCGTGAAATATTCCTGGCGCGCAGCGGAACTGGAGCCGGCATCGGAAGACGCTGGCGGACTGTGACGGAGACCGGACGATGAAGGAACAGTTCGAGGCTCGGATGCTGCGCATCTATTTCGGCGAGGCCGACAAGTGGCAGGGCAAGCCCCTGCACGAGGCAATTCTGGCGAAATGTCACGAGTTGGGCATGGCAGGGGCGACTGTTTATCGCGGCATTGAGGGCTACGGAAGTAGCACCAGGATTCACCGCCCGAGTCCGTGGAAATTTTCGCGGGATGCGCCAATCATGGTGACCGTGATCGATCGCGAGGAGAAGATCGCGCAGCTGATACCGCACCTCGATGCCATGGTGGGCGAGGGACTGATCGCGACGTCGAAAGTGGACGTGACGCGGTACACGCGAACCTAGAGTTGCTGCCTCCCGGCCCGCGTCATTCCGAACGCAGCGCCCGCATGGGGTCAACCGAAGCCGCTCGGCGCGCGGGGACGTAACAGGCCAGCAGCGCGACGGACGTCAGGATGGCGATGACGCCGATCATGGTGATCGGATCCCAGGGATGGACGCCGTAGATCATCGAGGATTTTTCGAGAGAGACGCTGGCCATGAGACGAGTGACGAGGAGAGCTGCAACCGTGCCCACGGCAACGCCGATGCCGGCCAGTGCCGCGCCGCGTCGCATGACCAACCGCAAAACTCTGCCGCGGTCGGCGCCCAGTGCCATGCGGATGGCCATCTCCTGTGTACGTTGTCCGACGAGGTAAGAGATGACGCCGTAAAGTCCGACGCTGGCAAGCAGCAGGGCCAGAGCCGCGAAGGCTCCGAGCAGGATCATCGAGAAGCGGCGGGCGGCGAGAGAGCCGGCGATGATCTGGTTCATGGTGAGGGGACGCCAGGCGACCTGCGAGGCATTCATCTGGCGCAGGGAAGATTGAATTTCCGGGAAAACGGTGTCCGGGTGGTCCGCGCGAACCGCGACGTTCCAGAAGAAGCCGCTTTTGGAGAGGAACTGGGAGTCGGCGAGCTGGCCGAGGTCGATGTAGAGCTGGGCGCGCAGCGAAGAGCTGCCGTCGCTGTCGAGGCCCCAGTGCAGGACGTGCCCGACGACACCGATAACGGTGGCCTGGATGTTATCGGGATTGGTGAGGTTGACGATTTTGCCAATGGGGTCGGTATTGGGGAAGAACTGGCGGGCGAGATTCTCGTCGATCACGATGACATGCGGAGTGTCGGCGCGGTCGGCATCGGCGAACCAGCGGCCGCGCAGGAGCGGGATGCGCATGATGCGGAGATAATCGGGCTCGACGGTGTAGAGCAGGGACCAGTGCATATCGTTGGCGTCTGCCGGCTTGGCTTCATTCTGCAGCCAGAAGAGCTCTTCGTCGTCGTCGCCGGTCATCGGAACGTCGTTTCCCATGAGGGAGACGCCGGAGATGCCGTGAACGGAGCGCATCTGCTGGTCGAGGCTGCGGGCGTAGGCGCGAGCGCCCACAGGGTTGTGGAGGACGAGTGCATCGGGGCCGGCGACGCTGAAGCGGAGAACGCCCTTGGGGTCGAAACCGGGCGAGGTGTGGTAGAGCGCGAAAAGGCTGCGGACCATGAGGCCGGCTCCGGCGAGGAGCACAAGCGCAGCGGCCATCTGGAAGACGACAAGGGCGTCCTGGGTGCGATGGCGCGATCCATGGACCGTGCGGCTGCCTGCGTCGCGCAGCGCAGACTGAGGCTGCCGCGCGGCGACCCTCCACGCGGGGATAAGGCCGAACAGGATGCCGACGGCGAAAGAGACACCAAAGGTGAAGCAGAGGACAGCGGGGCTGAGTTGGATGTGTGAGGCGCGTGGGAGCGTGTCGGGGGCGAGGGCCACCGCTGCGTGCGTTCCCCACGCGGCGAGAACGAGGGCGAGTGCGCCGCCGGCCAGCGCGAGGGCGGTGCTTTCGGTGAGGATCTGGCAGACGATCCGGCTGCGGCCGGCGCCGAGCGCGATGCGAACGCCGAACTCCTGCGCCCGCGCGCTGGAGCGGGCGAGCAGCAGGTTGGCAACGTTGGAACAGGCGATAAGGAGCACGAAGCCGACGGCGGCGAGAAGAACAAAGAGCACAGGCCGCACGTTGCCGACGATGGCTTCACGCAGCGGACGGAGGCTGGCGCGCAGGCCGCGGTCCTCTTCCGGATAAACGGCGGCGAGATGGTTGGTGACGTTATTCATGTTCGCCTGGGCCTGAGCGAGGGTGACGCCTTGCCGGAGACGGGCGATGCCGTGAATGCCCAGGCCGGCGCCGCGGAGTTTAAGGGCTTCGTTCTGCCACTGGCCGATGGGAACGTAAATGTCCTCGGGCAGGAAACCGCCGACCCGCAGATCGAAGGTGGCCGGGATGATGCCGACGACGGTGTAGGCGCGGCCGTCGAGGGTGATGGAGCGGCCGACGATGTTGGGATCGGAGCCGAATTCGCGAGCCCAGAATCCGCCGCCGAGCATGACGATGGGCGCGCGGCCGATTTCGTCTTCACCGGCAGCGAAGAGACGGCCCAGGGAGGGTTTGACTCCGAGAAGCGGGAAGAAATTTGAGGTGACGTAATTGCCGCGGACGCGCTCGGAGTAGCCGGAGCCGGTCATGACGAAGCCGACGTGGCGATAGATGGCGAGGCCGGAGAAGCTGCGGTTGTCGCGTTGCCAGTCGAGGAAGTTGGGGTAGGAGATGGAGCCGGTTTCGAAGTTGGGCTTGGAGGCATCGACGGCCAGAAGTTCGCCCGGATGCGGCAAGTCGATGGGGTGCAACAGCACCGTGTTGACGATGGAGAAGAGTGCCGTGTTGACACCGATGCCCAGAGCCAGCGTGACGATGACGACAGCAGTAAAGCCTGGCGACTTGCGCAATTGGCGGAGTGCGAAGCGGAGATCCTGCAGCAGGTATTCGAACCACGGCAGCGTCCTGCGCTCCCGGACCGCCTGTTGGGTTTGTTCCAGACCGCCAAGTTGGACGAGCGCCCGTCGGCGCGCTTCCTGCGGGGTCATGCCGGCGCGGAGGTTGTCGTCGATGTGCAGCTGAAGATGGCTTTCCAACTCGGCGGCGATGTCATCCTGCGCCGAATGTCGGGCAAACAGGCCGCGGAGGCGATGGAAGAAAGCTCGGAGGGCCCGCATTTATGACTCCTCGGAGGGGGACAGGAAGCGGCCAACGATCGCCGTCGCCTGTTGCCAGCTGCGTTCTTCGCGCTCCAGCATCTTGCGTCCGACGCGCGTCAGCCTATAAAACTTCGCCTTGCGGTTGTTGTCGGACGTGCCCCATTCGGAGACGATGGCGCATTCCTGTTCGAGCTTGAGAAGAGCTGGATAAAGCGTCCCGTAGTTCAGCGAGAGCAGGTTGCCGCTGGTCTGCTCAATGCGGCGCGCAATGCCGTAGCCGTGCTGCGGGCCCATGGTTTCAAGGGTTTTGAGCACCATCAGGGCCAGAGTGCCTTGCCAGACGTCGGCCTTGTCTCCCATACACGCTCCTCTTGGTAGGCCATAGGTAACACAGTCTGGTATGGGAATGCAATAGGTGATGCGGCAGAATTTCGTGGACTTCGAGTATTGCGCCTTGCAGCTGCGGAAAGCGCGGGCCGGCGACATCGGGCACCTGCTTCTGTTTAGATACCCAATGTGCGGAATATCCAGAGTTCGGTGATCGCGCTGAGACGATCGTTCCCGGTTGCGGACGCTCGGATTCCGAAGGCCGTGGCGGCGGCCCTGTTATTGCTCCTCTGTCTGCCTATGTCCTCGCAGGCTCCCTCAGGGGCTGGTGAGACGGTTCTCCTCGACGCCTGGTACAACAGTCAGACGCGGAAGAACGCCGACGGAAAGATGGAGCTTTTTCATTACAAGTGGGACGATTTTTCGAATTCAGGCTTTTCGCTGTTCGGGCAGATTTGGCGCGGTTATGGAGTTGAGACGAAAACGCTCACCACCGCTCCAACCGCGCAGAAGCTGAAGGGCGCGCAGTTCTACATCATCGTTTCCCCGGATGTTCCGGCGAAGAATCCCGATCCTCATTACATGACGGCCGAAGACGCGAAGCAGATCGCGCATTGGGTGCGCGGCGGCGGAGTGTTGTTGATGATGGAGAACGATCCGGCGAACGCGGACATTTCGCATATGGACTTGCTGGCAGACAAATTTGGGCTGCATTTCAACAACGTGCTCGTGCACCACGTGGTAGGCGACGATTTTCCCGCGGGGCGGATCGACGTGCCCACGCCGGGTCCGCCGTTCACGCATCCTCACGTGCTCTACATGAAGGACACCTGCTCGCTGACTCTGTCGCGCGGTGCGGTTCCTCGGTTGAGGGACAAGGCGGGCGATCTGCTGATGGCGTCCGCGAAATATGGGAAGGGGCTGGTGTTCGCCGTGACCGACCCTTGGCTCTACAACGAATACACAGACGGCAAGAAGCTGCCGCCGGAGTATGACAACCTTGCGGCGGGCAAGGAATTTGTCGCCTGGCTGCTGGAGCAGCGGGCGCAGCTTTTGCACTAAACCCCGAAGCGCAAAAAAAAGCGCAGCCGGCGGATTTCACCGGCTGCGCTGTGGCCCTGACTCATTGCTGCTCGTCCGTGCTCATCCCTCGGAAGAGTGAAGCACCCGGAAGGTGTTGCCGCCGTTCGACCAGACCAGCACCAGCGCGTCCTGACCTTTGGGAACGCTGGAGAGTTGCTGAGCTACGTCGGATGCAGTGGCGCGTTGGTTTGCGGTTGACGGAGACGATAATGTCGCCGCGCTGGAGACCCGCGTCATCGGCCGGGCTACCGGAGCGGACATTCTGGATGACCGCACCGTGCACGGTTTCCGGCGCCTGAATCTGCTGGCGCAGATCGGGCGTGAGGTCTGCCAGACCCAGGCCCCAGCGTCCTTTGCCGTTGCCGTTCTGCGCAACCACCTGCTCGTGGCCGCCATTCACTGATTCGAGCGTGACCGGCAGGTCCAGAGTCTTGCCATCGCGCATCACCTCGAGGTGAATGGTGTCCCCGGGCTGCTTCTGGCTGGTTTCCATCTGCAGTTCTCCGGCATCGCTGACCGGCTTGCCGTTGAAAGCAGTGATGACGTCGCCGGTTTGAAGCCCCGCTTTGGCGCCAGGAGAATCCGGCGTGACGCCGGAGACGACAGCTCCCACAGCCTTTTTCACGTCGAAGAACTTCGCGCTGTCAGGCGTGACGTCTTCGATGGTCACGCCGATGTAGCCGTGGCGGACTTTGCCGTCGCGGATAAGAGCGGTCACCGTGGGCTCGGCAATCTTGGTGGGAATCGCAAAACCCATGCCGGAGAACGCGCCGGTCGGTGAATAAAGGAAGGTGTTGATGCCGATCAGTTCGCCGCGAGCATCGACGAGCGCTCCGCCGGAGTTGCCGGGGTTGATGGCCGCGTCAGTCTGGATGAATTCGCCAGGCTTGCGGCGATCGGAGTCCGGGTTGGGGCGATCGAGCGCGCTGATGATGCCGCGAGTCACGCTGAAGCGGAAGCCGTAGGGATTGCCGAAGGCCAGAACGAGCTGACCCGGTTCGAGCTTCGACGAGTCGCCCCACGGGATGCTGGGGAAGTCGTGGCCTTCGATCTTGATGACCGCGAGGTCGGTGAGCGGATCGGCGCCGATGAGCTTTGCAGGATAAATGTCGCGGTTGCTCATGGTGACGCTGATGTTGGTGGCGCCGGCAACCACGTGGTTGTTGGTGACGATGTAGCCGTCGGGCGAGATGATGACGCCGCTCCCCAGGCCATGTTCAAAGGAAGGCTGCTGTTGCATCATCGGACCCTGGAAGCCCTGCGGCCCCTGAAAAAACTGGCCGAAGGGTGAGCCGGGCCCAAAGAACTGCTGGAACTGTTTTTGCTGCTGTTGCTGGTTTTGGCTCTGATCCTGGTCGTCCTCTCCCTGCTCGGCCAGTTGATGGTCATTCACCTTTGCGGTGACATTGACGTTGACGACCGCTGGACGGACGCGCGCGGTCAGCGCTTCCATAGCGTGATCGAAGGCCAGCAGCGGGCTGACGCTGCTCTCGTCGATTGGAGCGGCAGCCGGGGCCGGAGCGGCGGCTGCCGCAGCCGCAGGGCGCGCGAAAGTCCACGCTCCCGCGGCGATGAGAGCTCCCGCGGCGAGGACTGGAATGACCAGACGCCGCGCGACTGACGATTTCACTTCTTTGAGATTCATGGTTTTGCTCCTCCTGTTGTTGAACTAACGAATTAGTTGATAAAGACAAAAATTTTTGAGCTAGATCGACTGCGCGATCTGCCCTGCTTCTCCGGCAACGACCAGCCCGATACGAAGAATCTGAATCGGAGTTCCTGTGAACGGGTTGATGATCTGGAATATCTGGATTTCGAGTGCGGGGTCTTCCCCGCTCTGCCTCAATTGTTGTGCGCCGATTGTGCGGAGCTGCGCACTGGTGAGGCTCGTGGTGGTCTCGCTGGTTTCAAGGACGATCACCATCGGGCCATCTGCCATTGGGCCGGCCTGATTGACGGAGAGAAAGCGGGCCATCACGACCGGATTCCGTGGCGCTGGCTTAACCGTGGCGAGCTGAGGTGCGACCGGCCTGTGCGTCGAGATGTTCCGCTTTGCTGTCGTTTTGCGGATAAGAGCCGACTTCAAGTGAGGCTCCTGCGCGGGGTGGAATGACGCTGGAATCAAGGCAGACGCGGGGAACCGGATTCCGTCATCCGTGATCCGCGGCTTTGCGATCTGGGAAGCGGAGATGGAATTGACTGGCACAAATTCGACCAGGCGCGGCATGCAGGTTGCAACCCCAGCGCACGCAATCGACAGGGACGCCGCTACGCCGAGAGCGGCGCGTCCGACACGCGTGGTCGCCGAAGAGCCGATGCGCAGGATGCGGGCGATACGCAGCGAGGCATCGCGAGCGCGCGCGACGGCGGCCTGGGCCATGGTCCATCCGCGGCGGGCGCAGCCTCTTTCGAGCAGGTCGATGAGGCATCCGGCGTAGGCGCGAGGATTGCCGGTAGCGGCGAGTACCGCATCGTCGCAGGCCATCTCGCGCTCGAGGGAGAGGCGGGCATCGATCCACCAGACGGCGGGATGAAAGAAGAGAATGGCCCGGACAGTTTTCTGAAGGAGATTCGTCCAGTCGTCGCGGCGGCGCAGGTGGGCCAGCTCGTGAATCAGGATGGGGCGCAGCTGAACGGCGTTCAGATCGCGCAGCGCCCACCCGGGCAGCACGATGGCCGGGTTGCGAAACCCGAGAGCCGCTGGGACGCGGGCTTTGTCCGACACGAGCAGACGGACCGGGCGATTTGTCTCCGCCAGCAGCCCCACTAACGTTGGGTCGAGTTCGTTCACCGGGATCTCCGTGCAGTTACGGCGAATTTGTCGGACCTGCCATACTCCTGCAACGACGCGGGCTAATGCGAGGAGAGCGATTGCAAGCCAGAGAACAAAAAAGGATATAGCCCAGAAGGATGGGACGGCGAACTGGACATGGGCTTGGGGAATCAAGCTCGATTGTGCCGATCCGAGGCCGCCGAGCAGCGGCAACGCGACCACTCCAGCCAGAGCGACCAGCCAGACGGCGAAGCGAGTGCCCGCATTCTGGCGGCCCATCAGGCGCAGCAGCAACCACGCGCAGAACGCGATCAGCAGGCCTTCGGGTAGCGAGTTCACGACGCGTTCAACTGCGAGTTGCGCGAAGGAGATTATCATCGCGCGTCGCTCCGGGGGAGGGCTTTTCTGGCGCCGGCATTGAGCATCCTCGTTTCGCCGCGGAGAGGATTTTCGTCGCTGCGCTCGAGCATCTTGCGCAGCCGATCCAGTTCCCCAGGCGCGATGCCCCGGTCCTCAAGAATGTTCAGCACCAGATCTTCGTGGGAGTCGCGGAAGAAGCGGCTGACCAGATGACGGATCTCCGAACGGCTTGCCTCCTCCTGCGCGACCAGCGGCGCATAAACGTGGGCGCGGCCGTCCTTCGCGTGCTCCACGTAGCCTTTGCGCTCGAGAATGCGAATGGTCGTGAGAATGGTGTTGTAGGCGAAAGCGGGCGCGCTGGGGAGGACATCGAGAATCTGCTGGACCGTGCCTGGACCCTTCTGCCAGAGCACTTGCATGATGCGGAGCTCGGCTTCGGTGAGGGTTTGAGATGTTTTGCGCGGCACGGCCTGATCCCTTCTCTCCATTCGACGCGCGACGGCGGCGAAAGTAACTAATAATTTAGTTTTTACCGCAGAAATGGTAAATTGGCAAGATCCGGCGCCTGTGCTACCGGTGCTTCTCTGGCGAATGCTGCAGGGTCTGCGGGAAGCGAGCTGGACTCAGAAAGGGGAAGGGTCGCGGTTGAGTACGGATCCGCCGTGGTCTGCTATTGTCATCAACATCCAGCGAACGCGGGCCGTCCCAGGATCTTTAGTCTGTCGTCGTTTCGGAGCACATCATGAGCGTTTTCCTGCAGGACTTTCGCTACGCCTGCCGCATGCTCGCGAAGTCGCCGGGCTTTGCCGCCATCGCCGTCCTCACCCTCGGCCTGGGCATTGCCGCGGACACCACGCTGTTCTCCGTTGTGAACGGCGTCCTTCTCAACCCGCTGGCGTATCCACACTCCGAACAGCTCGTCTCGATCAACTCCAAAGAATCTGTGCCTCAGATTCCGGTGAGCTATCTCAACTTTCTGGATTGGCAGCGCCAGACACGCACCCTCTCCTCGATGGCCATGTATCGCCACGAGGACTATAACCTCACCGGGCAGAAGGGGCCCGCCGAGCGCGTCAACGGCTTCATGATCTCCGCTCAGTTCCTCAGCACCCTCGGGGTGCATCCGGCCTTCGGTCGAGACTTCAACGCCTCCGACGACCACCTGGGCGCGGCCCCCGTCGCCCTTCTCAGCAATGGCTTCTGGCGCCGCCGGTTCGACGGATCGCTCTCAGTCCTCGGCAAGCCGGTCACCTTAAATGGCGCCGACTACACGGTGGTCGGCATTCTGCCACCCGGTTTTCTCTTCTATGGCATCGACCGGGATGTTTACGTCCCCATCGGTCAGTGGACCGACCCCTCCTTCCGCGATCGCCGCATCGACGAAAGCGCCCACGTCGTGGCCCGCCTGGCGCCCGGCGTTACGCTCGATCAAGCCAGGGCCGACATGGACACAGTCGCCCGCAATCTCGCCACCGCCTACCCCGAGGTCGACAAAGGATTCGGCGTCGGCATCAGCCTCATCTCCGTAAAGCAGGACATCGTCGGCGACGTCCAGCCCTTGCTTCTTGTCCTTCTCGCCTCGGTCGGATTCCTTCTTCTCCTCGCCTGCACCAACGTCGCCAGCCTGCTGCTGGCCCGCTGTATGGCCCGCTCCGCGGAGTTCGCCATTCGCTCCGCCCTGGGAGCCGGCCGCAGCCGCCTCATCCGCCAGCTGCTTACCGAAAGCCTTCTGCTTGCCGCCCTTGGCGCCCTCCTGGGACTAGCGATCTCCTTCCTCGCCACCAAATCCATCGCTGCCAGCTTGCCCCGCGAGCTTCCGCGCGCCTCCGATGTCACAATCGATGCGCGCGTTCTGCTCTTCACTCTGGGCGTCTCACTGCTTGCCGGCATCATCTTCGGACTGGCGCCCGCGCTCCGCGCCTCGCGCACGAATCTTCAGCGGGTCCTGCGCACGGCTGGCCGCGGTTCGGGCGGCGCCCGTTATCGCCTGCAGGGATGGTTTGTTGCCTGCGAGGTCGCAATGGCGCTCGTCCTGCTCGTGGGCGCGGGCCTCATGCTGCGGTCCCTCAGCCGGCTTTGGCGCGTGGATCTCGGCTACAACCCCGATCACGCCATCACTTTTTCCGTCTCGCTGCCCTCGAATGCCAAAACCACCCCTGCTGAAACCCGCGCACGCCTGCGGCAGTTCGACGCCGCGCTGCGCGAAGTTCCGGGTGTACGGGCCGTCTCGGTGACCCTCGGCTCGCGCCCCATGATCCACGACTCCTCCCTGCCATTCTGGATCGAAGGCCGTCCGAAGCCCGCCACCGATAACGAGATGCCACAGTCGCTCTTTTATCTGGTCGAATCCGGATTTCAGCGCGCGATGGGAATGACCCTGCTGCGCGGCCGCTGGATCTCCGACCAGGACAACGAAAACACACCCACCGTGATCGACGTCGACGACGCTTTCGCCCGCGCATACTTTCCTCACGAGAATCCCATCGGCCGGCACGTCCACCTGGTGCAGTTCGACACCGAAGCGGAAATCGTGGGCGTCGTTGCCCACGTCCGCCAGTGGGGCCCGGGAGGCGATCCGCACGCCGCGATCGAGGCCCAGTTTTTCTACCCTTATATGCAGACGCCGCCCAAGCTCATGCCTCTGCTCGCCGGAGTCACGGCTGTGGTCCTGCGTTCCGATGGCGATCCGAGCGCGGTGATGGGCCCTGTGCGCCGCGCCATTGCGCAACTCAATCCCGATTACGTCGTCTACGCGGTCTCCACCATGAAGGGAGTTGTCGCGGATACGCTGGCCGCGCGGCGCACCTCGATGATTCTGCTCGCCATCTTTGCGGCGCTTGCGCTTGTCCTCGCCTGCATCGGCATTTATGGGGTCATCGCGTATCTGGTCGGCCAGCGCACGCACGAAATTGGCATCCGCATGGCCCTCGGCGCCGGACGCCGCCAGGTCCTGCTGCTCATCCTGGGGCAGGGCCTCCGCATGGCGATCGCGGGTGTTGCTGTCGGCGTTCTGCTGGCCTTCTCGCTCACGCGCTTCATGAGCAGCCAGCTCTTCGGCGTCTCAGACCACGACCCGCTCACCTTTGCTGCCGTCGCGCTGGTGCTGATCGGCGTCGCTCTGATCGCCTGCTGGCTGCCTGCCCGCCGGGCTATGCGCGTTGATCCCGTCGTCGCTCTCCGCTCGCAGTAGGCCTGCTGTTGCAATGTCATCCCGTCGCTGCGAGTGATCTTCGCGGAACTCGTGTGCGGCACGGAAAGAAGCATCATAACGATGCTATTATCTGAACGCAGAGGCTCCCGAATGCGCACAACCATCGCCCTTGACGATGAGCTGATCAGGCAGGCCGAGCATTACACCGGTATCAAAGAGAAGGCTGCGCTGGTAAGGGAGGCGCTCACCCGGCTTGTCCGCAACGAAGCGGCCCGGCGCCTGGCTGCCCTCGGGGGCAGCGATCCGAAGGCGAAAGCCGCGCCGCGGCGCAGTCGAAAATGATCCTCGTCGATACTTCGGTCTGGATCGATCATCTGCGAAGTCCGGAACCGAAACTGCAGACCTTGCTCGAAGACGACGAGGTCATAACCCATCCGCTTGTGCGACTGGAGCTGGCGCTGGGTTCAATCGCCGCCAGAAAGAAGATGCTGAACGACCTGTCTTTGCTGGTTCAGGCAACGGTCGTGGGAACGGATGAGTTGTTCGCCCTGGTCGAGTTGCGGAGACTGTACCGAAGAGGCATCGGCATCACCGATCTTCATCTCTTAGCCTCGGCCCTGCTGGACAGGTCCATCCTGATCTGGACCAGAGACCGGCGGCTGGGCGAAATTGCGGACGAGCTTGGAATCCGCGCCGCAATTGCCTGAGTCGTCGGGACGGGGAGGCTCGCCGCCTTTTCGGTTCAGGATGCGGCGAAAAGCTTTGCGATCCGCGCGGTTCTTGCGCTCCGCGAAGAAACGCTCCGTCTCCATCGCCGCGATCTTCTCTGCCGCGGCGACCACCAGGAACTGGTTCATGCTGGTTCCGTCGCGCTCGCTGATCTCTTCGAGCGCCGCTTTCATCGAAACCGGCAGACGCAAGGGGAATGTGGAAGTTCGAGTTGTCATTTCCTGATCAGAACCTCGCCTGGCATGATCTTCTCCATCCCCTACAGCGAGGCCGCGGCAGTCGCCTCATCCTTGTGCAGACCAGCGTACTTGCCAATCCCAACCATGGTGAAGACCTTCTGAAAATGCGGCGTGAGGCCGAAGATAGCAACCTTCTGCCCGGCCTTGTCGGCCTCCATCAGCATGGTGATGATCAGGCCAATGCCGCTCGAATTGATGTACTCGACTTTGGAGAAATCGAGAAGGACGGGGCCGTTTCCGGCAAGACCCTGCCACGCGCCGTGAACCGATTCCTTCGATGTGCTGGAAATGTCCCCGGTAAAGCGCATGACGGAGATGGCCACGCCGCTCGGGCTGGTGGTGCGGTCGATGGTGGTGCGGGTATCGGTCTGCACTTACTCATTCTCCTTGTCGAGCCGGATCACCAGCCGCACATAGCTTCCCTCGCCTTTGCTGTCGTGAACCCACTCCGCCTCGTCGACAAGAGACTGAATGAGAAACATGCCCATGCCGCGGGGATCCTCTTCGCCATGGATTTTGCGGTCGATGTCGGGCTTCGGCGGCTGTTTCGACATGCCAGTTCCATTATCGAGGACTTTGACTTCCAGCGCCTGATCGCTGGCCGAGAGGATGACAACCACGGAGAGCTTCTCATTGAGATGGTTGCCGTGCTCGATGGCGTTGATGCACGCCTCGGCGACGGCGGTCCTGAGATCCTCGATGCGCTCGGCAGGAAAACCCATCAACTGGGCGACGCTGGATGCCGTGCCCATGGCGACCTTCTCGAAGCCGAGCCGCGACGGGAGCCGCACTTCGACCGAGGTGCCAGAGGTTACGGCCATCGGAATTCTCCCGCTAAGCGTTCGTCCGCATCAGAGCCAGGGCGGTCATGTCGTCCTCCTGCGCCTCGCTTCCTGAGAAGCGGCGCAGTTGCTCCCACAGCGCTTCGAGCATAGCAGCACATTCCTGGGAGTTGCACTCACTAAATGCGGCCAGCAGGCGGTCGGCGCCGAATTCCTCTTCGCCCTGAGCGACCTCGGTGAGGCCATCGGTGTAGAAGAGCAGCCGCGAGCCAGACGGAAAGTCGAGCGTTTCCGATTCGTATTCGGCGAAACGGAGAATGCCGATAGGAGTGGCGCTTGCCTTGAGTTCGTGAGCCGGTAGGCCGGGTCGCACCAGGAAACCCGGATTGTGGCCGGCGTTGACGACTTCAAGAGAATGCGTCTTCGGATCGAGACGAAGGAAGATGGCGGTCACATACCGCTTGCGCGCTTCCGCGCCCTCGGCGCAATGCAGCCGGTTAAGGCGCGAGACCAGTTCGGCAAGCGGCGCGCCGGCGGAAACACTGGCGCGAAACGCGGCGCGAAACGCTGTGCAGAGGATCGCCGAGGCCAGGCCTTTGCCCGCCACATCGGCGACCGCCATCACCTGGGCGCCATCAGGCATGCTGAAAATATCTACGAAGTCGCCGCCAACCTCGTAGCAGGGGCTGTAGCGAACAGCCACCGAGTAGCCTGCGATCTCCGGCATCTGTTGCGGCACCAGGCTGCACTGAATCGCGCGCGCGGCGCTCAGGTCCTGCTGCACGCGCGCCCATTGGAGGCTGCGTTCGTAGTAGCGGGCGTTCTCAACGGCCACTCCCGCCTGGAGAGCCATGCGCTCAAGAAAATCCTCTTCATAGATCGTCAGCGGCCGTCCATCCGGTGTGGCAACCACCAGCTCCGTAAGGTGGTGACCGTCCTTATCGTGCAGCGGAAAACGGAAGCAGCCTTCCCACGGCACGGCCGGCATTTCTCCATAGGTCGTGAGCGGCTCGGTAATCAGGGCGCCGGGCAATTCCAGCTCGCGCACCACGATGCTCAGCACAATGGAAAGCACCTCATCGAGGCGGATCGTGGAGTGAACCTGGCGGGAGGTTTCGAGGAGCGCCTGCAGGCGAACAATCTCCTGCTGCAGCTCAAGGGTTTCCACGGCATGCGCGGATTGGATCGGAGTAGCCATGGCGAATCGTCCGGAGGCCGGCTGCTGGCCAGGAGCAATGAGTGCAGCGGAGTGGGTTCACTGTAGCACACGGCAAATCGAGTCCAGAAGGCCGCAGTCAGGGAACGTTATGCGGGACCGGCCACGCCGGGCCAGGAGACTGCTCGCCGCAGGACTCCGGCATCTTTCGCGCGCATGCCGGCGCTCCGAATTCAAACCTAAACTTCAGGCCGTCAGGGAAAGCTGCCGCTTCGAACCTGAGCCATTGGTGGATGCACCGTTAGTTCCCGAATGACCAATGAGGAAACTGCGCGTATAACCGGAAGGCTCCGCGGAAATTTTGACGTGCACATTGCCTTTGGCGTCGCAGGTGTACTTCTCTCGGATCGTCAAATGAATCTGGTCGGGCAGCCGCTCGACCGGATACGCGGAAAGATCGTGGAGGCTTTGCAGGTCCGGATCGAAAGGAAACCGAATCTGCTCCCAGTTCGTGATCTCGCCGGTGGGCTGGCCGCGTTCATCGAGCTTCGAGCACTCCAGGTAGCGAAAATGACCGAGATTATGCGCCGGCTGGTAGACGCGCTCGATGGAAAGCTCACTTTCTCCGGGCTTGGGCAGTTGGACCCCGCGAGGAAATATCAGGTCGAAGACAATGGTGCCGCCGGCATCGGCTTCGCGCCACATGCCGAAGTTCTGGTTGAATTGCTCGCTCAGGGCGTCCGCCTGCGCCGAGGCACGGATGGCGAGGCCAACCGCGCTGGCCGAGCGCATATAAGCCGAACGCCGCACCTTCCGGCCGAAGGTTTCGCGCAGGATACGCGCGACCGGCGGCAGCTCCGAGCCTCCTCCTGTGACATAAAGAATGTCGAGCGGCAGCCCGGAATACGCCGAAAGCAACCGCTCAATAACATCGCGCGTGGACTCGATCATCGGCCGGCATCGTTCGTAATAGGTATCCACCGGGATCGTAACCTGCGACCATCCGGGCTTCGCGCGTTCAAGATCGATGGTGATTTTGCGCGTGTTGGGATTGAGCGATTCCTTCTTTTCGCGGCACTCTTCCAGCAGGCGGTGACGCTCGGACGGTCTGAGCGACGACTCGTGGCCGGCGGTTTCAAGCGCAAGGTCGGCGAGAATCTCGTCGAAATTGTCGCCGCCGAGATTGGATATCCCATCCGAGGTTTCAACCGTATGCTCGGATTCGCCCAGTGTCAGCAGCGAAACATCGAACGTGCCTCCGCCCATGTCGTAGACCAGGAGGCCGCTGCCGGCGCGGCTGCGGCGCTCGGCGCTGTTGCGGTAGGCATATTCGATCGCCGCCGCCGAAGGCTCATTCATCAGCCCCAGCACCGTGAAGCCCGCGCTCTGCGCGGCCTCTTCGGTCAGGAACCGCTGGTTGCTGTTGGCGCTGGCGGGGACGCCCAGAAACACCTCCAGCGGTTCGTTGGGTTGCGCCCCAAGATTCGAGTGATCCACCAACTGGGTCCGCAACGCGGCCATCATCTCGGAGAGCAGCAGGCGCAGGGGCAGGACCTGACCGCCCGCGTGCAACTCCGTATGAGGGTCTCCGCTGCGCAGGGAGCGCTTCAGCGAGCGCAGAACCGTCCAGCTGTCGTCTTCCTGGGCGGCAACCGCCTGCCACCCGTAGAACCGCTCATCCCCGCGCACCGCGACCACGGGTGGAAACCAGTCGGTCGACTGCCCATCGGGTGTCTCAAAATGCACCAGCGGAAAGTTGCCGCGATCCACAGAGGCGACAACCACGCGCGTGGTTCCGAAGTCGATGCCAATTCTCATCTCCTTAAGTTTACGACGGAGTTACCTCTGGAATTAGGGTGGAAAACAGGGGCGAACCAAGCACGTACAGAAGACCCTCACAGGAACAGGCAAGCGGCAATCCTCCGTGGTAGCGTTCTATGGTTGCCTACCTAAGTCCTCTCGCGATGAGAATCCTCTCTGGCATCGTCATCTTTCTCGGGGCGTTTCTGCTGTTTGCCGTCGAACCCATGGCCGCGAAGCAGTTGCTTCCGGCGCTCGGCGGATCTTCCGCTGTATGGATCACCTGCCTCGCCTTCTTCCAGATCGCGCTCCTGCTCGGCTATCTGTATGCGCATTGGCTGGGGCGCATGCCGCCGCGGACGGAAGTGGTCCTTCACATTGTGCTGTTGATGCTGGCTGCGGCCGCGCTGGTGTTTTCCGTTCAGCCGGATTTAACCAGCGCAGCCAGCCATCCCTTCACGGCGATTTTTCGCGTGCTCGCTTTGACCATTGGGTTACCATTCCTGCTGCTCGCGGCAACGAGTCCGCTGCTGCAGCTTTGGCTGGCGCGCCAGCAGCACAGCAGCCTGCCGTGGAAGCTGTTTGCACTTTCGAACGCTGGGTCGCTGCTGGCGCTTGTGCTCTATCCCACCCTGATTGAGCCGCATCTCGCGCTGAGTTCGCAGCGCAAGCTGTGGGGTTGTGGGTTTGCGTTGTATGCGGCGCTATGCGCAACGATTGCGTGGCGGGTGCGGGTCCACCAAAGAGGCAACCGCCCTGAGCCGGAGGTTGACTCCGATCAACCGCGAAGTTCGTTGCGAGCCAGGCTGCTGTGGTTTCTGCTTCCGGCCGGCGCGGCGATGCAGTTGTGCGCGGTCACCAGCCATCTGAGCCAAAATATCGCCGCCATTCCGCTGCTTTGGGTGCTGCCGCTGGGCGTTTATCTGCTGACCTTCATCGTTGCGTTTCAGACCCCCCGTTTTTATCGGCGATGGATCGTGGTCCGGCTGCTGGTGCTGGGGCTGGCGAGCCTTGCCATCATGCTTTCGCAGGTCGATTCCAAATGGCCGATCGCGATCGCCCTCAGTTTTTTCCTCGCGGAGCTCTTCTTCGCGTGTCTCTTCTGTCATGCGGAAACCTACGCCCTGCGCCCAGCGACTCCGGCGGAGTCGACGCTGTTCTATCTGCTGATCGCCGCAGGCGGCGCGGCGGGGACCACCTTCGTCGGGATCGCTTGCCCGTTGCTGTTCGATGCGAATTACGACGTGGCGCTCGCGTTTCTGGCGACCGCCGGCCTGGCTCTATTCGTGACCTGGCGCGATGGCTGGGCGCAGCAGTTGCTCTGGTCGGTAGGAACCGCCCTGCTGCTGGCTCTCGTCATCATGCTGCATATTGTTTATGCCCGCAGCACGCTGGTGGAGGAGCGCAATTTCTACGGGGCGCTCCGTGTGCGCGAATCGCACGTGCCGCCGCAGGCGGAGACGGTGCGCACGCTGCTGCATGGAACCATCGAGCACGGAACCCAGTGGTTCGCGCCGGAGTTTCGCCGAACCCCGACCACTTACTACGCGATGGATTCCGGTGTGGGCCTGGCATTGCGTTTCTGCTGCGACAACCGGCCCCGCAACATCGGCGTCGTAGGTCTGGGCGCGGGCACGCTGGCAGCTTATGGCAAGCCCGGCGATCACTTGCGCTTTTACGAGATCAACCCCCTCGTTCAGCCCATTGCCCAGCACCTGTTCACCTATCTCCGCGAGTCGGGAGCGCAGATTTCATTCGCGGACGGCGACGCCAGAATTACGCTCAGCAGAGAAGCTCCGCACAACTTCGATGTGCTGGTCATCGACGCGTTCTCCGGCGACGCAATCCCGATCCATCTCCTCACAACGCAGGCGATGGCGGTCTACCGAAGCCAGCTCGCGCCGGACGGCGTTCTCGCGTTTCACGTCTCGAACCAGTATCTGGACCTGACGCCGGAGATCGCAGCGCTCGCCGCGGCTTCAGGCATGGAGGCGCGCGTTGTCGATACCCCGCCACAAGCGGATCGCGGCGAGTATCGGGCGACCTGGGTTCTGGTGTCCAGCAGCGCGGAGTTTTTTGCGCGGCCACAGATTGCCGCGTTCGCAAGAGAAGTTCCGGCCCGCCCTGACGTGCGTGCGTGGACCGATGACTACTCCAGTCTGCTGCCCATTCTTGAATGGCGAGTGGCGGCCCGGCAGTAGGCCCGACAGTAGCATCGCAACCCCCTCAAAAGATGGGCCCGAACGTACGCCAAAATGATCATATTTTTCGACATTTCGATCATTTTCTGGCCAAACATGGGCACTTTGTGGTTAGATTATGGCCACATCGGCTTTCGAAGTTCCAAGTCGGCTACAACCTGGCTGCTGCAACAGGAACAGGCAAGTCTTTCGGCCCCAGACCAGGACTTTTTTATGCAAAGGCGGAATCTTATGAGGACCAGTTTGAGGCAGCTCGTTTGGGGATTGGCGCTGAGTGTTTGCCTCCCCGCGGCAATGGCGCAGACCGTGACTGGATCGATCAGCGGCGAAGTGAAGGATCAAAGCGGAGCAGTGGTTTCGGGTGCGCAGGTGACGGCGCATAACCTCGACACAGACGTGGATACCTCCGCGCAGACCAACAGCGATGGCGTTTACCACATTGAGTTTTTACCGATCGGCCATTACCAGGTCTCGGTGAAGGCCACCGGATTTAATCGGGAGGCGCTGTCCGCCTTCTCTCTTGAAGCGTTGCAGACCGCGACGCTGAACGTGACGCTGCACGTTGGCTCGGCTGCGACAACGGTGAATGTATCCGGAGCGGCGCCGATCCTGAACACCGAAAGTCCCACCCTGGACAGCACCTTCACGGCGAACACCATTGCGAATCTACCCCTGAATGGCCTCGATTTTTCGGCGCTGACGCTGTATGTACCCGGGTCAGTCGATACCGCCGGAACCTCCGGAACCACCAGTTTTGAGCGCAGCACTTACTACACCGATACGCCGAATATGGACGGCAATCGCGCCCAGTCGAATAACTACACGCTCGATGGCATCGATATGAACGAGACTTACAACAACCTGATCTCGTACAGCCCCGCGCCGCAGGCGCTCCAGGAAATCAAGGTAGTAACGGCGGATTCACCCGTCGATTACGGCAACGTAAACGGGGCCGCGGTGGTCAGCATTCTCAAGAGCGGCACCAATCAGTTCCACGGATCGGCGTACGGCTACGTCCAGGATTACCGGTTCAATGCAAATACCTACGGCAACGGCCAGACCACGCCGGCGACGCCGATCAGTCCTTATTCCCAGGATCAATTCGGTGGAAACATCGGCGGCCCGATCTTGCGTAACAAGCTGTTCTTCTTCGGCGACTATCTTGGGTCGCGGTACCACCGGGGTGGAGTGGGAACCGCGAGCGTCATTCCTGACGCTATGCGCAACGGCGACTTCTCAGCGCTGCTGGCCGCGGCGAATCCGATCCAGCTCTATGATCCGGAGAATAATTTCGCGCCTTATACAAACGATATGGGCGTACCGATCAATAACCCTGTGGCGAAATATCTGTTTGCGCATCCGCAATACTACCCGGACTGCGGAGCGGCCAGCCCGTCGACGCCGAGTGGCGGCAAGTGCCTTCCTCCGGAAGACGGTATTGCCCAGAACAACTACGAGGCGCCCTATCACAATTACAAGGGGAATAACCAGGGCGATGTAAAGATCGAATACGATCCGCGAAGCAGCGATAAGATCACCGGCTTTTACGCCATCTCGCATGCTTACGATGGACAGACGCCGGTGCTGGCTATCACCTTTCCCGGAGTGAATCTCTATCCCACATGGATTGTCGGATCTAACTGGGTTCACGTATTTTCCCCATCGCTGGTGAATTCGGCCCGCGCCGGCTTTACGCGCACGGACTGGAACCAGGGTTACCCAACAGATCCCACCGGGGCCTTCGGGACCAGCGGCAATGCCAAGGTAGGTATAAGCTTTCCCAGTCAGAGATATAACGGTTTTACCAACCAGGGCCTCAACGGCAACCTGACCGATGTGGGCACTACCGCTTACAACGGCGGCGTCATCGACAACACTTACACCTATTCGGACGACCTCACATGGCAGCGCGGCAAGCACTTTCTCAGCATGGGGGTCGATGCCAAGCGCTACCAGAACAACTACCCAACCGGCAACAACGACGGATACCTCGGCTCACTCAACTACTCTGGCAACTTCACGTCGAACGGCAATGGCTCCGGTGGATACGGCCCTGCGGATTTTGTCCTCGACCGCGTATCGTCCGGCGGAGTAACTCTTTCCAGCGTTAACGTCGGCCAGCGTCAGTGGCGCGTGGCGGGGTTCGTGCAGGATAGCTTTAAAGTCCTGCCCAACCTGACTCTGATCTACGGTCTGCGCTACGAGTACGACGAACCGTGGGTGGAGGAGCAGGACAGGACCGGAAATATCAACCTGACCACGGGGCAGATTGAGTACGCAGGCCACCTTCCCGCGGGGGCTCTCCCGGATGCCGCAATATGCAGCAACACCGCATGCTATCAGCCGAACTACCACCAGTGGATGCCACACGTCGGGTTTGCCTATGAGATCAGCCCGCGCGCGGTTGTCCGTGGAGGCTATGGCGCGGTGAGTTTCTTCGAGGGCAACTCGTTCAATCAGCGCCTCACCGCGATTGCACCCTTCCTGCAAGCGGCAGGTTTCTCGGTAAACGCCCCCACCACGACATCCGTGCCCACACCCAACACAGCCGAGGAGGGCTTTACCGCCTCCGACACCACGGTTCAGTACAGCAGTTCTAACAACGGCTACACTGCTTATCCCCAGAATATTCAGCCAGCCTACGTGCAGGAGTGGAACCTGACCGCGGAATATGCCCTTACCCACACGGCCTCGGTACAGGCCGGCTATATCGGCGAACAAGGGCAGCATATTGAAGACTACGGCAACGTGAACCAGTGGACCGTGAACAACGTTCAGACCTCGGCCCCGTTTTATAACAGCCCATACATTGGCGTGAACGGCGTCGATTCGGCGCTGGGCGTTGGAGGCGATGGCGGACTGCTGATTACAGAGTCCCGCGCCATGATGAACTACAACGCCCTGCAGGCCGTCCTGCGGCAGCGCCTCAACCACGGGCTCGAGTTCACCGTGAACTACACCTACGGGAAGGCGATGACCAACAGCCTGGGCAACTATGCGCTGAACGTCAACGGTTACAGCGGTGCGTTCCAGAACTACTACAACAGCCATGCGGATTACGGTCCGGCAGGTTACGACGTCCATCACAACATCTCGGCCACCGGCGTTTATGCCCTGCCAGTGGGTCGCGGACAGCAATTCCTCTCAGGCGCCAATCGGGTAACCGATGAGGTTGTCGGCGGCTGGAAACTCTCCACGGCAATCGTTGGATACTCGGGCTTCCCGGAGGTCATTACTGGCGGATCGAGCAATTCGCAAAGCTACGGAACCAACCGTGTGAATCAGTACCGCCACCTGAAAGTTGTCGGCCGCAGCAACGAGAACTGGTTTGGCACCGACCCATCGGCAACGCCCTGCACCACCGCCGGAGTGGACAACGGCGTCTGTGCCTTCGGCGTGCCGGCTAACAACACGTTCGGCACCGAAAGCAATGGCGCGGTGCGGGGGCCAGGATTCTTCGACGCGGATATGTCGGCTTTCAAAGACTTCCACGTTACAGAAAAGCAGCTCGTGGGTTTCCGTTTCGACGCATTCAACGCATTTAACATCGTGAGTTATGGCAACCCGGACACTGGGATCACAGATACTAACTTCGGGAATGTCTCTCGGCAGGGGCCTCGCTCCACGGAGCGGCGCCTGCAGTTCTCCGCACATTATGATTTCTAGGTGGGGTGCGGTTGCCATGCGCGCAGCCGCATTTCCTGTGTTTGTATCGATTTGACTGATGTGCGGGACTCGGTTAAACGCTAAACCGCCGAGCAATAGAAAGACGGGTTCGCATTTTATGCATCTGGAGATATGCGTCGATTCAGTGGAGTCGGCGATTGCCGCAGAGCGGGGCGGGGCGCAGCGCGTGGAACTCTGCAGCGATCTGCTGGAAGGGGGCATTACTCCTTCAACTGGTTTAATAGCCCAGGTTCGACGGCAGATCGGCATCGGCTTGTTCGTGATGGTTCGCCCCCGCGGTGGAGATTTCACTTACACCGATTATGAATTCGAAGTAATGCAGCAGGACATTCGGAGTGCGCGCGATCTGGGCGCAGACGGCATCATCCTGGGAGTGCTCGATGACAAAGCACGCGTAGATGTGCGCCGTACAAAGCTCCTCGTGGAACTGGCGCGTCCTCTGCCGGTGACCTTCCATCGCGCGATCGATATGACACCCGATCCGAAAGCTGCTCTCGACGATGTGCTCCAAACAGGCGCGACTCGCGTACTCACTTCCGGAGGAGCGGCAAAGGTGACCGAAGGTCTTGCCGCAGTGGCCTGCATGGTCAAGGCCGCGGGAACCCGAATCGCCGTGATGGCCGGCGGCGGAATTACTCCGCAGACCATCGTGAGCGTTGCCGAGGCAACCGGCGCAACGGAATTTCACGCCAGTCTGAGGAGCGCGGCGCCGAGTCCGGTGGCGTATCGCCGCCAGGGCGTGCAGATGGGCGAAACGCATGATCGCGAATATGTGCGGTACGTGGTTGAAGAAGACAGCGTGCGCGCTTTGGCTTCGGCTTTAAAGATGGTAATAGCGGGCCGCCCGGCCGCGCGGCAACTCTGACCTTTTTTCTGAGCCAGCTAAAACGTGAAAGTCGCCCGCTTTCAGCGATAATGGTTCGGCAACCCCATGTCTCTGAAAACTGAGCAAAGAGCAAAGAATATCCTGCAGCTGCTTCTGCAGCACGGCAACGCTTCTGTAGACGAGTTGGTGGGTTTTCTCGGCGCCTCGGCGCCAAGCGTTCGACGCGACCTTGCGCGGCTGGAAGAGCGCAATCTGGTGCATCGCACGCACGGCGGCGCTCGGCTGGCGGGGCAAATGCAGTATGAGCCCTTTCGCTTCGATTCGTCCTTCCACGTGCGTGAATCGCGTTTCGCGGAAGAGAAGCGGCGGATCGGTATGGCTGCGGCAGAGCTGATCCGGGAGCACGACACGGTGGGGTTCACGGCCGGCACGACGCCAACCCAGGTAGCACGCTGCATCCGGCACCGGAATTCGATTCACATCATCACCAACGCGGTGAATATTGCAATGGAGCTGAGCAATCAGCCGGCGCTCAACGTGACGCTCACCGGAGGAACGATGCGCTGGGCGGGCGCGTTTTCGCTCACCGGACCCACCGCAATTGAAATGCTGAGCGGAGTCTTTATGGACAAGACATTCATCGGCGCCTGCGGCGTGGACGCGCGACGAGGCGTCACGACAATTGAGCCGGATGAGGCCGCGGTGTTCCGCGCGATGGTGCGTCAGGCAAAACAGGTGATCGTGGTCGCGGACTCGAGCAAGATTGGCATGGTAAGTCCCGCGTTGATTTGCCCGGCCAACGAAATCGATGTCCTGGTGACTGACTCGGGGATTGCGGCGGATGCTCTGGAAGCGTTCCGAACGAATGACATTGAGGTGCAGGCGGTATGAGCTTTCGAACGCACCTGACCGGGATGGTCTTAGCCCTGTGCGCATGGCCGGCATTTGCGGCAGGTCATCCGGTGGGATTGTTTTATATGACCAGCGACGCGAAGTCGATCCGCGATTTTTTTGCCCATTCTTCTCAGATCGACCTGCTGGTTCCTGCCTGGTACCAGGTGGACGAGAATGGCCTGGTCACAGGAGCGCCTGAGCCAGCGGTGCTGGCCCAGGCACAGAGCGAGAAGCTGCCTGTAATGCCGATCGTCGCGCTCTTCAACAAAAGGAACTTTCATCTGTTGGCCACAAGCGCGGCCGCGCAGGCGCAGATGAACGCGGCGCTGGTGCGGGAGTGCAAACTGCACGGTTATTCCGGATTTCAGTTCGATATCGAAGATGTGGAGTGGACGGATCGCGATGCGCTCACGGCGCTGGTAGCGACGACCTATGGCGAGTTACATAAGTCGGGGCTTCAGCTGAGCATCGCGACGGTTCCCAATGCGCCGGGTTATCCGGGCAGCGGCGGCTTCGCGAAATGGATTTATACAGACTGGCGGGGCGCTTATGATCTGGCGGCGCTGGCGAAAGTCGTCGATTTGATTTGCCTGATGACCTACGACCAGAACACGCGGTGGACCACACCCGGCCCGGTCGCTGGCTGGCAATGGACCGAAGACAACTTGAAATACGCGCTGCAGTTTGTGCCGAAGGAGAAGTTGTCGCTGGGGATTCCGCTTTACGGCTACCACTGGTACACGGGCGCACCGGCGATAGCTTCATCCGCAACACCGGGCGAACCGCCTGTCGAGAAGCCCAATCCAACGGCGGATTACATCAGTACGCCGGATGCGCTGCAGCTGGCTCATGACTGGAATGGAAAGATTCAGTGGGACGACGAGGATCGCAGCGCCTGGTTCTACTTCTATCGCGACCAGATGCGGGAGTGGGTTTTCTTTACCGATCTGCAAACGTTCAAAGACCGGTATGACCTGACGCAGCAAAATGGTTTGCAGGGTTTCTGCTCATGGGTGCTGGGCGAGGAGGATCCTGCGATCTGGACGTTTCTGCCGAAGCGAACACAGTAGCCTTCGCACGATTGAACCACAGTCACCGGATGTCTCACTCGAATTGGAGAGATGAATCGCATGCCATACTTCCTCGGCGTGGACGCCGGCGGCACGAAGACGGAGTTTGTGCTGGGCGACGAGAGCCGCGAACTGGGGCGCGTGCGTGCGGGCACCATCAAGAGGATGAAGGCGGACGCCGCAACCGCCGAGATGAACCTTGAAACTGCGCTGAACCAGCTTCAGGAGGCGACCCGCATCCGGCTCGAATCGATTCGTCGCTGTTGCGTTGGGACAGCCGGCGAAACGGTTCCTCTGGTTGTGAATTGGCTGCGCGCTGCATTTGCGCGCCACGTTGGCGGAGAGCTGATCATCGTGGGTGACGTGGAAATTGCGCTGGACTCAGTCTTCTTTGGCGGGCGCGGCGTGCTTGTTCTTGCTGGGACGGGATCGAATGTGGCGGGGCGCGCTGCGACAGGCACAATCGTTACCGCGGGCGGATGGGGCCCCGCGCTGGCGGATCAGGGATCGGGACATTTCCTGGGACTCGAAGGCCTGCGCCGCGGATTTCTGGCGATCGATCAGCAACGGCCGACTCGTCTGCTGGACGAGGCGCGAGATTTTTGGAAGCTCGGTTCGCTCGGGGAACTGATCGAGTTTGCCAACGCCAATCCTGCGCCGGAATATTCGCGGTTGGCGCCGCTGGTGGTCAATGCTGCCGAACAAGGCGACGCGGTTGCTCAGGAGGTCGTCGCGCAGGGTGGAGCGGATTTGGCCGCACTGGCCAGCTTGGTCATCGAGCGCATCCGCAGTCTCGAAGCGACGGCTGGCTCGGCGTTCGAAGTGCCTGCTGTAGCGATTGCCGGCAGCATTTTGGACCGCGCGGCTCCGGTGAGAAATGCGCTGATTGCGGAATTGCGCAGACGCTATCCTGGAATCGAAGTCAAGGATGCTCCTGCCGATCCACCGGCCGGGGCCTTGTGGGCCGCTCGCGGGATGGACCGGTCCTCCTCGGCAGCGCTTTGAACATCACGATGGGAAATCCTCGATTGGAGACTGAGTGAGACTCTACTTTCGTATCCTTCTTCTCGGCCTCACCGCGCTCTGCTCTGCGGCCTCATCCCGCGAACAGAACTTCGTCGATATCAAACCTTCCCCGCAGCAGGTGGCGTGGCAGGATCTTGAGTTCGGCGTCCTCATCCATTTCTCGACCAATACATTTCTGGATCGCGAATGGGGCGACGGAACAGCCGATCCGGCTGTATTCAATCCCACGCAGTTCGATCCCGACCAGTGGATGCAGGCGATTCGCGCGGCGGGCGCGAAGTACGTGGTGTTGGTTGCCAAGCATCACGATGGATTTTGCCTGTGGCCGACGGAGCAAACCGGCTACAGCGTTAAAGCAAGCCCGTGGGAGAACGGGAAGGGCGACGTGGTGGGCGATGTAGCGCGGGCTGCGCGGAAGTACGGGCTGAAGTTTGGCATCTATCTGTCGCCGTGGGATCGCCACGAGCCGCGATACAAGGATGCTGTCGACTACGACCGGTACTACAACGCCGAACTAGAAGAGTTAGTGCAGAACTATGGTGACCTCGTGGAATTCTGGCTCGACGGCGCCGGGAGCGCAGGACACGTTTACAACTTTCCAAAGATTATAGAGACGCTTCGCACCTATCAGCCGAACACAGTGGTCTTTGCCGACACCGGACTTTTCGAATACGGCGACGCCCGCTGGGTGGGCAACGAAGACGGACGCGTACCGTATGAAACGTGGAACGTCATCGACCGCCATGGATACTTGCGCTGGCGCCCGGTGGAGGCGGACACGCCGCTGCGCGCGGGCCACTGGTTCTGGCATCCGAACGACGAAGCGTCCCTCAAGACCGTCGATGAATTACTGACGACATGGGACGACACCGTCGGCCATGGCGCGCAGCTCATGCTCGGCCTGGCTCCCGATCGCCGTGGCTTGTTGCCGGAGAGCGACGTTGCTCGTCTCGAAGAGTTCGGTCGGGCTCTGCACGAGCGCTACGCGCACAACCTGTCTTTAGAGCATGCGCCTGTTGCCGCTGACGTTGGTGCGGCGCTCGATGGCGATCCGGATACCTTCTGGTCGGCGCCCGCTGCTTCTCACCATTCTGTCCTGGAAGTCCGCTTCAACAAGCCGGTCACGTTCAATCGCGCTCTGACGATGGAGTGGATCAACGACGGACAGCGCATCGAGAACTATTCCATCGATGTGTGGACGGGAAGCGCCTGGAAGCCAGTGGCCTCCGCGCATACCATCGGCCATGAGAAGATCGATATCTTCCCCAGCGTTACGGCCAGCCGGGTTCGACTCAACATTTTGTCGAGCACCGATGGCGCGGCGATTCGCGAATTCCAACTCTACGACGTTCAGGCTTCCGGAGGACGATGAGCAGGTGAGAAAGTCTTCGCGCACGCGGCTCTGGTTGCCGCTCCTGTCTTGCCTTTGCATTACGTCAGCGGCCCATGCGGGCGCTGGTTCCTCGCGTCCGCCTCTGATTCCGCAACCCCGCGAATTCAACGCTCGAGAGAATCTTCCCCTAGCCACCGGAGTTCACGTCCTTGTGCCAGCAGCCAATGCGGACGACCGGTTTGCCGCGGAGGATTTGAAGGCGGAATGGAAGGCGCGCGGTGTCCAACTAAGGGAGACCGCAGCCGCCGTGCGCGTTTACCTGCTGCGGGACGACACTCCTCTTGCACGCCAGGTGCTCAAGCGTGAGGACATGACCTTCGACGTCGCCATGCAGCCGGAAGGCTACGTGCTGGTGACGGAAAAGCGGGATGTCTTCGTCATCGGGCACACCGCCGCCGGAGTCTTTTATGGAACACAAACTCTGAAACAATTGGTTCGGAGTTCCCCTGCAGTTCCGGTTCTCGCCGGCGCGGCGATTCGCGACTGGCCTGCCATGCGCTGGCGCGGCGTGCATGACGATTTGTCGCGCGGGCCGCTGCCCACGCTGGAGTTTCAGAAAAAACAGATTCGCACCTTCGCCGCGTACAAGCTGAATGTCTACTCGCCGTATTTCGAGAACACAATGCAGTACGCCTCTGCTCCGCTCCCTGCGCTTCCCGGCGGATCGATTTCCGCAGACGATGCGAAGCAGCTGGTTGCCTATGCGAAGCAATTTCACGTGACAATCGTCCCTGAACAGGAGGCCTTCGGTCATCTGCATAAGGTTCTGACATGGCAACAGTACGCGCAGCTGGGAGAGATTCCGAATGGAGCTGTCCTGGCGCCGGGACAAGCAGGGTCCATGCAGCTGATCACAGCGTGGTTCGATGAGCTGGCGAACATTTACCCCGGACCATTTCTCCACATCGGAGCCGACGAGACTGCCGAACTCGGTCAGGGGCAGACGGCAGACGATGTGAAGCAACGCGGCCTCGGCGCGGTTTATATCGACTTTCTTTCACGGATTCACGAGGCGCTTGCGCCACTGCATCGCCGACTGCTCTTCTGGGGCGATATGGCGATGAACAGCCCCACGCTCGTTCCGCGGCTTCCCCACGACATGATCGCCGTCGCGTGGGAGTACGATCCCCAGCCGCAGGGTTTTCAGCGATGGCTCGATCCTTATACGAAGGCCGGTATGGAAACGTGGGTGGCCCCGGGCGTGAATAACTGGAACCGCGTATGGCCAAACTTCGATATGGCCCTGCGTAATATCCAGGGATTTGTCGCGGACGGGCAGTCCGCAGGCAGCACCGGCATGCTGAACACGATTTGGAACGACGATGGCGAAGGCCTCTTTCTCGAGGATTGGTATGCAGTCCTGTTTGGAGCTGCGGCAGCATGGCAACCGGGTACAAGCGACATCGCACAGTTCCAGCAGGATTACGGCGCTGTCTTTCACGGCGATGCAACGACCGCTATCAACGATGCGCAGCAGGCGCTGATCGCCGCGCATCAGGCGCTCGGGCGCGCCGGTCTCGGCGACGCGCGCGACGCTGATTTCTGGGTCGACCCGTGGGGCTCTGCAGGCCAGCAGATCGCAGCGAAGATTCGTCCCGTGAGCGCGGAGGTTCGACTCGATGCCGAACGCGCTCTGACCCTGATCGCACAGGCTCGCGCCGCGGCTCCACTGCGCGAGCCGGATGCTCTTGAAGCGATGGATCTGGGGGCGAGGCGCATCGATTTTCTGGCGTTCAAGTTTCAGACTGCCGATGAAATTGCGGAAAGTTACAACCGCTTATATGCCGGCCAGAACACGCCGGAGATCGCCGACCATATCTCGCGGGACCTCCGCAAGCTTTCGGGCGTGAACGGCCGTTGCCAGGATCTGGGTGACGGCTATAGCTATCTGCGATCCCGCTTCAGCGATGTGTGGCTCATGGAGAATCGTCCCTTCTGGCTGAACGTCGTCGCCGCGCGATACGATGCCGCAGTCCAGCTATGGATGCGCCGTGGCGAGGCCCTCGACGCGGCCCGCGAGCAATGGAGCCAGCATCATAACCTGCCCGCCCCGGAAGAGCTTGGCATCCCAACGGTCGCGCCTGCCCACTGATCCCTCATGTCCGCGCCGCTCGCACATCCGATCCATCTTCGCCCCATCGATCTGGTGCTGGTGTCGATTTATCTCGCCGGAATTACGATCTTCGGTCTTCGCTTTCGAAAGTCTGGTGAGCGCTCGCTGCGTTCTTACTTTCTCGCCGACCGCAATCTGCCCTGGTGGGCCATTTCGCTCTCCATTGTCGCTGCGGAAACCAGCACGCTCACCATCATCAGCGTTCCAGGGCTGGCTTTCTCCGGCGATTTCGGATTTCTTCAGATCGCCATGGGCTATCTCGTGGGGCGTATCGTGATCTGCATTCTTTTTCTGCCCCGCTATTTTCGGGGCGAGCTTGTGACCGCATATCAGCTCATCGGCCAGCGCTTCGGCCCTCGGCTGCATCGCTTCACGGCCGGACTGTTCCTGGTCATGCGGGCCGCAGCGGAGGGGGTGCGCGTCTTCGCCGTCGCGATTGTTGTGGGTCTCGCGATTGGAACCGGTGACGTGACCTCGATCGCGATTCTCTCGGCGCTCACTCTGCTTTACACGTTCGAGGGCGGCCTGGCCGCCGTGATTTGGACCGACGTGGTGCAGATGTTTCTCTACGTGGGTGGCTCGCTCGTCGCCCTTGCCACCGTCTGCCACAAGATTCCCGGCGGATGGGACGGGTTGATCGGCGGTGCGTCCGCCGCGCACAAACTCACGGTGCTCCATTTTTCCTGGTCTGTAACAGAGACGTACACATTTCAGGCGGGCGTTCTGGGGGGATGCTTTCTCACCATGGCCAGTCACGGGACCGACCAGCTGATGGTGCAGCGCCTGTTGGCGGCCAAAAATCTGCGCGAATCGCGACTGGCCCTGTTGGCAAGCGGTGTGGTGGTTTTCTTTCAGTTCACGCTGTTTCTGCTGATTGGCGCGGGACTCTTCCTCTATTACAGGAATTCAGGAACCGCCCCAGCTCTCGCAGCGGACCGCATCTTTCCCGCCTTCATCGTGCAGGAAATGCCCGCCGGCATCGCCGGACTGATGGTAGCGGCGATTCTGGCTGCGGCCATGTCGAACCTGAGCGCGGCTCTCAATTCTCTGGCTTCCACTTCAGTCGTCGATTTCTACCTGCCACGTTATCCGGATATCTCTGAGAAGCTGCGCACGCGGCTGTCTCGGCTGATGACCTTTGTTTGGGCGGCTGTGCTGTTCGCGCTGGCGATGTTCTCGCGGAGTGGCGGCCACGTTGTCGAAATAGGGTTATCCATTGCCTCTGTGCTGTGGGGCGCGATGCTCGGAGTCTTCCTGCTGGGCACGCTGACCCGTCGCGCCGGTGAACGCGGGACAATTTTTGGAATGGCCACTGGCGTTGCGATCAACCTGCTGCTGTGGATTCAGCCTCACGCGCTGTCGTTCAACCTTCAAGGCCATCATGTGGTTCTTCCTAAGATCGCCTGGACGTGGTGGGTGCTCATTGGATCGTTAGTGACGTGCGTCGTGGGCTACACTGCGAGCTTGCTGTTTCCCGATGCCCCAATGCGCGTGGAGGCTCTCTGACGATGCGGCGCTTCATTCGCGCTTCTGGACCCATGCTGGCGCTGGTTCTGAGTACGACCCTGGGCGCAGTTCCAAGCCGCGCCCAGACCGACTTCTCGGCGATTGACGGGATTGTGAACCGTGCTATCGAGGAGCATCAGATTCCCGGAGCAGTGGTGATTGTTGGGCATGGCGGGGGAGTCGCTTTCCGCCAGGCGTATGGTATGCGTTCGCTCGAACCGACCCAGGAGCGGATGACGCTCGACACAATCTTCGACATGGCTTCGCTGACCAAGCCGCTGACCACAGCCGTGGCGGTGATGCAGCTTTACCAACAGGGAAAGATCGGGCTCAATGATTCGGTTGCAAAGTATCTGCCGGATTTCGCTGCCAACGGAAAGCAGGACATCACGATTCGCCACCTGCTCACGCATTACTCCGGGTTGCCGCCGGATTTGCCGCTCGACGAACCGTGGACCGGAAAGGAAGAAGGATTTAGGCGCGCATTCGCGATTGCACCGATTCGTCCGCCGGGCGAGCAATTCCTCTACAGCGATATCAACTTCATCGTTCTCGGCGCGTTGGTGGAAAAGCTCTCCGGGCTCACCCTGGACCAGTACACGCAACGCTTCATCATGGAACCCCAGGGATTGACGCACACACGATTCCTGCCGCCTCAGTCCTGGATTCCCCGCATCGCACCGACCGAATATGAGGATGACCCCATTCCGTCCGGAGTACCGGCATCGAAGACGTTTCCGGGCGACACGATGTTGCGCGGCGTAGTGCACGATCCCACATCGCGGCGCATGGGCGGAGTGGCTGGACACGCCGGACTATTCAGCACCGGCGACGATCTGGCAATGTACGCACAGAGCTTGCTCGATCGCCTCGCCGGCCGCCCGAGCCAGTTTCCGTTGTCGCGGATTGTGCTGGAGAAGATGGTTGCACCCGAACAACCGGCCACGGGAACCGCCCTTCGTGGCTTCGGCTGGGACATCGACTCCCCTTACTCCAGCAATCGCGGGACCCTGTTTCCCGTGGGTTCATTCGGGCACACCGGCTTCACCGGAACGTCGCTGTGGATCGATCCGGTGAGCGACACGTACCTGATTGTCCTTGCTAATTCAGTTCATCCGAACGGGCCAAAAAGCATCACCTCGCTGCGCGGCAAAATCGCCGACGCGGCCGCGATCGCGTTGGGCATCCACGCTGACGGCGGCGCGCTGGCCGCGCATATCACCGGCTACAACGAATCGCTGAGCGGAATGCGCCGCTGGCCTGTGCGCAATGGCCAGGTAAAAACCGGCATCGACGTGCTGGAGGCCGATCGCTTTCAGGAACTCGCAGAGTTGGCTCGCCGCCACGGCGGCAAACTGCGGCTGGGTTTGCTGACGAATCAGACCGGCGTCGACAGCGAGGGCCGTCGCACCATCGATGTGCTCTTCAGTGATGCGGCGCAGGCTCTGCCTGGGCTCTCCCTCGACACGCTTTTCAGTCCCGAGCACGGGCTCGCGGGTGCTTATGACCAACCCAATGTGCCGACCTCCACCGACGCGGCGACGGGATTGCCCGTAATAAGCCTCTATGGCACGAAGGACGCGGATCGGCGTCCGTCGCTGGATTCCCTGCGCAAGCTCGATGCTGTGGTGATCGATCTCGAGGATGCGGGCGTGCGTTTCTACACGTATGAAGCCGTGGTCCGCTATCTTCTGGAAGCGGCGGCGCAAACCGGAACGGAGATTATCGTGCTCGATCGCCCCAACCCGATCAACGGCTCGTTTGTGCAAGGGCCGATTTCGGATCCGGGCACGGAGAGCTACGTCAATTCCATTCCGGTCCCCGTTCGCCACGGCATGACTCTGGGAGAACTGGCGCGCTACGACAAGCAACAACTGCAGTTACAAACTCCTCTGAGTGTGATTCAGATGCAGGGCTGGCAACGCGGCGACTGGTACGATTCGACGGCTTTGACATGGGTAAATCCTTCGCCCAACCTGCGCGATCTCGAAGAGGCTACACTCTATCCGGGAATCGGTCTCATGGAGACGACGAACGTGTCTGTGGGTCGCGGGACCGACACTCCGTTTGAATTGCTGGGAGCGCCCTGGATCGATGCGCGTGCCCTTGCACAGTTCCTGAATCGTCGGCAGCTGCCGTCGGTGCGATTCCTCCCGCTGGACTTCACTCCGCAAAAGCCCTTCCCCTATGCGGGCGAAGTCTGCCACGGTGTTCGCATCCTGGTGGTGGATCGCAATGTCCTCGATGCCCCGGAACTCGGGGTCGAAATCGCATCGGCCTTGCACCAGCTCTACCCCGAGAAATTCGATTTGGAAAAGATGAATACGCTGTTGGCAAATCGAGCGGTTCTCGATGCGATCGCCGCGGGTCAGGATCCGCAGCGTATCTCCGAAGGATGGCTGCCGGCGCTCGATGCTTTCGATAAGCAGCGGGAGAAGGCGCTGATCTACCAGCCGTAATTAAATCGGCGGGGCAGCGTGACGGGCGGCTATTCGACCGTGACTGACTTGGCCAGGTTCCGCGGCTGATCGACGTCGCACCCACGGCGCACCGCGATATGGTACGCGAGCAACTGCAGTGGGATCACGTCGAGAATGGGCAACAGCAGCTCCGGTGCAGCCGGAACAAACAGGACATGATCCACGAGCTGGCCGATGTGATCGTCACCGCGCGTCGCAACCGCGATCACCTTCCCGGAACGTGCCGTGACTTCCTGAATATTGGACAGAGTCTTCTCGTAGCGCAGCACTGAGTCGCGATTAGTCTCGTCCTTCGTGGCCAGCACCACGACCGGCAAAGTTTCGTCGATGAGGGCGTTGGGACCGTGCTTCATTTCGCCGGCAGGATAGCCTTCGGCATGAATGTAGGAAATTTCCTTGAGCTTTAATGCGCCTTCGAGGGCGATGGGATAGTGAATGCCGCGGCCGAGAAAGAGAAAGTCGCGCGCGTTGGAATAGAGGCGCGCGAGAGGTTCGCATTCGTCGTCACAGGTCCGGAGAATCTCCTCGATCTTGCCGGGAAGAAGGTTGAGCGCATCGAGAAGCATCCGGCTCTCCTCTTCGACGATGGTGCCGCGCACCTGCGCAAGGTGAATTGCGAAGAGGAACAGCGCGACCAGCTGCGCGGTGAAAGCCTTCGTGGAGGCGACGCCGATCTCCGGTCCGGCGTGGGTGTAAATGGTGCCGTGGGCCTCGCGCGTGATCATCGCGCCCACCACGTTGCAAACGGCGATCGTGGGAGCGCCCTTCTGGATCATCTCGCGCTGCGCGGCCAGAGTGTCGGCAGTCTCGCCCGACTGGGTGATGAGCAGGCCCACAGTGTTCGCGTCGACGATAGGATCGCGGTAGCGGAATTCGCTGGCGTAATCGACCTCGACCGGCAGGCGCGCCAGGCGCTCGATCATGAACTTGCCGGCAGTGGCCGCGTGCCAACTGGTACCGCAGGCGGCGATGTGAATGTTGCGCACCTTGCGGAAAGTCTCGTCGGGAATTTCCATCTCGGCAAGAAAGACTTTCCCGGTGTCGAGCGAAATGCGGCCGAGCGTGGTGTCGCGCACCGCGCGTGCCTGCTCAAAAATTTCCTTGAGCATGAAGTGCTTGTAGCCGCCCTTTTCCGCCTGGATTGGATCCCACAGGATGCGCTGCAGCGGCCGCACAACGGGGTTGCCATCGAAATCGGTGAGCTTCACTCCCGCGCGCGTGAGCACCGCCATGTCGCCGTCTGCGAGGAAGTAGAGGTCGCGCGTGTGGTGCAGAATTCCGGGAACATCCGATGCAACGAAATACTCGCCCTCGCCTACACCGATGATGACCGGCGGCCCGTTGCGGGCGGCCACGATCTTATTCGGCTCGTCGGCTGAGAGCACGCTGATGGCGAAGGCGCCGGTGAGCCGACGGACGGCGCGACGCACGGCGTCCTCCAGATGGATGCCCTTGCCGTTTTGCTTACCGGCCGACAGCTCCTGCTCGATCAGGTGGGCGATGATTTCTGTATCTGTCTCTGTGACGAATTTGTGCCCCTGGCCGATCAGTTCCTGCTTGAGTGCCAGGTAGTTTTCCACGATGCCGTTATGCACAACCACCAGGCGGCCCGTGCAGTCGCGATGAGGATGCGCGTTTTCTTCGGTCGGACGCCCGTGCGTAGCCCAGCGCGTATGGCCTATGCCGAATGTTCCGTGGACAGGCTGTTCGCGTAGCACTTCCTCTAGATGACGCAGCTTGCCTGGTGCGCGGCGCAGCTGCAGCCCGTCGCCATTTCCACCCACGGCGATGCCGGCCGAATCGTATCCGCGATACTCAAGCCTGCGCAGCCCCTCGATGATGATCGGGACCACTTCCGTGCTGTTTCCAACGTATCCAACAATGCCGCACATAATCTCTTAGCCTACCCTGGCGGTCCAGGCGAGTAGCAGACGACGAAAGTTGCAGAGCATCGAGGAAGTCAGGAGGCAAGCCACGCCTCCGCCAGGACCGAATTACTCCAGCCGAAAAGTAAATTCCTCAATGACGGGATTCGTGAGCACTTCGCGCGCAATGCGTTCCACTTCGGCGCGGGCCGCAGCTTCGGGCATCCCATCCTCCAGCGTCAGTTCGAAGTGCTTCCCCTGGCGCACATCCGAAACGCCCGCATACCGCTTCTTGCGCAGCGCATTGTGAATCGCCTGCCCCTGCGGGTCGAGAACGGTTTTCTTCAACGTCACATAGACATGAGCCTTCATTGTCGCCGATTATAAATCCACGCGCATCGCATACTGCTCCGCAGCCGCCCCCGTTCGCCCCACGAATAAGAGATACTGGAACCGCTATGACGAATTATCTGGAACTCCCCGTAGGCGACAAAGCGCCTGAGGTGTTCAACGTCGTGATCGAAATTCCGGCGGAGGGCATCAACAAGTATGAATACGACAAACAGCTGCACGTCTTTCGCCTGGACCGGAATCTTTACTCGCCCGTGCACTATCCCGGCGACTACGGTTTCGTGCCATCAACGCTGAGCGACGACGGCGACCCCCTCGATGTCCTGGTATTGGTGGATGCTCCCAGCTTTCCTGGTTGCGTGATGCAGGTGCGCCCCATCGGCCTGCTGGAGATGACCGACCAGGGCGTCCTCGATGAGAAGGTTCTTGCTGTAGGCAAGAACAATCCGCGCTACCGGGATGTCTGGAACTACTCAGAAATCTATCCCCACATGCTGAAAGAAATCACCCATTTCTTTTCGATCTACAAGGATCTCGAAGGCAAGCGCGTGGAGATCAGGGGATGGCAGGATGCCTCTCACGCCCGGGATCGCGTAATGTATGCCGCGCGGAATTTCACCGACGAGCGAGGCAAGAAGCTCCTGGAAGTAGCCGCAAAGAAATAAGTCGAGGTCAGTTGCGAATCTCTGCAGCCGCTTCCGCGCGGCCTGCCGCTGTCTTCGACAGCAGGAAGAAAACCGGCCCACAGGCGGCGATCAGCGCACCCAGCAGCAGGGCCGGCATGTGGGCCACGCGCTCGTGTCGCGAAGCAAACGCGGCGTAGCCGATCAGCAAAGTCGGCACTGCGCCGATAAAACACGTGGCCGCGAAACTGCCCGCCCGGAAGGGCCGCTCCAGATTTGGTTCACGCAGCCGCAATACAATCAGCGCCATAAATTCAAGAATAAGGCTGGCGCCATAGAGGATGAGGTCCAGCGAGATGAGCCTCTCAAAGCTGAACCGCAACGCCAGCGCCCACGCAGCCGCGCAGGCCAGCACCGCCACCCACGGCACCCCCCGGCGGTTTTTGCGCGCCAATACCGCGGGAAGCATGCGGTCTTCGGCCAGCACCATCGGCAACCGCGCGTAAGACATCGTCAGCGCGTTGAACATCCCCACGGACGTCAGCGTTCCTCCAACGACAATCGCAACGCCCAGCCACGGTCCCACCATCGTCCGTGCCACATCGGCCCACGAACCGGTGCTCAGGGACCCAACCGGAACTCCCGCCCACGCCATCGCCGCCAGCGGGATCACGTAGCTCACCGTGACCACCAACGCGCTCCACAACATCGCCCGCGGGTAGTTGCGCCGCGGATCGTCCACTTCGCGCGCCACCGTCGAGGCATTATCCCAGCCCATGTAATTCCACATCGCAACGAGTACCGCGGTGCTCAGACCGCCTTCCGCGCCAGAGCGCGCCCACCCAATGTGCGAGACCAGGTGTGCTCCATGCCAAAACGCCGCGACCACCAGAACAACAAACGGCGACAGCAGCAGGACAAAAAGGCCAACCGACCCGTCGCCCACAGCCGGCGCTCCGAGCAGGTTCCATGCGCAGCAAAGAGCGATCACTCCCAACTCGCACGCGGTTCCATGCCAACCCGCTGTCCAGCCGGGAAACAGCCGGCCCAGATAGAGCACGAAAAGTGTCGGGTAAATGGCCATGTCGAAAATGCTGGCCGCGAGCGACAACCACGCCTCCTGGTAGCCCCAGAAAGGCCCCAGCGCGCGCCGCACCCAGACATAGAAGCCCCCCTCTTCGGGCAGAGCGCTCGCCAGCTCGCCGATCATCAGCGCTGTCGGCAGGCTCCAGAGAAACGGCAGCGCCACCAGGATGACCAGAGCCCTCAGGTATCCCGCATCGAGAATGTCCTCGATCCCATAGGGTCCGCCCGAGACCATAAAAAACGTTGCCGCCACCAGAGGCAGCAGCCGCATTCCGCGGCCAGATTGTCGTAGTTGGGCGATCCCGGATCCTCGCGCTGCAAAGCTGAGAATCCGAATTTACCCTGCTTCCGTGCCCATGAAAAGCAAAAACGCCACCGGGCTGGTGGCGTTTTGCTGCGAATTCCGCGAAAGCGCTTTCTACGATGCCTTGCGCTGCAGGTCCCCGTCCGAACGGTAGTAGTCGCGCATCGATCCATAAATCTGCACAGGGCTCTCCCGATCTGAAGCGCGGGAGAACTGGGAGGAGGCATTCTCAAAGCGAACCCGCCCGCGGTTGCGCTCAATAATCCCTTCGGCCAGCGAGGCGCGTGCCCCCGCGCTGATCGATACGACCGCGCCGCCGCGGCCCAGTTCGCTGCTGAGACTGCGCGCCTGTTCCGTCGCAAGCCCCATGCCCACAAACGATCCTTCGAAGCTTGACTCCGAATAGTCGTATCCAGGAATGAGTCCCAGCGTTCCCTCTCCCGTCCCGAATTTCTGGTCGGAAGCGTTCACTGAGTTCCGGTTCCTCGCCGTCTCCGCCCTGTTGCTGGCGCCGTACGCGCGCTTCAGGTGCTCCACCCAGCTATTGTCCCCGCTCCGAAAGCCTGCAACCCGGCCTTCGGACGAGCGCAGCGTGCTGGGCAAATCGTGCGATAAGGTTTCCGGCAAATCGTGGGGCAGCGTTTGCGGAATCTCCGATCCAGGAATCGGCCCTGGCGAAGAAGGCGCTCCCGGAAAGGCATTGCCCGATCCGGGCGCGAGACCCGCCGGCGTCACCGCCTGATCGCCCGAGGCCGGCCCACCGACAGTCCCCGACAGTGCCGGGTTCTTCTCTGTCAGCTCCCGCACTCCCCTGATCTCTCCCACAGTCGCATCCCCCCCGCCGCCTGCGCCCCCACGCGGAGTGCGAAACGCCGCCCCAATCTCCGAGGCGGCGAAGCCCTCGTCCATTAGCTCGTTAATGGCGCGGTACGCATCGGCGCCGTCGGAAAAATATCCCACTACGATCTCATCCTGCGACCCGCTTTCACTACGAGGTGTCATCGGTTTGTCTCCCTTGGCAGTGTGACGAAATGCCACGTCCAATGGGATGCGCCCCAGGGCCCTGGCGCTCGCCGGAGGGTACCGGAATTGCCAGGACTGGTGTGCGGGGACCGGGGTCGAGCCGCCGATTTCCGCGCCTTCGCGGGGGCCGCTCCTATATACTTGTCCACAACCGAGCCGGAGAGATGGCCGAGTGGCTGAAGGCGGCGGTTTGCTAAACCGTTATAGGGTTGAAAAGCTCTATCGAGGGTTCGAATCCCTCTCTCTCCGCCAGATGCTCCTCCTCATCCCCGCTCCCCTGTCTCATCGCCGCACCCGCCAGCGACCCCACCACCGCAAAGGCGCTCATGACCCCCAATCCGATCCGCAAGGCGCGACACCGCCGTCACCGTTGGCCGCCGCCAGTCGGGAATCGGCAATTCCCCCGGCCACTCCATCGCCTCCAGTTCCGTGAGCCAGTCCTCCACCGCCAGTTGCGCCTGCTCCAATCCGAAGAGCTGGCTGACTGCGCTGTAAAGTGCGGTTAATTCGTTTTCGGCATAGGTCAGGTACTCCCCAACCAGCTCGACCGGCAATGGCGTGTTAAAAATGCCCGCGTTCATCAATTCCGTCGTCATTTCGCCCCCCGCTAAGTAAGGATGCCCAACAGTAGCGTGCAGGCCGCCGATCTCGCCACGCCCGAAACAACAGAATTGCACCTCGATTTTTCTGCAGGTCGCGCGACCTGCTCGAATGGCGCGCCCCCGGGAAGCACACAAGAAGGAGAATCCTGAGCCCTGGGAACTTCCACTTCGCATTAGAACCACGCCTTCTCAGACCCACGTCTTCGAATCGATGAGGATGCCCGGCGCACGCCGCGGCACGCATCTGCTGGCCGGATAGTGATGGCTGGGGTAGACTTGAAAACAGTGCAGGAACTCATGGGACACAACACGATCGCGATGACCGCCCGCTGTGCCCACCTCGCCCCGACCCACAAGTTACGGGCGCTGGAGACCTCGGTTCGTCCGGATCGGTTCCGGTACAAAGTGGCTACCAATTGGCTACCAACACCAGGAAGGCCGCGAGCAGCAGAAAACCGAATAGCCATCAACTTACTGAATATAAATAAGTTGAATCAAGTGTGAGCTCGTAGCTCAGTTGGTAGAGCAACGCCCTTTTAAGGCGTGGGTCCTGGGTTCGAGTCCCAGCGGGCTCACCACACAAAATTACTTCCGGCTGTTCCTTCGGTCGCCGCTGCACCGCAGCGCACGATGGCGCACAAGAGTACAAGGTTCTGCGGCAGCACCAACTGGCTCCGCGTGCGCACGCCGGTTTTATCGAACAACTGCTGCAGCGCCGTCGTGCAGGTGAAGAATGGCCGATGCAGGAACCACAGCGTGAACCTGCGTGGTCCGGCTCGACAGCGTCGCCGTCACGAACATCCCCAGACGCAGCAGATTATCCGGATTGGTAACTTCGATACGAACCACACCCGTGCGCAGATTCGGATCAAGCACCGGTCCCACATCGCTGATGTGCCCGGTCAGCGGCGTGTCCGGATATGCATTCACCCGAATCTCCGCCGTCTGTCCCATGTGGACCCGCGGCAGGTCGTTCTCGTACACGTTGCAGAGAATCCACAACTCCGACAGATCGGCGATGGTGAATGCGGTGGCCGATCCCGAATAGGTCACGCCCGCCGCGGCCGCATTTGTGACGTTCTGAGCAATAATCACGCCCGAGATCGGCGCGTAGACGTTCACGATGACCGATGGATGATCCTTCTTCACCCCCAGCGTGTCGATCTGTTGTTCCGCCGCCATCAAGTCGGCCTTCGCATCGTCCTCCGTGTCCTGCGCCTCCTCCAGCATCGCCTGCGCAATGGCCCCATGCTCGAACAGATCCCTTGCGCGCACCAGAGCCTTGTTCGCCAGCAGCTCATCGTTCGCCGCCTTCAGATACGTGTCGAACGCATTGGTGATGTCCGGGCTCTGCACCTTCAGCAGAAGCTCGCCCTTCTTCACGTGGTCGCCCAGCCGCGCCCGGATATCCACGATCCGCCCGCTGGCCAGCGAGATCACCGGAATCTCCCGCGCAATGTCCGGATTCACTGTGCCCGTCACGTTCAGCTCATCCGCGACCTCGATCTCCTCCGCTGCCACCACCGGAAACTGCTCCGGATGATCTACCGAAACCCGCGACTCGTTGCTTTGGTCGATCACCTGCGAAGAGGGCGGTGCGCCGTCGGCCGGATCGAACTTCTTCCCGCACCCCGCCGCCAGCAGGCTCACCAGCAGCCAGGCAGCGCTTCTCACCACCGTCCCTCGCTTCACTGCATCACCTCCTGGCCCACCGCCATGTTCAGCTGCGCCGCGGCCGTCAGATACGCGCCAATGAGCTGCACGTACGCCAGCTGGACCTGGCGGTAGTCGCTTTGTGCATTCAGAAAATCCATCAGAGAAGCGCCCCCGTGTTGCCAGGCGTAGGTGACCGTGTCACGCACACGCAGAGCCTGGTCGTTGTATTTGTCCTTGTATGGCTTGAGCAGCGCGATGTTGCTGTCCACCAGCGTGTACGCCGTGTCCACGTCGCTGAAGACTTGCGCCCGCGCCGCTTCGCTCGCCTGTTGGCTCCGCGCAATGTCAATCTGCGTACGCTGCTTCTCGCCCTGGTTGCGATCGAAGATGCGCAGCGGTATGTTGACGCTGGCCCCCAGCGTGTCAAGGCCGTTCGGGTTGTTGTTCGACGAGTTGGACGTGTACCAGCCGCTGATCGTCGGATCGGTCGACCCATTGGAGATCGCCAGCTTGTGATTCGTTTCCGACTGCTGGATGGTCTCAAGCGCGGCCTGCAGATCGGGCCGCGCCTGCAGTGCAATCTGGCGAAAATCCTCCAGTGGCCGAATCGTTTCCGCGAAATCGAAACGCCCCGTGACGTCGAATTGCTCCACCGCCGTCTTGTTGTCGTCGAGCAGCTGCAGCAGCTGGATCTTAGCCGTCCGCAGGTTGACAATCGCTGACTGTATCTCCACTTCATACTGCACGCGCAGCAACTCGATGCGGTCCAGATCGATCTGCGCCAGATCGCCCGCTCGAAAGCGGTTCCGGCTGATGTCGATTATTTTGTCGTAGTAATCGAGGTCGGCCTTTGCCAGATCCAGCACAACCTTGGCCTGCAGTGTGGCGACGAAACCCGCTCGAAGACCGAAAAGCATGTTGCGATCCAGATCCTGGTGCTGGGCCTGTCCGATGCGGGTGCCCTCCTGTGCGCTTTCAAGCCGCAGTTCTCGCTTGTGTTTGCGTTCGTGGAGATAGCTGACCGTGGGAACAATATAGGTGCCACGCAAGGGCTGCCACACGTTGTCGTGCGGAGCAATCTGCGTTCCGTCCTGCGACAGGTTGAACTGCGGATTCGGGCGAAGATACGCAGTAATCTCCTCCGCCTTCATCTCGTCGACGTTCGACAGATCGGCCTTCGTACAACCTCATTCGGTGGATTAACGCCGACGACACTAGATTCGGGAATGTTGGGTACCTGCACCCATATTCATTCGTTTGCTTGCCGTTGGTCAGAACAATGATTGACGGATTTTACAACTGCACCGCGCTACTGGATGAACCCTCACGGTCTCGGACGTTTCGCATCAGCGGATACTACAGAAAGAGGGAGTCATTGCGCGAGGATGAAAGACGGTATTCCAATGACCCGCAGTGGGAAAAGCATCTGAAAGGCCAGCGACAGTCCATCCAAGACGGAATGAGAGCAGATGGATTTTCCGAGGCAGACCTCGACGACAAGAAGAACAAGTGGCCGTTGCTTGCTCAGTATTTGGAGACCAAGCCTGACACTCCGCACAGACAGCTTTTGAAGAAGATGACCCTCGGCTTTTGGAAGGAGTATTCCTCACTCTCACATGCCAGCTTTGATGGTCTAGTGGACTTGTTTCCTTTCATTGCGACGGATTCCCTGCCTCACGACAAGAGGGATATGGTAAAGGACGACATAGTTCTTCGCTCACTGACGATGCACTATGGACGAGCTGCTGGCATTTTGCTATGCCTGTTAACGGAAATCCAAGCCTTCTTTCTATTCGATGGCGCAGATATTGACAAGCGTCTCGCGCAAATCTGGAGTGCGATGATTCCCTTGTACGAGGTTCGAGAGTTGTACGATTTTCGCTACAACGCCATGCTAAAAGAGCCTCTTCCAAACGAGAACTAGGGTTCAACAAAGAACACAAGTGCAACCCATGCCCGACTTCAACCGCTACATCGGCATCGACTATTCCGGCGCGGAGACCGCCGACTCCAGTTGCAAGGGCATCCGCGTGTTCATGGCCGACGGCTCCGACGAACCGACACAGGTTCAGCCGCCGCCGAGTCCACGCCGGTATTGGACTCGGCGTGGTCTTGCCGAATGGCTCTGCGACAAGCTTGCAGACGACGCGCCGACCATTGTCGGGATTGACCACGCATTCTCGTTTCCGCTGGCGTACTTCGAAAAATACCGGCTCCCGAGCGATTGGCAGGGCTTCCTCGAAGACTTCCACCACTTCTGGCCGACAGATGCTCCGAACACGTACGTGTGCTTCATCAGAGAAGACCCTCATGGCCGTGGGAAGTGGCGGACAGGAGAGCGAAGCTGGCTCCGACTGACAGAACGATGGACGGCCACAGCCAAGTCAGTCTTTGGCTTTGGAGTTCAAGGCGAGGTCGCCACATCGACTCACGCCGGTTTGCCATGGCTTCTTCACCTACGCAAGCAGTGCAAACGTCAGCCTCACTTCTGGCCGTTCGACGGCTGGGACATTCCCGAGGGCAAGTCGGTCGTTGCCGAGGTCTACCCATCGCTTTGGACACGACGCTTCCCGAGGGATGGCCGGGACGGAGATGAGCAAGCCGCCTATGCCGCCGCAGCTTGGCTGCAACGTGCGGACCGCGATGGGTCACTGAGCGGATTCCTCAACCCGAGCCTAACCGCCGAGGAGCGGGGCATTGCCAAGTTTGAGGGGTGGATTTTGGGTGTTGTCTGAGCGGGGTTCTACAATGACCATTACCCCTATAATCAAAACCATAACTCGCGCACGCTGGTGAAGAGAGGTACGCAGTGACCTGGCCCCGTTTTCCGTCCAATTGACTATACGAGATTCATAGTCGCCGTCGGGGCGGCGGGAAAGTGGGAAACGCCAACGGCGTTTTCCAAGCGGGCGCAGCCCGCGTCTTTTCCACGGCCCTGTTGCCGCCACCGCCGCGCAAATTCGTCCGGGGCGAGATAGCCCAGCGAGCTATGCGGGCGGCGGGAGTTATATTCCAGTTTCCACGCTGAGATCTTCCGCCGCGCGTCGAACAGATTCCAGAACCAACTCACGTTCAGGCACTCGTCGCGCAGCTTTCCGTTGAAGCTTTCCATACCTCCGTTCTGGGTGGGTTTGCCTGGCTGGATGTGGACCAGATCGATCTTCCACTCGATAGCCCAGGCGAGGAGGCGCCGCGAAGTCAGTTCCGGCCCGTTGTCACAACGAATCGACTGCGGCTTGCCATGC
>CAWHOU010000016.1:0-84716 GCA_963831055.1 uncultured Acidobacteriaceae bacterium | reverse complement strand
TGAAAGCCGGTGATTTCCAGCGGGAGACAGACCCGCCCGGGAACTGGTTCGTTCCACCCGGTAACAATCGAAGCGGCGGCGGAGGCAACAAAGCCGTCGGAGCCTTCGATACAAAGGGCCGTTCAAGCGGCTCCGTGAGTATGCAGGTTGTAATGCGAATGAACACCGAGCAGGCCTCGAAACACCTAATGCAGGAGCCGACCCACCGATCAGATGGGGAAGGCCGCCGCCGTTGGAGGAGTACGAGCGAACAGCTTCCATCGGACTTGCCGGGGTATTGGTGACGACATGCATGCATAGGAAAACACATGGAACACGGGAAGCCCCAGCGGTGATTTGCAGTTGGAATCTACCGGCAACTCGCGAGAGCCAGGCCGGGCCGTTTGGGGTGGCGGTGAGGCTCGTAGTACCGATGAAGCCGGGTAATGCCGGGGGAGGGAAGGGGCCTTGGTTGGAAATCAACGCAAGAAGTGACAAAGACGGAGGGATTGGCGATGAGTCTAGCAACCCCAGAAAGCGTTCAGAAGTTACAGGCAGCGTTGCACGACAAAGCGAAGAAATCGCCTGACTTTCGCTTCTATGCGCTGTACGACAAGGTGTACCGGAAGGACGTTTTGACCTATGCTTACGCATGTTGCAAAGCCAACGGCGGTGCGGCGGGCGTGGACGGTCAAACGTTCGAGGACATCGAAGCGTATGGGGCAGAGCGATGGTTGGACGAACTGACGCAGGAACTGAAAAGTCAAAAGTATCGACCACTCCCAGTGCGGCGGGTTTACATACCGAAGCCTGGGGGACAGCAACGCCCGTTAGGAGTGCCCGCTATCCGCGACCGCGTGGTCATGATGGCGGCGGTGTTGGTGCTCGATCCCATCTTCGAGGCCGACCTGCAACCGGAACAGTACGCCTATCGGCGAGGCCGCAGCGCACTGGACGCAGTAAGACACGTCCACAAGCTGATGAACACCGGACATAGAGAGATCGTTGACGCAGATCTTGCCGGGTATTTTGATTCTCTTCCGCATTCTGATCTTCTCAAGTCGGTGGCTCGCCGGGTGGTTGACGGCGTCATGCTTCATCTCATCAAGATGTGGCTGAAAGCGCCGGCTGAAGAAACGGATGATCGTGGGAAGAAGCACCGGAATACGCGCAATCGGGACGAAGGCCGGGGAACGCCTCAGGGTTCTCCGATCAGCCCTCTGCTCAGCAATCTCTATATGCGCCGTTTCGTGCTTGGGTGGAAGAAACTGGGGCACGAAAAGCGTCTTGGAGCGCAGATCGTCAACTATGCAGATGACCTTGTGATCTGTTGCCGGGGCAGAGCGGAAGAAGCTCTTGCCACGATGCGGATTATGATGACGAAGCTGAAACTGACGGTGAATGAAACCAAGACGCGGGTCGCAAAACTGCCGGAAGATAAGTTCGACTTTCTGGGTTATACGTTTGGCCGCTGCTACTCAACGAAGACGGGACGCGCCTATCTAGGCACGGTTCCGGCCAAGAAGAGAGTGATTCGCATCTGTCAGGCGATCAGCAGCGAAACCGGGCATAATCGAACCCTGCTGGACCAAAAGACAGTGGTGGCGAAACTCAACCAAATGATGAACGGTTGGGCCAACTACTTCTGCCTTGGTCCGGTCAGCAAAGCCTACCGGGCGGTGGACCGCCACGCTCGCAAGAGGCTGCGTCAATGGCTGTGCGCCAAACACAAGGTGGCAGGGCGGGCGACCCGGAAATATCCGGAAGCTACCTTGCACGAGGTGTTTGGGTTAATCTGCTTGTCCGAGCGGACGCACAGTTTTTCGTGGGCGAAACCGTGATGTTTTCAACGAGAGCCGGATGCGCGAAATGTGCATGTCCGGTTCGACGAGCGGGATGTGGAAACGGGGCAGGGCTTGGATAGTGAGGCACCGGCAAACGAAAGTGCCGGATACAGACAGGCCAAACCTAAACCACCGCGCCACATCTCGACTCTACAGGTTCCATTTCTTGAGAAACCTTCCCTCAGTGGGCTAAAGCCGACGTTCATTCTATTGCATTTGCGGCACGACTAAAGTCGTGCCCTTTCAAATCCTCGACTTATTCAGAGGCTCCTTAAGTATTTGAAAAAAATCGAAAGTTGCAACAGCGTATAGCTCGACTCACCACCCCCAAACTGAAAAACTCCAGGGCCCTTCGTTCGCTCGGGATGACAGTCTAGAAGTGTTGCAATTCTTTTGGGCCTGATCAATAAAAGAGTTGAGATAAAGGGGCGGCACAATTAAAAGCGCCCGGATCCTAAAAGGATCACGGGCGCTAGAGCAGCCCTCCCCCAGAACTGCCCACCGTCAAAATTTAGGCCTTTTTAACAGTGAAAAGCAAGTAATCTTGAGTAATAATAAAAGTAATCCTAGACTGTTGGCTATTTTGCAAATAAGTAACATTTCAATGGCCTATCGCATAAAAAGTAATCTCCCATCCGCTGAATCCAGGTGACCTCTTCATCCAGGCGGCGATCATCAGGAAGCCTTCCTTGAACAACTTTTACTCTGGCACTCCGGGACAAGAGACGGCGCTTGCACTCCCGCCTGAAATGGCATAAGCTGCTTACTCGTCCATCCCATTTTCTCCTTTTGGGGTGCTTGCCGGCTCAGGTGGAAGAGTTTCTGGTAGAAATCGTGGAAATGCCATACCGCAACCGTCCTCTCCGGCAGGACGGGTGGGGCGGTTGGAAGAGAGTATGGATTCCATCCGCATCGACAAATGGCTCTGGGCGGCGCGCTTCTTCAAGACGCGCGCACTGGCCTCGAAGGCCTGCGATCTGGGCCGCATTCTCTCAAATGGCCACGAAGCCAAACCATCGCGCGAAGTGCGCATCGGCGACAAGCTCGAAGTGAAGAATGAAGGCGGCGACTTTCAGATTGAGGTTCTCGCACTGAGCCAAATGCGTGGTCCGGCGGCGGTGGCGCAGACGCTTTACCGCGAAAGCGAAGCCAGCAGGGAAGCGCGAGCCAAAGCCGCAGCCGAGCGCAAGGCGATGCAGGAGTTCGCACCCTTGCCGGAGCATCGTCCCTCCAAGCGTGACCGGCGGCGCATCATTCAGTTTCGCGGCGGGTGGTAACTCGGCGCGTCTGCTAGTCCCTATTCCCTGTTTCCTGTCCCCTACCTGTTCTCACGCTTCATGCGCCGTGGCAGGTGTGGTTGCGGCGCCAACTCCATCAGCGCGATGCTTGCCAGTATCAGCAGGGCTCCGCACGCGGGGCGAAACCCGAGCCGCTCGCCCATCACAGGAACGAGGTAATCCAGGCAAAGACTGGCTCCAGCGTCAGCAGGAGCGCGGTATGGGTGGGGGGCAGCACCGACTGCGCCCAACTCTGAATGGAAAAAGCAACGTGCGGTCGCGAACACCGCAGCGACGCCCAGGGCCACGGTGAGCCGCGAGGTCCATGTAATCTGCGGGTGCTCAATGAGCGGCAGGCTCAACGCCATAAAGATGGCGCAGAAGCCTACCTGCAGCAGCGCCAAAGGCTGAAAGCCTATGCGCGGGGAGACGTGGCTCAGCGCCAGACAGTGAAAAGCGAAACCCAGGGCGCAGCCCAAAGTGAGCATATCGCCCAGGTTAATGGAAGTCAGATCGGTAGCCGGCGCGCCGTCTGGCCCGAACCGAGAAGCCGGGCTCAGCACACGAGAGACGGCGGGAGCCGTCAGAAGAGCGATTCCAATCAACGCCAGCGCGGCCCCTAAGAAATACGTTCCATCGCGGCGGCCGCGCCGCCGGCGAACGAAGGCCTGGAATGGTCGAGAGCAGCGGAACCATCACCACCATCAACCCGGTGATAAATGCGGACTTCGAGGGTGTGGTGCGGGCCAGTCCCGTGGTCTGAAACTGGTAGCCCATGGCCAGGCAAAGTCCCACCAGCGCCCCGGCGGCAACCTGCCAGCCCCGAATCTCGCGCCAGTAGCGGTGATAAGCGACGCCCAGGACGGCGAAGGCCAGCGTCATCCGCACCAGGTTGAAGGCTCCGGGAGTGGCATCGGACAGCGCGCCTTTGACCAGCACAAAGGTCGATCCCCACACGGCAACCACAAATAACATCAGCAGGTAGGCGCGCAGTTTCATCTCTTTGAATTATGCCAGCCAGGGCTGTGATGGATGGTTGGCCATCTATTTTGCATCTCCACAAGAAGTTCAACTGCTGTTTTTTAGGATTATACAGTGATCGCCACCGCATCCATCCCAACTACGGCAAAGAGCAACTGCCTTTATTGTTCCCAGTGTCCGATCAGCAAGGCTGGCGGTTCCCGGCGTCTCGGTAATCGAGTTGCTGGCTCCGATATAATAGTCTGTGCATAATCAGCGTTACCTTTGTTCCTCCGTTCAACGCAATATGAACGGATTGCGAAAGCAGATAATGCGGATTAGCGGTCTCGGAGACCGCTCCGTGCGGCCGCGAAGCCGGACATCGATTCATAGTCTGCCACTCGCCGTATCAAGATTCCGCTCGGCGCCGAAGGGCACTTCACGGTCATAATCGGCCTCGGCGAAGAGTTGATCGATGACAAAGGTTCTGCCCGCCGGAATGGCGATACACAGATAGCCTTTGCTCGCCGGCTGATAGTAGGTATCGAATTGCTGAAATTGCTCGTAACGGCTGGGACTGCCATCGGGCACAAAACAGGACTGCGCCTGATCGGTGGGAATCAGCAACTGGGGGTCATTGGAGGGCGCGTTGGGGTAGCGGGAGTGGCGACGATGAACCTGCCCAGTGAAGAGGAAACGCACAGAGAAGGACGATGGCAACAAATGAGTGTGAGAGGCGAAAGCCCATATCGATTCGACCTGAATGTGGATTGAATTGCGAGTGCCGGGATTCACTGGACGCGGAATGAGAGGTATCCGCTTGACTTCATATTATTGCCCCGCGGCCCATTCGGTCATCGCCAGCGCCAGCAGCAGCACCCTTCTTCAGTCCCAGTTCTCCCTGTCCCTGGCGGAGTACCACTCGGCCAGGGTGTGCGCGCCGCCGCCTTCGCCGCCCGCGCCCATGGACAGGGCGGGAACGCCGAGCGAGAGCGGAATATTGGCGTCGGTTGAGCCCAGGCGGAGATCGGTGCGCAGGCCGAGATGGCGGTCGACGGCGCGCAAAGCTTCAAGCAGCGGGGAGTCGGCGGGCAGTTGCGCGGCGGGACGGTCGCCAATTTTTTCGATGGTGAAGGCCAGCAGGCCGCGACTTCGCGGTGCGGCAGGCGGTTTTGGCCGTCGCGTTGCAGTGCGTCGACGGCGTCCTCGACGGCGCGATGCAGGGCAACCTCCAGGCGGAGAAGCTGCTCGGGGCTGGTGGAGCGGAAATCGACGGAGGCCTGGGCGCTTTCCGGGATGGAGTTGACGCTGGTGCCGCCGTGGATGGTGCCGAGGTTGAGGGTGGTGCGGGGCTCGTCGGGCGAGTGGGTTTCGGCCAGCAGCGGCCAGGGCCGAGGCGAGCGCGGCGATGGGGTTGGGCGTGCCGGCGTCGGTGAAGCTGTGGCCGCCGGGGCCGGTGATGGTGACCTGAAAGCGGCGGCTGCCCAGGGCCTGGGTGACGGCGGAGTCCGCGCCTGCGCCGTCGAGCACGATGTGCGCGGCGATGCGGCCGGCCAGGGCTGCTGCTGGTAGAGGTGGCGGACGCCGCGCAGGTCGCCTTCGCCCTCTTCGCCGACGTTGCCGAGGAAGATCAGCGGGGCGGGCAGCCGACGTTGGCGTGGATCAGGGCGTGGGCGATGGCCAGCATTCCGGCCACGCCGGCGCCGTTGTCGCAGGCTCCCGGAGCTTCAGGCGGTCGCCGTCCACGACGGGATTGAGCGGCGTTCCGGCGCGGGAAGACGGTGTCGAGGTGGGCGGAGAGCACGACGACCGGGCCGGTGCTTGAGCGGGCAGATGGGCGGCGGGCAGAAAGCCGAGGACGTTGCCGGCCTCGTCGGTTTCATGGATGAGGCCGATCTCGCGGAAGCGTGCCGCGAACCACGCGGAGCGGGCCTGTTCACCGAAGGGCGGCGCGGGGATGGCGCAGTGGACTCGCCGCGAAGCAGGAACGACGGTCGCCTTGTCCGGCCCCGTGGCAATGCATTTTGCCGTCGCGTAGCCGCACCTCCTGCCGCTCTGCGATAAACAGGATTTGTACGCCCGCTTTGTCACGATCGCCCTATCTTACAGGGAGGTTGTCTAGCGAATCGTCTAACTGACACAACTGAGAACATTGTCGCAAGTTGTTTTCAAATAGTTCTTTGACGTGACAACGGGACTAACGAATGCATGCGCGCCTGCTTCAGCAGCACACCGTTCCTTGTGGCCGTCGTTCGCAGCACCTGTCTAGAATCAGGTGCTCGGCACCCGGGCGTGCAGATACGCACCGCAGATCGGGCGGACGCGGGGGCGTGCAACTTCGTTTCCAGGCGTGGAACGCGTCTGCGAAACGCCCTCCTTTCGGCAGAATGCAACGATCGATATGCGCTCGAACGCTGTCTGTCCGGACATTGCCGCCATTGATCCCAAAGAACCTGATTCACTTTTCGATCCATGATTGGGTAGTCTCCAGATACCAGGGTGAGAGAAAAGAAAACTACCCACCAGTTGCCCACCCGCTCAATAATGCTTATCCCGGGGCCTTCGTAAAGTTGCGGTCATCGGACCCGCCGCTGTAGCGGTGCGCCGACCGGCAGCTCCCGGCTCCCTGTACAATTCGCCGCCGCGAATCACGCAGAATGAGCCTCCTTCGGACAAGACCCCTCGATGCTTTCAACTACATCGCGACAGAACGACTGATTCAACTCCTCCTCGGCTGCCTTGTTCCCTGAAAACGACTTGAACCGCATTTCGCACATCGCCTATCTTAACGCACCCGCAATCCAACTTCGCCAGGGCTTCGCCCCTGGACCCCAAGAGCACCTTGGCTTGTGGTTCGCTCACTCCGCCTGTGCTTGCCCAGCTTGTCCCGGCTGCGCTCGGGACTGCGCTCGGGCTGCGCACCGGCTCCGCTCGCTTCCTACTTGTCCGCCGCAACTAGGGAGACACGGAAGCCCAGGCCGGCGTACGCGGTTCCCGGGCTCGTCGTAGCCGCGGGCCGCCGACCGGCAGTACCCCGCCGGGTAGCCCCAGCCACCGCCGCGAATCACGCGGTCGCGAGCCCGTTGCAGGCCCCGTCGGATCGTCCGCCGGCGATTCCGCATAGTACCCGCCATCATACCAATCCTGGCACCACTCCCATACGTTCCCGTGCATGTCGTAGAGCCCCCAGGCGTTCGGCTTCTTCTCGCCAACCGGGTGCGTCCTGCTGCCCGAGTTCGCGCCATACCACGCATATTCGCCCAGCCCCGACTCATCGTCCCCGAAGCAATAGCGCGTCGTGCTCCCCGCCCGGCAGGCATATTCCCACTGGGCCTCGGTGGGCAACTGGAACTTGCCCTGCCCCGGTGGCCGGACCTTCGCGTTGAGCTTGTCGAGAACTGCTGGCAATCGTCCCAACTGACCGTTTTCCACCGGGTTCTTCGGACCCTTGAAGTGGCTCGGGTTGTTGCCCATCACCGCCTCCCACTGCTCCTGCGTCACCAGATACTTGCCCAGGTAGAACGGCTTGGTGATCCGCACCCGGTGCTGCGGCTTCTCGTCGCTATAGGCATCCTTGTCCGAATCGGGCGAGCCCATCATGAACTCGCCCGCCGGAATCAAGACCATCTCCAGCTTCACGCCGCCGCCGAGGTCAACCGTGAGTTCCTTCGGCGGTTGCTTGGGCTCCTCGCTATAAGCGTTCCTCGCCATTGCGAGAAACACTACGGACCAAATCACGAAGTTCCTCATGTCATGTCCTCCCATAAAGAGATTTTGTGATCGTTCACGGGTTTTCTGCCCTCCTCATGTATGCCGGAACCCCGCAGTGGCAGCCTGACGATTGTGATTCTCATAGGCGAAATCTCGATTGTCAAGCCCCGTGGAGATCCTGGAGGGGCACGAGAAGGAGTAGGGGGACACCCTCACGCCCCCACCGCCGCCCTTGCCGCCGTCGCCTCTTCTCGATGGTCCCTGCTGACCTACTTCCAGACAAGCTTGAAGCCGCTCTCCTGGATCTCGGAATTTAAGGGACGGCGGTCCTTGAGCTGAGCGACTGGCGGACTTCTCGGAAGTAACGTGGCGGTCGCCTACGTGCCGGGGCTGGAGGTGATTTGAGGCAACGGTCATGGAAGAAGCATCGCAGGACGCAGCATCGGGTGAAGGAGATTCCTTATCCTGCGCCGGGCGACGCATCGCCTACACTCGTCCGCCGGAACTCGGCAGGCACGGAAGCCCGGGCGGTCGTTCCAACGGTTGATACCCTGTTGACAAATGGTCTGTTCAACCACCACAATATCGGAAGTGCTACGCTCCATCACCGTCACGAAGGAGAGAAACCGTGAAAAGCCTGTTGCCCTGACGACGCTGTCTCTGCTGGTTGTGTTGTGCGGCTGGGAAAGAACAGCCTACATCCATCCCCCAGACAATATCGGGAATCCCCGATAAGTCATAATGATCCCACACCACTAACCCCGCTTGAAAGGAAGCGGCGGAACAAGCAATAGCAGAGTGGAAACCGACGAAGATCGGTGAGTCTTATTATGTCCAGGCGGCTGTTGTCGGCAAAGGCATAGGATGGGGCGGGGCTAGTGTTCATGACAATGGGAACTTGGCGCGAGTGTTATCTGAACTCAAGAATGTCCGTGTCGTAGTTCTCTCCTAATCCTTATTACTCTGAGGCAAACAAGCTCAACGGGATAGAGGGGGGAGAACAGTGATACTCTGGTCCAATGTTGTACGATACTTTCTTTGGAAGGCGGGTTCGAGGTTACTGTTAACAGGGCGAACCCAGCAAAGAATAAACCTTGTTCCCCTTGGGAGGAATGTCGTGGTCGCGAAGTCTCCGCGCTCGGCGCGGAGCTCGCCGCGCTCGGGACCTGACCGATTTGGCGGCCGAACGCCCGCGCGCGTCGCTGTCGTCTTCGACTGGGAGTGCTGGTGGGCTATCTCGGCGTCGAGCGGACCGAGTCGCGATCTCGATTATCACCGCGAAGTCGCGCAGGCGTACGCGGCCCTGCACGCCTCGGGCATTCAGACGGACGTCGTCGGGCCGGACGCGGATTCAGCCGCTACGAAGTCATCGTCGCGCCGCTCTCCTATTTGATTCCGTGCTGATTAGGCTGTGCGGATCGCCGGCTGGACGCGTGCGGGCGCCGCCTTCGTGACGACGTTCTTCAGCGCGGTCGTCGACGAGACCGACCGGATTCACGACGGCGGTCCGCCGGGCCCGCTCCGCGACGTCCTCGGCATTGCGGTCGAGGAGCTCGACGCACTCCCCGGAGGGCGCCGCGCAAGGCGTGCGCTTCGAAGTCGCGTTCGGCGAGCTTGGAGCCGGCGTCGAGTACGCTGCGTCCCTCATGTGCGACTACGCTACGCTTTGTTCACGCCCGCCAGACGCCTCAACCTGGAAGGCTGTGACTCTACCACTGAGTTACTCCCGCATGCACTCCAGCGTACAGCGTTAGGCGATCCGCGTTAAGAAATTTCAAGCCCAGGAGAGCTGACTGCTGTTTGCCGCTCGCTCAAAGCCCCGAACGCCTTTCTTCGGCCTCTTCATGGTTTCGCTCTCTGCCTGCGGTAAGGGCAATCCGGAGGGCGAAGCCGCCTAACAGAATCATGACCACCAGGCGAACCTTGCCTGGGTCCATCGTGTACCAGGCAAGCACGGCAAGAGAAGCGAGGAGGGCGAGTGCGACCAGCTTTCGCTTTGCTCCCCAGACTCGCATTCGACCGCCTCGCTATGCCTTTTATATGGTGCACAGGGGAGGATTCGAACCTCCGTAGCTCCAAAGAGCGGCAGATTTACAGTCTGCTGCCATTAACCACTCGGCCACCTGTGCGGAAAGCCTCAGCAAAGTCTGGAGCTGATGACCGGGATTGAACCGGTGACCTCTCCCTTACCAAGGGAGTGCTCTACCAACTGAGCTACATCAGCCCTTGTCCGAGGAGGGAAGACTGGAGCTGGCGAAGGGACTTGAACCCCCGACCCTCTGATTACAAATCAGATGCTCTACCAGCTGAGCTACGCCAGCCCGGGACTTTCTTTGCCCGCCGCATGAAGGCACACGAATATGCCGGATTTGGCAGGTCCAGCATTGAAAATATCACAGGGGGGTGGGAGCCGCAATGCATCGGGTGGGTCAGTAGAAGCAAGTCGATACATGTGGCAACCGAGAGGTGAGAAGATAAGAACTGCCGCTTCCCGGAACAACGGGAAGCCCATTCGATGACCCACCGGCGCACGAAACTTTCCATCGCCATTGTGCTTGTCGTCCTGCTGTTGCTGGCCGGGGCGATTTATCTCCGTAAAGAAGCGCCACCGGAAGCGGCACGGTTGCTGCCGGAGTCGGATGGGATTGTGTATTTGAACTTGCGGCCGCTGCGTGCAGCGACGCATTTCGATCAGCATCCAGTGGAGCATTCGCCGGAATACCAGCAGTTCATCGATGCAACAGGGATTCAGTTTGAGCGCGATCTGGATGAAGCGGCGTTGGCGCTGCATCGGATGGCCAATGCTAAAGGACCGAACGGGTCGGTGGCTTTCAGCGAGGTTTTCGTCGGGCACTTCGACGGACGCAAGCTGGCGCAGTATCTGGCTGGAATTGCGCCTTCGCAGGAAGGCTATGCCGGACACACGATCTACAACATTCCCAGCGAAGGGCGAACGGTGCGGGTGGCGCTGCTGGGGTATGACATTGTGGCGGTAAGCAACACACCGTCGCCGGAGCAGATCCACTCGATGATCGATCGATACAGAACGGCGGCGCTGCCGTTTTCGGGGTCGTCGATTCTGTCGAAGCAGTATTCGCATGTGCCGCTGCTTTCGATTGCCTGGGGGCTGGGGCAGATCGCGCTGCCACTGGGAGCGAATGGTCCGCGGGTGATGGGGATTCGATTGCCGTTGCCGGTGGACGCGACTTTTATTGCTTCGCTGACCTGGATCGGTAAAGTGCATTTGCGGGTAGAGGAGATTGCACCGAGCGACGGAGCGGCGGCGGATACGACTGAGTCGCTGCAGACGATTCTGACGCTGGTGAAATCGATGGCAAACACAGGCGGAACCGTCGGCGGAACGAGCAGCGAAACGCAGCCTTTCGACGCAGATGCGCGGATGCTGATCAACAGCGTTGTCGTGGAGCGGCACAGGAACCAGGCTGTGCTGACGGCTACGATTCCGGTTGGACTGCTGCAGCGGATGATGAGCAGCCCACAGGATCTGAAGTCGGTGGGCGTCTCGAATAGCGGGAAAAAGCCGTGAAGGAGCGGAGTCGTCTCGATGGGCTTTGGCATCTGGAAGACTGCGAGCTAAAGGCGAGCGAGCTGCGAGCGAAAAACGAGTGAACAGGCAGCAAGCGAGAAGCTGTTGGAGATGGCTGTCAGCGAGGAACTGTCGGCAAAAAGCTGGCAGCGAAAAGCTTTTAGCAAAAATTTAGTAGCGAGTCGCGTTCCTGGGATTCCCAGATCGTATGGAGGAGAAATGCATAGGTCGATGGTCCGCGGGTTCGCGGTATTGGCGGCTAGTGGTGTGGTGATGACAGCGGCTCCATGCTTCGGGCAGCAGGGGCAGGTTCTGACCGGGCAGAGTGCTTTCACGGATTACAGCAAGGAGCAGCCGGGGGTGCGGCGGCATCTGACGGCGGCGGACCTTCCGGCTCCCTACGCTACGAAGGGTGTGGACAATGGGCCGGATTTGGCGCCGCGTCCTGATGGCGTCTGGCCACAGGCTCCAACGGGCTTCAAGGTGGAGCAGTACACCACGGGACTGGATCAGCCGCGGCTGATCCGCACCGCCCCGAACGGCGATCTTTTCGTTGCGCTCAGTTATCAGAACAAGGTGATGGTATTTCGCGGTGTGGGAGCAGACGGCAAGCCGAAGCAGGTGTCGACTTTTGCCGAGGATCTGAGCCAGCCATTTGGGATTCAGTTTTATCCGGCGGGGCCGAACCCGAAGTGGGTGTACATCGGCAACACCGATTCGGTGGTGCGAATTCCGTACCATGTGGGCGATGTGAAAGCTGCGGGACCGGTGGAGAAGCTGGCAGACCTGCCGGGCGGCGGGCGGTTGCGCGGGGGCGGACACTGGACGCGGGACATTGCGTTTTCCAAGGACGGGAAGCGGATGTTTGTTTCAGTGGGGTCGCACTCGAACGACGACGATTCGGATACGCATCCGGAGGAGCTTCATCGGGCGGATGTTCTGGAGTTCACGCCCGAGGGAAAGTTTGTGAAGGTGTACGCATATGGGATTCGTAACTGCGTGGGCGAGACGATCAATCCGATCACGGGCGAGCTGTGGTGCTCGACAAACGAACGTGACATGCTGGGCGACAACCTTGTGCCCGACTACATCACGCATGTTCAGGAAGGCGGGTTCTACGGGTGGCCGTGGTACTACATGAGCACGAACGGGGGCGTGCAGGATCCACGGCAGGCGGGTAAGCATCCGGAGCTGGCGGGGAAGGTGATCACCCCGGATGTGCTGGTGAATCCACACTTCGCGTCGCTGGAGATGCTCTTTTATGAAGGGTCGCAATTTCCAGCGGAATACAAGGGGGATGGATTTGCCGCCGAGCACGGGTCATGGAATCGCTCGAAGCGGTCGGGATATGAGGTGATTCGCGTGCCGATGAAGAATGGGCACGCGACGGGCGAGTATGAGGATTTTCTGACGGGATTTGTACTGCCGGACGGAAAGGTTTGGGGGCGGCCGGTAGGCGTGACAGTCGCGAACGACGGCTCGCTGTTTGTTACTGACGATGGTTCCGGGTCGATCTGGCATGTGAGTTACACAGGCAAGTAGGGCGGCTGGGTGTCGTAGTCTGGAGCGATGCAGACGCTGTCGGTTATTTTGAGCCTGATATGCCGGATTGCCCTGGTGGGGCTGGCGATTGCAGGGTTTGTGAGCGATTACAAAGGTTCTGTTGTACCTGCCTACGTCACACAAGAATGGTCGGCGATGTTTGCCTGCGGCTGTCTGGCGATTCTGGCGCCGCTTGTGAAATGGAGGAACCCCGCGGTCGTGGCGGGGCTGCTGGCCCTGGGTGTGCATTACTGGTACCGGCACAACGTGGAGACATGGAATTTGTGGTACACGGGCATTGCTATCCTGCTGGTGCTATTGCCGCGATACTCGCTGAAGCCAAAACGGTGGTGGGGAGGTCGCGGAGGGTCTTCCTCCAGTGCCGCACCTGGGAAGCGATGAGTGTTCGCGCGTGGGGATGGCATGCGATAGTCTGGTTGCTGTGACGTCTGTGATCCGCAGTGTTCCGTTCGGCATTTTTCTGGTCTCCTGTTCAGTTTGGTGTGGGCACGCGCAGCAATCCACGCAGAGTTTGCCGGATGCGCCGAGCGCGCAGACGCAGGCTGCTCCGCCAGCGACGCCACAGTCAACGGCACCACAGTCGACAGCGAATCAGAGCCTGCCGGATTCCCCGGATACGCAGGTGCATCCTGCGCAGCAGCCGACTGGGCCGACGGTGCTGTTCGACACAAGCATGGGGCGGATGACGTGCCGGCTTTTCGACAAGCAGGCGCCGGAGGCTGTGGCGAACTTTGTGGGACTGGCGCAGGGGACGAAGGCGTGGACCGACCCGTCGACGAAGCAGAAGGTGAGCGGCAAGTCGTACTATGACGGGACGACTTTTCACCGGGTTATACCGGAGTTTATGATCCAGGGCGGCGATCCACTGGGCACGGGGATGGGCGATCCGGGGTACTTGTTTAAGGATGAGTTCAACCCTGACCTGAACTTTGACGTAGCGGGAAGGCTGGCGATGGCCAATTCGGGACCGGACACGAACGGGTCGCAGTTTTTCATCACCGAGGCGCCTCAGCCCTCACTGGACCAGCACTATACGATTTTTGGGCAATGCGACGATGCGAGCGTGTGGGTGGTGAAGGCGATCGCGCGCGTGAATCGCGACAGCAACGACAAGCCACTGGAGGCGGTGGTGCTGAAGAAGGTAACGGTTATTCCGGCGGGGCAGGCGATTCCGGCGGCTCCGGGAGGGGCTGGGGTTTCGGCGCCGGGCCAGCCACATTGATCCAGCTACATTGACTCAGCCACACTGTGCCCCGGGCACATTTCCAGCTTTAAGGACTAACGAAATAAATCAGGAGTTCAAATGTCACGTCAGCCAGGAACGTACGCCGTATTCAACACCAACCAGGGGCAATTTGTCTGCCGGCTTTTTGAAGAGGAAGCGCCCAAGACCGTCACGAATTTCATCGAGCTGGCGGAGGGGAAGCGGGAATGGCTGCATCCCGTGACGAAAACGAAGAGCAATAACCGGTTGTATGACGGGACGATGTTTCACCGGGTGATTCCGGATTTTATGATTCAGGGCGGCGATCCGGCGGGCACCGGCATGGGCGGCCCTGGATACAAATTTGAGGACGAGACGAAAGGGTCGGCGCACCGTTTCGACAAGAAGGGGAAGCTGGCGATGGCGAATGCCGGGCCGAACACGAACGGTTCGCAGTTTTTTGTCACCGTGGCTGCTACAGATTGGCTCACGGGGAAGCACACTATCTTCGGCGAAGTGGTTGAGGGGCAGGACGTGGTGGACAAGATTTCGAAGGTGTCGCGGGATCGCCAGGACCGGCCGGCGGACCTGGTGATCCTGCAGACGGTCGCGATCGAGCGGGTCTGATGGGGGACCGCCTGCGCAGGCGCTGGCTTTCTGTCGTCATGGCTCTTGCTGTTTGCGCGAGCGCAGCCTGGCCGCAGACTTTTGTTCCCGGGAAGATCACCTTCTCGGGGAGTGAGCTGAGTCAGGCGGAGCTGCTGGCGTACACGGGACTGCATCCGGGCGAGGCCATCACGCGCGACCAGATGCAGGCCGCGTCGGACAAATTGACCGGCACGGGTTTGTTTACCGATGTGCGGTTCTCGTTCGATGGGAGCGAGCTGAGTTTTGCATTGAACCCTTCGGTGGCTGTTGTGCCGGTTCGCTATGACAACTTCCCGTGGTGGGATGATGCCACTCTGAATTCCGCGGTTGCGACGAAGGTCCCTCTGTTTCATGGGTCGCTGTACCCAGGCGGACCGATGCGGGAACAGGTGATTGCGGTGCTCACTTCACTGCTGGCGGCGAAGGGCGTAGAGGGCGCCGCGATCGGGACCTCTCCGATTGCGGACGCGAACGGAGACCAGGTAGCGATTGCGTATCGGATCGACGCGCCGGCTGTCGTAGTTGAGCCGGTACGGATTGAAGGCTATAGCGGGGTTTGGACCCAGCCCCTCCAGTCGGTAGAGAAGGCCATCGATGGGCAGCCCTTCGATGCCTCGATGCGGGACAAGGTGACGGCGGCGGTGCGCGCGGTTTACGACGGCCGCGGGTTTCTCGGCATGACCATGACCGATCCGGCGTGGGGCGAACCGCGTTTGATGGGCGTCAAGATTCTCGTTCCGCTGAAGGTGGCCATTACCTCGGAGGGCGGCGGTCAGTTTCGCGTTTCGGGGTTGCATCTGGAGGGCGATTTGTTCATGACAGACGAGCAATTCGCGCAGCGATCAAAGCTTCACGTCGGCGATGTCGCCAATCCCGGATTCTGGAAGCAGACCCAGGAGATGATTGCCGCGCCTTACAAGACGCATGGTTACATCGAGGCGAAAATCGATGCCGTGCCGGCGCTTGATCGCACCAAACACACGGTGGATTACACAATCAAGGTTGAGCCTGGGGCGGTGTATCGGATAGGGAAGCTGACGGTGGCGAACCTGAGCGAGGCGCAGAAGGCCGAGGTGTTGCCGTATTGGAAGATGCGGGAGGGCGACGTGTTCAATGCGAGCCTGATTCCGCAGTTCATGGAGGATTATCATCGGCTGCGCGCGCCGGAGCTGCAGTCGATCCGCGGGTGGAGCTTTCATGCGAAATGGACGGCGGACAAGAGCGCGCACACGGTGGATGTGCTGCTGACGTTTGAGCCCCCGGCGCGTTGAGCGGGTGGGGGCTCTACTGCTTTCTCCCGCTCCATTCGAGGTAGGAATGCCATTCGGCCTGTCCGGGCATTTGCATCTGAAATTTTCCGGTCATGGTGGCTGACTTGAGTTCGTAGACGAGGCGGAAGCGCGGACCAGGGGATGACTCAGACAGGAACTCCACGCTGTTGGCCGTGGGCGTTGACACGTTGTAGTGGATGACATGGCCTTCGTTGTCGAAGTAGATCGCTTTGAGCGGCTGTCCGGGAGCGTCCTCGAAGACATAGAGCAGATCGCCGTGGGCGCAGTCGAAACTAGCCGGGCCTTTGCAGTTCAGGTCGGACGTGCTGTTGCGCGCCAGGATGTGTCCGCCGAGCTCTCGCTGAAAGGTGTAGCGGCCGCTGGCTGCGGCGCCGCCATTGCCTTCAGCCTTCGCATCCCACGTGCCTTCGAGGAAACTGAGTGCCTTGAACGGGTCGGGTGTAGAGGCGGGAGCGGTCTGGGCCGCCAGCGGCAGCACACAGCTAAGCAGCAATGCAACGCAAATGCGCTTCATCGGGATGGTCCTTTCATCTGCGCTGCGAAACCTCGCATGCGCTCTTCAATTTGTTCGGGTGTGAGAACTTCGAGGATTTGCGATAGAGCCCACATGTGGCCGAAGGGATCCCGGACCCAGCCGTAGCGGTCGCCCCAGAACATGTCGGTTGGCGGCATGGCGGGCGAGGCACCGGCGTCGACGGCACGTTTGTATGCATCGTCAACGTTGACGACGGCAACCTGGAAAACGCACGTGGAGCCGGAGAGCGTTTCAGGAGATGCGAGCAGCGCGCCTTCCACTCGCTGTTGCCGCTGGGCAGGTTCTTCCGTGGAGACCTGGATCAGAGAATCCCAGACTTTGAGGTGCAGGTGCTCGCCGGCTCCGCTGGGGGATGGAGACCGAAACAGGAGCTGGGCGTCGAAAGCAGCCTGATAAAAGGCGAGAGCTTCCTGCGCGTCGCGAACAACAAGGTGAGGCACGATCGCGCCTTGATCAGGCACGGAACCCTTAACGGCCATCTGTGGTTTTTCTCCGTTTTGGTTGTGTGGGGCGGGACCTCTGGACGGGTACGAAGGACCAGGCGTGACCCGAAGGATCGAAGAAGCGCTTGTATTGGCTGGACCACTCGAAGACGAGCCGGATGGGTTCTGCTGTGAGACGGTATTGCTGTTCCAGACCCACCTTTTCTGAGGTAACGAGGTTGGCTTCACGGAGTTCGCGCAGATGCTGCGAGACGGCCGGCTGCGACATATCGAAGGAACGCGTCAGCTCCTTGACAGAGCAACGGGAGCGGGAGAGCAGAGTGATGATCTGCCTCCGGGCGGGATGGGCGATGGCCTTGAATACGATGTCAGCGGATGGCATGAGGCCATACTACATAAGAATATCCTTATGGACAAGTTTTCAAGTTCTCCTTCCCGCCTGCATCACGTTGAACGAGCGGTGCGCTGCGCATCACCATTCGAGCAGGAAGTCGCGAAGCTGAAGTACCCTGCATTGAGTGCCAATCATGAAATTTCCATCCGTATTAGCGAGAATATTCGCTGTAGCATTTCTGAGCGCCCCGCTGATCGCAGGGCAGCAACAACAGCCATTCCCGGTCGTCTCGACGGTCGATGAAGCAACCATTGCAGGGCGCCCAGTGGCGCTCGACAGCGAAGGTAAGCTGTTGCCATGGCCCATGCCGGACAGCACCGGATACTCCTATTCCGCATATTTTCTTTCGCAGTGGACGATCGTGTGGGACCAGTACAACCGCCAGCGGCTGCCCTGGTTTTACTGCTGCTTCGATTTCGACCGCAAGACCTTTGAACTCAAGCCGGACCCGACCTGGGTCAATTCCACGGGTTATCTCCGCGCGATGATGGAAGGGTTCATCGAACGCCTCTACCCCTACACGGGCGACCCGCATACCCTGGAGTTCCTTCAGAACTTTGTCGATTACGAACTGGAACACGGCCTCACTCCGCAAGACTATGTATGGTCCCAGGTGCCGTATCCGTCCGCCAATCCCGGCGCCTCCCGCTACACGGGCTGGAGCCAGCATGGAGAAGACTTTGTCGAACCTCATGTGGTCGGTGAAGACGGCTACGCCTACCTGCGGCTTTATGAAATGACGGGAAACACGAAGTACCTGCGCGCCGCGATTCGCTGCGCCGACGCCCTCGCTAAGAATTTCAAGCCCGGCGACGCAACTAACTCGCCGTGGCCGTATCGATGCCATGCTCGCGACGGCAGTCTGAAGGACGGAAAGGGGATGTTTCCCTACACCGCCAATGTAGTCGAGCCGATTATGCTGCTGGACGAGTTACTCCGCCTGCAACAGGGAGATACCGCTTCCTACAAGCGGGTGCGCGCGGGCGCCTGGGCGTGGCTGATGAAATACCCGATGCGCAATAACGTCTGGGTTGGCTATTTTGAAGACGTCCAGGGCAGCATGGACAATATGAACCAGGTCATCCCGCTTGAATTTGCCCGCTATATCCTTCTGCACCCGGAGAAGGACCCCGGGTGGCGTGAGCATTCCCGCCGGTTGATCGAGTGGGTGAAAACGACACCGAAGTGGCCCAAATACCTCGTCCACGGCGCGATGGTCACTACTGAGCAGGGGAATGGTAAGGAATTCTGCTGCAACCTGCCCAACCAGTGCTGTGACGATCACAGCGCGAGGCTCGCGGCGGTCGAAGCCTTCTACTATGCCAGGACCGGCGACATTGCCTACAAACAGGCTGCTTATCGGACCTATAACTGGGTCACCTACTTTCAGGGTCTTCCTGCCGCGGCTCACGCTCCTTTCAGCAACCAGTGGTGGTTCACCGATGAGTTTGCGGATGGGCCGCGAAGGATGATGGACGCCTTCTGGGCCTTGCCCGAGTGGGCTCCGGCAGATGAGTCGCACCTCCTCGGTTCCCTTTCCGTAGTTACAAAAATCGCATACGGTACTGGCAGCGTCACCTACTCAACCTTCGACCCGGTTTCGACAGATGTGCTCCGCCTCAACTTTGTTCCCGATTCCGTCAGTGTCGGAGGAAGATCGATCCATCGCCGCACCGATCTGAATCTCGAGGGTTATACCTTCGACGAAAAATCGCGGACACTCTCCATCCGCCATACCAGTTCCGGAAATGTGGACATCCAGGGAAGCAGCGATCGCCTCCCGCCGTCGTTCATTACCTTCGACGACCCGCACCTTCCCGCGGGAGCCCGCCTGATCGGCCAGTATCCTTCCGGCGTGATTGACTGGGGCTCCGGTGAGTGGGAGATTGGCACTCCCTTCGGCAAGTTCGCGACCTTTACCCTTCTCCTGGCGGATCCAAAAGCAAAGAGGGGAGAATTCCAGTTCTATGCGCCCCGGATCTTCGAAGGTGTCGACGTCTATAACGGCGGAAACAGCGATGCCACATTGGCGGTCACCTCGGACGAGCTTCCAATGGTTTCCCGCACGATCAAGCCGAATCAGCTGATCCGCTTCAGGACCGGCTGGCACGACCCATCTTCCAGGGTCGTTTTCGACGTCACTGGCGATCACGCGCTGCGCTTTGACAACCTGGCGTACAGTCACCCGTGATTTGCGTGCCATCGGCTTTGAGCTACGCCTCGTAGTCGGTGTGCTGAATGTCACTCCCTCACGTGACCTTCGTCACGGATAGGGCCCTGGTGCGAGCGTAGGGTCAATAAAAGCCCAACCAGCGGAAAGCGAGGGCTATTAGCCATGCGGGCCTCCAGGGCTAGCTCCAAGGCTGCTGCCAAAGATATCCATTCGGATACGAAGAAGACGACGACGTATCTTCACGCCGCGAAGCAGTTCCCGTTCAAGACGATTGTGGCGGCGGTGGATTTTTCCGAGGAGTCGTCGGCTGCGTTGCGGTGCGCGCAGGAACTGGCGCGGGAGCGGCACGCGATGCTGCTGCTGGTGCATGTCATCGATCCCGTGGGGTATGCGTTTCCCGCAGGCGCGCCAGCCGAAGTGGGGCACGACAAGGCTGCGCGCGAGGAATTGGCGCGGATTGAGGCGGAGGTTCGGAAGCAGGGCATTCCCGTGCATTCGCGCGTCGAGACGGGGATTGTATGCGAGCGGATTCTGCTGTCTCTGCGGGATCACAAGGCCGCGCTGCTGGTGTTGGGCACGAAGGCGGTAACCGGCGCGGGGCGCGCAGCGCTGGGGGTGGTGACCCGTCAGCTGCTGGCTCATTCGCCCTGTCCGATTCTGACGGTTGCGCCGGATGAAGCTGATGCGGCGAGGCATTTTGGGCACTGGAACAACGTACTGGCGGCGACGGATTTCTCCCTGGCTTCGTTGAGCGCGCTGCACTACGCGCAGCGAGTAGCGAGCGGGCACCTGATTGTTCTGCATTCGGCGCGGTGCGGACGGCATGAGGTTTGCCCGAACTGTCTGGAGCGGCTGCGGTTTCTGGCTCCGTTTGATGAGGCGCATGGATTGCCGGTGGACCATGTGGTCACCGGCGGCGATCCGGTGGAGACGATCCTCTCAGCGAACGCAAAGCTGGCGCCGGACCTGATTGTGATGGGTGCCCCTTCGCCCGAGCATCAGGAGCATGACCTGGAACACAGCACCGTGGCGCGAGTGATTGCGGCGGTGCGGACGCCGGTGCTGATTGTGCCGGAGAGCCGGGAGCGGTATTCCGACGAGCTGATCGAGGAAGTCGCGACAGCGTAGAGGCAGGGAACGGGCAACAGAGAAAAGGCAATAGGGACGAGCGGGTGGCATTCGGGGCTGCGTTCAGTGTTCGGGTTGTCCTAATGCTATGAGCAACGACCCTCACTACAATTCCGTGCAATGGTGGGTCGCACCAGCCATGCAGCGGGGTCTTATAACCCCGGTAAACGCCAGATCAGCGTGCCGGAGGGGGCAGCACCCTCACCCACCACCAAATTCCCAACGCTTAAAGTCTCCCGGTGAGTACCGCCTGCTTACGACAGCGTTTTGCCGGGGTCGGTATGGATTACGGTTATGCCTGATCCGGCCAGTTCCTTTTCGAGCTGCGCGGGTGTGCCGATGAGCGGCGGGAAGGTTCCAAAGTGGATGGGCAGGATGGTTTTTGCGCCGAGATATTTCGCGGCGACGGCAGCGAGTCTCGGTCCCATGGTGTAGTGGTCGCCGATGGGCAGCATGGCGACGTCGGGATGGTAGAGATCGCCGATGAGCTGCATGCCGGTGAAGACGGTGGTGTCGCCGGCGTGGTAGAGGGTGGGGCCGTTGTCGATGGCGATGATGAAGCCGGCGGGCTCTCCGCCGTAGATCATCTGGCCACCGTCCTCGATGCCTGAGGAGTGGCGCGCCGGAGTGAGGCTGAGGGTGACGTCGGCATGCTTGTGCGAGCCGCCGAGGTTCATGCCGATGCCTTGCTCGTCCTTCAGGCCTTTTGAGTGCAGCCAGCCGATGAGCTCAACCATGCCGATGGCGATGGGGCCGTGCTTTTTTGCGATGGGGAGGGCGTCGGCGATGTGGTCCATGTGGCCGTGGGTGAGGAGGAGGAGGTCGATCTCGTCGGGGAGCTTGTAGCCCTTCGGATATTTCGGATTGTGCTCGATGAAGGGGTCGATGAGGATGGTGGTGCCTTTTGAGGTAACGATGAGGACGGTGGCGTGTCCGAGCCAGGTGATGGTTGTGCCTTTGAGTTCAGGCATGGGGTTGGTTCCTCCGCGGAATATGGTCGCACTTTTCTTTGGTGAGATGCGTTAAAGGCAGGCTCCAGGGAACCGTCAACAGGGTGTGGTTACAGGGACGAGGGTGTGCGCGGACCGACAGAGCCTCAATGGTCCGGACTTCAGGCGCCGGCTGGGGCGGAACGATGGATCAGTGGGCCATCGTTGGCTGGAGGAGGCTGGCGAGGTTGGTGGCCCAGGTTTGGATGGAGGGCCAGTCGCGGGCGTCGGACAACGGCATTTTGTGGAGCGCCGGGATCAGGCGGAAGGGGAGGCCGATCTTTTCCGGATCGAGTTTGCCGCCGAAGACCTGCAGAGCAGCGGGAGCGAGCCAGGGAAATTTCGCCAGCTCTTTGTCCAGTTGTCTACGCGCCTCCACGAATTCCTTTTGTTCCGCGTGCACGGGGCCGAGGGCGAAGAGAGCGGTTGGCCGCTGGAGCAATTGTTCGCGGTGGGACAGTAGGAAAGAGCGGGCGTCTTTGTGGATGCGGCTCATATAGAGGGCGAAACCGAGAACAAAGGCGTCGTAGCGGTCGAGATTCTTGACGCTGGTCATGGGCTGAGCGTTCACGGTGAAGCGCTGGCGGAGGAGTTCGTCGGCGACGGCGTGAGCGACCTCTTCGGTTGATCCGTAGCGGGTAGCCCAGGTGACGAGAATGTTTGCGGACATCAAAAAACCTCAGAAGCACGAGTGGGGCGCAGGGACCGATTTCGTCGCGCCGTTTAACGGCGAAAGAGTGCCACAGGAGGGTCGGGAGTGTCAGTGACCCGAGTCACAGGGGCTTGACGGGAAATTGCTGATGAGAGTAGGTTGATTCTCATGGGCGAACAAAAAGCGAATATTGGATTGATCCCAAATGCACCGCTTCCCACGTTGTTTCCGATTGTGGGGCAGGGACCGGTGGGGATCGCGAAACTGGCGGCCCAGGGCGAAAAGGCCGGCGAGCGGCATCTGGTGGAGTTCCGGACGATGGAGCCGCGCTCGCTGCTGAACCGTGTCGTGTCGAAGCGGATGCCATGGATGACGTGGACGATCAATCCTTACCGCGGATGCGAGTTTGGCTGCCGGTATTGCTATGCGCGCTACACGCACGCGTTCCTTGAGAAACGCGACCCCGCGCTGTTTGAGCGGGAGATTTACATCAAGCAACATGCGGCGTGGCTGCTGCGGCAGGAACTGAAGCAGGTACGGCCGGATGAGCACATTGCGCTGGGGACGGCGACCGATCCTTATCAGCCGATTGAGCGGGAGGCGAAGGTGACGCGGAGTCTGCTGGAGGTATTTGCCGAGCAGCGGGGGCTGCGGCTGGGGATAGTGACGAAGTCGACGCTGATCGAGAGGGATAACGATTTACTGGTGCGGATCGCGCAGCGGAACCGCCTGACGCTGCATGTGACGATCACGACGCGCGATGCGCAGCTGGCGAGGATTCTTGAGCCACGGGCGCCGCGGCCGGATATGCGATTTCGGACGGTGGAGCGGCTGCGGGCGGCGGGATTGCGGGTGGGGGTCTTGTGTTCACCATTGATGCCGGGGATTACCGACACTGCTCAGGCGCTCGAAGCGATGGCTAGGCGCGCGAAAAAGGCGGGGGCATGCTTTTTTTCGGCGCAACCGCTGTTTCTGAAGCCGTGCTCGAAGCCGGTATTTCTGCGGTTTATCCAGGATCATTTTCCGCAACTGGAGAAGGCCTATGAGACGCGGTTCAGAGACAACGCGTTTGTCTCGAAGGCTTATCGGGAGCGGGTTGGGGCGCTGGTGCGGGCGGTGGTGCGGAAGCATGGGCTCGGAGCCCGGGATGGAGAGAGCGGGTCGTATGAAGCGATTGAGCTTCGGTCTCCAGTGGAACATAGCGAATCACGAACCAAGTCAGGAGCGCAGTCGCTGGCGGTTGCAGGCGGGGAGAGTGGGCTGCAACCGATGGGGTGGGCGGAGCAGACGGAATTCTGGCCGGGGGTGAAGAAGGCGGTACAGTCCGCGTAAATTCAGGGGATATTGGTTGCGGCAGGGCGTTCGGTTGCGTATATTGCGGAGAAAGCGAACGAGCCTAACGGGAAAAAAGGAGTTTACACAATGGCAGGTGAGCCAACGGCAATTATCGGGAAGTCGGTACAGATCCGCGGAGAAGTGAAGGGTAATGAGGATCTGATCATCGAGGGTTTAGTGGAAGGGACCATCACCCTGACCGAGCATCGGCTCACCGTGGGGGCGAATGCGCGCGTGACGGCGAATGTGACGGCGCGCGATGTGGTGGTACAGGGATCGCTGCATGGAGACATTCATGCGGCAGGACGAGTGGAGTTGCGTACGGGGAGCAGCGTGAATGGAGACATCCGCGCAGCGCGGTTGTCGGTGGAAGACAACGCGATTTTCTCCGGCAAGGTAGAGTTGGACGGGACTGCGGGTACGGAAGGCGGCAAGGGTGCGGCGGCACATCCGCCGGTGGTGGCAACGGCTGCCTCTGGAACGGCGCTGTTCGGAGCGAACTAGAAGCCGGTAGCCTGTAGCTCGCAGCAAGCCGGCAAAGCAAGGACAACTGCAAGGACAACTGCAAGGACAACTGCAAAGACAAAGACATCGGCCTCGTATTCGTTTGGATACGAGGCCGGTTTGTTTTTGCCGCCAATGGTTACTGGGCTATGTGGACGGTTGCCGTCAGGGGTGTTTCGGCTGAGGACGGGCCGGCGAGGATGGTGTAGTCGCCGGGGGCGAGGGTGAAGGCGTTCTTGACCGTATCGAATAGGGAGAGATAGAGCGGGTCGAGCGGGAGGGTGACGGATTTCGACTCGCCTGGTCCGAGGGCGATGCGATCCCACGCGACGAGCCGCTTGAAGGTTGACTCACCAGTCGAGTTGGGGAGCACTGCGTAGACCTGGGCGACTTCGGTCCCGGCGCGGCTACCCGTGTTCTGCACGGTGAAGCTGACCTCGTGCTGAGAGGCTCGTAAGCCGGAGTACGTGTACGTGGTATAGGAAAGACCGAAGCCGAAGGGGAAGAGCGGGTCTTTGTGCTCGGACTCAAACCATTTGTAACCGACACGCGCACCTTCTGTGGCGTTGTAATCGAATGGCGGTAGCTCGTCGGGGCGATGGCGATGGCCTTCGGGCATGCCACCTGGGCCTGAGATCAGGTTCATCCCCGGAACCTCGGGATGAGGGAGTTGGTCGTCACTTTTGGCAAAGGTGATCGCAAGGCGGCCGGAGGGGTTGACGCCGCCAAAGAGGATGTTGGCGAGGGAGCGAGCGCCGCCGATGCCGGGGTACCAGGCTTCGAAGATGCCCTGGACTTTATCGGCCCAGGGCATTGCGACTGGGCCACCGGTTTCGAGGACGACGATGGTGTGTGGGTTGGCGGCGGCCACAGACTCGACGAGGGCGTCCTGGTTGTAGGGCAGGGCGATGGTTTTTGCGTCCATGCCTTCGCGCAGGGGTTGATTGACGAAGACGATGGCGAGCTGCGAGGCGGCAGCGAGTTTTGCGGCGGCCGAGGGGTTGGTTCCTGGGTCAAACTGGATTTTTGCGTTGGGAGCGTGGGTGCGGATCTCCTTCATGGGTGAGGCGGGGAAATAGACCACTTCGCCCCAGTAGGTGCCCCCGGGATGGGGATGGACCGCGTTGCCCCCGGGCGAATCGACCTGTGCTGAACCGCCTCCGCTGAGAATGCCGACGTCGGCGTGGGATCCGATGATGGCGATGGACTGCAGGGATGCTGCGTTCAAAGGCAGGGCGCCCCCGGCATTTTTAAGCAGCACGATGCTTTCATCGGCAATGTGCTCGGCGTCGTCGCGGCCGCGGAAGGGATCGACCACCTCGGTTATGGGCGGTGTGTCGATGACCCCATTGGCGAACATGCTGCGCAGGACGCGATGGACAGCGTCATCAAGGCGGGACATGGGGACCTGGTTGCTCTGGACGGCGGCTTTGAGCGGGTCGCCGAAATATTGCGAGCCGGGCTGTTCCTGATCGAGGCCGGCTAGCGCGGCTTTGACCGTGGAGTGGGTGCCACCCCAGTCGGAGAGGACGAAGCCTTTGAAGTCGAAGTCTTTTTTAAGGACGTCGTTGAGAAGGTAGTCGTTCTCGCAGGACCAGTCGTCGTTGGCATTGGGCGCGCCTTTGACGGTCACTTTGTTGTAGGCGCACATCACGCCCGCGGGGTGGGCCATGCCAACCGCGATCTGGAAGGCCAACAGATCGCTCTCGCGGGCGGCGCGCTTATCGATGACGACGTTGACGATGGTGCGTCCGGTTTCCTGATCGTTGAAGGCGTAGTGCTTGATGTCGCCCATGACTTTGTTGGCCTGGACGCCGCTGGCGAGTTCGCCGACCATGGTTCCGGCGAGGACCGGATCTTCGCCTGCGTATTCGAAGTTGCGGCCGTTGCGGGGGTCGCGCGCGAGATCGACGCCGCCTCCGATGGACATGTTGTAGCCGGTCTCGCGGAGTTCGCGGCCGATTACGGAACCGTAGAGGAAGAGCGCATCCTTATCCCAGCTGCACGCCGCACCGAGAACGGAGGGAAGTAGTGTGGCATAGTGGCTGCCCTGGGCGGCGAGACGAACGCCAACCGCCGAGTCGGCCATATTGATGCCGGGGATGCCGAGGCGCGGCACACCCTGGACGTAGCCTGCACCACCCAGGGATCCGGCAGGGATAACGGCGTCGGCGCGAAGGCCGTTCCATCCTGTGCCATGGACGAAGTTCATTTTTTCGTCGAGGGACATCTCTTTCATGACAAGATCGGCGCGTTCGTCGGGAGAGAGGGAACGATTGAACCACGGACGGTTGTCAGGTTTCGGCTGGGGCGTACCCTGGGCAGAAGCAGAAAGAGCTGCGAAGAAAAGCACCCCGGTAGCACAAGGCAGGAGATGCTTTCTGGAAAATGAAATGATGAGCGACATGGTCACCTCGAACGAAGGGAATGCTACTGGCAGGAGCGGACAAACGTCAAGCTAAAACGTTTGAGTGAAGGAGGAGGTAACGGGAGGAGGTAACGGGGAACAGGCGACAGCGAACAGGCAACAGCGAACAGGCAACACACCCTTGGTTGGTTCGTCTGAAAAGGCGATGTTCTTCACTCTAACAGAAGGGTGAAGTGCGAAGACGCTCCCGAGGCGGGAGCGGCGTCATTGGAGAGGAGCGGGGAATGCTGTTGACGAGTTCGTTAATGGAGGTCAATCCATGCCAGAGCGGCACCTCCTTTAGGGGCACAGGCGAAAGGCAGCGTTGGCCGTTTGCCGGTGGCCGGTAGCTGGGAATGTGAATCGGGAGAGATCGGTTTGCGCCGAGCAAAATCAGCCACCGCGTATGCTGTGGGATTGGAGGAGAACGATGAGTACAGTGCTGGTGACCGGGGGTTCCGGCTTTGTCGGGAGCCATTGCATTTTGCAGTTGCTGGCGGCGGGGCACACGGTGCGAACCACGGTGCGATCGCTCGACCGAGAGGGCGATGTGCGGGCGATGCTGAAGGTCGGTGGCGCGGAGCCTGGGGATCGGCTGGGGTTTTACGCGGCCGATTTGATGAAGGATGAGGGCTGGAAGGAAGCTGTTTCCGGATGCGAATTTGTGCTGCATGTGGCATCGCCGTTGCCGCCGGTCATGCCGAAGAACGAGGACGATCTGATTGTTCCGGCGCGGGATGGGGCATTGCGGGTGCTGCGAGCAGCGCGTGACGCCAATGTGTCGCGGGTGGTGATGACTTCGTCGTTTGCAGCTATCGGGTATGGGCAGTGGCCGCAGAACCGGCCGTTTGATGAGCGAAACTGGACGAATTTGAAACGCGAGGACGTGACCCCCTATGTGAAATCGAAGACCATCGCCGAAAACGAGGCTTGGAATTTTATGGGCCGGGAACGCGGGCAGCTGGAGCTTACGGTGGTGAACCCCGTGGTGGTGTTCGGGCCGGTGCTGGGGCGGGATTATTCGACGTCGATTCTGCTGGTGCAGCGGCTATTGGATGGAGCTTTGCCAGGTTGCCCGAAGCTGATGTTCGGGGTGGTGGACGTGCGGGACGTCGCCGATCTGCATCTTCGTGCGATGACGCATCAGGCGGCGAAGGGGGAACGGTTTCTCGCGGTGTCGGGGGATTTTATGTGGTTCCGCGACGTAGCCAAAGTGCTGAAGAGCCGCCTGGGCGATCGGGCGAAGCGGGTGCCGACAATGCAGCTGCCGAACTTTGTGGTGCGTCTGGCGGCTTTACGCGATCCCCCGGTCAGGCAGATTCTTCCGGAGCTGGGAAAGAAGAAGAATGCGACGAGCGAGCATGCGCAGGATCTTCTGGGATGGAAGCCGCGGCCACGGGAAGAGGCGATCGTGGCCACGGCAGAGAGCCTGATTGAACTTGGGCTGCTCAAGGACAGCCGGTAGGCTGTTGCCCATGCTGGATGAGTAACGGAGATTGTTACAAATGAAGGTCATGATCACGGGCGCTACGGGGATGGTGGGCGAAGGAGTGATGCTCGTTTGTCTGGCGCATCCCGATGTCGATGAGGTGCTGCTGGTCAGCCGTCGGCCTTATGGGGCCTTACCCGCCGGGGCGGGGCATTCGAAGCTGAAGGAATGCATTGTCGCGGATTTTATGAAGGTGGAGGATTTTGCAAGCCGGTTGAGCGGGTACGACGCCTGCTTTTTTTGCGCGGGAGTGAGTTCGCTGGGGAAGAGCGAGGCGGAGTACTCGCGGATCACCTACGACACGACACTGCACTTTGCGGAGACCCTCGTAAAAGTGAATCCGGGCATGGTGTTCTTTTATGTGTCGGGCGCGATGACCGACAGCACGGAAAAGGGGCGGACGATGTGGGCGCGGGTCAAGGGCCGGACGGAGAATGCACTGCAGCGCTGCGGGTTTCGAGCGGCGTATAACTTCCGGCCGGGATTCATGAAGGCGATGCCGGGGCAGAAGAATCTTCCTGGGCTTTATAAGTCGCTGGGGTGGTTATATCCGATCCTGCGCGTGACGATTCCAAATCAGGTGAGCACGCTGGATGATGTGGGCCGGGCGATGATCCGTTGCGTTACCCAGGGCTATCCGAAACAGATTTTGGAGGTTCGGGATATCAACGCGCTGGGGAAGTTCTGATCAAGGCGCCGCGCACGCGAAACTGGCGGCGTCGTTGGGGTCGCCCGAGCCGTTATATTTCGCCACCTGTGGATACGCGCAGAGCGGCCTCGTCATAGCGGGTTTCATCCCGCCCGTTTCACCGCTCGCGTACTTCGTTGCGAAGATGTCCGGTGGGGCAGCATCTTTCTCCACCCAGTCTTCAAGCGCATCGAAGAGTCCGAACTTCGCGCCCTTAGCGGTAGGAATGCCCAGCTGTCCAAAGCCTCCGGGGCCTGGACCGCCGGTGCAGTGCTCAACGCCGGGAGCCATATAAAGGCGCGTGAACGAATCGGCTTTTTCCGCTCCCATCTTCTGCTGCACGCTCTGGTAGTAAGCGATGCTGTTCAACGGCGAAATCGCGGGATCATTCCAGCCGTGATAGATGATCAGCTTGCCGCCACGCGCCGCGAATCGGCTCAGGTCAGGATCGTTAGAGTCGAGATCGGCGGCGGTTTTTTGCGCCGACTGGCGCACCGCATCGTCGAGGTCCACCTCGAGCGCATTCCATTTCGGATTCCCGGTCACGATGTAGCGGAAATCGTTCTGCGCATACAGCGCGGCAGCCGAGGCGCCCGGACCTTCGCCGACCACCCAAATGCCCCAGCCTGTTTCATCCCCCATCGTCAGACCGGGAAACAAAGTCGCTCCCTGATGGTCTATCGCGCCTGCATAAAGGCTCTTTAATGCACCGATCTGCGGCTGGGTAAGGCAGTCGGGCGATTCTTCGACGGAGCAGAGGAGCACCTGGGGATCGAAATGGCATTTGGAGGGATCGGCGACGATGCCGTCCTTGACGCCGTCCAGAGCATCGCATGCCGCCAGCGACGCCTTCTGAATCGCGGGCAGTTTCACATCGGAGATGTACGCCCGGGGGTCGGCGGTCAGGCTTTGTGTCGCGGCTACAGCCGCACCGATTAAGTGCGACCAGTAATTCGCGGGGGCGCCGGCCAGAATGCCGTCGTAATCCTCGGGAAACCGCTGCGCTTCCATCAGCGCTTCGCGGCCGCCGTCGGAGCACGCGTCGAAATACGCCTTCGACTGGGGCTTGCCGTAGTACGCCTGAATGATCTGCTTTGCGATTCCGGCGGTCAGATGCACCGCGCGCCAGCCGAAGTCCTTCACCTTTTCAGGATGGCCGAAGGCCCAGCTGGCGTCGCCCGCCTCGGCGCGATGACCTGCGTCTGAGCCCGCAACCGCAAATCCGCGCATGAGATAGACGCCCATCTGGCGATAGTAGATGGAACCCGCAAAGCCGCCATTGCCTGAGCCGAGAAGCCGGCCGTTCCAGTCCTGATTCGGCAACCAGACTTCGAAATGAATTGCGGAATCGCTGGTGGGCCGCAGCACCCCGGCCACGCGGCAGAAAGCCGGCAGTTTGTTCAGAGGCGCGGAGTCGGGCGGCGCCAGCGTACCCGAGGTGACGGGTTCGGCCAGCGTAATGGTGGTATTCGGCAGCGCGAGGTCTTTCAGCGCGGCGCAGTCCGCGGCATGGAGCGGGAGGAAACCCTGCGCGGTGAGTACGGTCGCGAGAATGGCTAACGTCCGCAGCATGGAGGTGGTTTTCCCTTTCTTCGGAACCTTTTTATCAGACGGCGGCGAGGGAGTAGGGAAGGCGTGCTGACTCGCTCCATCACCGAGCGGCGGCGGTTGTTTGCTGGTATTCCTCGTAGGGGCCCTTGAAGTCTTCGATGACGCCGTGCTCAAAGTGCCAGATGCGGGTTGCGACTTCGTCGATGAGATCGTGGTCGTGCGTGACGAGCAGAACCGTGCCCTCGTATTTCTGTAGCGCAATGTTGAGGGCGTTGATGGCCTCGAGGTCGAGGTGGTTGGTTGGCTCGTCGAGGATGAGCAGGTTCGGCTTGAGCAGCATCAGCTTGCAGAAGATGAGACGCGCGGCTTCTCCGCCGGAGAGCGCAGCGGTGGGCTTGAGCCCCTCTTCGCCGCGGAAGAGCATCTGGCCGAGGATGCCGCGGATGTCTTCTGTGGTCGCCTTGGGATCGAATTGACGGAGCCAGTCCACGACCGTCGTGCCCGGCTCGATCACGCCTGTGTTGTCCTGCGGGAAGTATCCGATCTGGACCTCATGGCCCCACTTCACGTTGCCGGCGTCCAGGGTAAAACCTTTTTCCGCGAGATCCTTCTGATTCGCGAGCAGCGACTTGAGCATGGTGGTCTTGCCCTGTGCGTTGCGGCCCATCAGTCCGATCTTTTCGCCGCGCATGATGCCCGCCGTGAAGCCGCCGATCACCGTGAGGTTGTCATAGGTCTTGCGGAGGCCTTCGATTTCGGCCACGTATTTTCCTGACGGCCGGTTTTGGTCGAATCGGATGTAAGGGCGAGCGATGTTGGAGCGTGCGAGCTCGGTGGTTTGCAGGCGCTCTACTTCCTTTTTGCGGCTGGTGACCTGAGAGGAGCGGGTTCCGGCGGAGAAGCGGGCGATGAATTCGTTCAGTTGCGCGATTTTCTTTTCGCGCTGCGCATTTTCCGATTCAAGTCGCGACCGGATCTGTGTCTTCGCCAGCACCATGTCGTCGTACCCGCCGGTGTAGGTGATGATTGTCTGGTAATCGATGTCGGCGATGTGTGTGCAGACCGAGTTGAGGAAGTGGCGGTCGTGGGAGATCGTGATGAGCGTGCCTTCGAAGCGGCCGAGGAAGTCCTGCAGCCAGTGGATCGAGTCGAGATCGAGGTAGTTGGTGGGCTCGTCGAGCAGCAGCGCCTGGGGTTTGCCGAAAAGCGCCTGCGCAAGCAGGACGCGCACTTTCTGGCCGCCCTGGAGCTCGCCCATCTTGCGTTCGTGCAGGTCGTCCTCGATGTCCAGACCCTGAAGAAGAATGGCGGCGTCGGACTCGGCCGTATACCCATCCTCTTCGCCGACGATGCCTTCGAGTTCCGCGAGGCGCATGCCGTCATCGTCGGTGAGCTCGGACTTCTCGTAAATCTTGTCGCGCTCTGCGAGTGCGGCCCACAGGCCCTTATTGCCCATGACGACGGTGTCGATGACGCGGAAGGCGTCGAAGGCGTACTGGTCCTGGCGAAGGACGGAGAGCTTGCGGGGGCGGACGACGTTGCCCTTCTGCGGGTCGATGTCGCCGGAAAGGATTTTCATGAAGGTAGTCTTGCCGGCGCCGTTGGGGCCGGTAAGGCCGTAGCGCCGGCCGGGCGTGAAGGTAGTCGAGACTTCTTCGAACAGAACTTTAGCGCCGTAGCGCATGGTGACGTTGCTGACGGAGATCATGCTTCTCTCAATGAAATTGGGGTACCTCTATCTTATTTGATGCGGAGGTGAATGTGGGATCATAGGGGTCCGTCGTTCGCGGGTGGCCGCGGCTGGACAGGCTCGCCGAAGCAGATGCGGTTGCCGTCGGGGTCGAAGACTTCGAATTCCCTCATGTTATAGGAGGTGATGGCCGGCGGGCGGACGACCGCTTGACGGGCGAAAAACTCGGCGTAGAGGCCGTCGAGGTCTTCAACGTGGACGTAGAACGACGTGGGGCCGAACTGCGCTTCGCGCTGAGCGATGCCGACGCGAATTTCATCGCGGCCGATCATGGCGTAAGTGGGTGGGTCCTGCCAGAGGAAGGTGATCTGAAAGCCGAGGCGATCGCGATACCATTCGGCGAGCACCCTAATATCCCGTGCGCGGAGGTTGGGGTTGACGTAACGGAGGCGCGGCATGGCGATCGATTCGATGATAATCCGGCGCCGGCGTTTCCGGCAGCGCGCGGTCTTCGCTATACTTTGCACTTGCAATGAAGATTCTGGTTTGCATCAAGCAGGTTCCGCAAAAGGACGCTCCATTGCGCCTCAATCCCGAGGGCACGTGGATCAGGGACGACGTCTCGTGGGAGACAAACGAGCCTGATGCCTATGCTCTCGAAGAAGCGCTGCGGCAGAAGGAAAAACACGGCGGCGAGGTTGCCGTGATCACGGCGGGCCCGGCGCGGTCGCAGCAGGTGTTGCGGGAGGCGCTGGCCAAGGGTGCCGACCGGGCCATTCACCTGGAGGACGACCGCTTTGCACAGATGGATGCGGCGAACACGGCGCGGGCGATTGCGGCGGCGATCGGACTCGAGACCCCAGGCGAGAATTTCGACCTGATCGTGACCGGTTTGCAGTCGGACGATTTTGGGGCGGCGCAGACGGGCGTCCTGCTGGCCGAGATTCTAGGAATTCCGCACGCGACGATCATTATCGGCATCGAGAAAACCGAGACTGGGCTGAAGCTGAAGCGCGAACTGGAGGCCGGGCATTATCAGCACATTGAAATGTCCATGCCGGCGGTGCTGACCATCCAGAGCGGGATTAACAAGCTGCGGTATGCGACCCTGATCGGCATAAAACAGGCGAAGATGAAACCGATGCGCAAGGTGGCGTGGGCGGAAATTGAAGCAAAGCTCTCGAAACATGTGCAGAAGATCGAGAAGCTTTATGTGCCGGGGAGCCAGAAGAAGACGCGCAGGATTGAAGGTCCGGCTGGCGAGACAGCGAAGCAGGTGGTGGAGTATTTGAAGGAGACGGCACGAGTCCTGTGAGGACGCGTGCAGTCAGGGAATAGGGAGTAGAAAAACAGCGTGAATTTCGCAGCTATAATTGTCGGCATCGGAGAGTCGGAGGAGACGGACCAACAATGGCGAATATGATGATTCCCGCGGATGAGCGAAACCTGAGTCCGGCACAAGTGGCGATGCTCGACAAGCGGCGCCAATGGGGGCTGGTGTATCAGGTGATATCGGGGCAGTTCGCGTTTTTCGCGGTGCTGCTGCTGCTGTGGACGGGGCAGGACCTGCAATACTCGCCGGGCTGGGTGCACCCGATGTTTTATTACAACGTGCTGACGGGCGTGCTCGCCGTAGTGTTTGGGTTGTATGGGACGTATCTGCGGCGCGGGCGAATACACGAGTACTGAGAGGCAGGGAGTAGCCAGTAGGCAATAGGGAATAGAAAGGACGAGGGGAGCTTCGGCTCCCCTGACTTGTGTATGGCTGATTTGATTTTGGTAGTGGCGGAGCAAAGAGACGGAAAGCTAAACCGCGTTTCCTTCGAGACGATCGCTGCGGCGCAAGCCATCGCGAAGGACACCGGTTGGGCGGTTGAAGTAGTGCTGCCGGGCAGCGGAGTTGCTGCGCTGGCGCAGGAGTTTGCGGCGAAGGCGGTTGGCAGAGTTTATGCGCTGGAGGCTGAGGCGCTGGCTTCCTACACATCCGACGCTTACGTCTATGCGCTGAAGGCCTTCATCTCCGAGAAACAGCCGAAGCTTGTGCTGTTTCCGCATACGTACCAGGTCCGGGACTTTGCTCCGCGGCTGGCGCTGGCGCTGGATCGGACGCTGATTTCGGATGCGACTGGGTACAAATACGAGGGCGGCGCGCTGCGATTTACGCGGCAGATGTTTCAGGGGAAGTTTACGGCGGATGTTTCGTTTGGAGGAGATGCGCCGTGGATGGCTACGGTGCAGATTGGGGCTTTTCGGGGGGACCAGGCGGGGGTTGCTTCCGGATCCGGGGCGGCAGCCGTTGAAAACGTAACAGCGGCTGTGGCTAATACGCCGGCGCGGGTGACTCCTCATGAAGTTTTCCAGGAGGCGAAGCAGACCGTCGATCTGTCGCAGGCGGAAGTGATCGTCGCAGTGGGGCGAGGGATCAAGGAGCAGAAGAATATGGCGCTGGCGGAAAATCTGGCGGCGGCGCTTGGGGGCGAGGTGGCGGCGTCGCGTCCAATCTGCGACAACGGATGGCTGCCGCTGGAGCGGCAGATTGGGTCGTCGGGGCAGACTGTGGCTCCGAAGCTGTATATCGCGCTGGGTGTGAGCGGAGCGATCCAGCACATTGTCGGGATGAAGGGCTCGCGCACGATTGTCGCCATCAATAAAGACCCCGAGGCGCCGATATTTGAAATTTCCGATTTGGCGGTGGTGGGAGATTTGTTTCAGGTGGTGCCTGCGCTGACGGAGGAGATTAAAAAGGCGAAGGGCTAGCCGGTAGCGGGTAGCCAAAAGCCGGCCTGCTAAGAACCGGTCAGCTGGTGAAGCGGTCAGCTGAGAACCGGTCAGCGGAAAATCGCCCAGCCAGGAACCAATCAGCCCGAAGCGGAGTGTTTGATTAACCTGTGCTACTATCGGCCATCCCTGGCCCTCTATGAAGACAACCCATGCTGTTTTGAAGCCCGTTAATCCAGGGCTGGCGGTGCTCCCTCCTTTACCGGAGGAGGCACGCCAGGCGGCGATTGGCCGATCGGCGCTGCGCAAGGCCAGCGTGCGGCTGCTGCCGCTGATTGGGCTCGGGTACGGGATCGCGTACATGGATCGCGTGAATGTGAGCTTTGCTGCGCTGCAGATGAACCGGCAGCTGCATTTTTCCGCGACCGTGTTTGGGCTGGGGGCAGGGCTGTTTTTCCTGAGCTACGCGGTGTGCGAGGTTCCGTCGAACCTGATGCTGATGCGGTTTGGGGCGCGGCGGTGGCTGGCGCGGATCATGGTCACGTGGGGCCTGCTGTCGATGGGGATGATCCTGGTGCGGACGCCCGTGCAGTTTTGCGTGATGAGGCTGCTGCTGGGTACGGCGGAGGCGGGATTCTTTCCTGGCGTGATTTTTTACCTGATGCAGTGGTTTCCGGCAGGAGATCGAGCAAAGGCGGTGAGCCGTTTTTATATTGCTTGGCCCCTCAGCTCGACGGTGATGGGCGCGCTCGCGGGTTGGCTGATGCATCAGGATGGGCGGATGCACCTGGCGGGCTGGCAATGGCTGCTGCTGGCGGAGGGGCTGCCGGCGGTGCTGATGAGCGCGGTGTTTTTGCTGGGGCTGCCGGATAGTCCGGCCAAGGCCAGGTGGCTGACGGAGGATGAGCGGGCCTGGATTCTGCGGAAGCTGATGGAGGAGTCGGACGCGCGGGGGCCAGGGAAGCACGGGCTGGGGGAGGCGTTCGGCGACCCGCGAGTGTGGCTGCTGGGAGGATTTTTCTTCTGCGTGCTGCTGGCGTCTTATGGGTATGCGTTTTCGGCTCCGGCCCTGGTGGAGCAGGTGACAGGGATGGGCGTCGGACGCGTTGGGTTCATCATCGCGGGTCTGGGCGTGGCGGGCGCGCTGGCCATGCTGGGGAACGGATGGGATTCCGACCGGACGGGCGAACGGTTCTGGCATATCGTGACGCCGCTGCTGCTGATGGCCGCGGGCTACGTGGTGGTTGGGTTATCGGTGTCGCCGCTGATCGTGCTACCCGGCCTGGTGCTGGTGGTGGCGGGCAATGCGGCAGTGCATGGGCCGGTGTGGACCATTCCCGCGGAGTTTTTGCAAGGCAAGTCGGCGGCGGCGGGAGTGGCGACGATCAACATGATTGGGATTCTGGGCGGCTTTGTGGGGCCGTACTGGATGGGCTTGTTGAAGGACGCGACCGGAACCCTGCAGCGCGGGCTGCTCACCATCGCTGCGCCGGTGCTGCTGGCGGCGGGGTTGATGGTGTTGCTGTGGCGCAAGTGGCCTCCGGGGCGGATGGCGTTGCGAGCGGATATATGACCTCGGCCGAGTGAGTTGCGCAGGCTCTACCTTCTCCCATAGAAATGAGGGTCCGGCATTCGCGTGGAAGCGCGGGTGCAGCTGAGGCTCCGATTCTTGAGACTCTGGTTCTTATGATTCATTTTCGAAAACCGGTTGAGGGTGTGGAGCGGCCGCAGATGGAGGCGGACGTGGTGATCGTCGGCGGAGGGCCGGCGGGGATGGCGTGCGCGCTGCGGCTGGCGCAGTTGATCGATGCGCATAACGCCCAGGATCCGGAGTCGCCGCTTTCAAAGGACAACATCAACCTGCTGGAGAAGTCGCGCGAGGTGGGGCAGCACTGTTTGTCGGGGGCGCTGCTTGATCCGCGCTCGATGAAGGAGTTGTTGCCGGGGTTTGAGAAGGAAGCGCCGATCGATGCTGAGGTCACGAAGGAGTCGGTCTACTTCCTGACGCGCAAAGGAGAACACAAATTTCCGATTGTCCCGCCGCCGCTGCGGGATCACGGGAACTACGTGATTTCGATCAACAAGCTTGTGAAGTGGCTGGGGCAGAAGGTGGAAGAGGCTGGGATCACGGTGTTCACGGGGTTCGCGGGGTCGGAGTTGCTGTGGGCGGACGACAGCCGGGATGTTGAAACGGCGCGCGTGGCGGGCGTGCTGACGGACGACAAGGGCGTGGATAAAGAGGGGCAGCCGAAGGGGAATTTTGAGCCGGGGTATGAGCTGCGGGCGAAGATCACGATTCTTGCGGAAGGCACGCGCGGGAACCTGGCGAAGGAGCTGATTGGCCGGCTGGGGCTTGAGGATGCCGAGCACGCGCAGACCTATGGGGTGGGGATCAAGGAGCTGTGGGAGATTCCCGCAGGGCGCGTGGCGAAGGGCGAGGTGATTTACACGCTGGGTTATCCGCTCACGAGCCGGGAATATGGTGGGGCGTGGGTGTACGGAATTACGGACACGTTGGTGTCAGTCGGGTATGTGACCGGACTGGATTATGAGGACCCGCGTACCGATCCACACCATGTGTTTCAGAGTTTCAAGGAGCACCGGCTGGCGCGGCGGATTTTGGAGGGCGGGAAGATGATCCGCTACGGCGCCAAAAGTCTGCCATACGGCGGATGGCTGACGATGCCTCGCATTTACGGGAATGGGTGGATGTTGCTGGGGGATTCGGCGAGCTTTTTGAATTCGCAGCGGCTGAAGGGGATTCATCTGGCGATCAAGAGTGGGATGCTCGCGGCGGAGGCGGCGTTCGATGCGCTGCTTTCAGGGGACACCTCCGCCGATAGGCTGAGCGAATACAAGGCTGGGGTGGATCGGAGCTGGATTCGCGAGGAGCTTTGGCCGGTGCGAAATTTTCATCAGGGATTCGAGCATGGGCTGCTCGAAGGGATGGTGAGGGCGGGGATCCAGCAGGTGATGCGCGGGGGGAACCTGGGTCCGGATGCAAAGAACCGCGCTGGTTACACGCGGATGGAGCGGGTGGATGCGGTGGTGCCGGCGGATGAGAATCGGGCGCAGATGATTGGGAACACGAAGGGCGATGGGAAGCTCACCTTTGATCGGCTGACGGATGTATTTCATTCCGGGACACGGCACGATGAGGATCAGCCGGTGCACCTGGTGGTGGAGGATTTGAACATTTGCGCCGGGCGGTGCACGAAGGAATTTGGGAATCCGTGCCAGTATTTTTGCCCGGCGGCGGTGTACGAGATGGTGGAGGTGTCTGACGAGGGTCCGACGGTGTCGGACGATGTCGGACATCGGGCGCAGAAGGAACTGCGGATTAATTTCACGAACTGCGTTCACTGCAAAACATGCGACATCATGGACCCGTACCAGATCATCCGCTGGGTTCCGCCGGAGGGTGGCGGTGGGCCGAATTATGACGGGATGTAAATTTGCCGGCCTGGACTGGGTCAGGTGCGATATTCTGAATGCCCCGAATTGTTTTAAGACCAGCCGGATACCGGCCCTGGTGCTGAAGAACTTCCCCCTGTAGTTTTCGTTGCGAAATTGGAACCCTTCCGATCTCAAAGGAAGAAGAGGAGATTGGGTTATGAGCGAGCGGGTCTTTGTCTGCCCCCGATGCGCTGTGAAGGATCATGTTCGAGTGTCCCGCGCCCAGCGGCTCGATTTCATCCCGCGCCTGGTGGGAATGAAGGCTTACCGATGCGATATGTGCCGGCATCGGTATCACTCGTGGAAGCCGCTGGTTCCGCCGGTGGAAGAGCGACAGATGCGCAAATCGGCCTGAGGCTGACGGGAGCAGGTTGCATCCAATACAGTAATAGCTCATGGTGACGGTTCTCGACTCCATGCCGGGTGCTGCTGCAGGGCAGGCTGAGAGGCTGATCGACAAGCACGGGCGGGCGATTACCGATCTGCGCGTGTCTGTGACGGATCGCTGCAACTACAAGTGTGTCTATTGCCGGACCGGGAATGAAGGCGCGGTGTATGCGGAGTTGCCGATTGAGGATTACCTGCGTATCACGCGGGTGTTTGTGGGGCTCGGGATCGAAAAGATTCGGCTGACGGGCGGAGAGCCGCTGCTGCGGCGTGGACTGACGGACCTCGTGAGGGAACTCCGCCGGCTGCGAACGCTCGATGGCGGAGCGCTCGATCTCGCGCTGACGACAAATGGGCACTTGCTGGAAGATATGGCTCAGCCGCTGCGCGAAGCGGGGCTGAGCCGCATTACGGTGAGCATGGATGCGGTCGACGTCGACAAGTTTGAGCGCATCACACGCGTGCCGGGGTGCTACGACCGGGTGCTCCGGGGGATTCGGGCGGCGAAGGCGGCGGGACTGCATCCGGTAAAGGTCAACTGCGTTCTGCTGCGCGGATTCAATGAGGATCAGATTGGGGCGTTTGCGCGGTTTTCGCGGGAAGAGGGCGTAATTGTGCGGTTCATCGAGTTCATGCCGCTCGAGGAAGATCGTCTGTGGACGCTGGCTTCGGTGGTTTCGATGAAGGAGATTGTGGATGGCCTCCGGAGCTATCGGCCCATCGTGCGGATGGCTCCGAATGCGGCGAGCGAGACGGCGGTGCGGTACACGTTTGACGATGGCGTGGGGGAGATCGGGATTATCGCTCCGGTGACGCAGGCGTTTTGCGGGCACTGCAGCCGGGTGCGGCTGACGTCGGACGGGAAGATTCGGACGTGCCTGTTCTCGCAGAGCGATCACGATTTGTATGGCGTGATGCAGCGGGGCGGGAGCGATGCAGACATGGTGCAGTTCATTCGGCGGACGGTGGAGCAAAAAGAGGCGCGGCACCATATTGGCGAGCCGGGGTTTCTGAAGCCGTCGCGAAGCATGGTGCATATTGGCGGCTGAGGCAGGGTACAGGGTACAGGGTACAGAATAGACCTTCAGTGGCTGGTTGACGAGGCGGTCGTTGTCCACGCGCGGGTGCAGGGTGCCTGATCCTGGAGGACGTCTCCACCTTTGGTTGGAGGCAAGGTCTGCGTGCGGCTCACTATAATGACGGCGAGCGATGCCATCCAAAAGACCTCCTCTGCTTTTCCTCAGTTATTTTGTGCCCGGGGCTGTGCTGATCGGCTTGTTGAGCGCGATTGCGGCGCATCCCGCGGCGGAAAACCCAAACACGCTTGAAGCGGCGCGGCTGAATGCGATCGGCGTGGCGCTGATGAATCAGCAGCTGACGGAGAAGTCGGCGGCGAAGCTGGAGGAGGCGCACGCCGCCGATCCCCGGTCGGCGATTCCGATGCTGAATCGGGGGATTGCGCTGCTGTATCTGCAGAAGCTGCCAGAGGCGGAGCAGGAACTGAAGCAGGCGGCGACGATGGCGCCGGACAATCCGCGCCCCTGGTACAACCTGGGGCTGACGGAGATGGATGAAGCGGACCAGAAACAGGCGATCGAAGACATGCGCAAGGTGCTGGCCATCGATCCGTCGGACGCGGATGCGCACTACTTTGTGGGGTCGCTCGACATGACGATGGGCGACGTGAACGGGGCGATTACGGAGTTCGAGACGGCGCTGAAGCTGCGGCCGCTGCATGCATCAGCGGAGTTTGGGCTGGCGCGCGCGCTGCAGAGGGCGGGGCGGACCGACGAGGCGCACGAGCACTTGAAGATTTTCCAGCACTACACGCAGACGAAGGTTGCGGCACCGCTAAGCGTGGGGTATGGGGAGCGTGGGCACTACTCGACGATGGAGGAGATGGCGGCGCCGGCGGTAGCGGTGGGGACGATGATTCCGGTGCGGTTTGAGGCGCAGGAACTGCCAGGCCCGTCGCTGAAGGGGGACACCCTGGCGGGTCCTGGGGGAGGCGCGTGCGTGGTGGACATCTTCGGACCAGGGCATCAGGACCTGATTGCCATGGACGCCGGGGAACACGCCATTCGGACGTATCGGAATCTGGGAAACGGGTCGTTCGAACCGGTGCGGCCGGATGTGACGAGCCTGGACGCGAAAGGGGAAGGAATTGCGTGCGCGGTGGGGGACTTCGACAATGACGGGCTGCCGGATGTGGCGGTGTCGCTGAAGCATCAGGTGATCCTGTTTCATAACCTGGGCGGCGGGAAGTTTGAGGATGTGACGGCGAAGGTTGGGATTCAGCAGTTGAACTGGCCGATGGGACTGACCTTTGTGGATTTCGATCACGATGGGGATCTGGATTTGTTTGTGACGGGTTCGGCGGTTCAAGGCAAGAGTGGGCCGAATGTGATGTGGCGGAACAACGGGAATTCGACGTTCACGGAGTGGACGGGGCCGACGGGATTGGCGGGCACGGGCAGCACGACGCAGGCGATTTTGTCTGACATCAATAATGATCGCGCTGTGGACCTGGTGGTAACCGGAGATCAAGGCGCTCCAACGATCTACTTCAATCAGCGGGAAGGTGCGTTCAAACCGGTTGCACTCTATGACGACGCAAATATGCCGCCGACCCGGGGCGTTGCGGTTTTGGACTTCAACAAAGATGGATGGATGGATGTTGCGGTGACGCACGCGGGCGCGCCGGGGTTGACACTTTGGCGCCACGTGAATGGAGAGAAGTTTGAACGCGTGCCGTTGCCGCTGCCGGCGGGCGTGACCGGGGCGTGGGGTGTGACGCCGATTGACGTCGATAATGACGGATGGATCGATCTGGCGGCGGTATTGGAAACGGCGCATGGGCCGGAACTGCACGTCTTCCGGAACCTGGGGCCGAAGGGATGGGAGGACGTAACGGGGGCTCTGGGGCTGGACAAGGTCGAGCTGAAGAATGCGCGGTCGGTGATCGCGGCTGATGTGGACGGCGTGGGGGCTGAAGATTTGATCCTGATCCGCTCCCCGGAACCACCGGTGGTTCTACATAACGTGGGCGGGAATAAGAATCACTCGCTGCGGATTGCGCTGGCGGGATTGGCAGACAACAAGACGGCGATCGGGACGAAGGTGGAAGTCTTCGCCAATGGGCAGTGGCAGAAGTTTGAGGTTGCGGGTGGCGGGGGGTATCTGAGCCAGGGGGCCACAGAAATAACTGCGGGGCTGGGTGAGACGGACAAGGTGGATGTGGTGCGGCTGCTGTGGCCGACAGGGGTTCCGCAGGACGAGATCGATATCGACGCGAGCAAGACGGAGCATGCGGAGCTGGCGCTGAAGGAGCTGGATCGGAGGGGGAGCTCGTGTCCGACATTGTTTGCCTGGGATGGGAAGCAGTATCAGTTCGTGTCGGACGTAATTGGCGCGGCGGTGGTGGGGCACTGGGTTGCGCCGGCGTCGACGAACCGGAACGATCCCGATGAGTGGATCAAGGTGGATGGAGACAAGCTGCGAGCGCGTAATGGGCTGCTGAGTTTGCGATTTGGGGAACCGATGGAGGAGGTCAACTACATCGATCAGCTGCGTCTGGTGGCGGTGGATCATCCGGCGGGGACTGAGGTTTATCCGGATGAGAGATTTTTGAGCGAGCCGCCTTTTGCTTCGGGGAAGACGGTGGCGGTGTCGGCTTCGCGCCCGGTGGCGGGGGCCTGGGACAACGACGGGCGGGATGTGCGGGAATTGCTGGCAGACAAAGATCACCGGTATGTGCGGGACTTCACGAATCTGAGCTATGCGGGGTTTGCCAACATGCACACGCTGACGCTCGATGTGGGGGCGTGGTCGGCGGAGCGGCCGCTGCGTTTGCTGATGGATGGGTATATCGAGTATTTCAGCGCCAGCTCGATGTATGCGGCGTGGCAGGCCGGCTTGCAGCCGGCACCGCCGCAGATGGACGCACTGATGCCGGATGGGCACTGGAAGCGGATCATCGACGACATGGGATTTCCGGCGGGGCTGCCACGGACGATCGTCGTGGACCTGACGGGGAAGCTGCCGGCGGGGGTGCGGAAGATCCGGATCACGACGAACCTGCAGATTTACTGGGATCGGGTGCGGGTGGATAACGGGCCGGAAGCAGCGTCGGACGTGCGTCGGACAGAGGTGCCGCTGGCGTCGGGGAAGCTGGTGTTCCGGGGATATCCCAGGCAGGTTGAAGGCGCGACGCCGGGCGAATTGACGTACGACTACAACCAGATCAGCGCGACGGGGCCGTTCCTGTGGGCGCGGGGCGTGTACACAAGATATGGCGACGTAACGCCGCTGCTGAAGACGATCGACAACCGGTACGTGATTTTCGGGACAGGCGAGGAGATCGATGCGGAGTTCAGCGCGGCTGGGTTGCCGGCGCTGCCTTCGGGGTGGACGCGGGACTACTTCTTCTACGCGAACGGTTTCGTAAAGGACATGGATTGGTGGGAGGCTTCGCCGTTTACGGTGGCGCAGATGCCGTTCCATGGGATGAGCCGATATCCGTATCCGGCGAGGGAGCATTATCCGGAGACGAGGGGCACGGACGCCTATTGGCTCGACTGGAATGAGCGGTTTGAGTCGGGGGCTCGGCGGCAGCGTTGGGAGTTTGATTATCGTTCGGCGCGTCTCGCGCCGAACGATAGCTGGTAGCTGGGAGCCGGTAGCACACTTGCCTCTGGCTAGCGCACTTTGATGGCGATGAGGATCACCAGGGCAAGCACGTTCTGGGCCAGCAGGGAGACAGTGAGGCGGATGCGGTCAAGGAACGGATAGCCGGGGGCGCCGTCGGCGATTTTTGCGCCGATGCGGCGGTAGAGCGAGAACCAGGCGTAAGCCACAAGAATGCCGATCAGGTCGATAATGGCGAGCCAGCCGGGTGGAACGGGCAGGTCGCTGGCGTAAAGGTGGCCGGGGTGGTTGCGGACGGCTATCCAGCCGATGAGCCAGGGGGCCACGACCAGAGCGGCAGCTTCGACAAGGGCGAGGACCATAGAGACGCGGGCGTGACCCTCGAACTGTCCATGCCACGGCCCTGAGTGGGTTGCGGCGGTCGATATGGTTGCAGCCGGCACGGACATGGGATGCGAGATTGAAGTCAAAAGTCACTCGGATGACTGAACATCAAAATGAAGATGGGCTCGCGAAATGAGGGTTACGGTTCGCGATAGCTGCGCTGGTAGGTTTGGGTCATGCGGTCGTGCCATCCGAGGCCGTCTTCGTCGAAGACGGCCCACAAGAATCCCAGGCCGAGGGGCAGAGCCGATAGAAGGACAGCGGCGATGCGCCTGCGGAGGACGGGATGGGTGGGGTTCTTGCCGGGGAAGGTGCAAAGGGCAATTTTTGCGTAGCGCATGCCGGGGGTCGCATTGGTGAGGCTGAAAAAGAGCAGCTGGTAGAGCACCCACATGGCGAAGAGGGCGATGCCGGCGGCTAAGAGGGCGGGACGGCCGTTGGGCAGGCTGGTGGTGCAGATAGCGAAGATCAGCGAGAAGAGGAGAAATGCGGAGAGAATGAACGCGCAGTCGACAAGGGCGGCGAGGGCGCGGTCTTCAACAGAGGCAACGTGGATGCGCGGGCCTTCGAGGAGTGCCGGGGATGGGTTGGGGTCGCGGATGGGGGTCTCCGTGTCCAGGCTGATTGTGCACCATTCCGGGGGAGTTTGGGCAGATATTTCGTGCAGCAGTGCGTGCAGAGGAGTGGGCTTGGGGTCAGGCGCTTGACTCCGGAGCTCGGTTTCTCCCGCAGGGGAGTTTGGCATGGGTTGCCGATGCCCTGCAAGGCTTTGCGCGCTGGGCGGCGCGTCGGCAGGGGCTGCGGTTTGCGGGGCAGCTTCGCTCAACGGGCCTTCGGCCAGGCGGGGGCGCGCTTTGCAGGGTGCGACGAGCTCTCGAGGAGAAGCGAGGACGTGGGCAGGCAGAGGCAGCGTGGGTTCGATTAGGGCTTCTTCGAGGGGATCGGACAAGAGGTTCCGGGGGTACGGGGGCTTTCCCGATGGAAGGCGGATGCGGTGCGCGCCTCCGCGGGTGTAGCGCGCGGGGCGGGCAGCGAATCGGAGCTGACAGAGTAGCGGAGGAGATTGGGTTGGTACGGCTCGGGGAACGCGGTCACGGTTTCGGATCGCGGCGTAGCCTGCCCGCTTTCGAGTATGTCCGGGCCGGCGGGTGAAGTTCGGCCGGCATCGGCACGAGGCGCCGCGGCTTTGTTTTCGGCGGCGGATTTTTCGGCTGCCGTGGCCTGGGCGGCGAGCATTTCGCGATACGAGGGAACTCTCGAGTAGCGTTCGGCTACGCGGGCTGCAATTGAGGAAGGAGAGAGGGCCTCCCCCATGCCTGGGAGCAAGGGCTGATCGCCCACCGCGCGGCGGGTGCGACGGTGGCGGTCGCGGACCCGGTCGCTGACCTCGGTTTTCCAGGCTGATATGGGGTTGCTGAACTGGCCGGTTTCCTGGCTTGCAGGAGATGGAGCCGGGGGTGTTGTCGAAGAAAAATCGGAAGGCGAACCGTTCACTGCATCCTCATCGGTTTTGCGGTTTGCATTCGAGACGGAAGGCTGCGCGCCGCAAGTCGACATTCCGCTTTGCTATGCTGGATTTGCCGCGCGCGATGAGAACCCGTCTGTTTTGGTGTATCACGCTGTACCTGCTGTTGCATCCGCGGCTGTGGACGCAGGCGGTAACCACGCAGCTTCCCCCACCGCAATCATCGCAGGAAAAGGCGGCGGAAGCATCCACAGATGCGGCCGAATTATCTGCCGAGTTACCTGACGAGCCCAGCCTGCAAAGCACGCTGCCCGAGGCGCACGTAGTTCCGCAACCGGCGCAGGGGCTTCCCGTAAAACTGGTGGCGAACACGCAATCGGAGCAGAGTTTGCCGAAGAGCAATCTGTACACGCTGGACGGCGATGTGATGATTTACTACCGCAACTATATTGTTCACGCGGATCACGCGACCTATGACGACGGCAGCGGCGAGATCGACGCGCAGGGACACATGATGGTTGACGGCGGGCCCGACGATGAGCACTTCGAGGCGGATCACGGAACGATCAACGTGAATGCGGACACGGGGGATTTTTTCGATGTGGCGGGAACGCTGGGAGTGGAGCGGAATCCGCGGGGACGAATGGTTTTTACTGCGCCGAATCCATTTGCGCTGACCGGGCGGGAGGTACAGCAGCTGGGCAAGGGGCACTACAGGGTCATCCACGGAGCGATGACGTCGTGCCGGCTGCCGAAGCCGGACTGGAGGATTTTGTCGCACTTCATCGAGTTGAACAACGGCGTGGCGAAGACGAGCAATGGGTTCTTCGAGATTTTCCATGTGCCGCTGATGTACATGCCGTACGTGACGCATCCGGTTGATGTGCAGCGGGAGTCGGGGATTTTGCTGCCGTACATCGGAAACAACACAACGAAAGGGCTGATCCTGGGGGAGGGTTTTTATCTGACGCTGGGGCGCAGCGCGGATTTGACGATTGCTTCGCAGTACTACTCGAAGCGCGGATGGGCGCCGAACGGGATGTTCCGGTATCGGGGAGAGGGCCTGGATTTCGCGAATATCCGCTTCCACAGTTTGCTGGATCGGGGTTTGGCGAACCCGGCGGGGCCACCGATCAATCAGGGCGGAATCGATGTCGCGGGGAACTTGCGATACGATTTTTCGCCGCAGACGACGGGGGTGATCGACGCAGAATATCTGAGCTCGTATGTGTATCGGCTGGTGTTTGAAGAGGACTACGCGATTGCGATCAACTCGGAGGTGAAATCGCAGGCGTTCGTGACCCACGAAGACCACGATAGGTGGGAAAGCCTGCGGATGAATCGGTATCAGGATTTCCAGAGCTCGACGATCGCAGGGGATGAGGTGAGGATTCTGCATCTGCCGGAGGTCGATATCGAGGCCGCGGACCGCCGGCTGGGCGGAGCGATGAGCGATTCGCCGGTGATGTGGGGACTGAGCGCGTCGGGGGGTGCGATGTCGCGCTATGACTACCCGAGCTTCAGGACATCGGCGGAGGTGCCGCGGATGGATTTTTATCCACGGCTGACGATGCCGCTGCACCTGGATGGGTGGACATTTCGGCCTGACGTTGCCTTTCGCGAGACGTGGTACGGGAAGAGCCAGTATCCGGCGGATCTGGAGCAGATTCCAGTGGTGCGCGGGGCGGGGACGACCAGGACCGATGTAGAGACGGGATTTGATTTGCGGCCGCCGGCACTGGAGCGGGACTTCAGCATACCGTGGCTGGTGCGCCTGCTGGGCGGAGATTTGCGGCACACGATCGAGCCGGACATGGACTACCGGTACGTGACCGGGATCAATAATTTTCGGCAGATTCTGCGTTTCGACGACACAGATGTGGCCAGCAATACGAACGAACTTGAATACGGTCTGACGCAGAGGTTGTTTCTGCGGCATGTGCATCCGCACGCATGCACGGGCGATGACGCCTTAGGACCGGATGCGATGTGCGGAGGCGGGACGCGGGACTGGATTACGTGGCGGATCGCGCAGAAGTATTATTTCGAGCCGGACTTCGATCATGCGATCACGCGGGGGACGCCGAATCCGCTGGAGACAACGCTGGATTTTACCGGCATCGATTTTCTGACGGAAGCGCGGCACACGACGCCGGTGATTTCGCGGCTGCGGATGCGGACGACAACGGCGACAGATGTGGAATGGGATCTGGATTACGACGTGAAGGAAGGGAAGATCACATCGAGCAATATATTCGCTGGATACCAGCATAAGTTTTACCGCTTCCAGTTTGGGGATTCCTACGTGAACGTGCCGCTCGGGTACACGCCGCTGACCACGGCGAAATCGCCGCCTTTGTCGCCGAATGCGCCGAATCCGTATAACCAGATTCACGTGGCGGCGATTTTTGGAGCGGCGAGCAAACTGGGGCTGAGCGCCGGAGCGAATGCGGCGTACGATCTGATCCACCAACAGCTGCAATACGGGGCGCTGCAGGGACAATACAACTGGAACTGCTGCGGAATCGATTTTCAGTATCGGCGGTTTTCGCTGGGATCGATTCGCGACGATACGGAATATTTCTACAGCCTGAACTTCGCGGGATTCTCGAATGTGGGCGATCTGGCGCATCGGATCAGCTTGTTCTGACCAAAACAGGAACAGGCAACAGATAAAACAGGGAACAGGGAACAGGCAACAGAAATGGGTGGCAGGGTGAACTGCGATAATGAAGACAACGATTCTGGTGGTGACGGCTTCATGCCGGAGAAGGTGGGTTTCTTGCTGAAAAGGGTTTTTGTATTGGGCTGCGGGCTGGCAATCGTAGCTTCTGGTTGCGTCGCGCAGCAGACTACGGTGAGCGCGGTTGCTACAACTCCGGCGGCGGGGGCGGGTCCAGCATTAGCGGCAATGCCGGGGCTGGAGCGCAAGATCGAGGTCATGATTCGGGCGGAGCTAAACGTGCCGCCGCAGTATGAAATTGCAATTGGGCCTCGGGAGAAGAGCGATGTGAATGGATATGACACCATCGCGGTTACATTTTCGCTGCCCAGCACGCCGCAGAAGAAGCAGACGGTAAATTTTCTGCTGTCGAAAGACGGGAATACGCTGGCCCGGCTTTCGAAGTGGGACATTGGACCGGATCCGGGGTCGATGTTGCCGACGGAGGGGCGGCCAGTGCGCGGCAATCCGGAAGCCAAGGTGACGATCGTCAACTTCGACGATCTGGAATGTCCGTACTGCGCGCAGATGCATGCGGAGTTCTTCCCCGGGACGCTGGATCGTTACAAAGGGCTGGTGAAGGTCGTCTATCTGGATTATCCGCTGGTGGAGATTCATCCGTGGGCGATGCATGCCGCGGTGAACGCGAACTGCCTTGCGGCGCTGGACGGGACAGCCTACTGGAATTACGTCGATTACCTGCATGCGCACGGGCAGGACGTCAACGGACCGGATCGCGATCTGGCAAAGTCGACGGCGCTGCTGGATAAGCTGGCGGACCAGGAGGGCGCACGGGATAATCTGGACGCGACAAAGCTGGATGCGTGTGTGGCTAAGCAGGATGACACAAAAATCATGGCGGAGATGAGGGCTGCGGACAAAGCAGGGGTGAATGCGACGCCGACATTTTTTGTGAGCGGGGAGCGTTGGGCTGGGGAGATCGAAAAGCACCAGCTATGGATCATGATCGACCGGGCACTGAAGGACCAGGGGATCGCGCCGCCAGCGCCGGAGCAGCCAGCGCCCACCCCGTCGCCAGCGCAGAAGCCCGCGCAATGAGTACGCGGCAGTATTGAGTCAGCGGAATAAGTGCGAGCGGGGCGAGACGGCATTATTCTTAAGCGTGAGCCGCCATCCCCCGATAGCGGCGCGGCAACGGGGAGATTTTTTTGACATCATCATCGAAAGTGGCCAGGCAGCGGAGCGCTGGCTTTTCCAAGGGCAAATTCGGGCTCGCGTGTGTTGTTGCAGGGCTTGCGTTTTGCGCCGGTTGCCAGAAGGCGCACGACGCCAATACCGTGGCCACGGTTAACGGCAAGGCGATCCAGCGCTCGGAAGTGGAGACGATTTTTCAGAACAATCTGGGCGAATCGCACCAGACGCCGTCGAAGGTACAGGCGGACATCATGCGCCTGAACATTCTGCGCCAGTTGATCGATGAGGAGATTGTGATGCAGCGGGCGGCGCAGCAGAATCTGGTGGCGACGGATGAGGAGGTCCAGGACCGGCTGAACGAGCTGAAGACACCTTTTACGAAGGAGGAATTCCAGAAGCGCCTGGACTCGCAGCATCTGACGCTGGACGACCTGAAGCGGGAGATCCGGCGCAATCGGACGGAAGAGAAGTTGTTCAACAAGGAAATTACCTCGCGGATCAACATCACGGACGCGGACATCGCGAGCTACTACAACGAGCACAAGGCGGACTTCAACCTGATCGAACCGAATTATCATCTCGCGCAGATAGTGGTCACGTCGACGCCGCTGCCTCCGCAGCAGGTGGGGAACCTGCAGAACAGCAAGGCGATGAACGATGCGGATGCTAAGCGGAAGATCGAGATGCTGCACAATCGGCTGGAGAGCGGAGAGGATTTCGGGGCACTGGCGATGAATTTTTCGGAGAATCCGAATACAGCGGGGAATGGCGGGGATATGGGGTTTGTTTCGGAGTCGCAACTGCGGGGCGACCCCGAGGTTTACGGCGCGGTGGGGAAGCTGAAGCCGGGGCAGATCACAGAGGTACTGCCGGTGTTTGCGGCGCCTAACTCGAAACAGCCCGTTGGGTATGCGATCTACAAACTGGTCGACCGCGAGGTGGCTGGGCAGCGGCAGCTGGGCGATCCGAGAGTGCAGCAGGCGATACGGCAAACACTGCGGGACAGCCGTGAGCAGTTGTTAAAAAATGCGTTTCTCGAGATGCTGCGGGATCGGGCGCGAGTGGAGAATTACTACGCGGACGAGGTCTTCAAGAACGGGGCGCAGTGAGGCAGGGCCCAGGGTAAAGAACTCCAGGGCACTTCCTCACTTTGCGAATGGGCGGCTGGGGATGATGCCTTTGCCTTCCCTAATCGTGTGGAGCTGGTTGGCTGCCAGGCCGGGATACGATTCTTTTTGGCCGCTGGGCCAGAAGATGTCGATGTCGGCAGTGGCAGCGGCGCCGAGGCCAAAGTGCAGGCGAGGATCGTTCACGGAAATGTAGCTGATCTGGCTGGTCACGGATTGCGCTTGAACTTTGCCGCCGTAGTGAGCCAGGACCCGTGCGCCGATTGCGCTGCGATTGCTCTTTGTGCCTTCCAGGCGAATTTTGATCCAGTGGTTATCTTTCGGCGGGTCATTCCGTAACAGTGACGGTGGCTCATTGCGGTTCATGATGAGCACATCGATGTCGCCGTCGTTGTCGAAGTCGCCGAAGGCCGCGCCGCGTGAGCAGTGGCGGGCGGAGATGCCGGGGCCGGTTTCGTCTCCGAGTTCAACAAATGTGCCGTTGCCCTGGTTCCGGAAAACGAGCCGGGGAGTTTGCGCGGGAAAGCGGGCGGGAAAGATTTTCTCAAGCTCGGGATAAACGGTGCCGCTGACGATGAGGATGTCGGGGTTGCCGTCGTTGTCGAAGTCGGCGATGCCGGCTCCCCAGTCGATGAAGCGGTGCTCTTTGCCGAGGCCGGCTTCGGCGGATACATCCTCGAAGTTGCCCTTGCCGTCGTTTTGGTAGAGACCGGTGGGCTGGTTGTAGAAGTGGGTTCGGAGGATGTCGAGATGGCCGTCGAGGTTATAGTCGCCGAGGCCGACGCCCATGCCCGCCATACGCTGGCCATCGGAGCTGACGGCGATGCCGCGCAGCAGTGCTTCTTCGCGGAAGGTGCCGTCGCGGTTATTCATGAGCAGGAAGCTGAAGGTGGAGTCGCAGGCTACAAAGATGTCGGGCCAGCCGTCCTCGTCGGCATCAAAGACGACGGCGGTAAGTCCGAAGGAGCCGCTGAGCGCGCTGATGCCGGTTTCGGCTGAGATATCGGTGAAGGTGCCGTTGCCGTTGTTGCGGTAGAAGTAGTGACGCGGCGAGACGAGGCCCATGGGTCCGCAATTGACGGGGACGCCTTCAAAGTTGCAGTTGGGGATGGCGAGCGATGGCCGCGGGCCGTGCACCATGTCGAGCTCGGTGTAGTTGGCGACGAACAGGTCGAGGAGGCCGTTGCGGTTGCGCTCGATGAAAGCGCAGCCGGAGCCGTAGTGGATGCCTTGTTGCAGAAGACCGGCCGTTTCGGTTACGTCGGAGAAGGTGCCGTTTCCATTGTTGTGGTAGAGGCGGTTCTGGCCGTAGGAGGTGACGAAGATGTCGTCGAAGCCGTCGTTGTCGTAGTCGGCGACGCAAACGCCCATGGCCCATCCGGCGTCTTTCAGGCCGGCCTTTTCGGTAACGTCGGAGAAGGTGCCGTCGCGATTGTTGTGGTACAGGCGATTGGTGGAGCCGGGCACGAGGCCGTCGATGCGGCGGCCGGTGAGGATGAAGACGTCCATCCAGCCGTCGTTGTCGTAGTCGATGAAGGCGCAACCGCAGCCGGTGATTTCGAGGATGAAGGTCGCCGAGTCCGCGGCTCCGTAGTACGTCGGCTGGGTCAGACCGGCGCTCGCTGCTATGTCAGTGAAGCGGGAGAATGGTGCGGACGGTTTCGCTGTATCGGCGAGGAGGGCGCGCGAAAGCATGCGCGGAGCAAGCGCTGCGGGGACGGTTTTGAGCAAACGGCGGCGCGTCCAATGAGCTGGGGACATCGGGATCGGGTTGCCTCGAGAATCTATTTTCAATGAAGCGGCTGCTGGTTCTGCGCGGCAGCAAGGTCGTGGGTTAGTTGTTGCGCCTCGGTGTTCGCGGGATCGAGGCGGAGCGCATTCGCGGCGGCTTGTTGAGCCTCGGGGAATTTGGATTCCATACCAAGGGTGGCGGCGAGGCTGATCCAGGCCTGGGTGAACGCGGGCGCGGAGGTGACGGCCTTGCGGAAGTTTTGCTCCGCCGCGGCGTAATCTCCGCGCTGAGAATTAAGATAGCCGAGCTGGTTCTGGGCAATCGCGATGGTGGGATCGATGGCGATGACCTGTTGGAGTACCGAACGCTCGCCGTCCTGGTCGCCGGCTTTGTCAAGGGCAACGGAAAGCTTATAGCCGAGGAGAGCATCTTCTGGAGTGGCGGCGAAGGCATCGCGATAGAGCTGGACAGCGCGCTGGGTATCGCCTTTCTCGAGGGCGAGGGCGGCTTCGGAGGCTTTGCTCAGGGCGAGAGAACTGGCGTCTTTTTCTTTGACTGCTTCCTGATAGCGCATCATCTCGGCGCGGGCGCCATCGGAATTGCCAAGAGCACGGAGAACATTCGCTAATTCGAAGTGGGTTTCGGGATCCTTGTCGCCGAGGGCGATGGCCTTCACCAGTTGCGGCTCGGCGGCGGCCGGGTCGTGGAGGCGGGAGAGCGTGATGCCGAGATTGGCGCGCAGGTTGGGAAGATCCGGATTCATGGCCACAGCGGCAAGGAGATGTTTCCGCGCGGCCGGGTAATCGCCGGACTGGCGCTCCAGTACACCTTCGAGATAGAGGGCCTCGAACTCGTGAGGATGTTCGGCAACGACCTTCTCGCCAAGGGGCATGGCAGGTCCCCAATCGCCATCAAGGACAAGAGTGCGCAAATAGGCGATCTGCGCGGAAAAGTCGTCGGGGTGGAGGCGATACGACTTTTCCGCGATGCGCTGGGCATCGAAGGTGCGGGAGACTTTGATGTAAAGCGTGACGAGAACGTTGACGAGCTTGACGGAGTCGGGCGTCGCGTCGAGGGCCCGGGAGACGGTATCGACGGCTTGTTCCAGCTGTCCGGAGCGGGCGTAGGCGAGTGCGAGATCGATGGTGAGGTCATCGTCGCGCTTCGCGTTCTGCAGCAGTGCGGCTTCGTCCGCGTAATCTTCGCGGGCGAGAAGACACTGGCTAAGGCCGTGGAGGGCGAGCTGGTTCGAGGGATCGATCGACAGGGCAGCTTGCCATTCCGGCTCCGCGTCGGCGGGGCGCGCGAGGTGGGTGTATATGGAGGCGAGCAGGAGATGCGGCTTAAGGACTGAGGGATCGGCTTTGATGGAATGCTGGAGCGGAGGTATTGCCTGCTCGAATTTGTGCGACTCGTAGAGACTGAAGCCGAGCAGGTAATTCAGCTGTGCGGAACCCGGAGCGAGGCGGAGTCCGGAATGAAAGGCCTGCTCGGCGCAAACGAACTGCTGGTGTTCCCCGAACCAGTTGCCGAGGTCGATCCAGGTCTGGGCGTCAGGGTGGGACTGGAGGCGGCCGTCCAGGGCAGGAGGTTCGGAGCAGGGGGCGGGTGCGGTGGCGCATAGCCCTGGGTGGACCGCCAGGGCCAGGAACGGGACGAGGAGGATTAGCCATCTGCCGCGCCAAGGCGCACGGCGACCCACCGAGGGGTTGTGGGACACGGACATCGCAGGAGGAATTTCGAGAGTCTCCAGAAGCAAAGATACCCAACGGAAAGGCGCAGGAGCAAGAGATTTCGCGCTCAGTTGGGAAAGGGCTCGCCTGCCTTGACAATACGAATCTGGTGATCGGTGAAGTGGAGGTAGCCGCCGGGAAGCGTTACTTTGGGCATGTGGCAACCCACGCAATTAGAGGTCGCCGTTGGGCATGTTCTTGCTCTGCCGGTGCTCGTAGGTTTTGCCGAGGCAGCATGGCATGCGAGGCACCTTGAATCGTAGGAAGCGTCGGAGCGGACGAGGTCCTTGTGGGGATCGTGGCAGGCGATGCAGCTGATGCGCGGATCGGTTCCGTTGAAGCAGCGGCTGTTGGCGAGGCGGTAGGGCTGGAAGCGGACATCGGGCAAGCCGCGCCAGCCATTGCGGACGACAGTTTCCCAGGAACGATGACATTGGCCGCAAAAGTTGGAGACGGATTCGGAGGTCATATCCTGGAGACGCGGAGGTGTGGTGCTGAAGTCGGCGCTGGCGGCGTCGGTTGCGTGATCGAGCGCTCCCTGATGACAATGCGCGCAGGTGACGCCGGGGTGGAGGGTGGTGAGGGTGAGCTTGCCTGAATTGACCGCGTTACTGGCGTGACAGCCGAAGCAGAGTTTTGTGTCCATGGGAGTAAGTTCGCGGCCCATCGCTTCCTGGAGAGTTTGCGGCGTGATTTGTTCGTCGCCGGTGGTGATGCCGAGATTGTTGGCTGCTGGATAGAAGCTGACGATGCTCTCGTAGAACTTGCCATCCTGTTCGAATACCCAGGTTTGCGCCTGGGCCCCGAAGCTCCAATGGATAGGTAGGGAGAGGGAGCCGGTTCCGTCGGTGACCTTGTAGACGCTTTGGCTGTTGCGGGTTTCGACGGTCCAGGTGTACGCGCCCATTTTGAAGCTGAGTTCTGGATGAGCTTCGAGGACGGGGTTTGCGCCGGGGAGTTCGACGGCGTGGGCCATGGGTGTGTCCGGCTGCATGGCCTGGCCGCGATGGCAGCCTCCACAGGACGGTGGCGGAGTTTGAGTCCGAGCGGGTGCGCAGAGAAATGCGAGCGCGAGAAAAAGGAAAGATGGAGAGCTATTGCGCAGGGGCGGCTCCCTGTTGGCCCATGGCGGGCGCGGGCTTGCTGATTTTTTGAGTGAGATCGAGGGAGGCGCGGCGTTCGCGGCGGGCATCGTCGTCGCGCCCGGATTCAGAGTAGGCGCGGGCGAGGGCGATGTGAATTTCGAGGTTTTGCGGGTCGAGGGCGAGAGCGGTCTCGAGAACGTGCGTGGCTTGCGGGACGTCGCCGGTTTCGAGCAGAGCGCGACCCAGCGAGAGCTGCGCCATGGGGAGGGTCGGAGCTTCTTCCGCAGCTTTTTTCGCTTCTGACAGGGCTTCGGAGGGATTGTTTTCCATCAGTAATGACCAGGCGAGCATGGTGTGGTCGATGGCGTTGCCGGAATCAATGGCGAGCTCGCGGCGAAATTCTGCTATCGCGGCGTCCTGGTCGGTGGGGTAGAGGAGGTAGCCCCAGGTGTAGTGGGCATTGGCGACGGCGGGGTAGCGCTGGGTGAAAGCCTGGAAGGCCTGAGCGGCGGATGGTTTGTCTCCCGAGAGGAGGAGGAAGACGGCGTTACCGGCAAGCGCGCTTACGTCGCGCTGGGAGGGGTCGGCATCTTTCGGAAGCTGAGGAATGCGCAGGGTAGCGAGGCCGATGGCCACGAGGAGTTCGTCGTTTGAGATGTGTTGACGAGCGAAATAGCCGTAAGCGGTCAGGGCCTCCTCAAATCGGCCGAGTCTGGTCAGCAACTGTCCTTCGTGGTAGCGGAGGATCTGGGTGTTACGGGAGTCGTCGGCGGCCCCGAGAGCCAGGGCGTGCTGCACATCGCGCAGAGATGGCTCAAATTGGCCGAGCTCGAATTCGCAGAGGCCGCGGAGGGCGGTTGCGGGGGCGGCATCAGGCATGAGACTGAGGTAATGGTTGAACGCGTCGACGGCCTGCACATAGTCATCGACGCTGTAGCGGAGCTGGCCGAGGTACCACCAGCCATCAGGCCAGGAGGGGTTGATAAGGAGGGCATGGGCGTACAGGTCGGAGGCGCGAGCGATTTCGCCGGATTGGCGGGCGGCGTCGGCATCGGCTCGGAGCTGATCGAAGGAAGGCTGCTGCGATGACTGGGGCCCGGGTTGGGCAGTCGGGGATGGGCTTTGGGGCAAGGCCGATGCGGAGAAGGCAAGTGCGGCGATGGCGAAGAGGATCATGCGACGGATGTGGCTTCGCGTTCGGTTTACGGGCCGCCCGGAACGACACTGCCGCAGCCCCTCGAAGCAGCAGGACCGCTCGAAATCGGCGGTTGCTGCGTGATCGTAGCACAAGGGTGCCCACACAGGGATGCGGCACTGGCTGAGCCGCGAAGAAGGCTTGTTTTTGCCTATTTGAAGGGTTGTTGAATGGGGCTAAAAGGCGGGTTCCCGATGGGTTAAGGGGGAATCGATATTTTTCTTGACAATTCTGTTCACCGCGGCGTAAAAATCTCCGTCAGCATCGGAGTAAACCGTTTAACCGCAATCTGTCAGTTCCAGGATCGCAGCTGGGAAGACCAGATTTGGGATATAAGCGGTAGCTACAGGCGCTCGATTACGGCCAAGCCGGAAGAATGGCTTAACGAAAACAATAACGAACCTGCAATATCTATGCACGATTCACAGGAGGCACAAATGAATTCCATCAGACGTCTGGCGGCAGTGTGCATGCCGGGCTCGCTGGTTGTTCTCTCGGGACTGCTGATTCTGGGGTTGGTGTTCTTTACCACGGTCCCCGGACATGCGCAGCAGCTTACCGGAACATTAAGCGCGACGGTCTATGATGCGTCGGGCGCTGTTGTTCCGGGAGCCACCATCATTCTCAAAAACCAGGACAGCGGCGACGTTCGCCGCACCACAGCCGATGGGGAGGGGTACTTCACCTTCACGGCGGTGCAGCCGGCTACCTACAGCATTCAGGTCAGCGCGAAGGGATTCACGAGCTGGGAACTGACCGGAATTGTGATGAACCTCGGCGATACGCGCACGGTGCCGAATATTGCCCTGAAGGCCGGCGCCAGCAGTACGACGGTCGAAGTGGTAGCTGACAAGAACGTCGAAGTGCCTCTCGACACGCCGGAAGTCAGCGACACGATGAACGCCGAGCAAATCGAAGATCTGTCGCTCGGTGGACGTGACGCGGGCGAACTGCTGAAGATGATGCCGGGTGCCGCATTCACCAATGGTGGATCGCAGGGTTCGGCGTTCAACCCGAAGATTACGAGCACGAACAGCGGCCCGGTAGGCAACTACTCGTTGAATGGCACACAGCCGTACGGCTCCATGGCCTACATGCTCGACGGCGCGAACCTGGTGGACCCGGGTAATGCGGGAACCCAGATTGCGAATATCAATCCCGACATGGTGCAGGAAGTTAAAGTCCTGAGCGGAAGCTATGGCGCGGAATATGCGTATGGCCCCGTCATCTTCGAAGCGTTCAGCAAATCCGGGGGCAAGAATCTTCACGGTGAAGGTTACTTTTACGCTCGCAACTCGGAGCTGAATTCCTGGGATTCTTATGTGAAGGAGTCCTATCTTTCGTCGATCAGCTCCGCAACGACGGCGGCAAATGCTCAGTCGCTGGCCAACACTCTGAACCCGTACGAGTACTACTACTACCTTGGCGGGAACGTTGGCGGGCCGGTCGTGCTTCCATGGTTGAAGTTCAACCGGAACCACGACAAGCTGTTCTTCTGGGGCGGCTATGAGTACATGATCCAGCACCCCTCCAACGCCATCAACTACTACAACGAACCCACCTCGGACCAGCGCAACGGTTTGTTTGCCTGCGGAGGCTCGAGCGGCAACACCACCTCGAATCCGAAGTTCGGCGGCGCAGCGTCGCTGTGCTCGACCGATCAGTTTGCGGCGATCGAAAACGGCAACGGGACAACGGGGTATGCGTACTTCACCCCCTCCCAGCGTACGGATCCTTCCGGTAATCCTCTGCCGCAAGACGCCAACTGGACGCAGGATTCCAGCGGCAACATCCACATCCCGACCACGGATTTCGATCCGAACATTCTGGGTGTGTTGAACAAGGCCTATCCACTGCCGAATCTCACCCCGAACGGCAACAACGGCTGGAGCAACTATGCTTACGCGCCCAGCATTCCTCAGAACCGGTGGGAAGCGACCGGCAAAGTGGACTATGCGATCACCGAGAACACGAAGCTGAGCGGGACTTACGCGTACCAGAAGGAAACCGATCAGCATCCGATCACGATCTGGTGGGCTCCGCCGCAAACGTTGCCTTATCCGGCTCCGGTCACCGCAAATGTGAATGCCCAGGTGGTTCTGGCTAACTTTACGCACCAGTTCAACGCGACCACAACGAACGAAACGGTGTTTACGCTGTCGCGGTTCATCAATCCGAACACATTGGGCAGCACCGCCGCAAACCGCAGCAATATAGGAATGGGTGCCATACAAGGGCTGTTCGGCCACACCTCAACCCAGATGCCCAATATCAACAACAATGCGTGGGGCAGCGCGCTTTCGAGCATCGATCAGGAACCGTTCGACGGTGGTTTTGTCGCCGGCGGCGGGTTTGGAAAGCTGGCGCGGGTGCCCCAGCTATACGACACGGTCAGCAAGGTCATCGGCGCACATACCGCCAAGGCCGGCTTCTACTGGGCGCAGCCTTATAACAGCCAGTCGAGCGGGTGCGATGACGGTTGCCAGGACAACGGGCAGTTTAACGTGGGTTGGCCGTCCAATTACGGAACGGGAAACATCACTGCGGACTTCCTGCTGGGGAGCGTCGCCAGCTACGAACAGCAGAGCGGCGTGCCGCTGGATAACATCAAGATGAACCAGTGGTCGCTGTGGGTGCAGGACTCGTGGAAGGCGAACAAACAGCTCACGCTGAACCTCGGCATGCGCGCGGATCACGTTGGACAGTGGTATGGAGAACCGGCGGGGCAGCAAGTCTGGGTGCAGTCCAACTATGTCGATTCACAAACGGCGCCCGCCAATACGGGCCTCGAGTGGAATGCGGTAAACAAGAATATTCCGCTCTCGGGCTTCAGTTCGCCGCTGTTCTACTACAACCCGCGCGTGGGCCTGATTTACGACATCTTCGGTACCGGCAAGACAGTGTTCCGTGCCGGATACGGAGCCTATCATTATCAGGACTCCGTGAACGAAGCGACGAACAACAACGTGGCCGATGGTCCGAAGGGCATCATCAACTACTCCACGCCGCACCCGTTCGTAGGGTATGCGAATTTGGCAAGCGTCTCCAACCCGCCGACCAGTGTGCAGGAAAGCTGCTGGCTGTGCGGCAACAACGTAGGCGCGGATCTGTTGGGTGACGATCGCACACCTCTGACGCTGGACTGGAACGTTTCGATCGATCAGGCGACAAAGTGGCAGTCGCTGGTTGAAATCTCGTACGTGGGCAACCACACGACGGGTGAAGAGTTCAACGGCGGAAACAGCAACATCAACAACCTCAACAACATCCCGTTGGGAGCTGAGTGGGCAGCGCTGGATCCTATCACAATGAAGCCCTGCTCGGCATCGGCGATCAATGGCGAAACCGGTTGCACCAGCAACGATTTTCGCCCCATGCACAACTACCAGGACATCTACCTGCTGACGCATCAGAGCTTCGAGAAGTACAACTCTCTGCAGGCGTCATGGAAGAAGAACGGGGCATTGCTGAACTTCCAGGCGAACTACACCTTCAGCAAGGTGATGGGCGTCTGGGACGGCGATACGTCGAACGGTTCCGGCAACGGCACCGGGGTCTGGCCATTCGCCCTGCAGCCCAACTATGGTGTGCTGGATTACGATCACACGCACATCTTCAACGTCTGGTACATCTACAACCTGCCGAGCCCGATCCACGGGAACCGGCTGCTGGGTACAGCGGTCAATGGCTGGAAACTGTCGGGCTGGAATACATATCAGGCTGGCGCGCCAATCCAGTCCAATACCAACGGAAACCTGAACGCGAGCTTCCCGAGCGGGAATTCCACCACCGGTCTGTTCACGATGCCGAACGGGCAGATCGCGCAGAGCCAGAACCCCGCATCCTGGCTGGGAACTTCGTCGGTTAACCAGCTGATGCCGCTGCTGACATGCAATCCGGCATCCGGCCTCAAGGGGGGTGCGCATTTCAACCCGAACTGCTTTGCCGCGCCGGACGTGATCGGTGTGGAAGGGCCGTTGCACTGGCCGTACATACGCAATCCCGGATACCTGGATAACGATCTCTCGCTCTTCAAGAGTTTCCCCACCCGGGAAAGTCAGAGGGTTGAGCTTCGCGTCCAGGGTCAGAACTTCGTCAACCATCCGAACCCGCAATTCAACCTGGATGGAAACAACGACGATATCCAGGTGAAGTTCAGCGCGCTGGGTGGAGGGAACACTGATACCAGTGTGAATGGCAAGCCGCTTCACACAGTGGGTCAGCGGTTGATGACCTTCTCCGCGAGGTACTTCTTCTAGGAGAAGCGCCTTCCTCGGGATTTTTGCGAGAAGGGCATCCATGCAATCGAACCAGAAGGGGTGGCGCAAGCCACCCCTTCTTTCTGTAGTCTGCAGGAGTATGTCCTTTTTCGGATTCTTACGGGCTGCGGTCTTAGTTTTGTGCCTCGCGGCTGCCGCTCTTCTGCTGGTCCACGCTGCCCCGGCTCCGAGTCCCATCCGTTTCGAACTGAAGAAGATTCCGTTTAGTCTTGAGAACGATGAGACGCCGGGCAGAAATGCGCCTGAAAGCATGGCGGGCGGCGTCGCGGTTTTCGATTACAACGGCGACGGGCATCCGGACATTTTTTTCGCGAACGGCGCGAACATCGCAACGCTGAAGAAGGACGATCCGAAGTATCGGAACCGTCTTTTCCGGAATAACGGCGACGGGACTTTCACCGACGTGACGGAGGCGGCGGGACTGGCCGGGTCCGGTTACGACATTGGCGTCGCAGTGGGCGACTACGACAACGATGGGTGCCCGGACATCTTCGTCGCCGGCGTCTATCGCAATACGCTGTACCACAACAACTGCAACGGGACCTTCACCGACGTAACGCAGAAGGCAGGACTGGGAGACTCCAACGACCCACAGTATGGGCCGCTGTGGGCCGAGGCTGCGGTATGGGTGGACGTGAACAATGACGGATTGCTGGACCTGTTCATTGTGGACTATATGCAGTGGAGCTATGCCGCGCAGCCGCTCTGCCACTTCGGCGCGGTCGCCGATTATTGTCATCCGCGGTACTACAAGGGCCAGCCGGACCGGCTGTTTCTGAACAATGGCGACGGCACGTTTCGGGATGTTTCGAAGGAGTGGGGGATTCGCGACCATGTCGGCAAGGGCATGGGCGTGGGCATGGCCGATTACGACCTCGATGGAAAGCAGGACCTGTTTGTCACCAACGATGCGGATTACAACTTCCTCTTTCACAACCTCGGCAGCAAGTTTGAGGAGGTTGCGTTCGATGCCGGGGTGGCGCTGCCGGAGGGCGGGCAGTTTATTTCAGGCATGGGGCTGGATTTTCGCGACTTCAACAACGATGGATACCCGGACCTGGCGTTTGTGGCGCTGAACAACCAGACCTTCCCTCTTTTTCAGAACACGGGGAGGGGCGATTTTCGCGAGGTGACGACGCCAACCGGGCTGCGCGATCTGAGCATGAAGATGTCGGGCTTCGGGGCGGCGCTCTACGACCTTGACAATGATGGCTGGAAGGACCTGTTTGTGACGCGCGGGCATGTGGAGTCGCAGCCGTTGCCGGGCACGGAGATAGCCCAGTACAACACGGTATTTCGCAATCCGGGGGCGAGCGGAAAGTGGTCGGCGCTGACGGAGGAGGCTGGTTTGGATGCGGCTCCGAAAGCGCGGCATCGGGGGTGCGCGTTGGGAGATCTGGACGGGGATGGGCGGGTCGATGTGGTGGCGACGGCGCTGGGGGCTCAGGCTGAGATCTGGATGAACCGCAGTGAGCATGCGGGGCATTGGCTGGACATAGCGCTGCGGGGCGTTGTGAGCAATCGGGACGGGATTGGGGCACGGATCAAGGTTGTGAGCGCCACAGTGGGGGCGCAGTATAACCACATGACCACCAGCGTGTGCTATGCGTCGTCGAGCGACGGGCCGGTGTACTTCGGGTTGGGAGCCGATACGAAAGCGGAGACGGTGGAGATTCACTGGCCGGCGGGCGGCGTGCAGACTCTCAACGACGTGAAAGCCAATCAGGTGCTGAAGGTCACCGAGCCGGGCGCGAAGAGTCGCTGATTGGCACCGAGTCCGGTGATTGATACGAGCGACTGAAGCCCGGGCGGATCTACTTGCCGGGACCTTGCTGCTGCTGCTGCGCGGTGAGCTTGTCGACGATCTGGCGCTCGCGGGCGCCGTCTGTAGGGCGATGCAGTTTGTAATAGAGAGTGGCGAGTTCGACGTGAGGTTCGAGCCACTGCGGAGAATCGGAGACCAGTTTCTCAAGCTGGTCGGCGGCGGCCTGGTAGTCGCCTGAAGTGCTCTTCCACATCGCCGATTCGTAGCGGGCCATGGTGGATTGCGGGTTCAGCTCAATTGCCTTATCGAGGTACTTCTTCGCTTCGTCCATATTTCGTTGCTGGTAGAGGATTGCGCCGAGGTAGAGGTTGGCGTCGAAGTCGTTTGGGTTTTGCCGGAGCGCCTGGCGAAATGCGGGTTCGGCGGCTTTGGCATCGCCGGCCTTGTCGCGCGCGGTGCCGTCGAGGGTGCAGAGGCCGGGCAGCGAAGGGTCGAGGCGCATCGCGTTATCGAGGTCACGGCGTGCCTGGTCGAATTCGTTCAGGTCGAGGAGGGTGGATCCGGCGAGCATCCAGGAGTCGGCGCTGTTGGTCATGGACGCGGACTTTTCGAGGCGGGTGGCGCCGTCGCGGGGATGGCCGCCGCGGATCAGCGCCTCGCCGAGTGCATACTCAAAATCGGGGTTGGAGGCATTGGTGGACTCCATGGGCGTCAGCATAGCGACCGCGTCGGAGGCTTTGCCTGAGCGGGCCTGGGCGTCGCCGAGCAGGATGGCAATGCGAACGTCGCGAGGGCTGGCGCGATGGGCAGCGTCGAACTGTTCCAGCGCATTGGGAAGATCGCCTTTGCGGGACCAGGCGAGGCCGAGATCGAGGTGGACGGAGGCAAGCTGGGGGGCCAGCCTGAGAGCCGCCTGATACTGGGCGATAGCCGCATCGAGCTGCCCAGTGTGGGCCAGGGCGGCGCCGAGATTGACGTGGGCGGCCAGGGTATCGGGGTGGAGCGCCAGGACCGCCTGATAATCGCGGATGGCGTCTGGAATATCGCCCTTTTGCTGCTCGCCAATGGCGCGGTTCAGGAGCTGGTCGGGTGAAGTTTGCTGTCCGAGTATTCTGCCGGCGAACAGCAGTACGAAGGAGAGCAGACCGAGGCGCATCGCCCCCAGAATAGCCTGGAATTGATGGAAGGGATGCGCGATAATTATGGGTTTGCGGGGCCAGCCATGAAAAACAAAACTGCTCTTTTCCTCTTCCTGTTTTTCTCCCTCTCCATGCTTGCGGGCGAGTTTGTGCAGGCACAGGGCATTCCCGCCGGGGGCGGTACTTCTACTGCAACCCGGCCCGATTCGATTCAGGACACGGGTTACTGGGGCTTTATGGCGAACGCGCCAGGCGGAGTGATCGGAGGTCCTGGCCTGTGGGGAAAGGTTGTGGTTGCGGGCGATCCGCTCATCTGGGAGCCGATTACGGTAGCGCTATCGTGCGCGAACGGCCGCACCGATCTGACCACGGACACGGCTCCGGACGGAAGGTTTGCGATCACGCATGTGCATCTTCCCGGGGCATACACTTTGGACGGCGATGTGAACCGGCAGATGGAACAGCACTATGAGGGATGCACGGTTCACGCGGAGCTCGCCGGGTATCGTTCCACGGTGGACACGATTACAGAGAAAACTCTGCGGGACAATCACTACCTGGCGGATCTGGTGCTGAATCCGGAGGAAAATGCGCCGGGCACCGCTCTGAGCGCGGCGAGCAGTTCGCCCGAGGCGATGAAGGCGTTCCGGACGGCGCATGAGGAATGGCTGCATCGCAAGACCGATGGCGCGAAGAGCGATCTTGAGGAAGCGGTGAAGGCTGATCCAAAGTTTGCGGAAGCCTGGTATCTCCTGGGGCGTCTTCAGGCTCCCTCGGAACTGAAGGCGGCCACCGATTCATTGATTCAGGCGCAGGCGGCGGACCCGCGGTTCGTTCCGCCATGCGTCTGGCTGGCCACGATTGCGATTCAGAAGAAGGACTGGCAGGAAGCGAGCAACTGGACTGCCCGCGCACTGGCGCTCGATCCAGCGGGGACGGCGAGGATCTGGTACGAAAACGCTTTGGTGGATTACAGGCTGGGGAAAAACGAAGCGGCGCGCACCAGCGCGGAGCGTGCGCTGGCGATGGACCCAGAGCACACCGTGCAGAATGCGGAAGAGATTCTGGCCCTGACGCTGATCAATAAACATGATTATTCGGGAGCGCTGGACCATCTGCGCAACAGCCTGACGTATGTCCCCGCGGGTCCGGACGCCGATCTGATTAAGCGGCAGATCGCGTTTGTGCAGCAGCGGGAGGCTGACGCTAAGAAATAGCCCGCGGCGAGGGAGAAATCGAGCGGCTGCGGCAGGGTAGTTCATGGATGCGCCGCCTTTCAACTGTAATTCCAGCTGCAAGCTCAAAACTGCAGCAAACGTCAACCTGCAAGCTGGCGGGCTGCTGCTAATCTAAAAACTGTCCAATCCGGCAACTTCAATGCGCCGCATTTGAAGCGCACTGGACGCGTCTGTGACTGCTATCGGCAACTTCGCTGAGCGGGTCCAGGAGCGAGCGGCGGAAACTCCTGTACGACACGGACGATCTTTTGGCCGAACTGCATTACGACGAGGCAAACTGGAAGCCCAGCCACAATCCGTGGCTCGTCGCGCTGACCGTTACCCTGGCGACGTTTATGGAGGTGCTGGACACCTCGATTGCCAACGTCGCGCTGCCGCACATGGCCGGGTCGCTCGGGGCAAGCCAGGAAGAAGCCACGTGGGTACTGACGAGCTATCTGGTGTCCAGTGCGGTGATCCTGCCGATCTCCGGCTGGCTGATGGCGCGTATGGGCCGCAAGCGCTTCTACATGACCTGCGTGGTGCTGTTTACCGTCTGCTCGATGATGTGCGGTTTCGCCGGTTCTCTGCCGGTGCTGGTTTTCTTTCGCGTCCTGCAGGGGGTTGGCGGCGGTGGCCTCGCGCCCAGCGAGCAGGCGATTCTGGCCGACACATTCCCGGTCAGCAAGCGCGGCCAGGCTTTTGCCGTATATGGAATGGCGGTGGTGGTGGCTCCGGCGATCGGGCCAACGCTGGGCGGATGGATCACGGACAACTTCAACTGGCACTGGATTTTTTTCATCAATTTGCCAGTGGGTTTGCTTTCGCTGTTTCTGACGCAGCGGATGGTCGAGGACCCGCCGTATCTGAAGGCGGAGCAGACGCGGACCGGGCGCGTGGATTTCATGGGGCTGGGGCTGATCTCGGTCGGCGTGGGCTGCCTTGAATTTGTTCTGGATAAGGGGCAGGAGAAGGACTGGTTCGGCGATCCGAACATTAGGGCATTTACGATCATCGCAGCCTGCACGCTGGCGGTTTTTGTGTGGTGGGAGTGGCGGCACGCGGATCCGATCGTCGACATCCGGCTGCTCAAAAATCGTAACTTTGGAACGGCTGTTTTTCTGCAATTTGTGCTGGGTATGGTGCTGTTTGGGACGACTGTGCTGATTCCGCAGTTTCTGCAGGTATTACTGGGGTACACGGCGGAGCGAGCGGGGATGGTGCTATCGCCGGGAGCGCTGGTGCTGATGTGCACGATGCCGATCGCCGGTCGCATTGTCAGCTCAGGAAAATTTGACCCGCGATTGTTGGTTGCGATCGGATATGCGATTACCGCCGTCGGGTTGTTCAATCTGACGCGCCTCGACCTGGGTGTTTCGTTCGGGCAGATCACGCTGTGGCGCGCCTATCAGGTGATGGGGCTGTCTTTTATTTTTATCCCGATCAGTACGCTGAATTATCTGGGCGTTCCGCGCAACAAGAACAATCAGATTTCGAGTTTTTCCAATTTTGCGCGCAATATCGGGGGTTCGGTGGGCACGGCTCTGCTGACGACATTTTTGCAACGGACGCAGCAGACACATATTTCAGCGCTTAGTTCGCACGTTGTCGCGGGAAGCCCGCAGTATTCGCGGTTTATGGATATGACGCGAGACTCGCTGACGCGGCTGGGCCAAAGCCCGGAGGCTGCAAAACAGCTTGCGATGGGGAATGCCTGGCAGGCCCTGAATCGTCAGGCGGAGATGCTGAGCTACCAGAATTCATTCTGGGGCTTGAGCCTATTGATCGCATGCCTGATTCCGCTGCCGTTTATCATGCGGCGTCCGCCGCGCAGGGAGCGAGCTCCAGAGGAAATGGCTGGGCATTAAGAAGTCATAAAGCCGCTTGTGGGCAGTGCTCGCGCCGCATATCCTTATTGAACATCAATGGATTTTGAAAATCTCCGGACGTTTCTGGAAGTGGCCCGCCTGAAAAGCTTTTCGCGGGCTGCGCAGAAGCTGCTCCGCACACAGCCGGCTATCTCGGCACAGATTCGCACGCTCGAGCAGGAGGTGGGGGCGCGCCTGTTCGACCGCGATGGCGGGAAAGTGACTTTTACGGCGGCCGGCCGGCTCTTTGAACCCTTTGCCGAGTATTGCGTGGAGCGGCAGAAGCACATTTTGCTGGCGATCGCCGAGCAGGAACGCTCGCCGCGCGGCGAGCTCTCGATCAGCGCGAATGAGGCGACGCATCTGTACGTGCTGCCGCGGGTGTTTGCGCAGTTTCGGCGGCAATATCCGCGCGTGATGCTGAGCGTAGTTCGAGCCGAGAGGCTGCGCACAATCGAGAGCGTGCTGAGCCGGGAGGTGGATTTCGGAATCGTGTCGATGCCGGTACGCGATGCGCGGCTGACGGTGGAGCTGATCCATCGGGATGAGCTGGGGCTGGTGGCGCCGCAGGGGCATCCGCTGGCGGGGCGTGGGGTGGTGCGGTTGCAGGAGGCCGCAAAATATGCGCTGCTGCTGCCGAAACAGGGACGCCGGCGGGAACAACTGGACGAGCTGTTTCGCGTGAACGAGATGGTGCCGCGGGTGGCGATGGAAGTGGAGTCAAGCGAAATGCTGAAGCGCTACATCGGCGTGGGGCTGGGGCTGGGATTTCTTCCGCGCACCAATGTCGCGGAGGAGGAGCGGGCGGGAACATTGCATGTGCTTGGCCTCGATGGAGTGCGGCTGGCGCGCGATCTGGCGCTGGTATTTCGCAAGGACCGGCAGCTGTCCCGAGCGGGACAGGAATTTCTGGAGATTGCGACGCAGTCGCTTGAAAAGCGCGCAGCGGAAGCGGGTCCTGGGCGGGGCCGCAGTGCCGTATGATTATTAGGGCGTGAATTCATCCGGTCGGCGTCGCCAGCTGCAGCGTCGATGTGATAAGTTTCAGCGGGATCGGATTTTCCCCGGAATCTGTGCGCCGATATCAAACAATCGAAGGAGTCAGGAATTGGGAAAAAGCATGGTCCCAAAGCGTTTGTTTTTTACGAAGGGTGTTGGGAAACATAAGGAGCGGCTGACCTCTTTTGAGCTGGCATTACGTGATGCCGGTGTTGCCGCCCACAATCTGGTGCGCGTATCGTCGATTTTCCCGCCCCAGGCCAAGTTGATTGCGCGCAAAGAGGGGCTCAAATATCTGAGTCCGGGAGAAGTTGTATTCGCCGTCGTAGCCGAGAATTCGACGCGGGAGCCCCACCGGCTGGTGGCATCCAGTATTGGGGTGGCGATTCCAAGCGATCGTAACACCTACGGTTACTTAAGTGAGCATCACAGCTTCGGCGAGACAGAGGATCAGGCTGGAGAGTACGCCGAGGAGTTGGCGGCGGAGATGCTGGCGACTACTCTCGACGTGGATTTCGATCCCGACAAGAGCTGGGACGAGAAAAAAGAGATTTATCGCATATCGAACAAAATTGTGCGCACGGCAAACGTGACACAGTCGGCAATTGGCGACAAGCGCGGGCTTTGGACGACCACAATTGCTGCTGCGATTCTGATTTTCGAATAGATTAAGCGGGCATCAGGCGGGGCGTGGGCCGCGAGGCCTGCGCCTTTTGCTTCTTCAGGGGTCAATCGTAACTGTAGATGGCACAAATATGACGGAGAAAACTACTTTTCGGGTGGGGCTGGTGCAGATGAGCTGCGGACCGGATCCGGATTCGAATCTGGAGAAGGCGGCGGAGCGGGTGCGCGAGGCGGCGCGATTGGGGGCGGAGGTGGTTTGCCTGCCGGAATTGTTTCGGGCGCAGTATTTCTGCCAGCGCGAGGATGTCAATCTGTTCGATCTGGCCGAGCCCATCCCGGGATCGAGCACGGAGAAGCTGGGGGCCGTTGCGCGTGAAGCGAAAGTCGTGGTGGTTGCATCGCTGTTTGAGCGGCGCGCTCCTGGCCTTTACCACAACACCGCTGCGGTGATTGAAAGTGACGGGCAGATCGCGGGAATTTACCGGAAAATGCACATCCCGGACGATCCGCTCTATTACGAGAAATTTTATTTCACGCCGGGCGACCTTGGATTTCGCGCGTTTGACACGTCGGCGGGGCGGATCGGAACGCTGGTGTGCTGGGATCAGTGGTATCCGGAAGCGGCGCGGATTACGGCGTTGCACGGCGCCAACGTCCTTTTCTATCCGACCGCAATTGGCTGGCACCCCTCCGAAAAGGAGGAGTTTGGAGCGGCCCAATACGACGCGTGGCAGACCATTCAGCGAGCGCATGCCATTGCCAACGGCGTGTACGTGGCGGCGGTGAATCGCGTAGGAATGGAACATGGCGATGTGCGCGGGAAGCGGGCGGAGGGACCGGGGCTGGAGTTCTGGGGCGGGTCGTTTCTCGCCGATCCGTTTGGAAGGGTCATCGCGAGAGCGGCGCACGATCGCGAGGAGATTCTGGTTGGTGAGATCGATCTGCGGCAGATGGAGGACACGCGGCGCAACTGGCCGTTCCTGCGGGATCGCAGAATCGATGCGTACGCGCCGATTGTCAGCCGCTTTCTGGATGACGATTCCGAATGAGTGAAGACCCGATAAGTTCCCCGGGTGCTCCGGGAACTCCCCTTGCATTGGGCTACCGTATGCCCGCGGAGTGGGAGCCCCATGAAGCAACATGGCTCGCATGGCCGCATAATCCTGAGGATTGGCCGGGAAAATTTCAGCCGATCCCATGGGTGTATGCCGAAATCGTCGGACACCTGGCACGGGTGGAAGATGTTCACATCCTGGTAGATGATGCGGCGGCCGAGAAACGCGCGGGCGGCATTCTGAAGCGCACGGGCGCGAACCTTGCGCAGGTGCATTTTCATTTGTGGCCGACGGATCGGGTGTGGACGCGGGATTCGGGGCCGATTTTTGTAAAGAAGACCCTTGGTAGCGGCGTCAAATCGGAAAAAGATATGGTGGCGGTTACGAATTGGAAGTTCAACGCCTGGGCCAAATACCAGGACTGGCATCTGGACGACCAGATCCCGGAGCGGGTGGCGAAGTTGCTGGCCCTTCCGCAATGGATCCCCACCCTGGAGACGGATAATGGGCCGCAAAGGGTAGTTCTCGAGGGCGGCTCCATTGATGTAAACGGCGCGGGCACGCTGATCACCACGGAAGAATGTTTGCTGAGCGAGGTGCAGCAGCGGAACCCTGGTGTGAGCCGCGAAGAGCTGGGGGAGATTTTCCGGGATTATCTGGGAATCGAGCAGGTGCTGTGGATGAACCATGGGATTGCCGGGGACGATACGCATGGACACGTTGACGACATCACGAGATTCGTTGGGCCCAACACAATTGTCACAGCCGTTGAGCCAAATAGAGAGGACGACAACCATTTACCTCTCGCTGAGAACCTGGACCGGTTGCTGTCGGCACGGAATCCGGACGGCAAGCCGTTCGAGATCGTCGAGTTGCCGATGCCTCCGCCGATTGTGTTTCAGGGTCAGCGGCTTCCGGCGAGCTACGCGAATTTCTACATTGCGAATGAAGTTGTCCTCGTGCCAACCTTCAATCGTTCTACCGATCGCAGGGCCCTTAATATTCTTGCGGAGGTGTTTCCGGGGCGCGAGGTTGTAGGCATCTATTGCGGAGACCTCGTCTGGGGACTGGGCACTCTTCATTGCATGACGCAACAGCAACCGGCTGCTGTGCCTTACCATCGTCAGGATGGTTGAGGGAGATGAAATTCTGATGGAGGCTGCGCTCGAAGAGGCGCGCGCCGCTGGTGACGCAGGCGAAGTTCCGATCGGCGCGGTCGCCGCGGTGCGCGGCGAGATTGTGGCGCGGGGGCAGAATCGGGTGTTGCGCGACACGGATCCAACGGCGCATGCGGAGATGGTGGCTATGCGGGCCGCAGCGCGGTCCATTGGAAACTACCGGCTCATCGACTGCGAGCTTTATGTGACACTCGAGCCGTGCGCGATGTGCGCGGGAGCGATGATCCACGCGCGGCTGGGTCGCCTGGTGTACGGCACAGCCGATCCCAAGGCGGGCGCGGCAGGATCGGTGCTCGCGGTGCTCAATCATCCGAAGCTGAATCATCGGATGAGGGTAACGGCCGGCGTTCTGGCGGATGAATGCGGCGAGCTTCTGCGGGATTTCTTTCGCGAGCGGCGCGGCTGAAGTTTTACGTGGTTCGAGTGGCGTTCGCCTAAACTGGAAACACGTGACCGCTCCAACCAGGATGATCGCCATCGATATAGACGGAACGTTGCTGCCATCGACAGGGGCGGTGGTGAGCCGGCGCAACTGCCAGGCGTTGCGGGAAGCCGAAGCAGCAGGCATCGAAATTATCATCGCGACGGGAAGGCGGCAGGCCTACGCGGCGCCGCTGCTGGATCCGGTTGGGTTGAAGCCCGAGACAGTGTTCATCACATCGAATGGGACGGTGACGCGCACCTTGGGCGGGGAGCCGATTGATCGCTTCCTGCTGCCGGTGGAGACCGCGCGCTCCCTTTGCCCTTTGCTCCGGCCGTATGGGACGACGGTGTTTACGTTCGATCGCGAGGGGCCCGGGGAGATGGTGCTGGAGTCGCTGGAAGCATTGCACGGGCGTGTATCGATGTGGGTGGAGGCGAACCGGCCATCCATACGCGAGGTTCGGCCACTGGAGCGGGCCTTCGATCAGGGAGAAGCGCCGGTTCAGGGCATGGTGTGCGGAGGGGTCGAAGAAATGCGGGGCGCGGAGCGATGTCTGGCAGAGAGCGCGATGGCATCTCATATCGAGGCGCACCGGACCGAGTATGCATCCCGGGACCTGACGATTCTGGACATTCTGCCGGCGGGGTGTTCGAAAGGCGCGGCGCTGCGGCGACTGGCGCAGCAGCGGGGTCTGGGGCCGGAGGAGATCATGGCCATCGGCGACAACTGGAACGACCTGGAGATGCTGGAATTTGCCGGGCGAGCGGTTGTGGTGGCGAACGGGGCTCCGGATCTGGTGGATTTGGCGCGGGCACGGGAGTGGGAAATTGCGCCGACGAACGATGAGGACGGAGTGGCCAGGGTGATAGAGGGCGTTCTTGAATTCCAGGCGTGAGTGGTCTTACAGGGAAGCCAATCTTCGACGCAAATGCCACCACAGTAACCAGTTACGGACTTACCGAAAATTGAACATTCTGGACCAAAGGCGCGTCTTGAGAATGGTAGAGTGAAAAGGCATGTTCTTCCCCGCAAAATCGCTCAGGGCATGGTCCGCTTTTGTGGCCGTCGGCTGTCTGGGGACTTTTGCGCATGCCGCCGAGCACGTAACCCTCAGAAATGGGTTTGACCTCTTCTGCGATCATCGCGAAGCCGATGGCGGGAAGGTAAAGCTGTACATGGATGCCGCGGGCGCGAGCTTCCTCGAAGTGAATGCGACGGACATTGTGGCGGACGAGCAGGTGGATTGGCCGAAGCCGGTTGCGGATGCGACGGCGGAGAGCGCGGCGTCAGGACCGGCTGGCGTGCCTGAGAAGCTGACGGAAGCGGACCTGAAGCCGATGTTGACGAAGGCGGGGACGACCTACAATCTCGATGCTGATTTGCTGGCGAGCGTGGTTCGCCAGGAGAGCGACGGGCATGTGCATGCGGTGAGCCGCGCCGGGGCACAGGGACTGATGCAGTTGATGCCCGGGACGGCGTCGGACCTGGGCGTGTCGGACACTTTTGCGCCGGGGCAGAATATTCAGGGCGGAACCGCGTATCTGAATGCCCTGCTCACGAAGTACCACGACAATTTGCAGCTGGCATTGGCCGCGTACAACGCGGGGCCGGCCGCGGTGGATCGCTGGCATGGGATTCCGCCGTATCGCGAGACGCGCGCTTACGTTGCGCGGGTGATCCGCGAATACAACCGCCGTGTCGCGGAGCGGCGTGCGGGCGAATTGCACGCTGCGCAATCGCGTGCCGCGGAGTTGTCCTCTGTGGTGCCGCGCTGACCGCGATGCGCCTTCTTCATGAAGTCTCCTGGTTCGAGCAAGTCTGGTTCGACCCAGCCAGGTTCGATGGAGTCCTGTTTTGAAGTCGATCAAAAACCGGATCGTGGCCGCCGTTGTTGTGCTGGCAGTGATCGTGCTGATCTGGTTTGGGCGCGGGCGCATTCATTTTGACTGGCACGTGTTTGGGCAGCAGCTGCGCATGGCTGACTGGCGGAAAATGGCCATTGCTCTGGCCTGCATCTATGCCGGGTACGTAGTGCGATCGGTGCGCTGGGTTTGGCTGGTTCGGCACAAGAAGAAGCTGGCGCCGCTGTCACTGCTGGGAACGCAGGTTATCGGATTTACGGCAGTGGCCCTGATTGGGCGCGTTGCCGACCTTGTGCGGCCTTACCTGGTTTCGAAGCGGACCGGGCTGCCAATTAGTTCGCAGATTGCGGTTTACATCGTGGAGCGCCTCTTCGACGCGGGATCAATGGCGCTGATCACCTCTTCGGTGATTCTGTTGTCGCCGCCGGGTGCCCTGCCACATGCTGAGATCGTGCGCAAGGCGGGATACTGGGGCTTGGCGCTCACCCTGCTGGGCACCCTGTTTCTGGTGGCGGTGCGGCTCTGGGGCGATACGGTGGCCTCGATGCTGGGCGGCATTTGCGGACGCATCTCGAAAGGCTTCGGCCAGGCGGTCGAGAATAAGATCCGGGCTTTTCACTCTGGACTGGACACGATTCGGTCATTGTCCGATTTCGGAGTAGCGGCGGCTTTGTCGCTCGGAATGTGGGTGATGATCGCGTTTGCGTACCTCGAGACGACCCTCGCGTTTGTGGCGAGTCCGGAACTGGCTGCTATGACCCCAGGCAAAGGTGTGCTGCTCATGATTGTCAGCGGCGGGGCCAGCGTGATTCAGCTTCCCGTCCTCGGTTGGTTTACCCAGATAGGCCTGGTAGCGGGGGCGATCTCGAAATTCTTCGGGGCCGCGCCCGAGGCCGCAACCGGCTGCGCCGCGGCTTTGCTCCTCCTGACCTTCCTGGGCATCGTGCCGGTAGGCTTGATCTGGGCGCGTTTCGAGCATGTCTCGCTGAAGAAGGTGACCGAAGAGAGTGAGCATGTTGCCGAGGAGATGGCGCACGAAGCGGTCAGCTAAGGACCGGTCAGCGAAAGTCCGGGCGGCTAAGAACCGGTCAGCTAACGACCGAACAGTAAGCCGGTCAGCCGACGCCCGGCCAGTTACTGGGATGTCGATTCGAAGCGTATTTCTCGCGTGCTTTCGCTGACAGATTATCGCTGACCGCTTTATCGCTAATCGCTTTTCGCTAATCGGTTCATCGCTGACCGTCTTTTCGCTTGACAGTTTCATCGCTGACCGCTTCTCAGCTGTTGCTTAGGCGATTACAGGGTTCGGCGAACGGCTCTCCGAACTGTATCCGTTGCTACGCCGTAGGTGGCGTGGGTGACCCACTCGCTGATGCGCTCCTGGGTAGGCTGGCGACTGGGAGGAGCGGCCAGGCCCATCTTTGGCAGGATCGCTTCATGAGTGAGACGGTTGAGCGTAATGCCAAACGCAGCGCCGCGCCATGCGCCAAGCGATGGCTCGACCTCGACAAGCGCGCCATAAACCGCGCCGGCGAGCGCTCCAAAGATAAAGTGAATGCCCTGGAGGGCAAGCTCGCGCTCCTTGTCGGGAAGAGTGTGGCCGGCAACCTGCTCGGCGAACACCACAGGAGGCGGAGTCTGGCCTTCTACGCGTGGAGGAAATAGCTTTTCGGCGATAATCTTCGCGCCGGAACCGGCCAGGCCGCCGATGAAGCCGGCCAGGACCCCTTTGGCGATACTGCGTTTACGTTTGGGCTTGCTCGTGTTCGGGCTCATGGTTGGATAAGATGCTCGCAAATACGATAGTCCCTGGAAGCAGACGGTGGCGAGCGAAAAGCGAGCCAGAGTTCAGTCAGGAACGAGTGCAGCCAAAAACAGCATAAACCGGGCAAGCAGCCAGGCGAGAGGGCGGCTCGGGCAGCCGAGAGGGAGGCGGCGGTGGGGAGCCGCTGTATGCGCTGCTAGAATCGAATCAGACCGATGAAATGTCCATACTGCGGGTTTGCCCAGGACCGCGTGATCGATTCGCGGGAGAGCAGGGAAGCCGATTCGATCCGCAGGCGGCGTGAATGCGAGAAGTGTAACCGCCGCTTTACGACCTACGAGCGCATCGACGAAATCCCTTACATGGTGGTGAAGAAGGACGGGCGGAGAGAGAAGTTCGAGCGGCCCAAGGTGCTGGACGGATTGCTGGCTGCCTGCGAAAAGCGGCCTGTTTCCGCGGGAAAGCTGGAGCAGCTGGTAGACGAGGTGGAGACGTTTGTAACTGAATCCACAGAGCGCGAACGGACGACGGCCGAGATTGGCGAGCTGATTATGGACCGGCTGAAGGCACTCGATACAGTGGCTTATATTCGGTTCGCCAGCGTCTACAGGGACTTCAAGGATGTGCGGGAGTTCAAGGAAGAGCTGGAGCAGTTGCTGAATCAGCACGGGGAGAAGAGCAAGCGAGCAAAATAGCTGAGTAGCGGTAAGCTGAAAGCCGGTCAGCTGAACAGCGGTCAGCGAGGGGCGAGCAAGAAACCAGCGAGAGGCGAGCGAGAAACGGCCAGCGAAAAGCGGTTAGCCAAAGACGACCAATCCAACCAACAGTGGTTCAACAATGAGCGAAATGCCAGGCGACGGTTTGTAGAGGAGTGCAGTGGGAAAGACACACACCATAACGTTGATTCCCGGCGATGGGATTGGGCCTGAAGTCACCGACGCCGTCGTACGCATCCTGGAAGCCACCGGCGTGCAGTTTGCGTGGGAGCGGTTTGCGGCAGGCGCCGGAGCCTTTGAGAAGCATGGCGAGTACATTCCCAAAGAGCTCTACGCTTCTATCGAGCGGAATCGAGTGGCGCTAAAAGGCCCGGTCACGACACCGGTCGGCGGAGGGTTCCCTTCGATTAACGTTACGCTGCGCAAGAAATTCGACCTGTATTCGAATTTCCGTCCCATTAAGAATTTGCCAGGGCTCGAGACTCGCTATCCGGGCGTGGATCTCATCATCATTCGCGAAAATACTGAAGGCGAATACGTCGGCCTCGAACATGAGGTCGTGCCGGGGGTGGTGGAATCGCTGAAGGTGATCACGGAAAAAGGGTCGACGCGCATTGCGAAGTTCGCTTTTGAGTACGCGGCCAAGCATGGGCGGCGTAAGATTCACGCGATTCACAAGGCGAACATTATGAAGATGTCGGACGGCCTCTTTCTGCGTTGCGCGCGGGATGTTTCGAAGGGCTATCCGGACATCGTCTACGGCGAACACATTATCGATAACACCTGCATGCAGCTGGTGATGAACCCGTATCAGTACGACACGCTCCTGCTTGAGAACCTGTACGGCGATATCGTGAGCGACCTGTGCGCGGCGTTTGTGGGCGGACTGGGTCTTGTCCCAGGAGCGAATCTGGGTGCGGAGGCTGCGATTTTCGAGGCCGTGCACGGGTCCGCCCCGGATATTGCCGGCAAGGACATCGCCAACCCCACAGCGCTGCTGCAGTCCGCGGTGCTGATGCTGCACCATATTGGGGAGTCGGACGCCGCGGGCAAGCTGCAGGCGGCGATCGAGAAGACATATACAGAACGGAAGACACTGACGCGCGACGTGGGCGGATCGGCGGGAACGCGGGCCTTTGCCGATGCTGTGATTCAGGCTGTCGAGATTCAGACGGCCGGGATGAGTCACGAAAGCGCGACTCTTAAGATGAACTGAACTAATAACCGGAGAGAGACTCGAATGAAGACTGGACGACTGACCGCTGTCACGATGTGCCTGTTGGCGCTGGTGGCGGCCGGATGCAAAAAGCAGGGCCCCGGAGCTGCGCCAGGCGGGAACTATACGACCATTGATTGGAGTACAGCGGGCACGATCCAGGGAACGGTCCACTACGTGAAGAGCCCGCCGAAACCGATCGAAATCGACATGAGCCAGGATCCGGCATGTACGCTCGGACCGACGCTCTACAGCGAGCAGTATGTGGTCAACAACGGCGGCTTCGCCAACGTCTTCATCTACATAAAGGATGGCCTGGGCAATCGCGTGTACGCCGCGCCTTCGCAGCCGGTGGACATCGACCAGAAAGGCTGCCGCTACATTCCCCACGTCGTCGGCGTGATGGTGGGCCAGCCGGTGCGCTTCACCAACAGCGATCCCACGATGCACAACATCCACATGACGCCCACGGTCGGCGGCAATCAGCCGGTGGACATTTCGCAGCAGCCGGCGAACGGACAGACCGGCCCGCAGGATCAGCGCACGTTTGGCGCGCCGGAGCTGATGATTCCGGTGCGCTGCAATAACCATCCGTGGATGCAGGCGTTCATTAACGTGTCGGCGAACCCTTTCTTCGCGGTGTCGGATGCCTCGGGCCGCTACGTCATCAAGGGTCTGCCGCCGGGGACTTACACGGTGGTGGCGGATCAGGAACAGCTGGGCCAGAAGATTGCCACGGTGACGGTGCCGGCGAAGGGCACGGTCACACAGGACTTCACTTATGGGAACGGGGCTGGGACCACACAGCAGTAGCATCGGCCGTCCGGCCGAATTTCGCGCAGGGCTGTGCCGCTCACCCCCAGTAATCATCCGGCAAATTCACCACAATCGGCTCCGGCGTGCTCCGCACGACAATCCACCGGAAAGGCCGCTCTTTCGAGGGATTGATTTCCATGTGCGGCGTCCACGCGGGCACATGCAGAAAATCGCCGGCGCGGACCAGCGCTTGGCTCGCGCCGCGTTCACCCCAGCGGATCAGCGACTCGCCTTCAAGGACGTAGACGACGGTTTCCTGTTCGCCGTGGTGATGGATAGCGGTGCGCGCACCGGCTTCGACCAGGAACGTCCCACCCCACAGGCCTGTTGTTACGCCCTGATCGCGGCTGATGGCTGCAAGGCGCAGGGAGCCTGGGGTTTGCGCGGTGCCCGGATCGAAGCTCGCCGGGTGAACAGCGGTAAGAGGCAGATAGTCGGCCAAAGCGTTTCTCCCACAAGGCAGATGAGCCAGCGCGATTCATGGATTCACGTGGCGAGCCAACTCAAGCCGCAACAAGGCTTGAACGGGGCACACCCGTAGGCGACGTGACGATAGTGGTATCGCGAACCTTTTGTGTGATTCGGCCTTCAACCAGGCCATTTACACTATCGACACAGCCATCGTGCAGGCCGGCTTTTTTTACGCCCGAGCTTGCGGTGTATCTGAAAAAGGGCGAGGGACATGCGGCAGAAAATTGGAATACTTGGGGCCACCGGCATGGTCGGCCAGCGTTTTATTCAGCTTTTAGAGAATCATCCCTGGTTTGAAGTGTCGTGGCTGGCGGCGAGCGAGCGCTCCGGCGGCAAGGTTTACGGAGACGCGGTCCGCTGGAAGCTGGAAACGCCGCTGCCCGAGCGCGTGGCGGCGCTGCCCATGTCCCCCGCGAAGCCGGATGGCGCGCCGAAGGTGATTTTTGCCGCGCTCGACGCCGATATTGCCCGCGAGCTGGAGCCGAAGTTTGCCGCCGCTGGCTGCGCCGTCATCTCCAATTCGAGCGCGTTCCGCATGGAGTCGGCCATCCCGCTGGTGATACCGGAAGTGAATGCCGATCACCTGGCGCTGGTGGAGAACCAGAGCTGGCGCAGGAAGTCGGGCGGTTATATCGTGACGAACCCCAACTGCTCGGCTATCGGTTTGGTGCTGGCGCTCAAACCGATTGTGGAGAGGTTCGGCGTGGAAGCGATTTTTGTCTCTACCATGCAGGCGGTCAGCGGCGCGGGTTATCCTGGAGTGGCATCACTCGATATTCTGGGCAACGTGGTTCCGTTCATCAAGAATGAAGAGGAGAAGATGCAGGCGGAGACGCTGAAGCTGCTGGGCCAGCTGAAAGGGCGGGAGGTAGAGCCGCTGGCGGCGAAGATGAGCGCGCACTGCAATCGCGTTGCGGTGGAGGATGGTCATACGGAAAGCGTGAGCATCAAGCTGGGAAAGAAAGCGAAGAAGGACGACCTGATCGCGGCGTGGGCGGAGTTTGCTCCACTGGCCGGCAAAGACCTGCCCATGGCTCCGGCGCAGCCTGTGGAATTTGTGAAGGCGGAGGACAGGCCTCAGCCGCGGCTGGACAGGATGCGCGGCGCAGGAATGGCGGCAACCGTTGGACGCCTGCGCCCATGTGGGCTGCTCGACTGGAAGTTCACGGTCCTCTCGCACAACACCATTCGCGGCGCGGCGGGAGCAGCCGTGCTCAATGCCGAGCTGCTTGTGTCGATGGGCAAACTGGATCCGGTGGCTGTGCCGGTATGAACCGGCTCGTGGTGATGAAGTTCGGCGGGACCTCGGTCGAGGACACCGCCTCAATCCTGCGCACCGCGGGCATTGTCGCCGGTCGAATTGCGAAAGGCCTGCAGCCGGTGGTTGTGGTGAGCGCGATGGCCCGCGTGACGGACCTGCTGATTTCGGCCGCGGCCACCGCGGCCCGCGGCGATCGCTCCAGCGCCCTGGCAATCACCGAGCGCCTGCGCATCCGGCATTGCGACACGGCCATGCAACTCGCCATGGGGCAGGCGCTCAAAGAGGATCCCTTGGCCGCGATGCGCGCCGACAGCGGCCTGAAGGCAACCCACGCCTGGATGGAAAAAGAATTCGATGGCCTCGAGGAGATTCTGCGCGGCCTGGCCGTCGTCGGTGAGCTCACCCCGCGCATCTCCGACATGATCGTGTCCTACGGCGAGCGCGTTTCGAGCCGCATGATCACTGAAGCCTTCGTGCGCAGCGGCATCGACGCCGTGTATGTCGATGCGCGCCAATGCATCGTAACCGACGCGCAGTACGGCAAGGCCATCCCGCAGGATGCGGCCATCGAACAGAGGCTGAAGCAGCACGTCGTGCCGCACGTCGCCGAAGGCCGAGTACCGGTGCTGGGCGGTTTCATCGGTTCGACCGAACAGGGCGTCACGACCACCCTCGGTCGTGGTGGCTCCGACTTTACCGCCGCTTTGATCGGCGGCGGCATCGACGCCGCGGCTATCGAAATCTGGACCGATGTCAACGGCATCATGACCGCCGACCCGCGCGTTGTCCCGGACGCGCTCCGCGTCAAGACGATCAGTTTCGAGGAAGCCGCGGAGCTTGCGTATTTGGCGCGAAGGTGCTCCATCCAGCGACAATCCTGCCAGCGGTCAGGAAGAATATTCCCGTCTTTGTGCTCAATTCTAAAAAACCGGAAAACAGCGGCACCCGCATTACCGCTCTCGCGGCGCATTGCAGCAGCCCATTCAAATCAATCGCCGTGAAAAAGCGGCTCACGATTATGGATGTGGTCGCGAGCCGGATGTTGATGTCGCACGGCTATCTTCGCGAGATTTTCGAGGTCTTCGACAAGCACAAATGTCCGGTCGACATGGTTTCCACCTCTGAAGTGAGCGTCTCCATCAGTCTCGATTCGAACGAGAAACTCCCCGCCATTGCCGCCGACCTGAGCAAGCTGGCCGACGTGAAATACGAGGGCCGGAAGGCCCTGGTCTGCATGGTGGGCGAGAACATCCGCGGGCAAAATGGCATTGCGGCCCGCGTTTTTCAGGCCGTCCGGCATGTCAACCTGCGTATGATTTCCCAGGGGGCATCGGAAATCAACATGAGTTTCATGGTCGAGGAGGATGATGCTGAAGAGGCGGTGCGGTCGCTCCACGCGGAGTTCTTTGCCGATCCCGATCCAGCGGTTTTTGACGTAGAGGCAATCCGCCAGCCGGCAGCACAATAACCCGAGGGAGCGAACAAACGGCCACCACCAATTTCCGGCCACCGGTAGTAAACGAGGGTAATCAAAAATGCTTTTCCTGGTACTGGGACGCGGCAGGACGGGCAGCCTCGTGGCTGAGGTAGCGCATGAGCGCGGCCACGGGGTGCGCGTGGTAGGGGAAGAGGAGAACCGCAACGCCGCCGCGCTCACCGCTCCCTTTCTGGCGGGGTTCGACGCGGTCATAGACTTCACTACGCCGGAATCGGCTGTCCAGAACATGCGTGCCTGCCTCGCCAATGGCGCGCGGGTAGTGGTCGGCACGACCGGTTGGTACCAGCACCTCAACGACATGCGCACCCTCTGTGAGCGGCGCGGGGCGGCGTTGCTCTACAGTCCGAATTTTTCCATCGGGGTGCAGGCGCTCTTCAAAGTTGCGAGAGACCTCGCCGTGGCCGCTCCCGGCTATCGCTTCAGCATTACCGAGACTCACCACGCCGGCAAAGTCGACGCGCCTTCGGGCACAGCGCTCTCATTGAAGAAAATCATGGAGGCCGCGCATCCGGGACTCCAAGTTGCCGTTGAGTCGAAGCGGGAGGGCGATGTGCCCGGCATCCACGAGGTGCAGGCCCGCTCGGACAACGACTGCATCTCGCTGCGGCACGAGGCGTATTCACGCCGCGGATTCGCTGAAGGCGCGGTGCGCGCGGCGGAGTGGATCGCGGGCAAAACCGGCTGCTGGGATTTTCAGGATATCGTCGCGAAGCTATAGGTGTTTCGGCGGCAAGTCCACATCGGTTACTGCATAACCGGCAACCCGCGGTCGCAGTGGGATTGCGGGATTCCCCGCGCAGACCATCATCGGCGGCACGTCCTTCAGCACGACACTGCATGCCCCGACGACAGCTCCGCGTCCGACCGTAACGCCGGGGGCGACAAAAACGCGAGTCGCGAGCCAGACTTCCGATTCGATAGCGATCCAGCTGCCAATCATATCGAAGGTGGGCTTGCGGTAATCATGGAACGCAGCAGCGAGATAGCAATGCTGAGAGATGCAGGCGTTGTCGCCGATGCGGATTTCGCCCAGAGTGTAGAGCGTTACGTGGTCGCCGATCCAGCTGTTGTCGCCGATGGTCAGTTTCCAGGGATAAGTGATTTCGGCCGTCGGACGGATAATAACGCCGCTTCCGATTTTTGCGCCGAAGAGGCGCAGCAGGGAACGGCGCCATCCATAAAGCACCTGCGGCGAGCAGCGAAACAGCGTGGCCTGTACGATCCACCACAACTGGACGAACCAGGCGGGACGGCCTCGGAAATTGGGGGGCAGAACGAAGCTCTTGAGATCCTGGACGGGCGCAGGCATCGTCTCGAGTTTAGAGCATTGTTCACCGCGGAGGACATTCGAAGCAGGGACTGCGGCTTGCCCATCGCAGCGGCGCCGCTCCGGCAAGGCTCGGGGGCAGGTGTAGACTCGACATGTTATGGACCTGCTGGGCTGCGGGACGGCGCTGGTTACACCCTTTCGCGGGGATGGAAGCATCGACGAGCGGGCGCTTGCTGAGCTGGCTCGGTGGCAGGTGGAGAGCGGGATCGATTGGCTGCTGGCCTGCGGCACCACCGCCGAGACGCCGACTCTCGATGAGGCCGAATGGCTGCAGGTGATCCGCATTGTGGCGGAGGCAGCGGCGGGGCGGGTGCCGGTTTGGGCCGGATGCTCGCACAATGCCACTCGTCAGGCTGTGGCGCGGGCGCAGGCAGCGGCGCAGGTGCCGGGTGTCACGGCGATTCTGACGGCGAATCCCTGGTATAACAAGCCGACGCAGGAGGGGCAGTTTCAGCACTTCAGGGCGGTGGCGCAGGCGGTGCAGCTGCCGGTGGTGCTCTACAACATTCCTGGGCGGTCGGCGGCGAATCTGGAGCCGGCGACGGTGCTGCGGTTGATTGAGGCGGCTCCGAACATCGAGGCGGTGAAGGAATCGAGCGGCAACCTGCCGCAGATCACCGAGCTGATCACGCAGGCGCCGGTGGGGTTTCGGGTGTATGCGGGCGATGACAACATGACGCTGGGCGTGCTGGGCGTGGGTGGCGCGGGTTTGGTTTCAGTGGTCTCGAACATTATTCCGGCGGAGATGGCGGAGATGGTGCGGGCGGGGCTCGGCAACGACTGGTCGACGGCGCGGCGGATCAATCGAAAGTACTTTCGGCTGATCCAGGGCATCTTCCGGGAGACGAGTCCTGGGCCGGTGAAGGCGATCCTTGCGATGATGGGCAGGATCGAGGAGCAGTACCGGCTGCCGATGGTTCCGGTTGCGGGGGCGACCAGGGCGTTTCTGGAGCGGCTGGCCGGGGAACTGGGGCTGCTGGTCGATGGGCCAAAGGTCGAGGGTGATCTGGGGGTCTTCTGAGGGTGCAGGGTACAGTGTGCAGGGTACAGGGTGCGAGGTACCACCCCTGGGGGGGGTGGGGCTTTGGCAAGTTGTTGCAGCGGCGGGGTTTGCTGAAGGCCTGTTTTTGACTGTGGCATCCCTTTGAAAATGCTGGAGTTGCAGTGGGCACTTTGGCTTCGGTCATAACCCACTCCAGGCAGAAGCGGGCTGCAAGTTCAGGCAACAGGCAATTGGCAACCGGCAAAAGGTCGGGGACCGTCCGGGGAAACAAGGCGTTTCCATTCCGCTGCGCGCGTGGCTGAGAGGGCACGAGATCTCCTTTCCCAAAGCAGAAAAGCCTGCCGGGATGGCAGGCTTTTTCTTTTTCTATCCTAAGTTCAGAATATCATGCGGAGGGGGTAAAAACTGCCAACTTCCTTTGCGGTTTTTGGTGTGTAAGTGGTTTGGAATCAGGGTTCGTTACTTCGGTTCGGGGGCTTGGGGGTTGACAGTTTTTCGGGGGTTTTGGGGTTTTATGGGTGGGACGGATTGGGCCGGACTCTCAGGCAGGAGTTGTAACGTTGCGAGTTCCCGAACCAGCTTGACGGTTTCGAGGCTGACGGTGACGACTTGGCCGATGAGGCGGACGATGTATTCGGGATCGTCGCCGCGGTTGGGGTCGTTGACGATGCCGGAGCGGGGGTCCTTCCAGACGCGGTACTGGTCGACGATCCAGTCGAGGGCGCTTCGATTGCCGAGGCGGTATTCGTAGACGTCGGGGGGAATGCCGCAGAGGGTGAGGAATTGGTTGTAGCGAAGCTTGGTTTTGTCCTTCGAGAGGGACATTTTCTCGACTTTCCAGTCGAGCTGGCCGACTTCGGTTCGTTCCAGCGGATACTCGGGCTGTTTTTCGTAGCCGATGTGCAGGTCCATGAGCTTTTTGCCGATTTTGGGCGTTTTTTGAACCTGGTATCGCAAACGGGGAGGGTATTCGGCTGTTCGTAGTCGGGAATCTGCTGGATGGTCAGAGTCAGGAGACTCGGAATAAGTGGATTTGTCGGCGAGATGTGGAATCCGGCTTCGGAGGCTCGCGCGGGGATGGGCTTGGCGGTTCTTCAAGGCAAAGGAAGGTTGTCGATTTCCGCTTTCTCCCTCAGGAGCAAAGCTGTGGAGAAGTTCTCCTTTTCATCGCCCGGGAGCCTCGTGTAACGTGGTCCTGTGGCCGACCACTTGAGTCGCCGGGAGCGGTCCGCCAATATGGCGGCAATTCGTTCCAAGAACACGAGCCCCGAGCTGGCCGTTCGGAAAGTAGTGTATGCGCTTGGGTATCGTTATCGTTTGCACGACCCGAAATTGCCCGGCCGGCCCGATTTGGTATTTCGTTCGCGCCGCAAGGCATTATTTGTGCATGGATGTTTCTGGCACCGACATAATGGATGTAAGCGGGCGACTGTACCGCAAACGCGAACAGAATTTTGGCGGACAAAACTCTCAAAGAACGTGCGAGAAGAGGGTCTGGTCGCCGAGCATGGCGTCGAGGAGCAGGCGCTCGTAGCCGTTGGCGCTCGACTTGCCGAATGCCGACTCGTAGTCGAAGTCCATATTCACCGGGCAGACGGCCATCTGCGAACTGGTGGGCACCTTGGCGCCGAAGCGCAGGGCAATGCCCTCGTCGGGCTGGATGCGGATGGTGAGCAGGTTGGGCTGGATCTGGCTGCACGGGCCGGTCGAGGCGATGCGATTAAAGATCAAGAGCGGCGGCTGCTTGAACTGAATTGAAATCTCCGTAGCGCGCTTCTTCATGCGCTTGCCGGCGCGAAGATAGAACGGGACACCGGCCCAGCGCCAATTGTCGACGGTCAGCCGCAACGCCGCATAGGTCTCCGTGCCCGACTCGGGATTGACGCGCTCCTCGTCGCGGTAGCCGACGACGTGCTCGCCCGCCACGATGCCCGGACCGTATTGGCCGCGCACCGCGCTGAGGATGGGAATGGGAGGGATGGCCTGCCAGACCTTGAGCTTTTCGCGGCGCACTGCCTCGGCCTCGAAGCTCGATGGCGGCTCGAGCGCGACCAGAGCGAGCAGCTCCATCATGTGGTTTTGCACCACGTCGCGCAGAGCGCCGGCCTTCTCGTAGAACGGGCCACGGCCCTCGACGCCGAGAGTTTCAGCCACGGTGATCTGCACGTGGTCAACGTAATTGCGTTTCCAGATGGGCTCAAAGATGCCGTTGGCGAAGCGGAAGACGAGCAGATTCTGCACCGTCTCCTTGCCCAGGTAGTGGTCGATGCGGAAGACCTGGCCCTCCTGGAAGACGGCGTTGACCTGGCGGTTGAGCTCGCGCGCGGAATTGAGATCGTGGCCGAAGGGCTTCTCGATGACCACGGCCGTGCGGCCTGTTTCCGGCTGCGCCATGCCCTGCGCGCCCAGGTTTTCCACGA
>CAWHOU010000015.1:0-8930 GCA_963831055.1 uncultured Acidobacteriaceae bacterium | reverse complement strand
TCGGGTCACCAGTCCGGGGCAGCCGATATCGATTAGACGGGGTTATTTCGAACGCGGCGTCGCTAACGCGGCTGCCCGTCGAGCCGAAACCGGGCGCCGACTCAGCGTAGAGGAAGCCGCACCCCGGACGATAGGGCCACCCATTCACCATCGATCACAAATTGAGGGATTGCGCTTGCCCACTTGGGCAAGGACCTCCTTGGCTTCGCCGGGAGTCTCCTCGATGTCGATTTCGGTGAAGGGGATACGGTGGGACTCGAGAAAACGCTTGGCCTCACGGCAATCACAGCACCAGGAAGCTCAGTAGAGAAGGACCTGCACAATTTTCATTGTATCGCAACAAACCGGCCTTCGGGGGTGACCGGAATCACACGAAAGAGGGAACAGGAATCAGGAAGGCAGCGAGGATGCCCATCCTGCCGCTCGGCGATTTCCGAGCACCAGGGCGGACGTCCGATCGCCGTGCGCGTCGTCCACCTCTAATTGTTTCCGAAAGAAAACACGACATTGATGGTCGTCTCCACCTCGACCGGCTCGCCGTTCAACTGCCATGGCCTATACCGCGCCTGCCGAATGGCCTCAACGGCGGCATTCACCAGTAGCGGCGGCCCGCTGAGCACGCGCAGGCTCTCAATCCGCCCATCCGTCGCAATGATGGCCGAGACAACCACGGTCCCCTGCAGCCGAATCTGCCGCGCAATCGCCGGATACTGCGGCTGGATAGGCACAATCAACTGCCCGGCCGCCACTCCCGCAGAAACGCGCAGCGGTCCCGCCGGCTTGGCGGGTTGAGGACGCACAACCGGCGCAGGCGTCGACAGCCCCAGAGGAAGTGTGCCAATCACCCCGTTGGGTCCGCCGAGGTCGGCGCTGCTGGAGATATTCAGCCCGGGGGCGCCGCGTCGACCGCATTGAGATACGGTGCGGGATGTATCGGCGCGAGGAGCATCCTGTCGATGAGCTCTGTGCGCGGAGGCGCGGCGGCATGTTCGGGCTCCGCGACCGGCGCGGCTGGGGGGGGCGAGGCGGTCCGCGGGACGCTTAGCATCTTCCGAAGTGAGCTGGTCCAGGCACAAAGTGACACTTAGTCGCTCCCCGCCCCTCGCCAACCTTCCCTCAAACCTGCTACGCTAAGCGGTTTTCCCACATCTATCTGGAGCAACATGACCACCACCACCCAAGCCGCCCCCGACCTCCAACAGAGTACCTTTCCGTTCACCCTCACCGAAGACCAGGAACAGCTGCGCCGCGAGATCCGCGACTTCGCCGCTCGCGAGATCGCCCCCAACGTCCTCCGCTGGGACGAAGCTTCCGAATTCCCCCACGACGTGGTGCGCCAGCTCGGCCAGATGGGCCTCCTCGGCATCATTTTCCCTCCGGAACTCGGCGGGGCAGGCCTCGGCTACACCGATTACATGCTCGCCATCGAAGAGCTCTCCGCCGTCGATGGTTCGATCGGCATCATCGTCGCCGCGCATAATTCGCTCTGCACCAACCACATCTTCCTCGCCGGCAACGAAGCCCAGAAGAAGAACTACATCCCCAAACTCGCTACCGGCCAACACCTCGGCGCATGGGGCTTAACAGAACCCGGCTCCGGATCCGACGCCTCCGCCGCCCGCACCGCCGCTGTCCGCAAAGGCGACCAATGGATCCTCAACGGCAACAAGACCTTCATCACCAACGGCCACTATGCCGACATATCTGTCATCATCGCTGTTACAGATAAGAGCCAGGGCACCCACGGCCTCTCTGCTTTCATCGTCGAAAAAGGCACCCCCGGCTTCCGCCCCGGCAAAAAGGAAAACAAGCTCGGTCTCCGCGCCTCCGACACCTCCGAGCTCATCTTCGAAGACTGCGCCATCCCCGCCGAAAATCTCCTGGGCAAAGAGGGTGAGGGCTTCATCGACGCCATGCGTACCCTCGACGGCGGCCGCATCTCCATCGCCGCATTGTCCCTCGGCATCGGCCGTGGCGCCCTCGATGCCAGCGTCAAATACGTCAAGGAACGCCGCCAGTTCGGCAAAGCCATCGCGGAATTCCAGGGCATCCAGTGGCAACTCGCCGACATGGCCACCGAGCTCGACGCCGCCCGCCTCCTCACTCTGCGCGCTGCGGTGTTGAAAGACGCGGGCAAGCGCGTCACCCAGGAATCAGCGATGGCAAAACTCTACGCGTCCGAAGTCGCCGTCCGCATCTGTAACCAGGCCGTCCAGCTCCACGGTGGCTACGGCTTCATCAAGGACTACCCCGTAGAAAAGTTCTACCGCGACGTAAAACTCTGCACCATAGGCGAAGGCACCAGCGAAATCCAAAGAATGGTCATCGGCCGGGAAATCCTAAAGGTCCATCCGTCGAGGGGATGAGAGTCAAGCAACAACAACGTCGTCATCCTGAGCGGAGGGCTCAAAGTATCGCCTGGAATCGCTAAGGGCTACTTGCTACCGGCTGCTCGCTACCTCTTGCCCTTCTTCCCTGCCTTTTTCGCCAATTCGTTCAGCGAAGTCTTGCCGAGCTCCTCGCGCAGCGCGCCTTCCACGCTCTCGAAGACTCGGTTCAGCACCGATCCCAACTTCGCCGTATGCGGTCCCGAGAACGACGCTGTATGAAACAACGCCCCACCATCGAGCGCCTGGTAAATGTCCGCCAGCGTAATCGCTTTCGCTGACCTCGCCAGCTTTGAACCGCCGTGCGGGCCCTTCTGGCTCTCCAGCAGCCCCGCCTGGTGCAGCAGCGAAAATACGCGCCGGATCACTACCGGATTAATGCTCAACTTGCCGGCTACATCTTCCGAAGTCTGCAGCCCTTCCGGTTCGGAAGCAAGCAAAACCATGGCGTGAACGCCGGTTGCGAAGCGGGTATTTGCGGCCATGGCTTTCAACCTACCACAGCTTTTTTCCACGACGAATGAAATCTGTAACAATCCCCGTGTCCTGTTCCTGTACCCTGTACCCTGTACTTCATGCGCATCCTCTTCGTCGGCGACGTCTTCGGCAGCGCAGGTCGCCGCATCGTCCGCGAACACATCGGCCACATCATCGAGGGCCGCGCCGTCGACCTGGTTATCGTCAACGCTGAAAACGCCGCCGGCGGCTTCGGCCTCACTCCCACCATCTCCGACGAGCTCTTCGATCTCGGCGCCCACGTCCTCACCACCGGCAACCACGTCTGGGACAAAAAGGAAATAATCGACTACCTCAAGTCCGCCGCGCCCGCCAGCCACGATCGCCCCCGCCGCATCCTCCGCCCCGCCAACTACGCGCCCAATACCCCCGGCTTCGGCGTCTACCAGGGCGCACTCCCATCCGGCCAGGACTATGCGGTGATCGATCTCCAGGGCCGTGTCTTCATGGCCAATAACGAAGACCCTTTCCGCACCGCCGACTCCCTCCTCAAAGAAATCGCCGCCAAAATCGTCATCGTCGACTTCCACGCTGAAGCCACTTCCGAGAAATGCGCCATGGGCTGGTATCTCGACGGGCGCGTTACCGCCGTCATCGGTACCCACACCCACATCCCCACCGCCGACGACCGCGTCCTTCCCGGTGGCACCGCCTATCAAACCGACGTAGGCATGAGCGGTCCGTACGACAGCATCATTGGCGTCGAAAAGGAACTCGTCCTCGAGCGCTTCCTCACCTCCATGCCCTCCAAATTCGACGCCGCCAAAGGCGACCCCCGCATGGCCGCCCTCCTCATCGAAGCCGACCCCAACACCGGCCGCGCCCTCTCCACCGAACGCCTTCTCCTGGGCGAGTAGTTGTGTAGCTATGAATTTGTAGTTACAATAAGGAAGTTCCCATGATTCTATTCGAGTGGGATGAACGGAAGGCCGCCGCAAACAGACGCAAACACGGCATCTCGTTTGACAATGCCATGGAGGCTTTCAGCGATCCTGGCTCTGTGTCCGAACGGACCGCGTTGTGGATGGTGAGCTTCGCTGGCAAACAATTGGCTTGGTCAAGGGAGCAATCCTGCTGATGGTCGCGCATACCATCAGTGAAGAAGGACCGGACGAGATTATCAGGATTCTTTCGGCTCGCAGAGCGGATCGGATGGAGCACATAAGGTATGGGCAGAATCGTTAGGAAGACTCTTGCTGACACCAAATTGTCAGCCAGAGAAATAAAGAGGCTGGCCGCCCTCGCAGCTCGTCCGGACAGTGAGATCGACTATTCCGACATTCCGCCACTGACCGAGAAATTCTGGCGGAACGCCATCCCCAACCCCTGGTATCGCCCGTTAAAAAAACAACTCACCGTCCGCCTCGACGCCGACGTCATCGCCTGGCTCCGAAAACAAGGCAAAGGCTACCAAACCCGCCTCAACGCCCTCCTCCGCGCCGCCATGCTCCGCGAAACAGCCCCTAAACGCAGGCGCGCCAGCTGACAATCCTTCCCGAAATACGTCGCGAAAATCAGCTCTCCAGCCAAAGCCCCTTCCTGCGAAAATAGAAAGAACTGAGGTAGTCCCGTTGTCCATCCAGACCCCTGAAGAACTCGCTGCCATGCGCACCTCCGGCCGCATCGTCCGCCTCATGCTTGAGGCCATGAAAGCCGCCGCCCGCTCCGGCATCACTACCCAGGAGCTCGACCAGATTGGCGGCGACGTCATGCGCGAGCACGGCGCCATATCCGGCCCCATCGCCGTCTATCGCTTCCCCGGCGTCTCCTGCATCAGCGTCAACGACGAAATCGTCCACGGCATCCCCTCCGACCGCCGCCTCCGCAACGGCGATCTCCTCAAACTCGATGTCACCATCCAGAAAGACGGCTTCATGGCGGACGCCGCCGAGACCGTCATCGTCGGTCCTCCCATCACGGAATCCGCCATCGGCAGCCGCCTTGCTGTCTGCGCCCAGCGCGCTTTCGGCCAGGCCATGCAGGTCGCCCGCGCCGGCAACCGCGTCCGCGATATCGGCCGCGTCGTAGAAAAAGAGGTCACCTCGGCCGGTTTCCACGTCATCCGCGACCTCTGCGGCCACGGCATCGGCCGCACCATCCACGAGAAACCCAGCGTCCCCAACTGGCCCGATCCCGCCGCCTCCGATTTCCTGACCGAAGGCCTCGTCATCACCGTCGAGCCCATCATCGCCAGCCGCTCCGGCAAATCCGTCCTCGCCAAAGACGGCTGGACCGTCCGCACGGCCGACCGCGGCCTTGCCGCCCACTACGAACACACCCTCGTCATCACCAGAGACGCGCCGCTTCTCCTCACCGCCGCCTGAAGAGCAGCGGTTGCTTCGATCCGTAATCGTCGGGCAGACGACCTTGGCGGTGCTTTGTTACCTGTACCCTGTTCCCTGTACCCTGCTAATATGCAACCAGGAGGTTGCCTATGACCCCGGTCCACGCTGAAGAACGCATTGCCGATCGCATCGAGAAGCAAATCGAAATCGCCGCCCCCGTCTCCCGCGTCTGGCGCGCCCTCACCGACCACAACGAATTCGGCGCATGGTTCCGGGTCAAACTCGACGCCCCCTTCGCAGTCGGCGAAGAATCCCACGGCCAGATCACCTGGCCCGGCTACGAACACGTCGCCTTTCGCGCCGTCGTCCAGCAGATCGACCCCCAGCAATACTTCGCCTTCACCTGGCACCCTTATTCCATCGATCCCGCCGTCGACTACTCCGAAGAAACCCCCACCCTCATCGAGTTCCACCTCGAGAAAACCCCCACCGGCACCCTGCTCAAAGTCACCGAATCCGGCTTCGCCGACATCCCCGACGCCCGCCGCAAAGAAGCCTTCTTCCGCAACAACGAGGGCTGGGGCCAGCAGATGAGAAACATCGCGGAATATGTCACGCAAAACCCCTAGGGCCGCAGCGAAAAAGAAACCGCTCCCCCGTCGCCCTGAGGTCAAAAAATCGGCGTCCGGACAGAAACGCGTCGCCCATGTCCCTGAGGTTGGGGCATGGGCGAAGGCCGCACCGACCTTCGCCGCGCTCGGCGATCCCACTCGTCTTTCCCTCCTCGCCAAACTCGGCCGCGGCCACGCTCGCTCCATCTCCCAGCTCGCCCACGGCTCCCACCTCACCCGCCAAGCCATCACCAAGCACCTGCGCGTCCTCGAGCGCGCCAGAATTGTCCGCTGCGTCCGCTCCGGACGCCATGCCCTCTTTGAGCTCGACCCCCAGCCCGTCCACCAACTCCGCGACTACCTCGACCGCGTCTCCGCCCAATGGGACGACGCGCTCAACCGCCTCAAATCCCTCGTTGAAACCGAACCCTGAACCGCTCCCGCTCCCTACAGGACCGCGAAACACTCGCCGATTCGGAAATGATTCCCGAATCTCAGCGACGTCCGCAATTTTCGCGGAAACCGTATCGCCCTCGCTGATGGTTTCTCCACCTCGCGCCGATCAAATTGCGTAGGGGCCATATCGACGGGTCCATCGAATTGAGTCAGAACAATCGGTTGGGGAGACTGACGAGGAGAATTGTGTGATCTGCAAAAGGTGCTATTCCGAGCTGGTGGCTCCATTTCCCGCCGACATTCGGCTTTATCTGAACCGCTCCAGAACCGTCAGCGCCGCCCCGCTTAATCCGCCGCCTGAGATCGCTGTTTGTCTCGACTGCGGCTTCTCCGAGTTCGTCGTCAGTTCCAGATGGCTCTCCGCCGGCTGGCTCCGCCCCTTCCGCGAAACCCCCGCCGCCATGGTAAGGGAACTGGCCCGAACCGCGCAGCGCCACGAGGAAGCAATCGCGGAGACAAAAAAACCGGAAGCTCAGCCCGCCGCGGAGACAATCGACCCCAACCGGCTCGATGAAGCAACCGCTGAGCAGCAGGACGAGACGCCCGAACTCGTTAGTGAATCCGGATGTCGCCGGACCCCGTTTCAACGCGGACGGTTGGGCCTCCTCCGTTAATGTCTCCCTCGATGTGGTGCCGCTCCAGCGCGCCATGCGTCGTGATCGGCGGATCGCTGTGCACCGATCCAGACCCCGTGCTCGCATCCAGCGTAAAGTGCGAATTCCCCACGTTCAGCGTCACAGACCCCGACCCCGTCTCCAGCTTCCACGGTGAACTCGGATGCCCGCCTATCTCGATGTCTCCCGACCCCGTCTCCGCGAACAGGCTGCCTTCCACCCCCTGCAGATGAATGCTGCCGCTGCCCGTCGTCGCCTTCACGTCGTTCGCGGCTTGCAGTCCAGCGCGTATGTCCCCGGAACCTGTCTCCAGCTGCACCCGCCCGCTGAACCCGCCTGCCTCAATCGACCCGGAACCCGTATTCGCCTTCAGTGGACCACCCAGATCCTGCAAACGCAGATCGCCCGATCCTGAATTCGCCTCGAGCTGCGTGCCTTTAGGCGCGGTAATGTCGTAGTCGATCGAAACATTGCGAATCCAGTCCTGGTGCTTCCCGATCGTGATCACATCGCCCGATTGGTCGATCGGCGGATTGCTCATCACCTGCTTCACGCGATCGTCCGCGGATGCCCCAAATCCCCAACCGTTAGCGTGAACGTGTCCCACGATGTGAACTTCGCTCGATGATCCCGGCGAAACATGAACGTACCCTGAGCCGGTTGAGACGCTCAGAACCACGGAGCCGCTCACGTGCAGGGTCTTGTCGAAAGTGCCATCGGCGGCCAGCGCGGCGGTTGGCGCCACCACGGCAATAACTGCGGCCATCAGGAAGTGCGTCTTACAGGAAACGAACATGGGTTCCTCCTTCATTTCAAAGTCAAATTCGTGCGAACCTCTCATTGCTGCAGCACAACCGTATCCCCTTCTTTCAGCCCGGAAAGAATTTCCGTCCGGTTACCGTTTGAAATGCCGGCTGTTACGGGGAGCTTGGCCTGTCCGTCCTTGCTCTTCGAATCCGGCACAAACACAAACGCGTTCTTTTGGTTATCCCAGGTCATCGCCTGCTCCGGCACGCTCAGCGCGTTCTTGTGTTCCGTGACTACGATCTCCGCGTTCGCCGTCATCAGAGCCTTCAGCTCCCCGGTCGGGTTATCGATCGACACGCGGACTTCGAAGGTCGTCACGTTATCCTTCTCTACGCCAAGCGGAGAAATCTTCGTCACCTTCCCATCGAAAGTCTTGTTTGGAAACGATTCGACGTGAATCCGCGCCGGCTGCCCCAGGTAAACGTTGCCGATATCCGCCTCGTCCACCTTGCCGTCCACATACACCTGGTGGATGTCTCCGATCGTCATCACCAGGGTTGCCGTCGATCCCAGGACAAGAATCGAGCTGACCGCGTCGCCCAGCTCCACGTCGCGCGAGAGCACCATGCCGTCGATCGGCGCAACGAGAGTCGTATAGCTCAGTTGCTGGTTCAGCTGATCGAGGCTGGCCTTCGCCTGCTGCACCTGCGCTTCCGCCTGACGAAGCTTGGCCTGATCCACCCCAATCTGCGCCACCGCCGCGTCCCGCTTGGTCCTCTGAGCCAGATAATCGCGCTCGGCGTTGTCCAGCGCCTGCTGCGAGACAATCCCATCCTTCAGCATCTGCACGTTGCGCTGGTAGGTCTCCTGATACATCGGCAGATCGGGCGCTTCGGCGTTGACCTTGTCCTGCGCGATGTTCGCGGAGAAGGTCGTCACATTGGCTTCAGCCGCGGCCAGCTGGGCGCGCTGCGCCGCTACCTGCGCCAGAATCTCCTGCTGATCCAGCTGCGCCAGCACCTGACCCTTCGTCACCATCTGATTGATGTCGACGTAGAGCTTCTCCACCAGGCCCGATGCCTTCGATTTCAACTCAACTTTCGTGATGGGCTGGATCGGCCCCGTGGCTACAACCGATTTGGCGATATCTCCGCGCGTCACCTTAGCGAGCCGCGCAGCCGGGATCTTCGGATCGCCATTGTGCATGGCAAAAGCAACCACCCCCCCGACCACTGCAACGACGACCAGGCAAAGGATGGTCCAGAACAGCCAGCGCCTTTTGCGTTTGCGAATCTGATTCACGGCCGTAATTCC
>CAWHOU010000014.1:0-7111 GCA_963831055.1 uncultured Acidobacteriaceae bacterium | reverse complement strand
TCCGCAAGACGTGCTGAAGGTGGGGCAGGTAGTGCGGGCGCAGGTGCTGGCTATTGATCCGGAGAAGCGGCAGGCAAAGCTGAGCATGAAGCAGCTGGTGCCGACCAGTCTGGATGAGTATGTGGCCGAGCACAAGGTTGGGGATGTGGTTTCAGGTCGCGTGGTGGAGCAGGCTGGCGGTTCGGCGACGGTGGAGTTGGGAGAAGGGATTCGCGTGGCCTGCCGGTTGCGCGAGGATGCTGCGGGGCAGTCGCAGAGCGGGGGCGGGGCGGATTTGTCGTCGCTGACGTCGATGCTGCAGGCGCGATGGAAGGGGAAAGCGGCGGCGCGGCCGGAGCCGCTGGGCGTGGGACAGGTGCGGAATTTTCGGATTGTGGAGCTGGATCCTGAGGGGAAGCGGATTTCGGTGGAGTTGGTTTGAGGGGGTGAGAGATCGTCAAAGGCGCGGCTATCGTGGCCTGTCTTCGTACAGCTCGTCTCGTGTCCAGCGGCCGATCATGGTAGGCGTTTGCCGGCGCAACCTTTTCAGCAGGGCTTCTCGCGCATCGAGCGTGGCCTTCGCGGGCTTGTTTCGAGGGGAAAATTTCGCAACGGGCTTTCTTCGGCTCGCCACGATCCTAGTCTAGCTGGAGGCTGCGGCCGCCACAACTTTAGGCAACCGGATTTACACGCGACCTTTAGAAAGAGGAAACGCAGGTCCTTCGGCTCGCAACTGAATTGGTTCATCGCGCCAAAAGCGCGATGATATTCGGCGGCTTCGCTCGGGATGACAGGGTTGTTTCATGGGATCACCGGCTTGCCTTTTTCGTTGAGGGTTATGTGTCCGAACGGCGTGTGGTGGTCGTGGGTAAAGAGGACGAGCCATTGTTCGGGGATGGCTCGCTGGTAGAAGCGTTTGCGTTCGGCGATGCAGGTGACGGGGTCGAGATCGTAGCCCATCACCCAGGTGGGGTCGAGGTGGGCAGAGGTGGGGATGAGGTCGGAGATGTAGCAGGCGTGCGGGCCGCCCGAACCTGCTTCGATGTGGATGGCGAGGAGCTGCGCCGTGTGTCCGGGAAAGCATTCGACGGAGATGCCGGGAATGATTTCTTCTATCTGGCCTGGTTGGGTGTCGAGCAGAGTCATCTGGCCGGATGCGATGAGGGGGTCGTAGTTATCGGAGATGTAGCTGATGGCGTCGCGTTCTAACTGAAGGTGACCGTGGGTTAGTTCGCCGCGGTGAGCGAAGTAGCGGGCGTTGGGGAAGGTGGGGACGACGCGGCCATCGGGAGTGCGGGTGGTGTTCCAGCCGCAGTGGTCGAAGTGGAGGTGGGAATTGATGACGATGTCGATTTCTTCGGGGCGGATTCCTGCGGCGGCGAAAGCGTGGGGCAGTTGTTCTTTGGCGCCGTAGATGGCGCGTAATTTGTCGCTGAGTTTGTTCCCTATTCCGGTTTCAATGGCGATGGTGTGTTTGCCGGTGCGGACGATGACCGTGTTGAGGCCGAGCAGAATACGGTTTTGGTCGTCGGCGGGAGCGCGCTTTTCCCAGAGGGGCTTGGGGACGACGCCGAACATGGCTCCGCCATCGAGGAAGTAGAAGCCGTCGCTGAGGATGGTGAGTTCGAAGTCGCCGAGGGTGGTGCGGCCGCGGATGGGGTCGGTGGAGTCGGGGCGCTCGGCGGGGTGCATATGAACTTACAGGTTACGGGTTACGGGTTACAGGTCACAGGGTACAGGTGACAGGGTACAGGTTACAGGTTACAGACTTCAGGTCGCGGGTTACGGGTTACAGGGTGCTGGCGATAATTCGCTTGCTGCAAAGGCAGACCTGGGCAACCTATCGTCAAAGAAGAAAATGCAAACGCATATCCTTCGCCGCGCCCGGGATGACACCTCTGTTTTTTGTTTAAACCCAGTAATTCAACGAGCGCCGTGCCCATGCGGCCTTCAGCGTTTGGTAGGTGCGGCCGCGGGTGTTTCCGCTGGCGGAGAAGGGGCGGCGGGCGCTTTCAGGTAGGTCTCGAAGTGCTGCAGCACCTTGCTGTAGAGCTCGGTCTGATCGTCGGCGCCGGTCACACCGTGGGTTTTGCGGGGATAGATGTTGTAGTCGTAGGGGATGCCGGCCTCGATCAGTTTCTGGATGTACTGCGTGTCGTTTGAGAGGTGGACGTTGTCGTCGCCGGTGCCGTGCAGGATGAGGATGTGGCCTTTGAGATCGGCGGCGGTAGTGACGTCGGAATCGTCGTGGTAGTTCTGCGCGTCGTCGGAGGGCAGGCCGAGGTAGCGCTCGGTGTAGATGGAGTCGTAATCGCGCCAGTCGGTCACGGGAGCGCCGGCGACACCGGCGAGGAAGCTGTCGCTGTGGGAGAGCGCGAAGAGGGTGAAGCTGCCGCCCCAGCTCCAGCCCCACCAGCCGAGGCGATGCGGGTCGAGCTGCGGGAAGTCGCGCAGAACGCGATCGACGGAGGCCATCTGATCGGCAAACTGCGGCGGGCCGAAATTGTGGTAAGCGACCTGTTCGAAGTCGCGGCCGCGACCGCCCATGCCTCGGTTGTCGACATGGAGGACGGCGAAGCCGTGCTGGGCGAGCAGCTCGTCGAAGAGGAAGTGCTTGCCGCCCCACCGGTCGCGCGTGGCGCCGACGCCGGGTCCGCCATAGGGGTTGACGATAAGCGGAACGCTGTGTGCGGGGGAATTGCCCGGGGGCAACAAAAGTGTGCCGTAGAGCGTGGTCTTTTTGTCCGCGGCAGTCAGTTCCAGAGATTGCGGAGCGATGAGTTGATGGCCCTGAATTGGTTTGGAGCGCCAAAGGGGCGTGCAGATCACACCTGATGGGCTGGAGCCTGGGATACAGGCGGCAACAGCAGGCGGCTCCAGAAGGCTTGAATACGTGTCGATGAATGGTCCGCCGTGGTCGGGGAAATCGGCATCGTGGACGCCATCGCCCTGGGAAAGCTGGCGCTTGCCCGTGCCGTCAAGCTTGACAGCCCACACCTGTTGCCGGCGCGGGTCACCCTCGTCGGAAACGTACCAGACGGTCTGCGACGCGTCGTCGGCCGCCTTGATGGAGGAAACCTCGTATTCACCGCTCTCCACCTGGTTGGTCAGCTGTGCAACGGAGTCGAGGGGATTGTTGGGGTTGAACGAGTAGCGGTAGATGTGGGTGTAGCCGTCGCGCCAGCTGAGAATCAGGAACTGGCGATCGCCGAAGAACTTCACGTCGTAGGTCATGGTGAAATATTTCGGCTCGGATTGTTCGAGGACGCGGCGCGCTTCACCAGTCTTCGTGTCGGCAAACCAGAGGTCGAGGTGCTGGTGGTTGCGGGAGAGAGTCTCGATCCACACGATGCGGGGGTTGACCCATCCGAAGCGGGGGATGTAGTCGTTGCCGACGTCCATGGGGATTCTGAGCCAACGGGTATTGCCGCCACCGGCGCCTACGACGCCGACGCGCACGCTCGGGTTAGGGTCGCCGGGCTGCGGGTAGCGCTGCTCATCAATGCTGGCGTGGATCGGGATCCAGTCCACGAGCGGGTACTGCGGGACGTTGGCCTCGTTCATCTGCAGGTAGGCGATTTGCCTTGAGTCCGGCGACCAGAAGTAGTTGCTGCGGACATCGAGCTCTTCGAGGTAGACCCAGTCCACGCCGCCGTTCAGGAGGGTGGCGTCGTGCGTATTCGTAAGGGCGAGCGGGGGCGCTGAGCCGTCTGGCCGCTGAATGTAGAGATTGTCGTCGTGAAGGTAGGAGACGAACTGGCCGTTGGGGGAAAACTTGGGGTCGTCGCCGGAAGACATGCCGGAGTTCCCGATCTGAACGCCGGTTCCGTTCTTTGGGGTGTAGAGCCAGAGCGACCCGTTGGTATCGAAAAGGATGTGATCGGAGTCGGGCGCCCAGATGTAGTCGGGCTCGCCATAACGGCCGCGGTGGTCGCGATCGCGCTCCGGAAGGGCCGCATTGAGCAGAACGGAGATTTTGTTGTACGGGATCAGCTTCCGGGGTTTGGAGTCGGGAGGCTGGATAGCATCGAGGTTGCCCTCTTCGTCGATCCATGTGGCGAAGCGGCCGTCGGGGGACCAGCTGATTTCCGAGGGCGGCTCGCCGGTGAGACTCCCCGCGTGGCCGTAGATCTCCTGGATGGTCCAGGGGTGATCAGTCTGAGCGAGGAGCGGCTGTGCCAGCAGGGCACCAGCAAGGGCGATGGAGAATTGGAAAAGAGAACGAGAGGCGACTTGCAAAGCAGAATCCGGAACGAGGCGGCGAAAAGTTTTACTGGGCAAAACAAGCTCCAGGGAAAACCGGCCTGCGTCTTTTCTGGCGCACAGGGCCCGGGTTGGGTTGTTGAAAGAGAATTCTAAACCTTAACGGAACCTGGCCCTGAACCTTACCCCTGGACGGCGAATCAATGCGCGCCGGCGGGGCCTCCGCCTTTGCGTTTTTTCATGAAGAAGATGAGGGGGATCATGCAGGCTGCGCCTAGGGAGAGCAGCGCGATGACGTCGAGGTAGGCAAGCTGGGTGCTCTGGCGGAGGAGCTGCTGGTAGATGCTGCCCTGGGCGAGAGCACGGGCCTGGGAAGCGGAAGCGGTGAGTCCGCCGGACTGAATGCGGCCGGTGAGGTTACTCATGGCCTGGCGTAACGGGAGGCTCGCGCCGTTGATGTGCATGGCGAGGCGGTCCTGGTGAAACTGGCTGCGCCGGGCGAGTGTGGTGACGAAGAAAGATGTGCCGGAGCTGCCGCCGATGTTGCGGGCGAGGTTCATGAGGCCGGAGACATCGTTGTTCTTTTGGGGAGGAACGTCGGTGTACGAGAGCGCGTTGATGGGCACGAAGAGGAAGGCGAGGCCGGATGCCTGGAAGATGCGCATCCAGGCGATGTAGCTGTAGCTGGCCTGGACGTCGATGGTATGGAGCGCGGCGAGGGATGCGGCGAGGATGGTGAATCCGATAGCAATGAGATAGCGGAGGTCGGCACGCCCGACCAAAAAGCCGACCAGAGGCATGAGGATGAGGATGGCGATGCCGCCGGGAGAGATGACAAGACCGGCGCGCTCCGCGGTGTAGCCCATCATGACCTGCACGAACTGCGGGATGAGGACGGTGGTGCCGAAGAGGGTGAAGCCGAGGACGAACATCAGCAGAAAGGAAAAGCTGAAGTTCCGGTTGCGGAAGAGGGTGAGGTCGAGGATGGGGCGGTGACCGCGGCGAATCTGGGCGATCTCCCAAAAAATGAGGAAGACCAGCGAGCTCGCGCAGACAATGAAAAAGGTAGTGATGAGGTGCGAGCCGAACCAGTCGTCTTCCTGGCCCTTGTCGAGAACGAACTGAAGGGAGCCGAAGCCGAGAGCGAGCAGGCTGAAGCCGAAGTAGTCAAGGTTAAGGCCGCGCTTGCGGCTGTCGGCGACTTCCTTCTTGATGTGGGGTGGATCTTCAACGATGCGCGAGGTGAGGACGAGGGAGAGGATGGCGATGGGGACGTTGATGAAGAAGATCCAGCGCCAGTCGTAATTGTCGGTGATCCAGCCGCCGAGGGTGGGCCCGATGGCGGGCGCAAGGACGACGGCCATTCCATAAACGGCAAAGGCCTGGCCGCGCTGTTTGGGCGGGAATGTATCGGCGAGGATGGCTTGTTCGCTCGGCTGGAGGCCGCCGCCGCCCACGCCCTGGAGGACGCGAAAGAGAATCAGGAGGGGGAGTGAAGGCGCGAGTCCGCAGAGCATGGAGCTGATGCCGAAGACGGCAACGCAAATCATGTAGAAGCGCTTGCGCCCGATGAAGGAGACGAGATAGGCGCTGGCAGGGAGGATGACCGCGTTCGAGACGAGGTAGCTGGTGAGGACCCAGGTGGCTTCGTCCTGGGAAGCGCCGAGGCCGCCGGCGATGTGGGGCAGGGCGACGTTGGCGATGGAGGTGTCGAGGACCTCCATGAAAGTGGCAAGGGTGACGGTGAGCGCGATGGCCCAGCGGTTGTGTTTGGGCTGCCAGTTTCCGTCGATGCCTGAGGGCATAGGGTGTAGTTGTTGGAGGTTTGGGGCTGGGATGAGGATGCAGGAATTTGGGGGTTAGGGCAAGGGGTGGATGGCGAAGCAGGTCTTCAGACGACTATCGCCATCCGCATTTCCAGAGGTAGAGGCATTTCGGGGAACGCACGCGGTGCGGTCGGCTGCTGGATCACAAAGCCAGACGGGTTGCTCCATGACTGTGATGATGTTCTGCGATCGTGCAAGTCGCGGGTAGGAATCGTCGTGTGCCCCGCAAGGAGGGCCTTCGACCAACGCAAACCGGAAGGTGATGGAAAACGAGGCAAGGTCGCCGGTGCAGTCTTTGCATTGGAATTGGGTTTGCTTCACAGCATCGATAGCGGCCTGACGGAGCATTGGGGGACCGCTCACCGCTTCGGCCGATACGACTGTGCCGTCGGCCCGCAATTGAAACGAGACTTCAACATCCCCCGCGACACGGGCTGCGCGAGCTATCGGCGGATACACGGGCGGGGGCAGTTTCGCGAGGACGATCTCGGGGCGAGCCTTATCTCCGAGCAAGGGAGTCTGGCCGTGGCCTGGAGCAACGAGAGCAAGGGTGATCAGAAACGTCGTCAGCCGCTTCATGCACGCGAGTATAGGCGCTCTCCGCAGCGACAGACCCCAAATTTGTGTTGAAAAATCAGATGTCACAATGTCATTCGTGACATAATCATGTCATGGCTGTGCGAACCACTGTCGATATTCCGGAGCCGCTGCATGAACGGCTGCGGGTTCGGGCGGAGAGTTCCGGGACTTCCATCCGATCGCTGATCGTGCGCGCTCTGGAGGAGACCTACGCGCCAAAAGGCAAGGGCCGCCGGGTGACGGGCCCGATGGTGCGCGGCAAGGGGAAACTGGGACCACGGTTTCCTACCGACGAGAATCCGCATGACCTTATTATTTCCTGATCTGAACGTCTGGCTGGCGCTTTCCGTCGAGGGTCACACGCAGAACGCTGCAGCATGGCGATGGATGGGATCGGTGCAGTCGGAATCGCGCCTGCTCTTTTCCCGATATACGCAGATCGGGCTGCTTCGCCTCCTCACCAATGCCGCCGCCATGAGCGACCGGGTCCTCACCGTACGCGAAGCATGGAAAGTGTACGACGG
>CAWHOU010000013.1:0-36142 GCA_963831055.1 uncultured Acidobacteriaceae bacterium | reverse complement strand
TACGGGTGTGCGGATTGCCATCCGCGACGAGCAGGGCGGGGAACTTCCGTGCGGGAAGGCTGGCGAGGTGTGCATCGACGGCCCTGGGGTGATACGCGAATACGAGAACAACCCGGAGGCCACCGCCAAGTCGTTCTTCGGCGAATGGTTCCGCACCGGCGACCAGGGGATTCTGGACGAAGACGGCTATCTGCATCTGACCGGACGGCTCAAGGAACTGATCATCCGGGCCGGCGAAAATATTTCGCCGCGCGAAATCGACGAAGTGCTGTTGGCGCACGCCGCGGTGGCTGTCCAGAGGAAAGGTTTGGGCTGGCGGTTGGTGTTTTGCATGTATTGTTCGATGGCGGCGATGAGTTCTTCGACGCTATAGAAGCTACCGCGGCGCCGGAGGGTCCTCGGCATAGTAGCAATTCCGCTGAGTTACGCGATGAAGGCGGCCGCGCGGTTGCCACGCGTGGACGGCACGTAGCCCATGTCGTACATAAAAAACAAACATCAATTAGTTTACTTTAGTTCTTTGACGGTTATTTATTCCTGAATTGCCTTTACCGCTGCCACTGGCTCATCTAGCATATACAAACAGGAATATAAACGTTCAATAATATTTAATTTCTGTACGTTTAAACTGCTCGTATTACCTTACCAAATGAAAGCAGGAAGAAAAAAATTTGGTTCACAAATAACCTGTATGTCATCTAAAAGCTTTTTTGTGAAGTTTTTGTGTACGGTCTTTATAACGATAATCTAATTTTGCCTAAACCTAAATTTGTAAAAGCACCAGAAACCAAATATGGCATAAAAATTATGTTTTAATGTCGTGTTTGACTATATCCTCACATTCATAACCTAGTTCGTTTTTTTTAAATAGTTTTATCTATAAGTTTGACCTTTTAATACACAGATAATTTGTGTAAATGCGAATATTTTCAATTCAAAACAAGACACCAATTTCATTTTTTATTTGAGTAGATTTCACTTTTGCAATTGCACTTTTTTTTTATTAAAGGTTCAGCAGCTATAAGAGAATGACAAATATTTTATTTTGTAAGAATCTATCATCAAATTTTACAGTCTTACTTGATTTTTAGAACTTTGTAAGTTGCAGTGATCAAGATATCATAGAGAAAACAACTTGTCCGTTTCAAAAAAATCAACAAAAAGCAACATTGAACATAAATATGCTCATATGAGAGGTAAGGTGTTTTGGAAAACGATCTTTAACTTTGATAAATGCATTATACTTTACAGTTCTTGTTTGATGCAAGAGTCTAACAAGTTTAATATTACTAAAAGCTTTCACAACAAATCTGTATTGATTTTGTATTTTTAATGCAATTTTGCGATGCTATAATATTTTTAGCTTTACGTGTTGCAAAGAATGACAGTATATTTTCTCAAAAATTACGACATTATGTGAACACTACAAGCCCCAACATCATGTGATATTACACGTTTTTAATAGTTAATAACCGTTTTTTAGAATAAAAATTATTTTTTTGATCTGACGTATTTTATTACTATTTTGTCTAATTTTTTTTTTCGGTTACTCAGAGGTCATGCGTACAGCAAACAAAAAGCTCCTAATACAACACACAAACATTACAAAGAAAAAAAACTCAAAACCATCGCCTTGTGTATTATAATTCTGCCGTTTTTCATAACAAACGAATCTCAACGGCCTTGAACAGTAAAAATGCAACAGAGTAAATGTTTGTTGGACAGATTTGTGTCACCAAGCTTAAAAAAGACACGCCAGATTTTTTATTTGTACTAAATAGTTAACTAACCATATAAGTTCAAGAACACCATTTCTTAAAGATTCTGAAATATTGATCAATAAACGAAAAAAGGTCTTAGAAACTTTGATAACAAACCATGAAAACTTTGCTATTTGTAGAAGTGCTTTTTCATATCAAATATGGAAATGCCTTTGAAGATGCATTAGGACAAAAAAGCTACATGATAAAAACAGATTTGCTACATCTTGTATGTAAGATTCTTGTGATGAGTGTTTTTCGTGTACTGTTTTCAAAAATTAAACGTCTGTAAAAAAACATTACTAACAACCGCGTCAAACAGCGTTAATTTTACACAAAACAAAAATTTAAGAGAATATAAATTATGCGCTTTGCGGTCATCTGAAGGTGTTCCCATATAAGTTTTTGTGTGATTCTATTTAGATTTTTTATTTTTGTTTACATAATACAAGAAAATTTTGCAAAGAGAGTTTTAATCCAAGACATTGTACAGACTATCTCATGCCTTAAAAATATATTGCAGAGCTGCATTGCCAATAATAGTATGTCATTTGCATGTAAGTTTGGCTAGTTGTGACCGTGTAGTTCATTAATTATTCCTTTGTAACCCTAAGCATGATCAAAACTTTGTTTTGTACCTTAATGTTCAAAGTTGCATACTAAATACCTTTTTAAAGCTGTTAAACATACGTGTATTCGTACTATAAAAATATTTATGGGCAGGCCTCCCAAAAATTATTTAAAAGGGCTATATCGTACAATTCTCTATACAATGGTCTTAAGAGAAAATTTACACAGGCTACCCTGTCGAGTATTGTAAGCAGGTGTTCCTGTAAATTATTTGCTGAGACTTACCTAAACAACACCCCTTGAGTTCTTACTTTGAAATGATATACGCAAGATAAGTTTTTTATTTTCTAATACGGGCTCTTAATAAAATTTCCAATTCAGGCCTGAACCTCAGAAAAATTTTTGCAGCTTTTTGAGAAAATATTTCAATTGAAAAAAATGAAAATTTTTCCACAGACCTTACTAAAAATGTGGCACGCAGACTAAAACAAGCTAATGCTCATCTTAGAATAAAATCACTTTTTAGATCCACAAGAATAAAAGCGGACCCAAGCCCTATAATTTGGGCACTTCTGCTAATTTATAAACGAAAGTATTTTAAAAAGTGCAATTATACGAAAAAGGGGTATTAAGTCACAAAACAGTAAGAACTAGTATCTTGTGAACTTGTTGTCTTCAATTGGTATAAGTTAAATTTTATATAAAACATAGGAAGAATAAGTTCCCCTTGATTCTTTCAAATGTATATATAAAGTGGTGTTTTACAATACTTGTTTTTATGTTTTCAAGAAAAGAAGGGGGCTTTTTTCTTTTAAATTTTACCCGATCTTGGCTCGTTTAGTCTATCGCTAGAAAACAATTCCTTAAGGCATGATCTTAGGTTTCTATCTGAAAACATTTGCATTCCCACATTTTGGTGTATAACATCGTCATTCCGCATTCCGTTTTTGTAAGTTTGTTAAGACAAATAAATTTTTTTTAATAGTTGTAATCGTTCTCAAAAAACTATCCCATACACGTATCTTTAACAAATGAAACCTGTTGCATTTGCATTAGTTTGCCTTATGATTCACAATCGCCGGAAACTATGTTGCGTAAATGATTTTGGTATTTTTTGATGCTTACTTAGTAATATTTTTATTATCGAACTCCAAAAAATTTTTTTTTCTTAGTTTTTTTGTATCTGTTGTATTACTTGTTGAAGTGTTTTTTATATATTTTTGCCATAAAAAAAAATTAAATAGATAATTTCAGATAGTAGTTCAAACAGCGAGCATTTTAGTGCATACAATATATTTTTTGTAAATTTCAACCTATGCTATCTATTCTTCAAATTATTCCTTTCTAAATTTAAAGTTTTATTACGCAAAAAGACACTTGCATTCGAGTGGTTTACTAGTTTTCATATAATTTCAAACGATGTTTGTATTTTTTTGTTTCTTTGACATTTTTTCACGATGTTTCGTGTACTGATGTGTTCTGGAATTCTCATCTTCTGTCTTGAAAATAGTATATGAAACATCATATACTAAAGTATGTTCTCAAAAAAGAAAAAAGTAAATTTGTTCGCTGTCCGTTTAAAATACTATTTTTTATAACAAATGTTGGAGAGCAGTATATTGCTTCTAGTATGAATTTGTTTCCGTGACAATTTTTCTGTCATTTGGCCCAAAAAACGCTTTTTATTTCATTAAAGAACTCAATTATCTACATCGTATATTTTTTTTTGATTTTTGTTATTTTTCCATAAGAAAGAGTGCCCATCATTAAACTTCGATTTTTGAAATGTCACCCTTAAATGCAGTCAAAAATTTTATTTTGTGAAGTTTTCGTGTATTCTGATTACATTCCCGACCGTGTCAGAATTTTTTCATAATAAATTTTTTACTTTGTTGCATATTTCAGATCTTTAATCTAAAGCTTTTAATAGCCAGAATGATTAATGAGCTTTAAAGTATCGGGTAGGTGTTGACATGTAGGTTTGCGCTATTTCCTATCTGAAAAGTGTTTTGAGCACAACATCTGCGATACTTTGACTCTTAACTATCTGTGATTCAGTGTAAACTCAAACGACCTAGTCTTAAGCATGCACACAAAAGTAAATAAAATAGTTACTTTTAGAAAAGAAATTTGTTTATCTTATCATAGGTAGTCGTTGTTTTTGTAGATAACAATAAAAAATGGACATATGCAAACGCAAGTATATGCGTAAGTTTTGATACATTTGTTCCTTATTTTTTTTTGTCACTGAAACAAAAATTGAGTATTCCTTTACAGTCAAAAACTTAAACACGATGTTTCAAAGCCTTAACTTTCAAATTTGTAACTTGCAAAACTCTCACAGTTTGCAAGTATGAGTTTGGTGAGTGTAGTTATTGTTGTAAAAATCCGCAATGTTTATTTAGACTTTACTGTTCGTACTAACATTAGAATTTGGCTTTTTGACTCGTGAAAGCTGACATTTATTTGCAAAAAGTATAAAAATTTTGCTTGCATAACATGCGAGGCCTCTAATTTTTTTGTCCATTATGTGTGCTTATCGTTTCGAAAAAAGATTTGTGAATGTTTTTGTTTTTTGTCATTCGATACATGTTTCATTGCAAGATGTCTTTAAACCTGTTTGTCATTTTTTAAGGTGTTTCTGTTTTGCAACACCATAAATAAAAAATAAATTTTGTATCTTTTGATGTGGATATTGATATTCGCAAGATAAATGTGTTAATCAGAAAAAAACAACTTCACTTAAATCAGCCAAACATATGAAAGATTTTGTTGTGTAACCGAGTCATCTGTATAAACCTATGGTTGATAATTACAACCAGTAACATCCTTTAAAGAGATTTGCAATTTGTCTTATTTTTCTGGCACATTTCTGTTTGATATTTTATTTCTAAGTTTAAAAAAATAACTGTATATACCGAAAGCCTGTCTATTAGACACAGATTCTTAATAACACTATAACGTCTTGGTCGTGTAATTGTCTTTGTCTCAATCGATGCGTCAAATTTAAATATTTTAGTTTTTAGAAAACAAAGTGGTTTTTTAACCGCTGTATAGTAGACGTATTTTGTTTTTTGCAAACATTTTGTTGTTTTTTGCAAAGACAATAAAACTTTGACTTAAAATTAAATGATATTGCTATTTTTATTATCGTTTCATGCCTTTTTTATCCTCAAATCTTAAAAGGTTTAAACAAAAGAAATATTTATACAAAGTCTTAACTTTTTTCCTTAATCTGACGCATTACTCGTCAACTTTTCGATCAACTTTATGGGCACTTGTTAAGTTGGAATACTATATTTATATATTTGTCGTAAAAACGCGTGTTTTTCTTATCATTGCTATCTTTTTAATTTATTAAAATTTGTGTTATGGATCTAACTGTTTTATCACGAGTGTCTCGTCAGCATCACTCCTCTGTCAAGCAAACTTATAAAAATGCTTTTTATTTTGTGTTTTGTATCTGTAAGGCCAAGCATACCTGATTTTGTTCTTGTTTTTGTTTTGATTTAGTATGTTTTAGACGAAAATTGTTTATCATTACTCTCAGAACTTTTTAGCCTGTTCGAAGCAATATCAACCCTAAGATAACTAGCTTTTTGTTTTGAAAAACACGTTGTTACTAAAATTACCACACAAAATCGAATGGAATAAGTTCCAAATGATAAATGTTTTTTGCATATAATGACGATTACTAATTCTATTTAGCAGTATCGTGCAAAAGTGTGTTAAAATTTTGTGGCGCTTTCTATCAACAACTGTTATTTGTTTTTTGTAATGGCAGTTCTTTAAAAAGATTAACGACCATAATCATGAGGCAATTGAGATCATATCTTTGTAAGGAATGTACTTCTAATGGAAGTGTATAAAATTGCTACCCAGAACACAAAAGATATGTACGCTTTTAGTGTGAGTGCAAAAGTAGTATTTTTGTCTTACTGGTTTATCACTTTTAAAAAAAAAATTTTCTCAAGAGATTTTCGAAACAAATTAATATTGCATTCTCGTAATCTATGCTTGCGATGTCTGGTTTTCAGTATTTTTCTTTAAATTTAAGCAAAAAATTTGAATGAGTATTGGTCTGAATTTATTGTTAGCTTGTTTTCAGTTTCCGATTGTATATTCGTCGTTTTACCAGAAATAGAACAGAGGTGCGCTTAAAGACTTTTTTAGACCGTTGATTGTACTCAGGCATGAATCGCACGAGCAGGCGCTGGAGTGGTTTCGGAGAGAGGGCGAGAGGTCATTTGCGTTCTGTGCCTTCACGGAGGCGGGTTTCGCGCGTTTGCTGACGAATCCGGCCATTATGGGCCGGCAGGTGGCAATGGCAGAGGCTCGCGAGGCACTGTCGGGCTTCGCAAAGCTGAAAGGCTATCGTTTCTGGCCAATTGAGAGGACATTTGAGGAGATGACAGAGGTCTTCCAGGACCGCATCCATGGGCACCGGCAGGTGACAGATGCGTGCCTGCTTGGCCTCGCGATCGAGAAAAAAGGATCGCTGGCGACGCTCGACAGGGCCATTCGCCATCTCGCGGGCAGCGAGTTTGCCCAACACATCACTCTGATCGGCGACTGAACTTACCTTAGCGGCATTGCTTTTTCCTCCCGCGTCCCCATTAAATTGTCAGAAGGATCGTTTCGAGACCGCATACGATCTTGAGAACGAGATGCGGCGCCCGATCCTGACGGCCCCCCTCGTTTGAATTTCAGAGAGAAGACCCCACCGGCTTTGGCTCCATCGTCGATAACCCGAAGAGAGTTGTTGCGGCGAGCGGGGGCCACAGGTGCGCTGGCGCTGGGATCGTCGGTCTTTGCGCAGAATCAGCAGCAGGCGCCGAAGGTCAAGCCGGGGCAGGAGCCGAAGTCGGAGTCGCAGGCATCGCAGGCGTATCCGCATCCGCCGGGCGTGTTCATCAATCGCCCCCTCACCCAGATCACTACGGCGGCCGAGGCTATGATGGACGATCTGGAAGGGCGGGCCAGCGATTTTTTCTATAACGAGGCCAGCCCGCGCACCGGAATGGTGCGGGACCGCGCGCCGGCTGCGGGGCTATCGCTCAGCCGGGTCTCCAGCATCGCGGCTACTGGCTTCGGGCTCACCGGACTTTGCATAGCGCACAAGCGCAATTATCTGCACCCTTACGACTGCGAGCAGCGCGTGGAGAAAACCCTCGCCTTTCTGCTGGAAGACTGCCCGCACGAGCACGGCTTTTTGTATCACTTCATCGACATTGAAAGCGGGCAGCGCATGTTCGGCAGCGAACTGTCTTCGATCGACACCGCTCTGCTGCTGTGCGGAGTGCTGACCTGCCGGCAGTATTTCGCGGGCAACCCCCGCATCGAGGGCCTGGCGACGACGTTTTATCGGCGGATTGACTGGGAGTGGATGCTGAACAGCGGCCAGACATTGTCGATGGGCTGGCTGCCGGACCAGGGATTTTTAAAGCACCGGTGGGACATTTATTCCGAGCTGCTGACGATGTATCTGCTGGCCATCGGATCGCCCACCCATCCCATACCAGCCACTACGTGGAACGACTTGCAGCGGCCGGTGGTGCAGTTCGGCGGGCTCGACTACATCAGCGGCGTTGCGCCCCTGTTCATTCACCAGTACGCGCACGCCTGGTGCGACTTCCGCAACGTGGCCGATCTTCACGCCAACTACTTCACCAACTCAATTGCGGCCACGCGAGCGCATCAGCTGTGGTGCCTGACCGAGAGCCGGAAGTTTCCCTGGTTCGATCAGAACCTGTGGGGGATCACCGCTTCCGATTCACGGGAAGGCTATCGGGTGTGGGGAGGGCCGCCGGCCATGGGGCAGCTCGACGGCACGCTCGTGCCCTGCGCACCGGGCGGATCGCTGATCTTTTTGCCGGCGGAGTGCTCCCATGTGTTGCTGAGCATGCGGGAGCAGTTTGGCGACAGGGTATACACCCGCTATGGATTCGTCGATGCCTTTCAGCCGAAGGCCAATTGGTTTGCGCCCGACATTCTAGGCATCGATCAGGGAATCACTATGCTGATGGCCGAGAATCTGCGCACCGGCTTCGTGTGGCAGCAGTTTATGAAGAACCACGAGATTGGCCACGCGATGAATGAAGTGCAGTTCCATCCGGATGTGGATGCAATGTCGCAGGTGTTGTGACGCTCCCGCAGGCGAAATGGCTACAATAGCCACATCGAGGATATGCCATGCGGAGTGTGAATATCGCCGAGTTAAAGCGATTCTTCCCGACGATTCACTGATGAACGAGGCTTGCCGTCTTCTGGATATTTACCCTTTGCCGGCCTCCGACAGCCTTCAGCTGGCAGCCGCATTCATCTGGTGCCACCAACGTCCGGATGGGCACAAGTTCATCTCCAACGACAAACGGTTGTCCGAAGCCGCCAGGGCGGCGGGTTTTTCAGTAGTCGAGCTTTAGAGAACTTCGTTTCCACACCCTGATTCACATCTCTGCAACGCAGGATTTTGAAATTTCAGCGACAATGACTGACGCATGACAGATTCCCCGCGTTACAGATGGATTGAAGGCCAGGGCCTGGCGTTCGGCGCGCCCGGCCTCGAGCCGCGCTGGACTTCCAGCGCCAAAGATGCCGTCAGCACAGCGTATGCCGCCTCCAGCAAGGTGTGGTTCACGGTTTCGCATGGCATCCTCAACGAGGTTTACTGCCCCACCATCGACCGTCCGCAGATTCGCGACATGCAGTTCCTGATCACCGATGGCGAGACGTTCTTCCACGAAGAGCGCCGCGATCTGACTCACGAGTTCGAATACATCGATTCGGATGCGCTGGCGATTCGCATCCACAACCGCGATCGCGAGGGCCGCTACTGCCTCACCCGCGAGATGATCAGCGATCCTCATTACCCCGTGGTGCTGGTTCATGTGCGCATCGAGGGCGACGAGCAACTGCTTTCGCGAATGCATGTCTATGCGCTACTTTCACCGCATCTGGAGGGCGGCGGCATGGGCAACTCCGCGCGCGTAGCGGATGTGGCTGGCAAAAGGGTGGTGATCGCCTGGAGAGACACGATGTCTCTGGCTTTGGCTTCGGACTGTGGCTTTGTCCGCGCCAGTTGCGGCTATGTGGGGGCGAGCGACGGCTGGCAGGATCTGAAGCAGAATTTCAAGATGGACTGGGAATTCGGGTCGGCGCTCGATGGAAATATCGCGATTATGGGCGAGATTCCCGCTGCGCACACGCGGGAGTTCACCGTGGCGATCGGCTTCGGCGAAGGACATCACGCGGCGCTTTCGGCTACGGTGGGGTCGCTGGCGGCGCCGTTCGAGCGCCACCTGTCGCGGTTCATCGAGCAATGGCACCGTGCGGCTACGCCGCGGGAGCTGGCGCATTATTCAGGGGATGACGGACGGCTGCTGCAGATCAGCCACAACGTGGTGCTGGCGCATGAAGACAAGACCTTCGCCGGCGCTTTCATCGCATCGGCCTCAATTCCGTGGGGCTACGCCAAGGGTGATGACGACCTGGGCGGCTACCACCTGGTGTGGACGCGGGATATGGTGCAGACGGCAACGGCTCTGATGGCGTGCGGCCGGGTGGAAACGGCGCTGCGCGCCCTGACTTATCTGACCTGCTCGCAAAAACCGGATGGAGGGTTTTCGCAGAATTTCTGGGTGAATGGCGACCCGTACTGGACCGGGATTCAGCTGGACGAAGTGGCGTTCCCTATTATTCTGGCGTGGCGATTGTGGAAACTCGACGCCCTCGGCAACTTCAACGTGTTTCCCTTTGTCGAGCGCGCGGCGGGTTTCCTGGTGCGTTACGCCCCCGTCACGCAACAGGAGCGTTGGGAGGAGACGGCGGGCTATTCGCCGTCCACACTGGCTGCGGTGATCGCCGGTCTGGTATGTGCGGCCGATCTGGCGCATGCGCACGACAGCCCGGAGCTCGCGCGTTTTCTTGAAGAGCATGCCGACTGGATCGAAGGCCACCTGGAAGACTGGACGGTGACCAATAACGGCGTGCTGCACCCGGAGGTGAAGCGGTACTACATGCGCATTCGTCCGCCGGAGTGCGGCGACCCATACGCGCACGAAGAATGCGGGCGAGAGGTTGTTCACATCAACAACATTGCTCCCGGCGAGAGGGCGGATTTCGAGGCGCGCGAAATTATCGACGGAGGTTTTCTCGAATTGGTGCGCTATGGCGTGCGCAAAGCCGACGACCCGTTGATCGTCGATTCGCTGAAGGTGGTCGACTATGTGCTGAAGGTGGAGACGCCGAAGGGTCCGTGCTGGCTGCGCTACAACCACGACGGTTACGGTCAGCGGCCTGACGGCGGGCCATTCCTTGGATGGGGGAAGGGCCGCGCTTGGCCTTTGCTTACAGGAGAGCGCGCGCACTACGAGCTGGCGGCGGGCCGCGATGTTTGCCCGCTGATAAAGACCATCGAGCAATTCGCCTCGAGCGGCGGCATGCTGCCGGAGCAAATCTGGGACGAGCCTGACCGGAATGGCCTGGTGCTGGGCGGTCCCGCCGGCTCGGCCATGCCCCTGGTGTGGGCGCATTCCGAGTATCTGAAACTGCTGCGGTCGTCACACGATGGGCAGGTCTTCGACCGCATTCCGGTCGTAGAAGAACGCTATGCCAGGGGCAGGCATCCACCCAGCGACATCGAAGTTTTCAAGGTGTCGCGCCGCCAGATTCGAGAGATTCCGGCGGGGAAGAAGCTGCGCATCACCTCCGCTAGTCGTTTCCGCGTGACCTGGTCGCCGGACAACTGGCAGACCACCAACACCCTGGAGAGCACACAGGTGGGCTACGCCGGCTCCTATGCGGACCTGCCGACTACGGCGGAGCAAACTGGCGCGCTTTCCTTTACTCTGTTCTGGCCAGAGGAAAACCGGTGGGAAGGCCGCAACTTCGAAGTCGCGATCGAGCCGCCTTCCTGAGAGACCGCTGGCGCATTTGCGTCATCCAACCAAGCAGAGAGAAAATCGGCATCACATCGGGATTTGACTTTCCGGCCGGATTAACGCCGAGGCAAAAACCAAAGAGGAGCGAGGATTTATGAGCGAACTCGATCAGTTGTCGATTAACACCCTGAGGTTTCTTGCCGTCGACGCGGTGGAAAAGGCAAATAGCGGGCACCCCGGTGCGCCGCTGGGCGATTCGCCGATGGTTTATCTCCTCTTTCACAAATACATGCGGCACAATCCGAAGCACTCGAAGTGGACCAATCGCGACCGCTTTGTGCTCTCGAACGGGCATGCTTCCGCGATGCTCTATGGCGTGCTGCACCTGACCGGGTACGACCTCTCGATCGCGGACCTCGAACAATTTCGGCAATATGGATCGAAGACACCGGGACATCCCGAATACGGCGATACCGACGGCGTGGAAGTGACCACCGGACCGCTCGGCCAGGGATTCGCGATGGCCGTGGGCATGGCGATGGCGGAGAAGCATCTGGCTGCGATTTATAACCGGCCCGGTTTCGACGTTGTCGATCACTACACCTACGGCCTTTGCGGTGACGGCGATCTGATGGAAGGCGTCTCCCACGAGGCAGCCTCGCTGGCGGGAACCCTCGGTCTCGGCAAACTGATCTTCCTCTACGACGACAACCTCATTTCCCTCGACGGACCGACGGAGCTTTCCTTTACTGAGGATGTGCTGGAGCGCTTCGAGGCTTATCACTGGCACGTGCAGCGCGTGGCTGACGGCAACGACCTCGATGGGATTTCAAAAGCTATTGAGGCCGCGCAGGCGGAGAAGGACAAGCCTTCGCTGATCGCGGTGCGGACCGTCATCGGCTACGGCAGTCCCAAGGCAGGCACCAACAAGGTGCATGGCGAAGCTTTGGGTGCGGAAGCCGTGAAGGCGACGAAAAAGTTCTTCAACTGGCCTGAGGACAAAACCTTCTATGTCCCCGACGAAGCCGCGAAGAACTGGCTGCAGGCGGTAGACAAGGGTGCCAGGGAAGAATCCGACTGGAACGCGCTTTTCGCGAATTACAGAAAGTCCTTTCCGGAGTTGGCCGCTGAATTCGTGCGCGTGCAGGAGGGCCGGCTGAAAGAAGGCTGGGAGCAGAGTCTGCCGCAATTCCCTGCGGACGGCAAGCCCGTTGCGACCCGCACCGCGGGCAATACCGTGATGAACGCTTTCGTGAAAGATGTCCCCGAGTTGCTGGGTGGGGCGGCGGATCTCTCTACCTCGACCAAGACGGTGATCAAGAACAGCGGCAATTTTCATCTCGATCCGACGGGGCAGAACATTTTTTTCGGGGTTCGAGAGTTCGGCATGTGCGCAGCCGTGAACGGAATGGCTGTCCACGGCGGCATCATTCCGTACGGTTCAACGTTCTTCAACTTCTCTGACTACGCGAAGCCCGCGATTCGGCTGGCTGCGATCATGCAATGCCATTCCATTTTCGTTTTCACCCATGACTCCATCGGCCTCGGCGAGGACGGACCGACGCATCAGCCGGTGGAGCAGCTCACCATGCTGCGCGCCATTCCCCACCTCACGGATTTCCGGCCGGCCGATGCAAACGAAACTTCCGCGGTTTGGGGGCTGGCGCTCGAACGCAAGGGCGCGAGCTTCATGGCGCTGTCGCGGCAGGATCTGCCGCTGCTCGATCCGGTCAAACACCGCGTTTTTGAAGGGGTGCGCCGGGGCGCTTACATCGTGGAGCAGGGCGGTGAGTCGCCTGATCTGCTCATCGTCGGCACCGGCGCGGAATTGTGGCCTGCGATGCGCGCTGCCGAAGCGTTGAAGAAGGACGGCATCACGACCCGCGTGGTTTCCATGCCCAGCACGCGTATTTTCGATGAGCAATCCGATGCTTACAAAGCCTCCATTTTCCCCGATCACCTGCCCAAGCTGGCCATTGAAGCCGGCGCGACCCTGGGCTGGTGGAAATACGTTGGACGCCATGGCGACGTAATCGGGCTCGATCGCTTTGGCGCTTCGGGTCAGGGCGTCACCGTCCTTGAGAAATTGGGCTTCGGTACCGATAACGTCGTTGCCCGCGCCAGGGCGCTGGTGGAGCGCGCGCGTAAGGCCGAGCCCGCGATGGCGGGGAAATAACCATGAAGCTGGCAATTGCGGCAGATCACGCTGGTTATCTTCTCAAGGAAGAGGTTCGGGGCTATCTGGAGAGGCTTGGCCATGAGGTGATCGACCTTGGCGCCTACAACCAGGAGCCATCGGACTATCCGGATTTTGCCGAAGCCGTGGGGCGCGCGCTGCAGGCCGGCCGGGCAGAGCGAGGCATTCTGATCTGCGGGAGCGGAGTGGGAGTGAACGTTGCCGCCAATAAGATGCATGGCATTCGCGCTTGTATGTGCCACGACCACTACTCGGCGCACCAGGGCGTGGAGCACGACAACATGAATGTGCTGGTCCTGGGAGCGCGTATCATCGGGCAGGAAATGGCATTCGACCTGGTGGCCGCGTTTCTGCAGGCCCGCTTCCAGGCGCAGGAGGAGCGGTTCGTCCGCCGCCTGAATAAGGTACTCGCGATCGAAGCTCGTAACATGCCGGAAACAGCAAGGCCGTAGAATCGCACGAATTGGGCCCAGCTTTTTTCCCCAGCACCAGCAGGGTTTTCAAAATCAGGCTCTCAAGTCAGGAGATGCCATGGACGGCATCAGCACCATTTTGTGGGATGTGGGCGGCGTATTGCTCACCAACGCCTGGGATCGGCAACAGCGCGAGGCCGTGCTCACGCACTTTGGCCTGGACCATGCCGACTTCGAGCGCCGTCATGCCCAGGTCGACCAGGCGTGGGAGAAAGACCAAATTGGCGCGGACGAGTATTTGCGCACCACTGTTTTTTTTGAGCCGCGCTCTTTCACACAGGCCGATTTTCTCGATGCTGTGCAGGCGCAGTCGAAGATGCTTCCCGACAGCGGCATCGGAATCCTTCGCCAGCTTGCAGCATCGGAGGAGTATGTGTTGGCCACGGTCAACAACGAATCGCGCGCGATGAACGATTATCGCCTCGCAAAATTCAACCTTCTGGACGATTTCGACGCCTTCTTCAGCTCATGCTACCTGGGCCTGCGCAAGCCTGACCGGAAGATCTTTCAGGTGACTCTCGATGTGCTGCAGCGCGACCCGGAAGAGGTGGTCTTTATCGATGACCGCGCGGAGAATGTCGCGGCCGCCGCGTCCCTCGGTATTCATAGCATCCGCTACGAGGGCTCGGATAAGTTGGCCGATGAGTTAGCTCGGCTGGGTGTTTCTTTCACACAGGATCGCTTCCATGGTTTGAGCGTGAGAGAAGCTTAAGCAGTTTTTTGGAATTCGAACCGGCTTGCAGGAGGTAAGACGATGGAACTGGGAATTATCGGATTGGGCAAAATGGGCGGCAACATGGCCGAGCGTTTGCGTCTCGGCGGACACAAGGTTGTCGGTTTCGATTTCAGCGCGGAAGCTGTCAAGCGGCTCACCGATGCCGGCTCGACCGGCGTCTCGACGCTCGAAGACCTGGTGAAGAACCTGGCCGCACCGCGAGCCATCTGGATCATGGTCCCACAGGGTAAACCGGTCGACGATACGATCGCGAAACTGAAGCCGCTGATGCAGAAGGGCGACATCTTTATCGACGGTGGCAACTCGAACTACCAGGAGAGCCAGCGCCGCCACAACGAGCTCAAGCCCGAGGGGTTCAACTTTGTCGATGTCGGTACGTCGGGCGGCATCTGGGGACTCAAAGAGGGGTACAGCATGATGGTTGGCGGCGACGACGACGTCGTCGAACGCCTGTTCCCCATCTTCGAGACGCTCGCGCCCGCGAAGGATAAAGGCTGGGGACACGTCGGACCCGCAGGCGCCGGTCACTTCGTCAAGATGGTTCACAACGGCATCGAATACGGAATGATGCAGGCCTATGCCGAGGGCTTTTCCATCATGGAAAAGAAAACAGAGATGAGCCTCGACCTCCCGCAGATCGCGCAGATCTGGCGCTACGGCAGCGTGGTGCGCTCGTGGTTGCTCGACCTGACCGCCGACGCGCTGGGAAAGAATCCGGAGTTGAAGGGACTGGAACCCTACGTCGAGGACTCGGGCGAGGGCCGCTGGACGGTCTTCGAGGCGATCAACCTCAACGTCGCCGCGCCGGTCATTACGGAATCGCTGCTGCGCAGGATTCGCAGCCGCGAAGAGTACAACTTCACAGACCGCATGCTTGCTGTAATGCGCAATGAATTTGGCGGCCATGCGGTCAAAAGCGAAAAAGAGGCAGCGGCCTAACCCGGCATGGGAACGGACCCGGGCGAAAGGCGCATGAACAGAGGGGAATGAACATGGCAACCACCGAAGTGAGAGTCTCTCCGGAGGACGTAAAGCAAGCGGCGTCCCAGGCGCAGGAACGCATTCCCGAGCCCGGCGTCGTGGTGATCTTCGGCGCCTCCGGCGATCTGACTAAGCGCAAACTGCTTCCCGCACTCTTCCATCTGGAGCAGGGGAAGCTGTTGCCGGAGCATTTCCGCATCGTCGGCGTGGCGCGCCGCGACCTGGGCAATGGATTTGCCGAAGATATGAAGCAGGGCATTATTGAGTTCGGCGGGGTTAAAGACGGCGCCGACAAGCTCGATGAGTTCGTGGGAAAGATTGGCTATTTCGCCATGAACTTCGACGACGACGGTGGTTACGCGGCGCTGAAGAAACTGCTCGAGCAGTACGACCATGACTACGGAACGCGCGGCAATCGGCTCTTTTACCTCGCCACCGCGCCCGATTATTTCGCGGACATCGTGCATCGCCTGGGCTCGCACGGCATGGCGAAGCCTGAGGTCGGCGTCACGCGCGTCATCATCGAGAAGCCGTTCGGACACGATCTGGAGAGCGCGAAAGAGCTGAATGACGATGTGAACACGGTGTTCAGCGAGAATCAGATTTTCCGCATCGATCACTATCTGGGCAAGGAAACCGTGCAGAACGTGCTGGTCTTCCGCTTCGCCAACGGCATCTTCGAGCCTGTCTGGAACCGCAATTTTGTGGACCACGTGCAGATTACCGCGGCGGAAAGCATCGGCATCGAGGGCCGCGGGCCGTTCTACGAGAAGGCTGGGGCGCTGCGCGATGTGGTGCAGAACCACATGATGGAGCTGCTCTCCTTCGTCACCATGGAGCCGCCCGCGAGCTTTGCGGCCGAAGCCGTCCGCCGCGAGAAAATCAAGCTATGGACCTCCATCAAACCCATCAATATTTTCGATTGCGTGCGCGGCCAGTACGGTCCCGGGATCGTCGGCGACCAGATGGTGAAGGGTTATCGTGAAGAGGATCGCGTCGATCCGAAATCGCAGACCGAAACCTACGCCGCAATTCGTCTGGAGATCGATAACTGGCGCTGGGCCGGCGTTCCCTTCTATCTTCGCGCGGGCAAACGTCTGGCCAGCCGCGTCACGGAAATCACCGTCCAATTCAAGCAACCGCCGATGTTACTATTTGGCGCGCACATGCCTGGCGCCTGCGACGAGATTCAGCCCAACATCATCACCATGCGCATTCAGCCCGACGAGGGCATCTCGCTGCGCTTTGGCGCCAAGATGCCTGGGCCGCAGATGGCGGTTTGCCCGGTCATTATGGACTTCGGCTACGCTCAGGCGTTTGGCGCATCGTCGGCCAACGGATACGAGCGTTTGCTGCTGGACGCGATGCTGGGCGATGCCACGCTATTTGCTCATCGCGACGGCGTGGAGGCCACGTGGGCACTGTATACGCCGGTCATCGACGCCTGGGCGAAGAAGTATCCGCAAACCTTTCCCAACTACGCCGCCGGCACATGGGGTCCCGAATGCGGTGACGAGCTCATTGGCCGCGACGGCCACACATGGCACAGCGTACAGGTGGCGAAGCATTAGCGGACCGACGATGACAGCGATAGAGTGCCTTGCCGCAGCCTGCCGCTGGCATCGGAAGTCAACCAGCAGTTCGAGTCCAGAATGGCAAAGACAATCCACGTCGAGTATCGCGTCTTCGATCAACAGGAGGATCTCTCCCGCGCGACGGCGCAACAGTTGGTCGAGGGCATTCAGTCAGCTGTTTCCGCGCGCGGCGTAGCGCGTATCGCTATCTCCGGCGGAAATAGTCCCAAGCCGGTTTTTGCGCTGCTTGCCGATCCGGCCGGGCCGTTTCGCGCGGCTATTGCCTGGGAGCGTCTTTGGGTTTTCTGGGTCGACGACCGCTGCGTACCGCCCGACCATCCCGACAGCAATTACGGCATGACGCGCAGCCTTCTGCTCGATAAGGTCCCGCTGCCTGGGGATCATGTGATTCGCATCGAGGGCGAGCTGGATCCCGAACAAGCCGCGGCTCGCTACGAGTCCGCCATACGCGGCCACTTTCGACTGGAGGGCGCCGAGGCGCCGATCTTCGATGTGCTGCAGCTTGGCATGGGCGACGATGGCCATTGCGCCTCGCTTTTTCCGCATACTGCGGCTCTGCATGAGACCGGTCGCATCGCAATTGCCAATCACGTTCCGCAACAGAAGCAAAGCTGGAGAGTGACGCTCACGTGGCCCGTCATTAATGCAGCGCGCGACGTCTTTTTCCTCATCGATGGTTCTAAGAAGGCCGATCCTCTGGGGCGCGTGCTCGAGGGCCCGTACGATCCCGAGACGCTGCCTTCGCAGCTTATTCAGCCGCAGAATGGCAGGCTGCTATTCTTGCTGGACACGGCCGCTGCGGCGCATCTGCCCCCGCCTGGCGCCGATGGCAAGGGGACGCTGGAGATCGCAAGATGATTCTCGCCGGGGATGTGGGCGGCACCAAGGTTCACCTCGCGCTGTATAACTTCGATCACGGCCAGCTGGTTCATGTGCGCGATGAGCGTTTCCCTGCCCACGAATTTTCCGGCCTGCAGGAGATCGTTCAGCGGTTTCTCGCGGAGAGCTCAAACCCCGAGATCACAGCAGCCTGTTTCGGCGTGCCCGGTCCGGTTCGCGGCGGACGCCTGCGGCTTACCAATCTTCCCTGGATTCTCGACAGCCGCGAACTCTCGGCCGGGCTCAACATCACGCACCTTTTCCTGATCAACGATCTCGAGGCCAATGGATATGGGATTCCGGAACTGACTCCGGACCAAATCTTCACACTCAATGCGGGTGATCTCTCGGCCGTGGGTAATCGCGCGCTGGTATCGGCCGGTACCGGTCTTGGCGAGGGAGCGCTGCTGTGGAACGGCAAGTCCCACGTGCCGATGGCTTCCGAGGGCGGGCACTGCGATTTCGCCGCGCGTAATCCGCTTGAAATCGAGTTGCTCACCTGGCTGATACAGAAATACAACGGTCGCGTCAGCTTCGAGCGCGTCGTTTCCGGACAAGGCCTGACCAATATCTACACATTCCTGCGCGATCAAAAGCATGTTGAAGAACCGGACTGGCTGCGCGAACGGATGCGGGCCGAGGATCCCAATGCAGTCATCGGCGAAGTGGGAGAGGAAGGGAAGAGCGAGCTGTGCGCGAAGAGCCTCGAGATGTTCGCCGCGGCCTATGGCGCAGAGGCCGGCAACATGGTCCTGAAGGTGCTCGCCACCGGCGGCATGTATCTGGGCGGAGGCATCGCTCCCAAAATGCTGAAGACCATGCAGGGCGGCGCCTTCATGCAGGCCTTCACTGATAAAGGACGGCTCAGCGATTTGCTGGTTCAAACGCCGGTCCAGATCATTCTTGAGAGCCGCGCCGCACTCATGGGCGCGGCCGCCTACGCCGAAGCCCGCGCTGCGGAGATCAGCGGCAAATCCGTGCGGGCCGCCTCGCGATAAAACGCCCAACGGGTACGGTGCCGGAGAATCGAAATCTCTCCTGGAACTTCAAAGCACTTCCGGGCCCAATTCAAACATCCTGATCGCGAGGTCCATTTCCATCCAGCGAATCTCAGCAGCCGTTCTTGTGTGCGCCCTTCTGCTATTACCCACGGCCGCGTTCGCGCACGCTCACCTTGTTTCCAGCACACCTGCGGCGAAAGCCACCGTCCATGGTCCGGCGGTAGCCTTTGAGCTGCGATTCAATTCCCGCGTCGATGGCCGGCGCTCCGTCCTTACCCTGGTGATGGCTGACGGCCACACCCAGACTCTGACCATGGACAAGCAAAGCGGCGAAGCGAACCTCAATGCCCATGCCACGCTGACGCCGGGCAACTACACGCTGCGGTGGCAGGCCCTCTCCACCGACGGCCACATCACGCGCGGCGAAATTCCGTTCAGCGTAAGTTAGAAGCAGCTTGATCTGGTTCGTTCGCGATTTCGATCTGCTCTCGCTCCTGATGCGCGCGCTTTCCTTCGCGCTGGAAGCGCTGAGCTTCGGTGGCGTTTTCTTCCTGCTTTTCGCGGCCCGGCCAGCGCAGCTACGTCCCGAACCGCAAATGCGGCTGCGGCGGATCGCTTCACGATTCGCGCTGGCGCTGGCCATCACGCAATTCGTCCTGATAGCCACTACGTCGGCGATGCTTATTGGCGGCTCCGGCATGGGCTCCGGTAAGGGCCTTCTGGATCTCCTCTCCGCCGCATACTTTATCTCCGGGACCGCCTTTGCCATAGCCTCTCTGGCGCTTTTTCTTTTGTTGCGCCTCGTCTCAAGGCTCGCTCCTTCCCTGCTTGCGCTACTCATTGCGCTCGCCGCGTCGGTTTCGCTCAGCCATGCCGCCTCGCGTATGGACCACCGTCCGTTGCTCCTGATTCTCACAGCAGCGCATCATCTCGGAATGTCGGCTTGGCTCGGAGCGCTGCCGTTTTTGCTCGTCGCGCTTAAGCTAAACAGCGATGCCGAAACCTCGCGCCAGATGGCGAAACGTTTTTCCGCGATGGCTGTCGCCAGTGTGACGATCCTCGTCTTTGCTGGTGCGGGGCTCTCGTGGTTTTACGCGGGCTCATGGCAGGGAATGTATGGAACGTCGTACGGCCTTCTGCTTTCGGCGAAGATCGTACTCACCGCTCTGATGCTCACGCTCGGAGCCGGAAACTACTTTCTTCTCCGCCGGGTAAATGTCAATCTGGCGCCAATTCTCGCTCGCCTGCGCCGCTTCAGCGAAGCCGAAATCGGTCTTGGAATCACCGTCATCCTTGCCGCCGCTTCGCTCACCGCCCAATCGCCCTCGGTGGATGAGACGCCGCAGGACACCATCACCGGCCGTCAGGTGATCGAGCGCATGGAATGGCGCTGGCCAGGCTTTCACACGCCCGCGCTGGCAGAGCTTGCGCCTCCCACCCCGCTCAGCGTTGCAGTCCGCGAAGCGACCTACACAGGAGGCAGCGCCAGCGATGCCAATGATCGCGCCTGGTCCGAATATAACCATCATTGGGCAGGATTGATCGTGCTGGCCGCCGGTGCGCTGGCCTTTGTCTCGCGCCTGCCACGCCAGCGTTGGGCGGGCTACTGGCCGCTGCTCTTTCTGTGCCTCGCGATTTTCATCCTGCTGCGCGCCGATCCCGAATGCTGGCCCCTGGGACCGCGTCCTTTTTGGGCCAGTTTTACGGCGCCTGACGTGCTCGAACATCGCGCCTGCGCCGTGCTGGTCGCGGCATTCGCACTTTTTGAGTGGGGCGTTCAGACCGGGCGGTTGCATTGGCCGCGCGCTCGCTTCATCTTTCCGGTGCTCTGCGTTGCGGGAGGCGCGCTGCTGCTCACCCACACACACGCCCTCGGCGAGGGAAACGGCGAAGTCTATGCGGAACTGAGCCACACGCCCATCGCGCTGCTGGGAGCCGTGGCCGGATGCGGGCGCTGGCTGGAATTGCGGTTCGACGGGAGTACCGGGTCAGGGCGCGAGTCGGGGCCGAGTCGAATGGCGGCGTGGACCTGGCCTGCGTGCCTGATCCTCATCGGACTGCTCTTGCTGAACTATCGCGAATCCTGATTCAGCGCGAACCTGGTTCGATACTGATCGCGCCGAGTCGCTTCTTCGATAATCGAAGCGTGGCTCCCGCGCGCACTGTCGACCCTGGAAATTCCGCACTCCTGCGGGAATATCTCGCCTACCTTCGAGTCGAGAAGGGCTTGCGCCCGCTCTCCTGCGAGGCGTACGAACGCGATCTTCTCCAGTTTGCCGAGTACCTGGACCGGCAAAACCTGGCACTGCTGGATGCGACCCAGGCGCTCATCGGCGGATTCCTGGAGCACCTTGCGAAACACGACGTCGAGTCACGCTCGACGGCGCGCAAGCTTTCGTGTCTGCGCGGCTTCTACCGGTGGCTGCTGATCGATAAGCGCATCCGCCGCGACCCAACGCTGAATCTTGAATCGCCGGCGACCTGGAAGGTGCTGCCCAAATCGCTCGCGACCTCCGAAATTGACTCGATGCTGGATCGGGCGGCGCTGGCCGCGGATCATCCGCAGGCGGATGCCATTGCTCTGCGCGATCGCGCGATTCTGGAATTGCTTTATGCCGCGGGGCTGCGCGTTTCCGAGCTCACCGGCCTTAATGTCGCCGACCTGTCGCTGGACGCCGGCCGCGCGCTGGTTCGCGGCAAGGGAGATAAGGAGCGCATCGTTCCGCTGGGCCGCGCTTCAATTGAGGCGATCGAGCAGTATCTGAAGAATGGGCGTCCCGCGCTCGCAAAGAAGCCGTCCCCGAGGCTTTTTCTTTCCGCGCGTGGTTCGCCGCTCAGTCGCGGATGGGTCTGGCATTTAGTGAAGCACAGCGACCATGCCGCAAGTCCGCACATGTTGCGCCACAGCTGCGCCACGCATATGGTGGAGCGCGGCGCCGACCTGCGCACGGTGCAGACCCTGCTGGGACACGCCGACATCGCCACCACGCAGATATACACGCATCTGGCGCTGGGGCGGTTGAAGGCGGTGCATCGCCAGCATCACCCGCGCGCGAAACGAGCGGCGCCATGACTCAGCCGAAAAGCCCTATCCGGGCAAAGATCTCCTCCAAACCCGCCATTGTTGGCCAGGTCGAGGAGTTCCTCGCGATGCTCGCACACGAGCGCAACGCCAGCCCGCATACAGTACGGGCTTATGAGCGCGAGCTGCGCAGCTTCGCGGATTTCGCCGTCGAGAAGTTCGGCGCCGGGCTGCAGGCGAGCGCAATCGAGCACCAGCAAATTCGCGCTTATCTGGGCGAATTGTATGCGCGCGGTTTATCGAAGCCCTCCGTGGCGCGGGCGCTGGCTGCGATCCGCTCATGGTTCAAGTGGCTGGCTCGCCAGGGCCTGGTGGAGCAGAGTCCTGCTGCGTTGGTCGCGACGCCCAAGTTGCCCAGGCATCTGCCGCGCGTGCCGACGATCGAGGAGATGAATCACGTAGTGGAGAGCGCAGCCGACGATGCGGCTGCATGGCCGGAGCGCGATCGCGTCATCTTCGAGCTGCTCTACGGTTGCGGAATTCGCAATGCTGAGCTGGTAGGCATCGACATCGCCGATATCCATTGGGCCAACGATGCGATCCTGGTGCGCGGCAAAGGCCGCAAAGAGAGGTACGTCCCCATGGGCGATGCCGCAGCGCAGGCGCTGCGCGCCTATCTGCCGGTTCGGGAGGCGAAGCTGGCGGCTGCACAAGGTGGGGCAGGGAAATCGTCACCGGCGCTGTTACTCAATCTGCGACTGCGTGGCAGCGGGCGACTAACGACGCGCAGCGTCGGCCGCATCGTCAAACACATCGCGCTGGCGCATGGCCTCGCTGCTGATGTGCACCCTCACACCCTGCGCCACGCCTTCGGCACGCACATGCTCGAGGAAGGCGCGGACCTGCGCGCGATCCAGGAGCTGCTGGGTCACGAGCGACTTTCGACGACCCAACGCTACACCCAGCTCACTATCGGCCAGGTAGCCGAGGTTTACGACCGCACGCATCCCAGAGCGAAGTAGGAGCTAAGTAGCGTTCAGTAACGCGCCCGGGGAGGCGAAGACACGGCGAAACGGGGAGTGATTGCCCCGATTCCCGCCGAGTTTTTCATTTTCGTGACGATTTTCTCTGCGATATTCTTAGGTCCCTATGGCTTCGACCGTCTGGAAAGGCTACATCTCGTTCGGGTTGATCTCAGTGCCCATCCGCTTGTTCGTAGCGGCGCGCGAGCACCACATCAGCTTCAACCAGGTTCACCAGGTTTGCGGCACCCGCGTCAGGCAGCAGCTCTTTTGCCCGCATTGCGATCGCGTGGTTGAGCGCAGCGAAATCGCGAAAGGCTATCCGATCGACAAAGAGAATTTCGTGCTCGTATCGAGTGAAGAGCTGAAGGCGCTTGAGGCCTCGTCTTCGGAGACGATGGAGATTGTCCAGTTCGTGAAATTGCCTGAAGTCGACCCGCTCTACTACCAGACGTCCTATTTCAGCGTGGCTGAAGATCCGGGCCGCCGCGCCTATTCGCTGATCCATAAGGGCATGCAGCAGCTGAACCTTGGGGCGATCGCGAAGATCACGCTGCACCAGCGCGAGCAGATTGTGATGATCCGGCCTTTCGAGAAGGGTCTTGTGCTGCACACGCTGTACTACCCGGAAGAGATACGCGCCGTCGCCGAGTACGACAACCAGCCCGAAGTCGAGGTGCAGAAGGCGGAAGTCGAACTCGCCGAGCAGTTCATGAAACAACTGACCAGCGATTTTCATCCGGAGAACTTTAAGGACGAATACGAGAATCGCGTCGAGCAGCTCATCGAGAGCAAGCAGGGCGAGGCCCCTGCTCCATCGAAACAGCCGAAACGCAAGCTGGCGCCGGTGATCGATCTGATGGAGGCGCTGCGCAAGAGTATGGCGCAGGCTCCGGATCCGGTCCCTGCGGCGAAGCCGGCCAGAGTGGAAAAAACGGCTAACGCGGAAAAGAAACCGCCGCAGCGAGCCACCGGCCAGCGCAAGAAGAAGGCGAGCTAGCGGGCCACAGACTGGAACCGTGTGCCTCCGTACAAGCGCTGGCCGAACGGCGAACCTTGGCTAGTTGACCGGCGGCAGGAGCTTTTCAATGGTGGCCGAAACTTCCGTCGCGCTCCGACCGCTCACGACGATGGTCTTGGTCCGTGCGTGTTGGCCACCGGAAATTTCGATTGCCGACCGCGGCGTCCCCAGCAGATTCGCCAGGAATTCGATGAGCGCAGCGTTCGCGCGACCTTCCACGGCCGGCGCCTGCAGTGCAATCTTCAGCGCCATCTCGTTGCCCTCGCCGAACAAGCCGACAATCGCCGTTCGCCTGGCGCGGGGTTGAACGCGCACCTTCAAACTCGCGCCGGCACTGGTGTCGCGTACAGGAATTGTCATCTGGTCGGGGAGCGACTGCCAAACAACGCCGTCCCGATGCGCACCACAGTCGATCCCTCTTCAATCGCGATTTCGAAATCTCCGGACATCCCCATCGACAGTTCGCGAAAATCGAGCCGCGGGTATTCGCGTGTCACGGAATCGCGCAATTCGCGCAGGCGGCGGAAACAGGCACGCGCAGTTTCCGGGTTCTCATCGAGCGGCGCAATTGTCATCAGGCCGCGCATGGCAAGATGCTCCAGATCGGGCAGGCGTTCCAGGAGCGAGCGCAACTCTGTGCTGTTCGGTTCAATGCCGGCTTTCGAGGGCTCATCGCTCAGTTTGATCTCCAGCAGCACTGGGAGCTGTCGGCGCGGCCTATCGGCCGCTTCATTCAAACGCTGCGCCAGTCGCAGAGAATCCACGCTGTCGATTCCATCGAAAATTTCCGCAGCCTTGCCCGATTTGTTCGACTGCAGATGGCCGATCAGGTGCACTTCGGCGCCTGTGACTCCCAGGTCGCGCAGCCGATCGCGCTTGGCTTCGAATTCCTGAACGCGATTCTCGCCGAAAAGCGTTACTCCGGCAGCGACAGCCTCTGCCAGCGCCTCCGCGGGATGCATCTTCGAAACTCCCATCAGCCGCACCTCTTTCCGCGGGCGTCCAGTGCGACGACACGCGGCGGCGATGCGTTCTTCCACTCGACTCAATCGTTCAGCAAAGGAACTCACGCCTCTATGGTAGGCGAAGGCGCTCGCGCGACCCGTAGGCCGGTGCCCGGTAACAATGAAACTCTTGCAGGTTTCGGCCATCTTCGCCGCCCGCCGGAATATGCCAAATGAAATCCTGAAGAATCAGGAGACGCCGTCCAGCAGCAGAAGGTTCAGCTGCTCCAGCAATTCGTCGCGAACGCGATGCAGTTCGTGCACCTGAATTTCGACATCGGGACCGGGACCGCGATCTCGCGAGTCGACGCGCGTTCGGCTCGTTCGTGGATATCGATGTGCAGCCGATCAACCTTCTGAAACGCTGACGCATTCGCCACGGAGTTATTCCGCTCTCCGTCCAGCCAGCGTCCGAGGCGGCAACGATGAGGATCGAGCTGGGGCGGTACGCGGCGGCCGCCAACGAGGAAAGACTCCATTGCGGCAACCCAGGCCCGGTGCGCGACCGCGGCGTGTAACAGCGTGCGCTTGCGTGGCGCGACCGATTCCGCATCGATCCAGGTGGGGTCGGGAACCCAGGCGGCTGACCACGCCGGCAGATCCTCCCCGGGCATGGGACGGGCGATGCCGTTCCCCTGGCCGTAGATGCAACCCAGTTGTAGAAGCAGCCTACCGTGCTCGACTGTCTCCACACCTTCGGCGACGGCCACGCGATCAAAGGCTGCAGCCATGCCCAGAATTCCTTCGAGGATGCTCAGGTCTTCGGGATCGGCGAGCACGTCGCGCACGAAGCTTCGGTCGATCTTAAGAGTGTTGACGGGAAGGCGTTTGAAGTAGGTCAGCGAGGAGTAGCCTGTGCCGAAGTCATCCAGGGCGATGGAGACCCCCATCTCGCGGCAGGCACCCAGCACATGGGAAACTTCCGCTACGTCGTGCAGAGCGCTGCTTTCGAGAACCTCCAGTTCCAGCCACCCCGGTCGAACGATCGGGTGAGCGGCCAAAAGAGCGCGCAGAGAGTCGGCAAAATCCGGCTGCTGAAGATGATGTGCGGCTATGTTCACGCTCACTGGAATATTCAGTCCGATGGCGTGCCAGCTCTCCAGCTGGGCCAGGGTATGCTCCATCACCCACGCCCCAATCTGGTCAATGAGGGGATGGTCCTCAATGACCGGTAGAAAAGATTCGGGCGTCAGCCGGCCATGTCCAGGATGCTCCCAGCGGATGAGAGCTTCCGCGCTGACCAGCTCTCCCGTGCTCATGTTCACGCGGGGCTGGTAATAAAGAACGAACTCCCCAGCTGCGAGGGCCCGGCGAATTTGCTCTACGTCTTCGTGAAAGCTGCGAACTGTGATGTCGTGTTCGGGATCGAAGACCTGATAACGATTCTTTCCCGCCAGCTTGGACTGATACATGGCCTGGCTGGCCTGCCGCAGCAACTGATCCGCATCGATTTCCTCGCCGTGCGGATAAAAGACGACCCCGATGCTGGCGGAAACCTGGATGTAGATGTCTCCGCTTCTTTCGGGTTGGGTCGCGCACTCCAGCAGCCCCGCGAGGATGGGCCGAGCCGCGTCCGCATCGGCCAAATCCAGCAGCACGGCAACAAATTCGTCTCCGCCGATGCGCGCCAGCGTATCCGCTTCACCCAGAACGCGCTTCATGCGGCGCGCTACGCCCATCAGCACCTGGTCTCCGGAGTCCTGGCCATAGTCGTCATTCACGGCGCGGAACCCGTCCAGATCCATGTAGGCCACGGCCAGCATCCGTCCGCGGCGATGCGCCTGTGCCATGGCCTGCTGCAAACGATCGGTGAGTAAAACCCGATTGGGCAGATTCGTCAGAGCATCGAAATGAGCCATGTGCTCGAGCTGGCGCTCCTGCTCTTTGGCCTGCGTCACATCGGAAAAGTGAGCCACGTAATGCTGGACCCTGGAGGCGCGATCGTAAACCGCGTTGATGGTCAGCGTCTCAGGATAAGTCCTTCCGTCTTTGGCTTTGTTCCATATTTCGCCGGACCACTGGCCGTTTTCGAGCAGCGACCGCCACATATCGCGGTAGAACTCTTCGCTCTGGCGGCCTGATTTGAGTATGCGGGGGTTGCGACCCAGTACTTCCGCCCGGCTGTACCCGGTGATGCGCGTGAACATTTCGTTCACATCGAGAATGGCCCCCTGGGGATCGCTGATCAGGATGCCTTCTCGCGCATGGGTAAATACGCTGGCCGCCAACAGCAGCTTCTCGCGGTCATTCTTTTGCTGCGTAATGTCTTCGCTAAAGATGAGAATGCCGCCTATCGTTCCCTCCGCTGTCCGCCACGGATGCATCTCCCAGCGCAGCCATTGCATGGAGAAGTCCTCGCGTACAAAGCGATCCTCGTCGCAATATAAAACTTCGCCTGCGAGTGTACGGCGATGCAGCACCTTCCACCGCTCCGGGACTTCCGGGAAAACTTCGTAATGCGAGCGCCCGATCAGTTCTACGGATCGGAGGCCGAAATCCTCGCGCCAGCGGCGGCTCGCGGCCAGGTAGTGCATGTCGCGATCGAGCATGGCCAGGGCTGCGGGTGCATGTTCGATGAAAAGCTCCAGCAGTTCTCTGCTTTGGTCGACCTTGCACTGCGCCTCAATTGCCTCCGTGATGTCGGGGCAAATGCCGAATAATCCGATGACTTCGCCGTCTGCATTTTTCAGAGGATACTTTCGGTTGTCGATCCACCGATTAGAACCGTTCGGCAGCCGCAGTCGCTGAATCTCATGCGTGCTGCGGCCCTCGGCCATCACCTGCTCATCCCTTCGGTAGAGCATGTCGGCCATCGCTTCCGGATAAAGATCGTCCCCCGTCTTCCCAGCGAGGTCGGCCTTCCGGTTCTCATCTGCCGGAGGATCCGCCGTCCCCTTTGTGGACGCGACGAAAACGTGATTCCGATCCTTGATGTACATGTAATCGCCGCTGGAGTCCATGAGGGCTCTGAAGCCCTCCGCGATGGAGTTCAGCGCCGGGCGGAATTCTGTTCGCACTGCTGCCCGCAGGCCATTGCTCTGCATGGTGTGGCTGCCTGCAGGAGGATACTCATGCGGCCTATCCCTTCGTCAAGCAATCTGAACAAAATACACGAGGGAATTGACCCTGCAGGTAACTTCATCTCGCTCCAAAGTTATCCACGGTTCTCATGAGCTTAGGTTCGGCCGCGAGTAACGCCTCTCCGACGCTTCAAAAGAATTTGCCGGATCTGCTTCTGTGGAAATCCGCAGTTGCAGAGGATGCCGCTCGATCTAAAGTTCCGGCCGTTCAATGGATTGCAATGTTGGTGCCTTATACCAGAAATCAGAATCGGCCTGATTCTGGTGCCCGCGAAAATTGGTAGGGTAGAGATGGGGTCCCCGTTGACGTCTGTGCAGGCCAGTCCGACTGTTCGCTTCAGCCATGAGGAATTCCGGCGCGCCGTATTTTCTCGCACGCCGCGCACCGCGGTCTTTGACTGCGATGGGACGCTCTGGAGTGGCGACGCCGGTCTCGGCTTCATGACATGGTCCATGGATGCCGGGGTGCTCTCGCGGGACGCCAGCGCATGGATGGATGCGCGTCATCGTCTTTACCGGCACAACGAAGTTTCTGAGCTCGAGATTTGCGGTGAGATGGTGCAAATTTACGCGGGCCTGCGCGAGGAAGAGCTGCGGCGCGCCGCGGCGCGCTTTTTTGCCGCGCATATCGAGGCGGAGATTTTTCCCGAGATGCAGACTCTGGTGGCCGACCTGCGTGCTGCCGGGACGGAGATCTGGGCTGTCAGCTCCACCAATAACTGGGTCATCGAAGAGGGGGTGAGGCGGTTCGGCATCGGGCCTGATCGCGTGCTCGCCGCACGTGTGCGCGTGCAGGACGGCCTGATCACCAGCGACCTGGTCGATGTGCCCACCGATGAGGGCAAGGCCGAAGCGTTGCGGCGCGCCGGCATTTCCTCGCCCGATGCGGTCTTCGGCAATTCAATCCACGACGCGGCCATGCTGGAGATGGCCGAGCGCCCTTTCCCCGTCAACCCGTCGCCGGCTTTAGCGGAAATGGCCGCCCGGCGTGGCTGGAAGGTCTACTACCCGGCGGCGGTATTGGCCGACCACTCGAAATAGTGTGAGAATCGCAGCGCTGCAGCCGAGCGTCAGCATCATCCTCGACCGGCTTGGCCGCCTCGATTGCCTTGTCGCCTGCACCCGCTATTGCGTCGATGCTGTTCCGTCCCTGGGCCAGTGCCAGATGTCCATCGTGCACGACTCCTGGTCCACGACCGTGGACGAGCTGCTCACAGTCAAGCCGGACCTGGTCATAGCTTCGGTTCCTTACAGAAACGAGTCGCTGGCGGCCATCCTGAAAGCCGGCTGCCCTGTCCTGGCGCTCGCTCCGCATTCTCTGGCCGATATCGAAAACGATATTCGGTTGATGGCTGCTTTGACCGAAGCCCGGGCCCAGGGGGAAACGATTGTTGCAGGAATGCGTTCCGCGATCGGTGATGTTCGGCGGCGAACCGCCGCCCTTCGGGGCAGGCCGCTGGTTTATTGCGAGGAGTGGGGCAAGCCGCTGATCCACTCGCAGCTGTGGGTCAAAGAGCTGGTTGAGGCAGCGGGCGGCGTTTTTCTCGGCGAACCCGGCGTGGCCACTACACCGGAAGACATTGCTGACGCCAATCCCGACATCGTCATCGCAGCATGGTGCGGAGCCGGGGATCGGGTTCCGCTCGAAGAGCTCGCTGGGCGTCCTGGCTGGGAGCAGATCCGCGCGGTGCGCGACGACCGTGTTTATTGCATTGCCGACGAACTGCTCAATACTCCCGCTCCGACACTGGTCGAAGGCTTGCGCGCCATCGCCTCCGCCCTGCATCCTGACATTTTCGGTACTACCCGGGGGATTCGCGCTCTCGACCAGAGTCGAACCCTCACGGGTCGCGTCTAAACGGTGAGCGCATATGGTAGATGCGGCGCAAAACGGCAGGGACCCCAAAACCCTCCGCCTTGTGGCGGCTGCGCTCATTCTGCGCGGCGATGAGGTGTTGATCTGCCAGCGCAAAGCCGGTTCGCCTATGGGCCTGAAATGGGAGTTTCCCGGCGGCAAGATCGAGGCGGGCGAGACTCCCGAGCAGGCCCTGCGCCGGGAGCTGGACGAAGAACTGGGCATCCAGGCCTCCATCGGCACGCGCATCGCGCATCTGCGCCACACCTATCGCAGCGGGGGGGCTGTCGATCTGCAGTTCTTCGCCGTCCACAGCTTCGAGGGAGAACTGGTCAACCATATTTTTGAAGATGTTCGCTGGGCTCCCCTGCGCGATCTCCCGGGCTACGATTTTCTCGCAGCCGATCGCGACCTGATCCGCGACCTCGCCGCCGGCAAGCTGCTCTAGTACTCGGCTTCAGGCTTTCGGATTTGCGGCATACTCCTCGTCCGTCACGTGCTCCAGCCAAACTACAGCCGAGCCGCTGTCGTCGGCTTCCTGAATCGCAAGGTGCACCATGGTTCGGCCCGGAGCAGCGCCGTGCCAGTGCACCTCTCCGGCTTCAATCCAGACCGAATCGCCTGAACGAATCTCATGGGGCGGCTCGCCTTTGAGCTGAACCCGGCCCACTCCGGACAGCACATGCAGCGCTTGCCCCCGCGGATGGGTATGCCACGCGGTGCGCGCCCCCGGGGAGAAGGAGACGCGAGCGGAGTTGAAGCGGGCCGGAGGTGTGGAGGCGACGACCTCGTCAATCCACACGCTTCCTGTGAACCATTCGGCAGGCCCCTGGCGGGTTCCGCGCATAGTTTCGGTCAGAATTTTCATCGCGACCTCCTTCGAAAAGGTATCCCGGTTATTTCCCAGGCCTGAACTGCTGCACCATCAGAATCACCGACAGGATACTCACTACCACGGCGGTTACCCATGCCGCTCCGTTGAACCAATGCGAATTCACGTGCTCGCCCATCAGATCTTTCCGGTTGATTAGGAGCAGCATCAGCACGATCACCACCGGCAGCAGAATGCCGTTGAAGGCCTGCGATTCGAGGTACCACTGCATCAGTCTGGCATTGGGAATCAGCATCACCGCCGCCCCTCCGCCCACAATCAGCAGCGTGTAGAGGCCGTAAAAGAAGGGCGCCTCGTTGAAGCGCTTGTCGACGCCCGACTCCACCCCCAAACCCTCGCAAACGACATAGGCAGTTGAAAGCGGCAACACCGATGCGGCGAAGAAGCCCGCGTTGAAAAGTCCAAAGGCGAAGAGCAGGAAGGCATACGAGCCGGCCAGCGGCTTCATGGCTTCGGCCGCGTTCGAGGCGTCCTGAATGTTGGTGATGCCGTGCACCCACAGCGTCGCCGCGCAGGCCACGATGATGAACCAGGCCACCACATCGGTAAAGATCGATCCGACGATCACATCGAGCCGCGAGCCGGCATAGGTCTTCGCGGTCACGCCCTTCTCGACGATCGACGACTGCAGGTAAAACTGCATCCACGGAGCGATGGTTGTGCCGATGACGGCAACCACCGTAAAGACGTAACTGGGATCGCGAAGCACCGCCATGCGCGGCAGCTTAATCGTGGCCAGCCACGCCTCGTGCCAGCCCGGATGCGCCAGCACGCCCGCAATGATGTACGCAAAGTAAAAGGTCGAGGCGACCAGGAAGATTTTTTCGACACTCTTGTAGTCGCCCTTGACGGCGAGCAGCCAGACCAGCGCGCTGCAGATCGGAATAGAAATGAATTTCGAAACATGAAAAAGCTGCAGGCTGCCCGCAATGCCGCTGAACTCTCCAATCACGTTGCCGAAGTTCACCAGCACCAGCAGAAACATCACGATCACCGTGAGCCGCAGGCCGAATTCCTCGCGAATCAAATCGCTCAGGCCTTTGCCCGTCACTGCGCCCATGCGCGCGCACATCTCCTGCACCACGATCAGCGCCAGCGTCACCGGGATCATGGTCCACAGCATCGTGTAGCCAAACTGTGCCCCCGCCTGGGAATAGGTGAATATCCCGTTGGGATCGTTGTCGACATTGGCGGTGATGAATCCCGGGCCGAGCACGGCGAGGAAGAACAGAATCCGGGTTCTCCAGCGTTTCAGCATGACGGCACGATTCTCGGTTGCGGGATTGAAAATCGGAGGAAATGCGAAACCCCAGTGTAGGCGACGAAGCGCCATTTGTCCCATGCGATTTGCTTCCCGCTTCCAATGGTTCGAATGCCGCGAGAGAGTGCTTTCTGTAGACTGAAATCCAGCATGGATTCACGCCAGATTCGCCGCTTCGCATCGCCTGCTCCTCTTTTTGCGCTGCTGTTATCAGCAGCCTCTTTCCTCCCGCAATCCGCGTCGATCGCGCATGCGCAGGGCACGCGCCTCTGGACCGAAGCGCGATTCGAGGAGCTGGAGCGTGGAACCCCCAACGGGGTCGCCATCACCAGCGACGGTCATCTGATTCCCGGGTCGGCGAGCACGGCGATCTTTACCACGCCCTCGACCTATGTCTGGTCAGTGGCGGCCGACCGTGAAGGCAATGCGTACCTCGCCACGGGAACTCCGGCGACGGTCCTGCGAGTGACGCCCGACGGCAAATCGACCACGCTGTTTACCACGCGGGACATGAGCGTCCAGGTGGTGCGGGTCGGCCCCGATGGCGCCGTTTACGCGGCTACGCTGCCCGCGGGGAAGGTGTACAAGCTCGACCCGCACGCCGAGGGCAAGAACGAAGAAACCGCCACCGTCGTCTTCGATCCCACCGCAACCCAGGAGAAGCCCAAATATGTCTGGGACCTGGCCTTCGATGGGCAGGGACAGCTCTATGTCGCCACCGGCGCTCCGGCGGCCATCTACCGCGTGGCTGATGGCTCCCGCGTGGCTGGCGGCGCCCATGTGGCTGGCAGCGTTTCCTCCGGCGCCAAACCGGCGCCAGGCTCCGCCGAGACCCCGTACAAGGCCACCCTCCTCTACAAAAGCGACGAGGAGCACATCCGCTGCCTGGCCTTCGACAAATCCGGCAACCTGATCGCCGGCTCCGACGGCACTGGCCTCATCTACCGCATCGATCCCGAGGGCAAAGCGTTCGTTCTTTACGACGCGCCGAAGAAGGAAATTACCTCCGTCGTCGTGGCTCCCGACGGCAGCATCTACGCCGCGGGCGTGGGTGAGAAGGGAAGGAACAATCTGCCCCCGCTGCCGGTCACCGGACAAGCCACAGTCACTGCGACAATTACCATCGTCACTCCTGGCTCCGTGCAGGCCTTCAACGGCAATACCCTTATCCCCGAGGGGTCGGAGCTCTACGAGATCCCTCACGGCGATGGTCCGCCGCGCAAAATCTGGGGAGGCCACGACGACATTCTCTACGCGCTCGCCTGGACTCCCGACGGTATCCTCGCCGCCACCGGCAATCGCGGCCGCATCTACCGCATTCACGACGACGGCACCTATGCCGACATCGCCCACCTCGAAGCATCGCAGGTGACCGGATTCGCGGACTCACCGAAGGGGCTCTACGTCGGCACCGCCAATGCGGGCAAGCTCTTCATGCTGAGCCACGATGAAGCCTCAGAAGGAACCTACCTCAGCGAGGTGTTCGATGCCGGTGTCTTTGCGCAATGGGGCCGCGCGGAAGTGGAACTCGGGCCCACCCCGGCATCTTCGGCGGTGCGGATGTTCGCCCGCGCCGGCAACATTGAAAATCCCCAGCGCGCCTGGGGCGACTGGAAGCTGTTCACACCCAACACCGGTGAGATCGGCATCGGCTCATCGCGGTTCATGCAATGGAAGCTGGTCGAGCATCCGGGCAATGCCGTGGGGGCGGTCGCCATCAATTACCTGCCCGTGAACCTGCCTCCCGTGGTCGACGAAATCGTGGTCGCACCCGGCGCGCGCGCCAACTTCAATCAGCAACAGCCCGGCCAGCCGCAGCAAATCACCATCAGTTTCCCCACGCAGAATCAGGGAATCAACTTCGGACAGGAGCCGGGCAGGGAACCCTTATCCGCCGTCAAAGACCGCGGCGCGGTCACTGTCCGCTGGGCCGCTCACGACGACAATGGCGACGAGCTGTCCTTCGCCATTTACTATCGTGGCGAGGGCGAGCGCAACTGGCAGTTCCTCCGCGACCACATCACCGAGCGCTTCTATTCGTTTGACTCGTCGCAGTTGCCCGATGGCCATTACCGCGTCAAAGTCGTGGCCAGCGATGCGCGCTCGCACAATCCTGGGGAGGCGCTCACCGCCGACCGCGTCAGCGACGAATTCGTCGTCGATACCACCCCGCCCGTCGTCTCCGGACTCGAAGCGCATCTCGCCGATGGCAAGATTCATACATCGCTCACCGCAACCGACGCCACTTCGCCCGTTTCGCACGCCGAGTATTCGATCGATGCCGGACGCTGGCAGTATGTCGAGCCGGTGGGCAAGATAGCCGATGCCCTCACCGAGCATTTCGAATTCGACGCGCCGCTGCCGCATCCGCGTCCCGACGTCGATGCGCCTGCCGAGCCAGGCGAGCACGTCATCGCCATCCGCGTCTTCGACCGCTACGACAACGCGGTTACGGTAAAGACGGTGGTAATGGAAAGCAGCCATTAGCTGTTAGCTGTTAGCGGTTAGCTGAGAGCCAGGATCCAGAAGCAAGCAGCTATAAGCCAGGAGCTGACAACTAGAAACTAATAACTAACAACTAACAGCATGCGTTTCGAACTTTTCGTTGCCGCGCGTTATCTCCGAGCTAAACGCCGCCAGGCTGTCATCGGCGTAATCACCTGGATTTCGATTGTCGGCGTTGCGGTCGGCGTCGCCTCGCTGATCCTCGCCCTGGCCATCACCAACGGCATGCGCCGCGATCTGCAGGATCGCCTCCTCAGCTCCACCTCGCACGTTGACCTGATGCGCACCATGAGCGACGGAATCCGCGACTGGCGTCAGCTCATGGCCCGCCTCCGCCGTATGCCCCATGTGGTCGGCGCCGCGCCTGGACTCTACGAGCCAGTCCTCATCTCCCGCAACGGCGCCCGCGCCGGCGGCGCTATGCTCAACGGCATCATTCCCGCCGATCAGCGAACCGTCTCCGATATGCTCGCGAACCTCAAAGCGGGCAGCGTCGCGCCTCTCGCGCAAACCGCCAATTCCGAAGACCAATATGGCTCGCCCACTCCGCCCCTCGTCATCGGCACCGACCTTGCCGATACCATCGGCGCCAGCCTCAACGACGTCGTTATGGTCACCAGTCCCCAGGGCGACCTCACCCCTTACGGCATCGTCCCGAAATACCAGCGCTTTCAGGTCGTCGGCATCTTTCACTCCGGTTTCTATCAGTACGACTCCAGTTTTGGCTTCATCCGCCTGGCCGACGCGCAGCGCCTCTTCGGCGAACCCGACCTGGTCTCGATCATCTCCTTCCGCGTCGACGATCTTTACCGCGCCAGCGTCATCGGCGACGAAATCGAAAAAGCCGCCGGCCCCGGCTTCACCACCACCAACTGGATGGAGCAGAACCGCGAGCTCTTCCGTGCGCTGAAGCTCGAACAGATCGTCACCTTCATTGTGATCGGCCTCATCGTCTGCGTCGCCGCCCTCAACATTCTCATCGCTCTCACCATGATGGTGATGGAAAAGACCAAGGACATCGCGGTGCTCATGTCCATGGGCGTCCAGCCGGGCCAGATCCGCCGCATCTTTCTGTTGCAGGGACTGTTGATCAGCGTCATCGGAACGATTTTCGGACTTATTCTCGGCTACACGCTGGCATGGGCCGGCGGCCACTACCGCTTCATCCATCTTTCCGCCGACGTCTATTCTCTGGACTATCTTCCCTTCGCGCCGCGCATCCTGCATGGCGTGATTGTTACGGCGTTGTCGCTCGGTGTTTCTCTCCTTGCTACGCTGTATCCGTCGAGTTCGGCGGCAAGGGTGCTGCCGGCGGAGGCGCTCCGTTACGAGTGAGGCAGATCAGACGCTGGAAGCTGAGAGCCGGTCAGCACAAAAGCGGTCAGCGCTCGGGAAGCAGCGCGCGGCAG
>CAWHOU010000012.1:0-10258 GCA_963831055.1 uncultured Acidobacteriaceae bacterium | reverse complement strand
AAGCCTGAATCAGAAGGACTCGCCATCGCGGGTCCTTTTCTTTTCGAGCATCGAGGTCCCAGGACCTCCCGCGCGATCAAAACCCGCGCAACCCAGCTCTTTCTCATCGCCGCTGCTGCCGGATAGCCGTCAGCCATAGCCCTTGCTCGGTCGGATAGCCGCAACTGCGCCTTTCCTGATCGCTGAACGCTGAACGCTGAACGCCGACCGCTCAACTCTGGACCCTGAACGCCGAAAGCTGACCCTGGAGAGGTGTTATCAAGCTCGATAACACCCACAAGGGCACAATTTTTCAAATACTTGCAAAAACGAGATAAGGGGGGGGTACCCCCCGGCCGTTTTTCTACTGCCTGTTGCCTATTGCCTATTGCCTATTGCCTGTTGCCTACTGCCTGCCTCTCAACCGGCAGGTGATCCGCGCAATCTGCAGTTCTTCCTCGCTGATCACCACCTTCACCTTCGCGCACAGAGCTGGGTCGCCGCTGGTAATGCCCATGAAAGCGAGCCCGTCGCAGATCCAGTTCCGCACCGCGGCGCTGTGCTCGCCGATTCCGCCCGTGAAGACCAGCAGATCGAGCCCGCCCAGCTCCGCCGCATACGCGCCAATCATCTTGCGAACGCCGTGCGCGAAGACATCGATCGCCAGTCGAGCCTTTTTGTCACCCTTCGCGGCACATTCTTCGAGCAGCCGCATGTCGGACTCGCCACCGGAAAGCGCGCCCAGCCCGGAATCGTGATTGAGCAGCGATTCCAGCTGATCGGCAGACAGCTGCTCGGTCCGCATCAGGAACAGCACGACGCCGGGATCGAAGTCTCCGCTGCGGGTCGCCATCGGAATGCCGCCAACCGGCGTCATCCCCATGCTCGTGTCGATGGACTTGCCGTTGCGCAGCGCTGCGAGACTGGCTCCGGCGCCGAGATGCGCGCAGACTACGCGCTCCGGCAGCGAAGCCCCCAGGCGCGTGACGATCGATTCGTACGAGAGTCCATGAAAGCCGTAGCGCTCAATGCCCATGTCGTAGAGCCGCTGCGGCAAAGGGTAGTGGCAGGCCACCTCCGGCATCGTGCTGTGAAACGCCGTGTCGAAGCAGGCGTACTGTTTGGCATCCGGCAGCAACTTTTCCGTTTCGCGGATCAGCTTGACCGCCGCCGGAATATGAATCGGAGCAAACTGCGTTGCCGCCACCAGCTTTTCGAGCAGCGCATCGGTGATGGCCTGGTGCTCCCGCAGATGCGGGCCGCCGTGCACCACGCGATGCCCGATCCTCGCCGGATGCCCGTAGCCAAAGCGCTCCATGGCGTCGAGAATTTCTTTGAGCGCATGGCCCTGGGAGTTGAGCTGATATGCCTCATCGAGCTTCGAAGTTCCGCCGGCGTCCTTGATCTGCAGGCGGCCGTTGGGATGCCCAATGCCGCTGGCCCCGCCGGCGAGCAGCAGCTCCGGATTGCAGTCGCCCGGCGGCTGCCGGTAGAGACCAAACTTCAGCGACGACGATCCACTGTTGACGGCAAGGATTAATTCCTGGGTCGCGGTCACTGCGGCGCTCAATTCGGCCAAACCCAGTTGCGGATTTCCGGTTTGTCGATGCCGTTGGTATGCGCGTACTGGAGACTTTCCGTGATCTGATCGCGCAACCACTCCTGGGTATGGGCACCGATGCCGTGCAGGCGCGGCACGCGGTCGATGATGTCCATGGCAAGGTTGAAGCGATCGACATTATTCAGGATGGCGAGTTCGAGCGGCGTGTTGATGTTGCCTTTCTCTTTATAGCCGCGGACGTGGAAGTTGTCGTGATTGTGCCGCCGGTAAGTCAGCCGGTGAATGAGCAACGGATAGCCGTGGAAGTTGAAGATGACCGGCTTGTCGGAGGTGAAGAGCGAGTCAAATTCGGCATCGGTCAGGCCGTGCGGATGTTCGCTCGATGGCTGGAGCCGGAAGAGATCGACCACGTTGACGAACCGCAGTTTCAGTTCGGGGAAATGCTGGCGCAGGATAGCAGCCGCGGCAAGGGCCTCCATGGTGGCGATGTCGCCGGCACAGGCCAATACGACATCCGGTTCGACGCCGCTGTCGGTGCTGGCCCAATTCCAGATGCCGATGCCTTTGGTGCAGTGGAGGATGGCGCTGTTCATATCGAGATACTGCAGGTGCGGCTGCTTATCCGCAACGATAACGTTGATGTAGTCGCTCGACCGCAGGCAATGGTCGGCCACGCTCAGCAGGCAGTTGGCATCGGGTGGCAGATAGATGCGCGTGACCTCGGCGCTCTTGTTGGCGACCACGTCGAGAAAACCAGGATCCTGATGCGAGAAGCCATTGTGATCCTGCCGCCAGACAACGGAGGTGATGAGCAGATTGATCGAAGAGATCGCGCGCCGCCAGCGCAACTCCTTTTTCGATTCTTCCAGCCACTTCGCGTGCTGGTTGATCATCGAGTCGATGACGTGAACGAAGGCCTCATAGGTGGAGAAGAAGCCATGGCGGCCGGTGAGTACGTAGCCCTCGAACCATCCTTCAAGGGTGTGTTCGCTGAGCATCTCCATCACGCGGCCATCGGGAGCGATCTCGGTGCCGTCGGCGTCTTCGGGAAGAATTTCTTCCATCCATGTTTTCGGGCTGGCTTCATAGATCGCCTGGAGCCGATTGGAGGCCGTTTCGTCGGGACCAAAGACGCGGAAGTTATTGGGGTTTTTCCGCATCACATCGCGCAGGAAATGCGCCAGAATCTCCGTCGGGCCCGCGTATTCGCCGCCGGGCTTCTTTACGTCGAAGGCGTAGTCGCGGAAGTCCGGCATGTGGAGCGGCTGCCGCAGCAGTCCTCCGTTGGCATGCGGGTTCGCGGTCATGCGGCGATTGCCTTCCGGCGCCAGTGCGCGAAGTTCGGGGTGCGGGTGGCCACCTTCGTCGAAGAGCTCCTCGATGCGATAGCTGCGCAGCCAGCCTTCCAGGATGCGCAGGTGCTCGGGATTCTCCGCCACTTCGAGGATGGGAACCTGATGCGCGCGCCAGAATCCTTCGACCTTGTGGCCATCGACTTCTTTCGGGCAGGTCCATCCCTTTGGCGTACGCAGAACGATCATGGGCCAGCGCGGCCATCCGGCGTTGCCACCAGTGAGCCTGCCGTGGTCGCGCGCTTCGCGCTGGATGGAACGAATGTGCTCGACGCAGTGTTCCAGTGTTGCCGCCATCGTCTGATGCATCAGGTGCGGGTCGTCGCCTTCGACGAAGTGTGGATCCCATCCGTAGCCGCGGAAGAGCCATTCGAGCTCCTCATGCGGGATGCGCGCCAGAATTGTGGGATTGGCGATCTTGTAGCCGTTGAGATGCAGGACGGGCAACACCGCTCCGTCGCGCACGGGGTTGAGAAATTTGTTGCTGTGCCAGGAGGTAGCCAGCGGACCGGTTTCCGCTTCGCCGTCGCCAACAACGCAATTAACGATGAGATCCGGATTGTTGAAAGCTGCGCCGAATGCGTGGGAGAGGCTGTAGCCGAGCTCGCCGCCTTCGTGGATCGACCCTGGCAGCTCGGGCGTGCAGTGGCTGCCGATGCCACCGGGGAAAGAGAACTGCCGGAAAAACTTGCGCAGCCCTTCGAGGTCCTGACTTTTGTCGGGATAGATTTCGGAGTAGGTGCCTTCCATCCATGCGTTCGACAGCATCGCGGGAGCGCCATGGCCGGGGCCGGCGATGTAGATCATGTTGAGGTCGTACTTGCGGATGAGGCGATTGAGGTGCACCCACAGAAATGTCTGCCCTGGATCGGAACCCCAGTGGCCAAGCAGGCGCCGCTTGATGTGCTCGGGCTTAAGAGGTTCGCGCAGCAGAGGATTGTCATAGAGGTAAATCATGCCGGCGCTGAGATAGTTGCAGGCGCGCCAGTAAGCGTCCATCTGCTGGAGTTCTTCGGCGGAAAGGATTTCAGGGAGCGTAGCCACAGACGCGGTCATGAGGGACCTCGATTCCTCCGTAGGGACGGAAAGGCTCTATGGATAACAGTATGATGCGGCGCGACGGAGTGTCGAGGCGCGGCGTGTGAATTTACGAGACGTTCACGGGCGAGCGGGGGCGGCTTCCGCCGGCTCGATTCCGGCAATCTCCAATTCCAGACCACCAAACTCCGGGTGATCGTTCTCCCGCAGGCGGCATGCGAGGTCGACGTTCGAGTCCGGGGCGAGCTGCAGCTCGCGTATCCGCTCGGCGAGGTTCCAGCCCACCGCGGAAAAGGTCATACCTTGAGAGACGCGCAGGCGGACGTGTTTTTCCTTCATCCACAATGGAGGAGCAAGGACGCGTACGTCGCGGGCAATAAAGACCGGCTCTTCGTTGCCCATGCCAAAAGGTTCGAGACGGCGGAGCCAGGAAAAAAGTGCGGGCGTGATCTGGCTGAGCTGTAACTCGGAATGGCACTCCAGCGGATTGCCGAGGTCTTCTTCCTGCAGATGCTCGGCGGCGTAGTGTCCGAGGCGCGTGCGCAATTCATCGACGCGATCCGACGGCAGAGAAAAGCCGACGGCATGCGCGTGTCCGCCAAAGCGGGTGAAGATTTCGTGACAGCTTTCGATGGCTTCCAGCAGATGAAAGCCGGCGATGGATCGGCCTGAGCCATACGCTTCGCCATCCTCGCTGGAGACGACCACCGCTGGCTTGCCGGTCTGGTCCACGATGCGCGAGGCGAGAATGCCGATGACGCCGCGGTGCCAGCCGTCGCCGTCCATGACGATGCACCGGGAGTCGCGAAAGCAGGGCTCGTCGAGGCGGGTGGTGATTTCGGCGAGTGTTGCGGCTTCGGTGGCGCGGCGCTCCTGATTGAGCCGTTCCAGCTTAGCGGCGAGGTCGTTGGCGCGGGCGGCGTCGCGGGTGGTGAAGAGTTCGATGACCTCGGCGGCAATGTCCATGCGTCCGGCGGCATTGATGCGGGGCGCGAGGCGGAAAGCGACATCGATGGGTGTGAGCGGGCGGCGAGCCGTGTCGATCTGGGCCTCCCGCATCAGCGCTCGCAGCCCGAGGCCGACAGGGCGGCGGAGTTCGGCAAGGCCGAGCGCGACGAAGACGCGGTTCTCGCCGAGCAGCGGGACGGCGTCGGCGATGGTGGCGATGGCCAGCATCTTGAGGAACGACGGCAGAATCTTCGTCCGGGCGCGCTGGAGATCCCAGGCTTCGAGCAGCGCCTGCGAGAGCTTGAACGCCACGCCGGCGCCGCAAAGATGGCGGCAGGCGTATCCGCAGCCTTGCTGGTTGGGGTTGAGAACCGCGAGGGCGCGCGGGACGCCGAGCTGCGGCTCGGGCAGATGATGGTCGGTGACGATGAGGTCGAGGCTGAGCTCCACGGCGGCTTCGGCGGCGGCAAAGGCGCGGATGCCTGTGTCGACGCTGATGATGAGGCGAACGCCCTCGCGGGCGGCGATTTCGAGAATCTCGCGCTGCATTCCGTAGCCTTCGCGGAGGCGGTGCGGGATGTGGAAGCGCGCGTCGCCGCCGAGCAATTCGATGGCGGTCTTGAGCAGGACGGTTGCGGTGGTGCCGTCGACGTCGTAGTCGCCATAGATGAGGATCGGTTCGTGGGCGGCGATGGCGCGGCGGATGCGCTCGACGGCGCGATCCATGCCGAGCATGGAGAAGGGATCGAGGAGGTGTTCGATGCGCGGGTGGAGAAACTGTTCGGCTTCGGCCGCGGTGCGGATGCCGCGGCTGAGCAACAGCTCGGCGATCAGTTGCGGAATCTTCGCTTCGCCGGCGAGGGCCCTGGCTTCTTCGGTTCGGCAGGCGCCGAGCAGCCAGCGCTGGCGCGGCCGCGGCGCGCTTTGGTGGGCTGGTCCTCGAGCGGATTCCGAGGCGGCGACTACGTCAACTTCATCCGAGGCGGGCAAGGTTTGGCTCAGGGTTGTTCGTCTTCATCGTCGTCTTCGAAGACGATATCGCCGAGATCGCCGACCGAATCGAGAAGCTGCTGGTAGCGGTCGTACCATTCGGTAGAGGCCTCGTAGAGAAACATGATGCCCTGATGCGGGAAGCCGAGCTGCAGGTGGCCGACTTTGCCGATGTGGGTGACGAGGGTTTGTGCTTCGTCGAGGTCGGATGCACCGGTGACCATCTCGACGTGATACTCCTGCTCCTGGACTTCTTCGATGAGCAGCTCGACGTCTTCTTTTTCGAGGACGACGTCGCTCATGGTGATGAAGGTTGCGCCGGCGGCCTTGGCGGTTTCGACGAAGTCTTTCCAGCTGTCGGGATTGGCTTCATCTTCCCAGAGGATGGAAGGAATATCTTCGCCGGCGTGAGCGGGAACGCGGCGGATGCCATGGCCCGCGATGAATGCGACCATGTCGTCTTTGGTCGTCGCGAGGTTGTCGAAGTGCATGGAGAGCGGGTTCATGGGCGGAGGCATTTAGTGTATCCGAATCGCAGTCGAAGCCCACAAGGGATGGCGGGGTTGGCACCCCCTGGGGGGGCTGTTTCCGCTGGCCCTTTGTTTTGCTGGAGTTCCGCAGTAACGTTTTTCTTAGGGTACCAGGGAGCCCCTGAAAACAGGTCAGTTGGCTCGCGAGCGCGAATGAGTCATTCGCAGATGGCAGGGCACAGAGCGCAGAGCTCCGGGCACAGCTCGGGTGGTGCGGGAGGGTAGGTTGCTGCGCAGAGGGGGTATCTTGCCGGAGAGGGCTGGTTTTCGCGGCATAAGCATCTTGTACCAAGACCTGGTGCAGCATGGCTTCCCACCTCCTCTCTTTCAAAGAAAAATGCCACCTGCTATGGCGGCATTTTTCTTTTTCTATCCTAAGTTCAGAATAGCAGGTTGGGAGGGAAAACCTGCCAACTTTGTTGGCGTGAAAGGCTCCGTTAATCAACGATTGTTACTTTGGGTAAGTGGTGGAAAGTTGACAAACAGCCGCGTTTAGCTATCAGGGCTTCGTTCAGGAGGAGCGGCGCCAAACTGTTCGCGGAATGTTGAGGAAAGGCGATGCCGGACGGATCTGCGGCAGCCTCGGGATTCAACGGTTGGTAGTTTCTCAGTTTGAGATTTGAATTTGGCTGCTGGAGTCCCCCACTGAAGGGGTCAAACGATCCAACCTACTGGGGCTGTGGATTTCAAACTGAGGCAGTACCCAACGGTTAATCATGTTGACACGGGCAGCTGTTCAAGAGACAATTCCGCAGCCTTCCCTCGCGATCACTGCTCTTGACACGCCTGCTGGGCTGCGATCCTGGATTGCCCTCGGTTGCAGCGACAGCTTCCGTACGCCACAAAGCCGACGTTTGAGTTGGGAGACTTATCCATGAAGTGCCGCTCCGCTGTTCTCTTCAACCGCCCCGCCTCAGTCATTCTTCCTCTCCTTGTGCTGGGTCTGGCTTACGTTCCGATAGCGAGAACCCGAGCGGCTTCGAGAGCTCCCCTGGTCGAGGCCCGCGCGGGCGCCAAGCCGATTGTCAATTGGCAGAGTACGCGTGTTCTTGAGCCGAACTACGTGGGGGACGCCCGTGCGGTAGCCGCATTGGGAGCCGGAGCAAAGCCGGTCTCGCTGGCGACAGGCGACTTTGATGCCGACGGGGCGCCGGACCTGGTGGCCGGGTACCGCACGGCGGAGGGTGGGGTGGTCACGCTGACCCGGGGCAATCCGGATGCCTTTGCGCCCACGGACACCAGCATGTACCAGAAGGCTATGCAGGGTCAGATGCCGGCGACGTTTATGCCGAATGCGGCGGCGTATGGCATACCCGCGTCGCCGGATTTTTTGGCCACGGGGGATTTTAATCGCGACGGATACCGGGACCTGCTGGTGGGAACGAATGGCGGCGGGCTGTATTTGCTGGCGGGGGACGGGCACGGAAATCTGGGCAAGGCGCGGGCGGTGGCGCTGACGGGCGCGGTGCGGGCCCTGGATGTTCTGCCGGACGGGCACGCGGCGGTCAGCGTCGAAGGGCCGTCTGGTCCGGAGGTCGTGATCCTCGCTACGGGAACGGCGGGGATGACAACGGTGGCGGCTTTCCCGGCGTCTGCAGTGGCAACGTCTTTGGCGTGGGGGATGCTCGGCAGCGGTGTCGATCTGGCGATTGGCGCGGGCGACAGCGTGATGCTGATCTACGGCGCGCTGGGGCAGCATCCGCAGACAGAGACGGTGGGCCTGGGGTTCAGCGTGGCGGCGGTCACGGTGGGGGATTACATCTGGGATCGCGATGGGCGGCAGGAGATTGCGGTGCTGGGCGGCGATGGCCAGGTGCGGATTTTGCAGCACGGGACGCTGGACACACGGCCGGTGACGGCGGCGGATGCGGCGGGGCGGAGGGCTGCGCTGCGGGCGAGGCCGAGCGGCACGCCGAATGCGATGGCTCTGGGACCGTGGAGCGTGGCGAAGACGCTGGCCTACGCGGGTTCGGCGATGACGGGGCCGGTGGCTGTCACAGGTTTCAGCTCGCCACGGCTGGCGGCGTCGAAGACGTATGACGTGATGGTGCTGGATGGGGTGAAGAATCGGCTGAGCATTCTGGACACGTCGGGCGAGACGGCGAATGCGAGCGCGGCGATGTCATTTTCCGGAACGCCGGTGGCGGCAGTGGCGCTGCCGCAGAAGATCAATGCAGCGCGGGATGTGGTGGTGCTGACCACGGGGGCGACGCCGCTGGTGGTGGCGGAAGATGCGCCGGATCCTACGTTCAACGTCAACACGACCGCGGATATCGATACCGTCGGCGCGTGCGCGACGAACTCGACCGTCACGAGCAGTACGGGAACCCTGAGCCTGCGCGAGGCGGTGTGCGAAGCCAACAACAACGGCGCGGCCACCAGCGTGATCAATTTGCCGGCGGGGACTTACGATCTGGCCATCAGCAGCTTTGGCGGCAAAGATTCGGCATCCTCCTCGCCAGAACTGCAGGTCGGGATTCAGTCCGGCAATAACATCACGATTTCCGGAGCCGGAGCCGGCAGCACCATCATCCAGCAGATCGTTATGGGAAGCCGCATCATCGAAGCCGATCAGGAACTGAATGGGAACCAACCGCTGGCCATCGAAAACCTAAGTCTGCAACTTGGCAGCTGCACCGACTCCGGCCTTGACTGCCCCGACAATGGCGGCGGTGCAATCCTCGCCGGGGGGGCGACCGGGGACACACTCACCATCACCAACGTGGCTTTCAACCACAACCTCACGCAGAGCTCCGAGGGCACGTTGGGAGGCGCCGTTGAATATACAGGATCCTCGTTGTCCATTTCAGGTTCCACCTTCTCCCAAAACGCCGCCGAAGGCCCCGGGGGCGCCCAGGGAGGGGCCGTCCAGGTAGCCGATGTCATTAACGGGAGCCAGGTGGCGGGCTCGGTGACCATTACCAATTCGACTTTTAGCGGCAATTCCGCCATGAGTGGCAATAACGGAAACGCCAACGGCGGTGGGCTCTATTTCGAAGCAGGCGCCGGCTTCGACGGCTCGGTCACGGGCTCGACCTTCAGTGGAAACACCGCCTTTTCATCTGCTTCAACCGGCGCTGCAACCGGGGGTGGCATCAATGCCGGAGGAGGTGCGTCCACATTCTCACTGAGTAACTCGCGTATCGTCGGTAATAGCGTTAGCGCGTCTTCCGCTGTCGCCAGCGGCTACTATTCGTATGGCCTGACCAACGCCATTACCAACAACTGGTGGGGCTGTAACGCCGGTCCCGGATTCAGCGGCTGCGATACGGTCTTCTTCGATACGGCAGATGGCGGCTCGGGTTTTACCTTCAATCCGTGGCTGGAGCTGAGCGTGAGCGCGAATCCGACGAGCATCGCGACTTATGCGACGTCCACGCTGACTGCGGACCTGACGCACAACTCGAGCGGCACGGGGGGATTCAGTGTCCCCAATGGCACGCAGGTGACGTTCGGCGGCACGCTGGACAGCAGCATCAATCCCACCAGCACCACCCTTAGCAGCGGGACGGGGACTTCCACTTACACGGCGGGCGGTTCGACCGGCACAGGTACGGGCACGGCTACGGTCGATAACGAAACCGTGAGCACGAACATTGACATCGTCACACCGCCCGCCATCACAAGCGCGAGCAGCACCACATTCACCGTGGGAACCGCGGGATCGTTCACTGTGATGGCGACCGGCTATCCCGCGCCCACATACAGCGAAAGCGGTACTTTGCCCAGCGGCGTTACGCTCACCAGCGCTGGGTTGCTGAGCGGCACGCCGGGGTCGGGGACGGGCGGGACTTATCCGATAGCCATCACCGCGTCGAACGGAGTTAGTTCAAACGCGATGCAAAGTTTCACGCTGACGG
>CAWHOU010000011.1:0-17044 GCA_963831055.1 uncultured Acidobacteriaceae bacterium | reverse complement strand
AATGGCGGCGACCTCGCAGGCCAGTTTGCGCACCCGAGCGATCAGCGCCACGCGCTCCGTCACGCTGATGGCGCCGCGCGCGTCGAGGATGTTAAACAGGTGCGAGCACTTCAAAGTAAGGTCATAAACCTTGCGCAACGGGAACGCGTTTCTGTATTAAAGCTATACTTTCAATATCTACCTGTATCTGACTCTATTTTGATTGGCTTGCTCAGCATATTCGATTCATGCGTGAATACTCCCCCAGCAGGCGCGCCGCCTCGCCCTCGTAAAGGTCCAGAAGCTTGCGGCAAACTTCCGGGTCCGCAGCCTCAAAATCGTAGACGGAGAACTCCAATTCCTCGGCGCGGCGCATGTCGCCGTAGGTCACGCTGTCGTTCCAGCGCACCTGGTAGACGTCCTCCACGTTCTGGAGGAAGGCGGCGATGCGCTCCAGGCCGTAGGTCAGCTCCACGCTGATGGGCTCCAGGTCCATGCCGCCCGACTGCTGGAAGTAGGTGAACTGGGTGATCTCCAGGCCGTCGAGCATGACCTGCCAGCCGATTCCCCAGGCGCCCAGCGTAGGCGCTTCCCAGTTGTCTTCCTCAAAGCGGATGTCGTGGTGGCGGATGTCGATGCCGATGGCCCCCAGGCTTTCCAGGTAGATATCCTGGATATTCTCGGGCGGCGGCTTCAGGATCACCTGCATCTGGGTGTGCTTGAGCAGGCGGTTGGGATTCTCGCCGTAACGGCCGTCGGCCGGGCGGCGCGAAGGCTGCGGGTAGGCCACGCGCCAGGGCTTGGGGCCCAGGACGCGCAGAAAGGTCTCCGGACACATGGTGCCCGCCCCCACCTCCACGTCGTAGGGCAAGGCAATCACGCACCCCTGCTCCGCCCAGAATTCGCTCAGGCGAAAGAGCATGTCTTGGAAAGATAAGGGCGACGATGTTCTTGCCTCCTTATTGGGTGGTACTGAGTTTGTCATTTTCGTCAATGCAGGTGTCCATAGTCCTTGGATTGATTCATTGACGTGGTCGGTCATCGGTTGTCAGCTTGGAAACCAATGCCATCGGCGCGCTGAGGAATGGCTTGTCAACTGACCACGATGACTAATGGATCGACTGAATCAGCCTTCTAGACTTCCTCTTCCATCATCTGCCGCGTAACCAGCTTCTTTTCCGTGTGGCTTTCGATGATTTCCTCGAAGAAGTGGCGCGCTTCGCGGCAGCCGGCGGGGCCTTTTCCTGCGCCAGCCACTTGTCGAGCGGCGCGTGGCAGGCGGCTCGGACCATGGCCAGGGTGGCGGTGGAAACCCGCTGGCTGCCGGGCGGCTTGCATTCGCGGCAGAGCAGCGATTCCGAACCGCGGGCGTAATAGCCGCCCTCTTCCCCCAGGGCGCGGCCGCAGGAGGAGCAGGCGTCAAAGTCCGGGCAGAAAGCCGCCCAGCCGCACCATCCAGTAGTCGAAATAGAGCAGCGGCCGGTTGACCTCGCCCGGAGGTCTTCAGCGCCCGCAGAACGGCCAGCAGCAGGCGGAACATGCGCTCGTTCACTTCGCGCTCCGGCAGCAGCCGCTCCCCCACCTCGGCCAGGAATTGCGCCGCAAGCTGCACGCGGTAGTCCGCCTGCATGTTGAAGAACGACTCGATGAGCTCGACGGAATTCAGGCGCAGCAGGTCGCGATTTTCCCGCTCGAAGATCTCAGACGCGCACATAGCTCAGGGGTTCGAGCGTACCGCCGTAGCGGCTTTTGGGGCGCAAGGCGCCCCGGGCCACAGCCCGCAAGCGGCCCAATTGCCGCGTAAAAAGCGAAGCAATCTTATCAGCTTCACCCAGGCGGTAAGTTCGAAGGACGATGGCTTCCGTTTCGCGCAGAGGCATTCTGATGGCCAATGTCGACGCGCCGACAAAGCAAAAAGGTTAGCACACGCGCCCGCCGGCGGGAAGAGAAAAAGTCGGGACCTTGCCCAGGTCACGGACCCTATCGCCCGTGGCGACGGGTACTTCGCAAGGTCAGCTTCTTGTTCCTGGAGGTGGCCTTCGCCGGGAAGATTCGCCCCCCAACCTCATGCTCGGAAGGCAAACCGCCGATTCAAGTGTGTGCCCCGGCCAAGTCCAGCGGGGGGGAAGAATCGTCCCTATTGTCACACGGGAAGGTCGGCGGCGGCGAAGGGTTCCCCGCCGGCTTGACGTTTTTCCACCGCGTGTAAGGTGCCCTGGACGAGGTACGGCCTGATCCAAAACGTGCGGCTACCACGCCGAATTTGATCGGGTTTTGCAAGGGGTGTGGAAATTCCTGCGCGTTTTGTGGAAACAATATTATGTTAACCGCGACGCTGCCCGCCAAAACATTATCAGACGTGCCTGTGCAAAATTCTATGCCCCGCCGGCCCGCCCGCGAGCCCCCGCGGAAAACCTTCCAGATCGACCGACAACCACCGGCGGCCGGGCGACTGCGGACAATCTCCACCCGTCCGGCGGCCGGAAAGCGCCCCTCCACAACCCAAGAGCAACCGACCGCTTCGCCGCTTATCGCCAGGCGGCATAGGGCCGAGCGACCTGCGGCCGTTGGGGGGCTCTGAACTTTCGGCATCCTTGCAAGGTAAGGGTTGTGGCCCGGGCGACGCTTCCACCGGCCTCGACGCGGCAACCCCCGGCGGGGGCCAAGAGCGACCTCGGCCGTGTCTTCGCGAGACACCCAGGATAAAGGATAAGGTGGAGCTCACGTGCGCGTGGTAAGAACCGGGTACGCGTGGAACTCTCGGCGGGAGAGTAAGCAGCCGGACTTAGGCGCGGGTAAGCCCGGCCGCCAGAGTCAAGGCCGCGCTTCTCTCAAGCCTGCCGCGGGCCGCACCCTGCTGATTCGAATGCTGTGGAGAAGGGAAGGGAAAGCCCGTAGCGCGCCATCAGACCGTCCCGATTTTGATCGGGATCTGCGGCTCTGCGTTGACGAAGGCGACTCAATTTTACGGTGTGGCACTTGCCAGGGAAGAGACGCGGACCACCAGATGCGGTGGTCCGCGCTACTTGCTACTTGCTATCCGGCGCGCCGGAACGGGTTCCGCCGCGGGTTTCAGGATCGGCCGCAGGGAACCGGTGGTAACGAGTTCCGAGTTGTCCGAAGCGGGTCCGGGAACGAAGCCAGGATTAGAGTTTCACGGCGACCCTGGTCGGGTTCCTCGCGGTTCCAGCGACCGGAGGAACAGTTCCCAACGGCCGACATTGTGTCATCCTTTCTTGTGTTTTCATATACATACTGGCTTTGTTCGTAATTTTTTTCTTTTTTTGCCCCTTCCGGCGATACGCGGGCGGGTTGGCGATGGGCGATCGAAAAGCCCACGGTCAGAAAATCGCTGACCGTGGCTACGCGTTTCCTTCGTAATTTTTTTCTTTTTTTGCCCCTTCCCGGCCAGCCCGCGCGCCCCGCCCGGCGGCCTTTTAACGGGAATGCCCTCACCGGCCTGGGACTCGTGCCTCATCCTACCATCATATACTATCGCACTAGGCTTTGTCAAGTAGGTAGACAACACCGGCGAGGGGGCCGGGGAGAATTGGTCAAGCAGCTCTTGGTTGACGGCGTCCACCCGACGGGACGGCGTGGCCTCTGCCAGGGAAGAGACGCCGGCCACAGAAGCGGTGGTCCGCGCTACTTGCTGATATTGGTCAATGACCCATTCCAGGGCGCTGCGATTGCCCAGGCGGTATCCGCCGGGACCGTCAACGTCAACGCAGCACCATCATTTCTCCTTACCGATGCGCGGCTGCCATGCCTGCCGCAGTCCACCGCTCTTTTCGCGGGGAAAGCATCTGAACCGTGATCATCATGGCCGGGACCAGGAACACCGTCGATCCCCCCACCCACATAAACGCACCCGCTGCGATCTGATCGTTCAGCGCCGTTAATCCAAACAATCGGGGAATCGCCCCGTAGCTCGCATACAGCAGCCGTCCTGAAAAACACAGGAACGCCGAGAGGCCCGTGTTTACGAGATCCGCGCCCAGAAGGTAGGGCAGCAGCAGCCATCGCGAAGCTCGTTGCCTGTGCGGCCACGGAGCGATCACCGGCCACCAGAACATCACGCTGGTAAAGAAAAAGCATGCGTGCTCAAAGTTGTGCCAGTTCTCTGAAGCCAGAGCAAACTCGTACGCCTTGGGGATATGCCATCCCACATACGCGGCGTTCATGGCGATCCACGCCACCTTCGGTTCCGTCAGAAAGCCCCCCACCCTGTGAATCGCCTGCGTCGCGAAAAGCGGCCGCAGCCAGCGAATCACGGGGCGTGGCAACCCGCGCAGCATCGGGACCACCGGCGCACCCAGAACGATCAGCGGCGGCGCTATCGACATCAGCACGAAATGCTGGCCCATGTGCATGAACAGCAGCGACTCGCTGAAGGTATCGAGCGGCGAAGCCACCGCAACAAAAATCGACAGCACTCCGCCCAGGAACGCCATCAACCGCCACACAGGAAATATTTCCGGTCGCGTTCGCCGAATTTGTAACCATCCGCGTGCATAAATCGCCGCCGTCATCGCAAGGGCGGCGGTCACAATCCAGGGGATATCCCATGTGGTGAAAAGAGCGGACAGAGTCACAGGGTCCTCACGGAGGACTGCTCCCGCCAGCGGGCGCGGGCGCCATGCTTGACTCAGCAGCCTGTTGCGAAGCGTCGATTGCCGGCTGTTCGTTGGCCGGATGCAGCGTCTCAAGAAAACTCACCAGCGCCTCAATCTCAGGTGGCGAAAGATTTTTCCCGTACGCCGGCATATTGCCCCCGCCCGTCACCACCTTGTACCGCATCTGGTCCGGTGTCATCCGCGTCGCGATCGCATCCAGCGCAGGTCCGCGCTCGCCGCCCTGGCCTCCAATCGAATGACAATTCCGGCATTGCTTCGCCTGGAAAATAACCGCCCCCTGCCGCACCAGCGGCGTTGCCTCGCGCAAATACCGCACCGGCAACGTGTCCCCGCTCCACGCGTTCATGTGCGGGCTCCACGGCGTATACGTTGCCAGATGCGTGAACACCGCCCACGCCACCGCTACGCTGGTCAGCGCCAGCACCGCCACCGGCCGCCGATGCCAGCTCTTCTCGCCCTCGCCGGCCACAAACGGCACCGCCAGCGAGCCCGCGATCATCACAATCGGCGCAATCAAAATGAATGGCGTCTCCATCGACGGCGGCAGATACGAAAGCACCGCGTAAATCCACAGGAAAGGAAAGTCCGGCTTCGGCACCGTCTGCGTGATCGAAGGATCGGGCTGCCCGCCTGGTCCGTACGGCCCAAAGACGGCCGCGCACACCGCCACCGCGGCGAGCACTGCGCCTGAAAAAATCAGATCCTTCCAGAACGCCCCAGGAATAAACGGAATCCCGTCTTCATGCGCCAGCTTGTTGTACTCGGCGATATACGTCGACTTGCGCACCAGCCGCCCCGGCATCGGCCACTCGTTGATGCCGAGCTTCAGGACCATCCAAACATGCATCGCCGCTAAAAACAGCAGCGTCCCGGGAATCACAAACACATGCAGGGCGAAAAATCGCGACAGCGTCTCGCCGGCAATCGTCGGGCCGCCCAGCAACAGATGCACCAGGCCGCCGCCCATCCACGGCACCCTGCTCAGGATGAACACGCCGATGCCGAGGCCCCAGTATGCATCCTGATCGAAGCGGAGAACTTGACCGGTGAACGCCATGCCCAGCGTCATCAGCAGCAAGAAAACTCCGACCGTCCAGGTCAGCTCGCGTGGAAATTTGTAGGCCCCGAACAGAAATACCTGCGCCATGTGGATGAACACCACGGCGACCATGAAGTTCGATCCCCATCCGTGAATCGCCCGCAGAAACCACCCCAGCGGCACCTGGTGGTTCAGAATATTCAGGCTGTTCCACGCCTCCGCCGCCGATGGCACGTAGACGAGAGCCAGCAGAATACCGGTCACAATCTGGAGCATCAGCAGGGTGAACGCCGCGCTCCCGAACACATACCACCAACTGGCCGTATTGCGCGGCACCTTGTGCAGCACGGCGTCCTTGATCGGCCCTTCGACCTGTAGCCGCCGCTCGAACCAGTCGTAGATCTGCCTGGCTGTCTGCTTCATCCCCGGCATGGGCAATCCCCGTCTTTCGCAGCTCCATTTTGTCCGGGCGTCGAAAGCCTCACCAGCTTCGCCGTATTCGACAGGCTCGGCATCTGCCCTGCGTCAATTTGTAACTGTCCCCCTGCTATTTTGTAGTCGTAGGTGAACAAGCCCCGCTCCGGTGGCCCCGAAGCTCTTGATCCATCGGCGTAATACACGCCCCCGTGGCAAGGGCACATAAAAAGCTGCGACTGCGGGAACCATCGCACCGGGCATCCCAGATGCGCGCAGTTGATCGCGAAGACCGTAAACTGCGTCGCGCCCTCTTTTCGTACGTAGGCCGCCACATTGTCCGTTTCGCCATCCCAGGGCCGCGTCCAGGGTGTCTTGAATGAGACCAGCCGCGTCTCGCCCATCGGAAAACTATCTGCCGCGCCCAGGGAAATCCAGGATTTGTACGAATCGTCCTTCCGCACCGGAGCCAGCAGATACCGCACCACCGGTACCGCCAGCGCCAGCCCCACCAGCCCATTCAGAGCGATTCCAGCCTTCAACAGCAACCAGCGCCGCGAGACGATCGCCGGGCTCTCAGGGTCGCTGGCCTGCTCGCTGGCCTGGTCGATTGCGGGTCCCGTGCTTTGCTTGTGCGGGTTGTCGCTCTGGTCACTCATGCTTATCTCCTCGCGTAACGGGTTGAGGCGCGGCCGAAACAGCGGCCGGATTCCGCAGCGATCCCAAATACGTAACAATGTCGGTGACATCCTGCGCCGAAAGCGGATTCTGATCCAACGGCTGGATCTTCACGTTCCTCAGATTGTTCGGCGATCCCGGCACATATCCCAGCCGCCAGTCCGGTTGCCCAATATCCGGCCGCCCCGCAACAATGATCGTCCGCAGAGCCTGATCGCTCACCAGCGACAGGTAAACCGTACTCGTCACCTGCTGCCGCGCCGGGCCCTGATGGCACGACGCACATCGCGCCTGGTACGCTGCCTGCCCCCGCTTCACATCGCCGCCTGGCTCCTGCGCATACGGCGGAGGCGTCGCACCCGCAAACGCATTCGGCTTAGCCCACTCCTTCCGCATCCCCGCGATAATCGCGCCGATCTGCGCATCTGTCAGCATCCCGCCCGCCGACTGTGCAAACGCCGGCATCTGCGTCCCCGGCATCCCTCCGGAAATCCACTTGCGCAGCGTCGTATCGTCCACCAGCGCCTGGTATTCAGGATTGCCCAAATCCGTCGCCGGCCCATTCTGCCCACCAGCCCCATGGCAAGCCTGGCAGTTCGCGCTGTACAGAGTATGAAAGTCCGTTACCGCGTCCGGCCGCTGTACCGTCCCGGCCGCCGCCGTAGCTCCCGGCAAACGTCCGCACCCCGCAGCAGCGAGCATCAGCGGAACCGCAAGCGCCATCGGCCACGCCCGTATCGCCATCGCCCAAGCCCGTATCAACGCTTCTCCTCATCAATCGGCGGCCCTGCGTCCGGATTCGATTCCATCAGCCCAGGCGCCTCAATCCCCATCCGCGCAAAGAACGGCAGCCCCCGGCTGGTGCGGATCTTTCCCTCCCGCGCCACCACCAGTCCCGCAACCACTCCGAAAAACACCTGCGACACCACAAACCATCCCCACTGAATCCGCGCATCGAGCGCCGGATTAATCACCCCCATCGCCGAATGCAGCAGTCCCGTCCACAGCAGCGGCGCGAGAACCCCTCCCAGCAGCACTGGCCGCGTCGGCAACATCGGCAGCATTGCCCCATACAGCAATCCCACCAGCAAACACGTAACAGTGTGGATCACAATTGCCACCAGCAGCCAGCTCCAGTGAAACGCTGCAATTTCCGCCGTCGTGATATTCGCCGATGGCCCCACGCCCGCGCCGCCCAGCAAATTCACCGGATACCAGATGCTGTGCTGCGCGATCAGTCCGTACAGCAAAGCCGGGAAGATCATCGCGATCCCTCCGGCAATCCCGCCCTTGATGCCGCTCGAGATCGGGTACGTCTCGACGGGCAGATGGATGCGATGCTCGCCACCGATGTGAATGTGGCGCACCACGTGGCGCGCCGTCGTAATCGTGACCGGCTGCACCACAACCGGAATGTCTTCGTGCGCCTCATGCGGCAGCACCTGGCGGAACCACCCCACGCATCCCGCCAGCATCATCACGGCCCCAAAGGCAGTCACCCACAGGCTCGTCACCAGCCCCGCCGCCGCGGCCGTGCAGCCGAACGCCAGAATAATCGGCCACGCCGTCGGTGCGGGCAGATGGATCGTCTCGCCATGCGCGGGTCCCGATTTGTGCAGAACCGTTTCCGCCATCTCCCCCTACCGCCCCACGATGTACACCACTGTGAAAACCACCACCCACACCGCATCCACAAAATGCCAGTACAGCGCGAAAACCTGAATGCGCTCCGCATGCTCCTCGCGCACATGTCCCGTCAGCGTGAAGAGCAGGATTAAAGAAAGGCCGATCAGGCCGACCACTACGTGCGTCGCATGCAGGCCCACCAGCGAATAAAACGTCGTCCCAAATAAATTCGTCCGAATCGTCAGTCCATCCACGTAAATCAGCTTGTGCCATTCAAGGCCGGTGCCGACAATAAACACCACGCCCAGTGCAATGGTCAGCGCCCACCACGCCGCGAACGCCCGCATCTTCCCGCGCTCGATCTGCCGCTCGGCCAGCCATATCGTCACGCTGCTCGAGAGCAGACAAATCGTATTGAAGATGGGGATATCGAGAACCTGCTGTGGCGTGGGCCCGCTCAGGCTCTTCCCGATATAAAAAACATAGGCCACAACAAAGATTGTGAAGATCGCCGTCTCGCCCGTGATCAGCGACAGCATGCCCACCCGCCCGCGCGAGGGCAGATGCCACGCTTCCGCGACCGGACTAACTGGAATAGCGCTCATGCTTCGTACTTCCAGTCCGGATCGTCGGGATGCTTCAGATCCCACAACGGCCGCCGGCTGCGAACCACCGGATCTGCCGCGAAGTTATACGACGGCGGCGGCGACTGCGTCGACCACTCCAGCGTCCATGCGTCCCATGGATCGCTTCCCGCTTTCTTCCCGCGAAAATACGAGTCCACCAGATTCCCCGCGAAGATCAGCACCGCTATTCCCTGGATCATTCCCCCCACTGAGATGACGAAATTCAGGTGATTCCACCCCCGGTCCGGCTCATAGGTGTAAATCGACCGCGGCATCCCCAGGAAACCGACAAAGTGCATCGTATCGAAGGTGATGTGAAAGCCGATCAGGAAGAGCCAGAAGTGCCACTTGCCCAGCGTCTCGCTCAGCAGCCGTCCCGTCACCTTCGGATACCAGTAGTAAATCCCCGCAAAAATCATGAAGACGATTCCGCCGACCAGCACGTAGTGGAAATGCGCGACCACAAAATAGGAATTGTGCAGCTGCCAGTCCCAGGGCGCTACCGAGAGCATGATGCCCGTCAATCCCGCGATCAGGAACTGAAAGAGAAATCCGATGGAGAACAACATCGGTGCAGCAAAGCGAATCTTGCCGCCCCAGATCGTCGCCAGCCAGTTGAAAAGCTTAATTCCCGTGGGAATCCCTACCAACATGGTGGACAGCACGAAGAATGTATTGCCCACTGAGGTCATGCCCACCGTGAACATGTGGTGCGCCCACACCCCGAGGCTGACAAATGCAATGCCCACCGATGCCGCAACCATCGCTGGATATCCGAAGATCGCCTTCCGCGAAAACACCGGAATGATCTCGCTGGCGATTCCGAATGCCGGCATCACCAGCACATATACCTCCGGATGTCCGAAGATCCAGAAGAAGTGAATCCAGACCATCGCCGATCCGCCCGCTTGCGTATCGAAGAAGTGCCCGCCCAGATAGCGGTCGATCACCAGCATGATCTGGGCCGCCGTCAGCGGTGTAATCGTCACCAGCGTCAGTGCGCTCACCACCAGCATCAGCCATACAAACAGCGGCATGCGCAGCAGCGTCATCCCCCGGCATCGCATCGAGAGTGTGGTCGCAATGATATTGATCGCCGTTCCCAGCGTCCCAAACCCGCTCACGATCAGCGCCAGTGCCCAGTAATCCGTCGCGTGCCCCGGCGAAAAGGCCTTCGCCGTCAGCGGAGCATACGCAAACCACCCCACATCCGGCGCACTCCCCATGCCATACAGGCCAAACCCGCCAATAAAGCTGTAATAAAGCAGCAGCCCGCCAAACGCCGTCAGCCAGAAGCTGAACGCGTTCAGCCGGGGAAACGCCATATCCCGCGCGCCAATCATCAGCGGCACCAGGTAATTCGCGAACCCAAACAGAATCGGCATGCCCACCAGAAAAACCATGGTCGTCCCATGCATGGTGAACAGCCGGTTGTAGACCTGCGGCGAAAGAAAATGATTGCCCGGCCACGCCAGCTGAATCCGAATCGCCAGCGCCTCCGCACCCGCCACCAGCAGGAAGAAAATCGCGTAGACCACGTACAGAATCCCCAGCCGCTTGTGGTCTACCGTCACCACCCATCCATGCAGCCACTCCAGCAGCATGGCCTGCGACCGCTCCCTCGGCGTCACATCCAGGGTTCCCGCAATCGGTAACGTTTGGTCCGCCATCCGCTGTCCTGATGAAGGCTAGTGAAGAGTGGAAAGGTAAGCCACCAGCTGATTCACCTGCTCATCGTTCAGCTGCATGGCCGGCATCAATGCGCCTGGCTTCAAGTGATCCGGATCCTCAATCCACGAACGGAGGTTTTCCGGAGTATTCGGCGCCGCGCCGGAAGCAATCGTCGCCCGGCTCATCAAGTGTGTCAAATCGGGCCCAAACGTCCCCGCGGCCGCCGTTCCTGCGATCCTGTGACAATTCGTGCATGCCTCGGTCTCGAAAATGTGCCGACCTGCAGCAACGCTCGCCTCCTGCATTCCCGGCTGCTGCTGCTCCCTCACCCATGCCGCGAATTGCTCCGGCGTTTCCACATACACCCGCAGCAGCATCTTGGCGTGCTCCACGCCGCAGAACTGTGCGCATTGCCCCACATATAAGCCCGTATGCAAAGGATCGATCCACGTCTCATTCGGATGATTCGGAATCAGATCGGTCTTGCCCGCCAGTTGCGGAACCCAGAAGCTGTGATCCACATCCGCTGACAGCAAATGCAAATACGTCGGCTTAGGATCGTGTGCGTTGCTCACCGGCACGTGCAGCTCGTTGGCTGTCACAATGCCGAGCTTCGGATAACGAAACTCCCACCAGTACTGATGTCCAACCACCGTCACATCCAGCGCCGCCCGCGGCTTCGGCGCATCCTGCACCGCAAAGATAATTCGTGCTGTCGTCAGGAACAACACCACCACAATCAAAATCGGAATCACGGTCCACGCCAGCTCCACCTGCGTGCTCCCGTAGATTTGCACCGGCTCGCTCCCGTCGTCGTCCTCGCGCGCCCGGTAGCGAATGATCGCCCACGCCAGCAATCCGCCCACCGTCACGAAAATCCCACCCGTGATCGCCAGCACGAATAACGACAAGCCTAAAATACTGCTCGCCGGCGTCGATGCCGGAGCGAAGATGCTCGGCGAACTTTGCGGCCCGTCGGCCCAGGCGGCTTGTCTCGCGATCGCGGAGGCGACGCACAGCAGCGGCATGGAAACCAGCCGAATCGCTCTCGCGCTTTGCTCCCGGATCATGGGTTGCGTCTGCCTTCGCTCAGGCTTCGTTTAAGGTTGTTGGATTGGTTTCGTCTCGCATTGGGCAGGAAAACTGGGCCGGATCGTACCCGCCGTGTCGCTCACTTTCTTCGCGGCTTCGTGTGCAGGTCCAACTAAAAACCGTCTCGTCTGAAAAATAATCTTAGCAGCATTCGCAGATGCTTCTCCTCGATCGAACCCGCTTCACAGATTCACTCTGGCTTTTCCGCCCGCCGCGAAAAGCCCGGCGAATCGCCGAATCGCGTTGGCCAGCCCTGCAATCTTAGTCCCGCTCGCATACGCGTTGATTACGGCTCCGCGAAAAACCGGCGCCGTCAGCGCCCGGTAGCCCACATCGAGGTTCCCGTAAAACCACCGCGCTCCTCGGGCAGACAACCGCAGGTCTTCCCGCAGCTGCGCCGTCTCGAGCGCAAACCTTCGATGGGCCGCGGCGCCGCCATTCAGTTCCCCATCGATCGCCGCCGCCGCTGCCTGCCCGCTCGCTGTCGCCCCATAAATCCCCTCGCCCGTCAACGGATCGGAAAACCCTCCGGCATCTCCAACCAGAAAGGCTCGTCCTTCCGCCCGAGGAGCGTTCTCTGCGCCAAATCCCAAATACTGCCCCGTAATCCGCCCTACGCTGACATCGCCATATCGCTCGCGAATGTATGCCTGTAATCGCGGCCGGTCCAGCCTCTCCTCTGCGCTTTCGCTGTACAGCCCCACGTTGACGTGATCCCCCTTCGGAAAAATCCAGCCATATCCCTGTCGCGCCCCGGCGAGATCGAACACCAGATCGTCCTCTCCTGTTCCGCCGGTGCGCACCTCCGCCTCCAGCGCAAAGCCCCGCCTCAACCACGAAGGGCTATCTCTGCACAACAATTGCCGCACCCGGCTGTGTACCCCGTCGGCGCCAACGAGAAAACGTCCGTGATACTCGCGCCCCGCCGTCGCGACCGTCACCCCGTTGCCGTCGGCATCGATCCCGATAATCGGTCCGATCCGCTCGAACTGTGCTCCCGCTTCCATCGTCCGCCGCAGGCAGAAATCGTCCAGCTCCTCTCGCACCGTCATGGCGCACACCGCGCTCCTGCTGGCCAGCGTCGCCGTCTCGCCTCGCTTCTTCTCCACCACGATCGCCGACACCGTCTCTCGCGTCACAGGCGCCACTGAGTAGCGCAGCGCCCGCAGCGATTTGCGCGTCAATCCCCCCGCACAGGCCTTGTGCCGCGGAAATTCCGCGTCGTCCAGCAACACCACCGCCCGCCCCGCGCCGGCCAGGTCGTATGCTGCCGCGCATCCCGCCGGTCCTGCCCCCACCACGATGGCGTCCCATCGCTCCATGTCAGAAATAGTATCTCCGGAATACGCAAACCGGGTACGCACCCGGCCTGCTGGTCATTCAGCCTGTCAATGACCGGCTATGCGACCTGCGGCGGCGCCACCGACCCGCCAGGCTCGCAGTGTGGTGACGCTCCCGTTTTGCGAATCGTCAGCTCCACACGCACCGGATCGGCCGCAGTCGCCTCCAGCGTCTCCCGCGTGCACTGGCACAGCGCCGCCATCGTCAAATGCGATTGCGCCGTCAGCTCCAGCCCCGCCGCGATCAACACGCTGTACATCTCCACGCAGGTGGCCCGCACAAACTCGAATTCAATTGCAGCCGTATTCCCGTAGTCGAACCGCCGCGACAGCACGTACCCGCCGCATGCCAATATCGCTCCAGTTAAAAAACGGACCGTGCGAGCGGAATCCTCCGCGCACAGCGCGGAAAGGCTCAGATCCCATCCTTTTTGTCCCCCGGCTTGCTCGGCGAAGTCGTGCACACTCTCTGCATCGGAAAACTTCACGCAACTCTTCACTCCGATTTGCACCCGCCGCGCCCTAAAGATTTTCCCTGTGCTAATGTTGCCCCATGACCATCGGCACTGGCGTCGACCTTGTCGAAGTGCCGCGCATCCTTCGCTCCATCGAGCGCTTCGGCGACCGCTTTCTCCGCCGCATATTTACCGACGCAGAAATCGCCTACTGCCGCGCCAGAGCCTCTTCCGCCGAGAGTTTCGCCGCGCGCTTTGCCGCCAAAGAAGCCGCGGCCAAGGCCCTCGGCACCGGTATTCAGCACGGCGTCTCGTGGAAGGAACTCGAAGTCCGCCGCGCCCCGGGCGGCCGGCCCGTTTTGATCTTCAGCGGCCGCGCTCGTGCCATCGCCGGACAGCTCGGCGTCACCAATGTCTCACTTTCGCTCACCCACACGGCTGCGCTCGCCATGGCCACCGTCCATCTCGAAGCCTGACCCAGCCTGATCGCTTGCCCCCTACCGCTCCACCATCTCTGTCGCTTCCGGCGTGGGCTCCGCCGCCCCGGGCCGCTCCCAGGAAAAATCTCTGAACGCCGAATACACAAACGATCCGATGTACCACCCATCGATGAATTTGTACGGGAACTCCCCCGTCGTGTAGTGCCCGCACGGCAACACCTTTGAAACAAAATCGATCCCCCGCCGCGCAAAATTCTCCAGCACCTGCTCCGAATACTCCGGCATAAACGTCAGATCGTACTTCGCATGGATCACCAGCACCTTCTTCGCGTGCTCCGCAAAGCGATCCATATGCGAAGCCGGGCTGATGCTGCTGAACAGCCGGTGAGGTTGCGCCGGCGTCATGCCTGCCTGCTCAAACGCCGCCCGAATATGCCGCGTACTCTGTCCCGTCCACACCACATCCCCAAATGTCATCGACGCGTGATTGAATGCGTTCACCCGCAGCCGCGCATCGTGCGCGCTGGCCATAAACGCGTAGCACGAACCGAGACTCGTCCCCAGAATCCCAAACTGCTCGTACCCCTGCGACTCCAGCCAGTCCAGGCAGCACCGCACATCCACCACCGCCTGCCGCCCCGCCGCGATCGTCCGCCCAATGTTCGAGCTCACCGCGTAATCCGATCGCTCCGTCTCCGCAGGCCGCCGGATATCGTGAAACGGCTTGCTCAACCGCAGCGCGGAAATCCCGAAGCGGTTGAACAGGGAGCACAAAATGTTATGGCTGAACCCATCGGCATTCCACTGCGGCATGACAATCATGGCCTGCCGCGGCTTGCCGCCGCTTCCCTCCGTGTTCCCTGTACTCTGTACCCTGCTTTCAGCCGGGTACCAGCGCGCATTCACCTGATCGTTTTCCGGATACGGCGTTCGCACCGGCGAAGTGAACCGCAGAAACTGCGCCTTCTTCAGTCTCCCTTTCTCCGCTTTCTCCTTCAGTTCGGCATCGCGCCGCAGCGTCTCCGGCCGCACATTTGTCGGAAACAGCTGCGGTGCCCGCTCCTCCAGCCGAAAATCCTCAGGCCGTTTGTATGAGAAGAACGCATCGCTGTTGCCAATAATCGCCTCGTTCACCGCCGCCATCGCCTCTTCAGAAGCGGTCCCATCGCCCGACGCGCGCGCAACCGCACCCCTCAATCCCACCGCATCGATGAAATCGTTCAGCCACTCGAAGCCCCACTCCATCGGCCGCACCACGCGATTCTCATCGCGCGTCGTCAGCGCCGTTTCCCACGCATACATCCACCGGCTGTAAAGCTCTCCCAGCATGAGCCTCTAACCCACCATCGCTCGCGGCACCCGCGCGGCAATACCGCACAGCACCTCGTAAGCAATCGTCCCCGTCAGGTCCGCCACGTCCGCCGCCGTAATCCTTTCCCCGTCCTGCTCCCCGATCAGCACCACTTCATCTCCCACAGCGACCCCCTCAATGTCCGTCACATCCACCATCGTCTGGTCCATTGAGATGCGTCCCGCAATCGGAGCCCGCCTCCCACGGATCAGTGCGCTGCCACGACTCGACAGCAGACGATTCAGCCCATCCGCATACCCCAACGCCAACAGCGCCAGCCGCGTCTTCCGATGCGCCCGAAACGTCGCATCATACCCGGCCACCGTACCCTCCTCAATCTCCCGCAGAGAGGTCACGCGTGTCTTCCATGCCAGCACCGGTTGCAGTTGCTCGCCGCTCACACTTTCAGACCTTATTTCGGGACCGGGCGCATAACCATAGAGCGCAAGCCCCGGACGCAGCATCAGCCTCGCTCCCATGCGCTTCGCCAGGCTGGCAACTGCCACATCCTGCTTCAGCGTCCCCGCCGAGCTGCCCGCGCTCAGCATCTCCGGCCGCATCCCGGCTGCCGCAATCGTATCTGCGACAGTTACAAATTGCCGCACCTGCCCGGCTGTCATCTCCGCGTCTCCCGGCGAATGAAAATGCGTCATCAGCGCTTCCAGCCGCAGCGGCGACTCCCGCGCAAATCGCTCCATCGTCGATCCCAGTCGCTCCGGCTGCGCGCCCTGCCGCGACATCCCGGTATCGATCTCGAGATGTACCGGAACCTCCCCGGCGCCGCGGCCCAGCCTTCGCGCCGCCTCCTCCAGCCAGTCCAGATGCTGCGCCTCCCACACCACCGGCGTCAGATTCTCCCTGATCGCCGTCTCCGCTTCGCCCGCAAAAATTCCCGACATAATCAGGATCCGCGCCGCGGGGCAAACCTGCCGCAGAGCCACGCCTTCTTCAACCGACGTCACCCCGAACCAATCCGCGCCATCCGCCTCCAGCGCCTGCGCACACTCGCTCAGGCCATGCCCGTAAGCATTGGCCTTGACCACGCACAGCAACTCCACCCCGTCGCCCGCCAAACGGCGCAGAACATCGTGATTGTGGATGAGCCTGCCGCGAGAAACCTCAGCCCAGGTGGGTCGTGTGCTCGTCATCTCCTCCGAGGCTCGCGGCTAACAGCTAACGGCTAACAGCTAACAGCTGATAGCTAGTTGGGAGCCGGCGTGCTCGCGCTCTGCCCCGCGGCCGACTGCGACGGCTGCGCTCCCTGATACAGCAACGGAATATGGAATGGCTCCGGCGCATTGCTCTTCTTCGTCGAAGCCTTCTGCTTGCCCGGCATCAGATCCACCACCGCCGTCCTCTGCGCATTTACGCACGCCCAGTGCATCCGCGAACGGTTGTAGACATGCGTGAAGATTCCGCGCTCTTCCTTCACGCTTCCGTTCGTGCGCCACTTCACAATGTACGTCCCGCTCACCAGCGCCGTGTCGCCAAACGTCCGCACGCTTACCACCCGCTGCTCCATGCTCACCGGCTCGTCGCCCTTCTGGAACAGCATCGCGATCTGCTGATTGCGCGTCGTCACATCGCCCGTCGACGAAATATCCACGTACAGCGGCGACAGCAGGAACTCCATCGTGAACTGATCGTTCTTCACCACCGCGTTGCTCCACTGATCCTCAAGCCCCTGAAACTCCTT
>CAWHOU010000010.1:0-27505 GCA_963831055.1 uncultured Acidobacteriaceae bacterium | reverse complement strand
CGACGCTGACGAGGCCGATGAGCAGGACCGGTCCCCAGGAATTGGAAACCTGCGCGGCGTGCATGAAGGCGAAGGGGATGGACGTGAGGACGATGGAAAGGGGGATGCCGATGGTGTGCACGGCTGATTCGCCGATGAGGCGCTTGCGTTCGAGCCAGCGAAAGAAGTTGACCAGGCTGGGCAGGAGGAAGCCGCGGAAGGCGAGTTCTTCGGTGATGGGGGCGACGGTGACGCCGAAAGCCATGAGGACCCATGCTCCGGCAGCGCAACTTGTGAGGTCTTCGAGAATGGGCGGCGTTTCGGCATGGGGAGGAAGCTGCGAGCCAGAGTGATAGCGAGGCCGGTGTCGGCGCCGAGAAGGGCTAGCCACAGAAAACGGTGCGTGGCGGCGGAGAGGTTCCAGTGGATGCCTTTGGCGAAGGAGCCGCCCCACCAGAGGGAGAAGACGAGAGCGGCCAGCGCCCACAGGACCGCGAGTCGGCCTGCATGGAAATGGCGTAGATGACGTTCTGGCCGATTTGCTGCGTCAGGATCGGAATGCGAATGTGCGGATGGGCAACGTAGATAGAGAGCAGGGCGATAATGTAGCCGCCAATGAGCGCTGGAATAACGAAGAGGAGAGAAAAGAGCGTGTGGCCGAAATTGGGAATCAGTTTTGGCGGCGGGGGCGGCGGAACGAGCTGGAGCGGAGGCGGCGTAGGTGGCTCGATGGGCCGCCAGAGGTAGCCGGGTTCAGTGGTGCTGAGGGGGGCGTAGGGCTGCGAACGGCCTCGGCGAGGCTTCCGACGCCGCGGGCGGTTCGCCGATCGGATCATTGATTAGTTGGGCTGCGGGTTGGATATGGGATCGGCTCGCTCATTGAATCGTCTCTTTTGCGGGTTCTTTCCCGGCGGACGTGGAGCGCCGATTGCCGTTCACGGGCGGGAGGGTGAGGGTGGCGGTGCGTTCGCTCGCGCTGGCTCCGATTGAGCTGGATCCCCGTGAGCCGGGTCCAATTGAACCAGAATACCAGGGACGCAGGAACTGGCCAGTATACGAATTGGGGATACCGGCAACCTGTTCAGGGGGGCCTTCGGCGACGATGCGGCCCCCGCCTTCGCCGCCTTCTGGACCGAGGTCGATGACCCAGTCGGCGTTGCGGACCACGTCAAGGTTGTGCTCGATGATGATGATGGTGTTGCCGAGATCGGTGAGGCGGTGGAGGACTTCGAGGAGCTTGCGGACGTCGTCGAAGTGAAGGCCGGTGGTGGGCTCGTCGAGAATAGAGGGTGCGGCCGGTCTGGCGCTTGGAGAGCTCGCGAGCCAGCTTCATGCGCTGCGCTTCTCCGCCGGATAGCGTGGTTGCGGCCTGGCCGAGGTGGATGTAGCCGAGGCCGACGTCGACGAGGGTTTGAGCTTCTGACGGGCGGTGGGAATGTCGCCGAGGACGGGCAGCGCGTCTTCGATGGTGAGGTCGAGGATATCGGCGATGGAGTAGCCGTTGAATTTGACGGCCAGGGTTTCCTGATTGTAACGGCGGCCGTTACAAACTTCGCACTGAACGTAGACGTCGGGGAGGAAGTTCATCTCGATGCGGCGCTGGCCTTCGCCCTGACAGGCTTCGCAGCGGCCTCCCTGGACGTTGAAGGAGAAGCGGCCAGCTTTGTAGCCGCGCTCGCGGGACTCGGGGAGCATGGCGAAGAGGTCGCGGATGGCGGTGAAGACTCCGGTATAGGTGGCGGGGTTGGAGCGGGGGGTGCGGCCGATGGGGGACTGGTCAATGCGGACGGCCTTGTCGATGAGGTCGAAGCCCTTGATCTTCGAGAACTGGCCTGGGGTTTCGCGGGAGCCGTAGAGTTCCTGAGCAAGGGCGCGGTAGAGGATGTCGTTGACGAGGGTGCTTTTGCCTGAGCCGGAGACGCCGGTGACGACGGTCATGACGCCGAGGGGGAATTTGACGGTGAGGTTCTGGAGATTGTGGCTCCTTGCGCCTTCGACGGTGATCCATTTGCCGGTGACGGGGCGGGGAACGAGGCGGTGGAGAGTGGAGATTTCGCCGGCCAGGTAGCGGCCTGTGAGCGAGCCTGGGGCGCGCATGATGTCTGCCGGTGTGCCTTCGGCGACGACAAGGCCACCGAGGCGGCCGGCGCCGGGGCCGAGGTCGACGACATAATCGGCGTGGCGGATGGTTTCTTCGTCATGCTCGACGACGAGGACGGTGTTGCCGAGGTCGCGCAGGGCTTCGAGGGCCTGGATGAGGCGCTGGTTATCGCGCTGATGGAGTCCGATGGAAGGCTCGTCGAGTACGTAGAGGACACCGCGGAGGCGGGAGCCGATTTGGGTAGCGAGCCGGATGCGCTGGCCTTCGCCGCCGGAGAGGGTTGCGGCGCTGCGATCGAGCGAGAGATAGCCGAGGCCAACGGCGATGAGGAATTGCAGGCGCTCGACGATTTCCTTTCTGAGACGCTCGGCGACGAGGGCTTCGCGCGCCGTGAAGCTGATATTGCGGGCTTGTTCGAGGGCGCGCTCCATGGAGAGCGCGGTGAATTCGGCGATGGACATGCCATCGATTTTGACGGCGAGGGATTCGGGGCGCAGGCGCTGGCCGCGGCAGGCGGGGCACTCTGATGCGGACTGATATTGCATCATCCACTCGCGATAGCTGTCGGAGCGGGCCTCGTCGAGCGAATCGCGGAGCCAGGCGAGGATTCCGTGGAAGCCGGTGCGCGGGGCTTCGGATTGCGGCGGGCCCAGGAGAAGGAGTTCCTGTTGCTTGAAGGGGAGCTGCTCGAAGGGGAGGTTGAGGTCGATTTTGTATTTCTGGGCGGCGAGGTTGATGAGACGGATGAGGTATTGAGAGGCGGAGCCGGGGCCGAGGGCGCCGTCGAGAAGGGGTTTCGACCAATCGGTGATGACTTTGGCAGGGTCAAAGTCGTAGATGCTGCCGAGGCCGTGGCACTCAGGGCAGGCGCCGTAGGTGGAGTTGAAGGAGAAGCTGCGGGGCTCGAGTTCGGGGACGTCGAGACCGCAATCGGGGCAGGCCATCGAGGAGGAGTAGAGCTGTTCGCTTGAGGTGGAGCCCTGAGTGGCGACGAGGACGAGACCGTTGGCCATCTGGAGGGCCTTTTCGACAGAGGCCTGAAGGGCCTTTTCGATGCCTGGTTTGAGGACGGCGCGGTAGACGATGGCTTCGATGGTGTGGTTCTTGCGCTTTTCAAGGTTCGGCGGATCGGCGAGGTCGAGGATTTCGCCGTCGACGCGGGCGCGAAAGCCCTGCTGGTCGAGCTTGTCGAGGAGGTCTTTGAATTCGCCTTTGCGGCCGCGGACGACGGGGGCGTAGATGGTGACGCGCTCGCCGGCCGGGGTCCGCGGCGCACCTGTTTTTGGTGCGTTGGGGTGGTCACCGGGTGAAAGGGCGAGGATGCGCTCGACGATCTGCTCGGCGGACTGGCGGGAGATTTGGCGGCCGCAACGGGGGCAGTGAGGGACGCCGACGGAGGCGTAGAGGAGGCGGAGGTAATCGTAGATTTCGGTGATAGTGCCGACGGTGGAACGGGGGCTGCGGCTGGTGGTTTTTTGCTCGATGGAGATGGCTGGCGAGAGGCCTTCGATGGAGTCGACGTCGGGGCGCTCGATCTGGTCGAGGAACTGGCGGGCGTAGGCGGAGAGGGTTTCGACGTAGCGGCGCTGGCCTTCGGCGTAGATGGTGTCGAAGGCGAGGGAGGACTTCCCGGAGCCGGAAAGACCGGTGACCACAGTCAGGGTATTGCGGGGAATCTGCACGCTGATGTCGCGCAGGTTGTGCTGACGGGCGCCTCGGACGGTAATTTGGGTGATTGGCATTAGCACAGGGGAAGCGATTTGTAAATAGGAAAACAACTAAACGCGTGTATACCGCTTTTGTACTAGTGGCAAAACGGTACACTCGGGCTAGAATCCGGAAAGATAACCCTTTCGGTATCTTATTCGGCAACGGAAATGTGGGCAATGCGCCCGCATTCTGTTGGAATGACATCGGACGGTTAAATTGACGGGCGGGCAGCCAGATTCGCGCATCTAAAAAGTGGTGAAGGGCTACGCAGGCCTGGTAGAAAATGGGGATTTATGCAGGACGCAATGAATACCTTGATGTTAATTTGCGCATCGCTGGCCTCGCTTGCCTTCGGAGTCCTTCTCGCCTATGGAGTTTGCCGAGCCGCGTTTGCGCAGTTTCGGCACCATGCCGGCCAGGTGGCCGCCCAGCGCGCGATGGCGCAGGTGGTTGCCCAGGTCTCCCAACCCGAATCGTTGTAAGGGTTTCGCCGGAATAGCCGCGCCCCGCGGTTGGCATTTTCCATTCCGATAATTTCACCTGCCAATTTATTGGTTCCTGATCCCATCCATGGGATCGATGGAGGGCCTCGCCCCGCCGCGCATTTGGCAGTGCTTTCATGCGTTTACGATCATTCGGTTCTTAAAGCCTCTATTGGATCGACAGCGGCGGCGCGGCGCGCGGGCAGGTAGCTGGCGACGAGTCCGCAGAGGCCGAGCACCAGGATGACGAGCAGCACAGTGGCAGCGTTGTACGCCGCGGCTCCATAGAGGAAAGAGCGCATGACACCGCCGGCGGCCCAGGCTACACACAGGCCGATGACGACGCCGAGGCCGAGCAAAACGACTGCATGGCGGAGAACGAGCCAGAGGATGTCGGAGCGCTGTGCTCCGAGGGCGAGTCGGACGCCGAGTTCGCGCGTACGCTGGCTGACCGAGTAGGCCAGCAGTCCGTAGATTCCGGCGGCGGCGATGAGCAGAGCGGCGAGACCGAAGATGCCGAGCAGGCGAGCGGCGAGGGTTTGTGGACCCAGGGAGGAATCGACGACCTGCTGCATCGTGGTTTGCTCGGCGAACGCGAGGTTGGGGTTGAGTTCATGCACGGCGACGCGGACGGCGCGAAATGCGGCTTCGGGCGCGAGGCGGGTGCGGACCATAATGTCCATGTGGAAAGTGGCGAGGATGGAGTACATGTCCTGCCCGGGAACCAGCTGATCGAGGTCGAAGTAGATCTCGGGAGAGGACGCAGCTCTTGCCGAATCCTGGTGAAGATCGGCGATGGTGCCGATGATGGTGGCGGTGAGTTTCTTGTCGTCGTCGTCCCATTTGAGGCGGGCGCCGAGGGGATTACGGCCATTGAGGACGCGGCGAACGAATTCCTGGTTAACGAGAACCGCGAGCGGGGCGCCGGGACGGTCTTCTTCGGTAAAGTCGCGGCCGCTGGTGATGGCGATGCCCATGGCAGGGAAATAATCGGCGTTGCTGGCGCGCACGGCGGCGCCGACGGTGTCCTTCTTCGATGGCTCGGGCTGATCGGCCGGCCAGACGTCGAGAGTAAAGTGGCTTGCGGTGAAGGGGCGGATGGTGGCGAGGCCGACGGACTGGATGCCGGGCACGTGGCGCAGCTTGTCCTGAAGAGGGTCGTAGAAATTCGTAACAATGTTGGGTGCTTTTTGGTTGCCGCCTTCCCACCATGCTCCGTGAGTGGGCATGAAGATTGAGGTGGCGTCGAGCTGCTCGGGGGCAAAGCCGAGATTGGTGTGGCGGAGCTGCCAGAGGGCCTGGATGAGGAGGCCGGCAGCGATGAGCAGGGCCAGGGTCATGCCGATTTCGCCGATGACGAGGGCATCGCGCCAGAGGGCATGTTTTCTGCCGGTGCCGGAGGCTGCGGCTCCGTCGCGGAGACCTTCCTGCAGAGGAAGGTTAGCGGCGTAGATGCCTGGTCCGACGCCGAACAAAACGGCGGAGAGGCAGGAAAAAAACAGGAGAATCGCGCAAACGACGGCGTCGATATGGATGTGGTCGCCGAAGGGAATGGCGTTGGAGATGTAGTGGCTGAGAATGCGAAGGGACGCCCATGCGGCGAGAAGTCCAGCGACGCCGCCGAGGAGGCTGACGAGGAGACTTTCAGTGAGGAACTGGCGAACGAGGCGCGATTTGGGCGCGCCCAGGGCGCCGCGGATGGCGAGGTCGCGACGGCGGGCGTTGGCGCGGGCGAGCATGAGGCCGGCGAGGTTGGCGCAGGCGATGAGCCAGACGACGGCGACCGCGGCGTCAAGGGCATAGAGGCCGGTTCGCACGTTGTCGGTAGCGACGTCGCGAAGCAATTCGACGCGAACGGGCTCGGAGGATTCAGTGGCGGCGTATTCGTGGAGCAATTGTTCGTGGAGACCGGAAATTTCCTGCTGTGCTCGTTGAAAGGAAACTCCCGGCCGGAGACGGGCCACTGCGGACAACGAGGAGTTGCCGCGATCTTCGAACGAAGAATCAATGGGAAGGGGTGAATAGATTTCGTCGCCGGTGTTCTGCGGGAATTCAAAGTTCGGCGGCATGACACCGATGACGGTGAAGGGGTCGCCGTTAATGGGGACGGTCTTTCCGAAGACGGAATGGCTTGCGTGGAAGACTTTGTGCCAGGTGGAGTCGCCGAGGATAACGACCTGGGCCTTGTTGGCTTTGCCATCTTCGGGGAGGAAGCCGCGGCCGAGGGCGGGTTGGGCGCCGAGGACGTCGAGCAGGTTGATGCTGGTGCTGACCTGGGCGACGAGTTCAGGATTGTCGCGACTGCCGAGGGTGGGGATCTGAATGGTCCACCATGCCAGGTCGGAGAAAACGTGGGTGCGGGTTTTCCAGTCGCGCACGTCGGGGAGAGAAGCGGGATCGAAGCCGCCGCCGATGAGGGGATGCGGGGCGATCTGGACCAACTGTGAGGGGTTGCGATAGGGCAGGGGGCGGAGAAGGACCTGCTCTATGACGGAGAACATGGCGGCATTGACGCCGATGCCGAGGCCCAGGGTCACGATAGCCGTGAGCGTGAAGGCTGGTGATTTCGTGAGTTGCCGCAGGGCGAAACGAAAGTCCTGTGCCAGCGGGGTCATGGGCGGAATCTCCCGGGTTTTGGATCCGCTTCGGATCAGACATTGTATCGCCGTTTCGCACGGCCTGGGTAGCCCGGAGCTATGGTGCGCCGGATTCGAAGATGCGTACCTCGAATGGCTGGAGCGGGAGTGTGACGGCTTTCTGCGACTGCCAGAGTTGCGGGACTTCTGCTCGAGTGGCGAAGGGTTGTTCGACCGCGAAGGTGGTTGGGTTTTTCGAGGGTAGTTCGAGGGCGGACGCCAGATTCAGACTGAAGTTCTGCGCCTGGGCGGACGGGTTACGCAAAGTGACGACCCAGCCCCTCGGACTCCAGGCCGCCCATCCATAGACCTGGAGGTGGCCGGGGTCCCCGCCGATCCAGTGGACGTCCTGCAGGATTGACGCGTGATCACGCGACCAGCGGGCGGCCTTCGCCAGCAGGTCCCAGTCGGACTGAGTAAGCAGCGATGGCGTTACATACATTTCCTGTAACTGGGTGCCGCTGCCGAAGAAAGAGAGGACCTCGTCGGGGAAGTCATTCTCAGGGTCGGTGCCGAGGTTTTCGGCCTGTTTGGCATAGATCATTCCATGGAGCATGAGGGAGTTGATGGGGAATAAGGGTCCTGCCTGGACGACATTCCGATACGTCTGCTCGTCGCGGTAGGTAATCCAGCGCTGGCGCTGCGTACCGGCTCCATCGAAGTCGTGATCGTCGCCTCCACGCCAGATAGAATCCGAATAGAAAAGCCAGAAAGGAGAGGGATAGGTACCGGTCGACAGGTTCATGAAGATACCGGGCTTCTCTGAACGAATTTGATGGATGAGATGGATAGCCGCGTCGAAGTCGCTGTCGAAGACCGAACCCGGAAAGACCCGGTCCGCGTTACCGGTGCCGTCCAGCTTGAATGAGTTCACGTTGTACTTGAGAACCATTTCCGAGCAGATGTCAGAAAAGCCCTGGAAGTACTTTGGCCCGGACAGCGCAAAGCCATCGCTGATGATTTCGTACCCATGGGCTTTGCCGTTGGCGATGCGTTCGCGCTTCTGCTCGGCATAACCGCCCCACGGAGAAAGCCATACACCGATGCCGGCGTGATAGCTGGCGGCTTGCGCTGCGATCCGGGTAAATCCGTTGGGTAACTCGTGATTGAAGCCCCAGAAGGAGTTGGGGTTATCCCATCCATCGTCGAAGACGAATGAGTCGAGCTTTGCGTGACGCTTCTCGGCGAGTTCGGTCCCAAAGGCATGAACGCGGTCGAGGGCATCGGCTTCGGAGTAGCGGTTTTCGTAGCCGATGTCGTACCAGCTGTTGTAATTGAGGAAGGGGTTATAAGGGCGCGGCCGCTCTTTTTCGATGTAAGCAAGAAAAGCGCGACGCAACTGACCGGGCGGGTAAGTGCCAATGACGGCCGAGTAAGTAACGGACTGATTTGGCTGTAAAGGAAGGAAGCGATTGATGCCTGCTTCCACCATTCCCTTATCTACACTCGTGAAGGACAGTGGGTGTTCGAAGGCAAAATACATGCAGTCGTCGGCCGCCGGCGAGCCTTTTACGCTGCCGATAACATGGGCTTGCGGGTCCTGAAACTGAAGGAGGTCGATCTTTGCGATGGGGAGTCCGAGCGCGCCGGCCTTGATCGTTAGCTGTTCGCGCATATAACTACTGCCGGATCGAGTCAGCAGGCACCAGTGGAATTTCGCGCCAGAGGCGGGGTCGGTCGCATCGGCACAAAGCTGTTGGTCTGACTGATGGGATGGTGCGGCGATGGGTCTATTGTTCCGCAGGTCAGAAGACCTCATCACGGAACCGTTCGAAAGGGTCACGCTAAAGAGCTGCGGGAGGGTGAGCGCGCGCCCTGCCGGCACATCGCGGATTTCCAATTGAGGATGGCTTGGGGATGGGTCAAGCTTCGCGGACATCGTTTGGTTGGAAATGAAAATGGCCCGCGGTCGATCTGGTGCCTGAGCCCAGACGCGGCCGGTAAGGATGGAAAGCAGGAGAAGGCTGAACATGAGACAGGTCTTGACGGCGTTTCTCAGAATAGTGTTCATCAGTTCGAAGAAACTATACTGCACGGTCAGGATTGGCAGGCGGCGCCATACGGCGAACTTCTCGGTTCTTTTTATATCTGCTGACTTACCGATTTCGGAATCGCCACAATCGCGCAAAACGCCGGAAGCATACACCGGAATCCGAAGTACTAATTTTGCCCTGAATTACTGCGGCGCCCCAGGCACTGCGCCAGCCCCGGCATTTGCAGGTACCCCATAATCCAGCGGGGCCTGAATCAGCTTGGTCACATCCGCCGGCATTGGCGATCCAGCGTTCTTCACGAGCAGCGACACCTGCCACATCTGCGTCTGGTTCAGAACCTTGTCGAACGCCGGCATCCCGCTCAGGCGGATTCCATTCGCTACCTTCCAGTACGTCTCACCCACCGGGTCGTCGCTCACCCCTACTACCCCGTTGCCATGCGGCGCCCACAGCTGCGGCGCTCGCGGATACATGTGGCCGGCAAACTCCGATGGCCGCCCGTACAATCCGTGACACGCGGCGCACTGCTGGCGATAAATCTGCGCACCCGCGGTAAGATTCGTCGCGCTGGCCTCTATCGGCGCGCTCGCCGGCATCTCCTTGTCGATGCGCGCATGCAACGGCACCCTGACAATCTCCTTCTCCAGCAAAAACGGCAGATCCGCCACCGCCACCGGCGGATGCCCGGTGTGGAAATAGACAAACACCCACACCGGAATAATCAGGAACCCGAGGATCAGGCCCAGCAGAAATCTCATGCGTCCCCCCCGCAACCCGCGAAAATGACGATCAGCCTTCACGGAATCGTTGCACGACGGCGCAGATTCCGCAATCGGTGACCTTTTCTGATGCACCCTCAGTCAGCCGTGTTCGAGACCCGCTCGTACCCCGTGGGCTGTACCCTGCTTCCTCGCAGATGATTTAATACATGCAGACAACTCTCGTTCTTTTCTCAGGTAGTGGAGGCACTCCGTTTTGATGCACTTCCGCAGTTGTTCCGCGTACGCCGTGGTTCCCCTCTTCGCTTTTCTCCTTCTAGCTCCCACCGTAATCCGCGCGCAGGATACCCAGCAGGCCCCGCCGGGAACCACCGAGTCACAATCGGAACAGCCCCAGCAGCAGTCCACTCCTGAACAACGCACCGAGGTTCTGCGCCAGGCCCAGGCGCGCGTCAATGCCCGCCGCAAGATCAGAATCCGGCAGATCATTCAGGACACCTACAGTCACAAATTCGAGCTGGACTTCGGCGGCGGTTCTCTGCGCTTTCGCCCCGGCAACGATCTGCAGCACATGAATGAAGCCGGCTGGAACGCCGACCTTACCGACTATTTCTTCGGCGACCTCGGCATAACCGCCGACTTCCGCGGCTATTACGGCACCGCCTTTACCGGTCCCAACCCATACTCGGTCTTCAACCCCAGCATCAGCCAGTACACCTTCCTTGCTGGCCCGCGCTATCGCTTCTTCAAAGGCCAGCACTGGGGCTGGACCGCTCAGGCTCTGGCCGGAGCGGGTCACGGCAACTTCGGCACCGGCACCCACGGCCTGCCCCCACAACTCGTCGGACTGTATACCGACGCCACAGTCCTTAACTTTTCCGGCGGAGCGTCCGTCGACTACAACCTCGGCCCAGGCCTGGCCATTCGCCTCACCGCCAACGAGCTGGTCACCAACTACGGCAGCACCTTCCAGGAGAACCTCGGCGGCAACTTAGGAGTCGTCTACCGCTTCGGCAGAAAATAATTGACAGCTGAGGATGGCCCATTCAAGCCCGGGGTTGGCTGGAGTGGGCAAACAAACGTTGGGCGACTCTGCGAAGGCCAGTTTGACAGTTTTGCGACCCTGCCAACGCGTGCCGAGTTGAGGACGGGTTTGGCGCAACGCCAACCTATTCCAGTTCCCCGCCTGTACCCCGCACCCTGCACCCTGTACCCTTGTACGCAAGCACTCCATGCCCACGCTCCTCGCGCTCCTGGACATCGCCGCTCGACTCGCCTCCGGCTGCGCCCTCTTCTTCGTCAAGAACGACCTGCGCCACTACCTCCGCACCCATTACGGCGACCACACCTTCCAGAACCTCTACCACTGGCAGCTCTTCTCCTTTGACACGCTGCTCCTCACCCCCTATTTCCTGGTGATGATCGTCCTCTCCGTCTACGGCCTGCACCGTTACACCCTGGTCTGGCTCTATTACCGCAACCGCAAAAACGCCACCCACCAGCCGGCCTCACGCTTCGAACAGCTCCCGCGCGTCACCATCCAGCTCCCCATCTTCAACGAGCAGTTCGTCATCGATCGCCTCATCGACTCGGTCTGCCGCATCGACTATCCCCGCGAGCTCCTCGAAATTCAGGTCCTCGACGACTCCACCGACGAAACCCAGCAGGTCGCCCAGCTCATCGTCGACCGCTACCGCGCCCTCGGCTATCCCATCGTTTACCTGCACCGCACCAATCGTCACGGGTTCAAAGCCGGCGCCCTCGACGAAGGCCTCAAAACCGCCTCCGGCGAATTCATCGCCATTTTCGACGCCGACTTCGTCCCTCCCTCCGACTGGCTCATGCGCGTCATCCACCACTTCGCCGAGTCCAACATCGGCATGGTCCAGACCCGCTGGACCCACCTCAACCGCGACTATAGTTTCCTCACCCAGGTTGAAGCCATTCTGCTCGACGGCCACTTCGTTCTCGAGCACGGCGCCCGCTCCCGCTCCAACGTCTTCTTCAACTTCAACGGCACCGCCGGCATGTGGCGCCGCCCGGCCATCGACCAGGCGGGAGGCTGGCAGCACGACACCCTCACCGAAGATACCGACCTGAGCTACCGCGCTCAGATCGTCGGCTGGAAATTCAAATACCTCCAGGATGTCGAATGCCCCGCCGAGCTTCCCATCGAAATGACCGCCTTCAAAACCCAGCAGCAGCGCTGGGCCAAGGGCCTCATCCAGACCTCAAAAAAAATCCTTCCCCGCGTCTTCCGCTCCAGCGTACCTCTCCGCACCAAAATCGAAGCCTGGTATCATCTCACGGCCAACATCAGCTATCCGCTCATGGTCGTCCTCTCCGTCCTTCTTATGCCCGCCATGATCATCCGCTTCTACCAGGGCTGGTGGGAGATGCTCTACATTGACTTCCCTCTCTTCCTCGCCTCCACATTTTCTATCTCTTCCTTCTATCTCGTTTCGCAGAAAGAACTCTTCCCGCGCCACTGGTACCGCACCTTCCTCTATCTCCCTTTCCTCATGTCCCTCGGCATCGGCCTCACCATCACCAACACCATCGCTGTCATGGAGGCCCTCTTCGGCATCCAGAGCGCCTTTAAGCGCACGCCGAAATACCGCGTCCAGAAAAAGGGCGAGAAATCCCAGGCATCCTCGAAATACCGCAAACGCCTCGGCCTGATTCCGTTTCTTGAACTGTTAATAGGCTGCTACTTCGCCCTCTGCATCTGGTACGCCATCGCCAACGAAAACTACTTCACCGTTCCCTTCCTCATCCTCTTCGTCGTCGGCTACTGGTACACGGGGCTTCTGTCGCTGCTGCAAGGCCGCTTCGAACGCTGGCGTACCGGAGCCAATTTAGACGATACGTCGCCGAAGCCGTTCCCTGTTGGGGTATGAGCGAAATCCATTTGCGTTCTGCAGCGTTATCGGATCATGTGAATCGGAATGCCAAGACTAATTTTCTTCCAGATTCGGTCCGCCGTGTACACAGGCGCGTTGAGCTCCAGTGCCAGCGCCAGACACGCGCGGTCTCCCAGCGATAGACCCAGCCTGCGAGTTTCCCGGACCAGAGTACCGGCCACTCGCGCCTGGTCCTCCGTAAACGCCATGACCTGATTCACCGGGATACCCGCCCTCATCCACGCCTCGTCTGCGGGAACTCCTCGCCTCACCATCGACGTCTGTACCTCGGCCAGATTCACGGCGCTGGCCACCGAATCGTCCAGTACCTCGTCCGTCAGAACCTCGCTGCCCATCTCATTCTGCAGCACCGCAAGGATGGCGGATGCATCGAGGACGCACTTACTCATGCTTTGCCGCTTCGCGTCTCTCAGCGATCAGCTCGTCTACCAGCGAAACGCCTGGCTTGATATAACGCCGCATCGCCTCCTGCGCTTCCCGGATGCGCTGCCGCCGCGTCGTCAGCCGATACCCGTTCTTCTGGCGCTCCAGGAGAATCTCTCCCCCGCTTCCACGCCCAGCTCTTTGCGAACCTGGATCGGAATCACAACTCTGCCATTTTCACTCAGACGTAACCGAATCTCCTGCGCTGCCATTTTGCCTCCGTCTGTCATTTTACCTTGAAGTGACAAACAAAAATGTCGGGTTAACTCTTCCGTTAAACTCCTCCCAATGAAATTCTCGCGCCTCTTCATCTTGATTCTCAGTTTTCCGACCGCCGTTCTCGCACCCGCACTTCCAGCACTGGACCGCCAGCCCACTGCCGACTACCACGCCCGGCGCACCCACCTCAGCGAATCCCTCAACCAGGGCGTCGCCATCCTCTTCGCCGCCGAAGAACCTCTCACCGACTTCACCCCCTACCGCCAGGATTCCGACTTCTACTACCTCACCGGCTGGAACGAGCCCGGCGCCGCTCTCCTCATCGAAGCCCCTGCGGATGCCGACGACATCCACTCCGCTCGCGCCTACCGCGAAATCCTCTTCCTCCCCACGCGCAATCTCCGCAACGAGCGCTACACCGGTCCCAAACTCGACGCCTCCTCGCCCGACGCGCCCCACATTACCGGCATCGATGAAGTCCGGCCCATGACCGAGCTCCCCACCATCCTCGGCGCCCTCCTCAAATCCGACCGCTACCTCGAGCGCAATCTTTTCGGCCAGCCCGACAACGACCAGGCCCGTGCCCTCATCTCCTGGACCGCCACCACTCTCGGAATGGATTCAACGCCCGCCCTCCAGGACGTGCGCTCTCTCACGCAGAATCTCCGCATCATCAAGGAGCCCGGCGAACTCGCGCTCCTCCACAAAGCCAGCGACGCCTCCATCAAAGCGCAGCTCGCCATGATCGCCGCCATCCATCCCGGCATGACTGAACGCGCCGCCGCCGGCATTATCGTCGAAACCCTCATGGCCAACGGCTGCGAGCGTCCCTCCTACGCTCCCATCGTTGGATCGGGCCCGAATTCCACCATCCTCCACTACTCCGAAAACAGCCACACCATGCAGTCCGGCGAGGTTCTCCTCGTCGATGCGGCCGGGGAATATTCCATGTACGCCTCTGACATCACCCGCACCATGCCCGTCAACGGCCATTTCACCGCGCGCCAGCGCGAGGTCTACAACGTCGTCCTCGGCGCCCAGCGCGCCGCCATGGAAGCCTTCGTTCCCGGTAAGTCGCGCATCAACGACCCGTACCACCACTACCCCGACTCGCTCGACACCATCGCCTTCAACTACATGAACGCGCACGGCAAGGACCTGCACGGCGAGCCCCTGGGCAAATACTTTATCCACGGCATCGGCCATTCCGTGGGCATCGATGTGCACGACCCCTTCGACCCTGCCAAGCCCATCGAGAAAGGTATGGTGTTCACCATCGAGCCCGGCATTTACATTCCCGAAGAGAACTTAGGCGTCCGCATCGAAGACGATTACTACGCCAAACCCGACGGCACCCTCGAATGCCTCACCTGCGCGCTTCCGAAAACCGCCGAAGCCATCGAAGGGCTGATGCACAAGTCACAATGACGGTTACATGTGAGGGTGCCCCACATCGCGCAAAGCGCGACGCTAACCGCTTCATCGCTGACCGGTTCTCTGCTGACCGCTTCTTAGCTGACTGCCCTTTATACTCAGGCCAACATGAAATCGCCTCTCCGCTCCCAATTCTCTCTGCTCCTGCTGCCTCTGCTCGCTGTCCCTTCCTCCCATGCATGGGGCAACAAGGGCCACATCATGATCAGCCGTCTCGCCGCGGAATCGCTCCCCGCCGACATGCCCACCTTCATGCGCACCCCCCAAGCCGTCAACGAAATCGCCTACCTCGGCCCCGAGCCCGACCGCTGGCGTTCGCGCGCTGAGCCCGAACTCAACGCCGCCCAGGCGCCCGACCACTTCATCGACTTTGAACTCGCCGACCTCATCGGAACCCTTCCCCGTCAGCGCTATCAGTACATTGCCGCTCTCTACGCGTACGTCGCCGCCCACCCCGACATGGCCGCTCAACTACGCCCCGAGAAAGTCGGGTTCCAACCGTACATCACTAACGAAGTCTGGGAGCGTCTCAAGTCCGCCATGCGCGACTACCGCACCCTCTCCGCGGCCCATCAGGACACCAAACCCGTCGAAGCCGCCATCATTTTCTACGCCGGATGGCTGGGCCATTACGTCGCCGACGGCTCCCAGCCCCTCCACGTCACGGTCAACTACAACGGCTGGGTTGGAAAAGAGAATCCCAACGGCTACACGACCGACCACACCATCCACTGGCGCTTTGAAGGCCCGTTCGTCGATGCGGCCATCAACGAATCCGACGTCCAGCCGCTCCTCGCGCCGCTGCACCCCATCAACGACGAATGGGAAGACTACCTCGCCTACCTGCGCCATACCGGCTCCTTTGTCGAACGCGTCTACCAGTTCGACAGGCAGCACGGCTTCGACGGCACCGGCACTCCCGAATCCAGACAATTCACCGCTGAACGATTAGCCGCCGGAGCATCGATGTTGCGCGACCTCTACGCTGCTGCCTGGGTCAGGAGCGCCGAACCTGTGCCCGACTGGCACGGCCAGCAAGAGAATTCGGCACCGAAATCCTTTGGCGCGACGGAATTACCGCCCGGGGTGACAATCGGGAAGTTAACAGTAACTAGCCCTCAGTCCGATGTCAAAAGACCAGATACAGTCTCTTCTGAGCCGTTCACCGGCGAGGCGTACCACGTCGGAGGTGGCGTTTCGGCACCAAGGTTGACTTATGCTCCTGATCCCCGGTATCCGGATTCAGCCCGGAAGGCGAAATACCAGGGAGTGGTCATCGTCGGACTTATTTGTCGATGAGAGTGGCGTGCCAAGAAACGTTCATGTGGTTCGACCGCTCGGAATGGGCCTTGACGAAAATGCTGTGGATGCGGTGCGCCGGTACCGCTTCGAGCCCTCAACTTTCCAGGGAAAGCCCGTGCCCGTGGAAATCGATGTCGAGGTTAACTTCCGGCTGTACTAATGCAGATTTCCGCCCGTCACCCAGCCATCAGCGGAACCACCCGCGTCAGCAGCCCCGCGAGCTGAGCCTCCACCGCCCGCCCCGTCGCCATCACCTCTTCATGACTCAGCGGCTCCTTCTGAATCCCCGCAGCCATATTTGTCACGCAGCTGATGCCGAGCACTTCGATCCCCATGTGCCGCGCCACGATCGTCTCCTGCACGGTCGACATGCCGACAAGATCCGCGCCCATAGTCCGAAACGCTCGAATCTCCGCAGGAGTCTCAAAGCTTGGCCCCAGCACGCTCAGGTACACGCCCTCTTCGAGAACCATGCCCAGGCCCTCCCCGGCCTGATGCGCCAAGCCGCGCAGCCGCGCCGAGTACGCTTCGCTCATGTCGAAGAAGCGCGGCCCCAGCCTATCGTCATTCGCCCCCGCTACCGGATTCCGCCCTGACAAATTAATGTGGTCCGCGATCAGGATCAGCTGTCCCCGATGCAGCTCCGGATTGATGCCTCCCGCGGCATTGGTCAGCACCAGCGTCCGCATGCCCATCCGGCCCAGCACCCGCACCGGAAACGTCACCTCCGCCGGGTTGTATCCCTCGTACGCATGCACGCGCCCCTGCATCACCGCCACTGGCACAGCAGCCACTAGCCCGACGACCAGCTTTCCGCTGTGTCCCGGTACCGTGGACTTAGGAAAATGCGGAATCTTCGCAAACGGAATCGCTGTCGCGTTCTCCAGCTGCTCCGCGAACGCCCCCAGTCCCGACCCCAGCACAATGGCGATCTTCGGCCGCAACTCCGTCCGCGCACTGACAAACTGCGCCGCCGCCGTCGCCTTGTCAAAAATCGTAATCGCCATGGTTACTTCAAGCGCCTACTGAATCAGAATTCCTACGATCGAAGCCGACATCAGATTCGCCATCGTGCCCGCCAGCATCGCTCTGAAGCCCAGCTTCGCCAGCTCGTTCCGCCGGTTCGGCGCCAGTGCGCCAATCCCGCCAATCTGAATCCCGATCGAACTCAGATTCGCAAATCCGCAGAGCGCGAACGTCGCAATGGTCACCGACCGCGCGGCCAAGGCCCCACTCTTCGCATAGCCGCCTAGATAGGTGTAGGCCACAAGCTCGTTCAGCACCATCCGCGTCCCCAGCAGATTCCCCACCGTCGGCGCATCATGCCACGGAATCCCAATCAGCCACGCAATCGGAGCAAAGAAGAATCCCAATATCGCGCCCAGCGAGGCAGGAAACGAAATATGATGCCAGCCCAGCCAGTTGTGCATCCCGCCCAATATCCCGTCCAGCAGCGCGATCAGCGCCAAAAACGAAATCAACATGATCCCCACGTTGAACGCCAGCCGCCCGCCGTCAATCGTCCCGCGCGCAATCGACCCAATCAGATTCTCGTCCTTATGCTCGGCGTCCTCCGGAATGTGCACCACGCCCTCGGTCGCCGGCTTCTCCGTCTCCGGCACCAGCATCTTCGAAATCAAAATCGTTCCCGGCGCCGTCATAATCACCGCGGCCAGCAGACTGCTCGCCGAAATTCCATACAAAATGTACGCCGCCATGATCCCGCCCGACACGTGCGCCATTCCGCTGGTCATAATCGTCATCAGCTCCGAGCGCGTCGCCCCAGGCAGAAACGGCCGAATCGTCAGCGGAGCCTCCGTCTGCCCCATAAAAATGCTCGCCGCCACATTCAGGCTCTCCGCCCCCGACACCTTCAGCGTCCACTGCATCGCCTTGGCAAAGCCGCGAATGATCAGCTGCATCACGCCCAGGTAGTAGAGCACCGCAAAAAACGCGGAGATAAAGATGATGGTCGGCAGCACCTGAAACGCGAAGAAATTCGTGCCAAAGGCCGCGCCGATCTTCGAGTGCTGCGCGCCCAGGTCTCCAAACACAAAGCTCGACCCGTCGAACGCATACGCCAGCAGCTTGTTCACCGTATCGCCCGCGGCGTGCATCACCCGCTGCCCCACCGACGACTTCAGCACCAGAAATGCGAAGGCAATCTGCAGGCCCAGCCCCCACACCACGGTGCGCCAGCGGATCGCCCTGCGGTCCGTGGAGAAAATCCATGCCAGCAGCAGCATCGTCAGTAGACCCAGCACCCCCGTGAATCGCGCCAAATTGTTCTCCTCAGGTTTTCCCTGAATCCTAACCGCGGTGCGGCTTTTTCAGAAACGAATTCTTATTGTCGGCCGAAATAATCTCCCCAATCAGCCGCGGCGCCGGCGCAGGCGCATCTCCGATCGCCAGCGCCTCGCCGAGCAGCTTCTGCGGCTCCGCAAATCGCGCCTCGTCCTCGGTGAACAAAGTCGCCAGCACCTGCCCGGCCTCGATCTTCGCCCCCAGCTTCACATGCATCTCGAGCCCCGCGTGCGCTTCTACTGGCTCCCCAGCACGCTCCCGCCCCGCACCCAGGCGCTGTACCGCCCAGCCCACTTTGGTGCAGTCCGCCGCGACAAAATACCCACTCCGATCCGCGCGAAAATCCCGCCGGAACTTCGGCCGGTGAAATTCCATTCCCGCATGGAGGGCCTTCAAATCCCCGCCCTGCGCCGCCACCAACGCACGAAACACCTCGAGCGCCGAACCATCCGCCAGCTTCTGCTCCGCAATCCCGCGTCCCGCCTCAGCGCTCCTCGCCTTGCCGCCCAGGTAAATCATCCACCCGGCGAGAATCATCGAAACCTCGCGCAAATCCTCGCTCAGCGGATCGCGCCCTCCCCGCAACAACTCCAACGACTCCGCAATCTCCACCCAGTTTCCGGCGAAACGCCCCAGCGGCTGGCTCATATCCGTCAGCACCGCCACCGTCCGCGTTCCCGCGCGCTCCCCGGTTTCGACCATCAGCGCCGCCAGATACCGCGCGTCGTCCTCGTTGCGCAGAAAGGCTCCGGACCCCGTCTTCACATCGATCACCAGCGCATCGAGCCCTGACGCCAGCTTCTTGCTCATGATCGAGGCGCAAATCAGGTAAGGGCTCTCAACCGTTGCCGTGCGATCGCGCAGGCTGTACAGCTTCCTGTCCGCCGGGACAAGATTCCTCGTCTGCCCAACAATCGACGCGCCGCATTGCTCCAGCACCTTCCGCATCTCCTCGAGCGAAAGCCCGGTCCGGTACCCCGGGATCGACTCCAGCTTGTCCAGCGTCCCGCCCGTGTGCCCGAGCGCGCGCCCGCTGATCATCGGATCGGCCAGCCCAGCCGCCGCCGCAATCGGCGCCACCAGAAATGAAGTCTTGTCCCCCACGCCTCCCGTGGAGTGCTTATCGACGGTTTTACGCCCCAGCCCGTTGTTGTCGAGCACCTCACCGGAAAATCGCATCGCTGTCGTCAGCGTGTCCAGTTCACCCAGCGACAGCCCCTTCAGAAACACAGCCATTAGCCACGCCGACAGCTGCTCTTCGGGAATGGTCTCTCGCGACGCGCCTTCCACCAGAAAACGAATCTCGTCCGCGTTCAGCTCCTCGCCATCCCGCTTCTTCCGGATCAGATCCACAGCATGCAACGCTCCGCTCATCGCCGCCCTTCCTCGGGCTCGAATCGAAAGCTCCATGGAAAAATCTCCGCGAAGGGCCGCGTCTCCAGACCGCTCTCGCCGGGAAAACAAACCACAGCATCCGCTGTTACAAATTCGCTCATCACCTGGCGGCATGCGCCGCACGGCGGGCTGGCCGCGCCGTTCCGATTCGCCACGGCAATCGCACGAATCTTCCGGGCAGCTCCATCCTCGCTGATGGCCCGAAACAATGCATTTCGCTCCGCGCAGCTCGTCAGCCCGTAGGAGACGTTCTCCACATTGCAGCCTTTTACGATCTGCCCATCGTCGAAAAGCAGCGCCGCGCCCACAAAAAACTTCGAGTAAGGAGCATAAGCGCGCGTCGCGGCCTCGAGAGCGGACTCCTTCAGCCGATCCAGCGTCAGAGAATCAATCGGTGGCATAGCGTCTCTGAGACTACCGAAAAATCAGGGACGGAGCACCCGGCTGTTACCCCCCGCCCTCTCAAGTTCGCGCCGCTCCTTCCGATAAACCTTTCGTGGACGACCTTACTCGCGAATTCCTGCTCGAAAGCCAGGAGGGCCTGGACCGCATGGAGCGGTGCCTGACCGACTTGGAATCACGGCCCGGCGATACTGAGTTGCTGGCGGACATCTTCCGCTCCGTGCATACCATCAAGGGCACGACCGGCTTCCTCGGCTTCAGCCGCCTCGAATCGCTCTCGCACGCGGGAGAGAATCTTCTCGGTCTCCTGCGCGAGGGGCAGCTGGCGCCCAATCCGGAGATCATCAGCGGCTTACTGGCCCTGATGGACATTTTGCGCGGCATCCTTCGCTCCATCGAAACCACCGGCGCCGAGGGCGAAAGCCACCATGAAGACCGCGCTATGATCGACCGCCTCGAGCAACTGCATCGTGTCGATCCGCCCGCAACTGCCGGCGCGTGCGAAACAGCGCTGGCCGCCGCGGTTGCCGCGCCCGTGCATTCTCCCAGGCCGCGCAAACAGCCAGGCCCATCCGGTCGATCCCTTCGCCGTGCCCGGATTTCCTCCCAATGTTCGCCTCCACCGGCTCAATCCGGAGAGGCAGGGCCGCGGGACATCGAAGCAACTCGACGGAGAGCCGAGCCTGAACCTCGATCCGCTCCCCCCGTCGCGGCTGCTTCGATTCCCGCGCGGCCCATAACCGGAGCCCCGGCGCCCGCGCCTGAAACCCAGGCGCCTGCATCGTCCGGCGCCGCCGACTCCACCCTCCGCGTCGACGTCGAACTGCTCAACCGCATGATGAACCTGGTCGGCGAGCTGGTGCTGACGCGCAATCAGATTCTCCAGGCAACCAGCGCGGATGCCGGGTTCGCCCTCCTCGCCCGGCGTCTGGACATGGTCACCGCCGATCTCCGCGAATCCGTGATGAAGGCGCGCATGCAGCCGGTCAGCCACGTGTTCTCGCGCTTTCCACGCCTCGTGCGCGACCTCGCCCTCAGCCTCGACAAGCGCGTCCGCCTCGAAATGGAGGGTCAGGAAACCGAACTCGATAAAAGCCTCCTCGAGGCCATCCGCGATCCCCTCACTCACTCCGTCCGCAATGCCATCGACCATGGCATCGAGACGCCTGCCGCGCGGCTCGCCAGCGGCAAGCCCGCCGAAGGCGTTGTCCGGCTGCGCGCCTGCCACGAGGGCAGTCACGTCATCGTCGAGGTGCACGACGACGGCGCCGGCATGAACATTGAAAAGATCCGCCAGAAGGCCATCGACCGCCAGCTCGTGCCCCCGCAGCGCGCCGAACAGATGAGCGATCGCGAGATCCTGCAGGTCATTTTTCTTCCCGGATTTTCCACCGCCGAAGCCGTTACCAGCGTCTCCGGGCGGGGCGTGGGCATGGATGTCGTCCGCACCAACGTCGAAAAAATCGGCGGTAAGGTCGAAGTGGACAGCCAGGCCGGCAAAGGAACCATCCTCCGTCTCCGCATCCCTCTCACCCTTGCGATTATTCCGGCGCTGATCGTCCGCAGCCGCGGCCAGAACTTCGCCCTTCCCCAGGGCGCTCTCACCGAGCTCGTCCACCTCGGCACCGGGGAAGACGACAGCCGCATCGAGCACCTCGAAAACGCCGCCCTCTACCGCCTCCGCGGACGCCTGTTGCCCCTGGTCTTTCTCAACCGGCTCCTCGAGCAGCCCCCGCGCGAGAGCGGCGCGCCCTGCGACATCGCCATCCTCAACGCCGATGGCCGCCGCTTCGGCCTGGTCGTCGACGGCCTCGCGGACCCCGAAGAAATCGTCGTCAAACCCCTGGCCGCCGTCCTGCGGAGGATCGGGTTCTACGCCGGCGCGACCATCCTTGGCAATGGTGAGATGGCCCTGATTCTGAACCCGGGCGCCATCGCTCAGAATGCCGGCGTTGGCCTTACCTCGGAAACGGCCGATACCTCTGGCGACAGTAGACGAGCCGGCCAGCACGACTTTCTCCTCGTTCAGACGGGAAGCGGTCAGGCCGCTCTGCCTCTGGAAACAGTGGTACGCATCGAGCGAATTCCGCGCTCGCGGATCGAACGGGCTGGATCGCGTCCCGTGCTGCGCTTTGAGGGAAAGCTGCTGCCCCTCGACGATGCCGCCTCGGAACTGCTCGACGCGGGTGACGATCCCGAAGCCCAGACCACAGTTGTCGTCTGCCGCGATGGCAACCGCGAGGTCGGCATGACCGTGTCTCAGGTTCTTGACGTTGCCGGTGGACGTCAGCTCGAAGAAGCCGGAACGGGAGCCATCGCCGACGGTCTCACCCTGCTGCACGAGCGCGTCACCGATATCGTCAGACTCTCCGCCGTCCCCTCGCTCGACTGCGCCATCGAGTCCCAGGTAATGGAGTTTTCTGTGTCAGCGGAGGAGCAACCATGAGCCAGGATCGCACAAGTCAAACTGTGGAAGTCTGCTCGGTCCGGGTAGGCGATACTCTGTACGGCGTCCCCATCGCCCATGTGCTGGAGATCCTCGGCAAGCCGGCCACCCAGCCCGTTCCCCTTGCTCCCTACTTCGTCGGCGGACTGGTGCATTACCGCGGCGAGGTGCTGACCGCCGTCTCTCTGCGCCGCCTGCTCGGCATGGACCCGGCCTGCGCCGCCGAAGATGTCCTTGTTTTCGAAACCCCCGGGGGCCTGTTCGGACTCTTCGTCGACTCGGTCGGCGAAGTGCTCCACCTTTCCGCCGGCGACCACGAACCCAATCCCCCCACGCTCGAAAGCCGCCGCCAGGCTCTGTTTGACGGCGCCTGGAAGCTCAAGGACCGCCTCATCGTTCGTCTCGAACCCGAGCGCCTGGACCCCATGCACCTGGCCAGCGCTTTCCCGGCCTGAGGGTCCGGAAACAGAAAGGACACGCATGCGCGCCCTGGTTGTGGACGATTCGCGATTTGTCAGGAATTATCTCCACTCCCTTTTTGCCGAGCGCGGCGTGGAGTGCGTCGAAGCCGCCGACGGCCAGCAGGGCCTCAGCTGCCTGCACGCATCCGGACCCTTTAACGTGGCCCTGGTGGACTGGAACATGCCCGTCATGTCCGGCATCGAGTTGCTCCGGACGGTTCGCGCCGATCCCGCTTTTAACGCCACCAAAATCGTCATGGTCACCACCGAGGCCGAGAACGGCTACATCGAAGCGGCTCTCGATGCGGGCGCCGATGAGTACCTGGTCAAGCCTTTCGACGAAGCCGGCCTGTTCGACAAACTCCGCATGGCTGGAGTCGATGAATCATGATGCAGGCTCATGGATCGCCTTCGCGCCGCAAAGTGCGCGTGCTGCTGGTCGACGACTCGGCCGTCATGCGCAGGCTCCTGCGCATGGTTCTCGATCCACAGCCTTTCATCGAGATTGCCGGAACCGCCTCCAGCGGCCCCGAAGCGCTGACCGCCTTCGAAAGCCTTCAACCGGACCTCGTCCTCCTCGACATTGAGATGCCCGGCATGAACGGGCTCGAAGTCCTCTCCAGCATCCGCAGCCGCAACCGCCGCGTCGCCGTCATCATGTGCAGCACCCTTACCTCGCGCGGCGCACGCATCACGATTGAAGCTCTGGCGCGCGGCGCTACCGACTACGTCTGCAAACCAGGTGCTCAGAGTGACGTCCGCGAGGGCGTCCAAACCCTCACCCGTGACCTGCTTCCGAAAATTCTCGCCCTCTTTCCTTTCGAACCTATTCCCGGCTCGCGCCCTGCCACTCCGGTCGCTGAACTCCGCCCCGCCCTTCCATCCCCTCAGTCTCTTCCGCCAAAGCTCATCGTCATCGGTGTCTCCACCGGCGGTCCCGCCGCGCTCGAACTCCTGCTTCCAAAATTTCCCGCTGGCTTCCCGCTGCCCATCCTCATCGTCCAGCACATGCCGCGGCTTTTTACTGGCTTGCTCGCCGAGCGCCTCAATGCCCTTTGCGCTCTGCGAGTGCGCGAGGCGGATTCCAGCAACCGCCCCGAACCCGGTGTCATCGACATCGCCCGGGGAGACTGGCATCTCGAACTCACCCGCGATTTCGGTCTTTGCCTCAACCAGAACGAGCCGCAAAACTTCTGCCGGCCTTCCGTCGACGTCCTTTTCCGCTCGGCTGCTCTCGTCTGCTCCGGCCGTGTGCTCGGCATCATTCTCACGGGCATGGGATCGGACGGCCTCGTCGGCTGCCGCGCCATCCGCTCCGCCGGCGGCGCCGTCATCGCCCAGGACCACGCCACCAGCGTCATCTGGGGTATGCCCGGAGCCGTGGCCCATGCCGGCCTGGCCAACAAAGTTCTTGCCCTCGAGGCCATCCCCGCGGAGATTCTGCGCTGTATCGCCACTTCTGCCCGCGCGACCCGCACGGAGGCCATCGCCCTGTGAGCTTATCCTCCGTCGATTTCGAGTACCTGCGCACCGTGGTCATGCGCAATTCCGGCAATCACGTCGATCCTTCCCGCGATTACCTGTTCGAGTCGCGCCTCCAGCGCCTTCTCCGCGACCGCGGTCTCCACTCCCTCGACCAGCTCGTCTCTGCCCTGCGCTCCGAAGCCGGACCCTGCCTGCAACGCTCCGTCGCAGAAGCCATGACCATCAACGAAACCAGCTTCTTTCGCGACCTTGCCACTTTTGACCTGCTTCGCGAGCAGCTCCTGCCCGCCCTCATTGCCAGCCGCCGCGACACGCGCACCCTCCGGTTCTGGTCTGCCGCCTCGTCCAGCGGCCAGGAAGCCTATTCCATCGCCATGTTGCTCCGCGAGCACTTCCCGCTGCTGGCCGGGTGGAAAATCGACATCCTCGGCACCGATCTCTCCGCCGAAATGGTCGAGCGCGCTGCCGCAGGCCGCTATCAACGAATCGAGATCAACCGCGGCCTCCCCGCCCGTTTCCTCGTCAAGTATCTGGTCCGCTCAGGCGACGAGTGGGAGATCGCCCCGGACATCAAGCGCCTCTGCCGCTTTCAACAACACAATCTCTGCCAGCCTGCCATGATGCGGGAAACCTGCGACGTCATCTTTCTCCGCAACGTCATGATTTACTTCCCCCAGGAAACCCGTCGCCAGGTTCTCCTCACCATGCACCGCTCCCTCGCCCCCGATGGCGTCCTCTTCCTCGGCCTCAGCGAGCAGCCCCGCATGGATACCCACTGGCAAACAGTGCTTACTCCAAAAACTGTCTGGTACAAACCCATCCGCTAAGAGACAGCCGGTAGCCAGTAGCAATCCGATTCCTCCCCTTCTGCTGAGAAGAAGAGCGTATATTCCGTTTCGTCGCATGCTACCGGCTACGGGCTACAGGCTACCGGCTACGGGCCTCAAGCTCCCAGCTCCCCCTAGTATCCTTCACCTCAGATGGACCCCCTCGCTCTCTTTCATCCCCTCACCGCCCAATGGTTCCGCTCCGCCCTCGGCACACCCACCGCGCCACAGCGCCTCGGCTGGCCCGCCATCGCGCGCGGTGAGAGCACACTCATCCTCGCTCCCACTGGAACCGGAAAAACCCTCACCGCCTTCCTCTGGTGTCTCGACCGTCTCATGTTTCACTCTCCCCCCAACGCACAAGATCCAAAGTCCGTCGCCGGCGAGGCCTGCCACGTTGTCTACATCAGTCCCCTCAAAGCCCTCGCGGTAGACGTCGAGCGCAACCTTCGCGCACCGCTTCAGGGCATCGCCGCTGTTGCCAGCAGCTCCGGCGCCCCTTTTCGCACCCCGAACATCGCCATCCGCACTGGCGACACGCCGCAGGCCGAGCGTGCCCGTTTTCGCCGCCATCCCGCCGATATCCTCATCACCACCCCAGAATCGCTCTACCTTCTGCTCACCTCCGAATCCGTCTCCGCTCTTCGAACCGTCTCCACCGTCATCGTCGACGAGATTCACGCCCTCGTCCCAACGAAGCGCGGCGCCCACCTCGCCCTCACGCTGGAGCGTCTCGCAGCCATCGCTGCCAATCCCATCCAGCGCATCGGCCTCTCAGCCACCCAGCGCCCCCTCGAAGAAGTCGCCCGCTTTCTCGGCGGCTCCAGCCAAATTGTCATCCCGCCCGCAGCGCGACCGGTTTTGTCGCGCGGAGTGGAGGGGCCTGCTTTTTCTCCGCGCCCCGTGACGATCATCAACGCCACCACCCCCAAACGCCTCGCTCTCAGAGTTGAAGTCCCGGTTGAAGATCTCAAGTCTCCTGAACCGGACCCCTCCCGGCCCCCTGACTCCCCCGCGAAACGAGCTTCCATCTGGACGACCATCCCCCCGCGACTTCTCGCGATCATCCGCGAGCGCCAATCCACCCTCATCTTTGTCAACAACCGCCGCACCGCCGAACGCCTTGCCGCTCTCGTCAACGACCTCGCGCAGGAACCCCTCGCCCGCGCCCACCACGGCTCCCTCGCCGCCGCCCAGCGCTCCGAGATCGAAGACCAGCTCAAGACCGGTCGGATTCGCGCCGTCGTCGCGACTTCTTCGCTCGAGTTGGGCATCGACATGGGCGCGATCGACCTCGTCATTCAGATCGAGTCGCCGCCCTCCGTCGCCGCCGGCATGCAGCGCATCGGCCGCGCCGGCCACAAAGTGGGAGTCACCAGCGAAGGCATCATCTTCCCTAAATATCGCGCCGACCTCATCGCCTGCTCCGCCGTCACTCGCGCCATGCACGAGGGCCTGGTCGAATCCACCTCCATCCTCCGCAACCCGCTCGACGTTCTCGCCCAGCAGATTGTCGCCACTGTCGCCAATCCGCCCTCGCTCTCGATCCCGCGCCTTAAAGGCCAGCCCCCACGCGAACCATTCATCTCCGTCGACGACCTCTACCACTTGGTTCGCGGAGCAGCCCCCTTCAACACTCTCACCCGCCCCATTTTCTTCAACGTCCTCGACATGCTCGCCGGAAAATATCCCTCCGACGAATTCGCCGAGCTCCGCCCCCGCATCACCTGGGACCGCATCGCAAACACCCTCACGCCGCGCGAAGGCGCAAAATCGCTCGCCATTCTCAACGCCGGAACGATCCCCGACCGTGGCCTCTACGGCGTCTTCCTCGCGGGCGATCATAAAAAACCGATACGGGTTGGCGAGCTCGACGAAGAGATGGTCTTTGAGTCCCGTGTCGGCGACGTCTTCTCGCTCGGCGCCTCCACCTGGCGCATCGACGAAATCTCCCACGACCGCGTCACTGTAACTCCAGCTCCCGGCCAGCCCGGAAAGCTGCCCTTCTGGCACGGCGATCAGGCCGGCCGCCCCCTCGAATTCGGCCGTCGCATCGGCGCTCTCGTCCGCGAACTCCGCGCCCTTCCCCCGAACGCCGCCATCAGCCGCCTCGTGCGCGAACACGACCTCGACGCCCAGGCCGCCGAAAACCTTCTGCAATTCCTCGCCGACCAGGCAAATGTAACCGTCACTGTGCCAGATGACCGCAACATCGTCGTCGAACGCATTCGCGACGAGCTCGGCGACTGGCGCATCTGCGTC
>CAWHOU010000009.1:0-5114 GCA_963831055.1 uncultured Acidobacteriaceae bacterium | reverse complement strand
GAAGGATCGCCTCCGCGGCCGCCTTGTCCGGGCTCTTGATCGAGATCTCGGGCTCCAGGATCGGCGTCAGGCCGTGCTTGGCGATCTGTTCGCCGATCTCGAACTGCTGTCTCGCAATCGCCGCTATGCCTGCCTTCGAGGCCAGATTGATCACCGAGCGCATCTTGTTCCGTAGACGCCGAGCTTCACCGCCCGGGCGAGCAGCGGATCGAGGTCGGGCATCGGCTTCATCAGGCAGACGCCGTCCTTCTCCGCCTCGAGTTCCTTGTCGACCTTCAGGATGGGAACGACGCCGCGCTCCTCCCACAGGAAGCTCGGGACCGGCTTGCCTTTCGCCAGTCCGTCCATCGTGCGCTCGAACAGGATCGCGGCGATGACTTTCTCGCCGCTGAACGCCGGCGAGGCGATGATGCGCACGCGCATTTCGTGCACCAGCTTGAACATCTCGACGTCGCCGCTGTATTCGCTGTCGGCGACGCCATAAAGGCGCAAGGCGCCGGGGGTCGATCCGCCGCTCTGGTCGAGCGCGGCGATGAAGCCGCCCTTGCTCGACATTTGCGTCGCCATCTTGTCATTGGCCATGATCGTCATCCTCGCCTGAATTTGTTCCGCTCCAGCATACGCAAGTTGGGCTGGCGCCTTCAACCGCGGCCCGGCCGCGCCAAGATCGGCGCCGGACGTGCGGGGACGCGACCATGGCGATCCATCGCCGCCAGTCCGCTGCAACTCGTTCCCGGTCCATGCCGGCCTCCCTCACGACGCGCGCGCCATCGAAATGAAGCGGCGATCCGAGAGGCGCCAGAGTCGGAATCTATGAACGGGTCGCCCGCCCCCCCGGCGAAATTCAACAGATTTCATCCAATAATTTGCAGGAAATCTATTGCGTAAGCCGAGCCACATCTATATGCTGCTCGCGGAGGAATTTCACATGAACCTTCGCAGAACAGTTTTAGGCATCGTCATCGGCACGGCACTCTTTGCAGGCGGCATGATCACCGCTCAGATCAACCCGGGCCGGCACCCTAACCTCGCTGCTGCTCAGCGGCTAACAGAGCAGGCCTTCAACAAAATCTCCGCCGCCCAGGCGGCCAACGAATGGGACATGGATGGCCACGCGGCGAAGGCTAAGGATCTGCTGGATCAGGCAAACCACGAACTGAATCAAGCAGCGCGCGCGGCCAACCACAACCGGTAGGATCTGAATGGCCGCCGGCCTCCCCCAGGGCCCCGCATGCGCCAATTCGGGCAACTGATTGCCCTTGGGCGGTTCCCGGCCCCATGGGAAAGCTCGCGCTTTCCCCTTGACGGCTTAGGGAAGAAGGGCGCATACTCCTATTCATCTTAGGAGTCGATGCATGCCCGGTGAAGCCCAACTTCTCCCTGGAACTCTCGATCTTCTCATTCTCAAGGCTGTCTCTCTCGGCCCTCTTCACGGCTATGGAGTTCTGCTGCGCATTGGCCAGATCTCCGGAGAAGCGCTGCTCATCGAGCAGGGCGCGCTCTATCCGGCCCTGTTCCGGCTCGTCCGCCAGGGACTTCTAAAGGCAAGCTGGGGAACCTCGGATAACAACCGTCGTGCCAAGTTTTATGAGCTGACCGCCGCCGGCCGCAGGCGATTTCGCGAAGAGACCGAAGGCTGGAATCGCCTGGCCAGGGCCATGACCTCGGCGCTGGCTGCAGAACCGGAGGAAATATGAGACTACTGGCGTGGTTTCGTTCCGTTGCCGCTAAGTTCTTTTCACGTTCCCGGGCCGCCGCCGAGTTGGAGGAAGAACTCCGTTCTCACATCCAACTCCGCGGCGATGACCTCCAGCGGTCCGGCCTCTCTCCTGCCGAGGCGGAACGCCGCGCTCGCATCGAATTCGGCGCTTATCAAAAGCATAAAGAGGAATCCCACGAAGCGCTCGGCGGCAATTTCATTGAGACTTTCATCCAGGACGTCCGCTACAGCCTGCGCGTCCTGCGGAAATCTCCCGGTTTCCTGGTGGCCGCCGTGGCGACGCTGACGTTGGCGATCGGGGCCAATGCCGTGGTGTTCGGCATTATGGATGGCCTGGTGCTGCGTCTGCTGAATGTACCTCAGGCGGAGAGCCTTTATGGGACGGAGTACGGGGCCGATCCGGGTTTCCAGTCGTATCCCAACTATCTAGACTTGCGCGACCGCAACCACAGCTTCGAGGATCTGGCCGCTTTCAAGATGGTCTTTACCGGGCTGAACACAGGCAGCAATCCAGTCAGCTCCGCTGGCTATGCAACCACTGGAAATTACTTCGACGTGCTCAGGCTTCACCCTTATCTGGGCCGTTTTTTCACGAGCGCCGATGAGCGTGGCCCCAACAGCGCCCCATTCATGGTGCTCACCTGGGCGTTCTGGCACAGCCACTTTCAGGATGACCGCACGGTGATTGGCCGCATCGTTGAACTCGACAAGCACCCTTTTACGATCATTGGCGTGGCGCCGCCAGGGTTCCACGGAACGCTTGCTGTTTGTCTCTCCCGACTTCTTCATGCCCATCGTCAACCAACAGCAGGTGGACGGGGAAAATCTTCTCGACGCGCGGGGAAGTACCCAGGGAATCTTTGAAGCCTTCGGCCATCTAAAGCCGCGAGTGACTCTTGCCCAGGCCACTGCCGATGCAAACTCGGTAGGTGCATACCTCGCAAAAACCCACCCGAAAGAGTTCGGCCAGAAAAGCGTTCTTCTGGGTCGCACGGGGCTCGCTTCCTTTGACGGCAACGTGCGGGAATTCACCGCGGCATTGATGCTGCTCGCGGGGTTAATCCTGCTGGCGGCGTGCGCGAACCTGGGCGGCCTGTTCGCCGCCCGCGCTGCCGAGCGTTCCCGCGAAGTCGCCCTGCGCCTCGCGCTGGGTTCCAGCCGTGCACGCATCCTTCGGCAGTTACTGATCGAAGCCGTGCTTATCTCCATCGTCGGAGGGGCCGCTGGTCTTGCCGGCAGCGTTGTCTTGTTGCGCCAGATCAGCCTATGGCAGCCGTTTCCGGGAGCCGCTCTTCATTTGCCGGTTGAACCCGATGCGAAGATTTATGTCTTCGCTCTGGCAATGGCGTTAGTCAGCGGATTTCTTTTCGGCATTGTGCCGGTGCGCCAGGTGCTCCGTGCCGATCCCTGGGAGATCGTCAAAGCCGGATCGAGTGCGAGGCTTGGGAGGCGCGTCACGGTGCGCGATGTTCTGCTTGGCCTTCAGATCGCAATCTGTGCAGTGCTGGTCACATCGTCCATGGTCGCTGTGCGCGGGTTGCTGCGTTCGCTTCATGGGAACTTTGGATTTGAGCCCCGCAACGTCATGCTGGTCAGCAACAACCTGGCGATGGCCGGGTACAGCGGCGATCAGGTTCCGGCGATGCAGAAGCGGATGATCGCTGCGATCGAGACCATTCCGGGCGTTGCAAGCGTGGGTTTGGTGAATAACTATCCTCCTTTGGTTTATACGGCGGCATTCAGGGCCAGGGTCTTCAGAGAAACGACCGCGGATCTGAAGCCATCGAACGCTGCCGCCAATCCATTTGGGTATGCCGTTTCTCCTCAGTACTTCCAGGCGGCCGGCACGGGCCTGTTGGCGGGCAGAGACTTTACCTGGGACGATAATAAGGACGCGCCGCGAGTCGCCGTGGTGAATCGGGAGTTCGCTGGTGCAATCTTCGGCTCGCCGAGCGGCGCCCTTGGCCGCTACTTCAAGTTGCAGGACGGAACGCGGGTCCAGATCGTCGGCGTGGTTGAGAACGGGAAGTACCTCAGCCTCACTGAAGATCAGGCTCCGGCGTTTTTTCTGCCCTTCCTGCAGGCGCCGGCGGTTCAGTCCTTTTTGTTGGTTCGTTCGAACCGCGATCCGCAACAGCTGACCGCCGCTATTCGGAACAAGCTGAGCGGGCTCGATGCCGGGTTGCCGACTCAAATCGACACCTGGAATAATTTCCTCGACGTCGTGATGTTCCCTGCGCGTGTGGCCACGATGGCGCTGGGAGTGATGGGGCTAATGGGCGCGATGCTGTCGATCACGGGGATCTTCGGAATGGCGGCTTACTCGGTGAGCAAGCGGTTGCGGGAGCTGGGCATTCGCATTGCCCTTGGCGCGCAGCGGACCGAGGTTTTGGGCACCGCGCTGGGACGCGCATTGAAGTTGCTGGCCATCGGGTCGGCGGCGGGGTTGGTTCTGGGACTGCTGGCGGCGCGGGTGCTGGCCTCGATCGTTTACGGGGCGACGCCGCGGGATCCGTTCGTGATGGGCGGCGTGGTGGTGGCGATGTCGCTGCTGGGCCTGGTTGCTACCTGGATTCCGGCGCAACGGGCGCTTTCGCTCGATCCTTTGATTTTGTTGCGCGAGGAGTGAGGGCCCGTGTATCGGGGATGCGGCATGTTCCTCATTGCGCGGGGGTTGCTGGGGTGTGATTTTTAGCTCTGGCATCTGGCTGATTCTGAAAGTGTTCTTCGGGCGGTGTCACTGTTGTCGAGGTAATTAACGCCTGGAGATGCTGCCAAAGACCCCCTTGCCACGGGAGTATGGCATGCGGCTCATCGCGTGAGGGTTGCCAGGGTGTCGTTTTCGACTCTGGCATCCGGCTGATTCCGCATGGTTTGTGGAGACGCTTTGGCGCGTATATCCCGTCCGCTCTGTGGTTGGATCAGGAGCGGGAATCTCACGGCATGAGAAAGAGCGGGTGGCAATGGCCCTGGGGCCAGGCGGAGTTCCTGCAACAGACAAGGACTCGCGCATGGCGAGTCCTTCTGATTCAGGCTTCCTTTTCAGGTTGCGAGTGGGCGCGGGGCATTGCAAGGGGAATATGCGGGAGCCGGAAACGAAGGTAACAGGAATCCGGTAAAGGGGCTGAGAGGGGACGATTTGTCGGGTTCGAGATGCGGACCGGTCCACGCTGGTGAGTTGCGACGAGCAGATGGAGGAGCTGGGAGCGACTCTCGCCAGGCCGGCTCTGAGGGTTTGCGTGGATCAAATGAACGTCCCCCGCTCACGGAGCCGCGGCTCATCTTTTTGGTGGGATCCGGAATGTGAAGCGGGGTTCGGCAGGAGAGGCGAGCAGGTCTTCCTATTGACATTCTGCAGGAGGGAGAGAATAGTGATTCATACAGGCATTCTATA
>CAWHOU010000008.1:0-14838 GCA_963831055.1 uncultured Acidobacteriaceae bacterium | reverse complement strand
ACGTCCTGCCTCGATTCCTGATTTCAAAATAAAAACAATTGATTAGCGTGAAATCCGCGACTTGTCCGTTTTAGAAGTCGATCGGCCTTGTTCGACCCTTTTTGCGTGACAAAGCTGCGGGTGCATGGCGCCGCTATGAGGGTTTTCCGGCCAACCGCCCGGACCGGCGCCGGGACGTGCGCGCGACGCTGAAGGGCGCGAGGTGGGTGCGGTGAGGGGTGTGCTCGCCTCCTTCTTGGGCTGAAAAGAGGCGTCATCTGCATCGGGGTGGCGACGGACTGTGTAATCGAATCTTTTCGAAATTCCTTGTGGGCGGGGTACAAAACCAGCGAAGGAATCGATCCCGCTGCGCCCGCCCGAATTCGTCTGTCGCTTGGCGACCAGAAGCGCAGCTCTGCCAGTATGGTCCATCCCCTTATCAACTCCGCCGCCTATAATTCCTCTTTCAGCCCAACGGGCGTCTCGGAATTCTATGAACTACGTTTTGGCTCTGGATCAGGGAACTACCAGCTCTCGCGCCATCCTCTTCGCGCATGACGGCAGCATCGCCGGGGTTGCTCAGCATGAATTCACCCAGCATTTCCCCGATACCGGCTGGGTAGAGCACGATCCCTTTGACATCCTGACCTCGCAACTGACCGCCGCGGTAGAAGTGATGGGCAAGGCGGGCGCTCGTCCCCGCGACGTTGTTGCCCTGGGCATCACCAACCAGCGCGAAACAACCATCGTGTGGGATCGCGACACCGGCAAACCCGTCTACAATGCCATCGTCTGGCAGGACCGTCGCGGCGCTCCGCTTTGCAAAAAGCTCCTGGACGAAGGCGCGGAAGAAATTGTCCGGCGCAAGACCGGCCTTCTCATCGACTCCTATTTTTCGGCGACCAAGATTGCCTGGATTCTCGATAACGTGCCAGGCGCCCGCGCCCGCGCCGATCAGGGCAAGCTGGCATTCGGCACGGTCGATACGTGGCTGGTATGGAACCTGACCAGCGGCAACCGCCACCTCACCGACCGCACCAACGCCAGCCGCACCATGCTCTACAACATTGTCGAAGACCGATGGGACGACGAACTGCTGAAGCTGCTCAATATCCCGGCCAGCATGATGCCGGAGGTTTGCTGGTCCAGCGATTCGATGGGGAGGGTCACCACTTCACTGGGCCTGGGCGATGTAGAAATCGCGGGCATCGCCGGCGATCAGCAGGCGGCGCTCTTCGGCCAACTCTGCGTCTCCCCGGGCGACGCCAAGAACACCTACGGCACCGGATGTTTTCTGCTCGAGAACATTGGGAGCGATTTCACGCTGTCCAATCACCGGCTGATTACGACGCTGGCTTGCAGCATCGAGAAAAAGCTCGTCTATGCGCTCGAGGGCAGCGTCTTCGTGGGCGGCGCGGTGGTCCAGTGGCTGCGCGACAACATGCGCTTTTTCGTGCAATCGCCCGACGTCGAAAAAGTCGCTGCCTCGGTCGACGGCGCCAATCAGGTCGTCTTCGTCCCGGCCTTCACCGGGCTCGGCGCGCCCCACTGGGACCCCTATGCGAGGGGCATGATTATTGGCATCGAACGCGGTACGCAGATTGGGCACATCGCGCGCGCAGCGCTCGAAAGCATCGCCTTCCAGGTGGCCGATGTGCTCGACGCGATGAGCCACGATACAAAGCAGCCCTTTCGCGAACTGCGCGTCGATGGCGGAGCCGCGTCCAACGACGTCCTGATGCAGTTTCAGGCAGACCTGCTCCAGTTACCGGTGCGGCGCCCTGCCATTCTGGAGACGACGGCGGCCGGGGCGGCCTATCTGGCTGGCCTGTCGGTTGGCTTCTGGAACGGCATCGAGGAAATTGCCAAACTGCGCGCCAACGACACTGTATTCCAGCCGAAGGCCAGCAAAGAGGAGATGGACGCGCGCCACGCAAGATGGAGAGACGCGGTTAAACGCGCCAGCGGATGGAACCGCCCAGACGAAAAGGGGCAGCAGGCATGAAACGCGAAGAGATGATTGCCCGGATTCGAGAGCGCTCCGCGAATGCATCGGATCCGTGGGACGTGGTGGTTATCGGAGGCGGAGCCACCGGAGCCGGCGTCGCCGTCGATGCGGCCTCCCGTGGATTTTCCGTGCTGCTGCTCGAACGCGAGGACTTCGGCAAGGGTACCTCCAGCCGCAGCACCAAGCTCGTCCACGGAGGCGTGCGTTATCTCGAGCAAGGTAACATCTCGCTCGTAATGGAAGCCCTGAAGGAGCGCGGCTTGTTATTGCAGAATGCGCCCCATCTCGTCCACGACCTGCCCTTCGTCGTCCCCAACTACTCCTGGTGGGAGACCCCCTTTTACGGAATCGGTCTGAAAGTCTACGACGTCCTCGCCGGCAAGTATGGGTTTGGAAAATCGCGCATCCTCTCCCAGGAGGAGACGCTGGAGCGCCTTCCAACTCTGAAGCAGGAGGGTCTCCGCGGCGGCGTGATTTACCACGACGGCCAGTTCGATGATGCGCGGCTGTTAATCGACCTGATGAAGACAGCTGTCGATCATGGCGGCGTAGTCGTCAATTACATGCCGGTCGTTGCTCTGCGAAAAGACGAAGACGGTTACGTCAACGGCGTGGAGGCCATCGACAGCGAGACCTCGGAGCGCTTCTCAATTGCCGCCCGCGTCGTCGTGAATGCGACCGGCATCTTCACCGACGAAATCCGGCGCATGGACGATCCCGCCGCGAAGGGAATGGTGGCGCCAAGCCAGGGCATTCACCTCGTTCTGGAAGGCTCGTTCCTGCGTGGCAAGACCGCGGTGATGGTGCCCCATACCAGCGATGGCCGCGTGTTGTTCGCGATTCCCTGGCACGAGCACACCGTCGTCGGCACAACCGACACGCCCATCGACGAACCTTCCTATGAGCCGCTCCCCTACGATCAGGAAATCGAATTTGTGCTGGAGACAGCCGGCGAATACCTGAGCCACAAGCCCACCCGCGACGACATTCTCAGCGTCTATGTCGGCATCCGCCCGCTCGTAAAGGCCGCCGGATCGGATTCAAGCAAAACCTCGGCCCTGTCTCGCGACCACACGATCCACATCGATCACTCCGGGTTGCTGACCATCGTCGGCGGCAAGTGGACCACGTATCGTCACATGGCTGAGGACACCGTGGACCACGCGATCATGCTCGGCAAGCTCGAAGATCGGCCCTGCATCACCCGGGGTTTGCGCATTCACGGCTACAAAATGGGAGACGATCCGCATGGCGGCCTGTGGGTCTACGGCTCCGACGCGGAAAAGGTTCTGGTGCTGGCCAGCGAGTCCTCGGAACTTGCAAAGCAGATGGACGAGCGCCTGCCCCAGGTCGCGGCCGAGGTGATTTGGGCAGCGCGCGAGGAGATGGCGCGCACCGTTGAAGATGTGCTCGCGCGGCGCACGCGAGCCCTCCTCCTCAATGCACGCGCAGCCGTTGCCATGTCCCCGACCGCCGCCCGCCTCCTGGCCCACGAACTGGGCCGCGACGAAGCCTGGAGCCGAGCCGAAGTCGCGCGCTTCACCGATCTCGCCGCGCAATACATGCTCGAAAAGGTCGCCCCAGGCAGCCCGCCCGAAACACAAAACTAGCCCACACCCAAAACCCCGCGAGAGCCAGGTTCACCCCACAGCAAGAAGCAAACGCCCCTGCCATTAGGACGTCAATGGGACTCTATTCTCGATCCACCCCAAAGTACTGTCTCGCACCGTTTTGAAAGGGCACTACCCGAGCTGCCCCATGCCGATCTTTGCGCGACCTGCTCAATCGTGCCGAGACACCTTTAGCCCCCACGCGATTCGAGCCTGATAATCGTCCATCCACTCTTGAAACACGCTCCCTAGAAATGCAAACTGATCTGTCCCGACACCGACCTCGGCGTCACATAATGCGTACCGCTGAAGGTCGACAGAAAGTTATACAGCGCATACTTATCCGTCACGTTAATCGCCGTCAGCTGCGCGCCCCACTTATATTTGTCGCCGTGAAAGAGATTATCTTCTCCTAACGACATATCGAACAGGCTCCGCGGCTGAATACGCTGCGGGTCATGATCGTTATCGCCTTTGTTCGGCGCCGGAATGTTCACCAGCGTCGAGCCATATTGCGACGCCAGGCACGAGGCCGGCAGCGGATGCCCCGGCGTCGCCCTGACCCCATCGCATGTCAGCCCCGCTTCGAATTCCTCATCCGCATCGAGGTTGGCCAGGTTCACCGCCGGCTGACCGTTCAGCGTCGTCGACGTCGCGCCGCAGGCGCTGTTCGGGTCGTTCGAAAGCGGGTTGTAGCAGGGAACTGCCCCCGCCACCTGGCCGCTGTCGAAACGCCAGTTCAGGCTGTACCACGGGCTGTGCTTCCCAGGAATCTGATACTGAAAGTGCGTGGTCTCGTTGTAACGCTCGTCGTGGTCGATCCTGAACGGCAGCCCCGTCTGTCCCACCGTGGCTCCCGCTCCACCCACCTGCGGTGGAAAGAACCGCGCCGCCACCGATGACATCACCACATACGCGCTGAACCCATGCACCGGCGTCACGTTCGCCCGCAGCGCAAAGCCAGGAATCTTCGAGTTATGCCACTCGATCGGGAAAGTAATCGGCGTATACCCCAGCACGCTGAAATCGTAACCGTTGTGGGTATATTTCCAGATGTACTCCCCGCTCACCACGAAATGGCTGCCGAAAACCTGCTGCAAGCCCGCGTGGAACTCATTGCGGAAGCCCGGAGACAGCGCCCCTGAGTCCCCGCCCTGGCACAGCAGCAGTGGATTCACCACCGCATTCAGGCACCCCCGGCTCGAAAGAATCAGGTTCTCGTTGAATGGCGTCTCCAGCGTCCGCGCATAAGAAGCGCGTAACACCGTGTTAGTCCGCTTGACGGTGTAAGAAGTACCCACGCGCGGCTCCGCCTGGCTTGCGTCCGACAATCCGTTGTAAAGATCGCCCCGCATCCCCGCGTTAATCAGCCAGTTCCCCTTGGTGATCTGATCCTCGATATAAAGCGCCAGCTCCTTCACATCGGTATGCCCCAGAAAATCGTAAAACCCGCCGCCCCGCGTCAGATCGTAAGGATACAAAGTCGTGCACGGCGGCCCGGTGGGCACATCCGGCGATCCGCCCGACATGCATCCCAGAGAATCCAGATAAGTGGGAAGCACGATGCCCAGCGAGTCACTCTCGTTGAGGAACGTCTGCTCGTACATCGCCCCCAGCTTCACATTGTTGATGCCCTTAACATACGAGATATCCGTGTGCACGCCGTCATTGGCCAGGCTGCGATCCTGTCCGATGCTCTCCTGCTGCACCGGCCCCAGATCGGCCAGCGGATCGCCGCTCGGATAGTAATGATAATTGTCCTTCCGCAGATAGGCCCCGATATTCCACACTGACTCCTGGCTGATTACCCGCGTATAACTCGGAGCTATGTCGATGGTCCCGATCTTCGACCGCTGATCCGTTTGCCCAGTCACTGCCGCCCCGGCCAGGTTAACTCCACCCGCGTTTAGATTGTCGTAAGTGTTCGGCGTCTGAAACCACGACCGCGAATAATTCAGGTTCAGATGCACCGAATCCGCCGTGTCGATCTGATAATCCACCCGATCGAAGAGGTTTTCCTCGTTCCCTTTGTCATGAAGAACCACAAACTCCGGCGCATCCAGAAACCGCCCCGTATTCGTCCCATCCGCCGAGATAAAGTTCCCCCACTTCTGCCCGCCATACCCCAGATCGAATCCACCCGACGTCGACCCAAACGATCCATAAGACGCGTTCAACTGCCCGGTTGGCCTCGTCAGCCCCTGCCCTGACCGCGTTGTCACCTGGATTACCAGGCTCGTCTTGTCTCCGTACTCCGCCGGCGGCGCGCCCTCGATCACCTGCATCGACTGCACAGACGAAGACGGAAGCTGATTCGAGAAAACCTTGCTCTGCTGATCGGTGATCGGCTGCCCATCCACAGAGAACGAGTTCTCGGCGTGATCGCCCAGCCCATGAAAAAGCCCGTTCGAATCCGCGGATACGCCCGGCGATGACAGCGTAACCAGCGAGCTCAGCCCCGACGTCGTGCTCTCCAGCGGAATCTCCGAGAACGCCTTACGATCGATATCCGTATCCATGCTGGCGGCATTGTTGACCAGATCTTCGCCCGTCACTTCGACCGTGGTCGCCGCCGCTCCCAAAGCCATGCTCACCGGCACCGTCACCGGCGTGCTCGAACGCACGTCCACATCGTGGACAAACATCCCGAAGCCCGTCATGTTCACCGTCATGTGGTACGAGTTGTAAGGCACATTCGCGAACTGGAAATGCCCTGAACTATCCGTCTTCGCGGTGCGCTCGTACTGGCTCACCGGGTTCTGGATGCTCACCGTAGCCCCCGGCAAAACCGCGCCCGTAGGGTCGGTCACCGTCCCCGCGACCGTTCCAGACATGGTTCCGGTTTGCGCGGCCGCCAGCGGTCCGCAGAGCAACATGCCAACGAATAGAAAGGGTAGAGAAACAGCGCCGCAACGCAGCAATGTGCGCATGCACGACCTCCTGAATGGGTGAAAAGCCCGGGCCTGAAAGGGAACTACGCGAGCGAAGCGGAGCCCTGGGGCGGAGGTCGGCTGGAGAGCCGGAAGAAGACCGCGGGCTGCGGCCTGGTGATTCTGTGCGCGACGATCACCTTCGCAATCGCCACGCTGCTCACATTGAACGTCACCGGCGCGGCGATCCGCGCCACATGGTGCGCCGCCATGCACAGCGTGCAGTCGTGATCCGGCTCCCCGGACGCATGGAAATGCGCCGCCTGCACCACCCCGCTCATCAGGACGAGCGCGATGCAGACGATCCCAAACAGGCCTCGCGATCTGGAGATAGCCGCGCGCATGCTTATGCTTCGATGATACCGGCCTTCCCCTGCCTGCCGCAAATGCTCGGTAACCCTTGACACCGCCCGCCCACCCGGTAAGCTAATAGCTTCCTGACCGGCGTTGCCTTGCCGGCGGTGGGCGGGGGCGGCGGCGTCTTGAGGGTGCGGGTCTTCTATCACGATAAGTGTTTCGACGGAGCCTGCTCGGCTTCGTTATTCACCCGTTTCCACCAGGAATGCATCCACCCTGGCGCTGCCTACGAGTTCTGGGGCCTCGTCCACCGCGCCGGCGCCCTTTTCAATGAAGCCGACTTCACCGGCGACGAGAACGCCATCGTCGACTTCAAATATTCTCCCTCCCCCAAAATCACCTGGTGGTTCGACCACCACCTCTCGGCCTTCCTCACCCCTGAAGATCATCAGGACTACATCAACGGCATGGCCGATGGCCGCTACAAAGGCCACCGCTTCTTCGACCCCAACTACGTCTCCTGCACCAGCTTTCTCGCCCACATCGCGTCCACGCAGTTCGGCTTCGACCCCACCCCGGTCGCCGAACTCGTCCGCTGGGCCGACATCGTCGACGGCGCTCTCTACGAAAGCGCCCAGTCCGCCGTCGAAATGCCCGAGCCCGCCATGAAGCTCACCCTCATCATCGAATCGTCTGAAGATCCAGAGTTCATTCCGAAGCTCATCCCCCTGCTCACCCGCATGCCGCTCCAGCAGGTTCTCGATCAGCCCTGGGTCGCGAGCCTCCTTCCCCCGCTCCTCAAACGGCACCAGCTCGCCATCGACCTCATCCGTGAACGCTCCGAGTCGAAGCAGGGAACCATCTACTTCGACATCACCGACAAGCCGCTCGAGGGCTACAACAAATTCATCCCTTACTACCTGCATCCCGAGGCGACCTACTCCATCGGCCTCTCCAAATCGAGCTTCCGCACCAAGGTCGCCGTAGGCTCCAACCCCTGGACCAAAACCCCGCCCGAAAACATGGTCAACCTCGCAACCATCTGCGAGCGCTACGGCGGAGGCGGCCACGCCCGCGTCGGGGCCATCTCCTTCCCCCCCGACCGCGAAGACGAAGCCCGCAAAGCCGCCGCGGAAATCGTCCAGGAACTGCGCGCCTCTATGACGGGCAACTGAGATCCGCAGCCTAACTTCTTAGCGCGGAGTGAATTCTCAAAAAATCGGCAGGTTTGACTATCTTTGCGTATCCGAAGCTACCCAGCTTCAGCAGGTGCTTATCGCCAGTCACAATGTACTCGGATCGGGCCGCTTGGGCGCATTCCAGAATTCGGTTGTCGGAAGGGTCTTCCCGCACGGCCTCCACCGCCTGTTGTGGATCAACATGGTCCGCATAATCATCGATCCGTTCCTTCGCCTGCAGGACGGCCGCTTCATCCCAACCGAACTTCAGTCGCAAAATGCCGGCAACCTCCGTATGGATCGGAGTAGAGATGGCGAGGCGGATAACGCCGGCCCGCGCAAGATCCAGAAACTCATCCGGAGGGCCGCCGAAGTTCAATGCCGAAATGTAAATATTGCTGTCCGCCGTTACTGAGACCACCTAACCGCCATGTTCTTTCCGGTATTCCGACACAAGGCGCGCCACATCGGCTTCCGTGAGCCCCTGCTCGCTCGCCCGCTTCCGGCCATACCGCTTCAGGGCATCCCACTGTTCGTCCTTCACGTAGCGATCTACGGCCTCAGCCAGAACTTCCGAGACGCTGCGATCCTGGGCGCGCGCGATCTTAGCGATCTCCGTCATGAGGCTGTCGGGCAGGGTCGGAACCTGCGTTCCACTGCTTTCCATACCTCTATAGTGCCTCTTCCTGCGGGCTCCTGCCGCAAAAAAAGGCACAACCGTTGTCGCACCCCTCGTTCCTCCCTACCCGTTAGCAGCCACCCGCTCCCGATCTCCAGTCAGCGACCGCCAGGCCCGCGCAACCATCCTCCAAACCCACCGCACCGCAACCACAATCACCACGAGAAACACACAGGCAATCACCCCAGCCGCTATCGGATGGTACGTCGCGAGCCACGTCACAGACACCGCCAGCGCATCCTCGGCCGTGCTCAGCGCGATATTCGAAACCGGCTCCGGCGACGGAGTCACTGCCACCCGCGCCGCTGTCTTGCCTCCGTGCGTAGCCAGCGCAATCGCTCCACCCGCCAGCGTAGCCACCAGTTGCATCTCGGGCGTTAGCTGTGAACTCGCGCCGTACGCCATCAGCGCCGCCACCGGAACCCGCACAAACGTATGAAGAGCATTCCAGAACAAATCGAATGCCGGAATCTTGTCCGCGAAAAACTCAACCGCAAAAAGCGCCAGCGACGCCCCAATCACCCACCAGCTCGTCAGCAGATGCAGCCCAGGCGGCAACACCGCCCACCCGGTGTGCGCCAGCAGCCCCAGCGTCGCGACCGTCGCATAAACATTCAGCCCAGCCGCAAAGCTGATCGCCACGATCAGGCCAACCAGCCCCGGCCCAACCAGCCCGCGGCTCGACAACCCCGGAGCCGCAACGCCGACGGCAACAAATCCAGCCCCAACCAATCCGCCATGCCTCATGCCTGCCAGCATATCTGCGCACGGCCCCTTAGCCAACGCCAAAAGGAAAGGCCACCTTCCGGTGGCCTGATCCAGTCAACAAGCGCGCGGCAAACTGCTGCTGTCTTCGCTCAGCAGCATTCCGCCACGAATGGTCTTCGAGGGTTGAATCAGAGCTTACTTCAGGAGCCCTGCTACTGCTGCTCCTCGTGCTTGTCTTCTTCTTTGTGGATGAAGTTCGTCACCGCTTCGGTGCCTTCAAAGCCAGCCACAGCGGCGACGCCTTCGGTGATGAGCCCTGCATTCGGATCCAGCTTCTTCGCGCCTTCCACTGCGGCCGCGGCTCCGGCCAGTTCTTCGAGCAATCCCATAAGATCTCTCCTTTTTTCGTTTGTCGAAAGGAACACGCTGGGGCGGGCCCGTCCTTCCGCCTGATTCGATGAACTTACCCGCACTATCGCTGGATTGCAAGCCCGAAGCCGCCTTTGCCGTGGAAAACCGCACACATTTCATCTCCCCACGATTGTCTTTCGTCTTCGCGCCCGGTTCCCGTCCCCGCCACCCCAGCCTGCATACAATGGACCTACACCCATGGCCACTCCCCCCATCGGCGCCGCCAGCCCAGGTCCCTCCCGCATCTTCGGCAGGGTCAGGCTTATCGTCCTCATCGCGCTAACCGCCGTGTTGGCGCTCTGCGTCGCCTGGTCGTGGTTCACCCGTGGAGCCATGGCCACCCTCGCCTCCCTCCGCGCCGGAGCCGGAGCCGCCGCCGAGTCCCTCGTCGACCAGCGCCCCTGGCAAAACGCTCAGACCCTTGCGTCGCTCGCCGTGAGCTCGGAAGAAATCCAGTACGCCCACGAGGCCGAACACCTCGCCGATCACGAGGTCGATCAGGCCTTCGCCGCGGCTCTCCGTCAGGCGGAACTGCAAACCCGCCAGCGGGTGCTCACCGGCGAAGCTCTCGCGCTCTCCCAGCGCGTCGCCGAACTCCAGCAGGAAATCGCCCAGGATCGCCTCCTCGTCGACCAGCTAAAAGCGAAATCGCCGCCGCAGGGAACTGGCGCGCCCGCGGAGAACGACGCCCTCCAGGTAGCAAACGCCCAGCTCGGTCTCGACTCCGACGAACTCAACGACGCGCAGAGCGACCTGGATCGCGCCACCGGCAACCAGAGCGTTCGCATTCAAAGCGAACTCGCTGCTCACGAGGCTGCCATGCGCAAGTACGACAGCCAGCAGCAGGCCGCGAGCCAGTCCGCGTCCGTCTCCGCTCGCAGTCATGGCGCCCTCGCCGGCCGCATCAGAGCCTGGTTCGATCAGCGCAGCCGCTATGCCACCATCCAGCAGGCCCTCGCCGAAGCGCAAAGCGATGCCCGCGCTCTGACTTCAGAGCACAACGGCCTTGAAGCCAAAGTCAAAGCCAGCGCCGCCGCCCGCACCGGCCCATCTACCCTCAAAGAAATTCAGAATCGCAGTATCGAACGCCAGGTTCTCTCGATCGACGATGACCGCATTCAAACCGATCAGCAGCTGGCGAGCGTCTACGGCAAGTGGGCCGCGCAGGTGCGCCTGCAGCACCGCATCGTCTTCCACCTCATCCTGCAATCGCTCGAGCTCATCCTCTTCGTCGTCCTGTGCATGATCGCCGGCGACGGCCTGGTGCGCCGCCTCACAGCCCACCCTACCCTCGATCGCAAACAGCGTGAAACCCTGCGCACCATCCTCGAAGTAGGCGTCCAGGTCCTCGGCGTTCTCCTCATATTGCTGATCGTCTTCGGGCCGCCGCACCAGACAGGCACCATGATCGGCCTCGCCACCGCGGCCCTCACCATCGCCCTCCAGGATTACATCCTCGCCTTCCTGGGATGGTTCATCCTGGTCGGAAAGAACGGCATTCGCGTCGGCGATATGGTCGAGATCAACAGCGTCTGCGGCGAAGTGATCGAAGTCGGCCTCGTCAGCACCACGCTTCTTGAAACCACCTGCCTCGCCGATAAAGGCGAGCCCACCGGCCGTCGCGTCTCCTTCCTCAACAGCTTCGCCATCCGCGGCCAGTACTTCAATTTCTCGAGCGAAGGCCAGTGGCTGTGGGATGAAATCACCGTCAGCGTCCCCGCCAGCGAAGACATCCTCGCCTTCTCAAAAAGCGTCGAAGCAGCCGCCCAGGAAGAAACCCAGGAGAGCGCCCGCCTCGCCGAACAGGAATGGAAACGCAGCACCCGGGTCACCGGCCTCACCCGCCAGGGAGCATCGCCCATCATCCTGCTGCGCCCTTCCGCCGCCGGCATCGATATGCAGATCCGCTATGTCACCCGCGCCTCCGGCCGCGTCGAGGTCCGCGATCGCCTCTACCGAAAGATCATCCAGCTCCTTCAGGAAAAGGACAAAGCCGCTCACCCGCAACCCGTTCCGGCCGATGGCTGAATCCATCGCGATCCAGAGAGCATCGAACGCAGGATTGGCCGCTCCGCCAATTCACGATAAAATAAGGGAAAGTAGGAAAGGTCCCAGAAGAGCCATGCCCAAAGAGGGAATTCACCCAAACTATCACGAGATTCGCGTGGTCTGCGCCTGTGGCAACAGCTTCGCCACCAAGTCCACGCACAAAGGCGATATCCACGCCGAAATCTGCTCGAACTGTCACCCGTTCTTCACCGGCAAACAAAAGCTGGTCGACACGGCCGGACGCGTCGAGCGCTTCCGCCGCAAGTACGCCAAAACCGAAGCCAAACCGGAGCCAGCCGCCGCCGCGAAGTAACCCGCCAGCGGCACTCGAAACAAGAGGCCTCCGCCACGGCGGGGGCTTTTTTCATGGGAAGATCGTATTGGGAGAATGCCCATGCAGGAAGTTCACGTCCGGCATTATCTTCATCGCGCCAGAGACTTCCTGAAGGGTATGGAACTCCTGAAAGATGACTTGACTGAATTCGGACATTCGACTGCGTTGCTCGGCATTCACGGCGCTATCTCTTATTGCGATGCACTTCGAGTCGGACTTGGGAGCAGGCGGCTCTCTTCAGATAACCACACGAGTGCAACTAAGGAGCTGAAAGTGTTGCTCGCCGCGCGAAAATTCGAGGAGCAGCAAGGTATTGAGGGGCTGAAGAAAATGCTTGCGCAAAAGAGCATGGTCGCGTACTCACCGGAAAGGGTTTCAATCAAAGACATTGTTGGAATCATCCAGCAAGCCCGAAGATTTGCCGTTTGGGCCGAGGCCGTGGGGAGACGATTGAAGATTGAGGGGTGGAAAGATGCCTGAAGTTCAAAGTCGACAAGACATCGGCAGAGCGAAGAATGCCGTCCAGGATTTCTTAATTCGGAAGCTCCTCTACCCTAAGGTATATCTGGATGCCGATTGGAACGGAACACATGTCGATGTGCTTGCCATCGACCGGACCGGTGTAGGCGACGTTCATGCCGTTCGCCTCGTGCCATGGGAACTCGGTCATCGCGACAACCACGGGTGGTCTGCATTCCTTGAGAGGCGTGTTCCGGAGGTAATGCAGGAGTTCGCGGCATTTCCCGCTCAATTTCGATATGTGGCTGTCGTCTGCACCGAACCTAACAAGCAGCGGTGGATACCAGGCAAGCCGAGTTTGAGTCAATCGCTCGCCCCCGACGGGGTGGGGCGAATCGGTATCTTGTTCGTGGATGTTACGGAACAGGATCCCAGAGTTGACCTATTACTCAAGCCTGAACGCTTTCGATCGTCCAGCCAGATTACCGATATTGCCGACCAGTATATGGCGGCGAATCAGGCCAACTGGGAAGTCCGTGAATAAGGCTGAATGAAAAAACACTGGGACAACCCGCAAGAGCACCCCATGCCACCCGGCACGCGTGTCCCCGCCTCCCTCCAAATCGGCCCAGTCACCGTAGCCCCCGCCACCGTCCTCGCGCCCATGGCCGGCGTTACTGACACCGTCTTCCGCCGCTTCATCCGCAACGCCAGCATGTTTATGACCTCGGCAGCAGCGGATCCCGAGGATCAAGAGCGCGAAGCGCCTCCATCCGTGCGGCCAACACTTGACGAAACAATCACAAACCAGCAGTCCGGCTGCGGCCTCATCATGACCGAGTTCACCTCGGCCGACGGCCTCGCCCGCATGCGTGAATCCAAGCGCAAACGCTACCTCACCTTCTACGACGACGAGCACCCCATCTCCGCCCAGCTCTTCGGCTCGAATCCCCAGACCCTCGCCGACGCCGCCCGCATCGTCGAGCAAACCGGCTTCGACCTGGTCGACCTCAACCTCGGCTGCCCCGCCAAACGCGTCGTCTCCTGCAACGGAGGCAGCGGCCTTCTCCGCGACCTGCCCCTCATCGCCAAAATCTTCGAATCTGTGCGCGCCGCCGTTACAATTCCGTTCACCGTCAAGTTCCGCCTCGGCTGGAACGACAACCACATCGTCTGCGTCCCCCTCGCCAAACTTGCCGAAGACTCCGGTCTCAACGCCGTCGCCATCCATGCCCGCACCCGCGAACAGGGGTACGCCGGCCAAGCCCGTTGGGAGCACATCGCCGAAGTCAAAGCCACCGTCAAAATCCCCGTCATCGGCAACGGAGATGTACGCACCCCCGAAGACGCCTGCGCCCTCATCGCCAAAACCGGATGCGATGCCGTCATGATTGGCCGCGCCGCTCCTGCAAATCCCTGGATTTTCCGGCAAATTGCCCAATATACCGCGACCGGCCGCTACGACCTGCCTACCGAGCAGGACCGCTACCGCATGATCCGCACCTACTTCGAAATGCTCCTCACCGAGCTCACAACCGACACCTCCCGCGCCCCCGCCGCCGAAGCCGCCGGCAAAATGAAGCAGTTCGCCTCCTGGTTCACCCACGGAGTCCACGGCGGCGCCGCCCTCCGCAAATCCATCTATGAAGCCAAATCCGGCGCCGCCATCCTCGAAGCCGTCGACCACTTCTTCACCAGGGAATTAACGACCGGCGCGGAACTGCATCTCCCCGCCCAATCGACCGATGAAGATCGGCACGCACCCCACTCCGAAGCGGAGTCCTGTGACCTGAGCTCGGTGCGCTGATCCCTCTACCAGTTCCATCCTTCTCATCCCAACGGTCCAAACGATCCCCGCCCCATTGACGCCTGAAGGATTCCGAACGTAGCCACTAACCCCGCCCTGTAACCTGTAACCTGTCACCTGTAACCAGGAACGATGGGTAAATGGGATCAATCCGCGGAGGAATTGTTCGGAGCCGCATTAGACCTGGCGCCCGAGAGCCGCGCTGCCTTTCTGGATCAGGCGTGCAGGGATTCGCCTGAGCTCCGTCAGCTGGTGGATGAGCTGCTGCTGGAGAACGATCGCGCCGGCAGCTTTATGGCCGCGCCACTCCTTGCGCCCCAGGGTATCTCGCAAACCACCACAGGCTCCGCGATAGGCAGCCGCCTGTCTCCTGGCACGATGGTCGGCCG
>CAWHOU010000007.1:0-21103 GCA_963831055.1 uncultured Acidobacteriaceae bacterium | reverse complement strand
TAACCAACTGAACTACGTCCCCAATTTCTGAAAAACTGCCGCGAAGCGTTGCGCCCGGGCTTTGGTTCTGGTTCGCGGAGGCCTTGACGAGCCCACGCAAGCCTGCGGAACTGTCACCATTCCGCTGTTCGGATTGTAGCAAAGAACCAGTGGCCAGCGATGGGCGCCTGCGGTCAGAGAAGGCGGTGGCCCGGCAGCAGTGGGCGAATCGCGAACGGTTGCTCATCGTTCCCACCCGATCAGCCGCAGGTGGGGATTTTGGCGACGGCGGAGAGGCGGTGAACCACGCGATCTTTCCCGAGGAGCGCCATGACCGCGAAGAGGCTCGGGGCTACGGCCTGGCCGGTGAGAGCAACGCGCGATCCATTGATGAGGGTTCCGGCTTTGATTTTTTTCGGCGGCAAAGTCGCGGAGAGTTTGTCCGCGGAGGCTTCGCTGAAGCCGGTTGCGGCGGCGTAGCGGGTGGCGAGTTCCTGTAGCAGCGCGGGAAGCGCGGGATCGCCGAGGAATTTTGTAACAGCGGCTGGATCTATTTGAAATCGTCGCTGAAATATGCGCGGAACGAGGTGGCGAAGTCCTTCAGGCTGCGGGCGCGCGGTTTCAGAAGCTCGATGGCCGCCACAATTTCGCCGGCTGATCGCGTAGGCGTGAATTCGGCGGCCCTCCACTCATTTTGTATCAGTGGCAGTAGCTTTTCCGGATCGTAGGCGCGGATGTATTCGGTATTGAACCACGCGAGCTTGTCGTTGTCGAAGACGGCGTTCGATCTGGAGATGCCGTTGAGGGTGAAGAGCTGGATCAGGTCATCGGAGGAGAAGATTTCGCGGTCCTTGTGTTGCGGGCCGGGCGACCACCCCAGGAGAGCCAGGAAGTTGCGGAAGGCCTCGGGGACGATGCCCATTTCTTTGTAGGCGATGACTGAGGTTGCGCCGTGACGTTTGGAGAGACGGGTTTTGTCTGGACCGAGGATGAGCGGGACGTGGGCGAAGACGGGCAGGTCGGCCTCCAGAGCGCGGTACTGAACCACCTGTTTGGGAGTGTTCGAGATGTGGTCGGCGCCGCGGATTATGTGGGTGAGACGCATATCGATGTCGTCTGCGACGACGCTGAGGTGATAGGTGGGCATGCCGTCGGAGCGGAGGAGGACGAAGTCCTCGATTTCGGCGTTGGCGAATTCGACGCGGCCGAACACCGCGTCCTCGAAGGCGGTTGAGCCGCCGTCGGGGACGGCGAAGCGGACCGCCGCCGCTTCTCCGCCTGCTTTGCGGGCTGTCGCGCTTTCGGGAGCGATGGAGCGGCAGCGGCGGTCGTACATCGGCGGGCGGCCGGAGGCTGTGGCCTGAGCGCGGCGCTGCTCGAGTTCTTCTTTCGTGCAGAAGCAGTAATAGGCGTGGCCGGAGGCGATGAGTTTTTCGGCGGTTGCCTGGTAGAGAGCGAGGCGCTGGGACTGGAAGAACGGACCTTCGTCCCAGTTCAGGCCGATCCAGCGCATGCCTTCGAGGATGCCGTCGACCATGGCTTCCGAGGAGCGCTCCAAATCCGTGTCCTCGATGCGGAGGATGAAGGTTCCGTTGAAGTGGCGGGCGTAGAGCCAGTTGAAGAGCGCGGTGCGGGCTCCGCCGACGTGAAGGTAGCCGGTGGGCGAGGGAGCGAAGCGAACGCGTGGCGAATCATTGGGAGTCATAGTCAAATTTTGAGTTTATCGTGCTGCAATTGCCTGAGCGTGGGGCGGTATGCGGATATTGAAATGCAGGACGTTGCCGATGCGACCGGAGTCGGAGGGGTATGCCTGGTGGCCTGCCGCGGACACCAGTGGGGCCATCGGCCGCGGCGCCCAGTTTGTCGCCCTGTCCACATCCGGCTCCGAACCACGTATGCTCATCCGTATCGCTGGGTCCTTTCATTGATCGGCAATGAAAGGCTCTCTTTCCATCTCAGGAGATATCGATGCTGCTTCTTTGCGCATTCCTTCTCGGCTTCGTCGCTGGCCTCCGCTCCATGCTCGCTCCCGCCGTCGTCAGCTGGGCGGCCTTCCTCAACAAACTGAACATCGACCAAACCCCCGTCGCCCTCATGAGCTACAGAATCACGGCCGTCATTTTCACGGTCCTTGCGGCCGCCGAACTCGTTGCCGACAAACTGCCCATGACTCCCAGCCGCAAACAGCCGGTACCCTTCATCATCCGGATCGTGACCGGCTCGCTCGCCGGTGCGACCGTCGGTGCATCCGCACAAAAGCTCCTGCTCGGCCTCGTTCTCGGAGCCATCGGCGCCGTTGCCGGCACGCTCGGCGGAGCCGCGGCGCGCGCCAAACTCGCCTCTGCTTTCGGCCGCGACTTTCCCGCAGCCATCGTCGAAGACATCGCTGCGCTCGCCATCGCCATCTTTGCTGTGACGAGGCTTGCATGAAGCACAACTTCGACGCCATCGTGGTCGGCGCTGGCCAGGCCGGACCCTCCCTCGCCGTCCGCCTCGCCAAAGCCGGTCAAAAGGTCGCCATGGTCGAGCGCCATCTCTTCGGGGGAACCTGCGTCAACAATGGCTGCACCCCCACCAAAGCCATGGTCGCCAGCGCCCACGCCGCTCATCTCGCCCGTCGCGGCGGCGACTTTGGCGTTCACGCCGGTCCGGTCTCTGTCGACATGCGCGCCGTCAAAGCCCGCAAAGACACGATCGTCCTCAACTCGCGCAACAGCGTCGAAAAATGGCTCCGCACCACCGAAAACTGCGCCGTCTTCACCGCAACCGCATCCTTCGTATCGCCAACAACCATGCGCGTCGGCGACGACCTCCTCGAAGCACCAAAAATCTTCCTCAACGTCGGTGCGCGTCCCCGCATCCCCAAAATGACCGGCGTCGATTCCGTCCCTTTCCTCACCAGCACCACCGTCCTCGACCTCGAAGAACTCCCCGCTCACCTCATCGTCGTTGGCGCCGGCTACGTCGGCCTCGAATTCGCGCAGATGTTCCGCCGCTTCGGCTCCCAGGTCACCGTCGTCGATATGGGTTCCCGCCTCGCTCCCCACTCCGACGAAGACGCATCCAAAGTGATCCGCGACATCTTCGACTCCGAAGGCATCGCCGTCCGCATCAACGCCGAGTGCATTCATCTCGAGCAGTCCGATCGCGATATCGCGGTCGGGCTGGATTGCCATGACGGCGAGCCGCAGGTGATCGGCTCGCATGTCCTCCTGGCCGTCGGCCGCATCCCGAACACCGACGACCTCAACCTCGCCGCGGCAGGCATCCAGCCTGACAACCGCGGGTTCATCCCCGTCGACGACCAGCTCCACACCGCCGTCCCAGGCATCTTCGCCATCGGCGACTGTAACGGCCGCGGAGCCTTCACCCACACCTCCTACAACGACTACGAAATTGTCGCCGAGAATCTGCTCGACGGCGCAGCCCGTCGCGTGAGCGATCGAATTACGGCCAGCGCCCTTTATATCGATCCCCCGCTGGCGAGTATCGGCATGTCCGAGGCCGAAGTCCGCGCCACCGGCAAGCCCGCGCTGGTCGGCAAGCGCCCCATGACCCGCGTCGGCCGCGCCATTGAAAAAGGCGAGACCTTCGGCTTCATCAAAGTCCTCGTCGACGCCGAAACGAAACACATCCTCGGCGCAACCGTCTTCGGCACGGGCGGAGACGAAGCCATCCATTGCATCCTCACCGCCATGTACGCGCGCCAGCCCGTCTCCCTCCTCACCCACTCCGTCCACATCCATCCCACCGTCGCCGAGCTTATCCCCACCACTCTCGAAGATCTCAAACCTCTTGAATAATGCTCCGCATTCCCTTCACTGAACTCGCCTCGACACTCGCCGGCATCCTCGTCAGCATCGGATTCGAGCCAGCCCGCGCCGAGCATTGTGCCCGCCTCTTCGCAGAAACCACCCGCGACGGAATCTACTCCCACGGCATCGAGCGCTTCCCGCGCTTTCTCGACACGATCCGCAACGGCTCCGTCGATATCCACGCCACACCCGAGCGCACGCTGCAATCCGGATCCATCGAGCGATGGAACGGCCGCCGTGGTCCCGGCAATCTCAACGCCTGGGCCTCCATGGCGCGCGCCATTGAACTGAGCCGCGAACACGGCATCGGTTGTGTGGCCCTCGCCAACACCAACCACTGGATGCGCGGCGGCACGTACGGCTGGCAGGCCGCGGACGCAGGCGTCATCGGCATCTGCTGGACTAACACGCTCGCCAATCTCCCACCCTGGGGCGCGACGACCCCGGCTATCGGCAACAATCCTCTGATCATCGCCGTGCCACGGCCCAGCGGCCACGTCGTCCTCGACATGGCTATGTCGCAGTTCTCCTACGGCGCGCTGAGCATGTACCGGCAGAAGGGACAGCCACTCCCCGTCGACGGCGGGTTCGACGCCGAGGGCCATCTCACCCGCGACCCCGCCGCCGTTGAAGCCTCGCAACGTCTGTTGCCCATCGGCTACTGGAAAGGCTCCGGTCTCGCGTTTGTCCTCGACATGCTCGCCGCTCTGCTATCCGGCGGCCTCGCAACGCACCAAATCCCCACCGATCCCCTGCGCGAAACCAGCCTTTCCCAGATCTTCCTCGCCCTCAATCTCGCGCAACTTCAGCCCGCCGAAGAGTCCGCCCGCACCGCCGACACCATCGTCGAGTCACTGCTCCGGAGCAATCCGGAAAATAATCCGAACACCGTCCGCTACCCCGGCCAACAAGTCCTCAAAACACGCGCCGAGAACCTCGCCCTCGGACTCCCTGTTCGCGAAGACTTATGGGTACAGCTGCAGAACGAGCTGCCCCTCTGACTTGAATTGGCTGTACCCTTTCTCTCGCTCCCAGGCGACGAGTGGCACATTCAAGCCCTCTTTCGGCTTGAGTGACCTGCATGCTCTCAACTCCCATACACATCGAACATGATTATTCCCCGCGACACAAGGTTCGCAAAATGAGAGCCTTCATGCGGCGATGTGTATTCGTGGTTGACATCGTTGAGGCCCCATAAGGCCCTGCGGATCGCGTCTGCCTGGGCATTTGTGCTGATGATTGTGCTTGGCGCTGGAATCGTAGGCGGATTTTTTGCGTGGGTCATCGACATCGGCTACAGGAGGTCTCCCGAATACAAAACGGAGCACCAACAAGATGCGCGCGCGACTGACGCTCGAAGTAATCCTGATGTGTAGTTATCTGTTACCTGCGACAACGTAACCCCCGTAACAAATAGTCCCGGCCGCATCGCCCATTCAAGCCCTCTTTTGCCTTGAGCAGGCCTGCATACTCTGAACTCCCAAGGCTCACCAACAATTCGATCCGCCAGCTGGCCCGGTTCTGGATTCTGAGACTTGGGATCGCAATAGCTCGCAACCCTGGCGAACATCCCGATCCTGCGAAGCAGGATGACGGTAGAGGCGCCGGGTTTCAACCCGGGGAAAAAACAGCGACCCCTCAGCGGCCTTCAGGCTCGGAACTTGGACCGCGTTGCCTATCCAAGCCTTTTTGGGCTTGAGTGGGCCAGCACAGACTGCTTTGAAGGTGCACGGCTTCAGCCGTCCCAGCTTTCCGGTATCCAATATATTTAGAAACGGAAGCATATATCTAGAAACGGAAGCATAAACTTGACGCAAGGGCTACTGCTGAGAATCGGAGTTGGACCATCCTGGCGGTAGGTCGCCCGATCCTTCGTCAGCCGGAATGCTGTGAAAAATGGGTAGTGTCTGAAATCTGCGTTGATTGAAAACAGCGCGGTACGAACGGAATTCTCAGAGATTATACTTCCAGAAAAGCGGAGAAGGTCGATTCTGTGCTGTTCCAATGGGGAACCACCGCCAAGCCAACTAGAGGCAGACCCAACATTGCTGTCACCAGGGGCAATCTGTCTCCAACTTGCTAGATTCAACAGAACGCTGCAATCTGGGGCCCGTCCCAGTACCCTGCTAATCTTCCGCCAGGGACAGCGGGCGCTTGCCGGCTTAATGCTGTTTACTGATGAGTAATTGACGGGTAGGCGGTAACACGCCAGGAACCCCGGAATTCGCCCTCTCGACACTCGATTCGCGCCTCGACGAAATTGCTTCAATCGGGACCGGATCTAAGCGAAATTTGGAGAGTAATGAAGCCTGCAGAGTCTCAATGGGTATTGGGGAATTGGTGGTAGGCTCGACTGTGAGCCGGGTGGAGATTTCATTTGATTCAGCGTTTCGCCGGCGGTGAAGGCAGTGGCGTGGAAAACGTCGCCAGAGTCGTTACTGTATGATCTGCCGCGATTTTCCGCACCCGTGCCCTCCAGCCTTCCGTCTTGGGGCCGTTGGCGTTGGTGTATTCAAGGACATACACGTCCAGCCCGCTCACCGTTACCCCTGTGGCCGACCACGGGCGCTTCGAAATCAGAATCGATGCGACTTCACCCCTGGGAGTTATTCTGACGACGCGATGGCAACTGGTCGCAGCCACGTACACATTGCCATCGGCATCCACTCCCAAGCCGCGAAATAGCGGGGAAGACGCGTTAGCCGGATTGTGGTCGGCAGGATCAGAATCGCAATCTTTCACCGCAACTGGATGCATGATCTTCGTGATTGATCCATCCTTACTCAACTTTACGATCCCGTTCCAAGTGGCCGCGTAGATGGAACCATCCGCCCCGGAGGTCAATCCTGTGATGCCATCGTTCAGATTGCTGAGAGTCTGCTTTAGCGAAGGAGTAAACAGGTGCTGCTCGCCATGGGGCGACATGCGCACAACCGTCATCGCGCCCGCCGGGAACGAGTCCTCCTGCGAACCGTTGCTCCCATAGTAGAGGTTGCCATCGAGGCCGATGACCAGCGGAGCGCCGTCGCCATAAATCAACGCCGGTATCCCACCGTCGGGGGTCGCCCGCTTGTAGATTTTGGGTGTGGCATTGGCGAAAGCGCCCTTGGCATCGAGTGCGAGCCAATGCCCGCCCGTGTTCTCCTGCACAACGGAGAGTTTCCCCGAAGGATCGATTCGATACAGGCTGTCAAACAGAAAATAGATGCGGCCCTGGTCGTCGACAACGATACCGGAGGCCGGATGCGCAAAGGCTGGGGTCACAAGCAAAAGCCATTGGCACAAACCAATCAGAACTGCGCAGAGGGATTGTGAGCGCTTCATGTTCACCTCAGGCTGGAATCTCCTTTTTGATTCCAAGAACGACAACAATTTTACGCCTCGTTCGCCTGTTAGCAACGTGTGAAAAGACTTTCATCTAGAGCGCCCCCAACGGTCTCCGATCCACGTCAACACAGCTCAGGATTGCCCCTTTCTGCGGCACTTTTGGCATACCTCTCCTTAACTAAGCTCGCAAGAAAACCGACTTCGATACGCGCTGGACCAGCATCCGCTATCCTGTCGGTATCTTTTGAGTTCTGGTTGGATTGTCGGCAACCCGACAGTCGGCAACCCGTCAGTTACTCATCGGTAAACAGGACGCGGGGCTCGTTCGCAAACTCTCAAGTTTTGCGATGATTTGACCTTCGATGAATTTGGGGCAAACACGTGTTGCAGAAATTGGCCGCAAAATCGGTTTCTATTGCGATATATTTGGCGAAAACTTTCAAGAAATCTGAGGCTTTGGCGGCGGCAGGCACACTTTTCATCACTCAGATTGCCCCTGGTGACAGCAATGTTGGGTTTAGGCCAACTAAGCACATGGGCGTGCTGTTCGCTACGCTCAGAAGGCTGGGTTCTATCTATGGAACGCTCTTTCCACCATCGGTACTCTGCGAAAGCCATGCACGCTCATACTTATCAAGGCTCTCGCCGATGTATCGCCAATAGTCCGGAGACGTCTCCATCTGAGCGACCTCGTCAACAATTGATCGGAAGTATCCGAGACTGGCAATGGGGCCACTGATCTGCCCGTTGAGCCATGAGACATACTTTCTCGTGCATCCAAGCAAGAACGCACGTTCGATTTGTTCTCGGAACGTGGCCGAAAAAGAGAGAGTCGGCAAGCTTTTCGTCTGCTGGCGCAAATGCATGCCACCCGGCGGCAGGTTTTTTCTTTGTCAGAGACTTCTTCACAGCATCCTGCCATCGGCCTCTGATCTTCAGCCGGTCCGCTATTGGCCCGCGCTGCTTTGCCGCTTTCTTCTTCGCAGTTACTGGGCGTACGCGTTCCGGCGCGCCTGTACATCGAAGAAGGGCGTATCCGCATTGGAGATCAAGCGGCACTGCACCCCTTGCGTAAAGTCCATACTTTCGTTTAGAAATAGGAGTCCGGCTTTTGAAGCCGTTTATTAGGAAGCTACCAAACGGAGTTTGACCACACATGTGGAAAACCTGTCAAGCCCAACGCCCACAGTACGAAAGTGTTGTCCCTCATCTAACAGCACTTACACCCTCATAACCTCAAAGAAAGTTGGCAGTGTTATCCTTCCAACCTGCTATTCTGAACTTATAGGGTAGAAAAAAAAGGCTCAGCCTGCACGGCTGGGCCTTTTGTTTTGTTCCCGACGTCATCGTCCATCGGAGAAAGGAGAAGGCCCAATGAAGTTGTCACCCGAACCCTGCCACAACGGACGCTTTGTCCCTCCCAGCTCCAGGCTCACCGCTCCGAGCGGCTGTTCCCGAAAGGACAGGAGCCCGTGGAGCGTACCCACCCAAACCCGGTCATCCCAGGGAACCCCATACCAAAACGCCCCCGCAAAGGCTCCTGTTTCAGCAACTTGCCACAGTCCAAAAGTGCCCTCCCCGAACCCCTTCGGATCGAGCCACTTGCCACAGCCCCACCCCCCAGGGGTATGGCCCCCTCAGCGCTCATCGGCGGCGCCAGGCATCCCATCGGAACCTGGTCCGACCCAGACCATGAAAACTGGACCTAAAATTTGGAGGCGCGGGTCGGAATCGAACCGACGCATAAAGGTTTTGCAGACCTCTCCCTTACCACTTGGGTACCGCGCCCCTGTAGTGCCAATCCTGACCAGCCAATCCCGAACAGCCAATCCTGAACCAGCGAATCCTGAACCAGGAGTGGAACCGCCGACCGGCGCTGAGTGCGCCTCGCCTCAGGTTGGAACCGGGGTCCCTTCACGCCTTCTGCCGGCGCGTCGGGTTGTCTGGAGCGGGAGACGGGACTTGAACCCGCGACCCTCGCCTTGGCAAGGCGATGCTCTACCACTGAGCTACTCCCGCATGGTTCCCACTGAGTATATCAAGCCGTACGCGAACCTGGTCAATGCGCCGCCTCCGGATAATCCACCCGCACCGCGACAATCTCATACGGCCGGAAATGCACGGTCACATGATCGCCTTCAAGGGGCAGCGGGTCGCCCTCCGGCTTCTCCATCAGGTTGGTCTCAACAGCCCCAGTGGCGCCTGGCGGAACCCGCAACTGCGCGCTGCCGCCTTTGCCCGCCCACTCATAAAAATGGAAGACCAGCGCGTGGCTGTCCTCCGCCTTCTTCATCGCGGTCAGGACCAGATCGTCTGGCGTGACCCCGACAAAAGAATGCTGGGCAGGCAGCGACCCGGTGTGCGCCTCCACCTGCATCGCGTGCAGCTTGTAGTTGAAGTCGAAACCGTGCCGCACTGTCATCGCCTGTTTCCAGTCGCCGGCATGCGGATAGAGCGCGAAGCTGAAATGATGATGCCCACGGTCGGCATTGGGATCGGGCCAAACCGGCGAGCGCAACAGTGTCAGCCGCAGGAGATTGCCCACGCCGTCGTACCCGTATTTCGACTCGTTGATCAGACTGAACCCGTGCTGCTCGTTCCCCAAGTCTGCCCAACGCTGCGCGCCCACTTCGAACTGCGCCTTCTCCCAGCTGTTATTGCGCGTCGTCGGCCGCTGGATCGTACCGTAAGGAATCTCGTAGGTCGCGAATGGGCTCGTCGCCGAGAGCGCGAAAGCGTCCTTCAGCAGCACGTGGGTCTCGTGCCAGTCGATGTCGTTGACCACCGCGGCTTCATCCGACCCTGCATCGAGCTGAATCTCCTGTACAAATTTGGAGCTTTGCCAGTGGCGGGTTACCCGGATCGAAGCACGCATCGGCCCATGCTCCACCACCTCCACCGAATCGGCGTCGGTGATGCGCGTGGGCGGCACGTCCAGTGTTCCCGGATCGATGTTCCACGCGTCGTAATCCTTCGGCGTGTCCTTAAATGTCTGGAGCTCGTTGCCGCACGAACCTTCCGCAAGCGTCTCGAAGCCCGCCTTCTTGTCATAGAGGCTGGTGATGCAGCCGTTCTTCGGATCGACCACGACCCGCAGCGCTGCATTCTCGAGCGTTGTTCCGTTCACCTTCAGATCGCTCGCGAAGGGACGCTTGCCCGGCACGACCCGCAGGACTTCGTATCCCAGCGAAGGGACGTCCCGCGCCTCAACCAGCAGATGGAAGGTGTTCGTCGTTGCATCCTTCGAGAGCGCTTCCGACGGAAGCACCGCTCCGTGGGAATCCAGCACCGACACGTCCGGCGTCGCCGCCGGCATTTGTACATCGACGGTTACGTTTCCACTTCGCGCCCACCCCAGCGGGTTGAAGACCAGCACCGGCACACCCTGCCCAACCCTTGTGTCGATATGCGCAGCTACAGTCTTCAACGCCTTCGCCGAGATCTCATTCGTCGACCACCGCACGGCGTCGTAATCCTTCTGCGCGTCCTGATAGATCACGCCAATGCCCGAGCCCGCCGCCAGATCGTGAAACTGATTGAAGGTGATTTTCTTCCAGTCCTCGGTCAGATCGTCGCCCGGATAGGGGTTCCCATCCAGCCATGCCAGGGAGGCGTACTTCTCCGCATTCAGCGCCCACTCCGAACTTTCTCGCATGTTGCGCTTGTGATTCGCCTGCGTGGTGAAGACGCCGCGGTGATACTCGAAATACATTTCGCTCTTCCACGTGGGGATGTCGATCTTTCCCTCGACAGGAGGCGGCTCATGGTAGCCTTGCGCGATGCTGCGATAATCCCACTCCGGCGACTGCGGAGCCAGCTCGTTCTCGACGGTTGAGAACCATGGCTGTGCCGTCCCGAATTCCATCTTTGGCACAATCCTGCTGGGCTGCATCCAGTGCAATCCCTCGTCCAGCATGGCGCGTGTTGGGCCGCCGCCGTGATCGCCCACGCCGAACAGGTCGAGCATGTCGGTCAATCCGGTTGCATATTCGCGGGCCTGCGCAAGATCCACCGAGAGCCGGACTGGATTCAGATTCGTATTCGCGTAATCGTGCGGGAAATAGGTCAATACCTTGCTGCCATCCGGCGATTCCCACCAGAACAGCTTGAAGGGAAGCTTATTGGTGTCGTTCCATTCCATCTTCTGGGTGACGAAGTAATCGACGCCCGACTTCTTGTAGATCTGGGGCAGCTGCCAGTTATAGCCGAACGAATCCGGATTCCAGCCGATGCGGACATCCACGCCATAGTGTTGCTGGTACCACCGCTTGCCGATCAGCAGCGACCGTGCGGTCGATTCGCCGTCGGGCATGTTCAGGTCCGGCTCCACCCACATCCCGCCGACCACTTCCCACCGGCCTTCCTTAATCCGTTTTTTGATTTGTGCGTCGATCTCCGGATAATCCCGCGCCATCCAGTCGTTGTAGGCCGCCGCCGACTGGGTGTACGTATAAGTCGGGTATTCATTCATCAGCTGCAGCGCGGTCGAAAAGGTGTTCTTTACGGTGTCGACGGTTTCAGTCCACGGCCACAGCCACGCCGCATCGATGTGGGAATTGCCCGTGAGGTGCAGCGTCGCCTGCTCCATCATCGGCTTCAGCGCTTCGAGCGTCGTCTGCGCATCGCGCAGCGATGTGTCAAACTGCATCTGATCCGCACTGTCCAGGGCCTTCAGGTCGACCTGGCCAATCGCCTTACCCAGCGTCGCCTGATCCGCGCTCACGTCTTTCGACAGACTGGGAATCAGCACCGCCGCCGAAAGAAACTCCTCGCCGATATCCTGCGGGCTGGGCCGCTCGGACGCGAAGGAAATACTCATCGGGCTTCCGGTGAAGTGCTTCTGGTCCACCGTCGCCATCAGCTTCACCGCGACCAGGACTCGATCGCCTGGACGCGCGTGATCGAACAATACGATCGGCTCCAGATCGTCTCCCATCGCCACGCGCCGCCCGTTGAAGTAAACGATTTGGGGCAGCGGCCCATTGACCCAGGCTTCAAAGCGAAACCAGATGCGCGTGCCGGTCAGGTCGTACCCGTCGAGATTCTTCGGCACCTCAACCCATTGCCGGAACCACAACGCCTGTTCCGGATAGGTCGAGTCCGGCTTGGCCACGGGCCACGAAGAGTCATCGATGTTGGGATCTTCGGCGTGCGGCAGGTCGCCCACGTGGTAATGCCACACGCCCGGTGGCAGATGACTCAGGTTTTCGAGTCGCGCAATGACGGAGCGCTGCGCATCCGGTAACTTCTTCTCGATGTCCAGGCTCTGTTGAAGAAACTGCCCCTGCGCCGCTCCGCAAAAAAGAATTGCCGCCGCCGACATTCGTAACCACTGCCTCGACACAATCGATCCTTTAGCCGCCATTCTGCCGATCCTCTGACCCAGCCGTTGAGGATACCACTTTGCAGGATGCGGCGCGGTGCGGTTCCGTCTCCGCATCGCCAATACTGCCGCGAGACCTCCGGACTGCGGCATTCATGCGGCGACAAGGGGTTACAATTCGGGCGGAAATCTCCGCCGGGAAGGAGGCTGCCCGTGAAGCGCATTGCTCTGCTGGTTCTCGCCGCCGTATTCGTTTCTCCATCTCACCCCCAGCAATACACCCGCGGCATCGGCGTTTATCCTGGCGACCCCAGTGAATACACCGGCCCGACTCTCATCACTGACACGGATACCTATCGCAACCTGGCCCTGCACCGCCCCGCTTATCAATCCAGCGCCTACGACTACAACCTCACCGCGCAACTCATCACCGATGGCATTAAGGAGCCCGCGCTTCCTGACCGGGGGCTCATCGCGGGCACCAGCGAGTCCACCTTTCCGCGCTGGATCGTCACCTCCACATCGAGTGGGGGCATTCTCAATAAGCAGGAGCGCGAAGTCTTTCTCGATGGCAACATCACCTCATCGGTCGATGTCAGTGGCGACCATCCGTGGGTCGAATTCGACATGGAAGGCGGAGGCCAGCTGCCGGAAATCGATCGCATCGACCTGTGGCTGCGCCGCATGAACGGGCCACTGCCTGTTACCGGTTGGACGTACATCGTATCCGGCTCCGACGACCACGTGACGTGGAAGGAGCTGGGACGTTCCACCGGGACCGACTGGCCCAGCATGAAGTTCTCCGGGCCAAGCTTCATGCAGTCCATCCCCTTCAACGCGCCGGCTCAGAATCGCTGCTACCGAGTGCAATTTTCCGCCGAAGGAATTAAAACCTGGGGCGTAGCCGAGCTCGCGACCTTTGACAAAGGTCAGGAGGTCCACGTGGCCGGCCCGTATAACTTCTCGAGCGCCTGGATGTCCGCTCTGCCGTCAGCCGGCAGCGGGCCGGAGTGGGCCTACGTCGACCTCGGCGCGCCCTGCACATTCGACCGGATCGTCCTGGATTGGATCCAACGGGCGGCAGAAGGTTCGATCCAGATCTCCGACGACGCCAGGAATTGGCAAACGATCCAGCCGATCCCGGCTAACCCCGTGGACCTTACCGATGAGGTCCACTTCGGTCGGCCCGCGCACGGCCGCTACGTGCGCGTCCTCATGACCAGGCCCGCTGCACCTGGCCAGCCCTACATTCTCAGCGAGCTTGAAGTCTGGGGCAGAGGTGGACTGGTCCCCGTGGCACACCCGGCGCCTGAAATAACGTCTGCAGTCGACGCGGGCAGCCCACTGCCGTTATCCGGGGGTGCATGGAAGCTCCAGCGCGCTTCCCTTGTGTCTGCAACCGGCGAGCAGATCGCGCAGCTCGGCTTCTCCGACCAAGACTGGATGATCGCTACGGTTCCTGGCACCGTCCTCACCAGCTATCTCAACGATGGAGCGATTGCCGATCCCGATTTCGGCGATAACCAATATGCAGTCCCAGATTCCTTCTTTTGCGCCGACTTCTGGTACCGGGATGAATTCGTCGCGCCCGCAGTGCAGCCTGGGCAGCACCTGTGGCTCGACTTCGACGGCATTAACTGGAAGGCCGAAATCTACCTTAACGGCCGGCACCTCGGCCGCATCGATGGCGGCATGATGCTGGGCCGCTTCGATGTCACTTCGCTCATTTATCCGGGTGCGTCGAATACCCTCGCTGTGCGCATCATCGCGAACGCCAACCCGGGCAGCACCAAAGACAAGGCTGGCCGCACGGTCAACGGTGGCGCACTCGGCCGGGACAACCCGACCTTCCACGCCGCAGCGGGATGGGATTGGATCTCCACGATCCGCGGCCGCGATGACGGCATCTGGAACAGCGTCTCGCTGACAACCAGCGGCCCGGTCACCATTGAATCCCCTCTTGTTTCGACTACTCTGCCACTTCCCGATACCACCCACGCCGACGTCACCGTCGAGACCACGCTCCACAACCAGGACGCGCAGCCCGTTTCCGGCACGCTGCGCGTCACCTTTGGCGACGTACGGGCCGAAATACCCGTCACCCTTGCCGCATCCGAATCAAGAACCGTTCAGCTCACTCCGGCGACCCAGTCCGCCCTCCATCTCACCAACCCGAAGCTGTGGTGGCCGGTCGGCTATGGCGGCCCTAACCTTTATCCGGTGACAATTGCTTTCACCGTCAACGGTAGAGTCTCCGATTCAAAGTCCTTCCAGGCCGGCGTGCGTGAGTTCACCTACTCCGAGGATGGCGGCATTCTCAAAATGTGGATCAACGGACGCCGCTTCATCGCTCGCGGCGGCAACTGGGGCTTCTCCGAATCCATGCTCCGCTATCGCGCCCGCGAGTATGAGACCGCGATGCGCTACCACCGCGACCTCCACTTCAACATGATCCGCAACTGGGTTGGAATGACCGACGACGAAGCCTTCTACGACGCGGCCGATCGCAACGGCATCGTCATCTGGCAGGATTTCTGGCTCGCTAATCCGTGGGACGGCCCCAACCCCGACGACAATGACCTCTTTCTCGCCAACGCGAAGGACTATCTTCTCCGCATCCGCAACCACGCCTCGCTCGGCCTGTTCTGCGGTCGCAACGAGGGGTTCCCGCCGCAGCCCATCGACGACGGGCTCCGTAGTCTGGTCGCTACGCTGGAGCCGAACTCGCACTACATTTCCAGCTCCGCCGACGGCCCGGTCAGCGGCCACGGACCTTACAGGGTCGAGCCGCTCCGCTACTACTTCGAGCACGCCCCCGTGAAGTTCCACTCGGAGATGGGCTCACCCAACGTGCCTGAAATGGAGACCCTGCGGCGCACCATGCCCGAATCCGCTATGTGGCCCCAGGGCTATCAATGGCCGCTCCACGACTACTTCATTCGCAGCATGTACCCCGAATTCCATTTCCCCCCTAATGAAATCGACCAGGAATACGGCGGCGCCAACAACATCAACGACTGGTTGGAGCTGGCGCAGCTCGTCGACTACAACGCCTATCGGGGCATGTACGAGGGCCAGAACAAAAACCGGCTTGGCCTGCTCATCTGGATGAGCCACCCGGCGTGGCCTTCGCTCCTGTGGCAGACCTATGACTATCTCTTCGACACCGATGCCGGCTACTATGGCGCGAAGAAAGGGGCGGAGCCGCTCCACATTCAGTGGAACGCCGCGACCGACGGCGTCGAAGTCGTCAACGACAGCGCCGGTGACCAAACGGGCCTCACCGCCCATGCCGAAATTCTCAACATCGACGGATCATTGAAGTGGGAGAAGTCCGCAACCCTTGACAGCCAAGAAGACTCGACCGCGCTGGCGATTCAGCTTGAGTTTCCCGCGGGTCTCTCGAAGACCCACTTCATCCGCCTCACGCTTTTGAAGAACGGCAAGGTGCTCTCGTCGAATTTCTACCTGCGCGGGCTCGCCGAGAACGACTACACCGGCATCCGCGAACTGCCGAGCGTGACCGTTGCTCTGAAAAGTCACATCAAACGCGAGGGATCGCAGTGGGTCATCGATGCGGACCTGCGCAACACTTCAAAGTCGCCGGCACTTCTGGTCCGCATCAAAGCCGTGCGGGAAAGAACCGGCGACCTCATCGTCCCCGCCCTCTACGACGACAACTACATCGCGCTTATGCCTGGCGAGCGCCGTACGATTCACATGCGGCTAGAAAACGCCGACACACGCGGGGAGCGACCGCGAGTCATCGTTAAAGGCTTCAACCTTAGTGGCAGCGGACATAGCTGGGAGGCGAAAGTTCCGGCAGCGATGCAATCCGGATCTCTCAAATAGCGCGCTACTGCACTTTTATCGTCGCGCTCAGGGGAAGGTTTGCAGAAGAATCGCCCACCATCAAGCTTACCGGCTCCGCCTCCACGCGAAATTCCCCCGCCTTTGTATCCCAATACGCCAGCCGTGAAGCCGGCAACGGAATCTCCACCGTCTTCGTCTGACCAGCTTCCACCATTACTCTCTGGAATCCCTCCAGCTCCTCGCGCGGCCGTTCCACCTTTGAGTGCAAGTGCTTCACATACAGCTGCACCACGTCATCGCCCGCGCGGCTTCCGGTATTTGTCACATCCACCGATACAGTTACGGTTCCGTCCTTTGCAAGCCCCCCCGAGCTGGTCTTCAGGTTCGAAAATTTAAACGTGGTATAACTCAGCCCAAACCCAAACGGATAGAGCGGCTCTCCCTTGAAATACATATAGGTGTAGCCATCGCGAATGTTGTAATCCATGCTCGGCGGCAGCTGGTCGAGCGACTTTGGCCACGTCTCCACCAGATGGCCGCCCGGGTTGAACTCCCCAAAAAGTACCCTGGCCAGCGCCGTCCCCTCGTCCTGCGAGGTATGCGTCATGTGCAGAATCGCGGGCACGTGCTCCTGGCTCCAGTTGATTGCAAATGGAAAACTCGATATCAGAATCACCACCGTCTTCGGATTGACGGCGAACACCTGTCGGACCAGTTGTTCCTGGGCAAGATCGATACTTTGGCGGTCGCGCCCTTCGCGCCCATCGCTGGGCACAGTGCAGGGCAGCGTTCCGCCACCATCCGGGGTGTTCACCCAGTCGTGCCCCATGTCCGGTCCGCAGGTCGGGTCGTTCCCCACCACCACCACGGCAACATCGGAGTGCCGCGCCGCATTGATCGCGGCGTTGCCCAACTCATCCGCCGCGTAGTTGACCTTGACGTCGGGCCCAACCTCAGCCTTGATCCCATCGAGCGGCGTCACTTTATAAGGAGGGGTCCCGCCGTACCAATCCCAGTGCACCGAATCCGCCAGCGGCCCAATCACCGCGATCGACTTAATGCCGTTCTTGTCGAACGGCAGCAGATTCTTCTCGTTCTTCAGCAGCACTACTGACTCCAAGGCCAGCTTTTTTGAAACGTCCCGATCGCGATCTGTATTCCACGGTTCCGGATCATCCTTGATCTTCGTGTACGGCACCAACTCCGGGGGATCGAGCAACCCCAGTTTGATAGCAATTCGGAATTTGTATCGGAGAACGGCATCGATATCGGCCACCGTCAGCGAGCCGTCTTTCAGTGCTGCCTTTGTCTCGTCTACATAGCGATCCAGAAACTGATTAATGCCGTTCTTGATGCAAGCCACCACCGCTGCTTCCGTGTTGGGGAAGGTGTGCCGGGGATCGACCAGCAGGTGCACCGCTCCGCCGTCCGTCGACAGCACATCCACGCCCCATTTGTCCCGCACAATACTCTTCAGGATCGGATTCACCGCCATCGGCGTCCCGTTCCAGGCGTTGTAGGAAGCCATCACCGCCTTCGCGCCGCCTTCCAGAAACGCCATGCGGAAGGGAACTGAATAGTACTCCCAGAAGAGCCGCTCATCGAAATCCGACGAGGAACGATCCTGCAGGTTCTCGTTCTCGTTGGCCAGGAAATGCTTCAGCAGCGGCGAGGCCTGCCAGTATTTCGGATCGTCGCCCTCCAGGCCTTTGATGAATGCCATCGCCATGGTCCCGTTGAAAAACGGATCCTCGCCGTACACCTCTTCGCTGCGTCCCCAGCGCGGATCGCGCGCCAGGTCGGCCTGTGGTCCCCAGTACATGAGAATTTGGCGGTCGTACTTGGCGGTTTGTGTGATGAAATGTGCCTCGTAGCCCTGCACCGCTCCGGCCTGCCGCACCAGCTGCGGATCCCACGACTCGCCCATGCCCGGCGGCTGCGGGAACTGCGTCGTTGTGATTGGCTCGTGCTTTCCGTGCGATTCGCGCTGCACGATCCCGTGAATCCCTTCGGAGCTGCCGATGTTTGAGATTCCCAGCCGCGGCACCCCCGTCCGCGTCCCGAGTACATCGATCTTCTCCTCGGTCGTCATCAGCGACAGCAGATTGTCGATGCGCTTGTCCACGGCCAGATTCGGATCGTTGAATGGATACTGTGGTTGTTGCGCGAAGGCCGGAACAAGTCCTGCCGCGAACACAGCTGCAAATGCCGAAAAGCGGGCGGCACGATACTTTTTTGCCATCTCAGGAATCCGTTTCCACTTCGTATTCTGCAGGGCGTGGCCGGAACTGCCGCTGGAACGCACCAAGGCTATCACGTGTCGCACCCGCTGTGAGGGCGATGCGCGTGCTGACCTCGTACGGCTCCAAACGAACGAACCCCCGGAAACGAAAAGGATCGCAAGGTGCCCGCAGGCCACGGATTCGAGGCCTATGCCCGCCGCACCGCCGAACTTTTCCGTGTCGGCCCCCCCGGCCAAACATCCACTGACGGAGGCTGCCGGTTCGCATATTGGCCATTGGAGGTGCCATGAATGCCTTTTCCCCATCTACGTGGCTGCGTTCGTTCGCCACTTGGCGAGGTGCAGCTCCAATTCTGCCGATGCCTTCGAGTGGACGCGGACGGGAATGTCCATGCAGGCCGTCTGAGCCATTCGCCCGCCACGCCATGCGGTCTCACTGCGAATCCGGGTCACAAGCCTCTGCCTCTGCCGGTTCGTTTCGCCGAAAACCGCCGCTTCCTTCCGGTCCCACGTTCCTGGTCCCGCATGTGGCTTTTCGCCGGCACTGGCGATATGCATCGCTTCGGACCGCCCCCGGCCGGCCAGTCCCCCTTGCCGCTCATGTAACGCGCAGCGTCGTCATAGCAGCTCTGCAGCCAGCCGGATCGATTTGCGTTACAGGTCACCTCCGCCCGTTGCCGCGGCGTCAGCGACTAAAAGCAGGTTGCACCATTTGTGGTGCACAAAGTAGTGGCTGTGTGACGAGGGGCGAGGTGCGGCTAATTGTCGCAGGGTGGCTTTCGCTACAAGTCGAAATATGATGGGTTGAATGATTGCAGCGCTGAGAACCTGGTCCCGGGGACACACAGATTTGGCTCCGATTCACGGTGAGGCCTCCACGACCGAGCCCGACACATCGGAAGCCGATCCTGCCCCGAACCTGGCTTTGCCCTGGGTCATTCGGCTCCGCTATGGGATGGTCGTGGGCGGAGCCGTGACGCTTCTGGTCGCTGCACGCAGCTTTAGCTTCGGCCACTCGGTTTTGTGGGTACTCCTCCCCCTGCTTTCCGTACTTGCAACCAACCTCTGGCTCCATCCCGCGATCCACCGTTCCCTTCATTCATCCCAGGCCCTTTTGGGTGCAACCTTTGCTTTTGACACACTATGCCTCACGGCAGCGCTCGCGCTGACCGGCGGACCGATGAACCCCATTCAGCCTGCTGTACCTTGTGCAGATCACTCTGGCGGCTGTCGTTCTGAACGAAGCCGGAACTGGACATGGATTCTGGTCGGCCTCTCTGCTGTCTCCTTCGGCCTCCTGTTTTTCCTGCCCTCGGCGTGTCTTGAATGTCATGTCCCGGGCGAACACGAGATGTTTCCCCATCTGGTTGGGATGTCGTTCACCTTCATCGTCGCCGCCACATTGATCAGCTTCTTTACAGGGCGACGATCTCGAACGCGTTGCGCCACAGAGAACGGGAAATACTGATACTGCAGAATCACGTCGCCAGACGGAGAGACTGACGTCCCTCGTCACCCTCGCAGCGGGCGCAGCCCACGGATTTGAGCACGCCGCTGGGAACGATTGCTGTTGTGGCTCGGGAACTCGAACGCTATGCATGGAGCCTCACCAAGACGGGGACGATCTCGGCGACGATGCACGGCTGATTCGTTCGGAGGTAGAACGCTGCCAGCAGATTGTTCATCGGATGAGCGCGGGGGGGCAGAGCCGGCCGGCGAATCGCCACGGATTATTCAAACGGGCGAACTTCTCGGTCAGGCTCTCGACGAGATCTCCGAATCGCATCGCGCTCGGGTATCCCTCGATGCCGGCGATGAAGAATTGACCCTTTGCCTGCCGGTGCGAGCGACCGTCCAGTCTCTGACGGCTCTCCTCAGGAATGCCTCGATGCCGGAACCGACGATCAGCAGATCATCGTGCAGGCTCGACGGATTGAAACGGGGCTGGTCGCTCTCTCTGTTCGGGATCGAGGCCGCGGGATGAGCGAGGAAATACTTCGCCGGATCACCGAGCCCTTTTTCACGACGAAACCGCCTGGCAGAGGAATGGGCCTCGGAACATTTCTGGTACGCACATTTGCTGAGCGCCTTGGAGGCAGCCTCTCCTGTGAATCGGCGCCCAGCCGCGGTACTATCGCAACCCTGACTCTGCCAATTCACTTTCAGCCAGCGCGAGATCACGACGATGCCACAGCGTGAAGCAACACGCCGGGTGATGGTCGTCGATGACGATGAGGTGTTCCGTACGCGCCTGAGCCGGGCGTTTGCTCAGCGCAACTGGGAATCCCGGGCCGCGGGCGACGGTGAAGAGGCGCTGTCTGTGGCAGGTGAACTGAAGCCGGATCTGGCTCTGATCGACCTCCGCATGCCCGGTATGGATGGTCTTGATCTGGTCGAGAAACTGCGAGCAGCCGACCCCGCGGTGACCATCATTGTCCTGACTGGATATGGAAGCATTCCCACAACCGTCGCTGCGATGAAACGCGGCGCGGACCACTACCTCAGCAAACCTGCGGATGCGGATGAGATTCTTTCGGCATACGAGAAGCTGCAGCCGTCGGACGATGGCGAAGCTGATGTTCCCACTACGACTCCAACCCTTGC
>CAWHOU010000006.1:0-118426 GCA_963831055.1 uncultured Acidobacteriaceae bacterium | reverse complement strand
CTTTGTTGCGCGGCTGGAGCGATGCGGGCTCGATGTACGACACCATCGTCGTCGATCCGCCGGCGTTTGCAAAAAGCAAGCGCGCTGTCGAGGGGGCGCTGCGCGGTTATCGCGAACTGAACCTGCGTGCGCTCAAGATGCTGCGGCCAGGCGGCCGGCTGATCACGTGCTCCTGTTCGCATCACGTTTCGCTGGGCGAGTTCATGGAGACGCTTCGTGCGGCGGCAGGCGATGCCCGGCGGCGCGTGCGCCTGCTGGAAGTGCGCGGTGCTTCCCCCGATCATCCGGTAGTGCTGAATATTCCGGAGACGGAGTACTTGAAATGTGTTGTTCTTGAGGCGGAGTGAGCCGGCTCACTTACTGAGTTTTCGCGTATTGACGTTTTGTCTATAACGCACGAACCACACGGCCAAAGCGAGCACGGCGAAGCATGTGGCCGACCATGGCACGGCGAACGTCCAAAACAGGGAATGGAGGGAGGTCATCTGGTGGCGCAGCGGCCGCGACACTGCCGAGAAGGCCAGAAAGCACCCGAGCATGAGCAGGAAATAAATTGTGGCGAACCGCCAGCCATGGATTTTTCCGTTCAAGCGACGCTCCTCGAACTATCGTTTGCCTGAAATTCTACTCTGACCGGCGCGCTCAGGTGAACTCGGCATAAGCGGGAGACAGCTCGCGCAGCTTGCGGACGACGTCGATCAGCCGCTCCGCCACGTAGTCCACTTCTTCTTCCGTGTTGAAACGGCCCAAGCCAAAGCGAAGCGTACTGTGCGCGGCTTCCTCATCGAGACCGATCGCGCGCAGAACATGGGACGGCTCGATCTTCGCCGAGGTGCAAGCCGAGCCGCTCGAGAGCGCGACGTCTTTGAGGCCCATCATCAACGTCTCACTGTCGACGTGCTCGAAGGTCATGTTCAGATTGCCAGGCAGACGATGGGTTTGCGACCCATTGACGCCAACACGATCGAGGCTGGCCAGGAGCTTCGCCTGAAGCCGGTCGCGCAGGGCGGCGATCCGGGCTGCTTCGGATTCCATTTCCTCAAGGGCAACTGCGCAGGCCGCGCCGAGGCCGACGATGCCAGGGACATTGAGCGTGCCGGAACGCAGTCCGTGCTCGTGGCCGCCTCCATGCATCTGTTCGGCGATCGGGAGACGCGGGCTGCGGCGTCGGACGTAGAGCGCGCCAACTCCTTTGGGGCCATAAATTTTATGGCCGGATAAAGACAGCAGGTCGATGTGCGCGCGGTTGACATCGATGGGGATTTTACCTGCAGCCTGCGCCGCGTCCGTGTGGAAGAGCACGCCGCGTTCACGGCAGAGAGCGCCGATTTCGTCGATGGGCTGAATCGTCCCGATCTCGTTATTCGCGATGTGGATGGTGACCAGCACGGGCTTGCCTGGGACTGACCTGTCCTGGACGGGATTGTCTTCGTCGTCGAGCGCGCGTCGCAGATCGTCGAGGCGGATGCGGCCGGCTTCCATCGAACTCCGCGGCTCGACCGGAAGATACATCACGCGGTTCCCCTGCTTTTCAAGCCCGGACTTTCCGAGCCCGGACTTTTCGAGCCACGCGCACGTGTCGAGGACAGCCTTGTGCTCCGTAGCCTGGGTGACAACATGCGCAGGACCGCCGTGCGCCTGGACCACTCCCGTGATGGCCAGGTTGTTGCTTTCCGTTGCGCCGGAGGTGAAGACGATTTCCCGCGCCGATGCGCCGATCAGCTTCGCCACTTGGGCGCGGGCCGTTTCAACCGCCTGCTTCGGCTGCCCAGCCGAACGAATGACTGCGGCTCGCCGCATTGCCGTAAACCTCGGTGAGGTAGGGCATCATCGCTTCGAGCACGCGAGGATCGAGCCGCGTGGTGGCGTGATTGTCCATGTAGATCGGAAGTTTCATCCGGGTCCCGTCTGTTCTCGCAACAGATACGTTGGCTTAGAGCTGAATCGTCACCAGGTCCGCGCTGCGTCTGGTTCGAACGGCAGCGTCGGCGCTCGGTTCCGCGAGGTCGGCGATGCTGATGCTGCGCAGCAGCCCGGAGATCGAGTCGTTCACCCGCGCCAATGGCTCTTTGATGGTGCAGCTGTCGGTCAGGTCGCAGGAGCTGTCGCTGGTGCCGCAGGAGGTGATGAACAGCGGGCCGTCGATGGCGTGGATGACCTCGAAGGCGGAGATTTCGCGCGGAGGCTTGAGAAGTGAATAACCTCCGCTCATGCCCGCATGCGAGCGCAGGATGCCGACCTTCGCCAGGCGCTGCAGAATCTTGGCCAGCAGCTGCGGCGGAATGTGGTAGGCCTCGGCGATGTCCCTGGCGCTGAGCGAAGCCTCGTCCGCATGCTCTGCGAGGAACTTGAGGGCCATGAGGCCGTAATCGGCTTTTTTGGTGAGCCTGAGCATAGTTTGCCCGTAGAGCAAGTTTACGGGGAAGAAGAAGCGAATTCAATTCGATTGGCAGGGAACGTTGCCCGCAGCCGTCAACGGCGGCCGATCAGCGAACCCTGGCCGCAGCCGCCCAGACCGCTCCGGCGATCTCCGCGATGACGTGCTCGCGAACGGACGCGGGAGCGGCAGAATCCGCAACCATCACCGCGATGGCCAACTTGCGGCCGTTGGGCAGGCGTGATCAGGCCCGCATCGTTCGTCGCGTTCGTGAAGTTCCTTCCCGTGCCCGATGTTCCGGTCTTGTCCGCGACGACTGGTTCCCGGCGGCAGCAGCGCTCTGATCCTGCGGTCGCCGGTATGCGACGCCGTCATCCAGCCGAGCAGCATCTGCGTGTGCTCAGGCGAGAGCGGCGAACGATCGGCAAGCAGGCGCAGCAAAGCGACGAAAGGCTCGAGGCTGGGCGGAATCACGATCTTCGAGTTTGTCTTTGCGGCCGAGGGCTTGTTCCGTGTCGGCAATTTGGATGCCTGTGATGCCGAGACTACGGATGTAGGCATCGGCGGCAGGCGGACCGCCGAGGAGACGGAGGAGAATATCGGAGGCGACTCCGTCGCTTTGGGAGAGTGCGAGGCGGAGGAGATCTTCGAACGGGACGTCGGCATTGCCGTGAGGATGAGCGTCGCGCAGCAAGCTGTATTGGTCGGGGGCGACGAGGTCGGACGGGAGGAAGCGGATGTTTTGGGTCAGGTTGAACCTGCCCCGTTCGACCGCGTGCAGCGCAGCTATGGCGATGGGCAGCTTGTAGACGGACTGCATGGGGAAGGCTTCGGCAGCGTGGAAATTGCAGTCGAGCTCGCGCCCTGGAAGCGAGCATGCGACGCCGACGCGGCCGTGCGCCTGGGCCGCGATCCGGGCGATGTCGCCGGAGAGCTGTGCGTGAGCGGGGAGCGCGAGCGCCAGTGACGAAAGCGCGAGGCGAAGAGCAAACCGCATTACGGAGCGATGACACTGCATGCAGCGCGATTCTACCGGACTGGTTCCGCGTTGCCGTTCAGGTGCAGGGATGAGCAAAGCCCGACAAAAAAGATTATGTTGGCAGGGGCCATCTGTTTTGAGCCAATCGATTTTGAAATCGGGGGATCAACGCGCGTGAATCGGAGAAGCTTTTTGAAAGTCGCAGGGACAGCATCGACACAAGCACTGATGGCAGCGCGGCTGGGCGCGATTGCGGAGCCGAGCCAGCCGGGGACGCTGATTGCTCCGCAGCAGAGCGAGTCGGCACAGCCGGTCGCGGCGAACGATCACATTCAGATTGCCCTGATTGGCGCCGGTGGGCAGGGCCAGTACGACACGAAAGTCGCCGCCAGCGTTCCTGGCGTTAAGGTCGTCGCTGCAGCCGATTGCTACGATAACCGCCTCGCCCACTGCAAGGAGCTGTGGGGCGCGGACATCCTCACGACGCGCGACTACCGCGAGATTCTCGACCGCAAAGATATTGACGCGGTCATCGTTGGGACGCCGGACCATTGGCACAAACAGGCCTCCATCGACGCCATGAAGGCAGGCAAAGACGTTTATTGCGAGAAGCCGATGATCCATCTTTATTCCGATGGCCCCGCGATGATTGAGACGGCGCAGGCAACAAAGCGCATTCTGCAGATCGGCAGCCAGCGCGTCAGCTCCATCGTCTACGCCAAGGCGAAGGAGCTGCTCGCTTCCGGGGCCATTGGGCAGTTGAACATGGTCAGCGCGTTCTGGGATCGCAATTCATCGATCGGCGCGTGGAACTACACCGTCCCACCGGATGCCTCGACGGAAACCTGCGACTGGCCGCGATTTCTCGGCACCGCTCCGAAGATTCCCTTCAACGCCGAGCACTTTTTCCAGTGGAGGAAGTGGAAGGCCTATGGCAGCGGCGTGGCGGGCGATTTATTTGTCCATCTTTTTAGTGGGACGCACTTCATCACTGGTGCGCACGGACCGACGCGGGCCATGGCAACCGGAGGGTTGCGCTTCTGGAAGGACGGCCGCGACGTGCCCGACGTGCTGCTGGGGCTCTTCGATTATCCCGAGGGATTCAACCTGAGCCTGCGGGTCAACTTCGTCGATGGTGGCGCGGAAGGCGAGGGCTTCCTCTTCGCCGGTTCGGAAGGCCAGATGGAGATTGCCGGCAACTCAGTAACGGTGAATCGCGTTCCGCGCGAGAAGGAGCCTGGGCTGATGATCGGGTCGTTTACAGACGCGATGCAGAAGGAGATCACGACGGCCTATCGCCAGAAGTATCCTCTGGTGGAGGCGACCGAACCGACGCGCGTTGGGGTCGACAAGTATGTAGCGCCACGCGATTACAGCGACAGCTACGACCACTTCAAGAACTTCTTCGCCTCGGTGCGCTCCCGGCAGCCGGTGGTGGAGGACGCGGTGTTTGGCTATCGCGCGGCTGGCGCGGCGCTGCTGAGTAATCTGAGCTACGAGCGCGACGCCATTGTGAAGTGGGATCCGGAGGCGATGAAGCTGGTGTGAAGGAGCCAGAGTTTAGAGTTTAGGTTTTGGAGTTTAGCCGCGCCTGCCCCAATCTCATTTTTCGCCAGGGTACCCAGCTCGACCACAACACCAAACTCTAAACTCCAAACTCTGCTTCACGGCAGTTCTCTCACCCAGATATTCCGGAAGCTGATGGGCTCGCTCTTGTCGCCATGCGCCTGCAGCTTGATGGGAGCCCGGTCGTACGCCTTGTAAAAAGGCTGGCCGATGTAGAGCGTCTGCCCCTTCAGCTGAAAATGATTCTGGATCAGCACGCCGTTGAAAAAGGCCGTGACATAGGCGGGCGTTTTGAGCGAGCCGTCAGCGTTGAAGGTGGGCGCGGTCCAGACGATGTCGTAGGTCTGCCACTCGCCAGGCTTCCGGTTCGCATTCACCAACGGCGGGCTCTGCTTGTAAATGCTGCCGGCCTGGCCGTTCACGTAGGTGGTGTTGTTGTAGGAGTCGAGGACCTGCAGCTCATAGCCCGCGTCGCCGGGGCCGAGAGAGGCGAGAAAGACGCCGCTGTTGCCGCGCGCCTGGCCGCTGCCGGTGATGTTGGTCGGAATCTTCCACTCGACGTGGAGCTGGTAATTCTTAAAGCTGCGTTTGGTTTCGATGTTGCCGGCGCCCTTGGCCACGGTCAGCACGCCGTCGCCGACGATCCATTGCGCCGGCGTGTGATCCTGCGCCGAAACCCACTCGTTCTCGTTCGACCCGTCGAACAGAATGATCGCGTCAGAGGGCGGTGCCGCATCGGTCGCGCCAGGCGTGACGATGGGGGGCACAGGCGTCCAGATTTCCGTCTCTTCGGGCTTAGGCTTGGGCGTTTCCTGGGCAATGGCGGAGGCGGCGAGAACGGCACAAACAGAGAGCATCAAAACTGATCTGCGCATAACGCAAGGAGGATATCGCAGAAACAGGAAACAGGGATCAGGTTACAGGGCACAGGGATTACACCCCCGCTCGACCCAAGGGTAGGCGAATATCCTCCCAGAACATCCAGTGCGGGTTGAGCGGCCGAGCACCAAATTTCGCATACAGCCCGCGAGCAGCGGTGTTTTCCGGCTTCACGTCGATGCAAACGCGCACAGCCTGCTGCTCGATGAACCATGCGGCCAGGGTGACGATCAACCGCCCGGCGATGCCCTGTCGGCGATGCGCCGCGACGACATCGATCCATTCCAGTTCGCCCTGGCATCCGTGGCGCGTGGTGCGATGACCGGCGACAAAGCCAACAACGGCGCCGTCCAGATCGGCCACGAAGACGGCATGTCCCGGCAAAGCGTGCTGCGCGCCGATTTCGCCGCGCAGGTAATTGCCGATACGCCTTTGCCAGTAGGCTTCGGTCTCCCACTCGGCTGCGCGAATGGCGGCCATGGTCGGGACATCGCGCTCTTCGGCGCGCCGAATGATAACGGAAGGCGTGTTCATCGTGTCATCGCTCACCGGGCGCGCCCATTTTTGCTCTGCGTTATATGGTTCAGGCTCCACGCGCATCCTGCTGTGATTGAATCAGAACAGATGCCGCCCTTGTGGAAACCCGAAAGCTGGACCGAGCGGCTGACCGAGTTGGAAGCCCGGTCAGGCGATCTGAAGGAAGCTCCGCTGCGCCGCGACGTGCGGTCGCTGGGCCTGCTGCTTGGCCGTGTGCTGCGCGAACAGGCGGGCGAAGCCCTCTACGCCAAAGTGGAGGAGCTGCGCCAGTCGGCCATCCGGCGGCGGGAGTTGCAGGGCAAGGGGCAAATCCGCGAAGCCGAAGACCTGATGCAGATGGCAGTGCTGGCCATCAACGCCATGCCCGTGGATCAGGCCGACCGGCTGAGCCGAGCCTTCGCGTTTTATTTCGAGCTGATCAACCTGGCAGAGACGAATCACCGCAAGCGGCGGCGGCGGTCCGTGCAAATTACCGGCGATTCGTCGAAACGCGATGCCCAGCGCGGCGAGCTGCGCGGAACGTTGCGCGCGATGCGCGAAGCGGGAATCTCGGCCGACAAGGCGCTGGCCTGGCTGCGGCGCATTCTGGTGGTGCCTGTGTTTACCGCGCATCCCACGGAAATCGCGCGGCGCTCGGTGTTGATGAAGCGGCGGCGGATGGGCGAGTTCCTCGAGGAGATCGATCGCATTCCTGTTCCCGACGAGGAGTTGACGGCCCTCGAAGAGGCTCTGACCGCGGAGATCACCGCACTGTGGCAGACCGACGAGGTGCGCAGCCGAAGGCCAGCGGTCGCGGATGAGATTCGCATGGGCCTCGATTACTACGACGTCTCGCTGTTTGAAACGCTGCCGGGTTTGTACGAGGAAGTCGCGGCGGCGCTGAAAAGCGAGTACGGGCTGGACCTCGAGCTGGCCGATCTTCCCCTGCTGCTGGCCTTCGGCTCGTGGATCGGCGGGGATCGGGACGGCAATCCGTTTGTGACGCCGGCAGTCACGCGGCAGGCAATCCTGGCGGCCCGAACGCGGCTGCTCGATTACTACGACAAGCGGCTCCAGCAGGCGATCGATCTGCTCACAACCTCGGCGCAGCAGCTGCCGGTGAGCGAAGAGTTAGAGGCGCGGCTGAATAGCTTTCAGGCCGAGCTGCACGCCACTGCTGAGACCTTTGGAGCGCGTTTCGAGTTCGAGACTTACCGCCGATACCTGGCATGTGTGCGCGCGAGGATTCAGCGCACGGGCGGCAAGTCCGACACCGACCCGGAGATGCTGGAGTCTGCGCTGGCGGGACTATCGCCGTACTGTTCGGCGGGGGATTTTCTCGAGGATCTCAGCGTCGTCCGCCGCAGCCTGGCGGCGAATCGTGGCATTCGGCTGGCGGAGACGCTCATCGATCCGTTGCTGCTGATGGTCCGCACCTTCGGCCTTCATCTGCACACGCTCGACATTCGGCAGCATGCCCGCATTCATCGCAAGGCCCTCGAAGAGGCTTCGGCCTGGTGCGCGCAGAATGGCGCGGCCATGCCCTCGGCGCTCAGCCCCCAGACACGCGACGTGATCGAGACATTTCGTGTGATCGCGGAGATCAAGTCCGGATGCAGCCCGGACGCGATCCGGCACTACATTGTCAGCGGTGCCTCGTCGGTTGAGGACGTGACAGCGGTGATCTGGCTGGCGCGCCTGGGCGGTGTGGATGTGGCTGGGCGCGGCGGCGACCCAGGCGTGATGCCGGTGCCTCTGTTTGAATCCATCGAAGACCTGCGCAATGCGCCCCGCATCTGTCGCGTGCTTTGGTCCTCGCCAGGCTACAAGAAGCTGCTGGCCTCCTGGAACAATACGCAGGAGGTGATGTTGGGTTATTCCGACTCCAACAAAGACGGCGGAATGCTGGCCAGCACCTGGGAAATCTTCTGCGCTCACCGGGCCCTCCACGATGTGGCGCGGGAGTGCGGTGTGCGGCTGCGCCTTTTCCATGGGAGAGGCGGCACGGTTGGGCGCGGCGGCGGCCCCACGCATCGCGCCATTTATGCGCAACCAGTCGGCGCTTTCGAGGGCCAGATTCGCATCACCGAACAGGGCGAGGTTCTCAACTGGAAGTATTCCGATGTCGTTCTCGCGGAGCGCAATCTTGAGCTGATGATCGCGGCCTCTCTCGACGCGCTCGCGCGCCCCAACGCTCTTCTTCCCGATGCACGCTACTCCGGCATGATGAGGCCGGAGTGGGAGAGCACCTTCGCGGAGCTGTCGGAGATTTCATTCAGGTGCTATCGCGAACAGATTATTGCGGACCCCGAAGTGCTGCACTTCTTCGAGGTGGCGACGCCCGTCGCGGAGCTCGAACACGCCCGCATCGGCTCGCGCCCCGCCCGGCGCGCCGGCCAGATGAGCTTTGAGAATCTTCGCGCCATTCCGTGGGTCTTTGGCTGGACGCAGAGCCGGCTGCTGGTTCCAGCATGGTTTGGCGTGGGCACGGCATTTGCGGAATTCGCGAAGAAACCAGGCGGAGCACAGCTGCTTCGCTCCATGATGGGCGATTTTCCGCTGTTCACCGATGTGGTGCGCAATGTGGAGATGGCTCTCGCCAAGGCGGACCTCGGCATCGCGTCTCTGTATGCCTCACTGGTGCCGGATGCCGGCCTGCGCGAACGCGTCTTCGGGATGCTGAAGGCGGAGTTCGAGCGCACGCGCGAGGCGGTGCTGGCGGTGACGGGGCAGAGCGAGCTGCTGCAATCGAACCCGGTGCTGGCGCGGTCCATCTGGCTGCGCAACCCCTATGTCGATCCCATGAGCCTGATTCAGGTGGACCTGCTGCGCCGCAAACGCGCCGGGGAAGACACCGATGAAGTAAACCGCGCAATAGCGGGAACAATCAGCGGGATTGCTGCGGGCCTGCGGAATACGGGTTGAGGCGCTTGGCCGCGGGTTCCCAGAACGGGACAGAACGTCTTTTCTTCCCGATTGCGGAATCTCTCTGAGAGAATTCTTATTTTTCCGTGTCCACCCCCTTCGCCCTGCCTTTAATCTCGGCGCATGGGAGATTTTCGTATGCAGCCGGAACCCAATCCTGACGACCTTCACACCATTCTGAGCCGTTTTAGTAGCTGGGCTGGAAAGCAGTCCGTGGTCAGCAACGGCAATCATCATAAGAACGGCATCGAGACTGAAGAGGTCCGGGAAATTCCTTATGAAGAGGCGATCCGGCAATTCCGCAAGCGGCGCGCTGCGCCCGCGCGGCAGCAGGCACAGGGGTCGGTTCCTGCCACTGATTCAGCAAAACGGGAGCCAGCAGAACCCGAGCCACCGAAACCAGATGCGGCGAAACTCATTGCGGCAAACCTGATCGCAGCTCACCTCGAAGCGGTAAGAGCGGATGCGACCAGTACGGCCGAGCCGAAGGCGAAAGTTCACGCGCCTGTGGCGGCCAAAGACGCCAGCAAAGCTGTCATGGACTCCGCAGCCTCGCCGGATTCTGAGCCAACCCCCAAAGCAACCCTCCAACCGCGGATCGATCTGACGGAAGCCATACCCTGGGCGATCACGCCGGCCCGAAGCCCAGCGCGTGTAATCAAGGATTCGCGGGAAGGTCCGAAGTCGAATGCGGTTCTGAACCCCAGAGCTCCAACCGCAACGCCGAAGCTGGTCTCGCCTGAGGTTGCGCTCAAGGCAAACCTAAAATCCGAAGCAACCGCCGCCAACGATGAGGCGGCTAAGTCCGTGCCCCAGTCAAAGCCCTTACCGCCACAGCATGCGGTGTCCAGTGCGGCGAGCCCTGAGAATCACAGCAGGGCGCGGATGAAAAGAAATCCCCGATCCAGTCAGGCGGAGCCCGCGGTGCAGGTCGCGCCGCCGTCGAAGAGGATCGCGGCATCCAGCCCCGCTAAGCCTGCGATTCAGCCCCGGCCCCGCGTAACAAAGCACGCGGCATCGGGTCCATCGCAGACCGCAACTCAGATCGGGGGGCAGGTGAAGCGCGCGGCGGGCGGTGCCACTGCGCCGAAACGCGCCGCAACCGCCAGGACGGCATCGCGCTCAAAGAGGCATCCGGCTTTTCGGCAAATACTGGCCGGCACCGTTGACGCAAAGCCGGCAGAAGCCGCCAGAAAATCCGCGTCGAAGAAGCAGGCCCCACCGGATCGCAATCGTCGCATTACCACACGCTTTTCCACGGCCGAGCAGCGGCGCATTGAGAAGCAGGCGGCCCAGGCCGGTCTCACCGTTTCGGCCTGGATGCGACATTGCGCGCTGGCCCAGTCCGGTTCCTCGACGAATCCGCAAGCTCCAAAACCGCCAAAGACTGAAAATAGAGGACCGGCGCAACCGCACCGACCCTCCCAGGATGTGACCTTCTTTGCCCCGCCTGCCAGCTCAATGGTGGGAAACTTCCTCACGCTGCTGCGCCAGCGTTTTCTCGCGTCACCACGCAGGTTTTCGGAGCAAGCTTAGCCCCAGTGCGGCACAAGGCCTCGTGAAGGATCGAGAACGGAAAATGGGAGGCACTCTTTCGCTGGTGGAGGGAACAGCCTTCTACTGCTGCACCTGGGTAGCCTTGTCATTTTCAAAGGTCACCTCCCAGTGCTTGCCGCCGGCATCATAGTCCACGGTGCGGTTGCCGTAATTCGAAGAGTCCGACCGCTGCATCACGCCCAGCGCCATCGCAACTTCCAGCTCCGTCATGCCCGCTTTCGGCTGGTGCCGATCGACCGCCTGCCACACATCGGCAGGCCAGAATTTGTACATCTGGTGCGGATCGTCGTAATAAAAAACATTGTCGCAATAATACGTCGAATCCGTGCCCTGAATTGTGCCGATCGCTGTTGCAAATTCCTTTGGATCGCCTGGCATCGTGAACACGGCGAAGGCCTGAGACGTTCCACGCGGTATCCTCGTCGCCAGATCGGCGGGAACTTTCTGCGTGACGATTGCGCTTATGTCCAGCCGCTGGACACTCGGCAGCACTCCGGCTTTGTGAGCGAAATCGACCCGGTGCGATGCATACGGATAGTAGTCCAGTTCGTAGCCGGCCTGCACCCAGACCGGCTTGCCAATCAGGTCGCGCGCCGACTTCAGGTCGTCAATGTACAGTTTGCGCGGCTGGACCATTTCCTCGTCGGAAAGGTGCCGCTCCTCAGCCTGCTGCGGCGCCACGCCCGGCCGATTGCGCGCTACCTGAATCCGCCAGATCCCGATGCCAAGGATCAGAATCGCGGGCAGAACAATCAGCGCAAGTTTTTGCCAGGTCTTCATTGCTTATCAGAATATTCAGATGCGCGGCGCGGCCTCAAGCTGCGGGTAATTCGCGCCGGGCGAGCCAGCCCAAGCAAATCCCCACTCTACGCCAGTCCCCGCTTTGCCAGGTCCGCCAGTGCGAGCGTCAGCAGACGGGAATCGTTGAGCGAAGCAGGCCGCCGCACCGTCATCCCCAGGTTCGCCGCAAATTCGCGAAAGCCGATATCGATGTCGTAGAGAATCTCGACGTGATCGCAAAGAAAGCCAATCGGCTGAATGATGAGGCTGGTCACGCCCTTTTCGCGCAGAGCCGTCAGCGTATCTTCCACCGTCGGGCCAATCCATGGCCCGCCCGACAGTCCCTGGCTCTGGAAGGCGAAGTACCAGTTGTCCGGCGTGAGCCCCGGAATGCGTCCGGCCACCAGAGCCGCGGTCAGCTTGGCTTCCACGGGATACGGGTCTGGCGGATCAGGCGCGCTGTCTGCGCTCGTCCGCGGCGCGGAAATGATGGTTCTGCACGGAACGCTGTGCGCGGTGAAAAGGATGGGGACCTGACTCCCAACCTCAGCACCGAATTGCTCGCGCAGAGAGCGCAGCCGTTCGGCAAATGCATCGGCGAGCAGCGGATGATCAGCCCAGTCATCCAGAAACCGCAGGGCCAGCGAGCCCTCGGCAGAGGCAAACACGGCGCGCCGATACAGGCCTACGCTGGTGCGTGAATTTTGCGGCGCAAGGCAGATGACCGCCGCGCGCGTGATGCCATCGTCGCGCATTTTCTTTACCACGTCGGCGATGAACGGCCTCCAGTTCCGCATCCCGACATATACAGGCATGCCGAGTTCTTCGGCGAGCAGTCGGCCCTGCTCGAGCGTGAGCCGAGTGAGCGGGCTTCCGCCGATCAGTGAAAACCGATGCCGCACCTCTTCGACAGCTGCTTCAGGAAGTTGCCGACCGCCAGTCACGCGCAGCAGATACTCTGGAATCTCCTCCACCGTGTCTGCCGTGCCGTGGGCCAGCAACAGAACAGCGTCAGACATGGCGCGCCTCCAAAGGCGACAGCGCCGGTGAGTACTCACGCACAAATTCGACCACGGCCTGAACGTTTTCGACAGGGGTGCCCGGAACGATGCCGTGCCCGAGGTTGAAGATGTGACCAGGCCGGCCGGCGGCTTGCGCCAGGATCTGATGAACGCGTTTGCGGATCAGCTCGGGCTCGGCAAATAATGTGATGGGGTCCAGATTGCCCTGCACCGCGCAGGCGTAGTCAAGGCCGCGCCACGCTTGGTCAAGCGGCGTGCGCCAGTCGAGTCCAAGAACGTCCGCGCCCGTTTCGCGCATCACGGGCAGCAGGCTCGCCGTATCCACGCCGAAGTAGATCACCGGCACGCCCTGCGCCTGCACTTCCCGCACCAGCGTGCGCGCAGCGGGCAGAACGAAGTCGCGATAGTCAGGCACGCTGAGCGCGCCCGCCCAGCTGTCGAAAATCTGGATAACGTCGGCGCCCGCGGCCACCTGTTGCGCGGCGAACTCCCGGAGCACAATGACGAGTTTGTCGAGCAGCCTGCGCCACGCGTCGGGCTGGCGGTACATCAACTTCTTGGTCTCGATGTAGTTGCGCGAGCCCCCGCCCTCGATCATGTAGCTGGCGAGGGTGAATGGCGCGCCGCAGAAACCGATTATGCCGAGGCGCCCGTGAAAATGCGCAACGACGCGCTGGATGGCCTCTCCGACGTAGCTCAGTTCGCTGGCGCGAGTGGTTTTGAGGGCGTCGATGTCGGCAACCGTGCGCAGCGGCTTGTGAATCACCGGCCCTTCGCCTGCCTGAAATTCGAAGTCCAGACCCATGCATTCGAGCGGCAGCAGCAGGTCGGCAAAAATAATGGCGGCGTCTACGTCCAGCTTTTCCGAGGCCGTGATGGTGACCTCCGCCGCCAGATCGGGGCGCTTGCAAATCTCCAGCAGCGTGTGGTGGCGCCGCACCGCCATATATTCCGGCATGTAGCGTCCAGCCTGGCGCAGAAACCACACCGGCGTGCGGTCCACCGGCTGGCGCAAACAGGCGCGGACGAATCTGTGCGAAGAAAGATCGGAAGTGCTCTCGAACATGAGGGGCTACCCTTTGAAGGTAGCAGGAACGTGCCCCTCCCGGAAACCGCTGCTCGGAGTCTGCGGGGAACAACTCCCGACCGAGAATGCGCATTGCCGGCTTTGGGGGAGGCGGCAGGTTTCGCGCTTCGGTTCAGATGTACCGGCTGGACTAATTTTTCGAAGAGCTTTTCTTCGAGGAAGACTTTTGGGGCACCTTAGCGCCTTCTTTGCGCGCTTCGGAAAGGCCGATTGCGATGGCCTGTTTGCGACTTGTGACCTTCTTGCCGCTGCGCCCGCTCTTCAGCGTGCCACGTTTCATCTCGTGCATCTCTTCCCGGACCTTTTCCCCCGCTTTGGGGCTGTACTTCCTGCCTGAGGACGATTTCTTCGAGGAGCTTTTCTTCGTTGCCATTCCCACATTCTCCCTTCTGGGTTATGGGAAGCAGCGCAGGATAAAGGGGTTGCGCGGAGACGCAGACATTCCAGGCCGGCGCGGGGTTCAGGGCGCCGGTGCTCCCGGACTTCGCCATTGAGCTTGTCCGCATAACGATTGACGATATGAACGGATCGCGTTAACATTGTTGAAGTTGATTGTAAGCTTCGATCGCGAGACCGAGACTCTTTGGGAAACCGGCAGGAGCCGTAGGTTTCCTGCGTCCATTCGACAAACCGCCGGCAAGAACTTGGCGATTCTCGATGCCGCTGTCAATCTTTCTGAATTGCTTGTGCCTCCCGGAAATCGGCTGGAACGGCTGAGGGGAGACCGGGCCGGACAATACTCCATCCGAATCAATAACCAATACCGGATCTGTTTCGTGTGGCGCAACCAAAACGCCCACTTAGTCGAGATCGTGGATTATGACTGAGGAAGCCCGCAATGAAGATTTTTGCGTTTCATCCCGGAGAAATTCTCAGGACCGAGTTCATGGAGCCGCTGGGTCTTTCGGCGTGGCGGCTGGCAAGGGAAGTCGGAGTTCCGGCGCCTCGCATCAACGATATCGCGCGCGGCAAGCGGGGCATCTCCGCGAATACCGCCCTGCGCCTGGGTCGCTACTTCGGTAATTCCGCGCAGTTCTGGCTGAACCTGCAAAATCGGTACGACCTCGCGGAAGCCGCAAAGGACAAATCGATACAGAAGATTCGCACCAGGCGAGCGGCTTAACTTACAGCAAGGGCAGCGGGCAGAATGTCTTCGACGTCGACCCACTGCGTGGGATAGTCGCCGGTATAACACGCCACGCAGAATTTGTTGCCTTCCCCGCCGTCGCACGCTTTACGTAACCCCTCCAGTGACAAATAGGCGAGCGAGTCGGCCTCGATGTACTGCCGAATCTCCTCGACGGAGTAGTTGGCGGCGATCAGCTCAGACTTACGGGGCGTATCCACGCCGTAATAGCAGGGCGCGATCGTCGGCGGGCAGCTGATGCGCAGGTGAACCTCGGTCGCCCCAGCCTGACGCACCATCCGGACGATTTTCCGGCTCGTTGTGCCGCGAATGATGGAGTCGTCGATGAGGATAATCCGACGGCCTTCGAGCAGATTGCGCACCGGGTTGAGCTTGAGCTTCACGCCGAAGTCGCGCACGCGCTGCTCGGGCTCAATAAACGTGCGGCCTACGTAGTGATTGCGGATGAGGCCAAAGCGAAATGGAATGCCGCTTTCGGCGGCGTAGCCGATGGCAGCGGTCACGCCGGAGTCGGGGACGGGAACGACGAGGTCGGCGTCGACGTGCGATTCGCGCGCGAGCTGTCGGCCCATCTCTTCGCGGCTCTCCTGCACCCAGCGGCCGTAGATCATGCTGTCGGGCCGCGCGAAGTAGACATGCTCGAAGATGCAGCTGGTCTGATTCGGCGTCGCATACTGGCGAGATGTGACGCCATCGCCCGTTTACCATGATCAGCTCGCCGGGCAGCACGTCGCGCTCGTATTTGGCGCGGAGCAGATCGAAGGCGCACGTCTCCGAGGCGAAGACTACAGTGTCGGGACCGTCGGGATTCGAAATACGGCCCATCGAGAGCGGACGGAAGCCATGCGGATCGCGCGCGGCAAAGATGCGGTCGCGCGTCATCATGACGATTGAGAAGGCGCCCTCAACCTGGCGCAGCGAATCGGCGATGGCGTCGACGAGCGTGGTGGCCTGGGAGTGCGCGATGAGCTGGACGATGATTTCAGAATCGCTGGTCGTCTGAAAGAACGCTCCCTGGCGCTCGAGCTGGATGCGCAGATTGCCGAGATTGACCAGGTTGCCATTGTGCGCGATAGCGATGAGGCCCTTGGTGGATTCGACGCGGATGGGCTGCGCGTTGAGGAGCGCCGAGTCGCCCGTAGTGGAGTAGCGCGTGTGGCCGATGGCCATGTCGCCCTTGAGCCGCGCGAGGACCTCGTCGGTGAAAATTTCAGACACCAGGCCCATGCCCTTGATGTTCGAGAGATGCGTGCCGTCGGCGGTGGCGATGCCGGCGGATTCCTGCCCCCGATGTTGCAGGGCGTAAAGGCCGAGGTAGACCTGGCGGGCGGCATCAGGGTGGTTGTGGATGGCGACTACGCCGCAGTGTTCTTTTAATTTCGGATCGTCGGCTTCAGGGGCTAAAGCCCCCTCTAACTTTGGCGCGTTATCGGCACGACTGAAGTCGTGCCCTGTTACAAAAGCGGATTCTTCGCCGGGGAAACCTTCGAGGAGAAGACGGCTCACGCGGTCACCCCTTCGGCGAGGTGGGATTCGAGGGAATCGGAGAAGCAGGCCTTTATAGCGGCCAACGAGCCCGATATCATTGCGTCACCAAATCGGATCGAGACGACATCGCCTCCCGTTTTGCCGATCACAGCGCCGGCGACTGGAAATTCCTTACAGATAGCTTCTGCGGCCGACGGGTCGCACGTAATGATTGCCTGTGAACTGTATTCTGCGAACAAAACTACGGGTGCTGGTACCTCGGGATCAGACAGGGGCGTCCTTAGGTTAATCCTGTCGATGTTGCTGAGATCAACTTCAGCTCCTATGCCCATCGGGAATGTCGCTTTGGCGATAGCTGCGGCGATACCACCGTCGCACACATCAGATGCCGAGTGAAGCCGGTGCTCCTTCGCCATTCGGATCAGGAATTGCTGGAGAAGCTGCTCGTCGTCGTCAAGGTCAAGTTGCGGCGGCTCGCCCCACTGAGTTCCCATAATTGTCTTAGCGAATTCCGAAGAGCCAAAACCGCAAAGAATTCCTTTAGGAACTACAGTAGTGACTCCGGATAGCAGCAGAATCGCATCTCCGGCCTTTTGAAATCCGCTCGGAACGGCCTTGGTCACATCCTCCAAAATCCCCACCACGCCCACCACCGGCGTGGGATAAATCCCCTCGCCCCGCGTCTCGTTGTAGAGGGAAACATTGCCGCCAGTGATCGGAGTGCCTAATGCCGTGCAGGCCTCGGCAATCCCATCGATGGCCGCCGAAAGCTGCGCCATGATTTCCGGTTTTTCCGGATTGCCGAAGTTGAGGCAGTTTGTCGCGGCTACGGGCGTTGCTCCGGTACAGGCGACTTTGCGCGCAGCTTCAGCGACCGCGTGCATCGCGCCCGACTTCGGATCGAGGTAGCACCAGCGGCTGTTTCCTGCAAGCGCCATTGCGAGGCCGCGTTCGTGGCCGGGTGTGCCGGTGCCCTTAATCCGCATCACGCCGGCTTCGCCGCCGGGGCCCTGAACGGTGTTGGTCTGCACCATGGAGTCATACTGCTCGAACACCCAGCGCTTGGAGCAGATGTTCGCTGAAGCCAGCAGCTTCTTAAGATCCGCCGTATAGTCGCGCGGCTTTTTTAGCTCCTCCAGGATGTGCGGCGGCGGATCAAGCGGAACCTTGATCTGCTCAGGCCGCGACCATGTCCCGACCGGCCGGTGATAGACCGGCGCATCGTCGGTGAGCGATCGGTTGGGGATGTCCGCAACGATCTCGCCATGATGGACCACGCGCAGGCGCGGCTCTTCAATAACAGTCCCGACGATGACGCCTTCGAGTCCCCACTTCTCAAAAACGCTGAGCACCTCGTGCTCACGGCCGCGCTCGGCGACCAGCAGCATGCGCTCCTGCGATTCGCTGAGCATCATTTCGTACGCGGTCATGGCGGATTCGCGCTGCGGGACGTGGTCGAGATTGAGCTCGATGCCAACGCCCCCGCGCCCACCCATCTCGCAGCTGGAGCTGGTGAGCCCCGCCGCGCCCATGTCCTGAATGCCGACCACCGCGCCCGTCTTCATGGCTTCGAGGCAGGCTTCGAGCAGCAACTTCTCCATGAACGGGTCGCCCACCTGGACGTTGGGGCGCTTCTGCTCCGAGCCCTCTTTGAATTCCTCGCTGGCCATGGTGGCGCCGTGAATGCCGTCGCGGCCAGTGCGCGCGCCGACGTAGATGACCGGATTGCCGATGCCAGAAGCTTTCGCGTAGAAAATCTCGTCGCGCCGAACCAAACCGAGAGCAAAAGCATTCACCAGAGGATTGCCGGAGTAGCAAGGCTCGAACTTCGTCTCGCCACCGAGATTCGGCACGCCAAAGCAGTTGCCGTATCCCGCGATCCCGTGGACCACGCCCTCCACAATGGAATGATTCTTGCGGACCACGTCTTCCGGGGTCTGCTCGTCGGCCGTCAGCGGGCCGAAACGGAGCGAATCCATGACAGCCAACGGCCGCGCACCCATCGTGAAGATGTCGCGCAGGATGCCGCCAACGCCGGTGGCTGCGCCCTGATATGGCTCGATATACGAAGGATGGTTGTGCGACTCAATCTTGAACGCGCAGGCCCAGCCATCGCCCACGGCGATAATGCCTGCATTCTCGCCCGGTCCCTGCACCACCCTGTCGCTCTTTGTGGGCAAGCGGCGCAGATGCACTTTCGAAGATTTGTAAGAGCAGTGCTCACTCCACATCACGCTGTAGATGCCCAGCTCGGTCAGCGACGGCGTGCGGCCGAGAGCGTCTTCGATGCGGCGATATTCTTCCGCAGTGATGCCATGCGTGGCAATTAGCTCTGGCGTGATGGTGGCTGGCGGGGGTGCCGGGGTCGCAGCCACGCCCGCCTTTAGCGTGGTGGGGTGCTGCGCCACTGCGGCTGAGAAATTCATGTCCAGTTCATCTTCATTGTCGCATGGGGACTGGCCGTCCAGGCGGACCGTGCTGCGCGCGAAACCCAACGGCCTCCGGTCATGCCGGAGCGGGCATCGACGTTGCCTCGTGAATGGCGAGGAGTGTTTCGAGCAACGGCTTCAGGTCCTTCAGGTGAAGTGCGTTGGCGCCATCGGACCTGGCCTGTGCTGGGTTGTCGTGGACCTCAAGAAAGATGCCGTCGACGCCAGCTGCAACCGCCGCGCGCGCCAACACAGGAATGAATTCGGGTTGGCCGCCGGAGACGCCATTGGCTCCGGAAGGAATCTGCACCGAGTGCGTGCCGTCAAAGACAACCGGGGCAAAGGCGCGCATGATGGCAAGCGAGCGCATGTCCACAACCAGGTTGTTGTAGCCGAACGCCGCGCCGCGCTCGGTCAGGAAGACGCGGGTATTGCCGGTGGTCGCGATTTTCTCGATCGCGTGGCGCATGTCCCACGGGGCGACGAACTGGCCTTTTTTGACGTTGACGGCGCGGCCGGTGTGGCCCGCAGCGACCAGCAGATCCGTCTGCCGGCAGAGGAAGGCAGGAATCTGCAGCACATCCGCACCCTCGGCGGCGATCTCGCAGTGGGCGGGCTCGTGCACGTCAGTGAGGACGGGAAGGCCGGTGGCTTCAGCGAGCTGGCGCAGGATCGCCGTACCCTCAACCAGGCCCGGACCGCGAAAGCTCGACACAGAGGTGCGGTTGGCCTTGTCGTACGAAGCTTTGAAGATGTACGGCAGCTTCAGGTCGGAAGCGATGCGTTGAATGGCGTCCGCCATGGTACGCACATGCGCCTCGCTCTCGATCACGCAGGGACCCGCGATCAGGAAGAGGCTGCCTCCGCCAACGCGTACCGGGCCGATTTCAAATTCGGCGCTCACAGGGTTATTCAATCACACGAGGCAACACTTCCTGGAGCACAATGGCTGGATGAAGAGAAAGGAAGGGAGCGCCGAGGTGACCCGGTTCCTCGATGCATGGTTTGCTGTCAGGCAGGTCATTCAGGCAGCGAATTTCAACCGGTTCCACGGAGCGGGCCTGAGCGCCACGCAGTTTATGACACTGAATCTGCTGCCGCCCGATGGAAAGGGAATCGCGATTGGAGAACTGGCGCGACGCATGAACCTGCGGCCGGCGACCGTCGCGAAAACGATTGATAGCCTTGAAGCGAGGGAGATGGTCGCAAGAATCCGCGATACCTTTGACAGGCGGAGCGTCCTGATCAGAGTTACTCGAGCCGGGAAGAAGTTGCAAAATGCCGCCCATGGCCAATTCCAGGCGCAGATCGAGAACCTTTTCAAGACCATGACGTCACGCGAGCGCCAGGGCCTGATAGATGGATTGGAGAGCCTGGCCCGCGCTGCCGCGAGCCAGAACGAACCGTTGGATGGCGGTCTCACTCGCGCGATTGGCGGCGTTCTTCCGGCGGCGCGTAGTGGACGGCGATCTCCGCGGGGGTGATGGCGATCCTCGAATTTTCGGAAATAGTCTTTGCGATGGTTTCGTCGCTGTGACCCTGCCTGCGAAGCGTCTCGACCTCATCGCTGATCATGCCGACGAAAGCCTGGATGGGAAACATCTCAGGACCGAGGCCCGCCAGGGCGCGAAGAGCTTTTTGGGCGCGGACGGCCTCCTCGACGGGGTAAAGCGTGGTTTTCTGCGGATCGTTCATCGAAATCTCTCCTGAATAATACTTCGTAGTACGAAATATATTCTGGAGATCTCAGCAACCCATGTCAAGTCGAAGGAGGAGGGCGGGTTCAGTCGCACTGGGCCTGTTCGAATCCGAGTCCGAGCAGCAGTTTTGTAACAGTGCCGCACGCGTTCTGGTGCGCTGTCGCAAGGATGCCGGCAGCGAGCGCTGACTGGCGCAGATTCTCGACAGCCTGGGCGCGCACCTCGCCCTCAAGTGTCGGGTCTACAGGCACCAGCAAGCCGGTAGTGCGGGAATAGACGTGGGTCTTCTGATCGTCAAGGGCGACAGTGAAGACTTGTGCAGGCGGAAGATGAACGTTTACGGCGCGCCCGCTCACCTGGACATCAGCAAGAGTAAGCTCGCCCAAGTCGACGCCGGCGATGGCCTGCCCGTGAACCTCAAGGATGATGCGGTCGCCGGTGAGGAAGGCGGGCAGAACGCGGCCCTCGCGATCGCCCGAGACCATCTTGTCCATCGTGAAGGAGACGGATTCAAGGCGCGAAAGCCGGCGAATCTGCGTAACGACTGTCGGCTGCGACGTATCGATACGGAGGGTGCGCGCGCTGAGCACGCCGGCCACGCGATCCCAGATTCCGCGCCTGGCTACGTGAAGGAAGAGCGTGAGGATGGCCGCGCCAGTAATGATGCCGACCAGCAGCATGGCCAGGATGACCGGCAGCAACCGGGGCCGGGCACGTGAGGGTGAGGAAACCGGCATGAGCGCTTAGATGATCATCGCGACGGCTTCGTAGAAGGCCGAGCCGGCATTTTAGGAATCGACCTCCGCCCTGGTCCTCCAATCCCCGAACAGAGATCGCGATCTTTGAGCTGTTCGCAGACGCAACCGCAGCGAGTCGAGGGAGCTTCTCAACTGAACCGTCAACTCTGCCCGACTTCCGCGTTCGCCGGTTCCTGCTGAGAACGCCGACTCCTGAGGCGATTCTCGTAGCTCGCCTTGATGAAATTCGCGAACAGAGGGTGCGGCTCGAGAGGCTTCGACTTGAATTCGGGATGAAACTGGCATCCGAGGAAAAACGGATGCCCCGGAATCTCAACGATTTCGACGTAGGTCCCGTCCGGCGTGGTTCCGGTGATGTTCAGCCCCGCGCCCGTGAGCAACGCCTCGTATTCCCGATTGAATTCGTAACGGTGACGGTGACGTTCGCTGATCTCCGTCTTTCCGTAGCAGCGGGCCGCCAGCGAGCCGGACTCGAGCAGGCAGGTCCACGCGCCCAGACGCATCGTTCCGCCCATCTCTTCCACTCCGGTCAACTCGCGCAGCTTGTAAATGATGCGGTGCGGCGTCGCCGGATCGAACTCGCTGGAATTCGCCCCCGCCAGCCCACAAACGTTGCGCGCGTACTCGACGCAGGCGGTCTGCATGCCGAGACAAATCCCAAAATACGGCACCTGCCGTTCGCGCGCGTAGCGAATGGCGTTGAGCATCCCTTCGATGCCGCGCTTGCCAAAACCGCCAGGGACGAGAATGCCGTCGAAGCCACGAAGCTGTTCCTCGTAGCCCGGTTCTTCGAGGCCCTCGGCCTCGATCCAGGTCACAGTGAGCTTCAGGTTCAATGCCAGCGCGCCGTGCACCAGAGCTTCTTTGAGCGATTTGTAACTGTCCTCGTACTCTACATACTTACCGGCAATTGCAATGGAGACTTCACCCGCCGGGTTATAGCACCGACGCACCAGATCGGACCACTTGCTCAGGTCCGGCTCCGGCGTCTCGATGTGGAGATATTTGAGCGCCAGACGATCCACGCCTTCCTGCGCGAAGGTCAGGGGCACCTCGTAGATCGATTCGACATCCTTGGCCGTGATGACAGCCTGATCTTCGAGATTGCAGAAGAGGGCAATCTTGCTCTTGACTTCCCGCGACAAGAAGCGGTCGGTCCGGCAAAGAAGAATGTCGGGCTGGATACCGATCGAGAGCAACTCTTTGACGGAATGTTGCGTGGGCTTGGTTTTCAGCTCCTGGGCCGCGCTGATCCATGGCACCAGCGTCACGTGCACGAATACCGTGTTCTCGCGGCCCAGTTCCTGGCGCACCTGGCGGATCGCCTCAAGGAAGGGCAGCGATTCGATGTCGCCGACGGTCCCGCCGATCTCAACGATGGTCACGTCCCCTTCAGCCGCCACCTTTCGCATTGCATTGCGAATTTCATTCGTCACGTGGGGGATGACCTGGACGGTCTTGCCAAGGTAATCGCCCCTCCGCTCCTTGGTGATGATCTGCTCGTAGATGCGGCCGGTGGTCAGGTTGTTATCGCGGGTCAGCTTGGCGTGAGTGAAGCGCTCGTAGTGTCCCAGGTCGAGGTCCGTCTCCGCGCCGTCGTCCGTGACGAAAACCTCGCCGTGCTGGAAGGGCGACATCGTTCCCGGGTCGACGTTCAGGTACGGGTCGAACTTCATCAGGTTGACTTTGAGGCCACGGCTTTCGAGAAGACAGCCGATCGAGGCGGCGGCAAGACCCTTGCCGAGACTGGACACAACTCCGCCGGTCACAAAAATGTACTTTGCAGACATTTTCGCGTCACCTTTTTTGGGATTGTGTGCTGGACGAACCAGGCGGGCACGATCAAGTATCGCAGGAAGTCCAGGGGAAGGAAAGAATATTGTTGAGGCCGAATTCCCCACCTCCCGTGCCGGACCCTATTCCGCCTTATACGTCCCTTTACCCCAATGAAAACTCACCGCTGGCGCGCAGTCCGGGTCCGGCGACGGTGGCGCATTCGAGTTCGCGAGACTGGGCACGTGATTGACACCGGCAAAGCGCACCGTTGTCTCGCCCTTGCTCTGGCCGTTTGACCCGGGCACCAGCGGGAAGACCATCCGTCCATCGGCATTGGTCTTCGGGTGGAGGGTGCGCGTGTTCGGGCCTGTCAACGCATCGATCTTCAAGGGCGTGCTGGGTGGGAAGCCGGTGCCTTCAATGAGCACAAGAGATGCATCCGTCATTCCCAGGATCACCTGCAGCTTGCATCCCTTATCCGCATTGGCGATCGGGAAAGGGACCATGCTGGCGGCAGCGCCATGCCTGCGGTCCTCGCCCATCACGGCTACCCGGATCGCTTCTCCCGATGCCGCAGTCACCTTGATCTCGATGTGCTGATGCAGCTGCATGGTGTTGGCGCAGCTCGGAGCCGGTGCGGGTTCCGACGGTGGTGCGCCGGCATTCGGCTCAGGTGCGGCGGGCGCAGTCGTCGACGATGACGCATCCGGCGTGGAGGCAGTGGAAGGCTGAGGCTGCGCTTCCACCGCGCATATGGCGACTCCTTTCGCGTCAAAGTTGAGGCCGCCCATCACCGGCCGGGCCTCGCCATCCAGGGGCCAGCGAACCAGGGTGAGCTTTTCATCTGGCGGAAATCCGGACCCGGTAATCTGGTAGGTTAGCTGTGTCGTGCCCTCCGCAGACTTTGCGCGGCGAACTTCCGTCAGCGATATTGAGAGCCCCGGCGTGTCCATGTCAGGGCCCCACCGAGCCTGCAAGGTCGCGAGTCGCATCGCCGCATTCAATACTTGTTGTGCCCGCTGTTGCTCCTTTTCGGCCGCTGTAAGCGTGTGTGGATCAGGCGGCAGATCCTTGAGCTGGAGCGACGGGCTGCCCGGCTGGCTCTGCGCCGGCGTGGATTGACCCGCCTGGACTGATTGGCCAGGTGTTGTTGCGGTTCCGGAAGACGATCCAGTTGACTGGGCCGGGGAAGTAACGCAAAAAGCGGCTGCGAGACCGCACGCAGCAATGACCGATCGGAAAACCATACGTTTGAGGATATTCCATCGGGACTCATCCGCGCAGGCCAGGCATACCGGGTGACGGATACGCTCGACGGCGTATCTAATGGAAGCAATGCGAAGCTCACGTCTTATCAAAACGACGCTGCTGCTGGCGATACTCGCCCCCGGAGTGCAGCGGTTCACGCGTCTTGAATCTCCCGCGTTCGCGCAAAAGATTAGTGGCAAGCGGCTCATCCTGAAAGACGGCTCTTACCAGATCGTCACGAAGTGGGAGGTGAAGGGCGACCGCGTTCGCTACTTTAGCGCCGAGCGCGCAGAGTGGGAAGAGATTCCCTACGACCTGATCGACTGGCCCGCCACCGACCAATGGAACAAGGATCATCAGCCGGGCGCGCAGCCAGCTTCCCCAGCGACAGAGAGCCGGCCCGGAGCGACGATACCCGCCACGCCCGAGTCTGAGCAGAAGGAGGCGGCCGCGATCGATGCCGCAGTGGCCGCCGAACGAGCCGATCAGCGAGCGCGCGCGCCCGTGGTCGCGCCCGGCCTGAGCCTGCCCGACCGCGATGGCATCTTTGTCCTCGACAACTATCAGAACACCCCCGAGCTGGTTCACCTGGACCAGAGCACCGGTAATGTGAATCGCGACGCCAACCACAACGTGCTGCGCGCGGCTATCGCTTCCTTCAGCGGCGCGAAGGAGCCGGTGCGCATCGATGGTCAGGCCGCGAAGGTGAGGGTCCACGTTGACGATCCCGCGCTCTACGTGAGCCTCGACACCGGCAATACAGAAGAAGTGGCGCCCGAGGACGCCATGATGGTGAACACCCACGGCGCCAGCTCGATCCAGAACAAGAATGAGTACAGCTCACCCGACAGCCGCTACGCCATCGTCCGCGTCGATGTGCGTCCCGGCGAGCGGGTGATCGGCGCTGTCCGCATCAGCCGTGCCGGCAGCGCCACGCAGTCGGCGGACATTGTGCCCACCAACGCTGAGATTCTGACCGGCAAACACTGGATGAAGCTCACGCCGAAGGAGCCGCTCCCGATCGGTGAGTACGCACTAATGGAGATCCTCGCGCCGGGCGTGATTAATCTCGACGTGTGGGATTTCGGCGTGTCGCCGAATGCCCCCGAGAACAAACACCCGATCACGCCAGTAAAGGACGGGCCGTAAGGGCAGGGCTTAGAGTTTGGAGCTTAGGGGTCAGGAGCTACTCGCAGCTTGCTCAGCATCGCTGACAGCATTCTGCCTACCTCCGAAGCGAGGCTCTCCACTCTCTCAAAATCAGATGAATCCACGAAACCGAGTCTCCTGGCGATCATCAACTGCGTTTGGAGTTCCATATATGAGCCCAGCGCTATCGCGAGGAATTGCTTGAATTGCCCCCTCGATCCACGTCCATAGCCCTCGGCAATGTTGCTGGCAATAGAAACGCCCGCCCGCCGAATCTGACTCGTTAATCCGTAGATCTCTTCGCGCGGGAACTTGCGCGTGAGGGCATAGATTGCGGTGCACAACTCAATCGAGCGGTCCCAGACAATCAGTTTGCAGTGAAATTGAGTCCGCGAGTGCCCCACTCCTCCTTTGTACACACCGAGTGGGGCAAGCGCATCCTGCCTTTGGTGACGGACGCGGCACTACTTTTAGACTCCAAACTGTAATCCCTAAACTCCAAACTCTAAACTCGCCTCCCTCAGGCTGGCCGCTTTTCCAGATCCGAGAGCGCCGCCAGCACATCCTCACTGTGCGTATTAGGATTCACACCCGTCCACACCTTCACGATCTTGCCCTGCGGATCGATCAGGAACGTGTTGCGCTTGGCAATCTTGATCCCCATATAGTCGCCGAGCGAGCCGTACTGCGGCACCACCTTCTTGTCGCTGTCGCTTAACAGGTTGAAGCTCAGGGAGTCCTTGGTACAAAACTGCTTGTGGCTGTCGACCGAATCGACACTCACTCCGAGAATCACCGCATTCAAAGCCTTGTATTTATCCAGATCGGCCTGGAATTTGTGGGCTTCGATGGTGCAGCCCGAGGTCATGTCCTTCGGGTAGAAGTAGAGCACCACCCACTTCCCGCGGTAGCTGCTGAGGTCGACCGGGGTGCCTTCCTGATTCGGCAGCGTGAAGGTCGGCGCGGCTTGTCCCTCCTGCGGTATGGCGGCATTATCGGCGGCGAAGCTGCGGACGACGGTAAATCCCGCAACGATCAGAACTGCGGCGACGGCGATGGCAATCGCGGAAATCTTCGACATAGCATTTCTCCTTGTGTGGGGACCATGAGGTATCAGCGTGGTCAGGCGCTCGACCGCGTTTGTGCGGTTCATTCGGCCGCAGGAACCATTATCCGTTCTCCAGAGCAATTACGGCAATGCCCGCGGCATCCGCCTCCCCCCGAACCGACTCACGATCGAAAATCAGCGTGCGCTTCGCTTCGAGCGCAAGGCACGTCGCGCCTGCTGCTTTCATGGTCCTGATCGTCTGAATACCGATCACAGGAACATCGAAGCGGAGATCCTGTTTCGGCTTTGCGACCTTCACGACCGTGAGGCTGCGATCGAGCGTCGATGCTGGCTCGCCCAAACCGCACATCAACGCCCCGGCGCGCTCGATCGTCGCGTCCGTGCCCTCCATCGCCTCAATTGCCACACAAGCCTGCGCGGCAATGACCACCGTCTGACCGAGGTCAAAGGCCGCCAGCCCGCGAGCCACTTCTCTGCCATAGGAAATGTCCTTTTGTTCCTGCTCGTTCGGCGCCCGCGCCGTCAGCACGCCCGCCGGCGCCAGCAGCGGCTCCAGGTACGCCGTCGACGGAATCAGCTCGATGCCCTCATCGGCCAGCACCTTTGCAACCGCCCCCAGCAGCATGTCCGTGTTCCGCGTGCGCAGGTTCAGCAGCAGCTTGGCCAGTCGCCAATCCGGCCGGATGCTCGAAAAAATCTGCTTGTGCTTCACCTGCCCGGCCATCACCGCCTTGTGCACGCCCTCGCTCTGAAATGTTTCAATCAGACGCGAAAGCTCCCCCAGCGATAGCCAATGCACTCGCACGCCGGAATCGGCAGCCGCTCGCTCATCGATCTCCGGATCGGTCTCCTCTTTGATCGCCGCAACCACCACCTCAGTGCCATGAGCGCGCGCTGCGTCCAGCAGCAAAAAAGGGAAGCGCCCATTGCCGGCGATGAGGCCAAGCTTGTCCATCACTCAATCCGCCACGCTATTTTGCGGGCGCTGGCTTCGCGAGATGATCGAAGTTAAGAATGGCATTCAGCACCAGCGGATAGGTTCCGACCGTCTCACCGCGATAGATCGGATTGTTGGCGAACAGCAGCACATTGCCGCTGCCGTAATGCGCATCGACGACGATCGGCTTCTCCTCAATCTGGCCGCCGCCCTCCAGCAGCCCCGACAAAAGCAGTCCTTTCGAAGACACAAAACGCAGGATCACATCCGGCCGGTATTGCTCCGGAATCACATAAGGATTGTCGCGCGCCTCCTCTTCGTTCAGCGGAGTTGCCTCCCACGGCTTCGGCGAGGGCAGCGGCTCCGGCTCGACAGCCGCGCGTCCCTGCGGAATATCCTCCTCCTGCGGGCCGCCGCGCCCCGTCGCGCGATGGTAGTCCTTCTCCGTCTCAACGTGGCGCGGCACCGTCATGTTGCCAATCGTGAACGCCATGCCGTCCGCACTGTACACCGCGACGTTGTCGCCATAACCCCAGGACGCCGGGTTCTTATGATCGACAAACTGCGCGCCCAGCACACTTCCCACAACATGCACGCTGGCCGCGCGATTCACAAACACCCCCGGCGCCAGTCCCTCGTCAATCGCAAACTGCGCCGTGTCCTCCGACGTAATCAGCAGGCCGCCCTTCTCGACAAAGTCCCGCAAGTGCGCGACTCCATCCAGACCCAGACCGGGCCGTATGTCGTCGGTCGAGTCAATGCGGCCGAGGTTCGGCGTCAGGTCCGTCTTCTGCCATGGCAGAGCATTGCCCCACATGGGCATGCCACCCACAATCTGCTGCGTCGACGACCGGCCGAGCGGCGCAAAGATAATCACGTCGTACTTCGCGCGCAGGTCGCCTTCGCGCGAAACGGCCTGCGTGCTGATGTAGTCGTAGGGCACATGCAGCTTGTCGAGCGCCTCGCGCCACCAGCCCTCGGTCTGCGTGCTCCCCCAGGTGTGCATCATCGCTATCCGCGGCGCCGGAGACTCATGCATCGCAACCGAAGGCGCAGCGCCGAGGCTTACCGCTTCCACATCCGCGTCTTTTAAGGCGGATTTCAATGCATCGGCGGAGGCATTCTGAATAATGAGCGATCCCTCTGCGAAATGCTTCCCCCCGGCATCGAACGGCTTCTCCGCGATGGAAACCTTCGCGTCCTTGAGCGCATAGCGCAGCCCCAGCAGGGTGGTCTCTCCCGAGTTATCGATCGCGACCACGTCGCCCGAGCCGCTCACCGAGCCACTCGCAGCACCAGCATCAGCCACCGGGTCCATCTTCGCCTTCAAAATGGACGCATCGGTCACGCGCACGGTCGGCACCGCGAACAAATCCGGAAACGACCAGCCTGTGTCGTCGTAGGGATGCTTCTGCGGATCGTCCGGCGCCCAGTATTGCCGGTCCAGAAGCGCGTCGGCGATGCGCGAATACGGCTGATCCATGCGGATGACATAGCTTCCGGCGGGGAACGTTTTGGTCTTGTCGGCGGACTCTTTTGCATCGGCCTTCCCATCTGGCTTATCGTCCGCTTTTTTCTCGGCGATCTTATTTGTAACCGTCACTGATTCAGAAAGCCGGCTCACCTCCACATGCTGCAGCGCCAGCACCCGCAACAGCTCCGCTCGGCGGCTCGCCGACTGATTGTCGGGTGCAATGACATAAGCCGCGGGACCCGAAGTGTCCGGCTTGCCGATCGACCGTTTCGCCTTGAGGTAGAAATTCTCCAGCCACTGCGGGCTGTTCTCTGCAAAGTACGAGATCGTCGTTAACAGCGCTGTCTCTTCGTAATTGTTGTTGTCTCGCTGCGACCACGTCACCACCGGCAGCGGCGGATTCTGCCTGAACCAGGTGCGCTGATACTCATCCGGTCCCAGAATGCGCTTCTCTGTATCGGCTCCGCCGTTTCCAAATGTCTCATACAGCCGGCTGATGCCGTTGTGCATGGCTGCGAGGAACATCAGGTAGCCTGGGCTCCATGTATCGAAGTCGCCGTGCGTGAAGACGCCCGGCATCCCGAACTCCGTCATCTGCTGCACGTTGTTCCAGCCGATCTCCGCCCACTCCCCCGCAAGAATCGGATCGATCCACGCGTTGTACGGCCCATCTCCAACCGTGTTGTCGTACAGGAACGGCACCGACTCATGCAGGTCATGCAACACCTGCGCATGCCAATCCAGATAGGTGTTGAGCACATTGCGAGTCAGATCGAGCGTCATCGCCATCGCGTCACGATTGTTGTCGTGCGCCACGTAGTGGCCCCAATACACGAGGCGCGGCCAGTTCTCGCCGGGATGAGCAATGTGCCACTTGTAAATGTCCACCATGCGATCGCGGCCATCCACCTCAACCACCGGCGTGATCAGCACGATCATGTGCGAGCGAATGTATTTGATGTACGGTGAGTCGTCGACCGCCAGCCGATACGCCAGCTCCATCAGCGCTGTCGGCGCCCCCGTCTCGGGTGAGTGGATCGTCCCCGTAATGTAGTAGACCGGAAACGACTGCTTCACCAGATCCGCAGCAACTTTGTCGTCAAGCTTAATCGTCCGCGGATCGGCCAGCTTTGCCAGGCGCGCGTCGTTCTCCTTCTGCTTCGCCAGCAGCGACTCGTCGGCGATGGCCACGGCAATCATCTCGCGGCCCTCCTCCGTCTGCCCAATCGTGTAGACCTTCACACGCGGCGTGCTTGCCGCCAGCAGCCGGAAATACTTGTAAACATCCTCGGCGTACGGCAGCATATTCGGCGCACCGGAAACATCGCCCAGCACCTTAGCCGGCGTCGGCACCGTCTTTGACGCTGGGAGATAGTTCGTCAGTGGCGAATTGAAATACGGCTCCGTCGTGTATTTCTTGATGTGATCCGTATAGTCCTGATCAACCGCCTGCTGCGGATCGCGCGCATAGGCGGTGCCGATTGCGGTCTGGGCATGGATCGAAAACCCAGTGCAACAGGGAAAAGAAGCAAGCACCAGAAAGAGCAGACAGCGACGAATCTTCATCGAAGCACAGCCTTTTGCAAATGAGATTTTGCAGCGAAGGGAGCAGAATACCAGAGTAAAGGCCGGAGTTTTTGCGCCGAAGGCGCGTCCGCCAGGACGGTCAGTCCTTACTCCCACTCGATCGTGCCCGGCGGCTTCGAAGTGATGTCGTACACCACGCGGTTAATACCGCGCACCTCGTTCACGATCCGGCTCGAAATGGTCTTCAGCACCGCATACGGCAGCGGCACCCAGTCCGCTGTCATGCCGTCTTCGGAATACACGGCCCGAATCGCACAAGTATAGGCATAGGTGCGCTGATCGCCCATTACGCCGACGCTCTTTACCGGCAGCAGCACCGCGAACGATTGCCAGATGTGCTGATAAAGTCCCGCGTTCTTGATCTCCGTCACGACAATTTCATCCGCTTCCTGGAGCAGCGCCACACGCTCCGCCGTCACCTCGCCCAGAATGCGCACCCCAAGGCCAGGTCCGGGGAATGGCTGTCGCTGCAAGATGTCCTCAGGCATGCCAAGGTCGCGCCCGATGCGCCGCACCTCGTCTTTGAACAAATCGCGCAGCGGCTCAATCAGCTTCAGATTCATTTCTTCCGGCAAGCCGCCTACATTGTGGTGGCTCTTGATGGTCTGCGATGGACCGTTCACCGACGAGGACTCGATCACGTCCGGATACAAAGTTCCCTGCACCAGCCACTCCACTCCACCGGATTCCTGCGCGATTCGCAGCGCCTCGTCATCGAAAACCGCGATGAACTCGTTGCCGATAATCTTGCGCTTACCCTCGGGGTCGGTCACGCCCCGCAGTTTGCCAAGGAATCGCTTGCTCGCGTCCACAGCAACCAGCTTCAGCCCCAGCTTGTCGCGCAGGTTTTGCTGAACCTTCTCAAATTCGTTCTTGCGCAGCACGCCGTTGTTGACGAAGACACAGGTGAGGCGGTCGCCAATGGCGCGATCGACCAGCACCGCGGCGACCGAAGAATCGACCCCTCCTGAAAGCGCGCAGATCGCCCGCCCGCCGCCAACTTTTTCACGAATGGAACTCACCGTGCTCTGGATGAAGTGCTCCGGAGTCCAGTCCGGCGTGGCGCCGCATATCTTGAAAAGAAAATTGCGCAGCAGCGCGGTGCCCAGCTGCGTGTGGTGCACCTCAGGATGAAACTGCACCGCCCAGATGCGCTGCTCGTTATTCGCAATGCCCGCTGCAGCGCTCGCCGTTTTCGCTGTGAGATGAAACCCCGGCGGCAGATCGAGTGCCTCATCCCCATGCGACATCCACACCTGCAGCGACGCCGGCAATTCCGCGAACAGAGGATTCTCTCGGTCGATCACATCGACTTCGGCATGGCCGTACTCGCGCTTCTCCGCGGAGCGAACGCGGCCGCCCAGATGATGCGCGATGAACTGCAGACCGTAGCAGATGCCGAGCACCGGCAATCCCAGGCTCAGCACAGCCGGATCGGCGGGCGGCGCGGCGGCGTCGTAGACCGAACAGGGACCACCGGAGAGCACGATGCCAATGGGATTCTGTGCACGGATTTCGTCGATCTTTGCAGTGCACGGCAGAACGACCGAGTGAACATTCTGCTCGCGAATGCGACGCGCGATGAGCTGCACATATTGCGAGCCAAAATCGAGGATGACGATGGAGGAGGGATGCACAGCCTAGTTTGTCAGGGATTATTTTCCCTGTAAAGAATTCTCACGAACCCCACGCGCCGCGCCTGAATCTGCATTCCTGGCAATGCTCCAAAGTTGGACAAGCGCCACCACCCGGGCCACCTGAAAAAAATCCGAAGCGATCAGGTACAGCACCGTCACCACCACCCACCACGCATACAGCGCCGCCCCGTGCACCACATCCTCAAACGGGAGCGGGGTCGCTGAAAACACCATCGCCAGGACGATCAGCGCCAGCTTCACAATGCCCATCACCATATTGATCTCCACCAGCTTCCCCCGGAGCGGCCCAAGGCGCAAGCTGCGCAGCAGGCTGCCGCCGATGCTGCGCCCTTCAAGGAGGGCCAGCAGCGGCGCGATCGAGAACACCCAACTCAGCAATGCCCATACAGTGAAAATTCCGAGCGAAAAGACAATGACCAGCGCGCAATAGAGAACCAGGTTCGGCTCGCCTCCGGCGTCACTCGCCGGCGAGGCCGTTGCCAGGGTGAAGTTCGCCGCCCACCGCACAGCCATGAACCAGACCACGAATGTCGCGCACAGCGCCACCACCCGCAACAGCTGGAGCACGATCATCGTGACCGCCCGCCGCGGCGTCTCAGGCCGATAGCGTCGCAGCACTGCGTTGCGTCCGAGGCCCGCGGCCACCGCCCACGCTACGATGCCGGCTGGCAGCAGCCACGCGGCGGCATGCCAAACCGGCGGCGCGAGCACGTCGATGGCATCTGACACCTGCAACGCGCCCTGCAACGGATATTGCAGCGAAAACTGAAAGACGCCCGTAGCCTCAAGCCCTGGCTTCGTTGCGTGCCAGATGCGCAGACCTTGCCACGCGAGCACGAGCAGCAGCGGAATCCCAAAGCTCCAGCGCCACAGAAGCTCCAGTCCCAGGAGCGAAGGACGCCGCCAGCATAACGCCAGAATCTGCACGAAAGACTGCGTCCCACGCGGTGTTGCGCGCGGGGAGGTGGGAGTTCCTGAACCGGCGGCAGGCATCGCCGCCTACTTCACCACAATGTTGATCAGCTTCCGCGGCACCACGATCATGCGCGCAACTTCCTTGTCCGCAATGAGCGCCGCAATCTTCTCGTCCGCCAGCGCCGCGGCACGGACTGTCTCTTCGTCCGCGTTGGCGCCGACGCGCACTACTGCGCGCAGCTTCCCGTTGATCTGCACAGGAATCTCGATCTGCTCCTCTTTTGCCAGCTGCTCGTCGAATTTTGGCCAGGGGGCGCGCAGCAGATTGCTCGTCTCGCCGATCTGCTCCCATAACTCAAACGCGAGATACGGCGCGAAGGGCGCGAGCAGGAGCGTCAGACTCCGCAAAATCTCTCCCAGCACGGCATCCGGAACTTTGCTCGCGCCGATCGCTGCGTCGGCAGCCGTCAATGCGTTCACCAGCTCCATGATCGCCGCGATGCAGGTATTGAAATGCCACCGCCCCCCGAAGTCTTCGGTAATTTTGCGAATCGTCTGGTGCAGCTTCCGCAGTAATGCCTGCGATTCAGGAGATAATTCCGCGCTCGCTGCCTGTCTCCCAATTTTCGCCCGCTCCGCATGCTTCATCGCGAAGCGATAAACGCGGCTCAGGAAGCGGCTGACGCCGGCGACGCCGTCTTCCTGCCAGTCGAGATCGCGGTCCGGGGGCGCGGCAAACAGCGAGTACATGCGCGTGGCGTCGGCGCCGAATCGGCCGATCATCTCATCGGGAGAGACAACGTTGCCCTTCGACTTCGACATCTTCGCGCCGTTGCGGATCACCATCCCCTGAGTGAACAGCCGCTCCACAGGCTCATCATTGCGCACCAATCCAAGGTCGCGCATCACCTTGGTCCAGAACCGCGAATAAATCAGGTGCAGGATGGCGTGCTCCACGCCGCCGATGTACTGATCGATAGGAAACCAATAAGCAACCGTCTCCGTTGCAAATGGAGCGCGGTCATTGTGCGCGTCGGTATAGCGGTAGAAATACCAGGACGAATCGACGAAAGTGTCCATCGTATCCGTCTCGCGCAGCGCGTTCTCGCCGCATTTCGGGCACTTCGCGTTGACGAACTCCGGCATGCGCGCCAGCGGCGACCCGCCCTGCTGTGTAATTTCCACATTTTCAGGCAGCAATACCGGCAGTTCGCTGTCGGGAACCGGAACGATCCCATCCTTCGCGCAGTAGAGCATCGGAATAGGCGTGCCCCAGTATCGCTGGCGGCTGATGCCCCAATCCTTCAGCCGATAAGTAACAGTGGCCTTGCCAAATCCATGCTCCTCGGCATACGCGGCCATTTTGTGCTGGGCTTCATGGCAGCCGAGAGAGCTGAACTCCCCGGAATTGATCAGCAAGCTGTCTTCCGCGGTGTAAGGAAGCAGCGGCTCGCGTCCGCTTAACGTCTCCGCCAGGCTGCGCGGGAGGATAACGACCCGAATCTCCAGCCCGTATTTCTTCGCAAACTCGTAGTCGCGATCGTCGTGCGCCGGCACGGACATGATGGCGCCGGTGCCGTAGTCGAGCAGAATGTAGTTGCCCACCCATACCGGCAGCCGCTCTCCGTTAAAGGGATTGATGGCGTAATGCCCCGTGAAGACGCCATGCTTCTCGATGGCGCCTACGTCGCCGGCCTCGCGCGCTTTCCTCTGCTGTTCAAGCAGCGCCGCCACCGCGTCCGATAAGCCCGTATCGGCGCCAGCCATCTCCTTCACCAGCGGATGCTCGGGCGCCAGTTGCAAACTGGTCGCGCCGAAGATCGTATCCACGCGCGTGGTAAAGACCGCGACCTTCTTACCATTGCCCTTCACACCCTCGCGAGCGGGCAGCAGAGCAGTGCCGGTCTTTCGATCCTTTTCCTCGTCTTCCGTCCCTCCGCTTGCGTCCTCCAGCTCAAACTCGATCTGCGCACCTTCGCTCCGGCCGATCCAGTTGCGCTGCATGGTGCGCACTTTTTCCGGCCAGCCCTCCAGCTTGCTCAGATCTTCGAGCAGTTCCTGAGCGTAGTTGGTGATGCGCAGAAACCACTGTTCCAGATCTCGCTGTTCTACGGGCTGCTCTTCGTGGCGCCAGCAGCAGCCGTTCACCACTTGTTCGTTCGCCAGCACGGTAGCGCATTGCGGGCACCAGTTCACCTTGCTCTTCTTGCGATATGCGAGCCCCCGCTCGTACATGCGCAGGAAAAACCATTGATTCCAGCGGTAGTAATCCGGCAGGCAAGTGGTGATCTCGTTGCGCCAGTCGTAGCTGAGGCCGATGCGATTCATCTGCCGCTTCATCGCGGCGATATTGCCCAGCGTCCACTGGCGCGGCGGCGTGTTGTTCTTGAGCGCGGCGTTTTCCGCAGGCAGGCCAAATGCGTCCCACCCCATGGGGTGCAGAACGTTGTGACCCTGCATCCACATGTAGCGCGCCAGCGCGTCGCCAATGGAGTAGTTGCGCACGTGACCCATGTGGAGTTGACCGGAGGGATACGGCAGCATCTCCAGCACGTAGTATTTCGGCTTGTTGGATGAGGTCGGCTCAGCGGCGTACAACTCCGGCTGCGCAGCCCAGCGCTCCTGCCACCGCGCCTCAATCTCTGCGGGATTGTAGCGGACCTCGGAAGGAGAAGGTTCCCCGGTGGCCGTCTGCTGGACGGCTTCTGCTTGTTCTCTGGTGGACATATGCGGACTCAGTGTTGATTGTAAATTGATGCTTCACTTCACCGACTTGCGAGACAATGACTGTCTGGCTAGCGGCTCTTTTTCAACCAGCGCCAGCATCGTCTCCACATTCCGCCGCTCATCCCCCTCCTCGTCCACCGGCGTCTCCGCAATGAAGGCGCAGTGCGCAAAGCGCGGGTCGTTCAGCAGCCGCCGAAACGGCTCCAGCCCCATCGTCCCCTGTCCTATGTGTTGATGCCGATCGAGACGCGAGCCACGTATAGCTTTAGCGTCATTCATGTGCCAAACCCGCACCGCATCGAGCCCCATCGTCGCCGCCACCCACTGCACGGTTTGCTCGTACCCAGCCTCACTCACCAGGTCGTAGCCCGCCACGTGGCAATGGCACGTATCGAGACAAGCTCCCACCGGCACAACCTGTCGAAGCTTCTCGATCAACTCCGCGACCTGCTCGAAGCTGCCTCCCAGTGAAAACTCCGCCCCGGCCGTGTTCTCGATCAGCACACGAAAATCGCAGCCATCCAGCATCACTCCGTCCAAAGACCGCGCGATCGATTCCGCCGCCCGCCGCAGCCCCTCTTCCCGCGTCAGTCCCTTCCATGATCCCGGATGGAGGACGAGGTACTCCGCTCCCAGCGCCAGCGCCCGCTCCACTTCGCCGCGAAAGGCAACAATGGATTTTTCGCGAAACAGGTCGGTTTGGCTGCATAGATTCACGAGATAGCTGGTGTGGATCACCAGCGGGAAGCAGTCGTATTCCTCCCGCAACCGCTGCATCTGCTCGCAATGGCTCGCATCCAGCCGCTGCGGCCGCCACATGCGCGGACTCGATGAGAATATCTGGAAAGTGTTCGCGCCAATCTCGTGCGCCCGCTCCGCCGCGCGGAAAACGCCGCCTGCCGTAGAGAGGTGAATCCCGATGCGCCGCTTTTCCACTGCGCACTAGTCTAGCCGCGCATCATTTAGCAGGCTGCTAATAAAAGGTTGGTTGCAGGCCGCAGTCGATGTCTCGTCCCTCATCCCTCTGACGCTCCAGATCGATATCGGCTCCGACGAGCGGAGACTTTCGAAAGAAATCAACAATGGATTTTGCTGTCACTTTTGGAGCAGGCTTGTCAGATCCTCTCAGACGTTCGCTCCGGTGAAGCTGCTTCTTCATGGTCTTTCTGCGCTTCATCCCTAAACTCTAAACTCCAAACTCTCCGAATTCTGCTCCTCCGATCCTGGAGTATCCTGAGCCTTCCGTGACCGAGGCGACCACCGACACCCAGACCCCCCTGATGCGCCAGTACCTGGCCGCCAAAAGCCAGCATCCCGACGCCCTGCTGTTCTTTCGCCTCGGCGACTTCTACGAACTTTTTTTTGACGACGCCAAAACCGCCTCCCGCGAGTTGCAGCTCACCCTTACAGCCCGCGATAAGGAGCGCAACACTCCCATGTGCGGCGTACCCTGGCACGCCGCCGAGAGTTACATCGCGCGTCTGCTGCGCAAGGGCTTCCGCGTCGCCATCTGCGAGCAGATGGAAGACCCGAAGCTTACGAAGAAGATCGTGCGCCGGGAGGTCACCCGCGTCCTTACGCCCGGCACCGCGCTTGACCCGTCGCTGGCCGCCGAGCAGAGCAATTACCTGGCCGCTTTCCACCTCGCCGGCGAATGCGCTGGGCTTGCGTTCCTCGACCTCTCAACCGGCGACTTCCGCGCAACGGAATTCTCCGGCCCAGGCTCGACCGCCCAGTGTCTCGACGAGCTGCTGCGCCTCGCGCCCAGCGAACTGGTATTTCCGGCCTCGCGCGGCCCCTTGGACCAGAACCCGGTGGCCGCTACGCTCGATCCGCTGCTGGCTCAGATTAAAACCCGCACGCCCATCGACGACTGGGCCTTTTCCCAGGACTTCGCCGTGCCTCTCCTCGAACGCCAGCTGGGCAACAAATCGCTCGACGGCTTCGGCCTGGGCAGCCACCCAGCCGCTGCCATCGCCGCCGGAGCCATCGTTCACTACGTCCGCACCACCCAGAACAACGACGCGAGTCATGTCGATTCGCTCCGTTTCTATGCTCGCGCCGAGTGCCTGCACATCGATCAGGTGACGGCCCGCAATCTTGAATTGACGGATCCGCTCTTTAACGAGGCTGGCCCGGATGTCACCCTCTTCCGCACCATGGATGCCTGCTGCACGCCGATGGGCAAGCGCATGCTCCGCGCCGCTCTGCTGCGGCCCATGATCGATTCAGCTGCTGTTGAATCCCGGTACGAAGCCGTCGAAGCTGCCCGCGCGGACCTCATCCGCCGCGAAGAGCTGCGACGCGCACTCGCCGGCATTCTTGACCTTGACCGCCTTCTCGCCCGCATCTCCCTCGACAGCGCCGGCCCGCGCGACGTTCTGGCGATGGCGGCCTCCCTGAGCCATCTGCCGGATGTTCGGAAGTCCGCGGAAAGTCTGGCCCCCCGCTCTGACAACACGGCCAACCCCCGTTCATTCTGGGCCCAGGCCAGTACCACCCTCGACACCCTGGACGACCTCTGCGCGGCCATCTTCTCCACTCTCGTTCCCGACCCGCCCCTTAACCTCGTCGAGGGAGGTGTCATCGCGGCGGGCATCGATGCCGAGCTCGACGACCTCCGCTCCATCGGCTCGTCAGGGCGCGCGTCCATCGCCGCCATTGAAGATCGCGAACGGAAGCGCACCGGCATCGGCTCGCTCAAAGTCCGCTTCAATTCCGTCTTCGGCTACTACATCGAGATCACCAAATCGAACCTCGCCAGCGTTCCCCCCGACTATGAACGCAAGCAGACCCTCGTCAACGCTGAGCGCTTCACCACGCCTGAGCTCAAAGACTACGAGACCAAAGTCCTCACCGCCCAGGAGCGCTCGGTCGAAATAGAAAAGCGAATCTTCGCTGCTCTTCGCGCTCGCCTCGTTGAAAATGCCGGCCGCATCCGCCGCGCCAGCACCGCTATCGCCGAAATCGACCTCGTCGCGAATTTCGCCCACCTCGCCGCCCTGCGCGGCTACATACGCCCCCGCATCGACGCGTCGCCGATCCTCGAAATCGCCGGAGGCCGCCATCCTGTCATCGAGTGCCTTATGGAAAGCACCGGTGACAGCCGCTTCGTCCCGAATGACCTCTACCTCGACGCCAGCGAAAATACTTCTTCCCCGAACCTGCTCCTCATCACCGGTCCCAACATGGGCGGCAAATCCACCTATCTGCGCCAGGCCGCGCTGCTTGTCATCCTTGCCCAAACCGGCAGCTTCGTCCCCGCCGATCGCATGACCTACGGCATTGTGGACCGTGTCTATACACGCATCGGGGCCAGCGACAATCTCGCCCGCGGCCGCTCCACCTTCATGGTTGAGATGACTGAAACCGCCACGATCCTCAACACCGCCACCTCGCAGTCCCTTATCCTGCTCGATGAAATGGGCCGCGGCACCTCGACCTTCGACGGGCTCGCCCTGGCCTGGGCCACCCTCGAATACCTCCAGCGCCACATCGGCGCCCGCGCCCTCTTCGCCACCCACTACCACGAGCTCACCATGTTGGCCGACGAGTTCCCCCGCCTGAAAAACCTTCATGTTGTGGTCCGCGAATCCCCCCAGGGTATCGTTTTTTTGCATCGGATAGAGCAGGGGCCTTCGAGTCGAAGTTATGGAATTGACGTTGCGCGTCTGGCCGGCCTACCCGCGGCCGTCATCCAGCGCGCCCGTCAGGTGCTGAAGCAACATGAACGCTCGGAGCGGCATAATGTTGCCGTCGAGACCGAGCCGTTGCTGCAGCTGACCATGTTCACTCCACTCTCGCAGCGCATCCTCGATCGTCTGGCGGAGACCGACGTCGACACGCTTACGCCCCTGCAGGCGCTGAACCTCCTGGAAGAACTGAAAACGGAAATTGGCGATAGGAAAGTTAGCGCAAGCTTAAGTAGCTGAGATTACGAACCATGGGCCGCAAACGCAGCCAAAAGCAGATTTCCGCCCCAAAAACCTCCCCTGGAGATCGCGCCCGCGAGAGTCGCGTCTTCATGCCCCGCCGTCGCAACGTCGAAATCGCCGAGCAGGCCGGGCAGATTCTCATCGCTGGCGTTGGCAGCGGCTCGCTCTCGAACGAGGAGCGCGCTTGGTTCGAACGCATCCGCCCCGGCGGAATCATCCTCTTCCGGCGCAATATCGAGCAGGCGGCGCAGGTTGTCTCCCTGCTGCGAGACGCCGATCGCATCGGCACGACGCCGCTCTTCCGCTGCATCGATCTCGAAGGCGGCCTGGTCGATCGGCTCCGCGACCTCGTTGCCCCCATGCCCTCGGCGGCCGCGGTCTTCGCGACCGGCAAGAAAAACCTGTTTCGCCAGCATGGATTGCTGATCGCTCGCGAAGCCCGCGCCCTCGGCTTTAATACTGTCTTTGCCCCGGTCCTCGACCTGGCGCTGCCCGAGTCGGCTTCCGTCATGCGCACACGCGTCGTCTCCGCCGCGCCCTGGCGCGTTATCGATTACGCCCGCGGTTTTCTCTCCGGCATGAAGACGGAGCAGATCCTCGCCTGCGGCAAGCATTTTCCCGGACTCGGCGGCGGCACGGTCGACTCGCACCAGTCGATGCCGGTCATTCGCCGCCAAACCCGCCTGATGTGGCGCACCGACCTTGCCCCCTGGCTCGCCGTCTCCAGCCGCCTTCCCTTTGCCATGGTCGCGCACGCCTCGTACCCATGGCCAGGCCGCGATTCTGTGCCGGCAACCGTTTCCCGCTACTGGGTCACCAACGTTCTCCGCCGCCAGATTCGCTTCCGCGGCATCATCCTCTCCGATGACATGGAGATGGGCGGCATCCTCTCGCAAATGTCCATCGAAGAAGCGTCCGTCCAGGCCCTCCTCGCCGGCATTCAGATGATCGAAATCTGCCGCGACCCCTCGCTCATCGAGCGTGCCTTTGAGGCCATCCTCAGAGAAGCCGAGCGCTCGTCCGCGTTTCGCGAAGTCGTCGCCAGCGCCTGGCGCAAGATCTACCGCTCCAAGAAAAAATGGCTGCAGCCTGTGCGCCGGCAAAATCTTTCCCTCGCCCGTCTGGACCGTCTTTCGGAGGAAGTGAAGCACTTTGCGGCCCTGGTCGGAGAAGCTCCCGCCAACTCCGGCGATCCGGAACGCTGGAAAGGGATGGCAACCTGAATCTGGCCTCAACGTAGAATGATCATCCTGAGCGTAATTTCAATCTCAGGGACCAGGCATGAGCCAGGATAAACCGCTCGTCGTCGCCGGCATTATGAGCGGAACCTCCGCCGACGGCATGGATATCGCCCTTGTCAAAATATCCAGCAAAGAACAAACTGCCGGCGGCGTCCGTCTCAAGCTCCTCGCCCATCGTTCCTTCCCCTGGCCCAAATCCCTCCGCCTCGCCATCCTCTCCGCCATGGCCGGCCAATCCGATCGACAATCCACCTCCACATCTGAACTCGCCCGCCTCAACTGGCGCCTCGGCATCGCATATGCGGAGACCGTCCGCGCCACCATCGACTCCACCAAAATCAAACCTCACCTCATCGGTTGCCACGGCCAGACTATCTACCACCAGGGCGCTCCCGCTCTCTATGCCGGACGCCGCTTCGCCTGCACATGGCAACTCGGCGAGCCGGCCCTCATCGCCGCGGCACTCGGCATCCCCGTTGTCTCGAATTTTCGCCCAGCGGATATGGCCGCGGGCGGCCAGGGCGCGCCTCTCGTCCCGCTGCTTGACTACGCCCTCTTCGCCCACCCAACGCGTGCGCGCGTCCTTCAGAACATCGGCGGCATCGGCAATCTTACGGTCATACCCGCCGGCACATCGCAGGACAAAGTCGTCGCCTTCGACACCGGCCCCGGCAACATGATCATCGACGCGCTCACCCAGCTGCTCTTCTCAAAACCCTATGATCGCAATGGCCGCATCGCCTCCCAGGGCACAATCCTCACGCCCGTCCTCAGCGCCGTTCTCAAAGAAAAATATTTTCGCCAGCCTCCGCCAAAATCCGCCGGACGCGAACAGTTCGGCGCGGCCTACGCTCAGCGCTTTCTCGCCGCCTGCCTGAAAATCAGCCCACAGCCTGAAGACGCCATTGCCACAGCCACGGCGTTCACGGCATCCACCATCGCCGAAGCCGTGGAGCAATGGGTTCTTCCCCTCACCGGTCGCAGTCCCATCGACTTCATCGTCTCCGGCGGAGGAGCCCGCAACACAACCCTCCTTGCCATGCTCCGCAACCGCCTCCCGCAACGCGCCACCCTCACCACCATCGATGCCACCGGCATCCCCGCCGAAGCCAAAGAAGCGGCAGCCTTCGCCCTCCTCGCCTGGCACACCTGGCATCGTCGCCCCGGCAATGTCCCATCCGCCACCGGAGCCACGCGGCCAGCTATTCTCGGTCACATCACCTATGTGTAGCCCGGAATGTCATCCTGAGCGCAAAGCGCGAAGGACCTCGCGTTTTGGAAACGCTGCCACAGATCTCGCGTGCCGGACCCCGTCTCTGACCCCGTCTCGTCGTTCGCTCGCCTTGCGCTCGTCTTGCGCTCGCCTTCTGCTCATCTGTTGCCTGTTGCCTGTTGCCTGTTGCCTGATTTTTGGCTGTGCCAAAAATCAAGACCCTTCCACTGTAACCATGCTCGTCGAATCGAGCCCCGCCAGCCTCGATCCGCGCATCGGCACCGACGCCCAGGCAGAGCACATCGACTCGCTCCTCTTCGACGCCCTTGTGCGCCGCGACGAGCACTTCGGTCTCCAGCCCTTACTCGCCACCAGCTGGGAAACACCCGATCCGCTGACGTGGATTTTTCACCTCCGCACCGGCGTCAAGTTTCACGATGGCCGCCCTCTCACCTCGCGCGATGTGAAATGGACCATCGATTCGCTCTTTAACGGGACCGTCATCAGCGTAAAGGCCGGCTCCTTCGCCACCCTCGATCACATCGACGCACCCGACCCCGCCACAGTCATTTTTCATCTCAAGAAGCCCGACCCCGCCCTCCCCTTCAATCTCTGCGACGGCGCCATGGGCATCGTCCCCTACGGCAGCGGACGCGACTTCGGCCGTCACCCCATCGGCAGCGGCCCGTTCCAGTTCGTCAGCCAGCAGCTCGACCGCGACGTGGTCATCGCCCGCGCGCCTTCCTACTGGGGCGCGATGCCCAACATCCCCCGCATCCGCTTCGCCGTCGTCCCCGATGCAACCACTCGCGCCCTCGAACTCGAAAAGGCCTCAGCCGATGTGGAAAGCAACGCTCTGCCCGCCGACGAGGTCTATGCCCTCGGGCGCGACTCGCACCTCGCCATTGAGGACGGTCCCGGCACCGTCCTCAATTACATCGTCTTTAACATGCGCGACCCGCTCTTGCGCGACGTTCGCGTCCGCACCGTCATCGCGCTCGCCATCAACCGCCCGCTCATCATTCAGGCTCTCTATCGCGGAGAAGCACGCCTGGCGGACAACCTACTGCCTCCAGAGCACTGGGCCTACTCGAAAAGTAACAGCGGTCGGCAGACAAGTAACAATGCCCAGCACAATTACGATCCCGCCGCTGCCAACGCCCTACTCGACCAGGCAGGCTACCGTCGCGGCGCCCATGGCATCCGGTTCCACATCGGGATGAAAACCTCGAACGACGAAACCGTCCGCCTCGTCTCCGTCGCCATGCAGGAGCAGCTCGCACAGGTAGGCATCTCGCTTGACCTGCGCAGCTATGAATTCGCCACCTTTTACGCTGACCTCACCCGCGGCGCCTTCCAGCTTGCGCCCTCGCGCTGGATTGGCGGCAACGAGAATCCAGACATCTTCCGCTACGCCTATTCAAGCGCGAGCTTCCCACCCCACGGCGCCAATCGTGGCTATTACTCAAACCCCGAAATGGACCGCCTCATCGCCGACGCGACCACCGCGATCGACCGCCAGCAGCAGATCGCCGACTACGTCAGCATCCAGCAGATCGCCGCACGCGACCTGCCCTCCCTCAACCTCTGGTATCTCGACTCCGTCATCGTCCACAACCGGCGCCTCGGCAATATCCACCCCAACCCATCCGGCACCTTTGACTTCCTCCGCACCGCGACCCTGCAGCACTGAACACGTTGTCATCCTGAGCGACCTTCCGAATGCGTTGCGCCCGCTTTTGGGCGCAACAATTCAGACGTGAGTCGAAGGACCTGCGTTTCGTCTTTGTCCTTGAAACATGTTCGTAAAGCAGCCCCACCTCTAAAATCAAACCAGCCCATGAAGCTGACCCTCCCAACCGGCCCCTTCCGCGCCTACCTCTTCGACATGGACGGCACCATCGCCGACTCCATGCCCCTGCACTACATTGCCTGGAAGCAAGCCCTCGCTGAATACGGCTGCCCCCTCTTTCCCGAACCGCTCTTCTACTCCTGGGGAGGCATGCCCGTCCGCGAAATCGTCGCCACCCTCAACCAGCGCCATTCGCTCAACATGCCGATCGAGGAGGTCGCCCATCGCAAAGAGGGCCTCTACTACGAGCTACTCCCCAAACTCACCGCGGTCCCGGAAGTTCTCGAGCAAATCGAAGAGGCGCACCGGCGCATCCCCTTCGCCGTCGTGTCCGGAAGCACGCGCGAATCTGTCACCAAATCCCTTGAGATCCTCGGGCTGCTCGACAAATTCGATGTGCTGGTCTGCGCAGGCGACTACAAGAACGCCAAGCCCGCCCCCGAGCCCTTCCTCCTCGCCGCCCAAAAACTCAACGTCCCGCCGGAATCCTGCCTCGTCTTCGAAGACACGGAAATGGGCATCCAGGCCGCTACCGCCGCAGGCATGGCTTCGGTCCGCATCCTCCAACCGTGGGAAAGAATACAGACACACCCTGTCGCTTAAATCGCGCCATCAATGCCCCTGGCCTCGCGATCATTGCCCCTCCATTGCAAGGTTGCCGTGCGCTTCGGGTCGGTTCGACAAAAACGACCCAATGTGGAAAATTCGTCAAGGGCCAGCTCCAGAAACCGAAGTAATGAAGCCTCATTCCACAGGGTTTCGACTCCAACCCTCCTCGAAAAAGTTGGCAGTTTTTTAGCCCGAACTTGGTATTCTGATAATAGGGGCAAAGAAGAAAAGGCCGTCCGCATCGGGCGGCCTTTCCCGTTTGGGGAAAGGAGAGCCCAAGAATGATTCACAGCCGAGTCCAAACTGCCTCGTTCCAGCCCAATCGGGGGTTATCAAGCTCGATAACATCGCTAAACAGCCTGAAATCAAATAACAGTCGAATGAACGGGGAGGGGGGGGCCAGAAGCATCAGTCGGCTTAAGCAGGACGTCGCCTAACTCCGGACTGAAGCCTTCGGCGGCTACTAGTCGTCATCGTCCTTCTTAAGCCCATGCGGATGCGTCAGCATCCATGGCACCGGCTTATCGCCCATCGCGTCCTTCCACAGGATCACGTTGAGCTTCACCGGATCGGCCCGATCCTCATGCCTGAAGTCCATCTTGCTCGATTGCTTCGCGCCCTCCGCTTTTGGCGCGTTGGCCGTATAGATCAGCCCATTGTCGCGGTTGCGATAATCGGCGGTGAACGGACTCTGATCGCCCGCCCCGGTAAACTCCGGCGCCATCAGCGGCGCGAACGCATCGTTGTTGTTCATCGGCGGCGCGCCCAGCAGCGTCAGCATGGTGTGCACGGTGCTGACCGTCGTATAAAAAGTGTGGTCCACAAACGGCGTCTCGTTATGTGGCGAATATTTGCTGACCACCAGCGAGATCGAACGATGCGCATCGACGTGATCCGCCCCGTCCTGCGCGTCATCTTCGAGAATGAAGAACGCCGTCGAGTCCCAGTACGCACTGTGCGAGACTGCATCGACAGCCCGGCCCACCGCAAGGTCGTTATCGGCGACTGAAGCCCTCGGAGTCGGTGAACCCGGCCTTGTCCCCGCCGTGTGGTCATTCGGCAGGCGCAGCATCACAAACGCGGGCATCGTGTCGTGGCCCTGCTTCAGGTCATCGACCCAGCGATGGAAGTGCACAAGAAATTCGTTCACCCGCAGCTGATCCGGGAAGCTCAGGTTAAAGTCGGGATACGCCGGGTCGAAGTGTCCCACCAGCTCCGGCTTGGTGGCGGTGTTTTTGTAGATCAGCGGAATCGGCCAAGGCCAGGGGCTCGTGCCGCCGCCATAATTCTCCGGGACCGGATCGCCCTTGCTGATGAACGGGTGCTCGCACAGGTGCGTCGGCTCCGGCGTGCCGCTCTGCTGCGGCAACTTCGACGGCGGTGCTTCGCCCGAGTCGTCGCAGAACTCCGTCGAAATGAACTCGCCAAAGTGATAAAGCGATTTGTGGCTCCGCGTCAGATCGGTCCATAAATATCCACTGCCCGGCTCGTCGATATCAGGGATGTGTTCCAGCAGGGGGTAGCCGCCCTCTGTCACGCCTTCAAAATCGTACGGCCGCTCGTGGCCGCGATACGCTATCTGCCAGGTGCGCTCGTTGTAGTCGCTGTCGATGGCCGCGTTCGACCAGACATGTCCATCTCCTGAAACTTCACCCGAATCGTAGAAATTGTCGAGCACTCCAAACTGCAATGCCAGAGCATGCAGGTTGGGCGTGATCTGCTTGCCGTACATCGTGAGCGAAGGATCGCCGTCGCCCACGCCCAGATCGCCCAGCAACTGATCGTACGTGCGGTTCTCGCGAATGATGTAGATCACGTGGTGAATCTTGTCGCCGCCGCCCTTGAACTCGATCCGCTTCTGCGCCGCGTACATCAGATTGTTCTCAAGCGTCTGCCGGGTCAGCTCGCGCAGATTGGCCCTCGCTGCGTCCACCTCGATCGTCGCGAGCGACCCGTGGAGCATGGAAGCGACGTAGGTGTTAGGACGATCCAGCCGCTTTGTCTGATTTGCCGGCGGGTTCGCGGGCTTCGGCTGCGGTGCAACGTTCGGTCCCGTGCCCTCGCCCTTCCCGGTCGCCACGTAAAGATGATTGCCCGCGACGGCAAGCGCAGTGGGATACCACTCCGTCGGGATAAAGCCGGCCGGAACGACGGGCGCCTTACCGCTATTAGCGCCGTGCAGGTCGAAGATCGCGACAGCGTCCGAGCCCGAGTTGGCGGCGTAGAGCGTCGCGCCGTCATCGGAAACAGCGACTGCATCCGGCATCGATCCAAAGAACGCCTGCCCCGGAAGCCGCGTATCGTAAAAAGCCGCGGTACGCATCGTGGGTCCGGAAACGCCGATCGCCGCCACACCGTCGCGATTCGCCAGCGCCACATAAAGCGTCTTCTCGTCAGGACCCAGCGCCATGGCGATCGGATGCGAGCTCGGCGAGGTGTTGCGTAAAGGCGGAAGCAGCGGCAGTTGCTGGACAATCTTCCCGCTCTGCACGTCGATCTCCGCGACCGCCGAGCCATTCCACAGTGCAACCCACGCGCGACGCCCATTGCGGCTCGCAATCACAGCGATCGGATAGTTCGTCGGGATGATCGGTCCCGAGGAAAAATCGAAGCGCATCTCCAGTTTTCCCGTCGCCGCGTCGAGCAGAAGCACATCGTCGGAATACTCGTCGGCAACGAGGAGCTTCTCCGCTCCATCCGCACCCTTCACCACGGCGAGATCTGTTGGGGCTGGGATCGCCTTATTTTCGGCCAGTTCCATGGTTTCGTGATGCTGGGTCTTGCCTGCGGGCAAATCGCGCAGAGGAACAGGGATTAGCCGCTCCGGCGTAAGTGTGTCCGCAATCGCACCACCAGGCGTGAATTTGTAAACGCCGATGGCATTCCCGGTCTGGCCCTCCTTGCCGCCCTCAGGCGCACTGATCGAGTCGAAGCTGGCGTAGATGTGCGATCCGTCCGCCGAGAATGCAATGCCGGAATAGAGGGTCTGCGAGGAGAGGATGTCGGTTCGTGGCTCGGGATAATCCGTCAGCTTGCCGGTCCCGGTATCGAGGATCGCGATCGACTGATCGTAGTTCGACTCAACGGTGCCGAAGCCGGCGTTGACGAGCGCCAGATAGCGATGATCCGGCGACCACGCCGCCGCCATGGGAAGACTGTTCAGGGGCTGCGGCGCTCCGGGAACAGGCCCGGCGATTTCTTTGCTGCTGGGGAGATGCACGTTCTGAGCACTGCAGTAACTTGCCACTATGCAGAGGAGCAAAACACATAACGCACGCCGCTTCCGGTAAATCATCATTTTCTATCGTCTCCACGATGGGTTAATGCGCGGTGGAAGCAACACAGAATGAGCGGGCAGTGAAGTCCTGTTTGCAATATTGGTCCCCTCCGGCCCGCAGCCTGACCGCAACCCAAACCGCCTTACAAAAGTGTTACATCACCTCTGTCGCTCCCGCTGCTACGGTTGAGAGAAGCGGCGCGATTCGGCGCTTGCAAATGCCAATTCTAAAGAAGCGACGTGTTTATCATGGCCCCGGAAATTCTCACGGAAGAACAGGCTGAAGTCGAAACCCCCATCGCTGCTGCGCCCTCTTCAGCGCGGCCCGCTGTCAAATCCATCCCTCGCGAAAACCCGGCGGGAATGCCAAAACTGGGCTACAAGGCCCAGGCCGAGAAGGGACCAAACTGGTTCACCACCAGCTTTATGATCCTCTTCCACGCGGGCGCCATCGCCGCTCTCTTCATGTTCAGCTGGAAGGCGCTCATTTGCGCGGTGGTCCTGTGGGTCTTCGCCACCAACGTGGGCATCGGCATGTGCTATCACCGCCTGCTCACCCACCGCGGCTACCGCGTTCCCAAGTGGGTCGAATACGTCATGGCGGTTGGCGGCACCATGGCGCTCGAAGGCGGCCCCATTTTCTGGGTCTCGCTCCATCGCGTCCATCACCAGCTCTCCGACCATGAAGGCGACCCGCACACGCCGCATGAAGGCGGATGGTGGGCCCACGTGGGCTGGATTCTCATCGGAGACTCTCTGAACACCGAGACCGATGCCCTTGCGCGCTACGTTCCCGATCTCACCCGCGACCGCTTCTATCGCTGGCTCAGCAAATATCACTGGGTCCCGCTGACAGTAGCCGCTGTGGCGCTCTACTTTATCGGCGGATGGTCCTGTGTGATGTGGGGCATCTTCCTGCGCACCACTCTCGGCCTGCACGCCACGTGGCTGGTCAATTCCGCAACGCACATGTGGGGATCTCGCCGCTTCGAGACCCGCGACGACTCCCGCAACAACTGGTGGGTGGCACTGATCACCGGCGGAGAAGGTTGGCACAACAACCATCACGCGCACCCGGTTTCGGCGCGGCACGGCCTCAAGTGGTACGAAGTCGATGTCAACTACTGGGGCATCTGGCTGCTGAAAAAAGTCGGCCTCGCACGCGAGATCAAAGTAGCGCAGTACGACGTCCACAATCCACGCCCCGCCGGAGCAGCATAGAACCCTCGTTGATGGCAGGCACTCCCCGACCTGCACTCCCCGACCTGCACTCCCCGACCTGCACTCCCCGACCTGCACTCCCCGACCTGCACTCCCCGACCTGCACTCCCCGACCTGCACCCCCCGGACCTGCGAAACCCGGACCTGCGAAAATAGAAGCGCCCGCGCGGTCAACCCGTGACGGGCGCTTTCGATTGGAGCGCAGGACAGCCATGATGCGTCTGAGCGGACGAAGACGAAACGTAGTGCTCTTCACCCTGCTCGGCGTGTGCCTCATCGGCGTAGCCGTCACCCTTAACGTCAGCTGGATTGTGCTCAACTGGCGTCGCATCGTCCCCATGGCGCTGGGCATCCCCTTCTTCGCGCTGCTCATCGCCGGCGTCGCCCTCAATACCATCTTCCTGGTTCGCGAGGTACGCCGCAACGAGCGTCACGACGCCTTCCTCAGCGCTGTGACCCACGAACTGAAGACCCCCATCGCCTCGATCCATCTGTACCTTGAGACCCTGCAGTTCCGACGGCTCGACGATGCCCAGCGCAATGAGTTTTACGCGCGCATGCTCGCCGACAGCAATCGTCTGCTCGCCACGGTCGAGCAGGTTCTCAAGGCCGGCGAAGTGGGCCAGCGTGCGCGTTCCCATGTGCGTGTCGCCGTCGACATGCGCGAGCTGGTGGCCAATTGCGTCCGCAACACACTGGCAGGCCATGGCCTCGAGGAGAAAACGATCACCCTGACCGTGGAACCAAGCTCTCTTCCCATGCTGGTGCGCGGCGATCCCGACGAATTGCAGACCGCGCTGATGAACGTCCTCGGCAACGCGGTCAAATATTCTCCGGACGGCGTTCACGTCGGCGTGGCTCTCAGCGTGGAGCACGACGCATGGGTGCGCGTCAGCGTTACAGATCAGGGCATCGGTATCCCCGCCCCGCATTTGAAAAGAATTTTTCGCCGCTTCTATCGCGTTCCCAATCGCAACGTTCTTCGCACCAAGGGCACGGGGCTTGGACTCTACCTGGTGCGCACCATCGCCCGGCAGCACGGTGGAGACGCGACCGCCCAGAGCGCCGGCGAGGGCCGTGGCGCAACCGTCAGTCTGCAGCTTCCCCGCATTTTGACCCCAGTCGCCCAGGAGGAGTGAAACGTGGCGCGCATTCTAATCGTCGAAGATGAAAGCAACCTCGCGCAGGGGTTGCTCTTTAACCTCAAAGCCGAGGGCAATCTGGTCAGCGTCGCGGGCGATGGCGAAACCGCCCTTGAGACCTTGCGGCGCCAGCCTTTCGACGCAGTGGTTCTGGATGTGATGCTGCCGGGCAAAAGCGGTTTTGAAGTCGCCGCCGCTCTCCGCGCCGAGGGGAATTACGTCCCGGTGCTGATGCTGACGGCGCGCGCGCGGCCGGAAGATGTCGTAGAGGGTTTCGCTGCGGGCGCCGACGATTATCTGCCCAAGCCGTTCGACCTTTCCGTGCTTCTGGCTCGTCTCAACGCGCTCCTCAGGCGCATGAGCTGGCCACGGGAGACGAGCAAAAATGAAGCCGCAACCGACGATCTCCCCACTTATTCATTTGCCGGACACCGTATCGATTTCGACGCGCTGGAACTGCACACTCCCGAACGCACCATTCGTCTTACGCTCATGGAAGCCGACCTCCTCCGTTTTCTTGCGCGCAACCGGGAGCGTATTGTGTCGCGTAAAGAGCTCCTCGAACAGGTGTGGCACGTTCGTGAGGACACAGACACGCGCGCCATCGACAATTTCATCGTTCGGCTGCGGCGCTATCTTGAAGACGATCCAGCCTCGCCAAAGTACTTACAGACTGTGCGTGGCGTCGGCTATCGGTTCATACCCAACCCCGAGTGAAACGAGTTTCGGCATGCCTCTGAGTCCATGCCCCTTCAGACGCATCTACCAGGTACGGGTGCAACTATGCGGGAAGTGACGCTTCGCATCGAAAACATGCACTGTGGGGCGTGTGTGCGCCGTGTAACCCAAGCGCTCCAGACGCTGGACGGAGTCGAGGTCGGCGAAGTCCGCATTGGCGCTGCCCGTGTGCAGGCGGCGGACACGGTGCGCGAGAGCGCGCTCGTCAGCGCTGTCGAAAAGGCCGGGTATCCAGCCCTGGTCGAATGAAGGTCGATTGAAGGTGGAGCGGAATGCCCGCGATTGAAATCGAGAATTCAGGGAAAGGGGCGGACGCTTCATTCCGCACTATCACTCTGCCTGTGAACGGCATGACCTGCGCGGCTTGCCAGAGTCACGTCGAAAACGCGTTGCGATCCGCACCCGGAGTCCGCGAGGCCTCGGTCAATCTGCTCACCAATTCAGCCCGTGTCAGCTTCGATCCGGCACTCTCGACGCCCGCAGACCTGATCTCTTCCGTGCGTGAAGCTGGCTATGATGCTGCGCTTCCGTCGGATTCGACAGCACCCGGCGCGTCTCCCGATCGAGAAGCCGCATCCGGCGAAGGGCGGCTGCGCGCCAAAGCCCTGTTCACAATAGCCGGGGGCGTTCTCGTCCTTCTCCTCATGAACGCGCAGCATTGGCTTGCCCCCGCCGCTCCTGTGCTGTTCGGCGTTTCACCCCGCACGCTCGAATATGCGATGCTGGCCATCACCCTGGCCGGCATGTACTGGGGCGGCGGCATCGTCTATCGCCAGGCATGGTCCGCCGCAATTCACCGCGGCACCAACATGAACACCCTGGTCGCGCTCGGCACCGGCGCGGCGCTCGCATATTCCATTGCCGCCACTACCATGCCCGGAGTCTTCCGCCGTCACGGATTGAACGCCGGCGTCTACTACGACGCTGTCCTGCTGATCCTCGGCTTTCTTCTGCTCGGGCGCTGGCTTGACGCTCGCGCCAAACGGCGCACCCTCGACGCTCTCCACGAATTCATGAAGCTGCAGCCGCATTCCGCGCGACTGTTGCGCGACGGTCAGGAAATCGATGTCCCCCTCGCACAGGTCGTCGCCGGAGACATCGTCGTACTGCGACCTGGGGAGCGCGTGCCGGTAGATGGCGTCGTCCTCGCGGGTGTAACCTCCATCGACGAATCGCTGATGACCGGCGAATCGCTTCCGGTCGCGAGAAAGCCCGGTGACCACGTCATCGGCGGCTCGCTGAATTTCGACGGCGCGCTTGAATACCGCGCGACCTCTATCGGAGCCGACAGCTTGCTCGGGCAGATGATGCGCCTGGTCGAAGAAGCGCAATCGTCGCGCGCGCCCATGCAGCAGCTCGCCGATCGCGTCAGCGCGGTCTTCGTGCCTGTGGTCCTGGCTCTGGCGCTGGCCACTTTTCTCGTCTGGATATTCGCGGGTGGTGGTTCGGGACGCGCCTTTGCCGTCGCTGTCGCGGTTCTGGTCATCGCCTGTCCCTGCGCAATGGGACTCGCCGTTCCCGCGGCGCTCACCGTCGCTATCGGACGCGGCGCACAGCTCGGCATCCTCTTCAAGGGCGGCGAAAGCCTCGAACGCCTCGCTCGCATTGACCTGCTTCTGCTCGACAAAACCGGCACGCTCACCGAAGGCCGGCCTGAAGTGACCGCCATCCACGCCGCCTCGGGATCGACGGAAAACGAAGTCCTGGCTCTTGCGGCTGCCCTCGAGCAGCGATCCGAGCATCCGCTGGCTCGCGCGATTCTCAGCGCCGCCAGGGAGCGCGGTATCGCCACCCCCTCAGCCGAAGAAGTTCAAGCCGTCCCCGGCAAAGGCATTCGCGGCCTCGTGAAAGGCAGGAGTGTAGCCGCCGGCAACGAAGCGCTGATGCACGAAATCGGCGTGGCCATTCCGGCGGGTGCGGACGCAAAACCCGGAACTACCCGCATGTACGTTGCGCAGAATGGCGCTCTCCTCGGCAGCATCGAAGCACGCGACACCCTGCGCGCATCGGCGGCGGAGACGATCGCTGGGCTCCGGTGCCTCGGTATCGGCACCGCCATGCTCACAGGCGACACCCCGGCCACGGCCCAGGCCATCGCGCAGGCCGCGGGCATTGACCAGGTGTGGGCTGGTCTCCTTCCCGCGCAAAAGCTCGACAAGATTTGCGCATTGCAGAAACAGGGCCACCGCGTCGGCATGGTGGGCGACGGCATCAACGACGCTGCCGCCATCTCCCAGGCGGATGCCGGACTGGCCATGGGCACCGGCGCCGACCTGGCTCGCGAAGCCGGCGACGCCATCCTGCTGCATGGTGAGCCTCGCCAGATTCTCGATGCCGTCCTGCTCGCCCGCCGCGCGCTGCGCGTCATGCGCCAGAACCTCGGCTGGGCCTTCGGCTACAATCTGCTCGGCATACCCATCGCGGCCGGCGTTCTCTATCCGGCATTCGGTATTCTGCTCAGCCCCTCCATCGCCAGTGCCGCCATGGCGCTCAGCTCGGTCAGCGTGCTGTCCAACAGTCTCCGCCTGCGCGGCTTCACTCCACGGTAAACTTAATGCGGAACTGAATGCGGATCCTCACCCGATACATCCTGAAGGAAGTCCTCTCCCACGCGGCTATCGGGGGCGCGATCTTCACCTTCGTTCTCTTCATCCGCTATCTGCCCCATCTGCTGGAAATGATCGTCCGCAACAGCGCCTCGCTGGGTTCGATCGTCGAGATTGTCCTGTTTACCCTCCCTGACATGCTCACGGTCACCATCCCCATGGCCGTACTGGTCGGCATCTTGCTCGGGCTCAGCCGCCTCGCCTCCGACAGCGAAATCACCGCCATGCGCGCATCCGGCATCGGCGTGTGGAGCTTCGTCCGGGTCGTCAGCGTGGTAGCCGTCGCCGGCTGGGTCATCAGCATGCTCAACACCATGGTCCTGGCCCCCTGGTCGGCTTCCGCCATGCGTCACCTTGAAGATTCCCTCGCCAATGCACAGGCTTCCTATGAAGTCCAGCCGCGCGTCTTTTATGAGGATTTCAGGGATTACGTCCTTTATGTCCAGGATGTGCGCGCCGGTTCCGGAGCAGCCAACTGGCGCGGCATCTTTCTTGCCGACGTGACCAATCCCAACGCGCCGAAGATCACGACCGCCGATCGCGCCACTGTCGTCAACGGCGGCAATCAAACCATCACCATGCGCCTGCGCGACGGCATCGAGATCGCAACCGTACCCGATAAGCCCGACCAGGACACAGTCTCTACTTTCTCGCAGACCGATCTGCCGCTTCAGGCCGGCTCCCAGGAAGACCTCCGCCTGGGGAGGAGCGATACGCCTATTCTCGCTATGGGCAACCGCGAGCTGCTGACGCGCGCTCGCCGCCGCAATGGCCAGGTCTACGAAATCGAGTTCGAGAAGCGGCTCGCCTACCCGGCCGCCTGTCTGGTGCTCATGCTGGTCGGTGTTCCGCTCGGCATTTCATCGCGCCGCGGCGGCAAGGGCGCCGGCTTCGTGCTCACCATCGCCCTCGTGTTCATCTACTATTTCCTCTCCTCCACTGGCACCGCCCTGGCTCGCCAGAACAAGATTCCGGCTTTCCTCGGTGTTTGGCAGGCCAACCTGCTCTTTGCCGTTTGCGGCATTGTCCTGCTGCGGCAAATGGCCACCGGCGGTGCGGCTCTATCCGCGCTGGCGTCCCTCGGCAACTGGTTTCGCCTCCGCGCCGAAGAATCCACAGTGTCGGCCGGAGCCATCCGCCTGCCAGTCCGCCAACGCTTGACCCGCGGCCGTTTCCCCCTGATCCTCGACGAGTACGTACTGCGTGAGTTTGTCGCCACATTTGTCATGGTGCTCGTTACATTTGTCATGCTCATGCTCGTCTTCACCTTCTTCGAGCTGCTGAGCGACATCATCAGGAACAGAACTCCCCTGGTAACGGTCGGCGAGTACCTCGTCAATCTCACCCCCAGCATGATCTACCTCATCACCCCGCTCAGCGTCCTCATTGGTGTGCTGGTGGTCTTCGGCATCATGAACCGCAACAGCGAGCTGACCGCCATGAAAGCCACAGGCATCAGCCTCTACCGCATTACCGTGCCTGTTATAGCCATCGCAGCGGTCCTGTCCGTTTCGCTCTTCATGTTCGACGAGCTCTACCTCCCGCAAGCCAATCGCCGCCAGGAGGCGCTGCGCAACGTCATTAAAGGCAAGCCGGCGGAGACCTTTGAGCATCCCGGCCGCAAATGGATCTTCGGCCAGCAGCGGCCCGGCCAGCCCAGCCGTATTTTCTACTATGAGTATTTCGATCCTGACATTGATACCTTCGGGAATATTTCCGTCTTCGAGTTCGATACGAGTTCATTCAGTATTGCGAAGAGAATCTTCGCCTCTACCGCGCATTGGGAGCCGAACCTCGGGACATGGGTCTTCGAAGATGGCTGGGTGCGCACCTTCGACGGCTCCGGGGCCAGTACCTATGCCGCTTTTCCGGTCAGTACGTTTCCCGAAATTTCCGAGCCGCCCCCTTATTTCAAAAAGGAAGTGCGGCAGTCTTCAGAGATGAACTTCGGCGAACTCGCCGGCTATATCCACGACCTGCGCCAAAGCGGATTCAATACCGTTCCCCTGCGCGTGCAGCTCAATCACAAAATCGCCTATCCCCTCATCACTCTGGTCATGGCGGTGCTCGCCATTCCTTTTGCGCTCTCGATGGGCAAGCGCGGCTCGCTGTCCAGCATCGGGATCGCCGTCGGCGTCGCCATCGCTTACTTCGTCGTCTCCGGATTCTTTGAGGCCATGGGCGACGTCAGCTGGCTTCCCGCCTTTCTCGCCGCCTGGTCCCCTGACTTCCTCTTCGGACTGGCCGGGGCTTACCTCCTGTTGCGCACGCCCACATAAATCCATATGTTCGCCCGGCTCAAACCGTTGCTCCCTTACATGCGCCGCTACTGGCGCGGCTATCTATGGGGTTGCGTCTGGACCGTCCTGGCCAACGCCATCTGGGTGCAGTTCCCGCGCGTGATTGGCGCGGCAGCCGGCGATCTCAGCAGGGGCGTCACCTGGCACAAGATCTTCGGCTATGCCGGCCTGATCATGGGGGTCACGATCGCCCACGGAATCCTCCTCTTCTACATGCGCTGGATCATCATCGGCATCTCGCGCGATATCGAATTCGACCTGCGCAACGATCTCTTCCGTCAACTCGAAAAACAATCGGCTTCGTATTACCAGGAACACCGTACCGGCGACATCATGGCCCGCATGACCAACGACCTGAATGCAGTGCGTATGCTGCTGGGCCCCGCCATCATGTACACCGCCAACACCGTGTTGTTTTTTGCCGGTGCGCTCTACTTTCTGCTGCGCATCAGCCCCATCCTGACGCTTACCGCCCTCGCCCCCATGCCCCTGGCCAGCATCTTCATCCAGTTCATGGGCCGCAGGATTCACGAGCGGTTCGAGCGCATTCAGGCCATGTTCTCCGACATTTCCGCGCAGGCCCAGGAAAACTTCTCCGGCGCGCGCCTGGTGCGCGCTTTTGCCCAGGAAGAAGCCCAGGTCAGAGCCTTCGAGCGTTCCAACCGCGAATACATCCGCCGCGCCCTGGGCCTGGTCCGGCTGATGGGCATGCTGTGGCCCACCCTCGAATTCATGCTCGGCCTCGCCATGGTCATCTCGCTGCTGGTGGGCGGGCATGAAGTACTCTCCCATCGCATCGATATCGACAGTTTCGTTACCTTCACGACCTATATGTATATGCTCATGTGGCCCATCATCGCGCTCGGCTACGTAGTCAATCTCTTCGAGCGCGGCACCGCCTCCGTCGTTCGTATCCATGAACTGCTCATCGCCAGGCCCACCATCGACGATCGCGATGCGGTCGCTGCCGAATCAAAACCTGAAATTCGCGGCGAGGTTGAATTCCGCAACCTTCATTTCGCTTATCCGGCGGAAAACGGCAATCCGGTCGAAGTGCTCCACGGCATCTCGCTTCAGATCCCCGCCGGCAGCAGTCTCGCTCTCGTCGGACCCACAGGCTCCGGCAAATCCACGCTGGTCAGCCTCATTCCCCGTCTCTATGATGCTCCTCCGGGCAGCGTGCTGATCGATGGACGCCCCGTGCGCGATTATTCGCTCGACACTCTCAGAGCCGCGGTCGGTGTTGTGCCTCAGGAGACGTTCCTCTTCAGCACCACCCTCCGCGAAAATATCGCCTTCGGCGTTCAGAGTGCTGCTGGGTCCGATGTCGCCCGCGCCGCGGAGGTCGCCCACATCCGCGAAGAGTTTGATCTGTTCCCCAATGGCTTCGAGACTTCGGTCGGCGAACGCGGTCTCACCCTTTCCGGCGGCCAGAAGCAGCGCACCGCGTTAGCCCGCGCGATTCTGCGCAATCCGTGCATTCTCATCCTCGACGACGCCCTCGCCAGCGTCGATACCTATACCGAAGAACGGATCCTCGAGGGGCTCCGCGCAGTCATGGCCGGCCGCACCACCATCCTCATCTCCCACCGCATCTCGACCGTCCGCCACGCCGACCGCATCGCAGTGCTGGTGCGAGGCCGCATCGTCGAGCTTGGCACCCACGAAGAACTGCTCGACCGCGACGGTTATTATGCCGGCCTCTTCCAAAAGCAGCTGCTCGAAGAAGAGCTGGCCGTCACCGGTTGAAATTCTCGTCCCTACGCGCTCCAGCTTGAACCGGCCGCCTCCATCTCCGACTCCGTCCCCCGCGGCGCCCGGGCCGACATCATCATCTGCTGCGGCGGTCCATCGGCATCGCCCAGCGTGAGCAAAGCCTCAGGATCGTGCGCCGCGACATTCCAGGCCTCCCGTACATCGCGGATGCACGCGATGGCTTCCCTGAAGCGGTCGGCCGATTCCAGCCGCGACCCTTCGAGGCACAATGCAAAAATTGCAGCGTAAAACTCCGCCAGCGCTTTTGCCGAGTTTCCGCCCACATCCATGCGCAGCCGCGACTGCAGATGCATCAGGATGTCGAGGACTCGCCCCACAGCGATCCGGCGATCCCGCATGTTACGGTGCTCCGCCGCCGCGATCGCCCGATACAGAAAGCGCACCATCCCGTCGTAGAGAGCGACTATCAGTTCCACCGGATTCATGCCGGCGACTGCCTGCTGCTGGTAATTCATGATCCTCCCCGGTTTCCAGTTACCCGCCCGGATTCTCGTTGTATCCCGTAATCGCGCTATAGAGCTCGTTCACCGATTGCAGCTGCTCCGGGATCATTTGCAGGGTGTAATTCGCTTCGTTGAGCTCGGTGGTCAGCTGCGATTGCTGCGTGCTGATGGCGCTGTTCTCGTTGCTGATGTTGGTATTCAACCCCGACTCCTCGGAGGCATCCTGCTGGAGCGCCAGATAAACCACTCCATTCGGCGCGCTGTTGCCGAGATTGCTGAGCGTCGAGGTCAGATTGGCCCCAAACGAGGTATAGCTGCTGCTCGTCTGGAAGAAATTCATCGCATCCTCAAAATTACTGTTCAGCGCACTGTCCAGCGTCGTGCCGTCCAGGCTGAGCGTCCCATCGTGGTTGGCCGTGATCCCCAGCTGGGTCAGTGAAGTGATCGCTCCGGATGCCTGCGTAAATACCAGCGCATCCTGCAATTGCTCCTGCAGCATCGCGACCGCCGCATTGCCGCAGAGCGGTTCGGGATTGCCGGAGGAGTCGTCCCCCTCCTGGGTGTTCAGATCCCCGATCACCGTGTTGTATGCGCTCACAAAAGTGTTCACCGCCGATTCCACGTCGCTGTTGTTATCCGTGATCTCGACCTGAACCGACTCGCCCGGCGCTGCGCTGAGCAGCTGCATGGTCACGCCGGGAATCGCATCGGTGACGGTGTTGGTCGAGCTGGTTGTCGAGATTCCATCCACGGAGAACTGCGCATCCTTTCCCTGCTGCACCTCGCCGAATGTGAATCCCGTAACCTGAGTGGTAGAGTCCGTGAGGCTGCTACCGTCGATACTCACCGCTCCGGCCGCTCCACTCGTATTGCTCACCAGCGCCAGCTGCTCGGCCCCGGTAGCGCTCGTCACCACATTTGCCTGTACCCCGTAGCCGCCGGCATTGATATAAGACGCCAGCGTGGACAGGGTGTTGTTCTGGGGAATGGTGTTGCCATTGCTGTCCGTCGCCGTCCCATCCGAGATTGTGATCGATTGCCCATTAATCGTCAGGCTGCCGGTCAGTGTATCCCCGCTTCCGATCGCTCCGCTCGTGCTCGCATAGGAATAGGTCTGCGCCAGATTGCCGACAATGATCGTGTGACTTCCCGCCACTGCCGCCGAAGTCGCGCTGGTCAACGCCAGCACAGAGGTGTCCGAGCTCGAACCTTCCTTTTCGGAAAAAACCCCGCTGAAATCGTTCAGCGCATGCAGCGCTGTCGAGAGCGAGCTGAGGTCCGTTCCCATGCCGGTCAGCGCCGTGTCCCGCGCATGGAGCGTCGCCAGCTGGTTCGTCCACGGCGTCTCGACGGCCTGCAGGTTGGCCACAATCGCGCTCACCGTGCTCGACACGTCGAATCCCTGGCCGCTGGTCGGAGATCCAAACGCGATGCCTACATTCCCCATAGTGACTTTATCGTCTCTTTTCGGGCGGACCATTACCGCCCATCTTTCGTCTGCATCCCTGCCCCCATTGGGAGGCCGCCGTCGTTAGAAAGAACCAGGAAAGCGAGTCTCAATCCGGAAAATGGATATTAAAAAATCGGGGGGCTTTGCCTATCTCCGCGAGCGGTTATCTCGCAGGAGAAGGAAGCCCCCCGCCTGTGAAACTTTCAACTTACTGAAGCAGTTTGGTCACCATCTGCTGCGTGCTGTTCGCCTGGGCCAGAGCGCTGATGCCGGTCTGGGTCAGGATCTCGTACTTCGACATGTTCGAGGTGGCCGATGCATAGTCCGTCGCCGTGATCGTGTTCTGCGCCGAAGTGATGTTCGTCATCTGCGAACTGGCGATGTTCGATGCCGCCGTCAGCGTGTTGATGTTCGCCCCCACCTGGCCGCGCTGGAAAGCGACGGCATTGATGGCGTTGTCGATGGTTTGCAGGGCCGCTTCTGAATTGGCCTGGCTCGACAGATTGGTTCCCGTCAGGCTGGTGCCCGCGCCGGCGCCCGACAGCACGCCGCCGGTGCCTGTCACTCCACCCACGGTTGCAGTCACCTGCGTGCCCATGAGCGAAGTCGCACTGGCCGCCGCCGAGGTTCCGACACTGGCATCGGTCAGACTTCCCACCGTCACGTTATAGTTCTGGCTGCCCCCGCTGGTGCCGTCACTGGTGTAGATGCTGACTCCGCCAGCGATCGGTGTTTCCTGCGATGCCGCCTCCGAGGAAGCCTCGGCCACGGTGAACGAAGTGATGCCGGCCGCCGCTCCGGCCGACGAGACGGAGATCGACAGATTGCCCAACCCCGCCGCCTGGTTGACCGCCGTGGTGTTGTAGGCGACGGTATAGTTCGTCCCCAGCGCTGCCTGCACTGTGCTGAGCAGGTTCGCATTGCTCACCCCGTCCAGGTCGACGTTCTTCGCCGTCCCGGCGCCCGCGGCCGTGGTCGGGGTCACCGTGAAGTTGCCCATCACCGTGTTCGCGGCGTTGATGTTGGTCACCGCGACTCCGGATTCCCCCATCGCGTTCGTCGAGGTGCCGTTCGCGATGGACACAGAGTCGACGTTGGCCAGCAGGCCCGCGGCGCTGGGACCGATGCTCAGCGTGCCGACGCCGTTGTTGACGTTGTACGCCACACTGTAGTTGGCCGACGAGCCAGGCGACGCGGTGTTCAGCGCCGCGTTGACCGTGGCCACCAGCGCCGACGACGCAGTCTGGCCGTTCAGGTTGACTGTAACGGCATTTCCCGCCACTCCACTGACGGTGGGCGTTATGGTGAACTGGCCGCTGAGCTGTTCCCCGTCGGTAAACGCGATGCTGCCGGAAGTCGGTGTCGTCTCGGTCGCCGTGCTGGCCAGGCTGAGGTTGGTGATTTTGTCTGTGGTCGTGGCATACGACGTGAGCGCCACGTTCAGTGTGCCGTTGCTGTAGGTGACGGCGTAGTCGGCATTCGCACTCGGCCCGGTGAGCGTCTTGCCGGCATTCAGCACCGCGGAGACCGCGCTCGCCAGGTTCGCTGTGGTCACGTTGGTCAGCGGGATGTTGGCCGTGGCTCCAGCCGACGTGCTGGCCGGGGTTTGCTTGAACACCGTCGGGCTGCCGCTGATGGTGAGCGCAGTGACACCCGCCGTCGTGCCGGCTCCCGAGATGCCGAAGCTCAACGCGCCGCTTCCGCTGTTGTACGTGGCGGAGTAGTCCGACCCCGCCAGATCGGCGGTCAGCGTGGCCTGCAGATTCGCCGTCGTCACGTTGGTCAGGTCGATCGTTTTGTTGGGGCTGGTCGTTCCTCCCGGATTCACAATCGGCGTGGTCTGAGTTGCGGCGCTGCCGCCGGTATTGGCAACGGAAATACCCGTCTCGCTGCCGCCACCGGAAAGGCCGATCGTCAGAGTCCCGGCGGAGTAGGCGACTGTATAATCCGACGCGGTTCCCCCAGCGCCGCTGATGACGCCGTCAATCGTGGTCTGCATCTGAGCCTGGTCCTCGCCGGCCAGGGAGCTCAGGTTAATGGTATAGGGACTGTTGTTGTCGCCGGTCCCTGTGATTTTGAAGCTGCCCGACAACGTATTGTTGGTGACGTCGACAGCCGTCGAAAACGTCTCGTTTGCGCCTGCGCCGCTGTGCGACCAGCTAAGTGCCGTCGCCACACCGCCGTTCTGCGGAATGGTGCCACCAATCGTGATGCTGCCGCCGATGTTGTCCGCGGACGGCAGGTTCGCCGTGATCGTGGCGCCGTTGTTGGTGAAATTCACAGCGGTCTGCGCCCCGGCCGCCACTGCCGCGTTGGGAGTAACCGAGATCGAACCGCCCAGCGTGCCGCCATCGGCCACCGCCAGGTTGAAGCCGGTCTGCGCGGCCGCCGCACCGCCAGTACCGGAGCCGGTTGCCGGCGCGCCGGTGAATCCCGTGATGTGGTCGGTCGCGGCGTTGGCGCCGAGGCCGATCTGCAGCTGGTTATTTCCAACCGCCGTCACTGTGTAGTCGCCGCCGGAGTTCCCTGCCTGCGCGTTGATCAGAGTCGCCAGGCTGGTGGCCTGGGCCGTCAGCGAGGTGCCGGTAACGCTGGCCAGATTAATGCTGATGGCCGATGCCGTGCCTCCGCTGGTCGTAGGCGAGAAAGCAAGTGTGCCGGAAAGCTGCGCTCCGTTCGCGATCACCGAGGAGGTGAGCGTAGATGTCGTCGCCGTTCCATTCAGGCTCCAGCTCATGTTTACCGGAGAGCTGCTGTAGGTCGTGGTCTGGACCGGTGCCGCTGCCGCGGTCGAGCCGCCCGCCGTAATCGCCGCACCAGCTACCGCCGCCGAGGTTCCCGTGACTGAGGACAGCGCTCCCGCTGCGTTCGCGCCCCATCCGAGCGCGCTTGTGGTCTGGTCGGCGCTGAAAACTGTGATCCCGTTATATTCTGTCGTGCTGCCGATCGTCCCGATCTGCGTCAGAATATCCTGGTACTCCTGGTTCGCCGCGCCCAGTTGCGAGCCGGACAGCGTTCCGCCGCCCGCTTCCGTCGCCAGCGTGACCGCGCTGGTCAGCAAACTCGTCACCTGCGACAACGCGCCATCCGCCACCTGCAGAAAGCCCGCGCCCTCGCTGGCGTTGCTCGATGACTGCATGAGGGCCGCGGAATTCGCCGCCAAACCGTTCGCAATGGACAGTCCGGCCGGATCGTCCGAGCCGGAGTTGATCTTCGAACCCGAAGACAGGTCCGTCAAAACTTTCTGCAGACTGGACTGCGTCTGGTTCAGGTTATTTTCCGCGTAAACTGCAGAGATGTTGTTCAGGACTCCCAATGGCATGATCGTTCTCCTCGTTGATATGGGTTCCTGAACAGAGTGCGTTGCCGTCTGGCCTTCCGCGACTCCCGGGAACCGCTTGACTCAAGCTCTTCATCGGCCCCCCCTCCTTCCTCATTATTCCTTCAACCCGCTTTGGCACGCCGCGTGCACACCACTGCGCCCGCCGGCCCGTTCATCTTCCTTCCCCGCGCGCCGATAAAATTCGCAGGCGTGGGAGACGCCCACCCGTGATTCATCTGACGCGCCTCAACGGCAATCCCCTGGTCGTCAACAGCGACCTCATCAAGTACGCCGAATCCTCGCCGGACACTATGCTCACCCTCATCAACGGCGAGAAAATCGTCGTGCTCGAGAGCTGCGAGGACGTCGTCAACCGCACCATCGCCTACCGCGCCCAGGTCTTCGCCGCCGCCGGACATCTCCAGGCATTAGCGTGGTCTCCTCTCTCGCAGGATGGTTCCGCATTGCAAAACGACAGATCTCATCCCGAAATTACCGTTGTCACGGAGGACTAATCCATGGACGCGGGCAGTCTGGGCGGCATTTTCCTGGCGCTCGCCGGCATCCTTGCCGGCCTGTGGCTCGAAGGCGGACATCTCGACCAGATACTGCAGCCGACCGCCGCCGTCATCGTCTTCGGCGGGACGCTGGGTGCCGTCATGCTTGAGTTCCCACTCCAAACCGTGTTCTCCGCCGCATTCCGCCTTGTCGGCGTCTTCCTGCACAAAACCAACGGCGGCGACGCGCTGCTCCGCCAGATTGTCGCCTTCGCCAACCAGGCCCGCCGCAAGGGCATCGTCTCTCTCGATCAGGATCTCCCTCAGGTCGCAGACCCCTTTCTCCGTCAGGCCCTCATGCTCGCTGTCGACGGCACCGAACCCTCCGAGCTCCGCCGCATCATGGAACTCCAGATCGACAACATCAGCGAGATCGAAGCCCGCATCCCCGCCGTCTTCGAATCGGCCGGCGGATTTTCGCCCACCATCGGCATCATTGGCGCCGTCATCGGGCTCATCCAGGTCATGCAGCACCTCGATCACATGGACCAGGTGGGCCGCGGCATTGCCGTCGCTTTCGTCGCCACCATCTATGGAGTAGCCGCGGCGAACCTCTTCTTTCTTCCCTCCGCCGGCAAACTGAAGCAGCGCGCCCGCGAAGATCAGCGTCTGAAGGAAATGGCTCTCGAAGGCGTGATCTCCATTCTCGAAGGCATGAACCCCCGCATGATCGCCATCAAACTGGCCAGCTTCCAGGGCACCGCGCCTCCCGGCAAGTCCTCAATGGAAAAATGAGCATGAAATCCGGCTCTCACCGCTCCCGCCGCCCCTCCGACCCCCCACACCACGACCGGTGGCTTGTTTCCTACGCCGACTTCATCACTCTGCTCTTCGCCTTCTTCGTTGTGCTCTACGCCAGCTCCCGGTCCGATGAGCGGAAACAAACCCAAATTGCGCATTCCATCCAGTCGGCTTTCCAGGCTCTCGGCATCTTCCCTTCGACGGTCCGTGACCATCTCATCCCCGCTTCAGATCCCCAGCCTCCTCCTTCGCCACTCAACGTCGTTCTCGGCGACGATCTTTCCGCCTCCCCGGAGACCCAGCGGGATCTCCAGCGCCTGCAAACCCAGCTCACCGGTCTGCTCTCCAAACAGGTCGCCGAGCACGTCGTTGCCCTTCGGCTGGGCCGTGACGGTCTGGTCATCTCTCTTCGCGAATCCGGCTTCTACGAGAGCGGCTCCGCACTGCCGCACGCCCAGTCAAAGACCACTCTCGATCAGGTCGCCGCCACAGTCGCCGCCACTCCATACGACATCCGCATCGAAGGCCATACCGACAACGTCCCTATACACACCTCCCAATTCAGCTCCAACTGGGAGCTGTCGACCGCCCGCGCAACCCAGCTCGCGAGGATTCTCATCGTCGATTGCCACTTCGCTCCAGGGCGAATCTCCGCAGCCGGTTTTGCCGAATACCACCCCGTCGCCGGCAACGACACCGCCGAAGGACGCAGCCGCAATCGCCGCGTCGACATCATTGTCCTGCCCCGCATCAGTGTTCTGCCCGCCAGATAAAGTCGCTCTCACAGCAACCCAATCGCGAATTCCCGCCCGCCCTGATTCCGCTGGCAGGGAGAATCTAAGATCGAGCCATGACGGAAAACAAATCTTTGCCCACACGCTCGCGCCCCAGCCACCGCGCTGCAGACTCCCATCGCGGGCCGGCTCTGAGACTGCGGGCAATGTACGAACACCTCGTCCGTCGATTCGGGCCCCAGCAATGGTGGCCTGCAAAGACCGCCTTCGAAGTCGTCATCGGCGCATATCTCACCCAGAACACCGCCTGGAAGAGCGTCGAGCGCTCGATCGCCAATCTCGATTCACACAACGTCCTCTCGATCGGCGGCCTGCGCGCGATCCCCGACGCTGAGCTGCGCGACCTCATTCGCCCCTCCGGATTCATGCTTCGCAAAGCGGCAGCGCTCAAGGCCTTCGTCGGCTTTCTCGACGCCCGTTACGGCGGCCGGATCGAAGCCCTCCGCGAGGCGGCACTGGAATCGCCGCTTACTGTACGCGAACAGCTACTCACTCTTCCTGGTGTTGGCCCCGAGACTGCCGACGCCATCCTGCTCTACGCTCTCGATGCGCCCGCCATGGTCGTCGACGAATACCTGCGGCGCATCGTGATCCGCCACGGCCTTGTAGTGGAAAAAGCAAAGTACCCCGACATCCAGGCACTCGCCAAACACTCCTTCGCGCCCGAAAGCGCCCATGAAAACAGCCCCGGCCTTGCCCGCCACTACAACGAATTCCACGCGCTCGTGGTCCAGATCGGCAAGACCCACTGCCGCCGCGTCGCGCTCTGCGAGGGCTGCCCGCTTCAGTGGGACCTGAAGAACACTCGCGCCGAACCGCGAGTCAAAACCTCCGCATAAACTAAAACGTGCTCACCCTCTACGCCGCCACTACAAACCACGGCAAGCTGCGTGACTTCTCTGTCGCCGCCGCGGAAAGCGGTGTCGCCGTCGCGCCCCTGCCCGGCCTCAAAGAAATTCCGGCTCCCGAGGAGAACGAGCCTACCTTCGCCGGCAACGCGCGCCTCAAGGCCGAGTACTACAGCCGCTTCACCGACGAGCTGGTTCTCGCCGACGACTCCGGCCTCGAAGTCGTGGCCCTCGACGGTCAGCCTGGCGTCCGCTCCGCGCGCTTCGCCGAGGACGCGAGCTTCATGCCCCAGAACACCACCCCAGCGCTCTCCACCGACGTCCGCAATAATCTCTATCTCCTCGATCGCATGCGCGACGCCCTGAACCGGACTGCCCGCTACCATTGCGTGCTGGCTCTCGCCCGCAACGGTACCGTCCTGCTTCGCGCGGAGGGCAGCGTCGAAGGCGAAATCCTATCCGCCCCGCGCGGAAATGGCGGCTTCGGCTACGACCCACTCTTCTGGCTTCCTGAACTCGGCCGCACGATGGCCGAAATTACCCTCGAAGACAAGCACCAGCTCAGCCATCGCGGGCGCGCCTTTCGCGCGTTGCTGCCCCAGCTGAAAACCCTGCTGCCTTAGGGCGCCACCTCGACCATGATCTTCCGCATCGACGCCGGGTCGGCGCTCCACCGCGCCAGAGCCTCACCCGCACCTTCGAGCGGCACCACCATGCTCACGGCATCCTCCACCGGAAAGCCTCCAGCGCCGAGCATCGCAATCACTTCGTCGAAATCCGCGTCGGTGGCGTTGCGCGAGCCAAGAATATCCAGCTCCTTCTGCACGAAGAGCCTCGTTTGATAACTGACCGGCTCCTTCCATCCCGTCTCCCCGCCGCGTCACCCGATGGCAGGCGAAACAGCTCCACAATTAGAATAGTGCCTCACCCAAACCCCATGCTCGCCAGGCCGCCTATGCGAATCGACGCGCACCATCACTTCTGGCGCTACACTTCAGCTGAATACGGCTGGATCGACGATGCAATGGCCTCGATCCGCCGCGACTTTCTCCCCGACGACCTCGCACCCGAGATGACCGCGGCCGGCATCGATCGCGTCGTCACCGTGCAGGCCCGCCAGACCCTCGCCGAAACCGAGTGGCTATTGGAAATGGCGGCGGCCAACCCCTGGATCGCAGGCATCGTCGGGTGGGTTCCGCTCATCGATCCCGCGGTTGGCGGTCTGCTCGAACGCCTCGCCGCCAACCCCGCGCTCAAATCCGTGCGCCACGTCCTGCAGGCTGAGCCCGACGAGTACATGGCCCGCGCCGATTTCAACGCAGGAATCTCCAGCCTGCGCAACACCGGCCTCTCGTACGACGTCCTCATCGTCCATCACCAGCTCCCCGCCGCCATTCGCCTCGTGGATCACCACCCGAACCAGGTCTTCGTCCTCGATCACATCGCCAAGCCGCCTGTTCGCGCGGGCCAATTGCAGCCGTGGGCGCGCAATCTGGCCGAACTCGCCCAACGCGACAACGTTTTTTGCAAACTTTCAGGTGTCGTCACCGAAGCGGACTACACCGCGTGGACCTGGGAGCAAATCCTGCCGTATCTTGAAGCCGCACTCGCAGCCTTCGGTCCGGCGCGTCTGATGTTTGGTTCCGACTGGCCCGTCTGCCGGGTCGCCACGACTTACGCCGACTGGGTGCGCGCAATCGACCGTTTCGCTCAGACGCTCTCCGCCACGGAACGCCAGTCGCTCTTCCATGACACCGCCGCGCGCGCTTACCGGCTCGACTGACTGGTCTGTGCGACCTGTCCCGGCGTTTCGTCTCCGGGCCCTCCTGGCTCCCGGCTCGCAGCCCCCCGCTCGCAGCCCCCAGCCCCCAGCCCCCAGCCCCCAGCCCCCAGCCCCCAGCCCCAATCAAATCTCAAGCACTGTTACACTTTCCCCGGCTACCATCTGCTCCGCGTTCTCCGGCGCAGCCAGAAAACAATTCGCCTGTGCAGCCGCGGCCAGATCCCCCGAACCCTGCCAGGCAATCTGCCGCACTCTGGCGCCGCGAACATCGCTCTCGACGCGCGCCGGCAAAAAGCGCGTGAGCCCAGGCTTCACCCGCACCTCTTCGTCAAGCCGAGCCATCGCAAACCGCGGCCAGCACTCGCTCTCACCGCCCAGGGCACGCAGCAGCGGCGCCGCAAACAACAAGAACGTCACGATGGTCGATATCGGATTTCCGGGCAGCCCAAAGAAATGGCGGCCCGGCAGTTTTCCAAACACCACCGGCTTGCCCGGCTGAATCCGCGCCCCGGTGAAGAAAAACTCCGCCCCCAGAGCCGTCAGCGCCTGCTCCACAAAATCGAACTTCCCCATGGACACGCCGCCCGTGAGCAGCACCAGATCGCAGCCCAAAGCCTGACGAATCGCTTTCTCCGTCGCGTCCCTGTCATCCCGCACAACAGCAAAAATAACCGGCTCGCCTCCCGCAGCCGCAACCTGTGCCGCTAATGAGTAACTGTTCGAGTTACGAATCTGATGCGCCAGCGGCGTTTCCGCCACATCCACCAGTTCATCTCCCGTCGATAAAATCGCCACCCTCGGCCTGGCAAACACCGGCAACACCGCTGCCCCGCAGGCAGCCGCAGCGGCAATCTCCGTCACACCCACGCGCCGCCCAGCCGGAACCACAACCTCGCCCATCCGCGCCTCCGCCCCGGCCGGCACGATGTTCTCTCCGCGCGATAGCTCCCGCATCCCTGCCAGGCTCACCCGTCCATCGGCAACCACCACATGCTCCACCATCACCACGCAGTCGGCGCCCCGCGGCACCGCCGCCCCCGTCATAATCTCAACTGCTTCTCCGCGCCCGAGTGCGCCGCAGGTCCATGCCTCGCCAGCGCGCAGCTGGCCCGCCACGCGCAGCGCCCCAGCCTGCAATTCCACAGCTCGGCATGCAAACCCATCGCGGGTCGACCGGTCAAAGGGTGGCTGATCGCGATCCGCTACCACTGCCTCAGCCAGGACCCGGCTTGCAGCTTCCGTCAAGGGAACTCGCTCCACACTTCGAGCAACCGCAAAGGCAAACGTCGCCTCACGCCGCACCGCTGCGGCGGCCTCGTCATAACTCAGCACCTTGCCCGATGACGCATCGCTCATCGGAATCGATTGTCGCAAAATGCGCCGCACTGTGCGCTTTGCCAATAGAGGCCGGTTAGACTGTTGTAAAATGGCCATATTATTCTGGTCATGCCGACGGGAAAGGGTGTCATGCAGAAGATTCCAGCTGCCCAATTCAAATCGCAATGCCTCGCCCTCATGGCTCAGGTCGCCGAAACTGGGCGGCCGGTAGTGGTCACAAAGCACGGGAAGCCGGTTGTTCAAATCAACCCGGTTGAGTCTAGTGAGGACGAAATCTTTGGCTTTCTCCGTGGAAAGGGCCGGATCGTCGGTGACATCGAGAATACGTTTCCAGTCTTGGACTGGAATCTGCCTGAATGATCCTTCTCGATACGCATGTCGTGATCTGGCTCGCCTTTGAACCGGGGAAGCTATCGAAACGCGCGAAGGATGTCATCCGCGCGGGTCGTCGCGAGGGGGGACTTGCGATTGCGTCAATTCCCCTTCTTGAGCTGGCCTGGCTGAGGGAAAAAGGGGGGGTAGAAACCAAGCTCAGCGTGGAATCCTTCGTCCGGCAGTGTGCGGCCAAAATGACCGTCCTTCCCATCACGCCGGAGATCGCCGCGCGCGCGGTTAGCTTCCCCGATTCCTATCCGAAAGATCCTCAGGACCGGTTGATTGGAGCAACGGCCTTGGTGGAAGGAATGGAGCTCGTCACGCACGACAAGCAAATCAGGAAATCAACCATGGTTCCGGTCATGTGGTAAGGACCAGGCATCCAGTGGAGTGCCGAAAAGCCGGAGGAGACGCAGGATTCTCTCCTGCCTCTCCCCCGGTCCACGCCACCGTTCTTCTTTCGTGACCAGCCCCGCTTCTAGTGTTTCTTTGAGGCCTTGTAGTTTGTGCTCTGGGTCTGGCTCATCTCCGCCAGCACCCCTTTCGCATCATTCGCGAACGGTCCTGTCGGATCCAGCTGCAAATATGTCTGGTAAGCTTCCTGGCATCCCGCCGGCGCTACGATCTTGCCGGTCTTGGGGTCGAGCGTCGCTTTGCCGATCAGTGCTTGCCCCTTCAGGTAATACGGAATCGGGCGCTTCGGATCTGCCGCGATGGCTTTGTCCGCCGCTGCCACCGTCGCATCCGCCTGCCCGATGCGCTGCATCACGATGGTTTCGTTCTGGTAATACATGCCTGCGCCTGAGGGGTTTACTTTAGCCGCCGCATCGTAGGCTGCCTGCGATTCAGGAATTTTTCCGTCCGATGCAAGAGCCTCGCCCAGGGCATCTTCCGCCGCCCCGTCCATATTCGGGTCCGGCTTCTTCGCACCCTGATCGAGCGCCAGCCCCTTCTGCAGAGATGTTTCTGCGTCGGACCACTGCTTCAGCCCGCGCTGCGCCAGTCCCAACTCCACCCAAAGCACGGCGGCATCCGGCTTAATCGTTGCGTCTTTCTGCATCAGAGCCGCGGCATCCGCATAATTCTTGTCCTTATCGTCCTGCCGCGCCTTCGCCAGATCGGCGTTCAGGTTCTTGATCTGCGAATTCTCCTTCAGAATGGTCGCGTTCTTTGCCTTGGTCTCCTCGAGCGCTTTGCGTTGCTCCGGTGTCAGGGTTTTTATGTAATCCGGCCGCGAGAGGTCGTCGTTCTGCTCCGTGTCGGCGCCCGCCACCACCTTCACGCCGTCGATCTGATCAACCACCTTATCCTTCGGCGTGTCAGGCTTGCGAAAAGCGATCGTATAGGTACCCGCAGCCACGTTGTCGCCCTTGTAATTTCCCTCGGCGTCCACCGGGAGCGTGTACTTCGCTTCCTGGTTCGGCGAAGTCATGCCGCCCTCGTAAAGGGAGATCGTCCCCCCGCCGACCATCGGGGAACCGGTTGGGTCGATGACCTGCCCGTGGATCTTCCCCGATCCTCCGGCGGCGGCGGTTTGCGCTCCCATATAAGGCGCCGATAGCGGTAACGCTGCGGCAATCAAGGCGGCCATCGTCAGGCGTGGCCAAATGCTCTTTCTGTTCATAATTGTTCCTCTCTGTTGGAGTGCGCAGTCATGCCGCGCCCTCCTGACTTGTCTCCCCCGCTCCCGTCAACGAATTCCATCTCTCCGCATAACGGATCGGATCCTTCACTCCGGCCTGCTCGAAGGCTCGCAGGCGCAAAACGCAGCTCTCGCAAACCCCGCACGCAGCCTCCTGCCCCGAATAGCATGACCAAGTTAAATCCAGCGGCGCGCCCAGTTCAAGGCCAAGCTCCACGATCTCCTTCTTGTGCATCTGGATGAGCGGCGTCCTGATGACGATGTCGCCGTCGCGCGTCCCTCTGCGTATCAACTCCTGGAAGGCCGCGTAATATGCAGGCCGGCAATCCGGATAACCCGAGCTGTCCTGCTCCACCGCGCCGATGAACACCGTACTCGCGCCCAGCACCTCGGCCCAGCTCACCGCCGCCGCTAAAAAATGCGCGTTGCGAAACGGAACGTAGGTCACCGGAATCTCCGCCCCGATGCCCGCGCCGCTCGCTGGCGCGTCCGGCACCTCGATCCGCGAGTCCGTCAACGCCGAACCGCCAATGCGCCGGAACAGATCCAGCCGTAATCGCAGAAAATCGCGAAACCCCAGCGAATCGGCCACTCCATGCGCTGACTCGAACTCGCGCTCCTCGGTGCGCTGCCCATAGCTGCAGTGCAGAGCATAGGCGTCGTATTCGCGTGCCGCCAGCGCCGCGCACACACAGGAATCCATCCCACCTGACAGGCAGACAACCGCGCGTTGCCGGTGTTCTGTCATGCTCCGTTCGATCACCCTCTATCGTAGCGCGCCGCAACGCGCAGTGGAGCCTGACGCAGTACCAAAGTCTTGTGCGGAGCCCGCGCCGCTTTTTTTTCCCCCGGAAACAAGCACTCCCGTCCGGTCCAGAGACCGGCCGCCGCCCACGGCATATCCAATCGTGCCAATGAAAGGAAGAGTAAAGAACAATCCCCCAGAGCATTCGCTTTCGGCGCACCGCTTTTCGGATCCGAACAGACTGTCCATCACGAAAGGGAACCGCGCCTCGTGGGTCTGCTGATAATCCCACCGCCAAAAGTCGGTTGCCCGATAAATCAGCCACCAGAGCCCCACAACCCAGACAAGCAGCGCTCATCGAGAAATTTTTCTTCTTGACATGGGCGGCGGGCGGAGTTAGTCCGCGCAAAATCGGCATGAAATGGCCGATTGGTGCGGCGTTGACAAAGCGCCGGGGCAATCGCACAATCGGATTTCAGCTAGATTCCATCGTCTCCTCCGGGACTCGTCGCTAAGACCCACGGATTGCGTCCGGCCACAGCCTCAACGATCGGTGTCCTGCGAAACAAAAACGGCTCACGATACTCTCTGAAGCCGGGGGAAGGGTTCGTCGAATTGAAAGCGCTGCTCGAAACCGACTTCCGCAACCTCACACTTGTAGCCCGCGGGAAGGTTCGCGACATTTATGCGCTGGGCGAATATCTGTTGATGGTGGCGACGGACCGGATTTCGGCTTTCGATCACGTACTGGCCAGCGGAATTCCGGGCAAGGGGATGATCCTGACGCAGCTTTCACTGTTCTGGTTCGATTTGCTGCGCGACATCGTGCCGAATCACCTGATCAGCGCGAACGTGAAGGAGTTTCCGGAGGAAGTATGGAAATACCGGAAGGAGTTGAAGGATCGCTCCATGCTGGTGACGCGCGCGCAGATGTACCCGGTGGAGTGCGTGGTGCGCGGCTACCTCGCCGGATCGGGATGGAAGGATTACGTGGCAACGGGGATGGTGTGCGGGAACCGCATCGAGCCGGGGCTGCGGGAGTGCGACCGGCTGAGCCGCCCGATTTTCACGCCGGCGACGAAGAGCTTTCGCGGGACGCATGACGAGAACATCACGTTCGACCAGATGGTGACGCTGGTGGGCGCGGAAGCGGCGGAGAAACTGCGGGAGATCAGCCTGAGCCTGTATAACAAGGCCGCCGAGCATGCGGAATCGCGAGGTATTCTGCTGGCGGACACGAAGTTCGAGTTTGGGATGACGTCGGTGGGGATTGTTTTGGCGGACGAGGCACTGACGCCGGATTCGTCGCGCTTCTGGGTGCGCGATCAGTATTCGCCGGGCAGGGCGCAGCAATCGTTCGATAAGCAGTATGTGCGGGATTATCTGGAGAGCATCCACTGGAATAAGCTGGCGCCGGCGCCTTCTCTGCCTGAGAATGTAGTGAACCGAACACAGCAGAAATATCTGGAAGCGTACCGGCTGCTGACCGGCCGGCCCCTGGCCGTTTAGTGGAGAACGCAATGGCGATCGTCGACTGGGTGATCCTGATAGTCTTGATACTTTCTGTGCTGTCGGCGGCGAAGACGGGGTTGATTGGTGAGGTTTTTTCGCTGGCCGGGCTGATCATCGGGCTGCTGCTGGCGAGCTGGGATTATCAAAAGCTGACTCCGTGGATGGCGCAGTGGATTCATTCGCCAAAGGTGGACGAGGCACTGTCGTTTATTCTTATCGCTCTGGCGGTGATGATCGTGGCCGGAATAGCGGGCAGGATCGTTCGCTGGTCGGTGAAGTCGATTGGGCTCGGATGGGCGGATCGTTTGGCGGGTGCCGCCTTCGGTCTGGTGAAGGGATGCGCGCTGGTGACGATCGCGGTGATGGTGATCGCCGCGTTCTGGCCCGGCGCCACGTGGTTCCGGCAGTCGCGCTTTGCGCCTGGTTTTCTGATGATGGCGCGCCGTGCCGCGGTAGTGGCTCCAGCCGAACTGGGAGATCGGATCAGGAGCGGAGTGATCGTCCTGCGGAAGTCGCAGCCTGACTGGCTCAGGCCGGCTGCATAGTTTGGGCTGCATTGAACGTTGAAATATTGCCCCGGCAAGAGCCGGGATCGGGAAAGAGGTTCCTGTGAAACGCGAGCTGGACAACCTTGTCACCCAGATGCACGCAGGCGGCATCACCTACGACGAAGCGGTGCGCGAATTCAAGCGGCGCTTCATTCTGGAAGTGCTCGCCGGCCACAGGGGAAACCAGTGCAAGGCAGCGCGGGAACTGGGCGTCCACCGCAACACGCTCAGCCGCATTTTGAACGAACTGAAGATCGATCCGGCGCAGGTGCGCACCGGGATGCGCCGGCCTCCACGCAGTGAGCGGCTGGATTACGGCGCGAAACAGGGGACGCGCTGAAGGAGACCCTGACCCTGAGATTCATCCTGCCGCAACCGTAATTTCGCAGGTACTGGTTGCGACACGCGCTTTCTTCCCTGCCTCTCTCGCGACTCCGCGCCCCGCCCAACCTTATATCCTGTAGCTATGAGCACTTCGCCGGAGCCCCGCGTCTACGTCTGCGAGGGCTTTCACTGGGATGAGCAGCGGGCCTATCTTTTTGACATCGATGGAACGCTGGTGCGCCACCGCGACCGGGTTCACTTCGACGCTTTTGCGAAGAGCGTGCGCGATGTTATGGGACGGGAGCTGCCGCTGGATGGAGTTACGCTTTCCGGCAACACGGACCCGGGTATCTTGCGGGATGCTTTCCGACTGGCGCGCGTCGAAGACAGTCTGTGGCGTCCGCATCGCGAGGATGTTTTGAGAGCGATGTGCCTGCATGTTGCCGCGCGGCGCGCCGAGCTGCTGCCGACCGTCATGCCTGGAGTGGAAGAGACGCTGGCGCATCTGCGAAAGAAAGGCGCGCTGCTGGGAGTGGCGACGGGCAATCTGGAGGAGATTGGGTGGATCAAAATTGAAAATGCGGAGCTGCGGACGTGGTTCAGCTTTGGCGGGTTCAGCGACGGGTTCGAAGCGCGGGCGGATATGATTGCTCACGCTGCGGAAAAGGCGCGTGCGATCCTGCAGTCGAAGATCCGGAAACCCAGCGGGGCAGACGCGAACCTCGGTGAGTCGGAAATGAGCATCTGCGTGGTGGGCGACACGCCTTTCGACGTTGAAGCGGCGAGCGCAAATGGGCTGCCGACGATTGCGGTGGCGACGGGCAGGTACAGCTTCGACGAGCTGATGGAGCATCATCCCGCCGTCTGCGCGACCACACTGGAGGCGCTGCTGGAAGCCACTGACTCCAAAATGAAGGTGGGGGAAGATGCTTCGTAGGGTCGCAATTCCGACCGGGCTGGCGCTGGTGCTCGCTGCCGGCGCTTTTGCGCAGGCAATGCCGGCTTCCGCGCAGCAGACGCAGACTTCATCAGAACCAACGCCTGGGCCTGGGACGCAATCCGCCGCGAACCCGGCCGCACCGCAGACAGCGGCCGGATCAGCGCAACCGGCAGCGGCCGCGTCCACGACGCCAACGGCGCAGGCGATTGCCGGACGATACCTATCCAAAAAAGGACGCGCCGAGGCAGCGAAGCTTTTTGTCGAGGGCGCGAAGGATGTGGACCACGATGATACCCGCGCGGCGATGGATGCTTTCACGCGTGCTGCGGAACTCGATCCCACCGAGCCGAAATACGCAATGGCCGACCAGATTGCGCGCCAGCGCCTGGTCAGTGAGCTTATCCAGCAATCGGACAAGGACAAGATCCTGGGGCATTTTGCGGATGCGCGCGCCAGGATTGCCGAAGCCCAGAGCGTGGATCCTGGCAGCCCGATGCTTGCCCAGCATATGGATGAGCTGGCATCGCAAACGGTGGCCGGGGAACCGGCGGCGCGCTCAGCGGTGGCCGGCGCTCCTCCTATCGAACTGCAGCCCAAAGCTGTGCGGCGCAGCTTTCATCTGCATACCAGCGCGCGGGAGCTGGCGAATAATGTATTGCCTGCCTACGGCATTCAGGCCACGCTGGACGATTCCGTCAGCGCGAACTCGGTTCGATACGACGTGGATGACGCCGATTTCGCCACAGCCGAGCGCACCCTGGAGCTGGCTACCGGGACTTTCTTCGTGCCTCTCGATCCGGGGCGCGTCCTGGTTGCGAAGGACACCAAGGCGAATCGCGACAAATTCGAGCGCCAGGCGGTGGAGACGGTGTACCTGCCCGGCTTAGCGGCCGATCAGTTCACGGAGATCTCGACGATTGCAAAGAATGTGTTCGCCGTGAGCAAAGCCACGACGGACGTGGGCCAGAGCGCACTCACAGTGCGTGGTTCGCCCGCGGAGCTGAATGCCCTGAACGCCACGCTGACCAGCCTGATGGAAGGGCGCAGCGAATTGCAGCTGGACGTTCGCCTTTACGAGATCGATCGGACGAAGGCGGTGAACCTGGGAGTGATCCTGCCGAACCAGACCACGCTGTTCAATGTCTATTCGGAGGCGCGCAACATACTCAACAGCAATGCGAGCCTTGTCCAGCAGATTGTATCGAGCGGCCTTGCGGCGCCTGGCGACTGGGAGGCGATTCTGGCGATTCTGATCGCGTCCGGGCAGATCAGCAACAGCATTCTCACCCAGCCCTTCGGCGTATTCGGCGGCGGACTGTCGCTGACCGGCGTAGTTTATCAGGGCGGGTCGCTCAACATGCAGCTGAACTCCTCCGACGTACGCGCACTCGACCAGGTCCAGCTGCGCGCGCTCGATCGCCAGGAGTCGACGATCAAAACGGGCGAGCGGTATCCCATTGAGACCTCCAGCTACTCGAGCCTCGGGGGCTCGTCGCTCAACATCCCCGGGTTGTCGACTGCTGGGCTTTCGAGCACTCTGCAGGGCCTGGGGGTAAGCGCTTCGTCGCTGCAGGCTGCGGCGTCGGTGAATATCCCGCAGGTGCAGTACCAGGACATCGGGCTGACGTTGAAGGTAACGCCGACGCTCATGGGCGCCGACCGGGTTTCACTGAAGCTTGACTTTACGCTGTCGTCGCTGGCCGGCTCATCGCTGAACGGGCTGCCTTTGCTGAACAATCGTGAATACAACGCGATCACTTCGATGCGCACCGGCGAGACGGCTTTGCTGGTCAGCTCGCTGTCCCGTCAGGAGTCGGATTCGATCACCGGCCTGCCGGGGGTGAGCGAGATTCCGGGCTTTCAGAGCACGACGAATAAAAACAGCGACTTGAATGTGGCCGAGCTGGCTATTGTGATCACGCCGCACATCGTGCGGTCGGTTCATCGGGGGGCGTCGGAAAAGATGATCATGCTGCCGGGGGGACCGTGATATTACAGTCGCCGGTAGTTCAGGAAAAGGCCGGACCCGAGGGTCCGGCCCTTTGTTTTGTGGTTGAAGTCTATGCCGCACGCTGGGCGTAAGGGTTCACGCGATCCGCAATCTCTGTGAGCAGCTGATCGGCGTGGCCTTCTTCCTTGATCGTTTTGTCGAGCAGCTCGACGTGGGCTGTTTCTCCGAGAATCTGGGCCCAGCGCCGCACCGCGCCATAAACGGCGATTTCGTAATGCTCCACGCGCTGTCCGGCGGAGATCAAAGCCGCGTCGCGTACGCTTTCGTCGGCTGAGTCTTTGACCATGTCTTCGGTTTCGGTGACCAGCGCAGCGAGAACCTTGCACTTGATCGGCTTCGCTTCGCCGGCGGAGTGGTTCAGCATCTGCTCGATGCGCGTCACATGAACCCGCGTTTCCTGAAGATGCGACTCGAATGCCTGCTTGAGCTGGGTATCCATTGCTTTATCGATCATCTTCGGCAACGCTTCGATGATCTGTTGCTCGGTGGATAACAGCATCTGCAGCTGGTTGATGTAGAGCTTGCGGAGATTGTCGAGATTTGCGGAAAAAACCTTCATTGTCTCGCTCCTTGTGGGTGGGTATCTGAGTTGTTTCTTTCCTCGGTCTGAAGTCGTTCTCTTTTGGCTAGGATGCGAGAGTTCGCCCATGAGCACCCCTGAGGTAGTCAAAAGGCGCTGGCAGCGAAGCCGGGCGCGCAGGGTCGAGTTCAGCCGGACCAGACGGAATGCCGCGGGCTGTGTTTCCGCGCAGACGCCGTAGAAGGAGCGACGGCAAACCGCGGCCTGACGCGCGACGGCAAACCGCGGCTAGGTAAGGCGTGCGAACTTCTGCCGCCGTGTCTCCCACTCGGCGGTCGAGAAGAGCCGCGGGCCCACTTCGATGAGGCGGGGGATCATGTTAAAGACGGCGACCGGGGTCCAGCGCCGGCCCTCGCGGGTGCGAAAGCCCTTCTCGTTGAGGTCGCTGACAATGCTCGAAAAGGGAAAGTCCTGCACCAGCATCTCCATCATCTGCAGGAGCGCCTGGTTCTCCTTTGGATCGACTTCGAGGCGCTGGCAGTCTTCCGAGATGCGGAGGCCGTAGGGAATCTCTTCGTGGAAGGCGCCCTCGGTGGGTTGCTCGGAATCGGGCAGCTCGCGCCTCCATTCGAGGGAGACGAGTTGCCAGCCGGTCGCGGTGCGCTGTTTTACGATTTCCTCGCTGAAGGGCCCGGAGATAACATCGCGAATCCGTTCAAAGTACGCCATGCAAGGCCTCCTGTTGGGCGCATTTGTCGCACTTTTCGGGCCATCCGGACGACCGCGGCCCAAGCCCGCTAAGTCGTTGATAGATCGTTCGCTGGGCCATGCCCTAATTGGCACGGCTCCGAGCGGGGTTGTCCAGCTCCAGGGAATGCTGTCCGCTTCTGAACAGCGAGTTAGGCGAGCCAGGCCGGACCGGCCCTTACTCTTCCTCCACCTGCAGCGTGACCACTTGCTGTCCGGTGAGCACGGCATCCATGGGTAGAGAAGCCATCGGCACAGCCGACTCGCCATTGAGCGCCATCCCTTTGTTCTCCCGGAGGGGCTCCATGGCATTGGCCATCGACAGCGGAATCGCGGTCAGGGTGCGCCCGTCGACGGCTGCCTGGGCTTCGGGCGCCAGGAGCGTGACGTAGAGCTGATCGCTGGTGTGCACACTGTTCAGCTGGGCGATGGTCGCGGCCACGTCGAGCGGCTGGGCATTGAACTGCGCAGGTTGCAGCAGCCGATCCAGCGTGCCGCTGTCGCTCACGAGCAGACGCACGGGACCGGCGGGCAGATTGGAGGGCAGCTTGACCGGAATACGCACATTGCGCCGGTCGCCATGCCAGGGAAGGATCGTCGCTTCCACGGTGATGGTGTCGCCGGCGTGAACCTCCACGCGGCTCGTATGCGCGCTTTCGATCTCCGCGGTCAGGCGGCGCGGGATCGCGGCAACCTCGAGGTCGACGCTCTCGATGGGAGTGCGGCGGGCGGCATTGTCGTAGAGGCGGGTGAAGCGCTCGCCAAGAACCAGCGCGGTCTGGAGATTCGCCGGCAGCGCATCGGTTGGAGCCACCAGGCTGTTCAACTTCACCGAAGGATAGCCGCTGAGCTTCACCGACCCCTGAACGTGATAGGTGGTCTGCGCGGAGTAGCTGTTGGCCTGCATCAGGCCCTGGTAGACGGCGACCATCACCGCCATGGGCGTGATCTGCTGTTGATCGATCACTTCAAAGTGCAGGGCGTCGGGTTCGCTGCCGTGCTCCGCCGGTTCGCCTTCGCGGACCACGCGCAGGGTCACCGGAATCATGCGGGCCGGTTTGCCGAACTCACCCATGATGGCCGACGCGCGATCTTCGGTAATGGAGCCGATGGTTTCGGTGGTGTTGATGATCTTGAAGGCGTCGAGGGGCGAGGGCAGAGTCGCGACCACGTCGGCCTTGGTCATGGGCATGGAGACGGGGCCATATTGGGTGATGGGGTGCCCGCAGGCCAGCATTCGCTTCGGATCGATGTAGGTCACGGTGCAGGTGGCCGCGATGTCGAGGTCTCCGCGGACCAGGATCGCGCTGACAGCCGAGCCAGGCATGAGCGGATCAGGCTGCTTCTCGTTGCTCTCCGAACCACCGACACCTTCGACTGGCGTCAGTCCCGCCGGCGCGTGGTCCTTCCAGAGCTTCAGCGCGTCTGGACCAAAGCCGCTGAAGACGAGCGGTGTGTCCATGGGCTGGATGAGGGCTCCGCCTGGAGCGCCTGCCGCGGATGGGCTGCTGACGAGGGGTGAGCCAGGGTTGGCGACGCCGGACTGGCCGAAATCAGGCTCGCTCAAGCCAGGCTCACTCAGGGCTGTGTGCGCAAAACCCGCATCTGCCAACTCTGTCGCGGGCGCCGCGTGCTGGTCCTCCACGCCGAGCATGGACGCGATGGGGGTGATCCCGCAGATGGGCTCTTTGCTGAACATTCCAATGCGATACGACAAAGCGCCGACCAGCCGGCCGTCTACGTACACCGGGCTACCGCTCATGCCAGCCACCACGCCGGTGTATTCGGGCTTCGTGCCTTCGAGGCGGGCGAGAATCATGTCCTGGCGGGGCCCGAGGGCATTGTGGAGCACGCCCAGAATCTCGATGCCCATGGGTTCGGGCTTCGTCCCTTCGAATACCGTGTAGGCCACGCCCTGCAGGCCCCTGTGAATCTCGCTCAGCGGAAAGAATTTTGTGATGGCAGGCGGGCTGGGAGGCAGGGCCACGGCTCTGGCTGCGGGGTTGGCAGGGACCGAAGTCTGGGCAGAAAGCGCCGCGCTCATTGCCAGAGCCAGGGCGGCGATCCATTTTTGGATATCCTTCAGGCGTTTATACACGTCCATAGACTAAGCTTCTCCCACGCTTGCCGCCAGGGCACCGGCGGCACGAAGATTGTTTCAGAGGTTTATTCATGAGGGAATCCCACCAGCGCTTACCGGCTCTTGCCGCTGTCGCCCTGCTGCTCTTTCAGACTCTTTTGCCCGTCCGCTTGTCATGGGCCCAGCAACAGTCGTCTTCCGGGGGGCAGCAAACCCAGACTCCGCCCCCGCCCCAGCAGCCCGATCAGACGGCCCCCGAAGCCGGTGGACCTGGCAACGACAATGGCCCCATTGCCATCCCGAAGAAGAACGCGCCTCCGCCGCCTCCGCCGCCCGAGCCTGCAGTGAAGAACCCTCCCGGGCTGAACAACTATTCGCTGCGCGTCGACGTGCCGGTCGTGAATGTCGACGTGGGTGTGATCGCGGAAAAGACGCATCAGTTTATCCCCAACCTCAAAGAGCAGAACTTCCGCGTTTTTGAAGACGGCGCGCCGCAGGACATCGTCAGCTTCCGTCAGGTGAAAGCTCCTATCACAGCCGTTCTGCTGGTTGAGTTCGCCGCCACCAGCTACTCGTTTATTTACGACATGTGGAACGCCGCGTTCGCATTTATGCAGCAACTGCGTCCGGATGACTATGTCGCCGTGGTCACTTATGACATGCATACCACGATTCTGACGGATTTCACGCAGAACAAAATGATGATCCAGCAGGCGGTGCAATCGCTGCAGATGCCCACCTGGCGCGAAACCAACGAATTCGATGCACTCTATGAGACGCTTGACCGGCTGTCCCGGATCGATGGCCGCAAGTACATCATCCTGATATCGTCCGGGCTTGATACGTTCTCGAAAATAACACTCGACAAGACGCTGCAGAAGGTCAAGGAGACGCCGAACGTCACCATCTTCTCAATCGCCACCGGAGGAGCCGGAATCATGGGAGGCGGTGGATTTGCGAGCGGGCGCATGAACAATATCACGATGCTTCAGGCGCAAAATGAGCTGCAAACCTTTGCACGGATGACGGGGGGCATGTACTTCGAGCCGCGCTTCGACGCCGAAATGCCGGACATCTTCTCGGAAATAAACGAGTCGATTCGTAATCAGTATCAGATTACCTATAAGCCGACCAATCCCAAAATGGATGGGACCTATCGGCGCATCCGGGTGGAACTTGTGGACGAGGAAGGCCACCCACTGCGGATGCAGGACGAAAAGCATAAGGCCCTGAAATACGACATCATTGCGCGTGATGGGTATAAAGCGAAGCAACAGGTGGAATAAGCGGCAGTGTGCTGGTGTGCGATTTCCGAACTCGCAGTACAAAAGTTTCGGTACATCCGTCATAAGTAACGCGCGGATGGGGAGCGGCTCCCCTTCGAGGGAAGTGTTATAGCTTGGGTGTTGCCAGAGCGTCGATGCTTGTTGGCGCCAGGCAAGACACGGGTTTTCTTCCAGGGAAGTGCTGTAATGCATGACTTGATTTTTGCTTTGGCTTTTATTGCAATGGTCGCGGCTCCTGCCATGGTGGCCACGATCGGTGGCCGAAAAGAGTACAACCCAAATCCGAATATGCCCTCTCTGCCCCGGGTGAGCGATGTCAAGGCGCCACTCGCCGCGCCCCCGGTGCGCCCTCCGGTGAAGCACAAAACGATGGAAAAACTCCCGATTCTGACGTACGGGGACCTCACCCTGCCGGTGCACAACGCCCGGGGTATGTCGAACCGCTAAGGCCGTTCTCGCATCCTGTGACGCGGGTATGAGGGTTCCTGCGTGCGGACGTGCCTGTTTTGCTGCGCCTGGTTTTTGAGCTTCTGAGCCACCGGTTTGCTACTCTGGCTTCGTTCTTATGGAGCCTCTTCTGGGGGTGCTGCTGGGTCCGACGGGCAGCGGCAAAACCGCCTTGTCGCTGACCCTGGCCCGACGCTTTGGCGGAGAAGTTGTCAGCTGCGACTCGGTCGCGGTGTACTGCGACATGGAGGTGGGGACGGCGAAGCCAACGCCGGAGGAGCGCCGCGCAATTCCGCATCACCTGATCGATGTCGTGGCTCCGAGCCAGCTTTTCACTGCGGGGGATTACAGCCGTCTGGCCCGCGATGCGGTCGGGGAGATCGCTTCCCGCGGCCATTTGCCGATCGTGACCGGGGGAACCGGCTTGTATCTGCGCGCCCTGCTCGATGGGCTCTTCGCCGGGTCCGCGGCGTTCGGAGGCGATTCGCGCTCGCCTTCGGGCCACCGCGCATCGGCATGGTCCAGGTTGGCTGCATCGGATGCTGCGGAGGCTCGATCCAGCGGCCGCCGCGCTGATCCACTCGAACGACCAGCCCAAGCTGATTCGCGCCATTGAGGTTTGCCTGGCCGCGCGCAAGCCGCTCAGCGAGGCCTGGAAAGCGGGACGCGATCCGCTCACCGGCTATCGCATCCTGCGCATCGGACTCGACCCTCCGCGGCCGCAGCTCTACGCTCGGCTCGACGCGCGCGCCGCGGAGATGTTCGCTCACGGCCTGGTCGAGGAGACACGCAGCCTCATCGGCAAATATGGCGAAACGCCTCGCGCCTTCGATTCGCTCGGCTATCGCCAGGCGCGGGCTGTGCTTCGCGGAGAAATTTCGGAAGCCGACGCCATCGCCGCCACCGGTCAGGCTCACCGCAACTACGCCAAGCGGCAGCTTACCTGGTTTCGCCGCGAGCGAGAGGTTCGCTGGCTGCCGGGTTTCGGCGACGATCCATCGGTCGCGGGCGAGGCGATCGCGCTGGTACAAGAGAACCTGTAACCTGATGGCCGCTTCTACAACACTGCATTCACTCTGGCGCTCCGCGCCAGAAATCGCCGGCGCGTCGGGCCCGCGGGGATCCCTCTCGTCGAGCCTGATTGATGCGGCGCTGCTGACGCCGTTGGTTCTCCTCGTCCACGGCTTTCATCCCTATGCCGGGGATGCGGGCATCTATGTCGCGGGGGTTCGCCACATCCTGGACCCCTCGCTCTATGAACGCAACGCAGCCTTCGTCGATGCGTTCACGAAGTTTTCGCTCTTCCCGTGGCTTGCGGCTGCCGTCGTTCGGGTTTCGCATCTGTCGCTCGCGTGGACGCTCTTCGCCGCTCAACTGCTTTCGATCTTTCTGTTCCTCACCGCCTGTGGGGGACTGGCTTCCCGGTTCTTTGCCAGTCAATCTGCCCGGTGGTGCTCTGTGCTGCTCGCGGTTGCGTGCTTCACGCTGCCCGTTGCGGGAACCGCGCTCGTTCTCATGGATCCCTACGTCACGGCGCGGTCTTTCTCTACGCCGCTGAGCCTGATGGCCGTCGCCGCATGCATCGACCGCGCGTGGTCGCGCATGGTTCTGCTGCTGATACTTGCGGCCCTGATCCATCCGCTGATGGGCGTTCACACCTCGGCCTTCGTGATCCTTCACGCATGCGTCCGGTCGGGCCGCACTCGGTTGGCAGTCGGACTTTGCAGCACAGCGACCGTCGCCTGCGGCGTGGCATTCGCAGCAGCGCACTGGACGCCCATCTCGCCTGCTTATCGGCAGGCCGTCGCGCTGGCTCCGCGGACTTTTCTCTTTCTGGCGCGCTGGCACTGGTATGAAGTGTTGGGGTTGGTGCTGCCGCTGGTCCTCTATGGTGCGGCTTTTCGAATATTTGGCTCCGCGAGCAGGAAGGGCCCGGTGTGCCTCACCTGCCTGCTGCTCGGAACCACGAGCGTTGTTATCGCGGCGTCATTCGTCCCGCCTGAGGGCCCTTATCTGCTCGTTCCGCTCCAGGTTCTGCGCAGCTTCCACCTGATTTATGCGGTGGCCGTCGTGCTCAGCGGCGGAATTCTCGCGGCAGTCTTTGCTCGATCGCGTACGGGCGCTTTTGCCCTTCTCGCTGTGCTGTTCGCCAGCATGTTTGCAGCGCAGCGCGCATCCTGGAGCGGATCTATTCACATTCCGTGGTCTGGGCAGATTGAGTGGCCGGGGTCGGAGCCCGCCAACTCTTACCAACAGGCGTTTCTCTGGATTCGCGACAACACTCCGCGCAACGCCGTTTTTGCCTTCAACCCACAACTGGTCTATTTGCCCGAGGAAGATGAGCAGGGGTTTCGCGCGATCAGCTTGCGGGATCATCTCGCCGACGACAAGGACGCGGGCGTCGCCGCCGTCGTGCCGCAGCTTGCAGAACGCTGGGCAATCCAGCGCAATGCCGAGTTTTCTGTGGATCGAATGACCGACGCGGAGCGAAGAACCGCACTCGTTCCGCTCGGTGCGAATTGGCTGCTGCTTCCGCCCAACGCCACGACAGGACTTCCCTGCTCTTACATCAACCGTGTTGCGAAAGTCTGCCGTCTGGATCCATGACCCCGGATCCATGAATGCAGATCCATGACCGCAAATATTCAAGGGGGGCCGCAGAGACTCAGGTGAGGTCCGGGGGAAGCCGGACCTCATCCGCAGAATCGATTCGCGAGTAGCTGAACACGGGTTCGGCTACCCAGTTGGCGGATCCATGAAGGTCGTTGCGCTCAAAGAGCGTCGATCGCTTGTGTTGCCGCGTCGATCGCCTCGGCGATCTTGCGCACCTGCTCGGGGGTCACGTTCTGGCGCGACAGCCGCGTCATCACCGCGCCCCGCAGTTCCATGAAGGCTCGCATGATCTCCGGTGATCGGCCTCGCTCGAAGCCCTTGCCCGCCTCGTCGAGGCGCGCAAAAAGTTCGTCGATGCGCTCCTTGTTGGCTTTCAGGTACTCGAGCCCTGCTGGCGTCACGGTGTAGACCTTCTTGTTGTCGTCCGAAGTCGAGACCGAGGCGAGCCCCTCTTCTTCGAGCAGCGTGAGGGTCGGGTAGATCACGCCCGCGCTCGGCGTGTAGCCGCCCGACAGCCGCTCCTCCATGCGCTTCATCAGCTGGTAACCGTAGCTCGGCTCTTCGGAGAGCAGCTTCACGATCACCAGCTTCAGGTCGCCTGCATCGAAGAGCCGCTCGCGGCCTCCAAAGCCGCGCTGGAAGCGCCCGCGCCGTCCCCAGCCGAATCCGCCGTGGCGTCCTCGGCCCTCGCACGAACCCTCTCGGGCTTCGGCGCCTCCGAAATACCCAGCAGCAAACCATCCACGAGGGCCGTGCTCAGGGTGGTGTTGGGGGTGATGTGCTTTGAAGTGGCATCTGCCGCGACTCGAATCTTCTTTTGTTGCAAATACTTGGTCAAACATGTTCATTTCTCCTGAAGACAATATATCGCAAGATATATCTTATTGCAAGGAAAAATATATCTTTTGCGGAAGGCTCTCGAAACGCCCACCGCGCGCCCGATCGCCTTGACAGCCCTGGGCCAAGCCGGTAGTCTCGCGGCATTCCCCGGGCCCTCTGGAACATCTCTTGTTTCCGAAGGAGCAACCATCATGCAGAAGCGTGTCTGTCTGGCCGCGGCGATCTTGATCCTGCTGGCCTTCACTGCACCGTCGATGAGCGCGCAGGCGAAGGCCTCCGCCGACGAGGCTGCCATCAAGGCCCTCTACACCAAGTGGAACGACGCCTTCAATAAGAAGGACGCGGACGCCATCATGTCTTTTTACGCACCCGACGTATTCGTCTACGATGTGATTCCGCCGCGCGCGTATCCGTCCTGGGACTCGTACAAAAAGAATTGGGAAGGGCTGTTTGCCCAGTTTCCCGGCCCGCTCACCAACACCGTCTCCGACCTGAAGATTACGGTGGTGGGCCCGGTTGCGTATACACACTTCATCAACAGCGGCACGATGACCGATAAAGACGGCACCCAAAGTCACGTTGTGGTTCGCAGCACCGATGTCTGGCGGAAGATCGATGGGAAGTGGCTGATCGTCGAAGAGCACAACTCTGTGCCGGTCGACATGGCCACCGGCAAGCCAGACATGCTGTCGACGCCGTAGCCGAACACCACGGCGCCAAGGCGGCGCGGAATGCCCCGCTCGCTTTGCTGCGCTATTGTTGTTCGGTTTGCAGGCCGCCGTCGGGGACCAGAACGATCTCGCAAATTTTGTCGCTGGCTTGCGAGCAACTGACGACGGCGCTGCGGAGCAGGTGCCCCTTTGAATCTGGCGGGAGCAGTTCGGGAAATTTCATAGCGTCAATGGTTTTCTTTTCGGCGGTGAGTGGATGCGCACCGGACATCTGCTGCGAGTCGATCACGCCTGCAGTGGTGATTTCGAGGCGGAAGGTGCCCCAGCCTTTCTCGTCCGCGGCGCGGGGGATTTTGTAGGTCCGCAAATCCTGGAGGTCGGCAGTGCCGGCGGGCTGGTGAGCTTTTGCGCCAGCCGCTTTGAGCCGCGCGACGCTGTCGGTTATGTGGCCGCGAGTAGCGGGTGTGTCGTTGCTCGTAAGAGCGGCTGAGGCAAATGTATAGGCAGTGAGGGCGTCGTCTTTCTGGCCGAGGGCTTCGTCCACCTGACCGAGATGATCGCCGACTTCCGCGCGCAGAGACGCACGCCACGCCGGCGCAATAAATTGTTTTGCGGCATCGTACTTGCCTTCGCGGAAGAGGATCCAGCCCAGCGTGTCCCACGAAGCGACGAGCAGGTTGGCCTCGGCGAACGTTTTGCTGTTCGCTTCCGCGGCAGTCATCGTGGCGCTTTTCTCTTCGAGACGGGCGACGCTTTTGCGCGATGCGTCTTCGGCAATGGGCAGATCGATCCCGGTTTCGCTGAGCGCATAGGCGGCGTTGTTCAGGATTCCCGGATCGTCGGCGCCGTCGAGGACGCTCTTGGCGATGGCGGCCGCCTCTTCTTTGCGATCGAGGAGCAGAAGGGTGGTGCTGATCTGGACCTGGACGTTGCGATCGTCAGGATTCTGCTCGGCGGCGGTCTGAAGGGTCTTGAGGGCAGCGTTGTAGTCGTGCGCCGTGGTCTGCAGGGAGGCGAGATAGAGGGAGAGGCGCAGGTCGGGGTGCTCGCCCAGAAACTTCTGCAGCGTTTGGCGTGCGCCGGCCGTGTCGCCGCTCTTGGCCTGAGCGGCAGCGAGCGCACCGGCGGCAAAGACATTGTCGGAATGCGCGGTTAGTTCTTTGCGGAAGTCGGCTGTGGCTTCTTCGTCATTGCGCTCCATGGAGGCGATGGCGCCATACATACCCCAGAGATATTCCTGGTCAGGATTTTTGGCCTTCACCTTGTCGAGGGTTTCCTTCGCCCCGCCCATGTCTCCCGCGCGCAGACGATCCTGGGCCTGCTTCATGAGGTCGGCGACAGAGGCATTGTCGGGAGTCGCGGCTTCAGCTGGCGCCGTCGCGTCTGCGGCGCTGTTAGCGGCCGGTGCGACGTGGATGGTGACGGTCTTCGACCCTTCTGTGGCAGCCGGCGCAGTGGCGGACCCGGCTGGAGATTTCGGCGCGCCAGCCGAGGATGCCTTGCTGGACCCCGGAGAAACAAGCGTGGGAGCCTTAGCCACGGTGAAGTCCGGGGCAGGCTGGATGAGCTGAATCCAGTTTTCGCCGGACAGGCTGATGTCTTTGGTGAAAGCCTGGTAGCGTTTCCACTCGGCCTTCGGCAGCTTCTCTTTCAGAACGGCGATGGTGCGTTCGGCAACGATCTGCTGGCCATCGAAGCGATAGGTCTTGTCGAAGGTGGCGAAGTCGGTTTTGACGTGAATCGGATCGGGGAGGTCGGTGCGGTAGCCCTTGGGCAGGGTGATGGTGGAGATGGCGGTGAGGGTGCGAGGGGCGCCGAGGTTGATATCTTCCTGGGGTTCTTTCGCGTCTTCGTCGAGCACGGTGAATTCGAGCGCGGGAAAGAGGGGAACGATGCGGCGGTTATCCCAGTCTCCATAAGGATGGCGGCTGTAGTCGTACGAGATGGCGATGGGCGTGGAATAGTCGTTGGCGTTTGTGAAGCGGGTATTGCTGGTGGTACCGCCGAAGCCAGTCATCGACGAGATGTACTGAGAGGCCTTGTCCCATTCGGCGGGAGCCACGTTGAGGGCAAGCGCGCGAACGTAGATTTCGGAGTCGTCGCGGTAGGCGGCGGTGATTTTTCCGGTGAGTTTACCGTCGGCATCGAGGGAGGCGACGGCCTCAAAATGTTCGGAATAGGGGAAGGGACCGGCCGCGGGCGTGGACGCCAGCTCCGCAGGTGAATTGGAGGGAACGACGAGAGCCTTCTGGTCGCGAATGACGGAAGTGAGGAAACGATAGGGCGCGACGGTGGGCGTGCTATCGAGCCAGATGCGGCCATCGGGCATATTGACGGTGGTGATGACGTGATTGAAGACAGCGGGAGACGGAACATCGGGGACAGGCGCGATGCCCACGCCGATGAGGGCGGGCGCGGTGGAGAAACCTTTCGCGCGCAGGAGCGCTTCGAGGAGCGTGTCTTTATCTTTGCAATCGCCGTACTGGTTGGCGAGAACCTCGGCGGCGGAGTGGGGCTGATAGCGGCCGATGCCGAAGTCGATGCCAACATAACGCGTGTGCGTGGATACGAACTCATAAATGGCGCGCACCTGGTCTTCGGGCGTTTTGGCGTCTTTGGTGAGTTCGGCGGCGCGGGCACGGAGAGCGTCGTTCGGCTGCGCCTGAGTGAGAGCGAGGCTGCGATACCAGTCCCCCACCTCAGCCCAGCTATGGAACGTCGTCCAGGCGACTGAGGGTATTTTGCGGCCGTCGGCATCCTCATCGATATCTTTGGGCGGAACTGGCTTGCTGGAATTGTCGCCCGTGTTCTTCGGGGCAGTTACTAGCTGCGCTACGTTCCAGCTGTAACTATGGACACCGTTGTGGTCGGAAATAGTGGGCTTGTGGTTCGGGCTCCAGACCTGCACGTACTTATCGGAGGGGAAATTCAGGGTGAGGATCTCGGCGAGAACGATCGCAGTGCCGGGAGCCGTGAAGTGGTCGACACCCCAGAACTGGCCAGGGGCCTCGGCTTTGTTGATGGCGAACTCGACATCGTATTCGAGAATGTCGCCCGGAGAAAGAGACCGGACGGGAAGGTGTTTCTCCTTCAGGTCGCTGTAGAGAGGCGCTTCACGGGTGACGGCGGAAGCCATATCGATAGCGTCGGAGGGCGGCGTGTCGATGGTTGTTCCGTCGGGTTTGTGTACGCGGACGAGCCTGATGAGCGGAACTTCGTTGGCGGAGGCATAGGCGAAGGAGAGCACGCTGAATTGCTGGGCAGCGCCCTGGGACTGGAGCCGGAGAAGGACGTGGATCTCACGCTCGCCGGTGCCGTCGGCGTGCATAGTGTAGGTGGTCTCGGATCGCTCGAGGACCATGGCCTCATCGGCAAAAACATTGGGCGCATCAGGTTTGTTGGCCGCCTGAGCGAGAGAGCTGCAAGGCAGAAGGAGGGAGGGAAGGACAGAGCCCAGAGCCGCGAGAATGATTGTGCGGAACATTTGCCGAATAGCTTAATACGGAAAGCTGGTTATGCCACTCCATAATTATGGGAAGGCGGAGTTACCGTGTCGGGGTACGGAAGGTCAACCGGGGAAGTTTGAGGGAGGCGCCCAGCCGGGCGCCAAGGGCGAGTGCCCCCAAACCACCTCGTGCTTCCCAGGGCGCAGCCTGAGACGCATTGGCTTCCGGCCAGGGTAATCTGTCTTCACCCCCGGCAGATCCATTCACAAGATTCGGCGTTCCATCATTTTTGCATCCCATGAGAGGCCTTTATGCAATCTGCATATTCTCTGCTTTTGCCGCGCAGCTGCTCCGTGGTCGTTGCGTTGCTCTGCCTTCTTCCGGTTGCTGGAGCCAGGGGACAGGCCGCGCCCGGCGCAAACTCGCCCGTCGAGTCCCGAGCCACCTTTGACCCGCGAGTCACCTTCGCTCCCCTGACGCTTCCCGATCCGGTGAACGCGTATCGCTCCAGCAATGGCGCGCCCGGCCCGAGCTACTGGCAAAATGAAGCCGATTACGAGTTACACGCGACCCTCAACACCGGGGCCAAACAGTTGCGGGCTACTGAGGTCATCACTTACAAAAACAACAGCCCTGATAATTTGCCGAGCGTATGGGTGCAGCTGGAACAGAACATTTATCGCAAAGATTCGCGCGGGCACACCATCCTGGGTGGACTGATGAGACGGCGGTCAAGGCCGGGAGCGGAGGCCGCAACGGAAGACACATCCACGCAGGGATTCGTCTTCGATTCGGTCATGATTGAGTTGGGCAAGCAGACCACGAAGGCTGACTATCTGGTGGATGACACGCGGATGCAGATCCGCTTGCCCGAGCCGCTGGCCGGTCACGGCGGCCAACTGAAGATTCACATCGCTTATCACTATCAGATTCCCGGCATCTGGGGCGGACGTACGTCCTGGGGCATGTCGGAAAAAGGCGAGATTTACGACATGGCCCAGTGGTATCCGCGGATGTGTGTCTATGACGACCTGCGCGGATGGGACACTCTACCCTACATCGGCAGCGAGTTTTATCTGGAGTACGGCAACTACGATTACTATCTGACGGTTCCTTCGAACATGATTGTTGCGGGTTCTGGCGAGCTGATGAACCCCAAGGACGTCCTGACAAAAGCCGAGATCGATCGGCTTGAGCAAGCGCGCAACAGCGATACGACGGTCTACATCCGTAAGCCGGCCGAAGTAGGCGACCCAGCCAGCCGCCCGAAGCAGGATGGAGCTCTAACATGGCATTTCCACATGGACCACACACGCGATGCGGTGTGGAGCGCTTCACCGGTGTTTGTGTGGGATGCAGCGCGCATTAATCTGCCGGACGGGAAAAAGGCTCTGGCGATGAGCGTGTATCCGCCAGAGAGCGTTGGGCCGGATGCGTGGGATCAGTCGACGCAGTATGTGAAAGACACGGTGGAGAGATTCTCGAAGCACTGGTATCCGTATCCGTGGCCGGTCGCCATCAACGTTGCGGGATTCTCGACAGGGATGGAATATCCTGGCATTGTCTTCGACGGAGTAACAGACAAAGGGTCGTTTCTGTTCTGGGTGACTGCGCACGAAATTGGCCACACCTGGTTTCCCATGATTGTAGGTTCGAACGAGCGGCGGCACGCATTTATGGATGAGGGGTTCAATACCTTCATCGACATAGAAGAGTCGGCAGAGTTTGCCGGCGGGAAATTCGGGCCGAAGCGGGATTCGGAGTACTCGGCAGGCGGAGAGCCGCAGGATACGATTCTCAAGGTGTTGGACAATCCCGATGCTCCGACGCTCATGGCCCGTGCCGATGCCTACCCGTGGACTCTGGGCCATCCGGTGAGTTACTTCAAGGGCGCGTATGGAATGGTGCTGTTGCGCGAGCAGATCCTCGGGCCGGAGCGGTTCGACTGGGCATTTCATAAGTACATCCGCGACTGGGCTTACAAGCATCCGTCGCCGTCGGACTTCTTCCGGGAGATGCAAAGTGAAGGCGGCGAAGATTTGAGCTGGTTCTGGCGCGGGTGGTACCTGAATAACTGGAAATACGATGTAGCTGTGGACAAGATCGAAGGCTCGGCAGTTACCCTGAGCAACCGTGGCCAACTGGTTCTGCCGACAACCGTCGAAGTAATGTTCAAGGACGGTACAAAGGAACGGGTGAAACTTCCCGTTGAGACGTGGCTATGGCAGGGCAAATATGTGTGGACGCTGGACAATAAGGCGCCAATTGCTTCAGTCCTGGTTGATCCGGATCACGTGCTGCCCGATGACGACCGCAGCAATAATGAAAAGAAGGCCGAGTAAGGCCACTTAACTTTTAAGGCGAAGATGACGGCCTGAGAGCAACGTAAATCATCCCGCAGCCCAGGGGCCACCTTGTGCGTGGCGCTCGCTTTTTTCTGGCCGCAAACCGGCTTTGGAGTTAGTTTTTGCCCAGCCCGTCCGACTTGTGATAGTTCGGATAGGGCGGAATGGGAATATCCGGAATCGGATGCGCCTTCAGTTCATCCAGCACTTCCTGCACCCCGACTTCCAGTTGACGATCATGACCCGCCGCCACATCTTTGGGCAACTCTTCGACGGGTATGTCGGGTGGGATGCCGCGATTCTCTACTTCCCATTCGCCGTGGAGTCCATAGATCGCGTAGCGAGGCGCCATCACGTAGCCGCCATCGATTAAGGTTGGATAGCCGCCGATGCCCACCAATCCACCCCAGGTGCGCGTACCGATTAGCTTGCCGATATCGGCTTTGCGGAAATACCACGGCATGGCATCGCCGCCCGAGCCCGAATTCTGGTTAATCAGCATCACCTTGGGCCCGAAGATCGCGCCTACCGGATCGTGGACCGGCTTGCCGTCGCGTTCAACCGCGCCGGAGAGCGGGAACCGCTTGAGCACATCGACAATGTAATCGGCAATGAAGCCGCCGTCATTCCAGCGCTCGTCGAGGACCAGCCCCTGCTTGTCGAGCTGGGAATAAAAGTAGCGGTTAAAGTTGCTGTATCCCCCTCCGCCTGTATTGGGCATATAGACGTAGGCCACTTTACCGGCGGAGAGCTCATTCACCTTACGCCGGTTCGATTCGACCCAATCGATATTGCGGAGACCGTCCTCCTCGGGGATCGGAATCACGGTGACGTCGCGCGCATCCTTGCCGTCGGGGTTGGGTCCGACGTGGAGGAGTGTCTGCTTGCCGGCCGTGGCTTCGAAGAACTGATAAAGATTATCCGTGGCGTGTAATTCCCGGCCATTGACGGCCAGCAGGTATTCGCCTTCTTTAACATAGACGCCGGGTAGTGTGAGCGGGGACTGCAACCCCGGAGTCCAGTTTTGACCGCCGAGAATTTTTACGATGCGATAGCGGCCGTTTTCGATTTTGTAGTCCGCACCCAGCAGGCCGGTTTTTGGCGCGGTGTCGTGCGGGCGCGGACCTCCCACAAACATATGGCCGATGTTAATCTCACCAAGCATCTCGATGGAGAGATAGGTGAATTCAGAGCGCGAAGCGAGACCGTCGAGATACGGCTCATATTTCGCTTCGATTTTGGGAATACTGAGCCCGTGGGTGTTCGGGTCGTAAAGAAAGTCGCGTTCGATACGCCAGGTTTCGTGATAGATCTGCCGCCACCGGGCGCGTGGATCGATTGTTGTTTCCATGCCGCCCAGGTTCAGCGGCTTGCCCGGGTTGTCGTTGCCAGGCTTCAGATCATCGGCAGGAGCAATGGTCCAGCTGTCGTGGCGCTGATAAAGCACCTTAGAGCCGTCAAAAGAAATCTGGAAGTTATCCAAATCGTTGAGGACCGCTTCAGGCTTGCGCTTCTCCAGCGTAAATCGCCAGATGGCGTGAATATTGGAACCGGCTGCCTCCTGAGATGATGGACGGCCAAGCGGCGACCCTTCGCCCAGATAAATGACGCCCGCTTTGCCGGTCGCAATGAAACCGTAGTTACGCGGCGGAATGGGCAGCGACAGAATGCGATTGCCGATACCATCCAGATCGACCGTGACTTTGACCGGCTTTTCCTTATCCTTGTCCTTATTATCCTTATCGTCTTTTTCCGGCTTATCAGTGGCTTTGTCCGCGGAAGATTTGTCGTCTTTCTTCTGGTCGCCGGCAGGCTTGCCTGGCTCGTCCGGCTTTTCTTCTTTTATTTTTTCGTCGTCGCTTTCCGGAGGAATGGGTGACGCGCCATCTTTGGCAAGAACGACAACGTAGGGGGCGCTGCTCTGGGCGCGGTCCAGCGATGAGAGATCGATGCCGGCGCTGGACGGTCCGTCGTCGGTGGAGGCTACGAAGTAGAGATACTTTCCGTTCAGGTCGAAGGCGGGGCTCGCGGCGTCGCTCATTCCGTCCGTGACCTGGGTGAATTTATGGGTCTCCATGGAATAGAGAAAGACGGCGTGTAACTGGTTGTCGAGGTCGCGAGTATAGGCGATCCACTTCGAATCCGGAGACCAGACTTCTCCAAAGCTGCCGCCGAAGGTGCTATAGATAGCCTTATCGATCAGCACCGGTTTGCCGGAGGGGACATCCACAACCCACAGGCGCATGTGTTTGTCGGAGTACGCGATGTGTTTTGAATCTGGAGACCAGGTGGGGCTGTAGAAGTAACTGGGATTCGGACCCAGATCGATGACCGTCGGGGCTTTGAATCCGGTCTGGTCGTGCAGGTGGAGCTGGTATTCGCCCGAGGCGTCCGAGAAGTAGGCGACGGTCTTGCCGTCGGGGCTCCACGACGGGTCTCGCTCGGCGACTGCCGCGGTATTGGTCAGGTTACGCGTATCGCCCTTTTCCCCGGGTACCGTGAAGATTTCGCCATCGGCCTCGAAGGCCGCCCTTGCTCCTGTGGGCGAAAGCGAAGCATTCCTGATGGATTCGGGACGAACCGGGGCCAGATGCGGGGCCAGAGACGCCAGTTCTCCGTGAATCTGGATGGGGACGGTCTTGTCCGCGTTGCTGCTCGTGTCCACCAGGTGAATCGATCCGAACTGCTCGTAGACCAATCCCCCGGGACCCGCCTGGAACGTCTTCAGGTCATAGCCGGTGTTATGAACGACAGCGCTGACCTGCTTCGATTCGACATCGTAGGAATAGAGAGAGACGTGACCATCGCGATCGCTGAGGAAATAGACCGTGTGACCTACCCAGACCGGGTTCGAGTCATTCGAGTTGTTGCGCGGCACTTTGACCAGATCGAGCGTTTTGAGATCCACAATCCAGATGGGCGTAGTCTGTCCGCCCACATACTGCTTCCATGCCTGTTCCCACTTATCGATTGGTTCATAGGCGACCGAGGTTCCGTCGGGTGAGAACGAAGCCTGAACCCCGGAAGGCAACGGCAGCGGCTCGGGTATACCGGAGCCGTCGGCATGAACCACGAATAGCTTGACGAAGTCTCGATAACTAAGTGCACCGCTCGCAATCAGGACATTTTTGCCATCCGGCGACCAGCCCACCACCAAACTGCCGGCCGGATGCCATGTGATTCGGCGCGGTATTCCGCCGGCGGCGGGAATAACGTATACATCGGTGTTGCCCTGTAAGTGCGCGGAGTACGCGATCTCGGTTCCATCGGGGGAATAGAACGGTCCGGCCTGGACCTGACCATCGGAGGTGAGCCGCTCCGCTTCCCCGCCTTGACGGCTGACCGTCCAGACGTCGTCGGCGTAGAGAAAGGCAATATGGTCCTGAGAGAGCGAAGGGTTGCGCAGCAACAACGGCGGCTGGTTTGAAGCAGGTTGAGCGAAGGCAGGGACAGAGAAGACCAGGGCCATCGTCACTAAAGCGAAGCAAAAGAGTTCACGAATCATCGGGCCTCCGGGCGCCACGGGATGATACTCAAATCGACTGACTATTGCGGGAACTTCGCTCCTGTATGCTACGCCAGCCGGGGTGAAGCAACCAAGCCGGAGCCGCTGCTGGCGCTCAGCAAATGGGGCGTTCACGCAGAAGATCGAAGAGAAGAGTACCCGATCTAGCTATTCCTGCTGCCCGCCTGATCCACTGGCAGCTTCACCACGAACTCGGTCTTGCCTGGCTCCGAAGTGAAGCTGATCGTTCCCTTGTACTGGGTGGTCACGATGCGCCTTGCGATATCGAGTCCCAGTCCAGTTCCGACGCCCGCGGGTTTGGTGGTGTAGAAGGGCTCGAAAATCTGGCCTCGAATCTCCGGCGCAATTCCTGGGCCCTGATCGGCGATGCCCACGCACACCAGTCCCCCTTCGGACCACGTGCGAATCCGCACCGTCGATCCTTCCGGAGCCGCGTCGGTCGCGTTGTCCAGCAGGTTCGTCCACACCTGGCTCAAACCGGTGCCGCGCGTCTTCAGCTTCGGCAGCTCCGCGGCAAAATCCTTCTCGATGGTGAGTTGCTTGTGCCTGAATTTGTGCCCCAGAATCGTCAGCGTGCTCTGGATGCTCTCGTGCACGTCGATCAGATGCTCGCCGCTCTTGTCTTCGTAGGCGTACTTCTTGACCGCGATCACCAGTTCGGTTACGCGCGCCAGGCTTTCTTCGATGGTGGTCAGCTGCTGCATCGCGGAGATCAGCGCTTCGAGCCAGTTCAGCGCGGATTGCAGCGTCTCCCCGGGAAATGCCTCCTGGGCGCAGACCACGTCGTTGCGGCGCCATCCCGCGGCGACCAGTGTAGGCGCCAGTTTCCAGGCGTTGGTAACTCCGATGCTCTCCAGCCATGCGCCCATTTCTTCTTCCGCGTCGGCCTCTTCCAGGCTGCTGACCGGCTTGGCCTTTTTCTCGAGAGCAAAGACTTCCTGCTGCATATCGAGCAGGCAGGACGACTGCTCCGGAGACAACGGAGTGCGGCAGAAGTGCATGCTGAGTTCCTGCAGCCGGGTCAGGTCCCCCCTCAGGTGCGCCGCAGAGCGCTTAGCAGCTGAGCCGGGATTGTTGAGCTCATGCATCAGACCGGCCGCGAGCGTGCCCAGCGAGATGAGTTTTTCCCTGTGCAGGGTCGTTGCCTGGAATGCATGGATACGCTGCGCGGCGTTGGCCATTACGCTCTGCCGCACCATGGGGCAGGTGGCCATCAGCCGCCAGAAGCCTTCGACGTCAACGCAGAGCATACGGATCGGCGTCGCGACCATACCCTGCACGCCGCTGATTTTCATCCCCAGCAGCAGGGGCGCCTCACCAAACGTATCGCCATCGCGAAAGACCGCCAACGGCGTTTCAATCCCGTTCAGCTCTTTACGGGTCATACGCATTTCGCCTTCGAGGATCATGCAGAATGCCGGTGCGGTGGTTCCCTGCTCGAACATGATCGTTCCGGCGGGAGCTTCGATCAGCTCCACCGAGCCCAGGCAGCCCAGGTCTTCTTCCTTCAGCTTGCTGAGGATGGGGATGCGGCGGATGAGTTGCGCCAGCTCCTGCTGCGAAACTGCCCGAACCTGTGTTTCCGCCGCCGTGCTTTCCATCTGCCCTTTCCTTTAGAACTGCGCCAGGTATTGATGCATCAGCTGCACCGCCATTGAACCTTCACCGACAGCGGTAGCCGCGCGCTTGACCGAGCCGTGCCGCACGTCGCCGGCGACGAAAACGCCTGGCATTGAGGTCTCGAGCAAATACGGTTCGCGATCCTCTTTCCAGTTGCGCGGCAGCTGACCCTCGACGCGCAGATCGCGCCCCGACAGTACAAACCCATTCGGATCGCGCATTACTCGCTCAGGCAGCCAGTCGGTCTGCGGAGCGGCGCCGATAAAGAGGAAAACCGAGGACGCCGGCCGCACTTCTTCGCCGTTCGGCGTTCGAATCTTCAGGCTTTCCAGCCGGTTTTCACCGATGGCTTCCACGATCTCGCTCCGCGTCTCCACTGTTATATTCGATGTTCCAGCGATCTGATCGATGAGATATTTCGACATGCTCCGCTCCAGCGAGTCGCCACGCACCAGCATGGTCACCTGTTTGGCCATCCTGGAAAAGTGCATCGCTGCCTGGCCGGCCGAATTGGCGCCTCCCACGATAAAGACGATCTCGTCGCTACAGGACTGGGCTTCAGCCAGCGAAGCGCCGTAGTAGACGCCCATACCGGTTAGCCGTCCGATGCCGGGCGCTTCGATCTTGCGATAGCACACGCCCACCGCAATCAGGCCCACCCTGCACGAAATCTCCGCACCATTCGCCATCCGTACCTGCCGGTATTGCCCATCGCCCTCAATGCCTGCCGCCCGTTGCGTAATGAACTCGGCGCCGAATTTCCGCGCCTGATCGAACGCGTCGCGCGCCAGCCGCTCGCCGCTCACCCCGCGCGGAAAGCCCAGGTAGTTCTCAATCCTTGAACTGCTGCCTGCCTGCCCCCCTGGAGCTTCGGGCTCCAGCACCAAAGTTTTCAATCCCTCCGACGCGCCATAGACGGCGGCCGCAAGACCTGCCATGCCCGCACCGGCTACCACAAGGTCGTAGAAGTCCTTCTTCGCCTGAGTGTGCAGGCCCACACGCTCGGCCAATTCGGTATCGTTGGGCTGCACCAGCGAGGTTCCATCCGGGAACAACACCACCGGCAGCTTGCTGTCGTCGACGCCAAACTTCCCAAGCAGCTCGACGGCCTGGTCGTCGCGCTCCGGATCAAGCCAGACATACGGCACCTGATTGCGGGAGAGGAAATTCCGCACCTGATAGTCGCGCAGGGAGTAACGCGGTCCCACCACGCGGATGCCCTCAAAGGGCGCCTTGTAGCCCTGATTCCAGTCTTCGAGCAGATCGTCAAGCACCGGATACAGGCGGTCTTCAGGTGGATCCCAGGGCTTGGTCAGGTAGTAGTGGATGCGCGCCGTGTTGATGGCCCGGATCGCCGCCTCGGTGTCCGCATACGCTGTGAGCAGCACACGGCGCGCCTGGGGATACACCTTCTGCGCCCGCTCCAGCAGATCGACGCCGGACATGCCCGGCATGCGCTGGTCGGAGACGATCAGGGCCACAGCGTCGTTGCGTTCCTTCAACTGCGCGCACGTGTCGAGCGCGGCCTGGCCGGATCCAGCTCGCAGGATGCGGTACGTCTGCCCGTATTTGCGGCGCAGATCCTGCACCACAGCTTCCAGCACGCTCGCGTCGTCGTCCACGGCAAGGATGATTGGCCTGGCCATCCTGGTACTCCTTTGGCTTCAACTCTCCTACTAAGTTACAGTCCCTCCGTCGTTCCTGCGAATGCCCGGTTCCCTGGGCCGAAATGGGGAGCTTTTGTCCCGAAATAATCCACAGGCGCCATTCCGTACCGTGTCTGGCACCAAGGTTTCTCTCTGGTTCCAAAAGAGTTCCGAGATGGGTGACGCTCGTCACAGGACTTTCGTCCTCTCGGCGTTACTTTTGTCCCTGAATGATGGCAGGGATCCTCAGGCCACCGACGACAACTTTCCGGCCCCCCACATACCCCGGAAAGCACCATCCTTCATCCGGCGCCATTCGACGTGTTCAACAAGAAACACGCGGATGGATTTGTATTTGCCGCCGGCCCGGTGACCGCTTTGCGGCGCGTGCTGGGAATCGGAACGCGCTTTCATTAACTCAGTCTTCCGGGTCACCCGGCGACGCACCAATTGAGGACGCGGACAAAATGAACAAGCTCGTACTCGCTGACAATCAGGCCATCTACAGAGCCGGAACCGCCAAAATTCTGGCTATGGAAGATGACTTCCGCATCATTGCACAGTGCGCAGAGGCCGATCGCCTCTATCCAGCCCTTGACACCTTCCGTGGCGCAACCCTGATTTTTGCGTCAGCCCTTAAACTCGACCCGCAGACGCTCATCCCAAGAGTGCTTGCCGCCGGCAGCCGCACAATCGTGATTGCCGAAAATGGCGAATCCGTTCAGCCCTGGTTCACCGCCGGGGTCAACGGAGCCGCCCATCGCAACGTTACCGGTCCCGCTCTGATCGAATGTGTTCGGCACGTCGGTCTGGGGGAACGCAACGTGCGCGCCAACGGCATGGATACTCTTCGCCCCGACGATGACTCCGTAGGGACACGTGTGCGCGACCGGCTTACCCCGAAAGAACTGAAAATCGTCGCCCTCATCGTGCAAGGCTGCAAAAACAAGGAGATCGCCGTCAGGCTCTGCACTACGGAGCAGGTGATCAAGAATTACCTGCGCAGCATTTACGACAAAACCGGAGTGTCGGACCGTCTGGAACTGGCTCTGTTCACCATTCACCATCGCATGCTGGCCGAGGCTGCTCAGGTTGTCGGCGACCAGATCATGCAGGGTCTATAGGACATCCCGCTTCCTGACGGTTCGGTGTTGCCGGTCTACGGGTTCCGAGGCGCTGTCGCTCGATGTTTGCGGCGGCGCTTCCACCTGTTTCAAAGCCGGCAGCCCGTACCCGCAGCCTCAGCACCTTGCTTGAGCTGCGCGGGCACCCGAGCGTCCTGAATCGCGGCTCGAACTGGTCTCATAAACCTCAGACCACCGAAATGCAACGGGTAAGGCCCGCCATCGAAGTGGGGCTCATGCGGCCCGCCAAAGCCCCTGCGCTATATGTGAGACCAGTTCTAATGTGTCGCCGGGATTGCAGCATTTTGCTGCGTTCCCGAAGGCATCCCGAGTGGTTGGCTTGGGCTACGTCCAGCACGATTCACGGGAAGGCGTTGCAGGTTCTGGATGTCGCTCAGAATGGCCTTCACAGCTGCTTCTGTGACAACTCGTCCCTTTTCTCTCGTCGCCAGCGTCGGGTCGCCCCACGCTCCCGTGGGCGAGTAGAGCCCTTGGGTTGCGTTCGGGTCTCTGGTGAGTGGTCCTGGATGATCGGGATGCAGGTCCTTCTCAGCCTTCGACATTCTTACGGTGGCTGGAGCAATGTAAAGCATCATCGAAGTTTCGATTTCGTCGGCGTGAGTTCCTTCCGGCTCTTGTTGTACCTGCTTAACCACACCATCGATCTCATCGAAGTCGAAGTACGTCAAAGTTATGCCTTCGGAACCGAGGGTTCTGGCGGCTTCGGAAAGCGGTTTGATCGTCGAAATTCCTGTATTGATGATGTAAAAACGCCGCGGGCCATGCGCTGCAAGCGTTCGACAGATTTCCACCGTCATGTCGCGTGCTGTACTCGATTGCAGTGATGTCGAACCAGGATACTCCAGAAAGGCGGGATAGAAGCTGTAATTGATGGTTGGTGCGATCACCACCGGAGCTGCGGCCAGCACTCGTCTCTTGAGATACTCCGCCATCACCCAATCGTTGTTGAGTTGTAAATGCCTGCCGTGTTCCTTCGACTCCGCACCCAACGCGATGACCACTACCCGGTCCGGCGTCAATACTTGCTCCGCTTCGTCCCATGAGAGGTTTTCCAGCAGAATGCCGCGGTTATTGTTCCGGATTTTGGATGTCGATGTTTTTTGTGCGGAGCCGTGCAAAGTGAGCATGAAAACGCTGAAGAGAACAAGCTGGAACCCGAACGCAGAACATGGTCCAGATACTTTTGCGTTACCTTCCACTCCACCTTGCATAGGAATGGCTCTGGCTTTCCCGCGCCCACCGGCGGAGCGCGATTGAATTGAATTTCTGCGCGCAGACAAGGGCTACCGGCCACGGTCACCGGCTACCTGCTGCAATCAGACCTTTTCGGCCACCGACTTGGCCTGCGTGAAGAGATAGAGGTAATCGGGACCGCCCGCCTTCGAGTCCGTCCCCGACATGTTGAAACCGCCGAACGGATGGGCGCCGACCATCGCCCCGGTGCACTTGCGGTTGAAGTACAGATTGCCGACGTGAAACGTGCGCCGCGCATGATCCAGCTTCGTCCGGTCCGACGAATACACTGCGCCGGTCAGGCCAAATTCCGTGTTATTCGCGATCTCGAGCGCGTGATCGAAATCCCGCGCCTTGATCACCGCCAGCACCGGCCCGAAAATCTCCTCCTGCGCGATCCGCGCGTCCGGCGCCACATCGGCGATGACCGTCGGCTGAATGTAGTAGCCCTTCTCCGGCGTCTCGACCGCCGCGCCGCCAGCGACCAGGCGCCCTTCCTTTTTGCCGATCTCAACGAAGTTGAGAATGGTCTTCATCGCACCTTCGCTCACCACCGGACCCATATTGCTATTCGCCGCCGGATTGCCGACCGTCAGCTTCGCGACGCTCTCGCGCAATCGCTCGACGAACGCATCGTAGATCGGCTCCTCGACGATCGCTCGTGAGCACGCCGAACACTTCTGTCCGCTGAACCCAAACGCCGACGCCACAACGCCCGACACGGCCGCATCGATATCCGCGTCCGCGCTGACGATGATCGAATCCTTGCCGCCCATCTCGAGAATCGTCCGCTTGATCCAGATTTGCCCCGGCTGCGTCTTCGCCGCGCGCTCGTTGATGTCGAGCCCCACTTCCTTCGAGCCTGTGAACGCGATGAAGCGCGTCTTCGGGTGCGCGACGACGGCATTGCCAAACGAAGCGCCCGAGCCAGGGCAGAAATTCACCACGCCCGGCGGCAGGCCGGCCTCCTCCAGCACCTCCATAAAGCGCGCGGCAATGGTCGGCGAATCGCTCGACGGCTTCATCACCACGGTGTTGCCGGTTACGATCGCCGCCGACGTCATCCCAGCCATAATGGCGAAGGGGAAATTCCACGGCGAAATCACAGCGCCCACGCCCAGAGGGATATACAGCAACTCGTTCCGCTCGCCCGGATACTGAATAGGCGTGGTCGCCCCGGCAAGCCGCAGCGCCTCGCGCGCGTAGAACTCGAGGAAGTCGATCGTCTCGCCCACGTCCGCATCGGCCTCCACCCAGTTCTTGCCGACCTCATAGGTCAGCCACGCGCAGAAATCGAACTTTCGTTCGCGGATCAGCTCCGCTGCGCCGAGCAGCAGCGATGCCCGCTCCTCCGCCGAGAAATATTGCCATGTCTCGAATGCCTTCAGCGCAGCCTGTACCGCCAGCTCAGCATGCTCCGCCCCCGCCTTCTGATGAACCCCGACAATCTGCGCCGGCCGCGCCGGATTGCGCGACTCAATCTTGCCGCTCGTCCGCACCCGCTCGCCGCCGATGATCAGTGGATACTCGTGACCAAGCTGGTCACCGACCCGCGTGAGCGCTTGCTTCATCGCGTGGGCGTTGTGGTGCTGCGAGAAATCGGTGAACGGCTCGTTGCGGAACGCGCCCTTCGGGGCACGAGGCAGGATGACGGTGGGTTGCGCGAGAGTAGCCATAGCAAGCCCAGTTTAGTTCAAATGACGGGGCGTGGTCCCGGCTGGACTTGGGCTGAGGACGCGTATCTCCCACGGCCGCCTTCGCACGCCCCTATAATGCCTCTCACCTGCTGTATGGTTGCAGCAAAGTCCCAATCGGCCAGAACTCTCTCCTAACTCCGTTATTCCCGCACAAGAAGGATCAACCTCAAACCATGGCCGATCCCGCCTACGCTCTCAACCCGATCCTGGAGTCGGATATCGAGTCCTCCATTGCCGCTCGACAGTCAGGTCGACGCGCGCTGTGGGTGGCATTCATCGGCTTTTTTGTCGATATGTTCGACGCCTACCTGCCTGTCGTGGTCCTCGGACCGGCCATGGCGTACTTCCAGCCGCCTACGCTGAGTCCGGCTCTGCAGTCCACGTTGTTCTATGTTGTCTTCGCGCTCTCGCTGGTTGGCCGGCCCGTGGGTGCGGCCGTCTTCGGCCATTACTCCGACAAGTTGGGGCGACGCAAAGTCACGCTTATTTCGATGGCGGGCTTCGCGGTGGTCACGTTTCTGATCGGCCTGTTGCCCGGTTATGAGACCTGGGGATTTGCAAGCGTCGGTCTGCTCATCTTTCTTCGCTTCGTCGACGGCGTCTTCCTCGGGGGCGAATATACCGGCGCCAATCCATTAGCGATGGAATATGCGCCGAAGGATCAGCGCGGTATCTGGGGCGCGTTCATCCATACCGGATTCCCGGCTTCGATGGCGCTGATGTCGCTGATCACCCTGGCTCTGCTGCGGCTGGCGCCAGGTGGATCGCCTCACTCCGCCTACGTCACCTGGGGTTGGCGGGTTCCCTTCTTTCTGGGTGGGCTCTTTGGTTGCGGGGTGTTCCTCTATTGCTTGCTGCGCGTGCCGGAGAGCAAAGTCTGGGCTAAGGCGGAAAGGGCCAAATCGCCGCTGGGCGAGCTGTGGCGCGGAGACAATCCACGCATTCTTGGCCAGGTTTTCCTGGTGATGAGCGGGGCATGGTTCACGCTCAACGCGGTCACCTCGATCCTGCCCGGTGTATTGCTCACGGTGCGGCATGTGGACAGCGTCACGGTGACCAACGCACAACTGATTGAGAATCTCGTGATGGTCTTCCTCCTTGTCCCGTTCGGAATGCTGGGACAAATGATCGGCCGCCGAACTGTGCTGTGGATGATCGGTCTTGCAGGATGCACCGTGGGGCCGATCTTCTATTACGTCCTGGTCCGATCCGGCTACAGGAATACCGTCGAGCTGATCGTGCTGGTCACGCTGATCAACCTCTGCGCCATGCCGGTGTGGGCAATCATTACGGCCTACATCAATGAGCGCTTTAGTACGGGCGTGCGCGCCTCAGGCTATGGACTGGGTTACAGCCTCGCGACCATCATCCCGGCATTCTCTTCTTTCTACATGCTCGCCCTCAAACGTCTGGGGATGCAGTATCCGTACACGGAAGTGGCCATCTTCGCCCTGGGCGGACTGCTGTTGATGATCGGCGCGCTTTCAGGACCCGAAACCAATCACATTGATATTTCGTGAAGCGCGCGATGACGGCAAAGCGCCATTCAAACCGGAGACCAATCTCCTGCCCGCTGAATGGAAGTATCCTTCCGAAGGAGGCCCCCCGAAAATGCTGCGACCGGCAATCCTTATCGCACTCGTTGGAGTCGCCGGCTGCGTCCCCGCGCAGACGACCGCGACCAGCTTTTCTTCGCCAACCCCGGCACAACTTCCCGGAAAAGGCCTGGCGCAACACGACTTCATGTACGCGGGCGAGTCGCACGACCGCCGCATCTTCATCGTGCGTCACGGCGAGATTGTCTGGAGTTATGAAGATGCCGCGGGCAAGGGCGAGATCAGCGACGCTACCATGCTTTCGAACGGGAACATCCTTTACACGCACCAGTTCGGCGTGACAGAAATTACGCCGGAGAAGAAAGTGGTGTGGAATTACGACGCGCCGGGCCACGAGATCCACACGGCCGTTCCCATCGGCAACAGACACGTCCTGTTCATCATGAATGGCGATCCGGCCCTGGTTCGCGTGGTCAACACCGAGTCAGGCGCAACCGAGAAGGAGTTCGCTCTGGCGGTGAAGCATCCCATCAGCGTTCATGGCCAGTTTCGGCATGCGCGGCTCACCGCGAACGGCACCCTGTTGGTGGCGCACATGGACCTGAACAAGGTTGTGGAGTACGACGCGGACGGGAACGAGCTGTGGTCGTTTCCGGCGACGTCGCCGTGGGGCGTGACCCCGCTCGCAAACGGCAACGCGCTCATCACGGACCGGCTTGGGGTGCGCGAGGTGACGCGGCGCGGAGATGTTCAGTGGTCGTTCCGTCCGGCGGACGCTCCAGAGTACACCTTCGCGAATTTGCAGCAGGCATGGCGCCTGCCGAACGGCGACACCGTCGTCAACAACTGGGTGAATGAGTGGAACACAACTCCCGAAAGCCGCGTGGGAACGCTGCAGGCGCTGGAGCTGACCCCGGCGAAGGAAATCGTCTGGGCGATGGCCGCGTGGACTCCGCCGCAGAACCTTGGACCGGCGACGACGATCCAGTTCCTTGACGCAGGCTCGGCGCCCGAGGACGTACATTTCGGCAACATACGATAACGTCGAACCCACCCCGAAAGAGAGAGGCCGCCGTCCTCGCCTACCCGTTAACCTTCCCGGCTGAGCGCTTCGAGGCACCCTTCCGCGCAGTCTTACGCGCGGGTTTGTCCGTTTTCCTCGGTTGATGCGCGAAGCCATCCGTAAGGCGATCGCCGAGCACGTGAAGGCGAAGGAAATTGGTCGACCCGGAGCGGGTTCTGGTGCCGGCCACGATGCCGAGGATTTCTTTGGGCTTAACGAAGCCGCCCTGTTCGAGAAGGCTCTCCGCCTGATCGACCATTTGTTCCGCGGTTTGCAGCTTCGGGCACTTAATGGCGTGGACGCCCCACAGCAGCGACATGCGATGAATGACCGCGTCGACGCTGGAGAGCGCGTAGATCGGCGGCCTGGGGCGGTATTTGGAAAGCTGGCGCGCGGTGGTGCCGGTTTCCGTAAAGACGGCAATGGCGCTCACATCGAGATCTTCGGCGGCGTGGGCAGCCGACTCGCAGATGGTTTCGGCGATCGAGAGACGGACGCGGTTGTGGGGGATGTCCCAGTGGTCGGCCTCGCGGAGGTTGGACTCCGTCTCGCTGACGATCTTGGCCATCATCTTGACGGCTTCGACGGGGTACTTGCCGGCCGCCGTTTCGGCCGAGAGCATCACCGCGTCCGTCCCATCGTAGATGGCGTTGGCGACGTCGGAGGCTTCGGCACGCGTGGGGCGCGGGTTCTCGATCATCGACTCCAGCATCTGGGTCGCGGTAATGACCGGCTTGCGATACTCGGCGGCGCGCCGGATAACGTGCTTCTGAATCGCCGGCACTTTTTCGGGGGGCATCTCGACGCCGAGGTCGCCGCGCGCGACCATGATGCCGTCGGCGTTTTCGAGAATGGCTTCGAGGTTCTCAATGGCCTGCGGCTTTTCGAGCTTGGCGATGATCCAGGTTTCGAGTCCCATCGCGGCCACCCGGAATTTAACGTGGCGCACATCTTCAGCGGTACGAACGAAGGAGACGGCGATGGCATCGACGCCGTGTTTCATGCCCCACTCCAGGTCCTCTTCGTCCTTATCCGTGAGCGACGGGACGCGGACCGCGATGCCGGGAAGGTTGATCCCCTTATGCTCGCCGAGCATGCCGCCGTTGATGACTTCGCACTCAACATCTTCGCCGGGGATCTCGACCACGCGCAGCTCAATGAGGCCGTCGGAAAGCAGAATGCGCGCCCCAGGCTCGAGGTTTTCGGCGAGCGTGGGAAAGGTCGTGGCGATGACGGTCGAGGTGCCGAGAATATCGCGCGGCGTAATCGTAAGGCGCTGGCCGGCTTTGAGCTGAACGGGAATGCGGTTCTTGAGGCGGCCGGTGCGAATCTTAGGCCCCTGGAGGTCGCCGAGGATACAGACGTTGCGCCTCTCCTCGCGAGCGACCTTGCGCACCATTTCGATGAGCTTAAGCTTTTCGGGCAGCGTGCCGTGGGAGAAATTGAGGCGTGCGACGTCGAGGCCGGCGCGGAGAAGCTCGCGAAAGATGGTCTCGTTGGAGGACGCAGGGCCCAGCGTGGCGACGATTTTAGCGCGGCGCAGGCTATCGGCTGCGAGGCCAGGCGCTGACAACGGAAAATTCATCCAACCCCCAAAGAGTCTCTTTCTGGAGAAACGTGTTGCGAAGCAGCGGTGCGAACGCCCGCTACGATTCTAACGTGCGCGGATGCCTCCGGCGGCGCGAGGCTGAACCAGTGAAGGGTTTGCGGGCAGATTCGTTGGCAGAAGAGCGGGGTCGCCGGGGAATTCTTCGTTGCTGATGGGAACCTGCCTGAGTTCAAGAAACGGAAAGAGCTGAGCATTGAACTCGGCTCCAATGAGCACGCTGAGCGAAACGAGGTAGAGCCAGATCAGGGTCGCAATACCGGCGCCGAGCGAGCCGTAGACGATGGAGTAGTCCACAAAGCGCGTCACGTACCAGCCGAAGAGCAGAGTGGCGATGAACCACGTGACGGTGGCTATCGTGGCGCCAGGGAGGGTCTCGCGCCAGTGGCCGCGGATAAAAGCGTTTCTGCCGCCATGGACCGGATGCTTATGACGGGGAATGCCGAAGTGATAAATGAGAGAAAGCGACATGACGCTGGCGAGCAGTGCGATGCTCCAGCGGATGAGCCGCCAGACGACAATGAGGTATAGGTGAAGCTCGTGGGTCGAGTTCTGGATCATCCAGTTCTCGATGGAGTGACCGAATGCGATGAAAAGGGTGGCCGCGCCCATAGGTACGATGGTGGCGGGGACCAGCAGCAGAGCCGCGGTGCGTTCCTGCCAGAATCCCCACATGCCGCGGGGAAGGCGATAGGCACGGCGGAAGCCTTCCATCAGGGACAGCAGAACGCCCATGGCGGCGAAGATGCTGACGAAGACCGCGCCCCAGACAATACGCATCGACCGCGCGTGGTAGTAGAGGAAGTAGTTCTGGACCAGCTGCATGGTGTCCGGCGGGAGCAGCTGCTGGAGCGCGTTCCGGATGACGCCGCGCAGGTCATCGCCTGAAGGCATGGTGGCAAAAAGCGTGGTGACGACCACCAGAGCCGGGAAGATGCTGAGCATGGCGGAGTATGCGGCAGCCTTGGCCATGGAGAACGCACTGTGGCCAAAGGCCGCCCAGACAGCTTTCCGCAGGTGCCTCAGCGCGCGCAGCATGGAACCTAGTTTACCCGCGCTGGAGGCGGCGCAGCGAAAAAGTCCAATGCTCCGGGTTGTGAGTTGTTGTTGTTACTTCATCTTCCATTGATCGAGGAAGCTGGTGACAGAGGATGGATCCATGTGTCGCATATCCTCGAACTCGCCGGTTTTCTGGCTGTAGAGCAGACGGCCGTCGGAGTCCAGCACGGCGAGTGCGGGAACGCCGCGCTTGAGCGGGACCTGGTATTGGTCGGCGAGGTCGACGTTGTGGTCGTAATGGCCAATATCGATGTCGACGAGAATGAAGCTCGCGGCCAGGAGGGTGGCGTTGGGCGGCTGACGAAAGTAGATGTCAAGGACCTGGCAGTCGCCGCACCAGTTGCCGCCGAAGTCCAGAATCACGCGCTTGTGTTCCTGGGCGGCTGTGGAAAGGGCCTCGCGAATCTCGGCTTTAGCGTCTGCGTTTTCGTTGTAGATGTGGCGCGGGTGAAACTGCTGCTGGGCCAAGCCGACGGTAGCTGGAAGCAGGGCGGCGAAGAGAACGGAAAAGACTCGCGTGGATGAGAAGGTCGTGAGCTTCATAGTTTGTGATTGGCGGGAGAAACAAGCGTTCCCGTGCATACAAGGATGCCACAGGGCGGGTGCGAGGCGCAGGAATCAGCCCACTTCCTTTTTCGGCGTCGCGGAGACCGCCTGATCGACCACATTCTGCAGTGTGGTACCGACGTCGAGTTGATTTTCGCCGAAGCCGATAACGAACTTACGGACCAGGAGAGGGAGGCGTAAGTCCAGCACCGCTCAAACCAGGCGGGCGTGAGCCATTTCTTCGAGGATGCGGAGTGGAGAGACCTCCGGTCGCACCATGGCTTCCGGCCTGACTAAGAAGGTTTGCTCTAATGCGTATTGTCCGGCTAATACAGCGTGGGGGACAGTGTCGGTATAGACCATCCAGCTGGAGCCGGGCGGAAACTGGAAGGGGTACTTCGGGCAGTCGCTCTGGAAGCGGGGATTTTCTTTCAGAAAATTGTGGAAGCGCATCATGAAGTCGTCATAAGGTGTGCGCTTGAGGGAGGGAATGGCGGCGCCGAGTCCGACAGCGCGAGCCGACGCTTTGCCGAGGCGCGCGAGAGCGGATCCAGGGTGAGGTGCGATTTCCCTCGGAGCGAACTGGCGCACGGTCGCGACGAAAGGATCGCTGACTACCCAGTCGCGGGTTCGCGTGGGGTTGATGTTGCTAAAGAAACGCAGGATGCGTGCGCCATGGGTGGGCCGCGTAGGAAAGGCGTCGGTGTGGAGGAGGTCGTTGCGGCGGCGCAGCGGCAGATCGCGCCCTTGTTCTTCCTGCGGACGGAAGCTGGCGTAGTCGAGCTTCCAATGCGCCTGGTAGGGCGCGAGAAATCGAGTGAGGAACTGGACCACGGAGTTCGAGTAGCCGCGCATGATCCGCTGGAGGCGTTCCACGGTGGCTGGGTCCGCGGTTTTGGTGTCGACTCCGCTGATGCGATCGAGGGCAGGCTTGTAAGCGATGTTTTTGTGCAGCGAGCTGTCCGCCTGCTGCTGCCCAAGCAGGAAGCTGGTGTCGTCGGCTGTGAGCGGCACGGGCGATTGCGGAAAGTAAAGGATGTCTCCGGCTTCGAGTTGTGCGCACCAGGCGCGCGCTTGCTCGGGAGTGGGGATGGTGCTGTCGTCGGCAATGGTGACGACCGCCACTTCAGGCAGCTCCAGACAACCTGCGGCGCAGCCAGGTACCGGTAAAGAAGACGAGCGCGCAGACCAGGACAATTACCCCCAGGGGAAAGGCGACATAGCGGTAGCTGTCGGAGTAATCGACCTGATGGTGGCCAAACGTGTTCCAGACAAGAAGAGAAATGATGGCGAGGAAGAGGCTCGCGAAGAAAGTAAGGAAGCCGGAGGCGAGCGAAAGCAGGAGCGAAGAAAAGAAGCCGAAGTCTCCGAGGGGAATGCCCAGTAGTTTGGCGGGCTGCGTGGCGGCGGGCATGGGGCAACTCCTCGTCAGCTAGAATACAAGCTTATGACTGGAGCGACGCAAATCCCGTTGTTTTCCGCCGCGAAGGTGGCGCAGGAAGCCCAGGTGCGGCAGGCCGATAACGGCATGTGCTACGCCAGCTTCGGCGAGGTGCACAACAGCGGCGAAGAGCTGGAGCAGATTGTGCAGGCGGTGCCCGCGGTTGTGGCGGCGGCGCTGCGGCAACGGGCATGGTACTTCGTGCCGCTGGCTATTGGCGAAAACGACGACACGGTCGTAGCGCCCGACTACACAGTCGACCTCGGCGACCGGGCAATCTGCCACAGAAATGTGCGCTTCGGCGGCTCGGAGTGCATTTTTATTTCGACTCGCCTGATGCAGGACCGATTCGCCCTCGCGTTTGAGTTCCTGATCAATGTGGGTCACCAGTTTGTGGATGTGGTGGGCGTGCCGCAGAGCTTTGCCGATCTGGTTTGGTCGCAGGCCACGACGGATGTGCGCGGCGAAACCAGCCACGATGCGTGGGAGAGCCGGCGCCGTGCGGTCGACCGCAGCCGAGGCAACGAGGTTGATGAGAAATCGAAGACCAGCTACTTCGAGTCGGCGTTTTCCGATGCGCTGGCGATCTATATGTTGTCGCTGACAGTAGATTTCGACTATGCCGATTTGCGCGAGCGGGAGTATCCGCTGCTCGCGGCGCCGGCGCTCGCCGAGCGCCTGCGGCATGTGGCCGAGATGTTTCCCCCGAACGCCGGGTATGAGTTCGAGATACGGTACCGGCGGCGGGGCTAGCGCACCCGATATCGGCAGCGGAGTCAATCTTGTATTACAGAATCGAAACTGTAGTACAATTCTCGCATGAAAGTGACAGTACAGGCTCGCCTTGACGAGGAATCGCAAGCTGCCCTGAAGCAGCTGACTCGGCGGCTGGGGTGGAGCCCTTCGCAAGTGGTTCGTGAGGGGCTGCGGCTGATGGCGCGGCATTACGACGCGAAGCCGAGGAAGAGGAAAATCATCGGGATGGGCGAGTTCGAGGGTGGGCCGCCGGATCTCGCGACCAACAAGAAATACATGGAAGATTACGGCCGGTGAGGCCTGTTCTTCTCGATGCCAGCGTGATCGTGGCTCTGCTCCAGCGCGGAGCGGCGCATCATGACGATTGCGTGGACACTGTGTTCAATCTTCGTCGTCCGCTCGTGACCTGTGAAGCAGTGATATCCGAAAGTTGCCATTTGCTCCGCAGGTTCCGAGGGGCCTCAGAAGCTGTCATAGCTAATGTGGAGCGCGGTGAATTTGAACTTCCTTTCGCCTTCTCCGCGAATGTTTCCGCGGTCCTGGCCTTGATGCGCAAGTACTGGGACGTTCCGGCTTCTTTCGCCGATGCATGCCTCGTCCACATGGCCGACGAATTAGACACCGGCGATATTCTGACTTTAGACAGTGATTTCCTGACTTATCGCTGGCGCAGGAATCGACCCTTCGAGTTATTGATTCCGGCTGTACGCTGACCGCATGCGATCGCGCACCCGCAAACCCTTGGTTCTGCTCGACGAAGATTCTCTCTACGACTATGCGGTCAAAATGCTGGGCCAGCAGATGCGCACCGTCGCAGAACTCAAGCGGCTGATGCGGCGGCGCGTCGAGCCGGGTGAGGCGGGCGAGGCAATCATGGCTGCGGTAGTCATGCGGCTAACGGAGCGGAAGTATCTGAACGATGCAAGCTATGCCCAGGACTTCGCCCGCCTGCGGCAGGAGAACGCGAGCCACGGCAAGCGGCGCGTCCAGCAGGATCTGATGCGCAAGGGCGTGCAGGCGGAGGTGATTGGCAAGACGCTCGATGCGGCGTATGAAAATGTCGACGAAGAAGAGCTGGCGCGGCGGCACTTGGAGCGGAAGCGGATAAAGAAGCCGCCAAACGAGAAGGAAACGGCGCGGGTGATGCGCATGCTGATGCGGGCCGGATTTTCGAGCGGCGTGATTTTTCGGATTCTGAAGAAGTGGGATGTGGAGGTCGCGGCTCTGGACGAGCTGGACACCGACGACGGGGCCGAAGTCTGACGGCGGCTCCAGCCTTTTCTCCCCGAGGCGCAAGTTCTGTTTTGCTGTGCTATTCTGCGGCGTTCCTTATGAGTGAGCGGACGACTCCAATCCGTGTGCTGGTGGCGAAGCCCGGCCTCGACGGTCACGACCGCGGGGCCAAGGTGATTGCGCGTGCGCTGCGCGATGCGGGGATGGAAGTGATCTATACCGGCTTACGGCAGACGCCGGAGATGATTGTGAATGCGGCGATCCAGGAAGATGTGGACTGCGTGGGGCTGAGCATTTTGTCAGGTGCGCACAACGCCATCGTGCCGCGGGTTACCGCGATGCTGCGGGAGCAGGGCGCGGGTGACATTTTGGTGGTGCTGGGCGGGACGATTCCCGAACAGGACGCGGAGGCGCTCAGGGGACAAGGCGTGGCCGCGATTTTTGGCCCCGGGACGTCGCTTGACTCGGTGGTGCGGTTTATTCGCGAGAATGTGAAAGCGAAGGGCGTGGGTGTTTAGCACGCCAGCAAAGTAATTAACCCGCAGCCGTTCTGTCGCTGGCTCCTCAGGATGGGAGCTGCGACTTCCACCCGGCCGCCATGCGTTCTTTCAAAATGCAATGGTCCTGGACGACTTTGACGCCAGCCGCCTCGGCCCAACCCGCGGATTCGTCGTGGACCACCCCTTCCTGCAGCCAGAGGTAAGGTATTTTCAGCCGCATAACGTCTTTCACGATGGCGGGTACATATTCGGGTGCACGAAAAACGTTGACGACGTCAATTTTCCCGCCGTCCTTTTCCAGCGCGGCCACGGCGGCATCGAGATCGGGATACGCCTTTTCGCCAAGGGCGCTGTCGATTTGCGGGTTCACCGGGATGATGCGATAGCCCTGGCTCTGCATAAAGCGCGATACGCCAAAGCTGGCGCGGCCTTCCCGGTTAGTGAGGCCCACGACAGCGATGGTGCGTGCGTTGTCGAGGATTTCGCGGATGGTGGCGGGTTCGTTCATTAGCGTGAGGGAATAGGGATCAGGGTTTAGGGATTAGCAGTCCAAGTCAGTTCAGATGCTCGCCGTCAGGTATTAGTCTGTTTCCAATAGACTACGATAGTCAGGTATGAAGTCCGAAGCCATTCCGCCCCATCGCTCGGCAAGGCCCGACGAGATTAAGGCCGGAGTTCGCGAACGGACCTGGGCGCGCCTACCGCGGCGACTCAATCTCGACCCGCCCTTGATTCCACCGGCCGGAAGACGCATGGTTCTTACGAACGACGATATCTATGAGCTCATTGAGTTCCCTTGAGCTTTTCAACCGTTAATAGTTCACAATCTTCGCGAAGCTCTGCGGATCGAGGCTGGCTCCGCCTACCAGGGCACCGTCGATGTCAGGCTCGTTCATCAGAGCCGTGGCGCTGTCGGGTTTGACGCTCCCGCCGTACAGGATGCGCATCGCATTGGCCACATCCTTGCCGAGCAGCTTCGCGACTTCGCCGCGGATCAGCGCGTGCGCCTCGGAGGCCATTTGCGGCGTCGCCGTCTTGCCGGTGCCGATCGCCCACACCGGCTCGTAGGCGATGACGATGGGGCTCGCTTCGCTCGCGTTGATGCCGGTGGTGATGCCGGCCAGGCAGTCGCACGTCTGCCGGATGAGCACTTCGTTCGTTTTGCCTGCTTCCCGCTCCGCGAGGACTTCGCCAACGCAAACGATAGGGGTTAGCTGGTTGCGGAGCGCTGCCTTCAGCTTTTTGTTGATCAGCTCGTCGGTTTCCCCAAAGTACTGGCGGCGCTCAGAGTGTCCGAGAATCACGTGCGTGGCGCCGATGGCCTTCAGCATCAAAGGGGAGGTCTCGCCGGTGAAAGCCCCCTCCTCGGCGTAATACATGTTCTGCGCGCCAATGGCGACGCCGGAGCCGGTGACCGCCGCGATAAGCACGGAGATCGACGTGAATGAGGGGCAAACGACGATCTCGTCGCGGTCGTGATTGGCGACGAGAGCCAGGAAAGTCTTCATGAACTCCTGGGCCTGCGCCGGAGTCTTGTACATTTTCCAGTTGGCGGCGATAAGCGGCTTGCGCGGCATGTTATGGGTGTCCTCAGCCTGATTGTAAAAGACGTGGGCGCGGACTACGGTGATATAGGGCACACGCCCAGCGTTCGGATAAGCCGCTGCGTGCGAGGGTTTGCCCAAACGCAAGCTGGCCATTTGCGTGGGGCGGAGGATGGTTCGTGTATCGTGAGTTTGGTTCGGTATTCCACGTGACGATGACGACGAAGGCAGCGGCTCTGACCAGCACCGGGCGGGTGCGCAGCAGCAACGAAGACGCATTTGGCTATCGGTCGGAGCATGGCATCTACGTCGTGTGCGACGGCATGGGCGGCGCGGCCGGCGGCGAAGTCGCGAGCCACATGACCGTCGATACCGTGCTGCGTCGGATGGCTGCCGGCGATGGGGTTTCAGGGCGCGAGCGCCTGCACGAGGCCATCGCCGAAGCCAACCACGCTGTGCAGGAGAGATCCCAGCGTGAGCCCGGTCTGTATGGGATGGGCACGACCCTGGTGGCTCTGTTGTTGGGAACGGACGCAGGATCGCGTCCCGAGTCAGGTTCCTCTTCAGGCCCGGCGCTGGTCGCGCATGCCGGTGACAGCCGGTGCTATCTGTATCGCGCGGGCAAGCTGTCGCGTATCACCCACGACCACTCGCTGGTGGATGAGCAGATGCGCCTCGGCGCGATGACGCCGGAGGAGGCGGAGCGCTCGCCCTTCCGCAGCGTCATCACGCGCGCCATTGGGACGCAGCCATCGGTGACCGAGGATCAGGTCGAGGTCCAGGTTGAGGCCGGGGATGTTTTCCTTCTTTGCTCCGATGGCCTGACGCGCGAGATCAAAGACGAAACGATTGCCCGCATTCTGGGCGCGGGCGATGACCTCGAACGCGCAGCGCAAAGTCTCATCGACGCGGCCAATGAGGCGGGCGGCCGCGATAACGTGACCGTGCTGCTGGTGCGGTTGGGGTAGCCTTTCTCCTGGTGCGAAAGAGAACACGATAACGACAATGTGGACCCGGTTGCTGATGATCTCGAGTGCGGCGGTTATGCTCTTGCTCGGGGCTCTGCTGACGTTCGCGCCCCGTGAGGTGCTGGTCTGGACCGGAAGCCAGGCGTCGTCCCTCCTAATTCTTGCGGTTCAGGCGCTGGGGGCGCTGTACCTCGGATTTGCTGCCCTCAACTGGATGGCGAAGGACAACCTCATCGGGGGCATCTACAGCCGCCCTGTTTCCCTCGGCAATTTTGTTCACTTCTTCGTTATGGGGGCAAATCTGCTCAGGGCTCTACCGGCGGAATATCATGTAACCGTGCTGTGGGTGGCCGCTATCGTCTACGTGATCTTTGCCGCGTGCTTTGGACTGGTGGTATTCGGGGGATCATTGCCGAAAGCGCCTCGATGAGCCGCGGGCATCCAGACGGCAAATAGATCAGAGCCTTTATGAATGACATCAATACAGTCGGCGTGATCGGCGCGGGCACCATGGGCAACGGCATTGCCCACGTCCTCGCGCGGTCCGGGTTGCGGGTGCTGTTGTGCGAGGTGGAACGTCGCTTTCTGGATCGGGGCCTCGAGACCATCCGGAAGAACCTGGGGCGCGAGGCGGAGAAGGGCAAGATTTCGCTCGACGGTGTGGACGAGACCCTTCGTCGGATTGAAGGAACGCTGGATCGCCAGTCCCTGGCCGAGGCCGATCTTGTGATCGAGGCCGCGACGGAACGCTTCGAAGTGAAGCGGCAGATCTTTCAGGAGCTCGATTCGATCGTCCGTCCCGACGTGATCCTCGCTTCAAACACGTCATCGATCTCGATCACAAAGCTGGCCGCGCAGACCACCCGCCCAGACCGCGTAATCGGGATGCACTTCTTCAATCCTGTTCCGGTGATGAAGCTGGTGGAGGTGATCCGCGGACTGCAGACCTCGCAGGAAACCTACGAGACGGTCGCGACGTTGGCCGAGAAGCTGGGCAAGACGGCGGTCGAGGTCAACGATGCGCCCGGTTTCGTCTCGAACCGGGTGCTGATGCCCCTGCTGAACGAGGCCATGTTCGCGGTGATGGAGGGCGTGGCGACGGCCGACGCTGTCGATGAGGTCTTCCGGCTCGGCATGGCGCATCCCATGGGTCCGCTGACGCTGGCCGATTTCATCGGCCTCGATGTATGCCTGGACATCATGCGAGTGCTTCACGAGGGGCTCGGCGATCCGAAATACCGCCCCTGCCCGCTGCTGGTGCGCATGGTCGATGCTGGTTGGCTGGGGCGGAAGAGCGGTCGTGGGTTTTATACGTACTGAGATAGCATGGCTACGGGTTCGCGGTCGGCAGCCACAATCGATAGTACCCAGCGATAGACCCAGCACGACGAATAGTACGTACTTTCCACATATTTCCGGCGTATTCTCAGCATTATGGTGCGGATGACGGTGCTGGCCAGCGGTTCAAAGGGCAACAGCACGGTGGTCTCCAGTTCGACCACGCGGATTCTCGTTGACGCCGGGCTCTCGTGCCGCGAGCTCATGAAGCGCATGAAGGCTTCCGGCGAGGATCCCTCAGCGCTCAACGCAATTCTCATCACCCACGAGCATCAGGACCACGTGCAGGGAATGGCGGTGACCGCACGGAAGCTGGGGATTCCGGTCTATCTGACCGAGCCGACGCATCGGGCCTGGATGCGGTGGATGACTCCGCAGAAGCGGATCACGTACGCGGAGTGGCTGCGTCAAAGGCAGGCAATAGGCAAGAGGCAACAGGCAACAGAAGCCAACCTTGAGCGTTCAGAACACAGCGTTCAGGAAGACGGCAGTGGCCAGCTGCCTCATGGCCGCTGCTCAGCCGATGTGCCCGCCGAGCCGGATGAAGAAGAGAAGGCTGCGGCCCAGGAGATTCTCAGCGAGCCGGAAAAGGACCCAACCGCCCTTCCCTTCGTGGAATACTTCCGGTCTGGCACTGGGTTCAGGATTGGCGATATTGCGGTTACACCCTTTACCATCCCCCACGACGCCGCCGATCCAGTGGGCTTTGTCTTTGAAGCGGATGGGGTCCGCATCGCAATTGCGACCGACCTCGGCTACATGCCATCTAACGTCAATATGCACCTGCGGTGCTGCGACGTGCTCATGCTGGAATCTAATCATGATGTGGATATGCTGCGGGACGGCCCTTATCCCTGGTCGGTGAAGCAACGCGTCATGTCGCGCGTGGGTCACCTCTCCAACGACGCAGCAGCGGACTTTTTAACCAGGGGCTACGATGGCGGGGCAGCTTTTGTTGTGCTCGCGCATCTTTCGGAAAACAACAATCTCCCGGAGCTTGCACGCATCTCCGCGGAGCGGGCCCTGAGGGACAAAATGAGTCTGCTCGCCAATCACCTGCTGCTGGCAGAGCAGGAGCGGCCTCTTGAAGCTATTGTCCTGAAATAAAACGAGGTTAGTTTATAATTAACGAAGCCGCCCTGCATTGGATTCTCACCCGTGGCAGTCGGCCGGGCTATTGGCTGGGTGAGGGGAAAATGAGGACCTGACAAACGATGAGCACCTGCACCGATTCGGTCGTCGGGGACATATTATCCGGTTGGCGCTACGACATCTCGGGGATTTCGCCCGAAATGCGCACGGATTACGAGGCACATCTGGCCGCGTGTTCGTTCTGCCGTTCGCGGCAGCGCATGCATCGCACCATTGACGTGGCTTTGATCAGTCTCAGCACTCTCTGCATTGCCGCCTTTTTGCTGGCGCTGGCGATCATCCACCATGTGGAGCCGCTGCGGTCTGCGGCGGTCGTCATGCATCTGGAGCATCGTGCGGTAGTGCTTACCCTGCAAGCCGCTGCGATCCTGGGGCTGCTGGCCTCTTTAGCTGCATGGATTCTGGTCGCGATTGCCACGCCCGCGCCGGTGTACCTGACTGGCGTTGCGATTGAGCAGGCTCGCGTGCTGCAGGACCGCCTGCCCGAGGACCTGCGCACACGACTGCGGGCTTAGCGATGAAAGCCAGGGTTCTCCTGTCCGCGCTCGTGTTGTGTGTATTTTTCCGCCTGTAAGACCGAACCAGAGCGGCCAACGCCGCCTGGGTCGAGCCCGGAGTGATCGATATCACATCCAGCATCGGCACGACTCTGCGACGATTCCAGTGTTGCAGCAGGTAAGCGCAGAGGAGCTGGTTTATGGTGATCAACATCGATGCGGTTCGTTACGGCGCTGGGTTCGACGCGGAAGGCCAATGGCACGATGCCAGA
>CAWHOU010000005.1:0-342990 GCA_963831055.1 uncultured Acidobacteriaceae bacterium | reverse complement strand
CGATGTTGGCGGCACGACCAAGGTCGTGCCCTGATACAAAAGCAGGCATTTTTCCGCGGGCTGCAAGTCATGCCCCTTCACTTTTCGATGCCGGAGGCGAGTTTTTTCCATTGGTGGTGAAGCCGTGGCCGTTCAGAACTTTACCGGGCCTAAAGTGTCGGCTGTGAGAACTAGTTTTGCTGGCCACGGTTTGCGATTGGAGCATCGAGGCACCGCAAGATATTGTGGCCGAGTCCTTATCAGAGTGTGGTGACGTGCTTCAAGTGACGGCAAACGCAAGTGGCACCCTCCGGCGCTCAACGAATTTGCAGAAGCATGCGGCCTTCCCGTTTTCTTCGCCGGTGCCGGTCGGTAAACCTTGCGGTGTAATCTTATGTTGTCGCCAAACAGAACAAACTCCGGAGGACCAGCGTAAACAACTGGGCCGACTATGCCTGAAACCACAGTAAAGCAGGATCTGGGAGGGCTGCGCATCGAGGCTCACAAGCGCGGCTCGCGAAAGACCGGAAAGCTCATCGCGATCGTTTTTTCCGTCCTGGTCGCCTCTCTCCTGATCGTGGGCGGCGTCTACGCCTACGTGCATCAGGCTCCTTCGGTGCAAGTCGCCGCGGTGAGCGCTCCTGACTCCGGGCCACAGGCCCTGCTCAACGCGAGTGGATATGTCACGCCGCAGCGGCGCGCCACGGTCGCGTCCAAGGTCACGGGACGCGTCACGGGAGTCTTTTTCACTGAGGGGCTGCACGTACACAAGGGATTTGTGCTGGCCACTCTCGACGATTCCGATGCGCAGCGGACGCTCGCCTCGGCGCAAGCGGATCGCAATGCCGCGCAGGCCAACATTCTCGACCTGCAGGTACAGCTGAAGAACGCGCAGATCGAGTTGCACCGCACCCAGGATCTGCGGGCGGCAGGCATTCAAACCCAGGAAGCGCTGGACAATGCGACGATGACCGAGAACAGCCTGCGTGCGAAGATCGACTACGCGCAGGCCCAGGTGCTCGCGGCGGACGCGCGCATCAAAGAGGCGCAGCAGTCGGTGGATAACACCGTGATCAGCGCCCCGTTCGATGGAATTATCGTTTCCAAGGACGCGCAGGTGGGAGAAATGGTGTCGCCGATTTCGGCGGGCGGCGGCTTTACGCGCACGGGAATCGCGACCCTTGTCGATATGGCCTCGAATGAAATCGAAGTGGATGTCAACGAGAACTACATCGCGCGCGTGAAGCCCGGCCAGGAAGTGACCGCGATTCTGGACGCATATCCGGACTGGAAGATTCCATGCCGGGTGCGCACCATCATTCCCACGGCCGATCGCCAGAAGGCGACGGTTGAAGTTCGGATTGCGTTCGATAAGCTGGATCCGCGCATCCTGCCCGACATGGGCGTGAAGGTCACGTTCCTCGGGGATGAAGACAAACAGGCGAAAACGGCGCCGGCGGGCGTTATGGTGGCGCCGAGCGCGGTGCGCGACGATGGTGGGCAGAAGATTGTTTTCGTGGTGAACGGCGATCACGTTGAGCGCCACGGAGTCAAGGTGGGCACAACCAATGGCGGGCAAACGCAGATTCTGGCAGGGCTCACGCCAGGAGATACGGTAGTGGTTGCGGGGCCGGCCGATTTGAGAGATGGCGAGGCGGTAGCGATCAAGCGCTAGCGCGGCGCTCAGGCGAAGTGGTGGAGATCGAGGAGGGTCGATGACGGTACGCGTAGACGGCAATGGGGCAGCAGGCAGTGTGATCAAGGTGCGCGGCCTGGACAAAACTTACCGCCGCGGCAACGAGGATATCGACGTTCTGCAGGGCTTGAACCTTGACGTCGAGAAGGGCGATTTTGTGGCGTTCATGGGACCGAGCGGCTCGGGCAAGACCACGTTGCTGAATCTGCTGGGCGGGCTCGACGTGCCCACGCGCGGCACCATCAGCGTCGCCGGCGACGAAATCACGCATATGTCCGCCGGCAAGCTCACCGACTGGCGCGCGCGACACGTTGGTTTCATCTTCCAGATGTACAACCTCATCCCGGTGTTGACCGCGTTTCAGAACGTGGAACTGCCCCTGCTGTTGACCAAGCTTTCCAAAGCGGAGCGCCGCAAACACGTCGAAACCGCCCTTTCCATTGTCGGCCTTGGAGAACGCCTGAACCACTTTCCGCGCCAGCTTTCCGGCGGACAGGAACAGCGTGTTGCCATTGCCCGCGCCATTATCGCGGACCCCACTTTCCTGCTCTGCGACGAACCCACCGGCGACCTGGACCGTAAAAGTGCCGACGAAGTGATGGACCTGATCCGGCGTTTGGTGAAGGAGTACGGGAAGACAGTCCTGATGGTGACCCACGATCCGCTGGTTGCGCGCCAGGCCGATACCACGCTGCATCTCGACAAAGGCGTCCTGGTCGAAGCGAGAGCGCTGCAAGGCGTGGTCGCAGGAGGGGTCTCATGAAGTTCAGCAGACTGATTCTGGCCAATCTGTTTCGCAAGAAGGCGCGGCTGGTTCTGACCATCGGTTCGTTCGCGGTGGCTCTGTTTCTATTTGCGCTGCTGGGAGTGGTGAACGACGCTTTCAGCCGGGGCGCCGACGTGGTGAGCGCAGACCGCCTCGTCACCATCAATCGCACCTCCATCATCAATACGATTCCGCTGTCGTACCGGGATGAAATCCTGCGCATTCCAGGGGTGACGTACGTCACGCACGATAACTGGTTCGGCGGCGTCTATCAGGATCCCAAAAACTTTTTCCCGCAGTTCGTGATCGATCCGGACAATCAGCGCCAGGTTTTCCCGGAACTCATCGTCCCGGACGATCAGTGGAATACCTTTCTGAAAGATCGCCAGGGCGCGATTGTTGGCGCGGACACGATGAAGCGTTTCGGCTGGAAGATCGGCGACCGCATTCCCATCACTACGACGATTTACGGGCTGGCGGGAAAGCCGTTCGAGTTCAATATTGACGGTGTTTACCACGGCGCAAAACAGGAAGATGATCAGACCCAGTTCTGGTTCCAGTGGGAGTACTTCAAAGAGAGCGTACCCGCCACGGTCAAGGGCCAGGTCGGCTGGTATACGGTTCGCATTGCGAACCCCGACGATGCGCCTCGCATCGCCAAAGCCATCGACAATGCGTACCTGAATTCGCCCTACGAAACGAAGACCGAGACGGAATCCGCTTTTGCCGAGGGTTGGGTGAAGCAATTTGGAAACATCAAATTCCTGATTACGTCGATCGGGACGGTCGTCTTCTTCACGTTATTGCTGGTCACCGGAAACACGATGGCCATCTCCGTGCGCGAGCGAACGAACGAATTGGGCGTGCTCAAGGCCATCGGCTTCCCGGATCGGGCCATCCTTGGATTCATCCTGGGCGAGTCTATGGTGATCGCGCTTGCCGGCTGCGTGGGGTTACTGCTTGCCATGGTCGCGATTCCGGCCCTGAGTCGCGCGATGGCGGGTCTGTTACCTTCGCTCCTGGTTACCGCGAAAACCCTGGTATACGGTGTGATCGCCGCCCTGCTGGTCGGCTTCGCCAGCGGAATCCTTCCCGCTTACGGCGCGATGCGCATGCGCGTGGTCAACGCCCTTCGGAGAGTTTGAGATGGCGCCAAAGCTCATTTTCGGTGTTGTGATCACACTGGTGGCCATCGCCGCCCTGCTGCTGGTTTTGATCATCGTCGGCGGGATCGTTGCCGGCCTGCTGGCGCCGCTGATCGGAAACGTACCGATTTCCTACAATTTCCGCAGCATTCGAGCGCGCTGGACTTCCACCATCGTGGCCATCCTCGGGATTGCCGGAACGGTCGGCGTATTCGTGGCCATGCTTTCTCTGGCCCACGGCTTCCGGGCTACGCTGGTGGCTTCAGGGACGCCCGACGATGCGCTGGTGATGCGGGCCGGCTCGACCACGGAAATGATGGGTGGCATCACTCTCGATTCCATAAAGCTGGTCCAGGATAAGCCTGGCGTCGCTCGCGATGCGTCCGGCCAGCCCCTGGTCACGCAGGAAGTCGTCGGCGTCGTGCCCATACCGCTGATCAGCACAGGAACGGACGCAAATGTGGAGGTTCGCGGCGTCTCGCCGAACGTGCTGGAAATCCGCAAATTCGTGAAGGTCGTTCAGGGGCGGATGTTCCGTTCCGGCCTCGACGAGCTCGTTGTCGGAAAGAACGCGTCAAAGACCTACGAGAACCTGACTGTCGGCAGTACCGTGAACTTCGCCGGAGGGCACTGGCAGGTGGTGGGCATGTTCGACGCGGGTGGATCGTCGTTCGATTCCGAAGTGTGGTGCGATTCGCGCATTCTGAACGAGGTGCTCAAGCGCCCGGAGAACATCTTTCAATCGGCCACCGTACACCTGACATCGCCGGCGGCTTTCGACAAGTTCAGAGATTCGATTACCTCCGATCCGCAATTGAATCTGGAAGTCGAGCGCGAGGTGGAATACTACGCGCGGCAATCCTCAGCCATGACCCGGCTGATCACGATCCTCGGCGGTATGGTGGCTGCGGTTATGGCGATCGGCGCGGTATTCGGCGCGCTCAATACGATGTATTCGGCGGTCGCCGAACGCGGACGGGAGATTGCCACCATGCGCGCGCTCGGCTTCTCCAGCTGGAACGTCGTCCTCTCGTTCCTGTTCGAGGCGCTGCTGATTTCGTTCATCGCCGGCATTCTGGGCTGTTTGGTCGTGCTTCCGCTGAACGGCATGACGACGCAGACCTTGAATTTCTCGACCTTCTCGAGCATCGCCTTCGCTTTCAAAATCACTTTCGACCTGCTCGTGATGGGTGTGGTTTTCGCGCTGGCCATGGGCGTTCTCGGCGGCTTGTTACCCGCCCTGCGCGCGGCGCTGCGACCTGTGGCCGTCTCCCTGCGCGAGTTGTAAGGAGTCTGTCTCTCGCGACCACTCGACGTGGAGTGAGAACACGCGCAATGTATGCGATGGGCGCGGCGGCATTGTCAGAGCGGACTATCGCGTTTAAGAGGCAAAGAGACCGAGGGGCTGGCAGTGTTCGGCGCCAGCTGCCTCCCGGGCTGTTGGACCGGATGAATCGCACCAAAAGGTAACGGAAAACGGGGTTCGCTCCAGCGATGTGTCTCGATGAGCGCGCGAGTTTCCGCGAAACTGCACTCAAATCAAAGAGGGCCTGAATGGGCTACTCACCACTCAACCCAAAGAGGGCTTGAATGGGCCGCCCCAGGGGATTCGTTCAAGGAATGATGGCGGTTTTGATGTCGCCGGCGCGGTTCATGAGGCGGCGGAAGACGCGGTTGAGCTCGGAGAGGGGGGCGCGGCTGGTGATGGTGTCCGAGCAGCGGAACTGGCCGCTGACGATGAGATCGAACGCCTTGCGAGCGGCGGCGGGGGTGTGGTGGAAGCTGGCGCGGAGGGTGATGTTGTTGTAGTGCAGGCGATTGGTATCGAGCTCCACTTTGGTGCCTGCGGCGCATCCGCCGAAGAAGTTGACGGTGCCGCCCTTGCGGACCATGTCGACGGCCCATTGCCAGGCGAGGGGGGTGGCGACCGCTTCAATGGCGATGTCTACACCTCGGCGCTGCGGGGTGAGGGCGCGCACCGCAGCGACAGGGTCTGTATCTTTGGCGAGCTGGATGACTTCAGAGGCGCCGAAGCGGGTGGCGGCGGTAACCTGCTCGTCGCGTTTGACGACGGCGATGACTTTGAGGCCCGCGAGTTGCGCGAGATGCATGAACATGAGGCCGATGGGGCCAGCGCCGATGATGGCGACCGTGTCCCCGGGTTTGGGTTCGCATTCATCGAGGCCATGGACGACGCAGGCTAAAGCTTCGGTGAGCGCGGCGTGCTCGAACGAGATGCCCGTAGGAATGCGCAGGGTATTCTTTGCGACGATGCGCGCAGGGATGAGGAGGAACTCAGCGTAGGCGCCGTTGTTGAAGATCAGGCGGTCGCAGAGGTTTTCCTGATTGTGGCGGCAGTAGTAGCAATCGCCACAAGGCGCGGAGTTGAGGGCAACGACGCGATCTCCGGGGCGGAACGCGGCCACGCCCCGGCCTACCTGATGTACCGTGCCGGCGAGCTCGTGACCGAAGGGAATGGGGGGCTTGAGCATGCGGGCGTGATAGCCGCGGCGGTAGACCTTGAGGTCGGTTCCACAGGTGAGAGCGGCATGAACGCGGACGACGATTTCACCGGGACCGGCCTTCGGCATGGGGACCTGTTCGATACGCAGGTCCTCGCGGCCGTGGAGAACGGCGGCTGTCATATGCGCTGCCATCGTTACTATTGTCTCAAATCTGCGCTTGTTAGAAGTGGTCTCATGGATACCTTTTTGAGTCTTTTGAGGACATGAGCCCCGCTTCGGAGGCGGGTCTCATCCGAGGTTCTGGCGAAGTTTCAGGGGTATGAGACCACTTCAGGGTTGGATGAAAACCTTCATCGAGGTGGGGCAGGGGTTCGAAGCGACACGGATGGCTTCGACCGAGTCTTCCAGGGAAAAACGGTGGGAGATGAGGCGGGTGAGGTCGAAACCGTTCCCGTATTCGCCGAAGACGATGTCTTCGACGTCTGGCTGGAGTTCGAAGGAGGAACTGTAAGAGCCCATCAGGGTCTTCTCGTCCATGCAGACGACGGCAGGGTCGAAGGTGGCTTCGCTGTGCTGAGTTGCGGCGAAGAGGAGAACGCGGCCGCCGGGGCGGGCGGCGTTCATCGCGGTGCGGATGAGCGTGTTGCCGGGGACGGCGAGAATGACGGCATCGGCTCCGCGGCCTTCGCTGGCGTGGTGAGCGGCGGCGACAACGTCTTCGCTGCTGGCGTCTATGGGGTTGTCGAGTCCATAGGTTGCGGCCAGGGCGTGGCGTTCGGGATAAAGGTCGGAGGTGAGAACGTTGGCTCCGGTGCGCGCAGCGAGGGCGGCGAGCAGGATGCCGATGGGTCCCTGGCCGATGACGAGGACGGTTTCGTCGGGTTCAAGGGCCAGGTTGCGGATGGCCTTGTAACAGGTGTTAACGGGTTCGACGAAGGCTGCCTGTTCGAGAGGAACGCCGTCGGGGATCCTGATGAGGCCGCGGCCGACGATCCAGGGCATCACGCGGACGTACTGGGCAAAGCCGCCGCCTGAGGGCTCAAAGCCGGCGGTGACTCCTACGCGCTTGTAATCGTTGCACTGGGAGGGGGTCTTCTTGCGGCAGAAATAGCAGTGGCCGCAGGGAGTGTGATGGAAGACCATGACTCGGTCGTTGATTGCGAAGCCTTCCACACCCTGGCCGGTGGCGGCGATGACGCCGGCGATTTCATGGCCGAATATGCGGGGGGCGGAGTGGGAGCCGGTATGGATTTTTTTGAGGTCGGTGCCGCAAACGCCGCAGCAGTGGACGCGGATGAGCACTTCACCGAGACCGATTTTGGGTACGGGGACGGTCTCGACGCGGACGTCGTTGACGCCGCGGTAGACGGCGGCGCGCATCACGCCGGGGATGGGCGCAGGGGTCTGTTCGCGCAGGTCATTAGTGGTCGCTGTGGCCATGGGAGGTCTAAGAATTAATTTACCGAACTGGGCGGGGAGGGGGGAACTAAATTCTTGAGGACCAAATCAGCGAGGTGGCGACCGGCGATGCGGCTGTTTTTTTCCAGCTCGCCGAGGACGCGCCAATAGCGGGGGTGCCAGAGGGTCCAGACAACAAAGGCGGGTATGCGCAGGCGGCCGTTGGGCGTGGTGAAGCGGTTGAAGTCGGGGAGCTCGTCGTTTTGGCCGTCGGTGATGGCTTTGAAGCAGAGGAAGTCAAGGTTGTGAGCGCGGGCGAAGCGGGCCACCGTGGCGGCTTCCATGTCGACCAGTGTGGCTTTATGAGTTGTACCGAGGCGGCGTTTCTCCTCGGGGTTGGCGACGTGGTCGAGGGTGACGAGACGCTGGGGTTTGGTCTGGTTCGGGGTCGGGGTGGGGAGATTTTGCGTGGGGAAGGACTCGCCGGTGCTGGCGTCGATGACTTCGCGGACGGCGACGGCGCTGGGAGGGTTGAGCCCGCAGGAGAGTGAGCCAGCGTAGCCGATGGAGACGAGGGTGTCGATGGGAGTGCCGGCGGGGGTGTTGGCGTTGCCGGCGGCCAGGATGCGTTCGCAGGCGTAGGTGACGGCTTTTTCTCCCATGCCGGAGCAGGCGGCGAGGACTTCGATGTCGCCGATGCGGCCGTGAGCGATGTGGTGGTGGCGGGGCCAGTGGTGGGTTAGCGGGCGGAGCTCGCTGGGTAAGGCTGCGACGATGCCGATGCGTTTCATTGGGAGACTCACCGATGACTCTACCTTATGCCAATGAGCCGCGGTGGGGTTCAGGGGGCACAGATCGGTTCCGCATCGCCGATGAAATGATTCGACAGACACGCCGAACTTTCGCCGGTGATGCGGCGGTTTTGCGCCAATCGGGTGAGCCGAGCGTTAGGCGAATCTCGGTCGGGGCCGATTCGCTAAGCTTCGGGGACCGGCGTCACTCCAGGGTTTCCGATTCTTATGCCGCTGGTACCAACTTCTTCTTCTCATTGAGAGCCGGCAGCAGAGCCTTCAGAAGCGCTTCGTCAGAGAACGGATTCTGACCTGAGATCAACTCGCGATCCTGAATGACGTAGCTTTGCCATGGAGCAACCACGCTTACTTCACCGCCCGCCGTCTTCAGGGCAAAGTCCGGGTAGAAAAGAACCTTCCCACCAATCTCAACCGGCTCCCGCTGCTGCTCTTCCGCTGTTGAGAAGATAGTCATCTTATATCCGGAATAGATCCAGCCCTGAGCCATGGCCCGCGCCCCAGCGGCATCGCCCGCGCTCAGAGCGGCGACTACCTCCGTCGCATTCGGAAGAGCGGAGAGAAGTGAGATGGGCCCATGGCAGAGCACTGCCGTGGGTTTGGAGGTTGCATGAAAGTGCCTCATCACGGTGCCAGCGTCGGGATCATCGAGAAGATCCATCATGGGACCGTGGCCACCGGGGACAAAAACAGCGTCGTATTGATCGAGGCCCGAAGCGATGACATCCGCGATGCGGGTGGGATCTCTAAGTCCGGTCAGGCCGTCGCGGAATAACATATAGTCCTGAAGCCTGGCCGCGTCGCCGCCGAAGAAATCGGCGACCTCTGAGTGGACATCGACCTGGGGCGTGTTGCCTTTGGGGTTGGCGAAAGTGATTTCGTAACCTTCTTTCATCAGCGCGCGAACCGGAACCGTGAGTTCGTTGAGATAGTAGCCAGCGCCGCGATAGACCTTGCCGTCTTTTAGGGGCAAACCACGACCGCTCGAGACCAGCACTAAGACTTTTCCTTTTGTTGTCATCGTCATTCTCCTTTTGAAATCGAATCTGTTCTTCCTGGATCTTAGCTTGTGTAGAGCAACTCAATTTGCGAGAGCCTCTGCTTCGGTTACCGCGATCCTTGCTCCTATCCTGTGCGGGGGGGGGGTAAGCTCCGTGCCCGCTGAGTGACAACGCTAGCCGTAGGTGAGATCGGTGCTTTGTCCGACCTCGATGATGTAACCATCAGGATCGCGAATGTAGCAGCGTATCTCGCCGTACTTTTCCTTCGGCTCGGTGATGAACTCGGCTCCTCGACTTTTCCATAGCCGATAGCACGCCTGAATATCGGCAACGCGGATATTCAGGAAGCTGCTGACCTTATCCGGGTCGGCGGGGACGGTGAGGGTGACGGACGGCTTGTCCGGAGTGGGCCCGCCCCCGAGGTTGACAATCAGCCAGCTATTTCCGATCTGAATGTGCCCGGACGCACCTTTACTGTCGCCCCTGCTCTGAATTCTGCCGCCGAAGACCCTCGCGTAGAAATCAGCCGATCGGTCGATGTCGGCGACGGTGAGAAAATAAGTGACGGTAAACCCGTCGCGCGGGTGCAGCTCAGGACCTTTCTGTTCGGCTTCTGCGGCGTTCATTCAACGACTCCCACTTACCGCTTATTAAGAATGAGATATCCCGGCACAAGGTCCTGCAGGCTCGAGCTGTTCCCGTGCCATTCGCACTAATGGGCCAGCACTTAAGCCGGCGTCCGTCTCAAGTCCCCACCCATTCGCGCCGCGCGCTAACCGTACGTGAGATCGGTACTTTGTCCGACCTCGATGATGTAACCATCAGGATCGCGAATGTAGCAGCGTATCTCGCCGTACTTGGGGATTGGCTCTGTGATGAACTCGGCTCCTCTACTTTTCCACAATTGATAACAAGCCTGAATATCTGCAACGCGGAAATTCATAAAGCTGTTGATGTGGTTCGGGTCGGGGACGCTGAGTGTTACCGTCGGCTTGTCCTGAGTCGGGCCGCCTCCAACATTGAGAATCATCCAGATATTTGCAAGTTGAAGATAGGCGGGGGCGTTGCCGTCACCCATGCTCAGGATACGAGCGCCGAAGACCTTTTCGTAGTAGCGAGCCGATCGCTCGATGTCAGCGACGGTGAGAAAATGCGCGATGCTGATGCCTTCTTTCGGGGGCATCTCATAGCTCTTCTGTGCGACTTCGACCGCGGTCATGGATGACTCCTTTCGATTTTGCAGGATAATGTCAGGCCACCAGCAGGATCTTCCCGGCTCCGCCTTTTTCGGCCTGGGCCTGGGCTTCGGCCGCATCGCGGAGTGGCAGTTTCTCGCCGATCGGGATAACGAGCTTGCCATCACGCACAGCTGCGGCCATGTACTCGAGCGTCTTCCTGTCGAAGTGGGAGAATACCTGCATCTGCTTTACTGACGGGTACAGGGCAGCGTTCGGCGGCGGCCCGACGACCGAGGCATAGACTCCTGCTGGCTTGACCCTGGCAATCACCTTCTCGGCGGTTTTGCCGCCGACCGTGTCCGCTACGGCGTCGAGGGGCGGCAGATCGGCAATCGCAGTGTCGTCGTCGGTGGCGACGGCCCGATCTGCACCGATACTCTTCAGCTCATCCATCTGCCTCTTTAAAATCCCCGCGATCACGGTTGCTCCGCGGTCCTTCGCAGTGAATACCGCCGACCGCCCCACATTTCCCGCGGCGCCGACGACCAGGACAGTCTGGCCCGCTTTGATTCCGGTGGCTGCCAGTAGCTGGTTGCCGGTGACTGTAACCAGTGGAAGCGCCGCGGCCTGGATGAGATCCAACCCCTCGGGAACCTTCGCCAGTGCGGCCGTCTTTACGACACAAAGTTCGGCATAAGTGTTGTCGGCCATGGCGAAGACGCGGTCGCCGATCAAAAAACCTTCCACACCTGGGCCGAGCTTAACGATCGTTCCTGCGAGATCGACGCCGATGAGTCCCGGGAACTGGAGGGGATAGAAATCTTTGGTTAACCCGGCACGCCGCTTGTAGTCGATGGGATTGACGCTCGAGGCAGCGACCCGCACCAGGACCTCGCCTGGACCGGGGACGGGGTCGGGGTAATCCTCGAACTTCAGAACTTCCGGACCGCCATATTGGTGGACGACGATTGCTTTCATAACTCACCTCGCTCGACTTAGCGTTTCAACGCTTCTGGTAGGGATGGAAGATGTAGTCTTTCGCTTTCACCGGGGTATGACATGCGTACCCGCAGTTGGAGGGGCTTTTGGCGTCGGCCGAGAACTTGTCCGATGGCGGATCGTAGTTGAATACTGCGTACCCCCACCCTCCACTTGCGGCAAATCTCCTGCTGTCCTTTTCCATGACGAAAGCCTGGCTAAAGTTGTCTGGCACGTTGACGTCGAAGGGGGCCTCGGTGCTCTTCTTCTGCGTCCACTGGAGCTTCACGATTCTGGCGCCATCCGGGAAAGTCTGGCCGTTGCCCGGAACTCCGGCCTTGAACGCCTTGATCATGGTTGGATTGGCGACGATCACTTTGAGGATTTGATCGGTCCGTGCGGAGGAGACCACGGCCCAGTCTTCATATCCCCTGAAGTCGGAGAAGGCAATTCCGCCGGGCGATTCGAGCGTGTATTTGTCCTGCGCGTAAGCGGTGTGGCCGGGGATGAGACCCGCGAGCAGTGCGACGGCTGCAACGGCAGCCGCAACCTTCGTAAAGCCGGCGAGTCGTTCGACAGGGGCGCGTGTTTCCATCATTTTCTCCTCTTGCTTGCTGCAGCCTGCGTTTATTTCTTCCTGGGATGAGTTCCGAGGTCATGCCACGACGTTTCCCTGAGGTTGACGCCGTAGTGTTGTGCAGCTTTCTCGATGTTGGCGAAGGCCAACGTGCGCTCGGCGTCGGTGACGCCGGCGACCTCATCGAAACGCGCGACTGCGTTCCGCACATGCTCGGCGTCGGTCAGTGGTTCTTTACGCTGCTTGGGAAACGCGTAGACGCTGTCGGGTAAGTCGCTCTGCGTCGTCAGCTGTCCGTGTTTTTCGTGAGGTTTCCAGGTCGCTTCGGGCATGTCATTGCCATCCTTTCTCTGGATATTGAGCCCGGGGCCAGCGCGGGGTCGCGCGTGGGGACGTTCGGAAGTCCAGGGATGCGAGCCGACTTTCCTGATATTGGGGCCGGGGATATTGCTGGGGCGGGCGAAGGAAGGGGCCCGTGGACTACGGCCTCGCTCGTCGGAGAGATGGTAGCACTCCTGAAGGGGCTGCGGCATTAACGGTGGCTGTTGAAATAAAAGGATGGCGAGCTGCGGCTATTTGGCCGGCCTCGTCGATGCCTTCGGGATCGCGACGCTCCGACTCATGAAAAATCGATTCGGCCCAGGTTCAGCAGGGATTGTCGGTTAGCGAGCACCTTCCCGCGGGGCCGGGCACGGGTTGATTTTTCAGGAGGATTGTTCGACGGTGAGGGTGGGGCGCGGCCATTTTGGGGGAATACCCAGATGCTTCGTGCCCCAGGCGCACATGGTCTCCATGACGGGGACCATGTCCTCGCCGGCCGGAGTCAGGCTGTACTCCACGCTGGGTGGTACTTCGGGGCCGACGCGGCGCCGGATAATTCCATCGGCCTCGAGCTGGCGAAGCTGCGAGGTGAGCACTTTTTCGGTGACCCCGGGCAGGATGTCGCGAATTGCAGCGAATCGTTTCGGGGCGAACGAGAGGTGCCAGACGATAAGAACCTTCCACTTTCCCGCCAGCACGTTTGAGGTTGCCTGAACCGGGCATCCGAAATGTTCCTTCATCGCTAGACTCCACCTTACAAAATTGTGCGTACTTGGCGGATCGCGGTACGCACGATATGGTCTTGTCACAACGTTACCGCGACGGGGTTTCAACGGCGCAGACGATTGTTTGTGCTCCGCATCGGAGCGTTGCGGCTTACTGATGGAACTGCCTTCCAACCCGTTTGCTGTTCTCACGTTCATCTCGGCGCCGGCGGTGCTGACGAACGCTTCGTCGGTGCTGCTGTTCGGGACCGGCAACCGTTATGGCCGGGCGGTGGACCGTGCGCACGAGCTGGCGGACATGGTGCTGCGGGGCGGCGACGTGGCTTCCGCGGAGCTGAAGCTGCGCGTGCGCCAGCTGGAATCCGCGCAACGGCGGACCCTTCTGATCGTGCGCGCTCTGACGTGCTTTTACACGGCGGTTGCGGCGTTTGTGGGAAGTACGCTGATCTCGCTGATCGGCGCGATTCTGGTGAGCACCGGCGCGGTACACGGGGTCTCCGGAACGTTTTCGATTGCCTTCCTCTGCGGCTCGGTGGGGGTGGTGGGGATGATCGCGGGCGCGCTGATGCTGGCCGCGGAGTCGCGTTTCTCGTTCTCGGTGCTGCGTCAGGAGAATGCCTTCATTACGGAGCGGGTGCGCAGTCAGATGGTGTCGCCCGGTCAAAAAACATAGCGATTTTCGAAGCGAAAGAGGTTATTTCAATGGCTACGCAAAGCTCTCGTATCGACGCAAACGACGGTGTTCTTCTCTTCGCCGATCTGCAGCTGGGGATCGTCGAGTTGTCGCAGACCAATCCGTTGCCGAGGATCAAGACCGCGGTGCGAGCGCTGGCGAAGCTGGCAAAGCTGTTCGAGATGCCGGTGGTGGTTTCGGGCGTGCAAGGCCAGGATGGCGGTCCCGCAAAGATGATTCCGGAGATCGCGGAGGTACTGGGCGAGCTGCCGACGCATCATCGGACGACCTGCGACTCCATGCTGAATGCGGAAATCCTGGCGGCCATTGAGAAGACGGGGAGGAAGACACTGCTGATCTCCGGAGTGGCGACGGAGCTTGCGGTGCAGTTGCCCGCGCTGACGGCGGCGGACCGCGGCTACAAGGTGTCTGCGGTGATCGATGCCTGCGGGGGGATGAGCGAACGCACGGAACAGGCGGCGCTGCTGCGGATGGCGAAGGCGGGGGCGACGGTGGTGCCTGTGATGACGCTGGCCGGCGAGATTGCGGGAGATTTCCGCGAGGAGAAGGCCCAACAGGCGATTGGGATTTTGTATGAGATGGCGAAGTGACGCGCGGCGCAGTTTACGCCGGGTGGCGAGAACCATCTGCTGTTGGGCCACGCCGCTGCTGTTTTTCCCGATCGCTGGTCAGGAGGTTCGTGCTGAGCAGTTTCAGTCGTGGAATGAGGTGGACTTAGCCGGCGCATGGGGCAAGGTTGATTTGCTGATGCCGCTTGTGGCGCGGACAGACTCGAGTCTGCCTAACCCACAGTTAGCCGCAACGGGGCTCATGGCTGATTTTCATGTGCCGGCTCACCTGACTTTGACGGCAGGATATCTTTACGCCGACCTGCCGCAGGGGACTTACCACGTCCACCTGCCGCTGGCGGCACTGACTGAAACACTGCATGTGGGTGGGTTGACTGCAGCCGACCGGAATCGTTTCGAGAAGCTGATCAGTTATCCCGAAGCGCCGGTGCGCTACCGCAACCAGCTTCTCTTTGACTATGCAGTGAGTCGCGCACACTTCTTTCTGGACGACGAAGTATTCTTCAATCTCTCGGCGGGCGATTTCAACCAGAACCGTCTCCAGGCCGGAGGGGGAGCGCACCTGACGCCACGGCTGCTGGCGGATCTCTACTATCTGCAGAAGAACCCTGCAACGGGTGCGGCGACGCAGGTGATCGGGGCGACGCTGCGGATCACAGTGACCCGGGAGCATGCGGTGATGTTGCCCGCGCACAACCCGTGAGGGACACATCTCAGGGTGCAGTCGTCATAGGCACAACCGGCAGGCTGATGTAGCTGGCTTCTCCGGGGGTGTGCCAGATGCGTTCGGTGGCCTTCTGATAATCGCCTGGCTGGGCGAGGAAAATATTCGGCACGAACTTTTGCGGGTTGCGGTCGTAGAGCGGGAATAAGGTGGACTGAACCTGGACCATGATGCGGTGTCCGGGAAGAAACGTGTGGTTGACCATGGGCAGAGCGAAGACATAAGTGAGCGGTGTGTTGGGTTCGATGGCCTGCGGGTGTTCGAAGCTGGTGCGATAACGGCCGCGGAAGATGTCGGTGGCGATGGGGAGTTCGTAGCCGCTCATGGGTATGGTTGGAATCTGGTCGGGCTGGACGTCGATGAGTTTGACGGCCCAGTCGGAGTCAGTGCCGGTGGTCGAGGCGACGAGATGGACCATGACTTCGCCGGAGAGCTTCATGGGTTCTTTCAGCGGCTCGGTTTCGAAGGTGAGGACGTCGGGTCGGCCGTCGACGAAGCGCTGATCGGTGACGAGCCAGGTGCGCCAGCCCATGCCGTCGGCGTCATCGACGGGGCGCGGGCGGTAGGGGACGGGCTTGGCGGGATCCGAAATATATTCGTCGAACTTTGCTGTTGACGATGACGGCTGGTCGAAAGACAACTTGCCGTCGGCCGCGAGGTAGAGAGGCTTTGAGGTTGCGGGGCAGCCCTGTTCGCAGGCGGCGGGAAAGACGGGCGGGCGATCCCAGTGGTCAAGGCCTGTGTCGTAGATAAAGACGGCGGGCGTCTGCGCGGTGGGGGCGCCAGGCCTGAGGTATTGATTCATGAAGGGGAAGAGAACGTCGCGACGCCACTGCGCGGCGGTGTCAGTAGCCCAGACGAGGGGTCCGAGAGCGCGGCCTTCGCGATTGACCTGGCTGTGGAACCAGGGGCCCATGACCAGGTAGTTCATATTGGCGGGCGTATTTTTCGCTTTGAGGGCGCGGTAGCTGTGGATGGCGCCCCACATGTCTTCCTGGTCCCAGAGGCCCTGCTCCCACATGGTCGGAACGGTGAGCGGGCGCTGGACGATGAGATGGTCGAGAGCCTGGCTTTGCCAGAAGCCGTCGTAGGCGGGGTTGTCGACGATGACGCGCCAGAAGGGGAGCTGATCGACACCTTCGGATTTTGCGAAGTCGTTAGCGGAGCCCGCATCGAGGTAGTTGGTGTAGTCGTCGCGATGGAGGTGGGGGACTGCGACGCCTTCGCCGCGGCGCGAGGTCTGGCCGAGGACATAGTCGATGTTGGGCTGGCGGAAGGCGCCGTAGTGGAACCAGTCGTCGCCCATCCACCCATCGACCATGGGGCTTTCCGGCGCGGCCACTTTGAGGGCGGGGTGGGGGCTGAGCAGCGCCATGACGACGGTGAAGCCTTCGTAACTGGAGCCGATCATGCCGACGCGGCCGTTGGATTCGGGAACATTTTTGACGAGCCAGTCGATGGTGTCCCAGGCATCGGTGGTGTCGTCGGCGCCGGAGGGATTGTAGCCGGAGTTCACGGGCGGGGGCGTCATGAGGTAAGGGCCTTCGGATCCATACTTGCCGCGGACATCCTGATAGACGCGGATGTAGCCGGCCTTGACGAAGACTTCGTCGCTGAGCGGGAGGGCCTCGATCATGCGCGGGCTCTTCGAGCGCTCGGCGCGGCCGGCGGCATTGTAGGGAGTGCGGGTGAGGAGGACGGGCGCGTCGTGCGCGCCTTTGGGGACGACGATGACGGTGTAGAGCTTGACGCCGTCGCGCATGGGGACCATGACGACGCGCTTGTCAAAGTCGGTGGGCTGTTCGGGGGCTTTGAAGTTGGGGGCGAGCTCGTCGGCGGGGTAGGTTTGCTGCTGGGCCGCGGCGGTGGCTGCGGCGAGGAGGAGGCAGGCGGCGGCGGTTAGGGATCGGAGGGTGGGCATGGTCTCTATTCCTGGTTTCCAGTTAATGGATTGTGGTCGACGGGGACAGGCTACCATTTGATAATTCTTCAATTATTGAGGGGCCAGCAGCCGTACAAGATGGTCAGGCTCGGCCAGGAACGCGTCGTGCCCGTGCAGGGAGGCCATTTCGCGGTACTCGCAACGTGCCCCCGCTGCGCCGATGATTGCCGCGAGCGACCGCACATCCTCGGGAGGAAAGAGCCAGTCCGTCGAAATACCCACCAGGGTGAGGTGGGCGGAAATCCGGCTGTAGGCGGCCAGCGGCGTTTCGTGGGCTCGCACCGGATCGAACGTATCCATGGTCCGCGTGATGGAGATGTACGAGTTGGCGTCGAAGCGCTCGTTGAATTTGTGCCCCTGATAGTCGAGAAAACCGGCAATATCGAACCGGCCATTTTGCCCGGCCGAGGTGGAGATCCACGGATTCTCTCCGTTGCGATTTGGCTTTCTCCCAAAGCGGTGTTCGAACAGCGGCACGCTCTTATAGCTGATCACGCCAAGCGCCCGTGCTATGGCAAGACCGTCGCGCGGTTCGTCCTCAGGCTCGTAGAACCCGCCCGCCCACTTTGCGTCGAGCATAATCGCCTGCCGCTGCAGGTGGTTCAGCCCGAGGCCCATCGCGCCGAGAGGAGCCGCGCCGATGCTCACCGCCCGCGCCACGCGCTCCGGAAACAGCACGGCCCACTCAAGCACCTGCATGCCGCCGATCGATGCGCCGATGGCGAGCTTCAGTTTTCTGATTCCCAGCGATTCGATGAGCGCAGCCTGCGCGCGCACAATATCGCGCACATTGATCAGCGGAAATGTCGGTCCATAGCGGCGCCTCGTCTCCGGGTCAATCGATTGCGGCCCGGTCGATCCATAACATGAGCCGAAGATGTTGATGCCGATCACGCAGTCCCGCTCAAGATCGAGCAGGCCGCCCGGCTTGCGAAAAAGCTGCGGCCACCAGGTCGCCACTTCCGCATTCCCGGAGAGGGCATGGCAAACCAAAACCGCATTATCCCGCGCCGCGTTCAGCCGGCCATACATGGCGTAGCGTTGCGTGGGCCGCACGAGTACCTCGCCGCTCTCGAGCGGGACCACCGCGTCGATCTGGTAGTCCCCCTCGAAATCCGGCTGTATCGCCTGGCTCATCTGCAGCGTGCGCCGTGCAACCGTGCTCATCGCGCTCCGACCAGCTCCGGACTCGGCACAGCAACGGCCAGCGCCTGATCGATATCCTCAATCAGATCGCGCACGTCCTCGATACCGACCGAGAGCCGAATCAGTTCCGGCGTCACGCCGGTGGCTGTCTGCTCCTCCGCCGCCAGTTGCTGATGGGTGGTCGATGCCGGATGGATGACAAGCGATTTCGCGTCGCCGATATTGGCGAGCATCGAGAAGACCTTCAGCGAGTTGATGAACGTCTTGCCTGCCTTGTATCCGCCCTGAATACCGAAGGTCAGCAGCGCGCTCTGCCCATCCGGCAGATACTTCTTCGCGCGCGCCGCGTATTTGCTGGACGCGAGCCCCGGATAGTTCACCCACTCCACTCCCGGGTGCCCCTCAAGATGCTTCGCCACCGCCAGGGCATTCTGCGAGTGCCGCTCCATCCGCAGGTGAAGCGTCTCCAGACCCTGGAGGAACAGCCACGCATTAAAAGGCGACAGTGCCGCTCCCGTATCTCGCAGCCCCTGCACGCGTGCCTTCAGGATGAATGCCAGCGGACCAAAAGCATCGACAAACGAGAGACCGTGATAAGAAGGATCGGGCTCGACAAAATCCTTGAACCGGCCGGAAGCTTTCCAGTCGAAACGGCCGGCATCCACGATGACCCCGCCGATCGAGGTTCCGTGGCCGCCGATAAACTTGGTTGCCGATTCGACCACGATATCCGCGCCCCACTCGATCGGCCGCAGCAGCGCCGGCGTCGCGCTCGTGTTATCGATGACCAGCGGCAGTCCGTGCTCGTGGGCAATGCGGGCCAGTTGCTCCACGTCGGCCACGTCCAGCTTCGGATTGCCCAGCGTCTCGGTGTAAACAGCGCGCGTCTTACTGTTGATTGCCGCGCGCAAGCCCGCCTCATCGTCCGCATCCACAAACCGGACCGTGATGCCCAGTTTTGGCAGCGTGTAATGGAACAGGTTGTATGTTCCACCGTAGAGCGAGGTGGTTGAGACAATCTCCTCGCCCGCGTTGGCCAGGGTAAGAATCGTCAGCGTCTCGGCCGCCTGCCCGGAAGCCGTCGCAAGAGCTGCCGCTCCGCCCTCGAGCGCCGCGATGCGCTTCTCAAAAACATCCGTGGTCGGATTCATGATCCGCGTGTAGATGTTGCCGAATTCCTGCAGCCCGAAAAGCCGCGCCGCATGATCCGCATCCGTAAAGACGTAGGACGTGGTCTGGTAAATAGGAACCGCCCGGGCCCCGGTAGTGGGATCGGGAGTCTGCCCTCCGTGGACAGCCAGTGTTGCCGGCCGCTGCTTCTTCTGCTCTTCCGCCATAAGTCTGCTCCTTATTCGTTATCGGTTGCCGCCGGGAGGTGCGCGGCCATCGGCCCCTGAAAATGAAAACGGCCCACGATGCCGGTGACCGTGGGCCGCGGAATATTCGGACCTGCTCTTAGCGCATCGGTCCTGTTCCGCGCACGGCCCCGGTACACATGTCGATACACAGATCGCGGCCGAACGGGGAATCCATGCCTGCCAGTATCCGCCACGTAAAGCTTCCCGTCAACGGGCAGGCAAAGCGATTGCGGAACCCGGATGGCCAGGCCGCAAAGATAAGGATTGTGCCTCTCAGGGTGGCGAAACTATTCGACCGGGCCTATGTAAACGCCAAAGGGTCCGAGTCGAATGGAGTGCAACGAGGCAAAGTCTGATGCCCCCGGAGTTTTCAGGAGCGTCTTCACGTGCGTGCCTGAAATCCCCTGCCCGCTAAGATCGAACCCGGTCGCAGCTATGACCAGGCCGGTATGTTCTCCAAGCGCAAGAGCATCCTCGATGCCATCAGTCTGAGACAGCCTTATCGGTAGAATGGCGCCTCACAAAGGTGGGCGAGACAAGGATGGAGTCCGGTAGCGGATCGCTGTTTCCTCTCCTGGGAATAAGCCGCATGAGATTCATCGCGGCCATTTGCCCCATTTCATAGAGCGGCTGGCGCACCGTAGTGAGCGCGGGACGGATGGTGGCGGCAGTAGGGATATCGTCAAAACCAACCACGGAGATTTTTCGCGGTACGTGCAGACCAGCTTCGTGGAGAGCCGTGATTGCGCCGATAGCGGATGCATCGTTGAACGCGAAGATAGCGGTAAAACGCTCCTTTCTCGTCAGCAGCTTTTTAGTGGCGACATAGCCGGGCTCGCTGCCGGGGTCCATGCCTTCCAGCTGCACGACAAGCTCCGGGTTAACTCGAATGTTGAGGGAGACGCATACCTTGCGGATCGCTTCCCAACGCACCGTCGTATCGGAGCTGAAGGTTTGACCCTTGATGAAAGCGATTTTTCGGTGGCCAAGCTCGGCAAGATGCGAGATTGCATAACGGGCCGCGGTGAGATGATCGAGCTCGATGGTGAGGATGCCCCTTCTGTGCCGACCCGATACAGCCACAATGGGCACTGGCAGCGAATCGTGGAGGGGCGTGTCGACTGCGATGATTCCTTCGACGGCCCGGGAAAGGAGCAAACGAGGGTAGCCGTCCAATAGCTCTTCGCGGTGACGATGACTTACGACGAAGTAGAAGAGCTTCTCCTGAAGGAGCGCGTCGCCAATGCCGCTCAGCACAGCAGCGGCGTACCCTTCGCTGATTTCCGGGACCATGACGCCGACGGTGAAGCTCCGCTTTTTCCTTAGTCCGCGCGCGAACGCATTGGGAACATATTTGAGGGCGGATGCGGCCTCGAGAACGCGTTGCTGGGTGGCGGCAGCAATACGAAACTCGGCCGCCGAGTGATTCATCACCCGAGAGACGGTGGTCAGAGAAAGATCGAGATGCGCGGCGAGCTCTTTGAGACTTACGCTGCGATGTCCGACCACTTTGCCGTCGACAGTATTGCTTTTGCTGTTTTTATCCTGTTTTCTGATTTCATTCCTTTCAGCCGCGGTGCGACAGCGGTGCGCGGGAGTACTGCTTGTCCGGAAATCGGCAGGAATGACCAATTCATTTTGTGCCTCCCAACCATGCTACGAAAGGCAGGCGGCATGCGTCTGCCGACGGAAAGGTAGAGTCGAACTAAATACTTGAGAATGCTGGCACTTGACAGTCCCATCTGTCGAGTGTTAACAATCGTGACCGCAGCACAGACAATTGTGCAAAGCGGTACAATCGTTTGTACCACACAAGGGACGGCAGGCACCCGCTGTCCCAAGCCTTCCAGGATGCGACCGACTTACGGACCACACAGGTCAACGGCGATTTCGGCGTAGCTGGTGGCGCATCAGGCAGCAGGACCGTGCAACTTCAGGCGTGTTTCAGCTTCTGACGGCCTTCCTGAAGCTGATTGTGAGAGGGTGCTCCTATGGGGCACCCTCCTTGTTTTGCTGGTTCGGCAGGATGCGCTACCAGCGACAGACGGATAGGTTATCCAAGTGGACCGTAGCCGAGCCAACGGAGGCGAGTCTGGGTAGTACTTTCGCAAGCAGAGCAAATCTCTAACCGACCTCTGATTAAGTGGGGTTGTGGTGGCTGGCGGACGGTGATGTACCCCTGGGGGGGTGGGACTCCGGCAAGTTGTTAGTTTTATGCGCTTTCCGGGGAAGTGATTTGAGGGTGTGGCAAGCTGTTGAAAACGAGCCAGTTCGTACCCGGTAGCTGGTAGCCGGTGGCCTGTAGCCGGGAGCTGGTGCATAGTGTTTTCGAGCACGGATCATGGAAAAGGACGATGGACACCAATGAGAGAGCCTCGCGGTGGCGAGGCTTTTGCGGGTTCTGATTGCCGGACCCGTAACCTGTCGCAAGGAAAACGTCAGCAGTTGGAAAAAAGCAGGTCCCTCGCTCCGCCGACCCCATCTGTGCCTGCCGGTACGACGGGGTCCCCACAGCGATCCGCTCGGGATGACAACGCAAGAGGAGGGGCGGACGCGCGAGGGACATCAGAAACAACCCACTAACGAATTCACTGCGACAGGCCACTAACGGGGGGAATTTTCTTTTTCACCCCCTATTATCAGAATATCAAGTTGAAGCTAATAAACTGCCAACTTTCTTTGGGTCGGCTGGGTTGTAAGTGGCGTGTTATGAGGGGTCGTTACTTCGGTTTTGGGCAGTGGGAATTGACAAATTTTCCACAAGTGGCCGGAAGGATTCTCTACCAAGCCCACCTCGATGATATCGAGATATAGTTCTTCCACGCATGGACGCCTGCCCACTCAAGCCAGAACCGGGCTTGAATGGGCCACCCCGTCGTGTTACAGCGCAGGTCCGGAGCGCTCCCTTTTAGTGCCGGAAGGTGCGGGGCCCATGATCGCACGCTACCAGCGATAAACGGTCAGGTTGTCCAGATAAGCGGTAGCCGAGCCACCAGAGCCGAGGCCATCGATCTCGAAATTGGTGAGGAGCACGGGTCCCCAGCCGAGTGCAAAGGCCGATGACACTGTTGCATTAATAGGCTCTTCAAGGCCGTCGAGATAGACCGTGTTATAGGTAACCTGGCCGGAGCTATTGCGGGAATAACTGATCTGCACGTGGTGCCAGGTGTTAATGCTCCAGCCGCGGGGATTGCAGTAGGCGCCGGAGCGCACCCAGACGTCGACAGGCTTCGTGGGAGTGCCGTTATTTGCGGTGTAATCCCAGGTGCTGGAATAGCCGTCGCACTGGAAGCCAAAGATGACCGTCTGGCCGTTGGCCATGGTCTGATTTAGGTCCATTTCGATGTTGGCGATCTTCGATGAGGAACTGGTGAGGTACACGTATGCGTCGTAGAGGAAGTTGGTGGAGGTTGTGTCGTCTCCGAAGGAGGCACTGTAGCGCTCATCGCCGGCGTTGGAGTAATTGCTGACGAACTGACGCGTGCCGCCTGCGAGGGAGGGGGAGCCGACGATCTGCGTCGATCCGTTTGAGCTGCCGGCTCCGCCTGAGTCGTTGGTGGCAGACCAGTTACTGAGGGCCTGGATGTTGCTCACGCTAACCGCTCCGCTGGGAATCGTAAGGGCCGAAGTCACCGGGATGGCCCCAACCGTGATGGGGACATCGGTGACGCAGGATGCGCCCTGATTGCCCCATGCCTTGACGTGGAGAGTGTGCGATCCGGCACTTGAGGTTACAGAGGTCTGGATCGATGTGCCGCTGATAATTGTTGTACTGCTGCTGCTGTCGAAGGAATAACCCATGGCAGCGACGTTCTGAGAGGAACAGGTCGTGGCGTCGGCGGAGAGAGTGAAGGGTGAGGAAACATCCGCCCCGCTGCCTGGGCTGCTGACGGTTACGGAGGCGAATGCGGGGCCGGCCAGGATGGCGGACAGGATCGCGACGATGGACGAGCCAATCGAGAGCTTACGGAACAAATTCATTTTGCAGAGACCCTACTCGTGAATGAATTGGTCGTGCAGACTGGCCTCAGCGAGGCTCTGCTGAGCCTCTCCCGGTGGAAAACTCACTCAGCGGGCATGGGCCCGCCAGTGCGGATATCCGCTCGAGTCTGCCCCTCGTGTCCGCGATCTCGACACAGGTGGAGTTACAGTCATTAATAAGCGAATAGTACATATTCCACATGCGGATGAAACCCTTTTTTCTGGTGGATTCAAAAAAAAGGAGACGTTTCCAGGCAACCAAAGCGCCGTTGTGCAAAAAATTCACCGCTAGGCCGGAATATTTGGCGGGTGCGAGGGTGAAATTTACATGGACACCGCGCACCCGATCACCAACCGACGGCCCAGGTTATGCCGTCAGCCCTCGTGACGGAGCTGTTCGCAGACGATGGCCGCCTGGCCAAGGGAAATTCCGCCGTCATTGGCGGGGACATCGCGCTGGGAGAAGACCTCGAAGCCGTCGTCGCGGAGAGTCCGGAGGCAGCCCGCAAACAGGAGCGCGTTCTGGAAGCAGCCACCGCTGAGGCAGACGCGGTTGAGCTGGAGATCCGCACGCATGCGCCGGCAGACCGCGGCGATGACGGCGACGAGCGTGTTGTGAAAGCGGGCTGCCATGAGGGTTTGCGGGCGGTTGGTTTCGACGTCAGCGACGATCTGGCGAATCATGGGGCGCAGGTCGATTTCGACTGGCGAGGCGCCGGTGAGGACGAAGTCACAGGGATCTGCGGCTGAGACGGGGATGGCGTCGGCCGCGGCCTCGAGCATCATGGCGGCCTGGCCTTCGAAGGAGACGGTGTGGCGGAGGCCGATGAGGGAGGCAACGGCGTCGAAGAGGCGGCCGGCGGAGGAGGTAGGGATGGTGTTCACGCGGCGCTGGAGCATGGTATCGATGATGCGGAGGCGGTCGGGTGAGGCCATCTGGCTCCAGCGGGGTTGGTCCGGAATTGCGCCGAACGTGTCGAGCAGATAGCTGCGGGCGACGCGCCACGGCTCGCGGATGCCGGAATCGCCGCCGGCGAGGAGCACGGGACGGAGGCGGGCGAAGCGATCGAAGCTGAGGTAGTCGGCTGCCAGGAATTCACCGCCCCAGATGGTGTCGTCGATGCCGAAGCCGGTACCGTCCCAGGCGACGCCGATGACGCGGCCTTCGAGATGGTGCTCGGCCATGCAGCTGGCAATGTGGGCGTGATGATGCTGGATGCCGATGCGGCGCAGGCCTTGCATGTTCTGAGCAAACTGGGTGCTGAGGTAGCCGGGGTGCAGATCGTGCGCGACAACGGTGGGCTGGACGTGAAAAAGGCGGCACATTCTTTCCAGGGTTTCCTCGAAGAAGCGGAGCGTCTCGAAGTTTTCAAGATCGCCGAGATGCTGGCTGGGCAGGGCAAATCCAGCGCGGGTGAGGCAGAGGGTATTTTTCTGTTGAGCGCCGCAGGCGAGCACTTCCGCTTCTCCTCGACCAAGCCAGACGGGTTGGGGAGCGTATCCGCGAGCGCGGCGCAGCAGCATGGTTGTGGCCGAGACGATGCGGACGACGGAGTCGTCGACACGGGTGTGAATGCGGCGGTTGTGGTGGGCGAAGGCGTCTGCGATGCCGGCGAGGTGGGTTTCGGCTTCGGCGTTGTCGATGACGATGGGTTCTTCGCTGATGTTGCCGCTGGTCATCACGAGCGCGGCCTCGGCGCCGGATCGGTCGCGAAGGATGCGGAAGAGAAGGTCGTGCATGGGGGTGCAGGGCAGCATGACGCCGGTAGCGGGATTGCCGGGTGAGACCTCATCAGCGAGTGGCACGCCGAGTTTTGGGGCGGGTCGGCGACGGAGCAGGACGATGGGGCGCTCGCGGCATTCGAGGACGGAACGCTCCTGATCGGAGACGAAGCAGAGAGAGGCGGCGACATCGGCATCGGCGACAATGATGGCGAATGGCTTTTCGCTGCGGCGCTTGCGACGGCGTAGTTCTTCAACGGCGGCGGACTGGCGCGCATCGCACGCGAGCTGATATCCGCCGAGACCTTTCCATGCAACGATCCCGCCGGTGCGGAGCAGATCCGCGACGCGTTTGAGGATGACGCGGGAAGTTTGTGGTTGGGGAGCGGCGGGCTGACCGGGTTCGACGAGGATGAGGCGGGGTCCGCAAACGGGGCAGGCATTCGGCTGAGCATGGAAGCGGCGGTCTTCGGGATTCTCGTACTCGCGGCGGCAGTTGTCGCACATGGCGAACTCCGCCATGGTGGTCATGGGGCGGTCGTAGGGGACGTCGATAATGATGCTGTAGCGCGGGCCACAATTGGTGCAGTTGGTGAAGGGGTAATCGTGGCGGCGGTCTTGTGGATCGCGGGTTTCGGCGAGGCAATCTTCGCAGACACAGATGTCCGGCGGAACCAGGGCGAAGGCTGAGCCTTCGGCATCGCTTTCGTGGATGGCGAAGCCGGAGTCCCCGGCGGCGGGGATTTCGGTGCGGATGATTTCGGCAATGCGCACCAGCGGCGGGGCCTGGGCGGGAAGGGCTGCGACGAAGGCGTCTATGGTGGCGGGGTCGCCCTCGACTTCGATGAAAACGCCGCGGGGAGAATTAAGGACAAACCCCGCGAGCGAGAGGCGGCGTGCCAGTTTATAGACGTATGGCCGGAAGCCAACACCCTGCACAACGCCGCGCACTCGCAGCTGGACCCGAATTGTCGCACTGCCGGGAATCGCCGGTGAACCCCTGTCTGTCGATCCTATTTTTACAGACGATTCCCAGCCCCGGGTGCCCCGATCTGCGATTCGATCCGCTTCAGCCCAGGACGAATTCAAGTTCGAGGGTGATGGCAACCTCTTCGCCCACCATAACGCCGCCGGTTTCGAGAGCAGCGTTAAAGGTCAGGCCGAATTCCCGGCGGTCGATTTTCGTCGATGCGTGGACGCCAACTCGGGTATTGCCCCAGGGGTCCTTCACAGGCGGGGTTGGTCCCTCGACAGTGAATTCGACGTCCCGCGTGACTCCGTGGATGGTGAGCGGCCCGGAGACCAGAACGTGACCCGCGCCGGTGCGCGTGACTCGGGAGGAGCTGAAAGTCAGGGCGGGGAACCGCTCGGCATCGAAGAAGTCGGGGCTCTTGAGGTGGGTGTCGCGCTGCGGGTCGCGGGTATCGATGGTATTCACATCGATGGACGCCTCGACGCGGGATTTCGCGAGGTCCGCGGGGTCGAAGGTCAGCTTGCCTGTGACTCCGGTGAACTGGCCGCGGACGTTTGAGATCATCAGGTGTCGCACGCGAAACTCGGCGATAGAGTGGACGGGATCGATGGTCCAGGTGGTTGTGGTGGGCGAAACGGCGGTAGCGCTCATGACGGGTACTGTCCTCCAGCTGTTTGGATTCGCCGGGATTTTATTCGTTGCAACAAATAATTGGGAAAAAAATTCGCGTAATTTACTGCCGGCAGGCGAGCAGCAGACGCGCCAGTTCACGGAGTTTCCTGGGACCGAGATGACCAAGCTGGCGGCGATGAAGGTCGCAAACCGGCTGATCGAGATGAGCAAGAAGGTGGAGCCCCTGGGGTGCAATGTGAACGAGAACCTTGCGCCGGTCGGGATGCCGGCGGCAGCGGCCGATGAGGCCGCGCTTTTCGAGGCGGTCGAGGAGGCGGGTAATGTCCGGCTCGCGGGAGACCATTCGCGCGGCAATTTCGCCGCAGAGGAGGCCATCGGGAGCGCCGCGAAGAATGCGGAGCACGTTGTACTGATTCGAGGACAGGTCGTGTTTTTTCAGGAGCTGGGCCGGGCCGCGGGAGAGCAGGTCGGAGGTTCGGGCGAGCTCGACAAAAACGGTCTCCTCGTCACACTTGCGGGAGTTGGCGGGACCGGGAGCGGGTCGGGGCATTGCATTAAGGATGGTTGTTGGAACGAACAAGTGTCAAAAAGTTCGAATTGAATCGCAGAAAGCGGCGATTTGAGCGAGCATCGTTCTACCGGAGGCAAAACGGATGAAAGTGGTGCTGATTGGGGCAAGCGGCATGATCGGAAGCCGCATTCTGAAGGAACTGGTTTCTCGTGGGCACCAGGTGACGGCGGTCGTGCGCAACCCGTCGAAGGTCGAATCCCGAGCCGGTGTGAAACTGGAGAAAGGCGACGTGAGCGATGGCTCAGCAGTGGGGGAAATTCTGAAGGGCGCGGATGCGGTGATCAGCGCATACGGCCCGCCGACGGGCAGTGAACAGCAGCTCATTGAGGTCACGCGCGGACTGGTGGCTGCCGCGGGGAAGGCGGGAGTCCGGCGGGTGATCATTGTCGGAGGAGCGGCGAGCCTGTTTGTAGCGCCCGGGGTCACCTTGCTCGAATCGGGTCATTTACCGGAGGAGTGGCAGGCGATCGCCACCGCGCATCGGGATCTGCTGGAGCTGTTACGCGAAACCGATGCGGCGGCTGGCCTGGAGTGGACGTACTTCAGCCCGGCGGGTTTGATCGAGCCCGGTGAGCGCAAAGGGACGTTTCGTCTGGGCAGGGACGATTTGGTGGTTGATGGGCAAGGGCAGAGTCGCATCTCGGCCGAAGATTACGCAATAGCGCTTGTGGATGAGCTGGAACAGTCGAGGTATGTACGCGAGCGCTTCACGGTGGGGTATTGAAGGAAGGGGACTGGGCTAAAGAGGCGACAGGACGACTTGGTCGCCTGGCTCGATATTGTGCTGGCGGATTTTGCCGGGAGCGAGCTCGAGTACGCTGTGGATTTTGAGGCTGACGCTGGTAGCGCGCCATGGGGCCAGACGCTGCCAGGTTTTGACGACTCGCAGGTCCTTATCGAGGGCGACGACGTCGATGGCGAAGCGCATGCCGAGGGTATGCACGCCGGAAGAGGGTTGAATGAGAAGGCCGGCGCCGTCGTCGAGGGAGGATTTCCCGAGAAGGCCGATCAATCGCGAAAGAAAGGTATCCGCAAGACCGATGCGGGAACCGATGGTTTCGGCCTTCTGGGGAATAGTAACTGTCAGAAATTGCACAGGGCTCTGCCTCTCCGCCGGGTGCAGGCGTTCTGTTGAAGTCGATGCGCGACACATCTCACATCGCGAATACGGTCTGTATTCGCGGCGAGATCCACGCGCCTGGGGTTAGGTCCTCGGCTCTGCCAGGACCGGTTGCACGTGAAAAGTCAGTTGGTTCTCTTTCTGCGCAGGACGATAACGCCCAGCACGAGGACACCGAGAGCACCGGCGACTGCACGAATCATCAGAGATGTACCCATAGCTTTACTCCTTTCCCGGCTGCCGCCGAAGTTGCGGAAGGGATTGCGTCAGGAACCGGAGGATCGGGATCCGGAAATCAGGCCGATTTCGACTTCCTTCTGCGCAGAATAATGATGACGCCGACCACCACCGCCAATGCCAGAGCAGCAACGCGAACAATCAGGGGCGATTCCATTAGCAATTCTCCTTTCCGGTGTGCCCAGCACTTCGTGACGCACACGAGTTATTTAAATCCCTGGTCATGCTCACTTCAGGTTGGCGCTCAGAGTAAGAACTGCGGGCGCCAACAGCACAATGAACAAGCAGGGGAAGATGAAGAAGACCAGGGGAAATAAAATCTTGATTTTGGTCTTAGCGGCCGCTTCCTCGGCGCGATGGCGGCGCGCGGTACGAATCTCTTCCGCGTAACGGCTGAGGGCGCGCACGATCGGCGTGCCGAAGCGATCGGTTTGCTGCAGCATGGTGACCAGGGCGGCGAACTCTTCCAGTTTGGTGCGGTCAGCCATGCTTTGCCAGGCATCAAGACGGGCCTTGCCCGCGCGCTGTTCAAGATTCACCTGGGTGAACTCCTCGTTGAGTTCCGGATAGCTGACGCCGATCTCCTGACCGATGCGCAGCAGCGCCTGATCGAGGCCGAGGCCAGCTTCCACGCAGATCACCAGCAGGTCGATGGCGTCGGGAATGCCTTTCTGAATCTTCTTTTTTCTGCGATTGACAGCCCGGGTGAGCCAGATATCGGGGAGCAGGTAGCCGATTCCCGCCAGGGCGAGGCACCAGAACGCGGTATTCGAGTGGATGAAGGTTCCCCCCAGGATCCCGGCTACCGGTCCAACGAAACGAGCTGTGAAATAGAGGTCGAGCTGGCTGCCTCCCTTCAGACCGGCGGTGACGAAGCGCTCGCGCAGCCTCTCGTCCTCGGAGAGCCCGAGCCGTGCACGGAAGGCGCGGGCCACGGAAAGAAGGCGGTCTCGCGCAACTTCCTTGGTGCGAACGGTGCGCTTATCGGGCCGGCTGCTGGTGACGATGTCCAGCAGCCGCCGGGCCTGGAGAGAGGGCCGGAGCAGGAAGGGCGCGCACAACAGCGTGATGATTAAAAAAACAGTGAGCGAGAGCGCGATATAGAAAAAGGTCATCATGACGGTCTTCGCCTAGACATCGATGGAATTGATAATTCGGTTGATGAAAAAGGCTCCCAGTAAAATGAGGCACGCGCAGAGGAGAAGCAGCTTTTTTCCGGTCGGATCGTTAAACAGGGGTTTCGAGTATCCCGGATCCAGGAAGTTGATCAGAGCCATCACGACTACCGGAAGCATGGTGAGAATCCAGCCGGTGAGTCGGCCCTGGGCGGTCTGAACGCGAATTTCACCCTGGATCCGCTGGCGTTCGCGGATGACGTCGACAGTGCGGTCGAGGACCTCAACCAGATTGCCCCCGGTTTCGCGCTGGACCACAATAGCGGTGACCAGCACGCGCAGATCCTGGGAAGGCACGCGGTCAAGCAGCTGCATGAGGGCGTCGCGCAGGGGAAGTCCGAAATTCTGCTGCCGGAAGACCTCGCTGAACTCCGAATTGGCCGGTTCGGGAGCGCCCTGGGCCATGATTTCGATGGCGCCGGAGGTCGAGTGGCCGGCCCGCAGCGAGCGAGCCATCATATCGATGGCGTGAGGCAGCGCTTTATCGAATGCCCGCAGACGCCGGTGGCGAGCGAAGGCGATGCGCGCCCATGGCAGCACCGCGCACACGCCGGTGGCAGTCAGTTCCACCCAGAGGATGGGCGCGAAAAAGAAGCTGACAGCGAAACCGATGCCGGTGGCGGCGGCCGACTGCACCAGCAATGCCGATGCGGTGGTGTTGATGGCCGACTGCGAGATCCACTTTTGCAGGGTCTGCATCGAAATATATTTGCTGATGGACTGGCCAATCCAGTCGAAGCGGCTGGTTGCCGTCTTGCGCAGGAGCTCGCTGGCTCCAAGACCGGCAGGCAGGCCTCCCTTGCCGGTCGTAACCGACTCAAGCCGGGCCTGGAGAGCCTTGTCGGCGCGGGCGGGAAATGCCACGACGGAGACCACTGCGAACGTGATCAGCAGGACGGCGAAGAAGCTGGAGGCAATCAGTATCATGGACGTTGAACCTACACTTCCACCGAGTGATCGACCAGGCCGTGCGGAATGGGTATGCCGGCGGCCTTGAGACGCTCCGTGAATTTCGGCACAATTCCTGTGGAACGGAAGCGGCCTTTGACTTTGCCGCCTTCGCCGATGCCTTCTTTTTCGAACACGAAGATGTCCTGCATGCTGATCACGTCGCTGTAAGCCCCGGTGAGTTCGGAGATGTGGGTGATGCGGCGCGATCCGTCGCCCATACGGGCGACCTGCACGATCAGGTGAATGGCCGAGGCGATCTGCAGACGGATGGCCTTTTCGGGGAGTCGAATATCGCCCATCAGGCACATGGTTTCGAGGCGCGCCAGGCCGTCGCGCGGTGTGTTGGCGTGAATCGTTGTGATCGATCCATCATGGCCTGTATTCATGGCCTGGAGCATGTCCATGGCTTCTTCGCCGCGAACCTCGCCAAGTACAATGCGGTCGGGGCGCATACGGAGCGCATTGATGACCAGCTCGCGCTGGCGGATGGCGCCTTTGCCTTCGACGTTAGGAGGGCGCGTTTCGAGGCGTACCACGTGGTCCTGGCGAAGCTGGAGTTCCGCGGAATCTTCAATGGTTACGATCCGCTCACGCTCGGAGATGAAGCTGGAGAGGGCGTTGAGCAGGGTGGTTTTACCGGAGCCGGTGCCGCCGGAAATGACGATATTCAGCCGGGCCTGAACCGCGGCTCGCAGCATCTCCATCATGGGATGGGTCATCGCTTTGTTCTGGATGAGTTTTTCGGCGGTGAGCGGCGTGGAACCGAAGCGCCGAATCGAGAGGATGGGGCCGTCGATGGCGAGCGGGGGAATGATGGCGTTGACGCGCGAACCGTCTTTAAGCCGGGCGTCGACCATCGGGGTCGATTCATCGACGCGGCGTCCGACAGCGGAAACGATTTTGTCGATGACCTGCAGGAGGTGGCGGTTATCGCGAAAAGTGACGCTGGTACGGCTCAGAACGCCGCGGCGTTCGACATAGACGGCGTTGCAGGTATTGACCAGAATGTCGTTGATGGTCTCGTCTTTGAGCAACTGTTCGAGGGGGCCCAGACCGAAGACTTCGTCGAGTACCTCCTGGGCGACGCGATCCCGCTCCGATGAACTCAGCGGAACGCCCTGCTCACTGATGATCTGCTGAATGAGCGCAAAGAGCTGCTGCTGGCCGGCGCGGGTTTCCTGCGCCTCCCCGAGCTTTTCCAGATCGAGGCGATTGATCAGCTCGGCGTGGACGGCCGACTTCAGCTCCTGCTGTTCCTTTTCCCGGAGCGGCCGTGCGGCGGGCGTGGCAGTCCTTAATCCGGTGCTGCCGTTGCGCAGATTGCCGCCGTCAGGACGAGACTGCGTGAGGTTCAGAGTCAGATCGCTCATCGCTATTCAGTCCTTTTCTGGGCAGCGAACAGAGAGAAGCCTTTGCGGGGCGCCGGCTGAGCCTTGACGGCTTCATCGCCGGCGAGCATGGTCGTCCAGCGGCTGAACTGACCGGAGATCTCCGATTTTTTGTCTATGCTGATCGGCTCGCCGACATTGATGGCGCGCTGGCATTCGGTATAGGCATTGCACAAGCGGACTTCGACTGGCACGCGAATGGCTTTCTCGATCTGTTCGATGGCAATGGCGCCGTGGGAGGAATAACGGTTGATGATGACGTGGAGGCGCGCGGATGTGGACTCATTTCGGCTGAGGCCGTCGATGTAGCGGGAGAGGTCGCGAATCGCGCCGATGTCCGGCGTTGCGACCAGGTAAATCTGATCGGAGCGATCCATGACGGCCAGGGAGACTTCTTCGAGAGAGGTTTCGCAGTCGAGAATGATGTAGTCGTATTCGCCGCGCAGGAACTCAAGAGTGCGTTCGAGGGCATCCGGATCGACGGAGCGCGACAGGTCGTGGGACTCGGGGGAAGAGAGCACTTCGAGGCCGCTGCCGTGTTTGGCGATGAAGCCGCGCAGCAGGGTGGAATCGAGGCGATTGACATTGCGAATGAGCTCGTCGAAGTGGTAGCGGGTGCCGTCGAGCCCGAGGTAGAGGCAAACATGGCCGAACTCGGGATGGTTATCGATGAGCAGGACTCTTTTGTTCTTCTGGCGCACGAGGTAGTAGGCCAGAGTAACGGCTACCGTGGTGGTGCCGACGCCCCCCTTGGCTCCGAAGAAGGAAAGAATGTGGCCGGTCGAACGCGAGCGGCCCATTGAATTGGCCCATTGTCTTTCCTGGCGATCGAAGGTATCGGCGAGTTGACGAGGGTCGATGGGGTTCTTGAGGACCTCATTGCACCCGGCCCGCATGGCGGTCAGCAGGAGATCGGGATCGTTGCGGCCGGACAAGGCTGCGGCAAAGAACTTGCCGAAGAAGATCTGATTCAGATAGCCTGCGGTTTCCGCGGCGCCTGCCGGGTCGCGATCGAAGTCGATGACGGCGAAGACGGCGTCCGCGCCCTTGGCTTCAGGCGAGATGGCGGGACGGCGAACCGCCGAGACATATTCGTCGAAATCGTCGTGGCTGACGGTCCAGTGGTGCTGCGAGGCTGCCTGAACAATTTTATCGGTCAGATCGCGGTCAAGACCGACGGTGAGCAGCGCAACGGTGAGAGTCTGCGGATTGGGGGACGGCTGGTTCATAAAGGAATCTCTCTCCGTTACTGGATCACTGGATCGGAACCTGCTGCGGGACCGGCTGGGGTTGGGGCTGCGGGGGGGGTACCTTAGGCACAAGGCCCTTGTCGAGCTTCTGATCCTCGATGAACGGGATCGCCATTTTCGGCTGGGTCGGCGTGAGGTTGTCCGACAGAGGATCCACGAGCGTCGGGGTCACGATGACGGCCAGTTCGGCCACGGAATGATTGATGCTCTTGGACTGAAACAGCTTGCCGAGGATGGGAATATCGCCGATGCCCGGGATTTTTTCCAGCTGGTCGGTGGTGCGGTTATCCAGCAGTCCGGAGATCGCGAAGCTCTGGCCGCTCTTCAACTCGACCTGAGTTTCAGCACGGCGAGTCGAGATTGCCGGAATGGTATATCCGGAGATCGTGACTTCATTCGAATAATCCAGGGCGCTGACTTCGGGCGCGACCTTCATCATGATGGTGCCGTCGGGCAGAACGGTGGGCGTGAAGTCAACCTTGACGCCGTAAGGGCGGAACTGAATTGTGACCGACGTAAATCCACCTGTGCCACCCTGTACCACCGGGTAGGGGAACTCGCCGCCGGAGAGAAAGGACGCCTTTTCTCCGCTGATGGCGGTGAGTGTGGGCTCGGCGAGGATCTGAGCGATCTGCTTATTCTCGAGCGCCTGGATGGCCGCTCCGAGCTGCAGGTCCTGGTTGTAATAAAAGAGCCCGAGGAGGCTGCTCAACGACAACAGAGAGGTGCCGGCCGTGGGAGCCGAACCGGAGCTGGGCGCGGTTGAACCGACGGTGACAGCGCCGAACTGTCCGGTGGTCGAACTGAACGAATTGACCCCGGGACCGAAGAAGTTAAAGCCCAGCTGCTCGGCGCGCGAGCGGTCGATTTCTACGATGCGCACCTTGAGCCGAACCTGGGGAGTGTGTTTGGTGGCCACCAGCAGGGAGTTGGCGACATTCTTGGAAAAGAGACCGGCGAGCTTGACCACCGCGTCCGATGTGTCGGAACTGGAAACGGTACCGGCAAGAGCGACCTGGTCCCCGCGTCCTTCCACGCGGATGTTTTCGTTGGGAAACGCATCCTTCAGCGCGTGATGCAGGTTCGCGACGTCGACATCGGAATTAATCAGATAGGCGCGCGATTCACCGGATTCGTCCCACAGCACAACCGTGCTCAGGCCGGGCGCCTTGGCGGTGATGACGATCTGATGGGGGCTAGAAGTAAACGAATCCACTACGTCGGGATTGCTCACGTACACCCGACGCAGCCGGTGTTCGGTGCTCACGAACATCGAGCGGCCGACCAGCACGTGCAGTGGCTCACCCACTACCTGAGTGCTGCTGCTCATTGCCCCGTTAACTGGCAGGGACTCCGCCGGGGAAACCGAGCTGGTTTGCCCCCATGCGCCCGCGGCAGTACAGGACGCGCCCGCCAGCAGGGCGGTGGTCAGTCTTCGAATTGTGCGCTGTCTGCTCATGTGCAAAGGCCTCAGTTGAAACTTACCGAAGAACGTTTATCCCCCATCATGGTTTCCACCACCCAGGGTTTGGGAGCGTGCCGGATGGGTCTCACCGCTACTTTGACTTCGGCTGTGTTCACCGAGGGAAGACTAGCCAGTTGACCGAGCGCCACCGGCACGGCATCCGCCTGGCGATGATCTCCGCCATTGCGGAGCACGAAATGTATCGTGCCTTTTTCGCTGGCGAGGACTGCTTTTTCCGCGTCTTCCGGGGATAGCAGCAGCGTGACCACATCCACTGCCACCGGTTTGCCCGAGGGATCGGGCTGCACCTGATGGCCGGCGGCAAGCACTTCAGCGTCCTGCAGTACCGTCGCGGTCAGCGGTTCCGGATGCGAATTGTCGACGTAAGTCACGATCACGTCCACATGGGTTCCGGGCATCAGGAAGCCGGCGACGCCGACGACTTCGTCCGACTTGAGCGCGATGGCCCGCATGCCGCTCGGTATTTTGCCCGTGAGACCGATGCCGGATCCGGCGGCAGCCAGCTGGCGATCGAGAATCGGTTGTCCGGCCGCCAGCGGATACAGCACCGCCCGGCCGATCACGTCATCGGCTTTGACGAAGCTTCCCGTGAGCGGATCCGTCTTTGGCCAGTTGATCATCGACAGGTCCTCGCGCCGGATGGTTTCTCCGGGATCGAGCGAGCGCGCGGCCGAGACATACTGGTTGGGCAGCTGGACCGGCGGGTGAGAATTACGCGCGACTCTCCGGCTGAGCCAGAAGGTAAAAAGGCCGGAGATCACGAGTGCGACGAAGAGGGCGAGCACGATGCGGCGAGCCATATCAGATCACCTCTGGAACGCCGTGAGGAACAGCGTCGTCGCTGTGCCCGCCGCAACGGCCAGGGCATAGGGAAGGCGCAGTGTCCTCGCATTAGCGAGATTGAGTTGGGGGTGAGGAGTCAGACCCTCCATGCGGTGGTGGAGGGCTATAGCGCCTACGTTCCTGACGGTGTCCTTGAGCCGGCCGCGCCACAGAGCGAGACCGACCGCCATCACACCGCCGGCGAGCGCGGTCAGAATCAGAAGCCACGGAACCAGAGGCATACCGGCGATCGCGCCGACCGCCGTAATCAACTTGACATCCCCGGCGCCCATCCCCCCGGCCAGCCAGAACAGGAGAAAAAGGACGCCGCAGATCAGCCCGGCGAGGGCTGCGAAAGCCAGCTGCTTCCATCCGCCGAATGCCAGATGCAGCAGCAGCCCCAGCAGGATTCCCGGCAGCGTGATGAAATTTGGTATACGGCGGCTGTGGACGTCGAATCCAGCCCCGATGATCGCGCAGAGAAGCGCGACGGACGGGAACAGCCACTCGGTATGAAGGTTGAACATGCGATGATCCCCGTTACCCTCTGACTGCTTGATCGGCGGCCAGAGCCATACGTCTAATCAGGCCTGCGTGCGTTCCCGGATACCGGCATGGAAGCCAGGCTCGCCGAGACGGTGCGTGAGGGACATTGCGATGTGGCAGCGAAGACCTTCAGCCCGCCTGCCGGTACATCGCGCCGCGGCATCCCGGCCTGGGGCTTTCCCTCGCGGGAGCGGCCAGGAAATCCGCATGATGCTGCGTCGTCCATCGGTGAATTTCCATGCAGGCAAATCAGGTTCGAAATGCCCTGCGCTGACCAGAGTTGAAGCCATGTCGCCATTCTGAAAGCCGGCGTTTCCGGATTTACCGCAGAGGTGGGTGGTCGCGACCGGGGGCCGAAAGAACGATGGCCGCGACCTCAGCTAGTTAACCGGTTCAGTTGCACTCATCGCGTACGAGCGCGCCCGAACTGTAACACCCAACCAGAGACCGGCAAAACAGAAACCGCCAGAACATCAGTGAGGGTTACAGGCTGTTGCCGACCGTGTTGAATTCGTTGGCAATCTTTCCGGAGAGAGACTGCATGGCCACAATGGCGCCCAGCGCGATCAGGGCAGCGATCAGAGCGTATTCGATCAGATCCTGGCCGGACTCGTCGTTGAGCAGGTTTTTGAGAAGCTGTTTGGTCACGTTCATTTTTTCCGTTCTCCTTGGGGTTAGAGCTGCACGGCCATCCATGTTCCTGTCCCCGGACCGCGCCGCTGTTGTGGTGATTGTCATCACATTGCGCCGTATCGGTGCTTCATCGCAATGCCATTTAAGTGTTACCTTTTGCTACTTTTGTCCAAAACTCCGGTGCTAAAACAAAGCAATTCAGGATCATATGACCCAGAGATTCTTCGTTACTGCTGGCAAGTACTTCCGATTACCGAACGGATCACGCATGGCCAAACTTCGCAAGGAAATAGCTCGCCTGAAGGACCCGCTTCCCAATGTTTCTGCCATGCAACCTTCCTGGTTGCCGCCGGCAAGGAATGCCGGACGGCGCGCACTGTGTGCATGGTTCTTCAGAATGGTCGAGTAACCTGGGCTCCCCGCTCTCTGGCGAAACTGCGACCGCTTTCGAAGCCCCAATCATCGATTTGCGAACATCCCCAACCATGTTCAGAAGTAATCGAATCAGCCGGATATCTCCATCACTCGTAAGTACCGAAGTCAGTACCCATTTGGGGCAGATGCCCATTCAATCCGACAGGAATTCCCCCCCCCGAAAACCCGTAACGACCAGATCCCCGATTTTCTGACTTACACCGCCTGGCTAATCCCACCTTAGTGGTACATATCCACGATGGTGTTAGTCCGATGGAGCTGGGTGCTATCGACTGCATCCCATGGGGCCACGAGCATAATGCAGGGGCCGTTCCCACCCGCTTCCGCTTACGGCGCGAATGAGTGCTTGTGTGGCCGCGGCGCACCTTGCCGGCGTTGCGGCACTGGCCGAGGATGTCTCGCACACGCCGCGGCATGACCACCCCGGCAGAGGAGCATCACCTTGCAATCGGGCCGTACCCATTCACAACACGCGGACCAGGTGGCGCGCGCGCTGTTGATCGGATTTCTGGTAGCGATATTCGCGTTCGTCTGCCTGCGCGGCGCCTCGGAATCTGTCGTCGATCCCGACATCGGGTGGCATCTGCGGACCGGCCAGTGGATTCTTGAGCACCATGCGTTTCCGCACGCCGATCCCTTCTCCCGCGTAACCGGCGGTACGCCCTGGCAGGCTTACAGCTGGCTCTTCGAACTGGTGCTGCTCAAGCTCTACACGTGGATGAATTTGAAAGGGCTGATGATTTTTACCGCGGCCATGATGGCGCTGATCGCGGCTGCCATTTATCACATGACCAGCCGGCTCCAGGCGGACTTCACCCAGCGCGCGGTGCTGACCATCGCAGTCATGTTTTGCCTCTCCCGGATGAGCACCCCGCGGCCGTGGCTGTTCACGATTCTGTTTTTTGCCATCGAGATGGACATCCTGATGCACGCGCGGCGCATGGGCAGGACTCGCGAGCTGTTGTGGCTGCCTCTTCTCTTCGCAGTGTGGGCGAACGTGCATATTCAGTTCGTCGATGGATTGCTGGTGCTGGGCATTGCGGCCATTGAGCCCTGGCTGTCGCGCTGGTGGAAGTCGGATGCCAAATGCCCGCCCGCGCGCGACCTGTGGCTGACGCTGGCCGCCTGCGTCGGGGCAACCTGCCTCAATCCTTACGGCCCCGGGATTTACAAAGTCGCCTGGCAGCTGGGCTCGCAGTCCGGTGTGCTGGACAGCGTTGCTGAAATGATGGCGCTGCCGTTCCGCGCGTCGGGCGATTTCGTTCTGCTCTTTCTTGCGCTGGCCGCCGCCGGCGTCCTCTTCCGCTATCGGCATCTGGCGCCATTCGAGACCCTGATGCTGGCCATGGCCGCGATTCTCTCCTTTCGCTCCCGGCGCGACTTGTGGGTGATGGCCATTACCGCTGGAGCCATTCTTGCCGCCGGACTGCCCGGGCGTTCGGATAAGGAACCTCAACACAAGCTTGCCGGATGGGCCGTAGCGCTCAGCGCACTGTCGGCGATGGCTGCATTCATGGCCAGTGTGGCGCTGCTTCACCTGAACAACGGCCGGCTGCAATCGTCGTTGGCGGAGAAGATGCCGGTGCAGGCGGTCCAGGTCGTCAAAGAGCGGCACTATACCGGTGCTCTCTTCAACACCTACGACTGGGGCGGTTTTCTGATCTGGAACCTTCGCGAGCCGGTCAGCATCGACGGCCGCGCTGCACTCTATGGCGACAAACTCCTCGATCGCTCCCGCCATACCTGGAGCGGCGGCCCGCAATGGAAGTCCGATCCCGATCTCGAATCCGCAGGCGTTGTGATTGCTCCCGATGACGCGGCGCTGACCCAGCTGCTTCGCATGGACGAGCATTTTGATCTCGCCTACGAGGACAAAGTGGCGGCGGTATTCGTCCGCAAGGATCCGAAGAACGGCGTCGGCGATCTGGCTGATGATTATGCACTTGACAGAGAGCATTTTGGGAGGAGAGTCGCAGGCCTGATTCCATTTGCACCATTCGCGGTGCAAAAATAGGGGATTTGCTGTAGTGTCCCCAAATGGGACGTAACGTTACCGGGGTAATTAACCCTGGTACTTGGGACGTATGGGAAGTGGTGGGGCGCTGACGGTACTATATTTGGTGTAGTGCCCCGAACGGAGCATTGTCACGGCGGGTGTCTTGCGGTAAACTTCTGCGCCACAGCCGCTGCTCGCACATCTTAACCTTTAAGAGGTTGATCTTAAATGGCTGCAGTCGCCGTTGCGTATATTGGCACCGACCGTTGGAATGCCGATGTATACGGTACGCTTTCTTTCGCTTCTCGCCTTGCTGAGGCTGTCAAACAGCAGAGAATCGCGTATCAGGTTCGATATTTCCTTTGGAAAGTGAATGGTCGAATCGAGTCTATGCTTGACGACGTTCACGCGAAACTCGAAGAGGCGATTGCGGAGGCTGAAAAAGCCCCCGCCACATCTTCGAAGTCGTCCGACCGATCGCGTATTGAAAATGCCATTGCCTCAATACAGCAACTGCATGTGATCTTAGATGGAATCTATCAAGCTGCCAACCACCATCGGTTGACGAACAACTCTGCGCTGGCAGCCTCTATTCACAGGCTCCATCGCAATGACGAACGCATTGTCGAATTGGCTGAATGGATTCAGGACCTGACAAATCCCGATCCACTGGAGAAGATTTTTGAGGCTGCGCGAGCGGAATTCGAACGTGGAGAGAGTGTTGCTTTAGCAGAGTGATGACAACGCCACTCGCCGTTCGTTATACGAAAGCAGCGGCCAAATAATTGGAGGGCTTGGACGCTCCGACTCGGAAAAGAATTCAGGAAAAGGTGAAACAGGTTGCCGCAGAGCCTCACGATCTGCGGCACTCGTATTTTTTGACGAATAGCGACAAGCGCTCTAGCCGGATTGGTAAGTACAGAATCCTCATGCTGATCATCGGAGACATACTCTTGGTTTCAGATATTGGATCGCGCGGCCAAATCTACCGAAATGCATGAACCGCGCTATTGAATCAGGTTCTGTTCTTGAGGCCTTCCTTTGCTGGCGAACCGGAAAGAGCCTGGGCCCGGACCCTCCTCAAAATCATCAGACCACCTTGACAAGCCTCCCGCATCGTCCCGAAAATATCACCTTGTCCGATTCGCATTGAGGTACGCCGTACCTTGCTGCGGAATGGCGCGGAGTCTTTCTCACGTGGGCATCGTCGATCGCTTCCGGCTGGACGGAAAGACTGCGCTGGTCACCGGTGCAGCCAGCGGTCTGGGCGCGGCCATCGCTCTGGCGCTGGCGGATGCCGGCGCTGCCGTCGCCTGCCACGGCAATCGGCGTCCGGCAGAGGAGACAGCCCTGCATATACGCAAATCGGGGCGCAAGGCGGCCAGTTTCTCCGCCGACCTCAGCGCGGATGATGGCGCGGACCGCCTCTTCACGGACGTGCGCGACGCCATGGGCCCGCCCGACATCCTCGTCAACAACGCGGGGACCATCCATCGCGAAGCCGCCGCAGACCACGACCTCGATGCGTGGAAGCAGGTGCTTCAGGTGAACCTGACCAGCGCGTTCCGCCTGTGCCAGCTCGCCGGCCGCGAGATGCTGCAGCGGAAGCAGGGAAAGATCGTCAATATCGCCTCCATAATGTCGTTCCAGGGAGGCATTCGCGTCGCAGCCTACACCGCCTCAAAGGGCGGCATCGCGCAGATGACCAAGGCCCTCGCCAACGAATGGGCTCCGGGCAACGTGCAGGTCAATGCCATTGCGCCAGGCTACTTCCGAACCGACAATACCTCTGCGCTGCAAAAGGACGAGACGCGGAACCGCCAGATCCTCGAACGGATTCCAGCCGGACGCTGGGGCGAGCCCGAAGACCTGACCGGAGCCGCGGTCTTTCTGGCTTCGACGGCCAGCGATTATGTAACCGGCACCGTTCTTGTTGTCGATGGCGGCTGGCTGGCTCGGTAGAGCTGGCCGCAAAGGAGGTTGAGATGGGTCAGGGATTGAAGGCAGTCGAACCGCCGGCCCGGAGCCGCGAAGAAAAAACCAGACCCGCCGATCCTTATCAGCTGCAGAGCCTCGACCGCGCCGTCGCGGTTCTGGAGCTGCTGGGCGAGAGCGAAGGACCGCTCGGGCTGGCGGATGTGTGCGAGCGCATGGCTCTGCACAAGAGCACAGCGCATCGCGCGCTCATGGTGCTCGAGCGCTGCGGGCTGATCGAGCGCACCCCGGAGAACCGGTTTCGCCTCGGGCTGAAGCTGTATGAGCTTGGCAGCCGCGCCGTCGAGCAGATCGATCTGCGCGCGCGCGTGCATCCGTGGTTTCGCCGTCTCTCAGTCCAGGTGGGCGAGACAGTGCACCTCGGCGTTCTGCAAAAAACCTCCGTGGTCTATCTCGACAAGGTGGAGCCGAACAATCGCCGCGTATGGCTGGCCTCGCGCATTGGAACCTCGAACCCTGTCTACTGCACGGCGATGGGGAAAGCGATGCTCGCATTCCTGCCCGAGGCAGCGGCCGCGGAGATCATCGGCAGGATTCGCTTCACGCGCTTCACGCATCGCACGCTGGTGACGCCCGAGGCCCTCATGCGATCGCTGGACCGTGTGCGTCGTCGCGGGTACGCCATCGACGACGAGGAAGTAGAAACGGGGGTGCGCTGCATCGGTGCACCGATACTGAGCGAGAGCGGGCACCCGATGGCCGCGGTCAGCGTCTCCGGCCCAACCTCAAGAATCACGCAGCAGAGCGTGCCAGGCATTGCTGAACATCTGATGCGCTGCTGCAAGGAAATTTCCGCGTCGCTGGGTGTGCGCGAGCGCAAGAGAACGCACACGCCTTCGCCCTTCCTGCAGCATTACGGGCTGTAAGAGCGCTGGGGCCGGGAGCCAGGAGCCTGGAGCCCGGAGCGAAGCAGTTTACAGGTTGCAGAGCCCTGCGGTTCACGGCTCGTGAATCTTGACCACGACGGCGCCGTAGGTAGTCCCTGGTTCGAGAATCAGCTGGTGCGGCGTTCCTGCGCGGACCGTCAGAACGTCGCCAGGATTGATCTTCTGCGACTGACCGCCCTCGATTCTCGATCCGTGGGTTTCACCGTCGGCCCCGGTCTTGCCGTCGACGACTGTGCCTCCGGTGATCAGCGTGGCGCTGCCCTGCTCCACCATCATCACGTCGTCCCAGTGTGCATGCACTTCGGCGCCCCCGCTCACGCCGCGGACGGAGAGCTGCAATTTGTAACTGCCGTAGTCCTCAATGGTCGCGCCGGCTGAGCCTTTGCCCTTTGCGTCGGCTGCCAGCTTCTCCAGTTGCGTATGCAGGTCGGGAACAGTGAAGACGATGGCAGAATCGTGAGCAGCAGTCGGGGTCGATTGCGGACTCTGCCCAGCAGCGGAGAAGGTGACGGCGAGCACGGCAGCGCCGAGCAGCACGGATTTCATCGCAAAACTCCTCTCCTGAAGCATTCCCAGGCAAGTCAAAGCAGCGTATCGAGCGGCGCAGGGTCCATATCCGCGTAGTCCTGGTTCTCGCCCCCCATGCCCCAGCAGAAACTATAAGCGCGCGTTCCCATGCCGGCGTGAATCGACCATCCTGGAGAGATAACAATGTCCCGATTAGCCAGCACCAAATGCCGCGTCTCCTTTGGCGGTCCCATCAAGTGGAAGACGCGGGCGTCGGACGCGAGATTGAAGTACATATAAATCTCCGAGCGCCGCATGTGTGTGTGCGGGGGCATGGTGTTCCACGCACTGCCGTGGTTGAGAGTGGTAACGCCCATCACCAGCTGGCAGCTGCGCGCCCCTTCCAGATGGATATACCGGTTCACAATCCGCTGATTGCAGGTTTCCTGGCTGCCGAGGGGGGTGGGCTTGGCCTCTTCTTTTGTGACCAGCGTGACCGGATGGTTGCGGTGCGCGGGATAGCTGAGCAGGTAGAAGATGGCGGGATTCTCGGTGGTCTGCGATTCGAAGTTGATGTCGGGAATGCCGCGGCCTATGTAGAGGACATCGAGGTTGCGCAGAGGGTAGCTTCGGCCCTGGGCGCATACGGCGCCGGGGCCTCCGATGTTGAGGATGCCGATTTCGCGGCGTTCGGTGAAGTAGCTGGCGCGGAGTTCGGGAAAAGTGGGCAGGGAGATTGGCTGGCCGGTTGGAGAAGCCATGCCGACGACGGCGCGGTCGAGGTCAACGTAACTGAGGTTGAGGGCGCCGGGTTCGTATGATCCCTGGAGCAGGAACGTGGCGCGGAGTTCTTCGGTGGTCATACGAGGGTAGCGGACGGGATCGGCGAGCAGGATCGTCTTCATGTTGAAGCTCCATTTCGTGGCGCATCGCTCCGCGTCGACGAACGGTCACAGGAATGGCGGGCCTCTCCTGTCTATCAGATGACGACAGGAAATGTCAGCAGGAAGACCTAATGCGGGATGGGGTGTGGGCTCGGGGCCAGGGAACGGGCGGTGCGGCGGGCTCCTGCGGCGATGAGGGCGATGGCGGCGGCAAGGAAGATGGCGTTGCTGATGCGGGCTGCGAGGACAGTTCCGAAGAGAGGGTGTGCGGCGAAGGCGTGGAGGCCGTAGGCTAACGCCCCTCCCGCGGCGAGAGAGAAGGTATGGAGCGGGGTCCACGTGGCTCGACTGGAGAAGACGCGGACGAAGAGCAGGAAGGCGAGATCGATGGCAAGCATGGCGGCGACGGCTCCCCAGTTGAGGGTGGGGGGAGTGAACAGGATGGCCAGGCCGAGGATGAGAGCGACTACTCCGGTGAGCAATGGAGGAGGTGTAGGACCGGCGACGATATGAGGCTGACGGCGCGGGAGCAGGAAGGCGGCGACGATGAGGGCGAGGGCGACGATGCCAGCGCAGGTGAACTGTGCTGGTGCAGCGACGAAGCGATCGCCTCTGAAGGTGACGGCGGTGCTGGCGGCGCATCCGACGAGAAACAGGAGAGCGACGATGGAATCGCCGAGGCGGCCGAGCCAGGGTTGTTCAGCGCGGTTGGGAACGAGGGCTTCGACGAGGGCGATGGAGGCGGAGATGCTCCAGAAGGTGTGAAGGTTGAACATGAAGAGGGTCCACCACGCGCCGATGTGGAGGAAGGGAATCCAGGCGTGGGTGAGGAAACGCCCGTGCAGATGGAGATAGTCGGGGTTGAAAAGGGACTGCGTGGTGAAGGCTTCTTCGATGACGGTGTAGGCGGCGCCGAGGAGGAGGATGCTGGGCCAGCCACGGCCCGTTCGGCGAACGACTTCGCGAATGAGCAGAGCTCCGCCGCCGTACATGGGAGCCATGACGACGAGGGCTGCGAGCATTTTGAGGGGCAGGTCGCCGAGGAGGTATTCGGCGATGAGGGGCGCGGTGAAGATGAGGGCGATGGCGGCGCCGATGCTGCGGTGGAACGGAGCGGTCGGGACGGCTACTGTGGCGGGTGCGACCTGGGACGACATGCGGTTGAGCCTCTTCGAAGTGCACAGACATCATCCCTCATTGGCTCCGGATGCTCCAGTACCAATTGTCAGTCGGGAAATATGACAATTGTCACGCTGGCGGGGAGCGTCTCAAGACGAAGTGGTAGGGTGTTGGCATGAAAAAACTGGCTTTGTTGGTGGCTGTGATGCTGGCGTGTGTTGGAGCCGAGGCGCAGAGTGGTGAGTCGACAGGGACGCCGCTGCAGGGGACGGCGCAGGACGGTTATGCCTCGGCGCGGAGTCTGGAACTGTATCGCGAAGGGAATGCGCGGATGTTGATGAATGACTTCGGCCAGCTCGCGCGGTATCACGATGACGATGTGAAGCTGGGGTCTGCGGCAGCCGGAGAGCAGCGGGTAGTGTTCTTTGGGGATTCGATCACGGATATCTGGAAGCTGGATGAGTCGTTTCCCGGGAAGCATTACATCAATCGCGGGATTGGCGGGCAGACGACGCCGCAGATGCTTGTGCGGTTTCGCGAGGATGTGATCGATCTGAAGCCGGAGGTGGTGGTGGTACTGGCGGGGACCAACGACATTGCGGGGAACACGGGCGAGGAGACACTGGAGCAGATTGAGGGGGACTACGCCACGATGGCGGAGTTAGCGAAGGTGCATGGGATCCGGATGGTGTTTGCGTCAGTGATGCCGATCAATAACTACAATCCGCGCGCGCTGAGTTTCTTTTTGCAACGGTCGCCGGAGAAGATTCTGGCTTTGAATGCGTGGCTCAAGAAATACTGCTCGGAAAACGGGCTGGTGTATCTGGATTATTTCTCGGCGATGGTGGATGGGCGCGGAATGTTGAAGGCGGAGTTGACCGGGGATGGGCTGCATCCGAACGCGGCGGGATTTGCGGTGATGGCTCCGCTGGCGGAAAGTGCGATTGAGCAGGCATTGGGTGCGCCCGCTACTTCGCAGTAACATCGTCAAGAGCGAGGTTAAGTTCCAGAACGTTGACGCGGGGTTCGCCGAGGAAGCCGAGTTGGCGACCTTCTAAGTGTGACTCGACGAACGCGCGGACGGTGGCCTCTGGCAGATGACGCGCGGCTGCGACCATGGGAACCTGATAGAGAGCGTCGGCGGGCGAGATGTCGGGGTCGAGACCCGAGGCAGACGTGGTTACGAGGCCTATGGGGACGGGCTGGCCTGGATTTTGCTTCTGCCAGGTGGCGACGTCGGCGTCGATGCGCGTGACGAGCGCCTTGTTCGAGGGCGCGAGGTTGGATCCGCCTGAGCTGGTGGCGTCGTATCCGTTGCCGGCTGCGGAGGGGCGCGAGTGGAAGTAGCGGGGGCTCGAGAAGGCCTGGCCGATGATGGCGGACCCGATGACCTGGCCGTCACGTGTGATGAGCTGGCCGTTGGCCTTGTCGCGCATCGTGAGCTGCGCGAGGCCTGTGATGACGAGCGGGTAGACGATGCCGAGGAGAATCGTTGTCACGATGGTGTAGCGGAGGGCGATGATGAGCGTGCTGCGCATGTGTGTCTCCGAACTCAGTTCGCTCGCGGTCAGGCGAGGTGCAGGCCGTTGAGGGCGAGGTCGATGAGCTTGATTCCGATAAAGGGGACGATGATGCCGCCGATTCCGTAGATGATAAGGTTGCGCCGCAGCAGGGCCTGGGCGGACATGGGCTCGTATTTGACGCCGCGGAGTGCGAGGGGGATGAGGGCTATGATAATGATCGCGTTGAAAATAACCGCGGAGAGAATAGCCGAGTGGGGAGTAGCGAGATGCATAATATTCAGTGCGTTGAGTACCGGGAAGACACCGGCAAACATGGCGGGAATGATGGCGAAGTATTTAGCGACGTCGTTGGCGATGGAAAAGGTAGTTAGCGCTCCGCGGGTCATGAGCAGCTGTTTTCCGATTTCGACGATCTCGATGAGCTTGGTGGGATTGGAGTCGAGGTCGACCATGTTACCGGCTTCTTTCGCTGCCTGAGTGCCTGTGTTCATGGCCACGCCGACGTCGGCCTGAGCGAGAGCGGGTGCGTCGTTGGTGCCGTCGCCGGTCATGGCGACGAGCTTGCCTTTAGCCTGCTCGCGCTTGATGAGGTCCATTTTGTCTTTAGGCTTGGCTTCGGCGAGGAAGTCGTCGACGCCGGCTTCGCGCGCGATGACCGCGGCGGTGAGGGGGTTGTCGCCGGTAATCATAATGCTGCGGATACCCATGGCGCGGAGACGGGCGAGGCGGTCTTTGAGGCCGCCTTTGACGATGTCTTTGAGGTAGACGACGCCCAGGGCGGTTGAATTCTCTGCGACGACGAGGGGCGTGCCTCCCTGGCGGGCGATTTCTTCGACGCGGTCAGTGACCTGGCGCGGCATACTGGAACCTTGCTGCTCAAGGTAGCGAGCGATGGCGTCGGCGGAGCCTTTGCGAATTTTGCTGCCCGGAAGATCGACGCCGGACATGCGGGTTTGCGCGCTGAAGGGGACGAATTCGGCCCGCATACCGCTGAGGTCGCGGCCCCGAAGATTGTATTTTTCTTTGGCGAGAACCACGATGGAGCGGCCTTCCGGGGTTTCATCGGAGAGGGAGGCGAGCTGGGCTACGTCGGCCAGGCGCTCGGTGCTGATGTCGGGAGCGGGGAAGAATTCGGTGGCCTGGCGATTGCCGAGCGTGATGGTGCCGGTTTTGTCGAGGAGAAGCGTGTTGACATCGCCCGCTGCCTCCACGGCGCGACCGGACATGGCAAGTACGTTGTATTGGACGAGGCGATCCATGCCCGCGATGCCGATGGCGGAGAGCAGGGCACCAATGGTGGTGGGGATAAGGCAAACGAGAAGCGAAACGAGAACGAAGATGGTTTGCGGTGCGTGGGAGTAGATGGCGTAGGGCTGCAGCGTGGCGACGGCGAGCAGAAAGATGACGGTGAGGCCGGCGAGCAGGATGCTGAGGGCGATTTCGTTGGGGGTCTTCTGGCGGTCGGCTCCTTCGACGAGGGCGATCATGCGGTCCAGGAAGGTTTCGCCGGGGTTGGAAGTGATGCGAATCTTGATCCAGTCGGAGAGGACGCGGGTGCCACCGGTGACAGCGGAGCGATCGCCGCCGGCTTCGCGGATGACGGGAGCGGATTCGCCGGTGATGGCAGACTCATCGACGGAGGCAACGCCTTCGATGACTTCGCCGTCGCCGGCGATGAACTGGCCGGCTTCGACCTTGATGATGTCGTCGCAGCGCAGGGCCGAACTGGAGATGGCCTCCAGCGAACCATCGGAGCGGAAACGATAGGCCATGGTTTCGCCTTTGGCTTTGCGCAGGGTGTCAGCCTGGGCTTTGCCACGGCCTTCGGCGATGGCTTCGGCGAAATTGGCGAAGAGCACTGTGAACCAGAGCCAGAGGGTGATCTGAAGGTTGAAGCCGATGTGTTGGTGGTGAACGGCTTCGTCTATCAGGAGAGCGGAAGTGACAACGCTGCCTACTTCGACGACAAACATGACCGGGTTCTTCATCATCAGGCGCGGGTCGAGCTTGGTGAAGGAGTCGATGATCGCCTGGCGAAGTATGTCGGGATTCCAGAAGCTTTGCTTTTTTGCCATAAATGCTTTTTCTCTGACCTAGGAAAAGAGAGTGCCGTGCTGCAGGAGGAGATGTTCGAGTATGGGACCAAGGCTGAGCGCGGGGAAGAAGGTAAGTGCCCCCACGATCAGAATGACGCCGGTGAGAAGGACGGCGAAGAGCGGTGTGTTAACAGGGAAGGTGCCGGGTGAGGGCGGAACGCTTTTTTTGCGGGCCAGATTACCGGCGAGGGCCAGCATGGGGATCATCATGAGGAAGCGGCCGATGAGCATGTTGAAGCCGGTGCTGATGTTGTACCAATGGGTATTGGCGTTGAGTCCGGCAAAGGCCGAGCCGTTATTGCCGGCGGTGGAGACATAGGCGTACAGGATCTCGGTAAAGCCGTGAGGGCCATTGTTGGCGAGGCTGCTGAGACCCATGTGAGACAGCACGGAGACGGCGGTAAAGGTAAGGATGACCAACGGGAAGATAAGTACGTAGAGCATGGTCATCTTTACATCGTAGGACTCTATTTTTTTGCCGAGGTATTCCGGGGTACGCCCGACCATCAATCCGGCGATGAAGACTGAAAGCACGACATAGATCAGCATGCCGTAAAGGCCGGAACCAACGCCGCCAAAGATAATTTCACCGAGCATGATGTTGATGAGGGGCACCATGCCGCCGAGAGGGGTGAAGGAATCGTGCATGGAGTTGACGGCGCCGCAGCTGGCATCGGTGGTGATGGTGGCGAAGAGGGCGGAGTTAGTTATGCCGAAGCGGGTTTCTTTGCCTTCCATGTTGCCGCCGGATTGCAAGCTACTCGGATGCTGGTTGACGCCGTGGAGGACGGGGCTGGGCTGGGATTCGGCCCAGTAAGCGACGGTGAACCCAGCGAGAAAGAGGACAGACATGCATGCGAAGACGGCCCAGCCATGGCCGGGAGAGCCGGTCATTCGGCCGAGGGTGACGGTAAGTGCGGCACCGATAAAGAAGATGGAAAACATTTCCATGAAATTGCTGAAGGGAGTGGGATTTTCGAAGGGGTGACTGCTGTTCGCTGAAAAAAATCCGCCGCCGTTGGTGCCGAGCATCTTGATGGCTTCCTGAGAGGCGACGGGGCCCTGGGCGATGGTTTGCGTCTGGTGCTCGAGGGTGTGGGCGGCGGTGTAGGGGTGGAGGTTCTGGATCACTCCCTGGCTGACGAGGGCGAGGGCGTAGACGATGCAGATGGGTATCAGGATGTAGAGGCAGGCGCGGGTGGTATCGACCCAAAAATTGCCGATAGTCTTCGATTCACGGCGGGCGATGCCGCGAACCAGGGCGATGGCGACGGCGATACCGACGGCGGCACTGAAGAAGTTGTGATAGGCGAGGCCTGCCATCTGAGTGAAGTAACTCATGGTGACGTCGTTGGTGTAGGCCTGCCAGTTGGTATTGGTGGTAAAGGATGCGGCGGTGTTCCAGGCGAGCAATCCGTCGATACCTGGTAAGTGCTGTGGATTCCAGGGGAGGACATGTTGCAGGCGCTCAATGAAGTAAGTGACCACGAGGGACACGAAGCTGAAGAGGAGCATGGCTACGGTGTATTCGCGCCAGGACATTTCCTCGTCGCTGCGAATGCCGGAGAGGCGGTAGATCAGGTTCTCGGCGGGGCGGAGAAAGTTGTATTTGCCGGAGAAGACGCCAGCCATGTAAATCCCCAGCGGCCGCATGCAGATCGAAAGAACGAGAAAGTAGACGAGGAACTGGAGCCATCCATTCAGGGTCATGTCAGAACTTCTCCGGGTACAGGAGGGCCACGATGAGGTAGCCGAGGAGAAATACGGTGATGAGGAAAATTATCGCGGTCGTCATGTGCATGATGGCTACCTCAGCTTCTCGCATGCGGTTACGTAGAGGAGAGCAACCGCGAAAAACGCGATGGAAAAGAGAATCATCAAGAGGTCCGACATGAGGAGTCCTTCCTACCAGGAGCCTTGTTTGCCGCCGTACCACCAAACCACCCCGAGCAGGGCGGTGTCCTGATGGCTGGAGGGTGAATTAGGGTTACTTGTGATGAAGTAAAGCTGATTGCTCCAGTCGCGGCGGTATTCAAGAAAGGCATCGAAGCCGTCGGCAAAGTTGTATTTGTAAGTGCCGGTGACTTCTTTGAGGGCCTGGGTCTGGTTGCTGAAGAGGCCGCCACGGTCGGAGAGGTATTCAGTGCGAGCAGCGAGAGCGACCTTCGGGTTGAGTTGATATTGCGCGTAGGCGACACCGCCATCTGCGTGAGAGGGAGCGGACGATTCACCGGGGGCGGCGTTGGCCCATAAGCGCTGGATGACGTAGTCGCCCTCGATGGAAAAATTGAACTTTGGAGTGGCCTGCCAGGTGGCATAGCTGTCGAAGATGTGTATTTTGCCATTGGGGGCGGGGGTGAGTGGGGCGAGACAAAGGCCGGGCTGGACGGGGACGGTGCAGTTGCCTGCGGCGAGGGTGTCTGGGTGTTCCTGGCCATTGTAATAGTTGAATGTCCAGTTTACGGACTTGACCGGCTGGAGCACGTAACCGAATAGCTCGTCTTTGTAACCGTTGGTGGGTTCGGATTGATTGGTTCCGTTATCGATCCAGTAATTGGCGGAGAATTTGTCGTTAAGTTTGTAGCTGGTACGAATGCCGTTATGGTAGAAGGGCAGGTAGTAGAAGTAGTAGGAGCGGGTGTAGTCCTGCTGGTCTTTGGTGTAGTTGCCTTCGATGCCGAGGGAACTGGCCCATTTACCAAAGTCGACTTCGATCCCTTTACCGGCCGGGAAGATGTAGGTGCCGTAGGCCTGGAAGATATTCCGATAGATCTCGGGGCGGGTCTCGTTGGCGGGATTGCCCTGGAGGGTTTCGGTAGCCTGGCCGAACTGGAGATCAATGCGGAAACCATAGCGGCGATGGACGGTGAGGTCCGGGTCGAGGTCGAAGATGAAGTCGGCCTGATTGATGCTGAAGACGTTGCTGAGGACATCATAGGCGCGGAGATCGTTGACGCGGCCGGTGGGATCGTTAAAGTTGTATTCGTAGTAGCCGTCGAAGGTGTAGTTGAGGGTCGCGCCACCGGGGAGGGTGCCGGGAAGCAGTGGTGCAGGCTGCGCCACCTGGGTGGCCGTGATCGTCTGGGTTTGTAGGGCGGATGGCGCACCTGGGACACGGAGCTCCTCGCTGGCACGGACGAGGGCCGCGGCAGTGAGGGAACCGGCACTTTCAGGCGGGGGCGTCATCGGCGACCGCAAAGCGCGATTCTCCTGTTCGAGCTCCCCGACGCGCTGCTCGAGATCGAGTACCATCCGCCGAAGTTGCTGGGCGTCATCGCTGGTGGACTGGGACTGAGCGTGGAGTTGAAGGGCTCCCGAGACGAGGAGGACGGCGGGTGCAAACGAGAGAGGGATGCGGTAATCCATGAGCCGGTTCGAAGCCTCCCTCAGGAGAGCGGGGGAGGCGTACCGAAGACATAAAGATTTCGTAAGGGAATCGTAAAGAAGGGCCTCAGCGACGACCTGGGAACAGGCTTCGGGTTGAGGGCCGGGTTGCAAACGAGAGAGCATCTGCGACGCTGTCAGAACTTGACCAGAATGGCGAAAGTGACGATCTGCTGGTCGCGACGCAGATCGGCTTGCCACAAAGTGGGGTAGGCCGGATTGGCAGCGCACGCGGCTTTGGCAGCGGCGATGTTTGCGGCGTACTCCTGTTTGTAAGTCAGGTTGGGCATGGTTGCGTAACCAATGCCGGAGTCGGCTGAGGTTGAGCCATTGGTGCAGGTAAAGTCTGCAGGGCTGCCGATCGCGGTGTAGGCGTTGCCTCCGGGAGGGGTAGAGCCGCCTCTTCCGGCCCAGTAGGGCACATCCGAGTGGCGATAGCTGTACTCACTGCGGAAGGTAACGTACTGGCTGGGCATGTAGTCGTAAGTGATGGTTCCGTCGGTGCCATGGAAGGGTTGGCCCGGATCCTCGGGGAAGTAGGCGCTGCCGGTTACAGCTGTGGCTCCATTGATGGGGGGCAGCAGGACGAGATAGCGGCCGGGATTGTTAATCTGGCCGCCGCCAACCGTCAACCCATATTTGTCCTTATCGAGCCAGAGGCGGTTGTAGAGCATCCAGCCCAGGAAACTCTGCTTCTGGTAGTAAACGGCAGGGGATGTGGAGGTCGCGGGCGAGAAGATTTTGTGGTCGGCCGACCCGGTGCAGGCTACCCCGCTGCCACTTTCACAGCCGGCGTCCCCGGTTAATGAGAAGGCCATTCGGTCGAGTTTGTTGTCAGGGCGGTCATAGTACTTCAGCTCGAAGCTATTGTCGGTGTGGAAGCGTGTGCGGCCGTGGATGCCGAAGTCATCCTCACCGTAGCCGTAATTGTTGGAAATGATGTTGATGCTGTTGGTCGGGGTCCATTTGATCTGTCCGCCGAGGCCAGGCTTGGTGCCGAAACGCGCGTAGGATTGCCAGCCATTGATGAACCAGGGTTCGATCTTCAGGTGCTGCGTGGGAAAGACCTGAACGCGAACTCCGTTGAAAAACCAGGGAGTGTTGGAAGAGACGAACGAGGGCTGATAGGCCCAGTTATCGAAGTTATAGAAGCTGAACAGGCCGATGTAGGAGAGGAATATGCCGCCGTCGAGGTTAATACCATGCATGGCGTCCCAGTGATAACCGCCATAAGCCTCGGAAACATACCGATAGGCATCGTCGAGGCTCCACTGGCCACGTGAGGCGCTGGCGTCGTTGCGCGGGGTAGTGACCGAATACATGCCCAGCTGGGTCATCAGGCGGGCATGTACATGGTCGATCAGCAGGTCGCCGCCAACGCCCATCTGTTCCAGTTGAATCTCCTGGGAGCGAAACACCTCGCTCGATCCGTTAATGGTGTCGTCGGCGGGGTGGTTGAAGTCGAGGTTGTAATTCGTGTCGACACGGATTTCCGGGGTGAAATATTTGCTGCACAGCGGGCAGTCGACGGTGCGGGGATTGCCATTGAGCCAGCCCCACCAGGCGTCGGCAAAGGGGGTGACTCTGTCGACGGTTGGGGCCTTGGCGGGGGACTCAGTCGAGGCGAGTGTGGATTCCGGGACGTAGGAAGATGCACTGGCCATGACGGGTTGAGTATTCATCAGGGCGGAATGAGCGCCGGGGGGCGGCGGCACTGGGAAGAGATGGTCTTTTGCAGCCGTGAGCGTGGCGGCGGTTGCGGCTGCCGCGGCATCACTGGGCGCGCCGCCGTTTGCATTGAGCTGGGCTTCGAGCCCGGCAATGCGTTGCTTCATGGCGGCGAGTTCGCGAAGGATGGTGGCGTTGTCAGGCGGAGGCGTGGTGCTGCCGCCGGAGGCTGAATCAGAGCTGAGTTGCGGGGTTTGCTGGGATTGGGCGGCCGACAGAGCAGGGACGAGTGACAGACCAAGAGCCAAAGTTAGTGCCAGATGTTTCGGGGTCTTTAGACACACGAAGAGGGAGCGGATTAGCGACATGGATAATCCTTTGCGTGCCCCGACCGAATTTCAGGGGCAGACATATCAGGCTAGAATGCGGAGCGGAAGGGATTGCGAAGGAAGTCGTTAGGAATTCGTAAGTGCGTGGAGCGAAGCCTACTCGGGGGCGCCTTCGGGAAGGAAGCGGTAACCCACCCAAGGTTCGGTCTGGATATATTCCTTCGGTGCATCGCCCTGGAGTTTCTTGCGCAGCTGGCCGACGAAGACGCGGAGGTATTCCGGCTGCTGGGCGGATTGCGCGCCCCACACGTTGGTGAGCAGGATGCGGTGGGTGAGGACCTTGCCCGCATTGCGCGCGAAGAGGAGCAGCAGGTCGAATTCCTTGGGTGTGAGGTGCACGGGACGGCCGGAGACGGCAACGGTGTGCGCGCCGGGGTCGACGAGGAAATCGCCGACTTCGACGGGGGCATCGCCGGCCCGCTCGGGAGCGCGGCGAAGATGAGCGCGCACACGCGCGAGGAGCTCCTGAATGCTGAAGGGCTTGGTGACGTAATCGTCAGCGCCGGCGTCGAGTGCCTCTACTTTGGCGTGTTCCTGATCGCGCACGGAGAGGACGAGGATGGGGGTGTGAGATTTGCGGCGGACGGCGCGGCAGAGGTCAATGCCTGTCATACCGGGCATCATAAGGTCGGTGACGATGAGGTCGGGGTCCCACTCCTCGAAGAGGCGGAGAGCTTCTTCGGGATCGTTGGCGGTGCGGACGTCGTAGCGCTGGGCGGAGAGGGAGGCACGCAGGACGCGGGTGATCTGAATTTCATCGTCAACGACGAGGATGCGTTCTGCCATCCGGCAACTCCGGGGTATGATCGGCTTTCATGAAGAAGGATACGCCGCGAGTAATAAAGATTTTGTTGCGGTACGCAGTGCTGACGGCGGCGGCACTGCTGCTGGTGGAGTTGTTCAGGAAGGTTATACCGGCGAATCAGACGACGATTGCGCTGAGTTTTCTGACGCTGGTGGTGGTGACGGCTTCGCGCTGGAGACTGGCTTACTCCGTCTATCTCTCGATCCTGAGTGCGCTGGTATACGAATTTTTCTTTCTGCCTCCGGCAGGTCGTGTTGCGATCGCGGACCCGGAGAACTGGGTGGCTCTGGGCGCGTTTGTATGTTGCGCCGTGCTGGTAAGCCATTTGGCGGAGAGAGAGCATCGGCATGCAGCGACGTCGGAGAAACGGCGAGAAGAAGTGGAGCGGCTGTACGAGTTCAGCCAGCAATTATTGCTGCAGGAGGATCTGCGGGGGCTGGCACGGACTACACCGTCGGTGGCGGTCGCGGTCTTCGGATTTCGCGCGGTGGCGCTTTATGTGCGGGATGAGGATGCGGGGTACTACTCCGATCCGCGCAACGAGTTAGTTGCTCTCGCGAATATGAGGGTTGCGGCCAGCCAGACGGAGACGGGGATCGCAGCGCGGGATGGGATGCAGGTGATTCCGCTGCGGCTGGGGATGCAGTCTCTGGGAGTTCTGGCGGTGACCGATGGCGGCTACTCGCAGCAGATTTATGAGGCGATCGGAAGCCTTGTGGCTATTGCGCTGGCGCGCGGGGCGGCGGTGGAACAGAGCAGCCGGCTGGAGGCATCGCGCGAAAATGAAAGGCTGCGGATTGCGCTGCTGGATTCAGTGACCCACGATCTGCGGACGCCGCTGACAGCGATTCGGGCGGCCGCGACGACGCTGGTGAGCCAGCCGGATTTGACGCAGGCGGAGCGCGCGGAACTAGCGGCGGTGGTGGATGAGGAGAGCGCGCGTTTGGACCGGCTGATCGGCCAGGCCGTAGAGATGGCGCAGCTGGATGCGGCAGCGGTGAAGATCCACGCGGGGCCACAGGATGTTCGGGAGCTGATTGAGACGACGCTGGAGGAGATGCGTCCGGTGCTTCGGGATCGGACGGTCGAGGTGAAGGTTGGGGAGGGGTTGACACGAGCGCCGATGGATCGCGAGTTGGTGCACCGGGTGCTGCGGCATCTGATGGAGAACGCGGCAAAGTATTCGCCGCGGGGGTCGGGGATCGGGGTGAGCGCGGTGAAGGATGAGGGCCGGCTTTCGGTGACGGTGGAGGACAGAGGCGTTGGGATTGAGCCGGGGGAGCAGCCATTTGTTTTCGATAAGTATTTTCGGGGCAGGAAGCAGCGCAACCGGTCGGCTGGGACGGGTATGGGGCTGGCGATCGTGAAGGCGATTCTGGAGGCGCATGGGGGAGGCATTGAGCTGGTGAGCGAGACGGGCAAGGGAACGCGGTTCACGTTTTGGCTGCCGCTGGCGGGCGCGCCCGGATCGGGCGCTGCGACCACCCGACAAATGTAAAGCTCGCGAACTTTTCAGGGTTTGGTTCGTATACAGGGCAGAGGTTGCTGCGCTTGTGACCTGTCGCAAGGAAAACGTCAGCAGTTGGGAAAAAGCAGGTCCCTTGCTCCGCCGACCCCATCTGTGCCTGTCGGCACGACGGGGCCCCACAGCGCTCCGCTCGTGATGACAACGAAAGGGGAGGGGTAAACTTGCGAGGGACATCAGAAACACCACACTAACGAATTCACTGCGAAAGGCCACTAGTTTGCCGCATTTATAATCGGCACAGGTAACGCTTTCGCGAGGTGCTCGCATGCTCCATCCTCTGCGTCGCAGAGCCGATGCTCCGGTTCTGACGATTTGGTGTCTTCTTCTGATCGCCGGCTGCCTGCCAGGAAACGCGCAACGCGGCGGCAGCGGGAGCCGGACGCCGGACCGTAGCCCGACTAAGTCGACCTATACGATTCCGGTGACGGTACGTCGCGTGGTCCTGGACGTTGTGGTCACGGACTCCCAACACAATGCTGTTCGGGGACTGACGAGTAAGGATTTCTCAGTAACCGAGAATAACAAGCCGCAGACGGTTCGCTCGTTTGAGGAAGTGGACTTCGATGCGAACCCGATGTTTGTTGCGCCGAAGTTACCGCCGCTGCCCCCGGATACTTACGTAAATGTGGCGACCGAGCCGGAGAGAGGACCCCTGTATGTGATCGTGTACGACGCGGTGCACATGGAGGGGTTCAATCCGATGAGTGAGACCGACCAGGGAGATCAGATCCAGGCGAGAAAGCAGCTGGCGAATTTCCTCGCTAACAAGCCCGCTGGCACGCGATTTGCGTTGTTCCTGCTGGCGGACGATTTTCGACTGCTGCAGGGCTTCACGACCGATCCCAACAAGCTGTTGCAGGCGTTCGACGTGCATCGCAAGGAGGGACACATTCCCTGGAACCTGCTGAACGGGGCTAACCTGGGCAGGGACGATACGGATATGCCGTTCGAAGTGATGACTTTTATCAGTCACTATCTTGAGGGTCTGCCAGGGCGAAAGAATCTGATCTGGATGTCGTCGGAGTTTCCGCAGGATGTCCCGATGATTGGAGTGCAGGCTGCGGTAGTGGGCAATACGATGTCGGCGGGGGCTGGATCGCCGTTGCAGGCGCAGGGATTTTCCGCCGGCGACAATACGACGCTGGGAGACAGCTGGAGCATGAAGATTATGCGACGGGCGGTCGACTCGCTGAACGCCGCGCAGGTGGCGGTATACCCGGTGGATGTGTCTGGTCTGAAGGTGAACAAGGATGGGATCGACACGCTCGCGCAGCACATTGCCGACGCAACCGGCGGGCAGGCTTACTACAACACAAACGACATCAGCGGCGCGATTATGAAGGCGACCGAGAATGGGTCGAATTACTACGAGATCAGTTACGCGCCGACGGATTTCCGGGAGGACAGCAAGATGCGAGGCATCAGGGTAAGCCTCGACCGCAAAGGGTATAACCTGGAGTATCGGCGGTACTACTATGCGGAGGACCCGGAAAAGCCTCTGTGGGACGACGAGAAGAGGGTGGCGGTTGCGGTGCAGGACCAGGTCGTTGCGCACCTGCCGGGGGACTCGATGTATGCCTACATGCAGCATGGCGCGCCTGTGGGCCACGACGTTGTATTCCGGGCACAGTTCCACGCGGGGCCGGCGGCGATGGCCACGCCGGACCAGATGGCGAACCTGGTGGAGCAGCCGGCGTATTTTGTAGTGCGAAAGAGCAATAAGCCAATGAAGCTGCCGGCGCCAATTCCGCTCCGGCCTTATACGATCGACTATTTGGTGCTGGATCAGAAGGCAGCGAGCCAGCCGGGCGGGCAGGTGCTGGAGTTTGCCGCTGGAGCTTACGACCGCAACGGCAAATTGCTGAACGGAATATCGCAGAATGCGGTTAGAACCCAGACTGCGACGCCCGGAAACGGTGGGCAGCGGCCGTTCTTCCGGGCGGTGCAGACGCTGGAGGTGCCGACGACGGCGGCGTGGCTGCGGGTGGCGGTCCGGGACGTCGCTACGGACCGGATTGGGACGATGGAGATTCCGCTGCCGCTGGCCACCGATGGGCAGGCAGTAGCTTCGGGGTCCGGGGGCTCGGCGAGTTTAGTTAACAGGAAGTAGCGCCGGCGTTGCTTGACGACGGGGAGCCTGCAGCCGCCCGGCCGCACTCCAACCAAACGGGCGAGAGGTCAGGGCTCGATGAGAAATTTCCCATCGCGCATGATCAACTCATCTTCAATCCAGATATTGAATCGCAATCCAACCACATCGATATGCGTCGAGGAATGCCACGGCGCGCCGGTATGCTCGCCATACGGATTCCCGAACGCAATGTGAATTCCCGGAAACTTCTCATCCTGCAGAATATTGCCAATGACCCGCTCTACCCCGATATTCGTCCCAATTGCAAACTCGCCAACCCGATCCGAATTCTCATCGGTGTGTGTATAAGCCTCAAAATCCGCGAGCAGCGATCGATTTTCCGACCGGCACTCCACAATCCGGTTGCCCCGAATCTCAATCCTCAGAGGGGTCGGTTCCAAAAGCCCGTACTGTGCGCAAAGATAGTCGCCAACCACGCCATCAACGACAAAAACGCCGTTCAACTCTCCTGGCGTAGTAAAAATCTCGCCGCCTGGCAAGTTACCCCACTTATCTCGCGAAATGATCCCCGAAGTCTTCAACCACTTATACTCAGGATTCAACTCGGCCCGGATATCGGTCCCCGCAGCAGTCGTCGCGCGAATAAACCGCGCCTTACGGGCCATCTCGATCACCTTCTGCGACAACCGATCCACGCGCTCATAATCGGCCCGCATCCCCTCGCACATGATCCGGGGGGTGATGTTCACCATATGCGCATGCCGCATCCGCCGCCGATTGACCACTTCCGTCATCTGCATCCGCGACTTCAGCTCGTTGCGCTGCACCTGCACCGCGAAGATGCTCACGTCGGAAGTCTCCATGTCGGCAAGGATCTCGGCCGGCATCGCGGCCAGCGGCCGGGGCGCGAGATCTTCGAGGACGAAAGGACTCCAGCGGTTCCCATTCGCCGCCAGTTCCCGCGCCAGGGATGCCGCAATCGGCGCAGTCTCACGATCACAGATCAGGGTCACTTTCTCCTCAGGCACCACACGCAGGCAGGTGCGGATCGCGGCCTGCGCCCCCGGTGCAAACTCAGAAGGGAAGTCGAGCTCCAACAGCATCGAACGCGCGGAGGAATCAGAAGAAAGGAGAGAAAAACTCATTTTTTCAGGCTACCATTCACAAGCCAGAAACAATAGATGCGAGCAGTCGACGAAATTGCCAGCCAGGACACGAACAAAAGGTCTCGGCCTTCTATCCCACAGTATCCGCGGCGGGGAATTTCTCAGGATGGACGAGCAGAAGGGAGCAACCGGTTCAGATTCCTGCTGGAGCGGGGAGAATTCGGATGATGTCAGTGGCCTGGTCGCCGTCGAGGTCCCAGCACGGGGTAGAGGAGGGGATAACAGCAAGCTGATTGCGCTCGAGGGTGAAGGATTCGAACCCGTGGCCGGCGATGCGAATGCGTCCGTGGACAACGAACAGCATCTGGACGAGCGGAGCGGCAGAAGTGAAAGCCGGCGCGGTCTTCGCCCCGACTGGCCAGTGTTCGATTCTGAAGTAGCGTTCGTCGATGAGCAGGGTGTGGCCATCGAGCGCACGTGGCGGCACCTTTCCACCGCGGGTGTTTAGCTTCATCGCGGCGAAGGCCTTCTCGAGATGGAGCTCACGCGAGCTGCCATAGTCATACATGCGATAGGTCAGGTCGCTGGTCTGCTGGGTCTCCAGCATCACCACGCCGGGCCCCAGAGCGTGAACCGTCCCCGCATCGACAAAGATCATGTCGCCCTTTTCCACGGGGACCATTTTCAGCAGGGATTCGAGCGAGGCATCGTGCACCGCGGCTTCTACTTTTGCGACGGTGACGCCGGGCCGGATGCCGAGGGCCACCTGCGCTCCCGGCCGCGCATCGAGCGCATACCAGCATTCGGTTTTGCCGCGCGGCTGGCCGTAGAGCTGGGCCAGGGCATCGTCGGGATGCACCTGGACGCTGAGCTTTGCCTTCGGGAAAAGAATCTTGATCAGGAGCGGGAAGTCTCTGGTGCCGGCACTGGAAGTGTGGACCGCAGGTCCCAGCAATGCAGATTCGTGCTGCTTCGTGATGTCGGCGAGGCTCATGCCCATGAGCGGCCCAGTGTCGGCCAGGCACATTTCGCCTGTCAGCCAGACCTCGCCGATGGGCTCGCCGTTGGTGTGGTAGTCGTACCACGGGGCGAGGTCCTTGAAGCCCCAGGGGCGTGTTCGGAAATACGGTGCAAGACGAAAGGGCGGGAGGGTTTCCATGCGTATCCAGTATGCATGACAGAGTCAGAGCTGCGGCCCGAGCGACGATAGTCATCCGATAGGATTGAACACGATGGCTTCCTATCTGGTGACGGGTTGCGCCGGCTTTATCGGCTCGTGGATTACGCAAACCCTGGTCGAGCGCGGCGCGACGGTTCGGGGACTGGATAATTTCGAGACTGGCTTACGCGCGAACATTGCTCATCTTGATGGCCGCTTCGAATTTGTCGAGTGCGATTTGCGCGAGGCCGACGCGACCGCGGGAGCCTGCGAGGGAATCGACTTCATCCTGCATCAAGCGGCGCGGCCCTCGGTTCCGCGTTCGGTGAAGGATCCGCGAACCAGCCACACAGCAAATCTCGACGGCACGTTCAACCTGCTGGAGGGAGCTCGGGCCGCGGGCGTGAAGCGGATCATCTATGCGGCGTCTTCGTCGGCCTACGGCAATCAGCCTGGGTTTCCCCGCCGGGAGACGATGGTACCGATGCCGATTGCGCCGTACCCCGTGCAGAAACTTGCCGGCGAGTTCTACATGAAGAGCTACTGGCAGGTGTATGGGATCGAGACGGTGTGCCTGCGCTACTTCAATATTTTCGGACCACGCCAGGTGCCCGACTCGCCGTATAGCGGCGTGATGGCGAAGTTCACGCTGCAGATGATGCGGGGCGAGCGGCCCACCATCTTTGGAGATGGCGAGCAGGGGCGTGACTTCACCTACGTTGAGAATGCCGTTTCGGCGAACCTGCTGGCGCTCGAAGCTCCAGCGGACAAGGTCGCGGGGCGCGTTTTTAACATCGCCTGCGGCGGGCGCCACACGCTGAACGAGACATTCCGGGTTCTGGCTGACCTGCTCGATTTCAAAGAGCTGCCGATCTACGGTCCGCCACGCACCGGCGACATCCAGGACTCGCTCGCCGATATATCGGCGGCCCGCGAGGCGTTTGGTTACGAGGCGAAGGTTGGGTTCGAGGAGGGGTTGCGGCGGACCGTGGCCTGGTATCGCGAGCAATACTCGTCTGGTGGGCCAGAGCGATAACCGGGAACCGGTGGCGGAAATCTGCGTAAACTAAAAAGGTTCTCAGCCAGGACAGACAGGCTTTCATCCAGGACCTCCGTGCCGGAGGGAATACGATATGGGATTTACGGAAGCAATCCGTGTTGCCCTCCAGTCCTTATGGGCCAATAAGCTGCGGACCGTGCTGACTCTGATCGGCGTGGTGATCGGGGTGGCTTCGGTCATAGCCATCATCACGCTGGTGAATGGCGCCAATCGCTTCGTTGCTACGAAGATTTCGGGTTATGGATCCGATGTGCTGACGGTGACGAAAATGCCGTCGGTCATCCAGGACGCGGAGGAATATCTGCGCGACCAGAAGCGAAAGGACATCGAGTTTTCGGACTACGAATACATCGCGCAGACCTGTACCCGCTGCCAGTCGGTGGGGGCGCAGCTTACGTCGTCCGGAAAAGTGGTCAACGGAAAGCAATCCGCCGACAATACCTCGATTAACGGCTGGACCTCGGCCATGGCGGAAATGAGCAATATCAAAGTTGCCGAGGGCCGCGAGCTGACTCCGATGGACGATCAGCAGGGCACCCATGACGTGGTTGTGGGGGCGGACATTGTCGACAATCTATTGCCCAATGGCGATCCCATTGGTCAGGAGATTCGCGTCGACGGCGAAGTCTATACGATTGTCGGCGTGGCGGAGCGACAGGGCACAACGCTGGGGCGGAGCCGGGACAACTTCGTGAACATGCCGCTGAGCACTTACATGCATACCCATGGAGAGCACCAAAGCATCACCCTGTTTGCCAAGGCCGGCACGGCGCCGGGTGCTCTGGAAGGAACGGTGGACGAAGTCAGCGCTCTGATGCGGGTGCGCCGTCACGACCGGGTTGGCGAGGAAAACAGCTTTGCGGTGCAAACCAACGCGACCTTCGCCGATTTATGGAAACAGCTCACCGAGACCTTTGCAATTGTGGTGATAGGAATAGCTTCGATTTCGCTGGTGGTTGGCGGGGTCGTTATCATGAACATCATGCTGGTATCGGTCACGGAGCGGACACGGGAAATCGGCATCCGCAAGGCGCTGGGCGCAAAACGCCAGGATGTGCTGCTTCAGTTCCTGATCGAATCGGCGACGATGGCGCTTGCCGGCGGGGTTTGTGGCGTCATTCTTGGGGTCGGAGTCGCCGAAATCGTGACTACAATTATCGGCTGGCCCTCCTCGGTGGCATTATGGTCGGTGGTGCTGGGGCTGACCGTGGCCACCAGCGTCGGCATCTTCTTTGGTGTTTACCCGGCGCACAAGGCTTCTATGCTCGATCCTATCGTTGCTCTGCGATCGGAGTTATAACTTATGGCTTTCACCGACACTCGCGAATCCGTCCGCATGGCGATGGATACCCTGCGTGCGAACAAGCTGCGTTCCGGGCTGACGATCCTCGGTATTGTGATTGGCGTAGCCACGGTTATCACGATCTCCTCGCTGATTAATGGCGTGAATAACCGCGTGGAATCATTTGTGAGTTCGCTGGGCACAAATGTGTTGTGGGTCTTTCACATGCCGGTGATCAACGTGCGGCCGACAGCGGAGATGCTGGCGCGCAAGCGGCTGACGCTCGACGACCTTGACGCTCTGTCGAAGCTGCCTCACGTGGTTGCGGTGAGCGGCGGAATCCAGTATGCCAACTGGCAGCTCGGCGTGGGCAGCGTTGCCATGAGTTACAACGGCCACAAGATTCAGAACACGATTCTCGAGGGCGATACGCCCGATGTTGTGCAGACCTACGACATGAACATTATTCAGGGCCGAATGTTCAATGCGTCGGATCAGTTCCGCAGCGCCAACGTCGTGGACCTGGGCTACGACTCGGCCGAAGATTTATTTCAGGGGCAGGATCCTATCGGGAAGCAGGTGGTTATTAACGGGGATGTCTTCACCGTGATCGGGGTGCTCGACAAACAGAAGCAGCCCTTTGGCACGGGCAAGAACGCTAACGACAACGCGGCCTTCATGCCGCTGAGCACGTTTCACAAGATCCATCCCGAACTGAAGGATCTGTGGATCAGCGTGAAGTATGACGATGCGAAGAACGCCTCGATGGTCGAAGAAGAAATTCGGACACTGTTGCGCGAGCGGCGCCGCGTGCGGGTGGAGAAGGACGACGACTTCTCGATCTTCAGCCCGGATTCGCTGACTCGGCTTTGGGACCAGATCACCGCGGGCCTGGTCATCTTCATGTTTGCTGTATCGAGCGTGGGGTTGCTGGTGGGGGGCGTGGGGGTGATGAACATCATGCTGGTTTCGGTTACCGAGAGGACGCGGGAAATAGGGGTGCGCAAGGCGATTGGGGCAACCAAACGCAATGTTCTGATCCAGTTCACGTTTGAAGCGATGGCCCTGTGCGCGTTGGGCGGCGTGATCGGCATTGCTCTGGGGGCTCTGATCACTCTGGCCATTCGCTACGGCATCACCTTCCCTGCGAGTATGTCGACCATGTGGACGGTCATTGCCTTTGTGGTTTCCTGCGGCATTGGGCTGGTGTTTGGGATTTATCCCGCGTGGAAGGCGGCGACGCTGGATCCCATTGAGGCGCTCAGGTATGAGTAGAGCAGCCTGTAGCCGGTAGCCGGTAGCCGGTAGCCTGTAGCCAGTAGCCGGTAGCCTGTAGCCATTAGCCGGTAGCCTGCAGCGAAAGCGGCCGGGAGCGGGGAGCCTGGAGCGAGCGGCGTTGGCGCGTCCCTGGGCGGAGGAGGAGTTAGCCCGGTCCAAGGCAGCTCGGGGAACTGCCTGGCCCGAACTTGCGTAAACTAGAGGAGACTCCGGACAACGTGTGTTTTCGCGCCGGCCCCCGTCCGCGTCAAGGGAAGACCGTCGAGAATGGGATTTGCCGAAGCAATTCGGGTCGCTCTGCAGTCGCTGTGGGCGAACAAGCTGCGCACCGTGCTGACGGTGATCGGCGTGGTGATTGGCGTGGCCTCGGTGATCGCGGTGATCACTTTGGCGAATGGCGCCAAGATGTTTGTGGTCAGGAAAATCGCGAATCACGGATCGGACACGCTGACGGTGAGCCGCTTGCCCGCGGTGATCTTCACCGGCGAAGAATTTCTGAGAGTCAATAAGCGCAAGGACATCACGTACGACGATTATTTTTATCTGCAGCAGGCGTGTACCCGCTGCCTGATGCTTGGCGCTGAACTTTCTTCGACAGGCAAAGTAGTGAGCGGCAAGCAATCGACGACCGATACCGTCATCAACGGCTGGACAGCCAACATGGCCGAAATCTCCGACCTCGATGTCGTGCAGGGCCGGGCTCTTACGCCCATGGACGATGAGATGGGGACGCATGATGTGGTGGTGGGGTACGACATCGTTGACAATCTGCTGCCCAACGTCGATCCGATCGGACAGGACATCCGCGTGGACGGTGAAATCTATACCATCGTCGGGGTTGGCGAGCGCAAAGGCGAGATTTTCGGACAAAGCGAGGACAACTACGTCGATATGCCGCTCACCACTTATCTGCACACCCATGGCGAGCACCAAAGCGTCGACATATCCGCCAAGGCGGGGATGGCGCCGGGAGCGCTGGACAACGCTATCGACGAAGTGCGGGTGCTGATGCGGTCGCGCCGCCACGACGAGCCCGGCGCCGAAGACAGCTTTTCGATTTCGACGAACGATACGTTCATCAGCCTGTTCAATCAGATCACGGGGATCTTTGCGACGGTGATTGTGGGAATCGCGTCCATCTCGCTGGTGGTGGGCGGAGTGGTCATCATGAACATCATGCTGGTATCGGTGACCGAGCGCACCCGGGAGATTGGGATTCGCAAGGCGCTGGGCGCCAGGCGGCAGGACGTGATGGTGCAATTCCTGATCGAAGCGGCGGCGATGGCGTTGCTGGGCGGCATGTTCGGGGTGCTGGGCGGCATCAGCATCGCGGAGATCGTTACGCACGTGGTTGGATTTCCATCGTCAGTGGCGCTGTGGTCTGTGCTGCTGGGCTTGTTCGTGGCTACCAGCGTGGGTATTTTCTTTGGAGTTTATCCAGCGCGCAGAGCGGCGATGCTTGATCCGATCGTGGCCCTTCGGGCGGAGTTATAAGTATGGCTCTCAGCGATTCCCGCGAGTCGGTACGCATGGCGCTCGATACGCTGCGCGCCAACAAGCTGCGCTCAGGCCTTACGGTGCTGGGCATCGTGATTGGGGTGGCGACGGTGATCTGCATCTCGTCGCTGATCAACGGAGTGAACAATCGCGTTGCCGATCTTGCCAGCCAGTTCGGCACCAACGTCCTCTGGGTGTTCCGCTGGAACTTCATCGGGATTCGGCCCACGGCGGAGATGCTGGCGCGGAAGCAGTTCACTCTCGACGATGCCCAGGCGGTTGAGACTCTGCCTCACGTAGTGGCCGTCAACGCGGCTCGTCGATTCGCCAACTGGCAGCTCGGCGTAGGTTATGTCGCGGTTCAGTACAAGGACAAAAAGATACAGAACACCCTTCTCATCGGCTGTTCGCCCGCTTTTGCCATCGTGGACGACATCAAATTCCTGGAAGGGCGACCCTTTACCGAGGACGAGGAATTCCGGCGCGCCGACGTCACGGTGCTCGGCCGCGACACTGCGGAGAAGCTCTTTGGCACGGAGGATCCAATCGGGAAAGACGTCGTGATTGGCGGTGACGTTTTTACAGTCATTGGAGTTCTCGATAGATACAAAAAGCTCTTTGGCGGAGGCAGCAATCCCGAGGACAACAAGGCGGTCTTCCCCATGAGCACCTTCCACAAGATTCACCCGGAGGTTCTGGACACGATCATCGCCATCAAGTATGACGAACCGAAGAACAAAAAGATGGTGATGGAAGAGGTGCGGACGATGATGCGCGAGCGGCGCCGGGTGCGGGTCGAGAAAGACGACGATTTTGCGATCTTCGGTCCGGACAGCATTCTCGACTTCTGGGCGCAGATTACCGCTGGCCTGGTCATCTTTATGTTTGCGGTATCGAGCGTTGGACTGCTGGTGGGTGGGGTTGGCGTAATGAACATCATGCTGGTTTCGGTCACCGAGCGCACGCGCGAGATTGGGGTGCGCAAGGCCATCGGGGCAACCAAACGCAACGTCCTTATCCAGTTCACCTTTGAGGCGATAACGTTGTGCGCATTGGGCGGCGTGGTAGGCATCGTTTTGGGCGCGCTCATCACGCTGGGCATCCGCTATGGCATCACCTTCCCCGCGAGTATGTCGAGTATGTGGACGGTGATTGCGTTCGTGGTTTCCTGCGGCATCGGGCTGGTGTTTGGGATTTATCCGGCCTGGAAAGCGGCGACGCTGGATCCGATTGAGGCGTTGAGGTACGAGTAAAGCAGCCCGTAGGCCGTAGCCCGTAGCCGGTAGCGCGTACCGTATACCGGGTATCCCTGGCCGGGAGGGTCACTGTACCGACGAAGTTCAAAGAATTGCCCCAAAACCATGCCTGAGGCAGGCTAAGGGATGAGTTGGCGGACCATGACCAAAGTGCGCTGGCCGCCCTTTGCAGGCTTGCAATTCGTGGCGATCCGCCATTCCATGGAATCAGATGGATACCCAGCGTTTCCGCGATCTTCAGGTCTGGCAAAGGCCGATGACTCTGGCGCGCACTGTGTATAAAGTCACAGAGGGCTTCCCGAGGGACGAGCTCTTTGGACTCAAGAGCCAGATTCGGCGTGCGGCGGTGTCGGTTCCCAGCAATATCGCCGAGGGTCGCGGACGCGCGACGGATAAAAGCTTTGCTATGTTCCTGGGTCAGGCCCGAGGCTCTCTCTACGAACTCCAGACGCAAATCGAACTTGCGCGCGATCTGGGATTCGCCGCTCAGGATCGAGCCAACCCAATCCTCACGGAGGCGGCAGAGATCGCCGCCATGATCCACGGACTGCTGGCGAAGCTACGTCCACCCCGCTAAAGCGCCAGCGGCGACCGGCTGCCGACCACAGGCTACAAGCCACAGGCTGCCCTTTCCTGCGGTATCATGAAACAAGCGGCGGTACCGCCATCAAAACCTCTATGTCTAAAAGCTTCAATCGAACTATTCTCGCGGTATCCGTGGTCCTGATCCTTGTTGCGCTCTTTGGCGGCTTCGGCCCAGCGGGCGTCAGCGCCAGCCAGAGCGACGGCGCTTATCGGCAGATGGGCGTCTACGAAGAAGTGCTGCACAAGATTCAGACCGACTACGTTACCGACCCCAACATTCAGAACGTGACAACCGGGGCGCTGCACGGGCTGCTTGAATCGCTCGACCCGGATTCCAGCTACCTTACGAAGGAGGAATACTCCAGCTACATTGAGCATCAGCACGAGGGGGTAGCCCAGGTCGGCATGGATGTCTCGAAGCGCTACGGATATGGCAGCGTAATTTCTGTGATCCCTGGAAGCCCGGCGGACAAGGCGCACGTCGAGGACGGCGACCTGATCGAAGCGATTGGCGGCCATTCGACGCGCGAAATGTCGGTGGCGATGATTCGGCTGCTGCTCGAAGGCAAGCCCGGCACGACGGTGAGTTTCGAACTGGTGCGGCCGCGCAAATCGGATCCGGAGCAGATCGCTCTCACGCGTGCATCGGTGACGCCACCGTCGCTGTTCGAGCAGCAGTATGAGAATTCCAGCATTCTCTACCTGAAGCCGGTGGTGCTGACCAAAGAGCGTGTGGACGAGACGATAGCGCGACTCCGCGGGATGGAGAAGAGCGGCAATAAAAAGGTGCTGCTCGATCTTCGCGACGTCGCCGAGGGGGATTCGCAGCAAGGCGTTCGCCTGGCCAACGCATTCCTGCAGTCCGGAACGATCGCGTCACTGCAGGGGCAGACGGTCCCGACGCAGACCTACAGCGCGGAGAGCTCGAAGTTTGTGACGGCGGCTCCGCTGGTGGTGCTGGTGAACCATGGAACCGCGGGGGCGGCGGAGTTGGTTGCAGCCGCCATCCTTGAAGATAAGCGCGGCGATCTGGTGGGGGATCGGACCTTTGGTGAGGGCGCGGAGCAGAAGACGTTTACGCTGCCCGATGGGTCAGCGTTGATGCTGACGGTCGCAAAGTATGAGTCGCCCTCCGGCAAGAAGATCGAGGACGAAGCCGTGACCCCGAACATCGCGGTCAGCCGGAATCCGGAGGTCGCGGCAGAGGATGAGAGCAATCCGCAGGAGCCGCGTCCTGACGACCAACTCAACAAGGCGCTGGAAATCCTGAAGCAGAAAAACGCTTAGGCGGGTCAGTGCAGGCTGGATTGGTTCCGCATTGATCCTGACCGAGGCAAAGCTCTGAGCCTGTTCTGAGCGGAGTCGAAGGGTTGAACCTCATTACTCCATCGGACTGGGACAACGATCCGGAACCACCGGCTCGCCGATTCCGGCGCAGCGACTCCCCGTTTCGGCCGGGCGAGGGGCGAAGCAAAATAGCCGGCAGCCTGGCCCTCGCATTTCTTGTGCTGGTGGCCGCGGTGGCAGGGAGCCTCGCCGGACTCACACTTGTCTATTCCGTCGATCTGCCGCAGATCGATGAGCTCGAGCATTATCGGCCCTCGACGACTACGGAACTCTACGATGTCCACGGTCGCAGCTTCGGATCCTTTGCGCTGGAACGCCGCGTAGTCGTCAACTACAACGACTTTGCGCCTGTCCTTCGCCAGGCGGTCATATCCACGGAAGATCGCGACTTTGAGAGCCATGGGGGCGTGAACCTGCTGCGCTTCGCAGCGGCCGCATGGCACGACCTGTTTTCGAAGGGCCGGGCGCAGGGCGCATCGACACTGACGATGCAGCTCGCGCGGAATCTTTTCCTTTCCAATCAGCGAACCGCCTCGCGCAAGCTGCAGGAGATTTTCCTGTCCCTGCAGATCGAGCACTCCTTCACAAAGGAGCAGATTTTTACTCTTTATGGGAACCAGATTTATCTGGGCAGCGGCGTTTACGGATTCGAGGCTGGAGCTGAATATTACTTCTCGAAACACGCCAGCGAGCTTAGCCTGCCCGAAGCCGCGCTGCTAGCTGGTCTGCCGAAGGGACCCGTGGAATTTTCTCCGCTGCTGAACCCCGACCGGGCGTTCCGCCGGCGGAACATCGTCATCGACTCCATGCTTGAGGACGGCAAGATCACGGCGGCGCAGGCGGAGACTGCGCGCTCGACGCCACTGGGGCTGCATCTGGAGGCTCCGCCGAATTCCGTCGCTCCGTGGTTCGTGGAAGAGGTGCGCCGCGAGCTGGAGCGGCGCTTCGGCACTGAAGAAGTTCACGCCGCCGGCCTGAAGGTTTACACCACGCTCGATCTGGACCTGCAGAACGCGGCGAATCGGGCGGTTCTCGATGGTCTCGCTGCCTGGGAACGCCGCCGCGGCTGGCAGGGCCATCTTCTCAATGTGCTTGCGGGCGGCCTGAACGTGGACACTTTCAAGCATCCGGACTGGAATGTACCCCCGACTCCGGGAAGCTACGTGCACGCCCTGGTCACTGGGCTGCTGCCTTACCAGGTTACGGGCCGCATCGGGGAGCGCCAGTTCCTGCTGACGGCCGAGGACTGGGCCTGGACCGGCTTCCACACTGCCGATCAGTTCCTGAAACCCGGAGACCTGATTTACATGCGCGTCACCGGTGAGGAGGGCGGCATGCTGCACGGCGCCATGGAAGAAGACACCGGGGTCGAGGGCTCGCTGCTGGCTATGGACAACGCCACCGGAGACGTGCTGGCGCTGGTGGGTGGACGCGACTTCAATCTCTCGCAGTTCGATCGCGCCCTGCAGGCCGAGCGGCAGACCGGCTCGTCCTTCAAGCCGTATGTTTATAATGCCGCAGTCGAAGAGGGAGCGACGCCCGAGGAGATCATCGTGGATCAGCCGGTCTCGTTCGGTAACTATGTCCCGCACAATTACGATGGGAAGTTTAAGGGGCGCATCTCGCTGCTTGAGGCGTTCGCGGACTCGCGCAATATTCCCGCGCTTGAACTTGCCAGCCGCGTCGGCATACGCAAGGTGATTGCCACGGCGCACCGTTTCGGCATCACTACGAACATCCCGGCCTATCTGCCGGTCGCCCTCGGCTCAGCCGAGATCACTCTCCAGCAGCAGGTCGACGCGTATTCGGTGTTCCCCAACGACGGGATTCGGGTCGCGCCTCGGCTGGTTAAACGGGTGGTCAGCGCGGATGGCGTTCCGCTCAACGAAGAAGCGCCCGACGTACGCGAGGTTATCAGCCAGAAAACGGCGCGCACAATGATGGTGTTCTTCCGGAGCGTTACCAGCGAGGGAACCGCTGCGAAGCTGAACGCGCTCCATCATCCACTCGGGGGCAAAACCGGAACGACGAACGACTTCACCGACGCCTGGTTCATCGGATTCTCGCCGTCGATCACCTGCGGGGTGTGGGTTGGTTACGACGATCGCCAGTCCCTGGGCGACAAGCAATCGGGCGCGGCGGTTGCGCTGCCACTGTGGACTGCGTTCATGCAGACGGCCATTGCGGCGAGTCCTAACGAGAATTTTCCTGGCGATACGGCGGCTCCTGGCCGTCCGCCGCTGCAGCAGACGGCGGCGCTGGGTACCCACCGCTGACAAAGATTGCAGCCGGGAAGGGAAGTGCGCGGGCTGCCCCGGCCCGTTTTCGAGATTCAGTGAGTTGGCGTGGGCGCAGCGGAGGTGTGTCGAAAATAGCGTTGCGCCCGTCGTACATCGCGGAGAATTTGCTCCCTCAGGGCCTCGGGCGAAGGGAAGCGCCGTTCCTCGCGGAGGTGGGCCAGGAAACAGACCTCGATAGGCGTGGCTTCGATCAACTCAACCGGCGGTGGGCCGTCGAGAAGGTGGGATTCAATCGCGAAACCCGCTCCATCGAAGGTAGGGCGTGAGCCTGCGTTGGTCACGGCGTTGAGAACTGGCGCATCGGCTCCTTCGCCAATGCGCAATCGGGTCACATAAACGCCATCGGGGGGCAGCAGTTCCCTGTAAGGAGCGAGGTTGATGGTTGGCGTGGCGAGCTTCGTACCCACGCCGCGGTCGCGCACCGGGGTCGAAAGGATCGAAAAGGGACGCCCCAGCAGGGCTCGAGCCATAGAGAGCTGGCCTGCGGAGATGCGCCTCCTGACTTCGCTGCTCGAGACGGTAACACCCTTTACTGTCAGAGCGCCGTGAGAAACCACGCCGAAGCCGAGTTCCTGGCCGAGGCTCCTGAGTTCGACGATACCGGCGGCAGCGTTGTGGCCGAAGCGGAACGTGTCGCCCTCATGCACTTCAACAGCGCGCAACGCTGCGCAGAGATAGCTCTCGGCAAATTCGCGCGCCGACAGCCGGGAGAACTCGCGCGTGAAGGGAAGGACGACGGTGGCATCGATGCCGGTTTGTTCCAGCAGGCGCAGGCGCTCGGGAATGGGAGTGATCAGCTTCGGCGCGTGCTCCGGGCGCAGCAGAGCCAGAGGGTGGGGATCGAAGGTGACGACGATGGCCTGCGCTCCAAGGGTTCGCGCGCGCTCCCGCACGCGCCCGATGATCTCCTGATGCCCGCGATGCACGCCGTCAAAATTCCCAATGGCGGCGACGGTTCTTGCAGTCCGCGGTTCGGCGATGGATCGGAATATTTGCATGGTTCTATAGTTCAAACGGAATCCGGAGGCCGTCGTAAGCCAGCCGAACATTATCAGGAAACGTTTTTTCCATGGCCTCGTGATCCACTTCATGGGACATGTGGGTGAACCATGCGCGGCGGGGCGCCACACGCTCCACCCAGCGCAGCGACTCCGATATATTGGCGTGGCTGGGATGCGGCTGGGGACGGAGCGCATCGACGATCATCACGTCAAGGCCTTCGAGCAGCGGCAGGCTCGATTCCGGAATGCTGCTCATGTCTGTCAGATAAGCCGCGGAGCCAAAGCGAAAGCCGGCCACCTCGATGGTTCCGTGGGTCAGGGGGACGCGTTGGAAGCAGGCTCCGGCGATCTCGGCTGCCTGATTGCCTTCAAGATTCCGCAATTCCACGCGGGCGCGGGTTGGATAGGTGGAGTGCGCGGAGAAGGTGTATTCGAAGATTCGCCGCAGCACATCCGCCGTATCCTTGTCGGCGTAGAGGGGCAGGGAAGCGGGCTTGTGCTGGAAGCTGAGCGGCCGCAAATCGTCCAGTCCAAGGATGTGGTCGGCGTGAGCGTGCGTATAGAAGACGGCGTCGACATGGCGAATATTTTCCCGCAACGCCTGTTCACGGAAATCGGGGCCAGTATCGATCAGGACGGTGTGGAGATTGGCGTCGGCATGCCAGGCTATTGCGATCGAAGGACGGGTGCGGCGGTTGCGCGGATCGGGCGAAGAACAAACTGCGCATTGGCAGCCGAGAGTCGGCACGCCCATGGATGTTCCACTGCCGAGAACGATGATTTCAGCTTGCATCCGGCTGGCGCGCTACTTCTTCTTTCCATCGGCAGGGCGCTGCGCGGACTGGGCAATTGCGTTGGTTATCTCGAGGAACATCATGCGCAGCTCGAAAAGCACGTTCTGCAGAGTCGCCTCTTCTTTTTGCGTCAGGTTGCCCTTCGTCCTCTCGTGCAGCAGGGCGAGCATATCGATGCTCTGCCGCGCAGCCAGTATGTCGACCCGCGGCTTCTGCCCAGGTTCGGTGCCGGCGCCCATGGCGATCATCGCCGAGATGTAAAACGACTGGATGATGTGCTCAAACGTGACGGTCCCCGATGCTCCCATCCCGGGGTTGGCCTGCCGGAGCATGTCGTCGAGCTGGCGCGAGGATTCCTGGTAGGCCGCGCGCTGGTCGGCTGTCTCCTGGGCGGAGAACTGGGGCAATTCCGCATCTTCTGCAACCGCAGCGTTCGTCTGGACTTCGTCAGCCGGCGGCGCGGGCATGGCCACGACTTTTTCCGTGGTCGCCGGTGGTGGCGAGCTCGCCGGCCTCTCTTCCAGCTGCTCCGTGACAGGCGCATCGTCGCGCAATGCGCCGTCCAGAGTGAATTTGCGGCGGTCGGTCACGGTAAAGGTGGGCTCTTTCTCATTCATAAATTGCGATTCTCCCGTTAGGATCAAGGTCCGGGTCAGGATTTCGGGGGGATCGGTGCGGCAGAAAGCGGCACCGCGATTCCTCCCCCGTAGATGATGGGTTCAGTCTCACTTTTTTCCAGAGCTTCGACGCGGGCGATTCCCAAGGCCAGGGTTTTCGAGAGGCCTGGCAATTCAATGTGGGCAACGCTGGTCAGCTCTCCCACTGCCGCGCCGCCGACGGCCTGCAATTCGATCTTTTCGCCGGATCCGAGATTTGGGGTCTCTCCCTGCAGTTCGAACTGCCGCAGAGACCGGTGCACAGTCGCGCGGGCGCGAATGCGCTCGACGATTTCCTGGCCGATGTAGCAACCCTTGGTGAAGTTCAGTGCACGGTCAAGGTTGGTTTCCTGGGGCAGTTGCTTGTCGCTGAAGTCCACATCGTATTGCGGTAACCCCTGGAGGACGCGAAGGTCCTCCATTGCGGCAATCCCGCAGGGCGTAGCTCCCGCCGCCTCCAGCGCGTTCCACAAGTTCAGGACCTGGTCCGCAGGGAGGAGTACTTCGAACCTTGGAACGACCGGCCCGTAAGCCGCGACCAGCGTGACCTCGATGCCGGCCAGCTGAGTCGCTCGGAAGGTTCCGGAGTCGGGAAGGCTGGCGCCCAACTTCTCCAGAATATCCTTTGCCTGGGGGCCAGCGATTCCGATCGCAGTCATCGAGCCATCTAACTCTTCGAGCTTCACATCGTCCATAATGATGTAGCGGCGCAGATGGGCAAGGAGGCGTTCGGATTGGAAGCGGTCGGTCTCCAGCAGTAGGTAATCTTCAAAGCAAAGCACGTCGCCATCGCCCTGGATGCGGCCCTGGGCGTTCAAGATCAGGGTGTAGCCAACCTGGCCGGGTGTCATGCTTTTTACGGCCTGGGTGATCATGCCGTTGAACCAGCGGACACGATCTTTTCCCGAAGCGCGAAGGAAGGTGCGGTAACCCAGGTCGAAGATACCGGCTGCGGAGATCAGAGACCTCAATTCGACATTTCCGATGAAGCGGAGCGGCGTGAGCGCACCCCGGTGCATTTTCAGATCGAGGGCGGGAGATTGAACGGTAAGTTGCGCCGCAAGTGGCGTTTCAGCGATAGCTGCACCGGGAATCTGATATGTCTGGCTCATGCACGGCTCACAGGAAAATTATAGTCTGCGAAGTGCGGGGAAGCTTTTGAGCGGCCGGATGCGCCGAGAGAACAAGAAGGATAAGAATGCAACGTAAAAGTCATGCCCGGCTGGCATCGCTTGCACTGCTGGCGGTTCTTTCCGGATCCGTGTCGTCAATCATTGCGCAGTCGCCCAGCCAGTCAACGCCTGCGCAAACACCCGAGCAGCCGGCACCCGCGCCAACAGGGCCGAACTCTCCGGCGCAGACACCGCACCCCCGCACGCCGAGCCAGCAGTCCGATGAGGCCCAGACGCCCCAAACCCACATCAGCCCGCAACAGGCAAAGGAGCTCTTTTCCTCAATCGGCCCGATTCTGCAGTTCGCGTCGCAGGATACGAAGCTACCGATCAAGCATGAAGTGAAACCGCGCCTGACCACGCGTCCAGAGGTCGAAAAGTATCTGAATGAAAAAATGCGCGACGACAAGGACGCGAAGCGCATGGAGCGGTCTGAAATTGTGCTGAAGAAATTCGGCCTGCTCGACGCCGATTTTCATCTCCAGTCGTTTCTGGTGCAGTTGCTGGACGAGCAGATTGCCGCGTACTACGACAGCAAGACGAAAACGGTGAACCTTCTCGACTGGATTGCGCCCGATACGCAGAAGCCAGTGCTGGCGCACGAACTGACCCATGCTCTGCAGGATCAGCGAGTCAATCTGGATAAGTGGCAAAACCAGACCAGCGACGATCTGTCGCATAGCTTTGCCGACGATAAGAAGCATGTCGCCACGGACGAGGACGACACAGCCCGGGAGGCGGTTCTCGAAGGCCAGGCAATGGCGGTCTTCGTCGACTACAGTTTGGCGCCGGCGCACAAGAGCCTGCGCAGCTCGCCGGAGCTGATCGAGAATCTACTCGACAACATGACCGACGACGGCGATTCCCCGGTCCTGTCGCGCGCGCCGCTATTGCTGCAGGAGTCTCTTTTGTTCCCCTACAGAGATGGCCTGAAATTCGAAGCTGCCCTTGTAGCCGACTCGCCGGCTCCGGCGGCGGCCTACGCCGCGGTTCTCGATCGCCCACCCGCCAGCAGTTACGAAATCATGAACCCGCACGCCTATGAGCAGCAGGCAAAGGTTCCGCTGCTCACGATGCCCGACATTCACCCGGTCATAGATGGAGAATACAGCCCCTATGACATTGGAGTGATGGGCGAGCTGGACGTCCGCATCCTCGCGGAGCTGTTCGGCGGGACCCAGACCGCGGCCCAGTTGACGCCGGCCTGGGATGGGGGCATTTACTACGCAGCGCAGAAGAAAAATGCGGCGAGCAAGGATTCGACTTCCTCTGTGGCGCTGCTTTATTTGTCGCAGTGGAAGTCTGCAGACGCTGCTCAGGCGTTCGTTAAGATGTATGCCGACGAGCTGGGGAAGAAATATACCCAGGTCGCTCGGGATAAGTCCGCCGAGACCAGTGAAGACGAGCAGGTTTACCAGACAAATCAGGGCCCAGTGCTGATTGTGAGCAGCGGCAAAGATGTCTTCGTGAGCGAGAGCTTCGATCTCGGCATCGCACGCAAGCTGCAGTTTCTGATGCTGGGCGCTCAGCAGGGAAGTGGGGCGCAGATGGCATTGCGGGGTGGGGCGCCAGCGGCGGACCGATCCGGGGACAAGACCTATGATCCGGCGGGGGCCATGGTTAACTTCATGGCCGGCTGCGGCATGATGAAGGCCGCGCTGCCGCACCATTTATACTAATTTCCTGCGTTCATCCAGCGCCACGCATTACCAGGGAGCCTCTGCAATCGGTTCTCCGACCGATGGTGGCGCGTCCGCCAGGGAGTCGTATTGCAGCAGGCAGAAATCGGGATCATCGGGGGCAGCGGGTTGTATTCCATGCCCGGCCTCACGGGCGTTCACGAAGAACGCATCACAACCCCTTTCGGCGATCCCAGCGAAGCGCTGGTGCTCGGCGAACTGGAAGGCCGCAAAGTTGCCTTCCTTGCGCGCCACGGGCGCGGACACCGCATTCTTCCCTCGGAGCTGAACTTCCGCGCGAATCTTTATGCGCTCAAAAAGCTGGGGGTGGAGCGGATTGTTTCCGTCTCGGCGGTTGGCTCGCTGAAGGAAGAGCACAAGCCGGGTGATTTTGTAATTCCCGACCAGTTCATCGACCGGACGGTCCACCGCATTTCGACTTTCTTTGGGGATGGCATCGTTGCGCATGTGGCCTTTGGCGATCCCGTCTGCGCCACGGTGGCGGGTGCGATCGCGGCCGCCTGCAAGACAGAGAGTGTGACCGCCAAAGCGGGCGGGACCTACGTCTGCATGGAGGGGCCTCAGTTCTCCACGCGCGCCGAGTCGAATCTTTACCGCAGCTGGGGCGCCGATGTAATTGGAATGACCAACCTGCAGGAGGCGAAACTGGCTCGCGAGGCGGAGATTTGCTATGCGACGGCAGCCATGGTGACCGATTACGATTGCTGGCATGAGGGCCACGACTCCGTGACCATCGAGCAAATTGTCGCAGTGATGAATCAAAATGCGGCGAACGCGGGTCGAGTCGTCAGAGCGGCGGTTGCGGCGATGCCGCGCGAGCGGAAATGCGCCTGCGCCTCGGCACTGCAATATGCGATTCTCACCAGTCCCGAGGCCATTCCGCCGACGGCGCGGGAGAAGCTGGACCTGTTGATCGGCAAATATCTGAAGCCGTAGTGTGGTCTGCGCAGTACAATTTGGGGGAGGACTTGCTAATTAAGGCCCGGAGAAAGCGATGAAGCAAGACATTCTGCTCAGAGCGGGATATCGGTATAACTTCGACCGGGACCTCTACGTGAACCGGAAAGTGAAGAAGGCGTTCAGTCTCGAGTTTGTCGACGATAAACCCGAGGAGGAGTTGGTGCGGCGCATTCAGGAAGCTTCCAGCGGGAACGGCTGGAAGTTCTATTTCAACGCGGATCCCCCGGAGGGCATCAAGCGGGAATTGGAAAGAGTCCTTGGATAAATGTCAGCGCGCATGATCGAAGACCTTCTCCGGGAGGAGTATTTCAGTCTGCTTCCTGAAATACGCAAGGTCGTATGGCAACTCGAAGCGGAAATTCGCTTTCACACGCTGCAAATTCTCCATAGCCTCGATCATTACGAGCAGCTAATCGTGAAGTCGAGGATTAAGGAATGCGAGAGCGCAATCAAATCTCTTCAGCGGCGACAGGAGGGCAGAGTCTTCAACCCTGATCGTCCGCAAGATTATTCTTTGCTCAACTTACCGGATCTGGCTGGCGTTCGCGCGCTTGTCTTCCCACGGGGCAGACTGGTAGATGTCGATCGTTGTCTGAAGAAGGTCTTTGCTGCGTGGGAGGATAATCCCGTTCCCGATGAAACTGGAGCAGCACTAGCTTTTAAATACACCGGATATTGCCGGGGAGTAAGTGACAAGGTGCATGGCGAGTATCAGGTAGTGCCGATGCTGGTCGGCCTTTTTTGGGAGGTAGAGCACTCTGCCATGTATAAGCCCGATCCGTCACTCAAGGGTATAGGAACGTCGACCGAAATGAAAAAGCTGAAAGGGAATGTCGAAGATGCCCTTATGCGCTTTGAGGCAGGAGTCGAGCGCTTTGTGAGCGAGAACGGCTAGCTTCATAACTTCAAACTTATCCATGGATCGCGAGGGCAATCACCCGTATGGCAATTCTTGTAGTGGGCAGTGTCGCGTTCGACGCAATTGAGACCCCATCGGGGCGGCGGGACCGTTGTCTGGGCGGCGCCGCCACCCATTTTTCGCTAGCGGCCAGTTACTTTACCGATGTTCGCGTGATTGGGGTGGTTGGCGAAGACTTCGGTCCCGATGAAGAGCAGGTCTTTACCCGGCGCAGGATCGACACGCGGGGCATCGAGCACGTTTCCGGCAAGAGCTTCTTCTGGAGCGGCTCTTATGTGAAGAACCTCAACGAGGCGCAGACGCTCAACACCGAGCTGAACGTATTCCAGAGTTTTTCGCCCAAGATTCCCGCCGAGTATGAGGACAGCGAATACCTCTTTCTCGCCAACATCGACCCGGTGCTCCAGGAAGACGTGCGCCGCAAGATGCCGAAGGTGAAAATGGTGTGCGGCGACACCATGAATTACTGGATCAAAGATCACGCCGAGAATCTTGCTCGCGTGCTCAGGGGTTTGGACGCGCTGCTGATCAACGACACGGAAGCGAAGATGCTGGCGAAAGACAACAACCTCGTGGTTGCCGCGCGCAAGGTCCTCGAGATGGGCCCGAAGGCCCTGGTCGTGAAACATGGCGAATACGGGGCGACCGCCTTCTTCTGCGAGCGCTCGTTTCCCGGCGAGGCCGGCACAATCACTGTTCCGTTTCGCGTGCCGGCGATGCCTCTGGCCGAAGTCGTCGATCCCACGGGGGCGGGGGACTCCTTCGCGGGCGGTTTTTTCGGTTACATCGCGTCGCAACCGGCGCTGACGCCCGCCGTCTTCCGGCGCGCCATGTTTTATGGGAGCGTGATGGGCTCGTTTGCAGTGGAACGCTTTGGCACCGAGCGCTTGCAGCAGCTTGCCCCCGGTGAAATCGAGGAACGCTTTGCGCTCTTCCGCCAGCTCTCGCATCTCGACTGAGAAATCGCGGCGGCAGGAAAGCTCCGCGGAGCTGGAGAGCCGTTCGCTCCGTCACGAGACCATCTTCGCAGCCATGGTCGCGGCACTGTTCTCGGTGCTGGCCTTTGGCTACTGCTTTCCGCGCAACATGCTGCTGCTCTATGGCGACGCGGTGGCGCATCTGCACATTGCTCGCCGCATCATTGACTCGCTGAACCCCGGGATCCGCCAGATCGGCTCGGTGTGGCTGCCGTTTCCGCATCTGCTCATGATGCCGTTTGCCGCGCGCATGGTGTGGTGGCAAAACGGCATCGCCGGGGCGATTCCATCGATGGCGTGCTATGTCCTCAGTGTGGCGGGGTTGTGGCGTCTGGCGCGGTACTGGCTGCGGCCCGCCGGAGCCGTAGTGGCGGCGCTGTTCTTTGCGCTGAACCCTGGGCTGCTCTACATGCAAACCACCGCCATGAATGAGCCCATCTTCCTTTGCCAGATGATCTGGGCAGCGCCGTTCCTCATGGCGTATCTGCGCGGCATCCGGGCTGAGAACTACAGGCTCGCCGGGCGAGCCCTCGTTGCCTGCGGGATCGTCCTGGTCACAGGGATTTTTACTCGTTACGACGGATGGATCTTCGCTTCGATTGTGTGGCTCATCGCGTTGCACGCTTTGTGGCGCTCCCGGGCCTGGAAAACGCCGGCGGGCGGCGCATTCGTTCTGCTGACAGCGATGCTGATCACTGCGCCGATCCTCTGGTTGGCTTGGAATGCGCGTCAGTATGGCGACTGGCTCGATTTCATGCGGGGACCATATTCCGCGAAGGCGATCGATGCGCGTACTTCTACGCCGGGCGCTCCGCATTACCCCGGCTGGCACAGCATGCGCGTCGCCGCGCTGTATTACCTCAAATCGGCCGAGCTGGGCGCGGTCCCGGTGCGTTGGGCGAATCGCCTGCTGGTGCTGGTGCTCGCCGGAACGGCCGCGGCGATCCTGCTATGGCGGAAGCAGGAACTCGCTCCATTGCTGCTGCTTTGGATGCCGCTGCCCTTCTACGCATATTCGGTTGCCTGGGGCTCGGTGCCGATTTTCATTCCGCTCTGGTGGCCGCATTCCTGGTACAACACTCGCTACGGGATGGAAATGCTACCCATCTTCGGGTTGTCGCTGGGATTCCTGGTCGCGTGGCTTATGGGCTTGATGGAGAAGCGCTGGCCGCGCGAGGCTTCGCTGATCCTGCTCGCAGCCATGGTTCTGATTATCGTCGACTGCTCGGCCCTCATGCGCTCGACGCCGCTGGTGCTGCGTGAGGCGATTGAGAATTCCCGCACGCGGATTCCTTTTGAAGCAGCTTATGCGCGTGCTCTCGATCAGCTTCCAGCTGAAGGCACGATCCTGGTCTGGACCTCGGACCACATCGGCGCGTTTCAGCGAGCGGGCATCCCGCTGCGCCGCACCATCAACGAGACCGACTACTACCAATGGAAGCCTGCGCTGGAGCATCCAGCGCAGTCCGCTGCCTTCGTTATCGCCGCCGATCAGGACGCCGTCGCCCGGGCGGTCAAAGCTCACCCACAGGGCCTGACGCTCGTGAACATTGTGTGCTCTACTGGTCAACCCTGTGTGCGTTTCTATCGTTCAAACCTGTCCACAGCCGGTGATAGGATCAGCGGCAAGTGATCCTCACGGCGAGCGCAAACGGCAGCATGCAGACGTTCAGCCGGATCGAGCAGATGCTGCTCACCGGCGGCGCGGCGGGGCGACTGCTGCTGTCAGCGGCCCTCGGGTGCGCGGTTGGGATCGACCGGGAGTATCATCACCGCCCCTCCGGCGTGCGCACCAATGTGCTCATTTGCTTTGGCGCGGCGATGTTCACGTTTCTCTCCGCCATCATCGCGGGTGACGGCAGCCCCAACCGGGGACAGATCGCTTCGAACATCGTGCAGGGCATCGGCTTTCTGGGCGCGGGTCTCATCCTGCACAATCGCGATCGCGTGAGTGGACTCACCAGTGCCGCGACGGTATGGGCCGTTGCCTCGATCGGAATGGCCTGCGGGGCCGGTCTTTATTTTCCCGCCATCTTTGCCACAGTTGTCGTGCTGGTTGTCCTCGAACTTGTGCGCCTTCTGGAATACAGCGCCAACCTTAAGCTCTATGCCGTCACTTATGAAGTGCGTGGCGGCGATGCGGAGAAGATGAGCATCGCGGTGCTGGGTGTGATGGACCGCGTGAACCGGCGCATGGAAGAGCTGGAAAATGAGCCTGTGGGCGAGCTGCAGAGGCTTGCCTTTACCGTCTCAGCGAACCGGCGGATGCATCGCATTCTGCTTGGCGCGCTCAACGCTGCCCCTGCTATCGACGAAGTGCATTGCTTTCGCGATGCGGAGGATGAGTGATGCGCTTTGCGAAAGCGCACGCTTGCGGCAACGACTTTCTCATCGTCGAGGGGGTCTGCGATCCCGGCGTGGCCAAACAGCTCTGCGACCGGCACACGGGCATCGGCGCCGATGGAGTGGAGTTTTTCGAATCCACAGGCCCTATGCGGGGCCGCATTCGCCTGGTAAACGCGGATGGCTCGGCCGCCGAGATCTCCGGCAACGGAACGCGCTGCGTGGCAGCGTGGGTGGCGCACCACGAGAATGCCGCTGCCGCGGGCGATGTGATCACGCTCGAAACCGACGCTGGCACAAGGCCGTGCAGTATTATCAGCGGGGAGGGGAATCACTATCGGATAGCCGCGGGGATGGGCGTCCCGGAGGTCAGCCAGATCCAAGTGACTCTTGCCGACAAGACCATCGTGCGTGGCATACATGTCTCGATGGGCAATCCCCACTTCGTCATCGTGGTTCATGACGAGAGTTTTCGCGCGCACAGCCGCGGCTGGCAGGAGCTCGGCCGCGAGATTTGCTCGCATACGCGGTTTCCGCAACAGATTAACGTCGAGTTCGTCCGCATCGTTCGTGCCGATGAGGTCGAGATTCGAATCTTCGAGCGTGGCGTTGGTCCCACTTCGTCCTCGGGAACCGGAACCTGCGCTTCCGCGGCTGCTGTGCTGTTACATTGTGGCGGTCGATCCCCTCTTACCGTGCGCGCCCCCGGCGGCGCGCAGAGTGTTGAATGGGCCGGTCCGGGCAAGGAAATGATCCTGACCGGGCCGGCGGTGCTGATTGCTGAAGGCGAGGTGTTCTCTGACTGATTCACTTACCCGGAAAAAGATCCTGAAGCCGCCCCCGGCGTGGCCCGGAGCGCGCGTCGCCGTGCTTTCGCCGGCCAGCAGTGCAAGTCCGGACAAGATCAAGCACGGTCTCGAAGCGCTGTGGTCGCTCGGCTACGATGCTGTTGCATCCGAGCATGCCTTCGGCAAGCATCCGCCGTACTTTTCCGGCACGACGGGGGAGCGCCTGGACGATCTCCATCGTGCTTTCGCCGATCCTGAAATCCGCGCCGTTATTTGTACTCGCGGCGGTTACGGATCGAATTATCTGCTGGATGGACTCGACCTCGATCTCATCCGGAAGCACCCGAAGCCATTCTTTGCTTACAGCGACATGACGGCGATGCAGACGTGGCTGCTCGACCAAATCGGCCTCGTTTCGTTTTACGGGCCCATGGTGGCGGCGGACTTCTCCGTTCAGGATGGCGTTCACCTCGAAAGTTTCCGTTCTTCGATCACAACGGGGATGGTTGAGGTTGGGGGGGAGCAGGGATTGCGCATCCTTCGTCCAGGCAGAGTGCGCGGAACGATGTACGGCGGCTGCCTCAGCATTCTGACGGCGGCACTGGGCACACGATTTGCGCCGCAGACCGAAGGCAAGCTGCTATTCCTCGAAGACGTGGGGGCCAAGCCCTACCAGATCGACAGGATGCTGCGGCAGATGATCCTCGCCGGCAAGTTCGAGGGGGCGCGGGGTTTCATCTTCGGCGAAATGCTCGATTGTGGCTCACGCGGGGCCGATCCTGACCTTTTGCAACAGGTCATCGTGCGGCTTCTCGGTCCATTCGACGTGCCCATCGCCATCGGACTTCGCTCCGGCCACGTATCGGGAGGGAATGTCACCCTTCCCCTCGGTATTGAGGCCGAACTGAACCTCGAAAACGATCAACCACTGTTACGTTATCTCGAACCCGCCGTTAATCCCCCGAAACATGCAGGCTAAACACATCCATCTCATCGGAATCTGCGGCACAGCCATGGCGTCGCTGGCCGGCATGTTGCAGCTCAAGGGTCATCGGGTGACGGGGTCGGATCAGGCTGCCTATCCCCCTATGTCCGATCTGCTGCGCGGGCTCGGCATAGCCATCGCGGAGCCGTTTGCGGAGGCCAACCTTCAGCCGGCGCCCGATCTGGTGATCGTGGGCAATGCGATGTCGCGCGGCAATGTCGAAGTGGAGTACGTGCTCGATCGGCGGATTCCATTCACTTCTCTGGCGCGCGTGATTCATGAAGAATTCATCGCGAGTGGCGAGAACAACGGGCACGAATCGCTGGTGGTGGCCGGCACCCACGGCAAGACGACCACGACGAGCATGCTGGCGTGGATATACGAGGTCGCCGCCCGGTCCCAGCCGGAGCTATCGCCATCGTTTCTTATCGGAGGTGTAGCTGAAAACTTTGGCACCAGCTTTCAACTGCGCGATGGGCGGCCCTTCATCATCGAGGGCGATGAGTACGACACTGCCTTCTTCGACAAGGGGCCGAAGTTCATGCACTACTTTCCGGACGCGCTCATCCTGACCCACGTGGAGTTCGATCACGCGGACATTTACAGCGACCTGGGAGCGGTGAAAACGGCGTTCAAGCGCCTGGTGAATCTTGTGCCGCGCCGGGGGCGCATCGTGGCTTTTGACGGATCCGAAAATGTTTCCGAGTGCGTGAGCCAAGCAATGTGTAACGTTGAGCGTTACGGATTCCTGCCCAGCTCCGCCTGGCGGCTCACCGATTTTCGCTTTGAGGAGGGCGTAAGCCGCTGGCAGGTGCTGCGCGCAGGTCAGCCATGGGGTGAGCTCACCCTGCCCCTTGCCGGCGAGCACAACGCTCTCAATGCCACGGCCGCCGCAGCCCTGGCCGCGGGACAGGGGATTGCCCGCGAGCCGATCATCGAGGCGCTCGCGACCTTCCGCAGTGTTCGGCGGCGTCTCGAAGTGCGCGCCGAGGTCGGCGGTATCACGATCATCGACGACTTTGCGCATCATCCGACGGCGATACGCGAAACATTGCGCGCGCTGCGCTCGGCGTATCCGGGGCGGAGGCTCTGGGCGGTTCTCGAGCCACGTTCGAACACGCTGCGCCGCAATATTTTCGAGCGTGAACTGGTGGAGAGTCTCCTGCTCGCCGACCGCGTCGTTCTGGCCGGGGTCTTTCACTCGGAGAAGATTCCGGAAGGGGAGCGGCTGCATCCGGAAAACGTGGCCGCCTCTCTCCGCGAATCGGGCCGCGATGCCGTACTTCTTGCAAATGCCGACGCCATTGTTACAAATCTGGCGCCGCGTCTCGAATCGGGAGATGTGGTCGCCATCCTCTCGAACGGCGGTTTCGACGGCATCTACGAGAAGTTGCCTGCCGCGCTCGAACGTCGGGCGCGCAAGGGCTGATCGATGTTTGCCGCGCTTCTGCTGTTTTCCGCGTGGTTCATCCTGGGTATTCCCGTCGCGTTGGTCACCATCCCATGGGTCATCCTCAGCAACAATGTGCTGCCGCTCTACCGCGGGGCACTATGGGTGGTTCGCTCAGGGCTGCGATTGGCCGGTATTCGTGCGGAGGTTTTCTGGGAGAAGTCCCTCGATCCATCGGAGCATTACATTTTTCTGTCCAACCACATCTCAAATCTTGATCCGCCGATTCTCATCCCGCTGTTGCCGGAGCGCAGCGCGGCCTTCCTGAAGCGCTCGCTGATGAAGATCCCGATTCTGGGTTGGGGGATGAAACGCGCAGATTACATTCCTGTGGAGCGGGATGGACGAGTGGAAAGCGCCGCGGAGAGCGTGGAGGAGGCAACGCGCGTTCTGGCGTCTGGTGTTCACGTGCTCTCTTTCGTTGAGGGCACCCGCTCTCGCGACGGGCGGCTTCAGCCCTTTAAAAAGGGCCCGTTTTATCTGGCGATGGAATCCAGCGTTCCTGTTGTCCCGGTTTCGATCTGCGGGACAGAAAGCATGATGAAGAAGGGCAGCATGAAAGTCTATCCGGGGACGGCGCATGTTGTCTTCCACCCGCCGATCATGCCGCGCGATTATGGCTCGCGCGAAGAACTGATGGCCGCTGTGCGTGAGGCCATCGCGTCGGGATTGCCGGAGTGGATGCGGGGCTAGCTATTTCACGACCGCGTTGTAGCCGTCGGCCAACAGCCGGGAGCGCATGGAATAAGCATCGGCGCGGGTGGCGAATGGCCCCAGCTGGATGTGCAGCAGCTGATCCTGGGGCTCCTTTCGCACACTCGCGCTGTAACCGTGCTTCCTAAGGGCGTCCACCAGGATGTCGGCGTCCTGGGAGATGCGTACTGCCGCAACCTGCACCATGAAAGTCTGGGTGGCTGCGGGTGGTGCTGCGGCTGCGGCTGGTTTAGCGGCTGATACGACGCCAGGCTGGGACGGGACTGGTGTAACCGGCTGCATCAATACGGGCGCGGGTGCGGGAGTGTGAGCGGGCGAGCTGACCGGCTGCAAGCCAGGCTCGGAGGCCGCGGCTGCGGGAGTTCCCTGATCGCTGTCGGTGGGCGGCGGTTCCACCGGGGTAAGACTCTGTTGTGCGGACGGCTTGCTGAGGTGGCTATCCGCCGTAACAGGCGCTTCGGTCGCGGTTTGAACGGCGATGCGGGAACCGCCGCCGCGTCCTACCGAGTAGCCCAGCCCAAAGAAGACAGCGCAGATGAGCACCAGGCCGAAGAAAATGCCCAGCAGGGATCGGGTTCCGAGGGCAATCTCCGTATCGGTGCCGACTGCACGGCCGAGAGCCCCGGCCTGCCTGGATTTCCGGGTTTCCTGCTCTTCTCCCGTGTCGAACAAAAAAGCCATAGAGAGCCTCTCGGGGATGAGAACCCACTATTTCGATTCAGGTGGCGTTGGGGGTGTCTTTGGAGGTAACCCATGCCCCAGAAGCGAGATCAACTCCATCGGGAGCGGGAAGACGATGGTCGTGTTCTTCTCTACTCCGATGTCGGTGAGCGTTTGCAGATATTTTAGCTGCAGGGTGACGGGCTGTTCGGCCAGCAGATTGGCGGCTTCAACCAGCTTCTGCGCCGCCATGAATTCGCCTTCGGCATTGATGATCTTCGATCGCTTCTCACGTTCGGCTTCCGCCTGGCGGGCCATGGCGCGGAGCATGGTGTCCGGCAGATCAACCTGTTTGACCTCGACGCTGACCACCTTGACGCCCCAGGGTTCGGTTCGCTGGTCAATGATGGTCTGGATACGCTGGTTGAGCGCGTCGCGGTGGGAGAGCAGGCCGTCGAGTTCGACCTCGCCGAGCACCGAACGCAGCGTGGTCTGGGCGAACTGCGAGGTCTGGTAGACGTAGTTCGTAACCTCGATGACGGCCTTGCCCGGATCAAGCACGCGCATGGTGATGACGGCGTTTACCTTGATGGTGACGTTGTCGCGGGTGATTACGTCCTGGGGTGGGACCTCCATCACTTCCTGGCGCAGAGAAACGCGCACCATCTGATCGAGCGGGCGGAAGACGAGGATGATTCCGGGTCCCTTGGGCTGGGGCAGGGCGCGGCCGAGGCGGAAAATGACACCCCGCTCATACTCGCGCAAAATCTTGATGGAATTCAGCAGATAGAGGATGACAATCGCGATAAAGATCAGAACGGGATATCCCATAACCGGGGCCCCTTACGCCCGCCTGCGATTGTATCGCACCCATTGCGGCAAAGCCCGCGCAATATCAGGCTGTAACACGCTCGTGTACCGGTTCCACCAGCAGCTTGAGCCCATTCACGCCGCGCACGCGCACGCTTTCTCCCGCGGCAATGGGCGCGTCCGATTCCGCCACCCACAATTCGCCATGCACGATGATTTGCCCGCGCGGGGATAGCTCCTGCTGCGCGACGCCGACGGCTCCAACCAGCGCCTCGGGCCCAACCAGCACCTTGTTGTGCCGGGCGATCATCGCAATGCGCACCAGGAAGGTTGTGATCAGGCCGAAGGCCACACCTGTCGCAATGGCTGTCGCCAGTTGCACACGCATTTCGGGGATGGGTCCGGCAACGAGGGTAAGGGCTCCGAGTACCAGGGCGACTGTTCCCGTTGCGGCCAGAATGCCGTGGCTGGGAAACTTCGCCTCCAGCACCATCAGGATGAGCGCGCCGACCATCAGACCGAGGGATGTGTACCGCACCGGCAGCAGGTTGAGCGAGAAGAGGGCCAGCAGCACGAGGAGCGTCCCCAGGGCGCCAGGAATAATGGTTCCCGGCGTGTTGAATTCGAGATAAATCAGCAGCGCTCCGGCTAACAGGATGAGCACGGCAAGATTTGGATCCATGAGGCGATCCATAATCTGCTCGCGAATGGTTGGATCGACCGCAGTCAGGGTGGCGTCGCGGGTGTGGAGAGTCTGCATCGTGCCGTTGAAGCGCTTCACGGTGCGTCCGTCAACGGTGTTGAGAAGCGCGCGCTCATCGGGGGAGATCACGTCGATCAGATGGAGGTTCTGCGCCTCCTGGTCCGTGTACGACTTGGAGTTTTGCACAGCATCCTGGGCCGCATCGACATTGCGCCCGCGCATCGACACATACGAGCGCAGAAACGCCAGCGTATCGTTCAGAATCTTCTGCTTCATGGTGTCGTCGATCTTGCCCATTTCGACGACCGGGTGGGCCGCGCCGGCATTGGTTCCTGGCGCCATGGCTGCGATGTCCGCAGCTTCCATAAGGAAAAAGCCGGCTGAACCGGCGCGGCTCCCGGATGGAGCGACGTAGAAAATCACCGGTGACGGAGAAGCGAGGATGTCTCCAACCATGGTCCGCGTGGAATCGAGGAGCCCTCCCGGGGTATTCAGCTCCACCAGAATGGCTTGGGCGTGGAGCTCGGCGGCTTTATCGATGCCGCGCTTGAGGTAGTCCGCGCTGATGGGCTGAATGGTGTCGTCCAGGTGCAGAACAACGACTTGGGGGTTGGCCTGGCTGGTCTGGGCGGCGACCGTGCACGGGCCCAGCAGGCAGAAGAGCAGCAACAAGACCAGTCCCACCAGGAGACCACTGTGCCTGATCGCTAATCCTGAATCGCGGTTCGCACTCAGCCTGTGGCGGCTTTTGAACTGCGAGTGGTGAATGCCGATTCCTGTTCTCATGGGGTTGCCTGTCCTCGCCGTTCCAGCGCCAGCTTCATGCCTTTGGCATTGGCGTTAGCGGGATCCACCTTAAGGGCATCGCCCACATCGCCCGCAGCCGCGCTCAACTGGTTGGCCCCCAGATCGAGCCGTGCCAGCACCAGATACGCGGGCACGTTAGGCGTTAGCTGGATGGAGGCATGTGCTTCCTGGCGGGCCGCATCCGCGTCGCCATCCCGCTCGCGTACCGCAGCCAGGCCGGCGTGGGCCAGGGCCGACGCGGGATCGGCTTCCAGAGCCTCACGATACTCCCGTTCGGCCTCCAGTACCAGCCCCCGCTGAAAGAACTGATCGCCGTCGCGGACCAGTTCCGCCGCGCGCTGTGGGGGCGGCATTGAGGCAAGTCGCATTTGCTGTACCTGCTCCATCTCGAAGGCGGCCTGGCGGAAGCCCGCCTCGCTGTAGCCGCGCTTGATTCGTTCGAGCGGCCCCTGCGTGTCCGCAACGGCGTGCCCGGGGTCAGGGTTGGATTTCGCCACGCCGGGAACCTTCAAATGATCGGCAAAGGCCTGCGCCTCTGTGTCCTGCGGACGCAGAGCCAGCGCCTCATTCAACTCGCGCATGGCTCCTTCGGTGTCGTTCCGGTGTGCGAGGGCGACCGCGAGGTTGAAGTGATAATCCGGATCGCGAGGATCGGCGGCGACCGCCTGCTGGAAGAGCGCGCCCGCGTCCTTGCCTCGCCGGCTGGCCGCCACCCCCTGGTTATTCACGACCTCGGGAAGAGGCAGGCGCATGCTCACAAACGCGAATGCGTCCTCGGCCTCGCGGTAGTTCCCGGTGAAAAAACAGGCCAGGCCGCGGTAGAAATCGGCTTCGAGCGCATTCGGGTCGTCCTTTGGCAAACGCCCCAGCGTGGCTGCGGCCTGCTCGTATTCCTGGTTGCTGAAGTACGCTCGGCCCAGCGCCAGCCATGCCGCGGCGAAGTCCGGATCGAGCTTCACCGCATCGCGCAAATACTGAATGCTCTGGGGCAAGTTCTCTGCCACGAGCCCGCGGATGTAATCTTCAAAGGCGTCGGGGTGGAGGTTTTTGTCAGCAGCAACGAATGTTTGCTCTTCCACGGCATAGCGAGGGTCGAGTTGTCGCGTCACTCGCCATGCGAGGCTGTCGATCATGCCCAGCAACCCGTTCGACTCACCCTGCTCTTCGATCGGCGGGCCCAGGCGCAACGCGGATACATCCAGGACTTCGGCATCCGCCGTGATCTGGTTCGGCTGCTGAGTGGTTGCTTGGCCTGTCGCTATAGCGTAGTGACCGTAAATTACATAGTCGGCATCGAGCGTCTGCGCTATCCGAATGGCGGTGGCTCGCGTCGGCTCAAGGTTGAGCGGCAAACCCAGATGGTCGAAGGCGTAGAGCCGATCGCCGCGGCTGATGGTGAGAAAGCCAGCCGAGTTGAGCCGCCGGTTCAGAACGTCGGGAAAGGCCTCGTCCATCCAGTCCAGGCTTGCGTTCCCGGTGCGGTTCTCAAAGGGAAGCACGAGCAGCAGGCGACCGTGGACCTCGGCCGGTTCAGAAGGCTTGGCGGCGGAAGGTTCCTGAGCAAGCACCGCTACGAACAGGCACGCTGCCCCGGCCACCAGGACACCAAGTGCGCGAGATCGGCGAAAAGCTTCCTGCACGACATGCCGATTATAAGTCGCGCCGGCTTGCCGCTGTACTCTTCCGCGCGGTATCCGCGCCAAATGGCGCGACCTGACCTGAATGAATTTGTCTATGAATTGTCTCGGGCGCATCCAACGAATTGTTGGAGGACAACGAATGAAACGAATACTTACTGCCGTCTGCTGCTTCGCTATGTGCTCTCTTTCAGTATTCGCTCAAAAGATGAGCGACCAGCAATTTGTCACCTTTGCCGCCGAAACCGACATGGTGGAGGCAAACCTTGGACAGCTGGCCCAATCGGTGGCTGCTTCCCAGGGCGTGAAGGACTACGGGCAGATGCTGACCACCGATCACACGCAGGATTACGGTCAGCTGTGGACTGCCGCACAACAGGCGGGCCTGACCGTGCCGAACGCGATCGACACCGAGCATAACAAGGCAATGATCGACCCGTTCCAGAAGCTGAAGGGCGCTGCCTTTGATCACAAATACGTTCAGGAAATGATCGCCGGACACACCAAAGCCATCGCGATCTATAAAAAGGAAGCCGCGGACGCGCAGAACCCAGCCATCAAGACGTACGCACAGACCGCTCTGCCGGTGCTCCAAAAGCATCTGGATGGAGCGAAAGCGCTGTTGAAATCCAAATAGTCCGGGTTTCGATAGCGCGAAGCAATGCGGGCCATGGCCGCAGGTCCTGGCCCGTTTTGGTCCCGCGGGGTTTCAGGCCAGCTTCCAGGGTTCGCGATACGGCCGCGACAACAATGCGGTGGCCGCCCCATCGTTGGCGATGGTTTCCTTCACCGGGTCCCATTCGATCCTGCGGCTCAGCATCATAGAGATCAGCCCCAGGTGGCCGGGGATGGTGGAGTGGTGCGCGGTTTCGACAGGAGTAATGGTTGGCTTCCGCGATTTGACGCTGTCGAGAAAATTCCGCCTGTGTTCCTGGGAAACGGTGAGCTGGACTCTCCGGTCCGAAGCGGGCAGCGAGTCCGCCTTCGCCCACTCCGGATTCGAGGCGTCGAATCCGCTGCGATCGACCCACACCCACCCGTCTTTGCCGATCCACTTCGTACCCATCGCGATCGCCGGAGAACCGCCGGCAATCGTCATCGTCACGTCGACGGGGTAACCGGTGACTTCCTTTCGATAGAGGCACTCGATGGTGTATTTGGTCGCAGTGTTCCAGATGGCGTTCGCGGGGGGAAACTCGCCATGCCCTTCAACCACCGAAGGGCCGGTGCGATCGAAGCCAAGACCCCAGTGGGCAATGTCGCCGTGGTGACCGATCCAGTCCAGCAGCTGGCCGCCGCCGGTGTTGTAGTTCCAGCGCCAGTTCTGGTAGACGCGCACCGCGATATACGGCTCCATCTTCGACGGGCCAATCCACATGTCGTAGTCGAAGTCCGCGGGCGGGTCGGAGACGGCGAGGTCCCACGCCGGCGTCCCGGGCACGATTTGCGCCGGGCTCTCGGGCTTATCCGGCAGGGAGGCCAGCTTTTCCATTAACGCCGGCAAGGTTCCCGGAAAATCATGATGGCCGCCGGGCAAGCCTACTTCGACGTGTGTCACATCGCCGATCATCCCGTTGCGAACGATCTCCGCCGCCTTGTGGAAGGAGGGAAGAGAACGCTGCCAGGAACCGGTCTGCCAGATAATGTTGTTCTTCTCGACGGCCTTCACGATGGCCTGCTGCTCGAAGATGGTGCGGGCGAGCGGCTTCTCACCGTAAATATCTTTCTTCCGGTTAGCGGCTTCGGTAGCGATGATGGCGTGCCAGTGATCGGGAACGGCGATCATCACCGCGTCGATATCGGTTCGCGCCAGCAGCTCTCGATAATCGTGGTAGCCTTTGCAGTCCTGGTTGCCGTAGTGACTGTTGATGGTGTCGAGCGCTGCCTGCAGGTGATTTTTGTCCAGATCGCAGGCCGCAACGACCTGGCAGTCGGGCTGAGCCAAAAACGCCTTTGTATTAGCCGGACCCATCATGCCCCAGCCGATCACGCCGATGGTGATGCGATCGGAGGCCGCCGCGCGAGCCCAGCCGCTGCCCGAATATACTGCCGCTGCTCCAGCCGTCTGCAGAAAACGTCTCCGCGAAAAGAAACCCGCACCCGAAGAAACACCGGTCATCATGAGCCTCCAGAAGCCCAACCGCGTTCGCGCCGCGTCAAAAGCGCCGCAACAACCCCCGGAAGTCTAGCACCGAAGCCGCCGGCAATCAGCTTTGAGCTTCCGGCCGGGCGCTCCCAGCTCCAGGCCCCAACCCCCGTCTCCCAGCCTTGACATCCTGCGCTGACTGTATATACTCAGAATATCCATTATGCACAGTGGCCCCTCCAGTATCGTTCTTTCGCAGACCGGCGGGCCTCTCTACCAACAGATCATGGACCAGATCAAACAAAAAATCGCTGTCGAGGAATGGAAGGCAGGCGACGAGATCCCCTCCATCCGCCAGCTTGCCGTCGATCTCCGCGTCAGCGTGATCACCGTCAAGCGCGCCTACCTCGAACTCGAACGCGAGGGGCTTATCGTCACCCAGCACGGCAAAGGCTCATTCGTCGCCACCGGCATCGCTGTCGGTCCTCATCTCTACGAGCAGAAATTATCCGTCCATCTGGAAGAAGCCGCCCGCCTCGGAACCACCATCGGCATGAGCGGTCGCGAACTCGTCTCGCGCCTCCGCAAAGCACTCGACGAGGTCGACGACGCGCGACCCGTCTCTCCGAAGTCCCTGAAGGAGTCCCAATGAACGACGTCTGCGTTCGCCTCGAAGGTGTGAGCAAGCGCTACCCGCACTTCCTGCTCGATAACATCAGCCTCGATTTGCCTGTCGGCAGCATCCTCGGCTTCATCGGCGCCAACGGAGCAGGGAAGTCCACCACCATCCGCATCCTGATGGGTCTGGTCCGTCAGGATAGCGGCTCCGTTCAGGTCCTCGGCCACGCCATGCCCGCCGAGCAGACCGCGGCCAAGCTCGACATCGGCTACGTCTCCGAAGACATGCGTCTCTACGGCTCAGCCACCCTCGCATGGCACATGAATTTCATTGCCTCCATCTACCCGCAGTGGGACCAGTCCTACGCCGACACCCTGGTCCGCCGCTTCGACCTCAGGCCGGAGCAGAAAATCAAAGGCCTCTCCCACGGACAGCGCGTCAAAGCCGCCCTTCTGCTCGCGCTCGGCCGCCAGCCCCGCCTGCTGCTCCTCGACGAGCCCACCACCGGCCTCGATCCCGTTGCTCGCCGCGAAGTCCTCGCCGAGCTTATGGCCGTCCTCGCCGACGAGCGCCGCACCATCTTCTTCTCTTCCCACAACACACTCGACGTCGAGCAGATCTCCGACCGCATCGCCTTCATCGACCGCGGACGCATCATCGCCCTCGAAGAAAAGGAAGACCTGCTCGACCGCTGGCGCCGCGTCCGCCTCGTTGTTCCGCCCAGCGCCGTCCTGCCGCAATTTCCCGGCATCGTCGAAGTCGGCGGCACCGAACGCCTACCCGTCCTGATCACCAACCACTTCGATCCTGCGGTCGTCTCGCTTTGCCAGGATCGCGGCGCTACCGTGCAGTCCATCGATTCCATGACCCTTGAAGAAATCTTCGTCGCCAACGTTCAGAGCAGAAGGGAGCTGCAGCCCGCATGAACTCCGCACCCACCAATTACGCCCGAACTAACTACGCTATGGTCCGCCGCCTCATCCTCAAAGACTGGTACCTCAATCGCTGGATGATCATCGGCTCCATTCCCGCTGGTCTCGCCTCGCTGGCGATCGTCCTAACCGGTAAGCAGGTTGCTTTCCTCCTCAGCATCATCCTGCTCTGTATGGTCATCATTGGCGTCGGCGCGCAACTGGCCGTCGTCACCACCATTAACGAGCGCAAGGAGCAGACACTCGCCTTCATCATGAGCCTGCCCGTCTCCTGGCGCGAATACACCGCCGCCAAAATCCTCGCCAACCTCATCATCTTTCTCATTCCCTGGCTGGCCATCACCGCCGGAGCGCTCGGGATTCTGCTTCTGCCTGGCGCCACCCACGGCCTCATCCCCTTCATCGCCATCATGGCGGTGGAAATGCTCGTCACCACCTGCCTGATCATCGCCGCGGGCGTCATCACCGAATCCCAGGCATGGCTGACCGTCGCCATTCTCTGCTCGAGCCTCGGTCTCAATATTCTGGGCTACGTCTTCGCACACACACGTGGAATCGCCCCGCAAATGTGGGGCATGTCCGTGCACTGGACCGCGGCCTCCTGCACCATTCTCCTCGCCGAGTTCCTCGTCGCGGCTCTGATTCTCGCCCTCACCTTCTTCGTCCAGTCCCGCAAAACCGATTTCCTGTGATCCGAGCCAGCAGCCCGCAGCCTGTAGCCGTCGCTGTTCTTGATTGGCCCCCAGCTCCCGGCTGCTCTTTAGTGGCTGCTCCACGTCTTGTCCGGAGCATTGCACAGCGTCTCCAGAGGACACTCCACGCAACGCGGCTTGCGCGCGATGCAAATCTGGCGGCCGTGGTGGATCATCTCGTGCGAAAAAGCGATCCAGCGGGTTCTTGGGATGATCCGCATCAGATCCTCTTCCACCTTCTTTGGATCCTCCGCCCGCGTCAGCCCCAGCCGGTGCGACAGCCGCAGCACGTGCGTGTCGACGACGACTCCCTCTGCCTTTTTGAAGGCGACGCCCAACACAACATTGGCCGTCTTCCGCGCTACGCCGGGCAGCGTGAGCAGCTGCTCCATGGTGTCAGGAACTTTGCCGCCGAACTCGCCGACCACTTTTTTCGCTGCCCCCGAAATCGACTTTGCCTTGTTGTGATAGAAGCCAGTCGACCGAATCTCCTCTTCGATGGCGGGCAGGGACGCTTCGGCAAAGGCGGGGGGTGTTGGAAATTTGCGGAACAGCTCAGGGGTGACCATGTTGACGCGCGCATCCGTGCATTGCGCTGAGAGAATCGTCGCCACCAGCAGTTCCCAGGGGCTCCTGTGGTGCAGAGCGCACTCGGCATTCGGATAGGCGGCCTGGAGACGGCGTAGCAACTCCGCGATGCGCGTGGGATCCAGTTCGAGGCCGGTTGTCTTGCCTGTCTTTTTTTTGGCGGGGGCCGCTGTAAGAGGACCCTTCGAGGTTTTTTGCCCTGTTTTCTTCGCGGACTTCTTCGCCAGCTTCTTCACGGCCATGGCCGCCATTGTATCGGCTCCCAATCGGCGACGGGGACCGGCTCAACGCGTCGTTTTTGGGTCAGCGAAACTTCGAAACAATCTCGATGTAAGCCCGCGCTGTCGCCGTAACCATCTCCGGCTTGCCTTCCGCGATCGCTGCAGGATTCACGAGGTCTGTCCCCACTCCCAGCGCCCGCGCACCGGCCTTCAAAAAATCCATTGCCGTTTGCAGCGTTACGCCGCCGGTCGGAATCAGCCGCAGCTCCGGAAAGGGCGCGAGCAGAGCCTTCAGATAAGGTGCGCCACCGACCGCCGAGCAGGGAAAGATCTTTACGTAGTCCGCGCCCGCCCGCCAAGCCGTGATCACCTCTGTCGGCGTCAGCGCGCCTGGAATCGAAAGCTTGCCCAGCTCCTTCGTTTTCTGCACCACTTCAGGATGAAAGCTGGGACTGACTACAAACTCCGCGCCGGCATCGATGGTCGCTGTCACCTGTCCCGCATCGGTCACCGTTCCGGACCCCAGCAGCAACTCGTTGCCGAACTCCCTTTTCAGAGCCCGCAGCAACTCAACGGCGCCCGGCACCGTCATCGTTACTTCGATCACGGTAATGCCGCCCGCAACCAGCGCCTCAACCAGGGCGTGCCCTTCACGCTCCGAACGAGCGCGCAGAACGGGCACAATCCCAACTCGCTCGATCCATTCCCTGGTTGTTGCTGAGTGCATCCCGGTTCCCATCCCTAACGTCGCAGCTACTGGCTACTGGCTACTGGCTACCGGCTACCTCGCAATTCGCACCGATTCGCCCTTCATCACGCGCTCCACTTCGGGCAGCGTCGCCATGCTGGTGTCGCCGGGAGTCGTCATGGCCAGCGCTCCGTGCGCCACACCGCAGCGGAGCGCCCACTCTATTGGCTTACCGGCGAGCATTCCATAAATCAGCCCCGAAGCGAACGAGTCGCCTCCGCCTACGCGATCCATAATTTCAATGTCCCGCTGCGGGACCAGCACGGTCTCTCTCTGATAAAGAGCCATAGCGCCCCAGGCATTGCGCGTCGCGGTGTGGGCGGTTCGCAGCGTTGTGGCGATCAGTTTGAGATTGGAATACGCGGCGGCCACGTCCTTCAACATCTGTTCGTAACTCGCTACGGGCAGCTCGCCGAAGTCCTCCTTCACGCCCTGAAGCGAAATGCCGAGCATTGCCGAAAAATCTTCTTCGTTGCCCAGCAGCACATCCACCTTGCGGACCAGCTCGCGATTGACCTCCTGCGCTTTCGCCGTGCCGCCGATGCTCTTCCAAAGCGATTCGCGAAAGTTCAGGTCGTAAGACACTGGCGTTCCATGGCGCCGTGCGGCATCCATCGCCGCGACTGCGACGGCTGGGGTGGACTCCGAAAGCGCGGCGAAGATTCCGCCCGTATGAAACCACCGCGCTCCGTGATGCGAGCCAAAGATGTCGTCCCAGTCCCACGCCGTCGTGGGGACTTGGGAGATCGCCGTGTGACCGCGGTCGGAACAACCGGCCGCCGCGCGCAGTCCGAAGCCGCGCTCCGTAAAGTTGAGCCCATTGCGAACCGTACGGCCAACGCCGTCATATGGAACCCAGCGGAGCAGGGAAGTATCGACGCCGCCCTGGAGGATCATGTCCTCAACCAGGCGCCCCACGGGATTATCTGCGAGCGCGGTGGCTACGGCGGTCCGCAGGCCGAAGCAGCGCCGCAGGCCGCGCGCGACATTGTACTCGCCGCCGCCCTCCCACACCTGAAAGTGGCGCGCGGTGTGGATACGTCCCTCGCCGGGATCGAGCCGCAACATCACCTCGCCGAGACTGACTTCATCCCAGCCCGCCGCGCCCTCCCTGAACCGGATTGCGTCCATGGGTTTCATTTTCTGCGCGGCGGGAGCAGCGCTGTCCCGTTTTGCGAGACGCCCGATCTCGAGGCATTCGCGCCCGCATGCGGCCTCGCTTTTCTGAGCCTCTGTGCCCTGTGTCCTGGAACCTATCTGCACCCTGCACCCTGTACCCTGTACCCTGTTACGCATGAAAGTCGGCGTCTTTACCCCACTGCTCTCGCAGCTGCCCCTGCCCGCGGTTCTCGACAAGCTGAAGGCTCTTCACATCGACACGGTCGAGCTGGGGACAGGGAATTACCCCGGCGACGCCCATTGCGAGCTCACCATGCTCGACGACTCGAAGGCACTCGACGACTTTCGCAAGGTTCTTGCCGATCATGGCGTCTCGATCAGCGCGCTGAGCTGCCATGGCAATGCGCTGCATCCGGACCCAGCCCGCGCCGCGCACGATCGCGAAGTCAGTCGCAAGACCATCCAGCTGGCTGAAAAGCTCGGCGTACCGGTGGTCGTCGATTTTTCGGGATGCCCCGGCGACTCGCCGGAGGCGAAGGCTCCCAACTGGGTGACGTGTCCCTGGCCGCCGGATTACCTCGATGTTCTCGCGTGGCAGTGGGACAAAGTCGTCACGCCCTACTGGACTGAGCACGGTAAGTTCGCTGCCGATCACGGGGTCCGCATCGCCATCGAGATGCATCCAGGCTTCGTGGTCTACTCTCCGGAAACGATGCTCAGGCTGCGCTCCATCGCCGGCCCGGCGGTCGGAGCGAATCTCGACCCCAGCCATCTCTTCTGGCAGAACATCGATCCCATCGCCGCTGTTCGCGTCCTCGGCGACGCGGTCTTTTACGTCCATGCAAAAGACACGCAGCTTTACCCGGCGAACCTGCCGCGAACCGGAGTGCTTGACACGAAGCCCTACACCGACGAGCGACACCGGGGCTGGATCTTCCGCACCTGTGGCTACGGTCACGGCGCGGAGTGGTGGAAGGAGTTCATCTCGACGCTCCGCATGTACGGCTACGACAATGTTCTATCGATCGAGCACGAGGACTCGCTGCTTTCGGCCGAAGAGGGCCTGACGAAGGCCGCGGCGTTCCTGAACGAACTGGTTGTGCGCGAACAGCCGGGAGCGGCGTGGTGGGTATGAGATTTAGAGCAGGGGGCATTTGTCATCGATGACGAAACGCATTCGCACTGCCGTCTTCGGCACGGGATTCATGGGCCGCGTGCATCTGGAGGCTCTCCGTCGCGTTGAGAACGTCGATGTTGCTGCAATTACCGGACGCAACACCGCGGCAGCAGAAAGGCTGGGCTCCGCCTTCGACATTCCCCGCATGGAGGCCGATGAGGTTCTGCGCGACCCTTCTATCGACGCCGTCCACATCTGCACACCCAATGCACAGCACTTTCCTATGGCCAAAGCTGCGCTTCTGGCCGGCAAGCACGTTCTGTGCGAGAAGCCGCTGGCCATCAGCGCGGAAGAGGCCGAGGAACTCGCCGCTCTGGCCGCGCAAAAGGGAGTACGTAACTGTGTCTGTCACAATCTGCGCTACTATCCGATGGTGCAGCAGATGCGCGCTATGCGCGAGGCCGGCGACCTTGGAGAAATTCTCGTGGTCCAGGGCACCTACTCGCAGGATTGGCTCCTCTATGACACCGATTGGAACTGGCGGGTCGACTCCAAAGACGGCGGGCCCTCCCGCTGTATGGCCGACATCGGTTCGCACTGGTTCGATATGGCAGAGCATCTCACCGGGCGGCGCGTGAGCTCGCTGTGTGCTGACCTGAATACCGTGTACAAGACCCGCAAGCAGCCCAAAGGGCCGGTCGAAACCTTCGCCAACAAGCTGGCCTCCGCTGCAGAAACCGTCGACACCCCTATCGATACAGAAGATTTTGGCGCTGTTGTCTTCCGGTTGGGTGATCGCGCGCGCGGCGCGATGACGGCCAGTCAGGTCTCAGCCGGCCGCAAGAACCGCCTCAGCATTGAGATTTACGGGACGAAATCCGGTGTCGCATGGGATCAGGAGAGGCCCGACGAGCTGTGGATCGGCCATCGCAACAGCGCGAACTGCATCATCGTGAAAGACCCTTCGCTTCTCAAACCCGCGGCGCGCGGCTTCGCCGATCTGCCCGGTGGCCACAGCGAGGGCTACGACGACACATTCAAGCAGGTGTTTCGACGTTTTTACGGTTCGATCGGCGATCCCGAGGCAGCGCGCGATTATCCGCAGTTCACCGATGGCCTCCGCCAACTCGTCATTCTTCAGGCAGAGCTCGAGAGCAACCGCAATCACGCCTGGGTTGAGGTTCCGGTTTCATGAGAGCCCTGCCTGGCCGATCCAGGATTGAACCAAAAGGAGTCCGCCTTTGCTGATCCTCGCCGCTGTTGTCGCGATTTTCGTCTACGGGATGATTGCCGCGATGCTGGGCACCATCCTGCCCGATCTTTCCGGCCGGTTTCAACTGAGCCCACGGCAGAACGGTACGATCGCGCTCGCACAGGCGCTGGGGCTAATGGTCGCGTCGCTTGGCGTCGGGCCCTTGCTAGACGACTTCGGCAAAAAGGCCGGCCTGATCCTCGGACTCGCGCTGATTGCTGTTGTCCTGTTCGCGCTTCCGCGTTCCGCGGGGTACCGCAGCATCGTTCTGCTGCTGTTCCTTCTTGGTATGGGTGGCGGCATCGTGGTGACGGGCGCCAACGCCCTTACCAGCGATGTTGGCGAGGCGCATCGAGGAATCGCGCTCAACCTCGTCAACATTTTCTTTGGACTCGGGGGCCTGGCCACGCCCTTCATTTCCGCAAATCTTTTTAGGCGCAACTGGGTTCGCCTCTGCTACACAGTCGCAGGCCTAACCGTAGTCACGCTGGCCATTCAGGCCGTTGCACACATGCCGCCGCCCACCGGCGCGGGCCGCTTCATCTTCGCGGACGCCGGGCCCGTGCTGGGCCGTCCCATTCTGTTTTTACTGGGATTTCTGCTCTTCCTCTACGTTGGCTGCGAGGTCGGCATCTGGAATTGGCTGGTGCGCCACCTCATCGCACAGGGCATTCCCGAGTCGCGGGCGCTGAACATCCTGTCGCTCGGATTTGCGCTGGGGCTGCTTCTCGGACGCGTCGGCGCGTCGCTGGTCCTGATTCGCGCTGCGCCGGTCACGATCACGCTGGCGGCTTCTGTAGCTATGGCTGTTACAACATTTCTACTGCTACGGACCAATAATCCAACTTCCGCCGCGGTGCTGGTGTTTCTCGCGGGACTCTCCATGGCTCCCGTTTTTCCAACCACCCTTGCTATTGTCGGCGACGCTTTTCCGCGCATGACGGGAACCGCCATCGGCATCGTCATTACCTGTGGATGGGCGGGACTCGCGGTCAGTTCACACATCATCGGCGCGATCGCCGGGGACGATCCGAAGCGGATCCGCAAGGCGCTGATGGTGATCCCCGCTTCATCGGTCCTGATGATTCTGCTGAATGTGGGCATCCTGGCCATGGCCCGCTAGAGCCCGCCCAACTTCTCAGACAGACCGCAGCCAATCCGCGTCTGCCTTGAGCGCTTCCATCGCCGGCATGTCGGGGAAGGCTTCCTGTTCGACAAAGACATGCCGGATGCGCGCTTTCTTCGCTGCGGCAAAGATGCTGGTGTAGTCGATGCTGCCGCGCCCCATCTCCGTCGAGACTGGCTCCATCCCGGGCTTAAAGCCCTTCATTTTGAATTCCTTGATATGCAGCATCGAGTAGCGATCGGGATATTTGGTTAGGTAGTCTTCGGGCCGCTTGCCGCCGATGACCACCCATCCGCAATCCATCTCCATGGTTACCAGCTTGGGGTCCGTGTTGCGCAGCAACTCGTCGTAGGGCACGCCACCATCGTGCGGATGAAATTCGACAAAGTGGTTGTGATAGCCGAGCTGCATGCCTGCGGCGCGCACACGCTCTCCGATCCGGTTGAGCTGTTCGGCATTCCATTTCCAGTCGTCCAGGCTCATCGCCTCCAGTGCGGCAACCCATCCGAGTCCTTTCGTCTTCGAGGGATCCCGCTGCATCGGCGATGCGCAGACGATGTAATTCAGGCCGAGAGCGCTGCCGAACTGGAGAACATCGTCGAGTGGCTGCAGGCGCTCCATCGTGTAATGCGCGCTCACGCAGCGGAGACCAGCCTTCGTCATGGCCTGCTTCACATCGGCTGCGGAATGGCCGAAGAACCCCGCCGCCTCGACGTCCCGATAGCCCATCGCTCCCAGCTGCGCCAGAGTGCCCTCATAATCTTTCGGCAGAAAGTCGCGCACCGAGTAGAGCTGGAGGCCAAGCGGCAGTCCCAGAGGACTGGCCCACACGCCGCGCGTCCGCAGCATCGCCGCGGTTGCAGCTGCGCCCATTGCGAACTGCCTTCTCGTAACGTTCACTTGAACCTCCCCCACACTTTTATCGATAGTCTCCAGGCGCTCATGGACCCAGCCAGACCGGCTCCTGCTCGAGTTGAATCCCAAATCGCTTTTCGAGTGTCGTGACAATCGTATCGCGCAGCGCCAGAATCTCCTTCGCGGTGGCGCCTCCGCGATTGATCAGCGCCAGCGTGTGCCGGCTGGAGATTCCCGCTGCCCCCATCGCGAATCCCTTCTGAAACCCCGCGTGTTCCACGAGCCACGCCGCCGGAATCTTCACGAACCCTTTTGCAGCCGCGAAGCAGGGAACCGGCGACGATGACTGAGCAGCGAGGTCGTCATACTGCGCCTGCGAGACGACGGGGTTCTTGAAGAAGCTTCCCGCACTGCGGCAATCGGGCTCGCCCTCCACCAGGAGCATGCCCTTCGCATGGCGAATCTGGCGCACCGCAGCGGCCACTTCCGCCAAGGTCGGCTTACCGGCCTGCCGACGAAAATGCCTCGTCAGATCCGGATAAGAAATCACTGGAAGGGCGCCGGGCCGCAAACTGTAGTCCACCCGCGTGACGATGAACCTGCCGCGCTCGGTGGAATTGAAGATGCTGCGGCGGTAGGCGAAACCGCATGCCGCTGCCTGCAATTCGGCAAAAGTCATGGTATGCAGATCGAGCACACGGACCGACACAATCGTATTGGAAACCTCCTGCCCGTACGCGCCAACATTCTGCACCGGCGTTCCACCTACGGTGCCGGGGATTCCAGCGAGGCATTCGATGCCTCCGTAGCCATGATCGACCGCCAGAGAGACGAAGCGGTCCCAGTCTTCGCCCGCGGCTACTCGAACGCGATTCTCCTGCTCCTCGATTCCCGTCAGCGCGACGCGAAGAACGAGGCCGGGAAAGCCTTCATCCGATACAAGAACGTTGCTGCCCCCGCCCAGCGCGAATAACGGAACCCGGCGATCCCGCGCAAAATGCACCGCCTCAACGACGGATGCCTCGTCCGTGCATTCGGCGAACCAGCGCGCAGGTCCTCCGATGCCGAAGGTTGTGTACGGAGCAAGCGGAACGTGTTCCCTGAGGAGCATCCACTTGAGATATATCAGTCAATCGCCGAGCTGTCGCAGCGGCGATTGGGAGGGTCAACCTGACAGGACTGGGGGCGAAGGGGCCAGCCAGCCGGAGGACAGTGGCGCACGGCAAGGTAAGGCCCGTACAATGAAAATGTGGTCTTCACGACCAGGACCCGGAGGAAAACAAGCGAATGTATCCCGAAGTGATGCTCATCCCGATGCGTGAGGAACTGACCCGCGCCGGAATTTCCGAAGCCCGCACCGCGGAGGCGGTCGATGCAGCGTTGGCACAGCCCGGTACGACGATGGTCGTGGTGAACTCGATCTGCGGCTGCGCCGCCGGCAAGATGCGGCCGGGTGTGCGCCTCGCCCTGCGCAATTCCGTCGCGCCGGATCGTTCCATTACCGTCTTCGCCGGTCAGGATCGCGAGGCCACCGACCGCGCCCGTTCTTACTTCGAAGGCAACCCACCCACCTCGCCGGCCATCGGAATCCTCCGCGACGGCAAGCTGGTCTACCTCATGCAGCGGTTCGTCATCGAGAACAGCACTCCCCAGGCGATCGCCGATGAGCTTTCGCGCGCCTTCAATGAGCTCTGCGCGAAGCAGGCGGTCTAGAAATCTCGGCGTTGAGAAAAAGGCCAACATAAAAAGGCTGCGCCCAGAAGGCGCAGCCTTTGTGCTTTGCGGTAGTTAAACGCGACGACCGTAGATAGACTCCAGGTCCTGCACCTCATCCGGATCGCGATAAACGCTGACCTGGTTGCGTCCTTCGCGCTTTGAGCGATAGAGGGCCTCGTCGGAGCGGAACAGAAATTCTGTTGCGGTCTCCTTCGGCTGGCTCACCGCTACGCCTAGACTGGCGGTCAGCGTGACACTTCCGGGCAAGTCCGACAGGTTGGCGATCTGTTGACGAATGCGTTCCGCGGCAGACTTCGCTTCCTCGATACCAACGTTGCGCAGCATCACTACGAACTCCTCACCGCCGTACCGCGCCAGAACATCCGATGGCCGGGTTCCGTCGCGCAATACCGTGGCGATGCGCCGGAGGACATCGTCACCGGCGAAGTGTCCCATCGAATCGTTCACCTGCTTAAAATAATCCAGGTCGATCAGCATGATGCCCAACGAACCGCCGTCGCGGTTGTTACGCAGCAGCTCGCGGCGCAGAATATCCTCAAAGGCCCGGCGATTCAGCAGGCCGGTCAGCGAATCGGTTTGCGCAATCCTGTTCAGGTCCAGCCGATGCACGGTCAGCGCCAGCCACAGCAGGCCGATAACGGTCGCCAGGGCCAGCAGCATGGACATGTAACTGAAGCCGACGTTGATCAGGTCCGGATGGATAAAAGTTGTAGCGTGCGGCCCGATCCGATATTCAAACAGCCACCACGCGGCCTGCAGCGACGTGGCCAGAACCAGGAGCCATGCGCAGGCGCGAGCAGGCTGGCGCATCTCGGGGTCCCGCTGCTTCCTGAACAGCATCACGGAAATGGTGATAAAGATTGAGCCGAGCACGACAGCGTGGATCAACAGGCGCGCAACGATGTCTTCGTGAATCCAGGTGAACCAGGCGAATGGCGGCAACGCCAGCACGCAGATTCCCGCGGGCCACGGGAAGAGGCGGGATTTACGCTCCAAAATGTCGGCTGCAGCCAGGTAGAGAAACAGTCCGCCCGTGAAGAGCAGGAAATTCGACACCACGATGCTCAGCAGGGAGGGTACCCACGGGCGCAGACCCATCAGCAGTACCCCGAACAGTCCGCACAGGATGAACCAGGTGAGCTGCCGGCTGCCGGGCAGGTCGGGGGTGCTGCGGCGTACTCCTCGAAAACCGAAAAGCATCAGAATGAGGGCCGCTGCGTATCCGCACATCAGAAAGGGGGTATACATCCGTCCTTCTTCAAACACCTCCACTCACCGTACGACTGTCTCATGGTTACTGCCGGCGAGTCGTCGTACGCACGACGTTTCCTGGGGAAAAGTGGATTCAGGATTTCATAGCGGGCGGCTGCAGTCATCGGCAAATGAGCCCAGGAATCAGAATGCGCATGGCTAATTCGTGTCATACGGACCCACCAGGGCTGGCGGCGCGATTCAATAGAATCAATGGCTTCTTCAGGGAAACAACGAATCGTCCTGGTCTCCGGCCCTCCAGCCTCGGGAAAAACCACGCTCGCCCGTCCGCTTGCGGAACGCCTCGGTTTTGCCCTTCTGACCAAGGACGACATCAAGGAGACACTTTTCACCGCACTCGAGGGTGCTCCGGGCGATGTCGAATTCTCGCGCAGAATCGGCGCCGCTGCTATGGAGGTTCTATGGGCGCTCGCGCCCCACTGCCCGGCTGTCGTGTTGGAAGCCAATTTTCGGACTCAAGGCGCCTACGAGCGCGGGAAAGTGGCAGGGCTCATGGAGAAAGCGGGCACAGATCTGATTGAAGTCTATTGCCGTATTCCCCGCGAAGAAGCCTCGCAACGCTTCAGCGAACGCGCCCGGAACGAGCGGCAGCATCCCGCGCATGCTCTCACAGCGATGTCGCCTGATCGCATAGCGGAGTATGAAGAGCCCTTTGGTCTGAGTCTGGTGATTGAGGTCGATACGCAGAAGCCGGTCGATATCGCAGCGCTCGCGGAGCGGGTCGCAGCGGGATGGGCACGACCTCCTAACCAAAAGGTCTTACAATGAGGTAAGACATTTCCTGGCCAGAGGTATGCCAATGCGAGCGACTTCCGTCATCAGTTCGAAGGGGCAGATTGTGATTCCCGCCAGGCTGCGAAAGAGATACGGCCTCCATAAAGGGACTACAGTCGTTTTCCAGGAGGAATATGGCCGGCTCGTACTTGAGCCGAACACCTACGAAGCGATATACGCACTGCAGGGCAGCTTGCGGGAATTTCCGCTTGAGGCGAGCCTCCAGGAAGAGCGCCGTGGCGAACTTCAACGCGAGAACGAGCGATGAAGGAATACGTTCTTGACGCCAATGCTGTTCTTCGCTATTTCGGCGTCGGCGAGGTCCATGGTGGAGAAAAATTGCGCGGTCTTTTCGAACAGGCCGAACGGAATCAGGCAAACCTCTCCATGTCTGCGATCACCGTGGGAGAGGTCCTCTACATTCTGCTCAAATACATGGACGAACAGAGAGCGTCTGGGTACCTTCAGGCCCTTCAGAACGTGGTAATCGTGATCGATGCGGACGTAAAGAGGACGCTTGAGGCCGCGACGCTGAAGCATCGATGCAAGCTGGCCTATGCGGACAGTTTCGCCGCTTCTCTGGCCCTCGCGTCCAGGGCCACGCTCGTTTCCGCTGACCCCTCATTCGTGAAGGTTGGCAAGTCTCTCAAGTGGATGAGACTTCCGGAATTGCACGTAGACCGACGGGAAACTCAGAGAACTCGGCGCGCTGTACCCTGAGCCCCGCACCCTGTAACCTGAATACGAATGCATCGCTGGTCCAAACTCTTCATCCCCACGCTCCGCGAGGCCCCGGCAGACGCCGAAGTGGCCAGTCATAAATTCCTTGTCCGCGCCGGATACATCCGGCAATTGGGCGCGGGGATTTACTCGTACCTCTTCCTCGGGCAACGTTCCATCAACCGGATCGTCGGCATCGTGCGCGAAGAGATGGATCGCATCGGGCAGGAATTTCTGCTGCCGACCATTCATCCCGCCGATTTGTGGCGCGAGAGCGGCCGCTGGACGCTGATGGGCGACAACATGTTCCGCCTCAAGGACCGCAAGGGCGCCGATCTGTGCCTCGGCATGACCCATGAGGAGGTCATGACCGACATCGCCCGCCATGAGCTGCGCAGCTACAAGCAGCTACCGCAAATCTGGTACCAGATACAGACCAAGTTCCGCGATGAGCCGCGCCCCAAAGGTGGCCTCCTGCGGGTGCGCCAGTTCATCATGAAGGACAGCTACAGCTTCGACATCGACCAGGCCGGGCTCGACCGCAGTTACGATCTCCACGACGCCGCCTACCGCGCCATCTTCACGCGGTGCGGACTGAAATTCGTCGCCGTCGAAGCCGACTCCGGCGCGATGGGCGGGTCGCAGTCGCAGGAATTTATGGTTTACACCGACGCAGGCGAGGACCTGATCGCCAGCTGCGCCGCCTGCGGTTATGCGGCCAATATGGAGAAGGCGACATCGCGGCTGGCGCCGGTGAAGGAAATGGAGCCTACCGGGGACGGCAAGCCGGAACTGGTGCACACGCCCGGCCAGGCCTCGATCGCTGACGTGACGAAGTTCTTTAGCATCGAATCCAGCTCTGATATCAAGTGCGTCGCTTACATGGCGACAGTGCCGGGCAAGACAGCCGAGGGTAAATCGAGCTTGCAGCCGGTGGTCGCGTTCCTGCGTGGCGACCACTTTGTTAACGAGACGAAGCTGATGGCTGTCGTGGGCGCCACCGAGCTGCGCACCATGCAGGCGGAAGAGCTGGAAACCTGGCTGCACGGACCGGCAGGCTATCTCGGCCCGATGAATCTCGACCCGGCAAAGACTGTCAACGACGGCAAGCTCAACGTCATCCTCGACCCTGGCCTCGAGAGTCGGCAGAACCTGGTTTGCGGCGCCAACAAGCTCGACCAGCACTACCGGAACGTCGTTCCGGGCCGGGACTTTACGTGGACCGTTGCAGCTTACATCCGCAATGTGCTCGAAGGCGAAGCCTGCCCCCAATGCAGCCAGCCCATTAAGGTCGCGAAGGCCGTCGAAGTGGGCCACATCTTCAAGCTCGGCACTCGCTATACGGAGAAGATGGGCTCGCGGGTGCTCGACGCCAACGGCAAAGAAGTGACGCCCATCATGGGCAGCTACGGCATCGGAATCGAGCGCATTTTGACTGCGGCTGTTGAGCAGGGTAACGACGCCAATGGGTTCTGGCTGCCGCCCGCGATCGCCCCTTTCGACGTTATCGTGACCATCACGAATGTTGCCGACGCTGTACTCAAGTCCGCCGGGGAGCAAATCGCGGCGGATCTGGAAGCTGCCGGCCTTGAGGTTTTGCTCGACGACAGGGACGACCGCGCGGGGGTAAAGTTCAAAGACGCGGACCTGATTGGCGTTCCTTATCGCGTGACGGTGGGGAAGAAGGTAGCAGAGGGCAAAGTGGAGCTGGTGGAACGTTCGACGGCTTCGGCCCGTGACTTTCCGATGGCCGGCATCGCCACGGAGCTGCGCCGGTTGATCCGAGGAACCGACCCGGATAGCTAGACGTACATCACTCCAGGGGTCAATTTCGCATCCGATTCGTCTGGGCAGATTTCAGGAAGGTTCTTCTGAACAGATGTTCACTGAGGTTCGTCTGGATAGAAGTGCGGGAAGAGTTCGAGAGGTTCCTGCGAGAATGAAACAAAGCGTGGAGTCGCTCCGGCAGAGCAAGCTATCTGGAGGACGTGGCAACGCTGACACGCCGTGTCTGCTGGAACACGGCGAATGGGCACACACTGAGCGCTAAGCACTTTGTTTCAGGCGGCCCAGAAGTGGCCCGCTCCGTGCACCGGGTGAGGAAAAGATCGCGCAGGAAGGCGGAAATACGAGTTGGCAGTGAAGGTCAAAATCCCCCAGACGCATCGGTTCAACGTGACCGGCAAGAAGGCGATCATCGTTGCCGGCATTGTCTGCTTCGCGTTCCTGCTGGTGGGCGCGACGGTAGTCGCCTACTACTGGAGCAAGGTCGGCCAGATTGTCGACGAGCGTCTGAAGCACCCGCTGTTCACGCAGACGGCAAAGATTTATGCGGCCCCACCCCAAGTGCGGCCAGGACAGAAGCTCAGACCCTCCGAGGTTGAGCGGGAGCTTGAGGACGCCGGTTACTCGGTCGACGGCCAGGGGACGGCTTCGCCGATGGGTACGTATGCCGTCAACGCGCGCGCCATCACGATCCACCCGGGCCCGCAGTCTTACCACGCGCAGGATGGCGCGACCATAAGCTTCTCAGAGGAGGCAGTCAGCGAGATCACCGGCGATAACGGCCAGCCGCTGGCGGCCTATGAACTGGAGCCGCTCCTCGTCACTGGACTCTCCGATCAGAATCACGCCAAGCGCCGCATGGTGACCTACGACGAGCTGCCGCCGTATCTGGTTCCCGCAGTCACTTCCATCGAGGATCGCCACTTCTTCCAGCACGATGGTGTTGACTACGGGCGCGTCTTCGGCGCTCTGCTTACTGATATGCGCTCGCGCCGCTACAGCCAGGGATTCTCGACGCTGACGATGCAGCTGGCTAAAGACTTCTTCCTGTCGCCGGAAAAGCGCCTGAAGCGCAAGTTTCTCCAGGTTCTGCTGGCGTTTCAGTTGGAGCACCGCTTTAACAAGCAGCAAATTTTTCAGATGTATGCGAACGAAGTGCCTCTAGGGCAGCGGGGAAGCTTCTCGGTCGACGGCTTCGGCGAAGCCGCGCAGGCTTACTTCGGCAAAGATGTCCGGCAATTGGATCTGCCGGAGTGCGCGCTGCTGGCCGGTGTAATCCAGAGCCCCAGCCGGCTGAACCCCTTTCGCCATCCGGAGCGGGCGCTGGAGCGCCGCAATGTGGTGCTGGACGCGATGGTGGAAACCGGCGCCATCACCAAGGCCCAGGCGGAAGAAGCCAGGGCAACGCCTCTCAAACTTGATCCGAGCGCATTCGATGCCGGCGAGGCGCCTTACTTTGTCGACCTGGTCCGGGATCAGCTTATCCAGCGCCTTGGCGATAACGACTATAACGAGCAGGGCCTCCGCATCTACACATCGCTCGACCCGCAACTGCAGCAGATCGCCCAGGACGCGGTCGCCACTGGCATGAAGCATGTTGACGAGTTGGTGACCGCTCGTCATGATCGTCTGGTGCGCGCCGCCCTGAAGGCTGGGGAAGCGCCGCCGCCCCTCGTTTCGCCGCAGGTGGCTCTCATCGCGCTCGATCCGCATACCGGCCAGGTTCTGGCGCTGGTCGGGGGTCGCAATTATGGCATCAGCCAATACAACCACGCTGTCGCGCACCGGCCCACAGGATCGACTTTCAAGCCGTTTGTGTATGCGGCTGCTTTTAATACCGCCATTGCGGGGACGCCGCTCACCAATCCCGATGGCAACAGTGCGGTCTTCACGCCGGTCACCATCCTGCACGATGAGCAGACCACGTTTACGTTTAACAATGAGGACTACACGCCGAAGGACTTCGACAGCAAATACTATGGCGACGTCACTGCTACAGAAGCGCTCTATCGCTCGCTGAATAATCCGACCATCGCCCTGGCGCAGATGGTGGGCTTCGACAATGTCGCGGCACTGGCCCGCGATGCAGGCATCAAGTCCGCGCGCGGCACGCCGGCGATGGCCATCGGCGCCTACGATGCGACTCCCCTTGAATTAGCCGGCGCCTACACGGTTTTCGCCAATGAGGGCGTGCATATCGATCCCTGGATGCTCGCTTCGGTCCGGGCTCCCAACGGCGACGTGCTCGCCGACTACGCGCCTGATACGAAGCCGGTGCTCGATCCGCGCGCCGCCTTCCTGACCGTCAGCATGATGGAGCAGGTGCTGAACAATCCGCACGGCAGCGGCGCGGGAGTGCGGAACATGGGCTTTACCGCTCCTGCCGCGGGCAAGACCGGCACCGAGCACGACGCGTGGTTCGCGGGATTTACCAGCAACCTGCTCTGCATTGTGTGGGTCGGCAACGACGACTACAGCGACATCAAGATCGAGGGCGCGCACGCCGCCGGACCCGTCTGGGCAGACTTCATGAAGAACGCGGTGAAGTTGCCGCAATACTCCGATGTCAAAGATTTCGTTCCGCCCGCCGGAGTGGTTCAGGTGCGGCTCGACGACAACACGAATCTGCTCGCTGACGACTCGTGCCCCGAGGACTATACGGCGGCGTTTCTCGACGGCACGCAACCCACCGATACCTGCGACCATTCGATGGGCGACCAGCGCAATCTCTTCCAGAAGATCTTCGGCCTCGGCCAGCGGCCCGTAACTCAGGCGCAGCCTCCTCCGGCGCGGGTAGCCCAGCAGCCGCCACCGGTGAAAGTTGCGCCAGCTCAACCGGTCGTCGCGCAAGCGCCGGCCGACGACCAGAACCAGGATCAGAAAAAGAAGAAAAAGCCCGGCTTCTGGGGAAGGCTCTTCGGCAAAAAGGACGACGACAAACAGCAGAACCAGAACCCGCCGCAATAGCGGTTCGCAGGATTGTTCCCGAAATGCCGTTCGAAGCGCCCAGATTTGCAGTAGACTTATCGGTCTCTGATGGGGACCGCCATGTTTCGCCTCTCTGCTGCCGACGCAATTGCCCCCGCCATTCAGCGGACCAGGATTTTCCTTTTCCGCCCGTTCCGGCTTGGCACCTATCTCAAGCTGTGTTTGGTGGCGGTGCTCACCGAAGGAGGCTCCGGCGGGAATTTCAATTCGTCCAGCTTTGGCAATCACCACAAATCCCCGAGCCACGCAGCCGATTTCTCCTATACGCCCTTCGTCTTCAGCCCCTTGCGCATTGCGGAGTTTGTGGCGATGTCGCTGCTGGTCATCCTGCTTTGCTTTTGGCTCTACTACCTCATCACACGCCTGCGGTTTGCGTTCTTTCATTGCCTCATCCACAACGTGAAAGAAATTCGGCCTGGATGGCGGCTGTATCGCGAGCCGGCGAAGCGCTTCTTCTGGCTGAACGTTGTGATCGGTTTCTGTTTCCTGCTGGTGGTGGCGCTGATCGCTCTGCCTTTCGTGGCGGGATTTTGGGGGTTGTTTCAGAATGTCGGGGCGGGCGGTCATCCCAGTTTTGCGGCGATCTTCGCTCTCCTGTTGCCGCTGATTCCCATCATCCTGCTGATCATCCTCGCCGGATTTCTGGTGGACGTGGTCTTGCGCGATCTGATGCTGCCGCACTATGCGCTGGAGAATGCGACAGCGGGCCAGGCCTGGGCCGGTGCTTGGGCGCGCATCAGGGCGGAAAAGGGTCCGTTCTTTGTCTACGCTTTGCTGCGGCTGCTGCTGCCAATCGTCGCCTTGATCGGGTTATTCATTGTGCTGATCATTCCGGCGATTATTTTTGTGGTTGTTGTTGCCGCCGTCGAGGCTGGGATCCATTTAAGCTTTTCCGGGGCGACGGTGGGAGTTGCGATGGCCGGAGTTTTCCTCGAGGTTCTGGTCGGCGTGCTGGCTGTCGCCGTGGGGCTGCTGGTATGCATCGCCGTTGGCGGGCCGCTGAGCACGGCGGTTCGGCAGTACGCGCTGCTGTTCTATGGAGGGCGGTATCAGGTTCTGGGGAATATTCTCTGGCCAGCGCCGCCACCGGTCGAAGGACTGCATGTGCTGGGAACGGCCTGAGGATCGCAGCGGAATTAACAGTTTCCCGTTTGCCCTGAGACTGGGTTCTGGGCGAGCCGATGTTCGCGTACATAAGTCCGGCTGCCCGACTCAGGAGGACGCGGATCAAACGCCGCCGGCGAAAATGCTTTTGGACAGGTACCGTTCGGCGGAGTCCGGGATCAGGGTGGCCACTCGTTTGCCCGGGCCGAGACGCCGAGCCAACTGGCAGGCGGCGTGGACCATCGCTCCTGAGCTGGAGCCGGCGAGGATTCCCTCTTCGGCGGCTAAGCGCTTCACCGCGGCGAAGGCTTCTGTATCAGGCACTGCGACAATTTCGTCGGCAACCGATCGGTCGAAGGTATTAGGGATGAAGTGGACGCCGATGCCTTCGACCTTATGAGGACCGGGTTCGCCTCCCTGAAGGATCGAACCCTGGGTTTCAACCGCGACGGTGAGAATTCGCGGGTTCTGTTCCTTCAAAAAGCGGGCGATGCCGGAGAAGGTGCCGCCGGTGCCGACTCCGGCCACGAATGCGTCGATGCGGCCCTCCATTTGTTCCCAGAGCTCGGCGGCGGTGGTGTCGTGGTGAAACTGCGGATTGGCGGGATTGTCGAACTGGAGAGCCGGCCAGACGTTGGTGTCTGATTTGGCAAGAGCGAGAGCGCGGCGGATGGCTCCGGCCATGCCCTCGGCTTCAGGTGTGCGATGGACCTGGGCGCCGAATCCGCGCATGAGGGCGCATTTTTCTTCGGCATAGCCTTCGGGGACGAAGAGGACGACGCGATAGCCGCGATTGACGCCAACGAGGGCGAGTCCCACGCCGGTGTTGCCGGCAGTGGCTTCGGTGATGACGGAATTTTGGTGAAGGATGCCGCGGCGTTCGGCGTCGAGGATCATGCCAAGGGCGGCGCGGTCTTTGACGGAGCCACCGGGGTTGAGGAATTCGAGCTTGGCGTAAAGCTCTGCGTGGTCAGAGGAGACGAGGCGGCGCAACTGAAGGACGGGTGTGTTGCCGATGAGGGCGGTGATGTCGGAGGCGGTGCGGAGTTGTGAGGGTGTAGCGGTGGGGGGCATGTCAGATACAGGGTACAGGGTGGAGGGTGCAGGGTGCGAGTACCGAGTAGGGCACCGGGGGTTCATGCGGAAGACAAGCAAACCCCAGCGAAAGGCGGGCAAAAGGCCAGCCAAAGGCGAGCAAGAAGCCAGCAAAAAACGAGCAAAAAGGGGAGCAGAAAACGAGCCATAGTTAGCAGAAGACGAGCAAACTGCGAGCCAAAGGCGTTTAAGGAAAAGCGATCTGCGAAGGCAGGCCCAGGGGCCGGCTTGATTCTCGGCTAAGGTGTGCGAGGTGCGGTTTCCGCGACGCTGGTTTTGTGGGCTGGCTGCTGGGTTTGGGGCGTTGGGTAGTAGCCGGTACGGGTACGCACGAAGAGCTTGCCGTGGTGGGCGGCTTTGGCATCGACGTGGACGGTGCGGTAGCCGCCCTGGGCGGCGGGCTTAGTGGAGTGGTAGCCGATGGTGTACTGGTTGCGGATATCGCGGGCTACCTCGGCGGCGATGTTGTCGACGTCGGCGAGGGAATGGGGGAAGAAGGAGAGGCCGCCGGTTTCGTCGGAAAGCAGAGTGAGGGCGCGTCTGGCGCGGTGGGCTTCCTGGCCCTTGTCCTCGTCGCCGAAGAGAAGGCCGATGGAGTAGATTACCGGGCCGCCCAGGTCCTGGACGCGCCGGATGGTTTGTTCGAGGTTGAGGGTAGAGGCATTGTCCTCGCCGTCGGTGATGATGAGGAGCACTTCTTTGGGAAGGCGTGCGCCGTGCGAGAGCTGATCGGCTGAGGCGACTACGGCGTCGTAGAGGGCGGTGCCGCCGCGGGACTCGATGTGGGAGAGGCCCTGACGAAGCTTGTCAATGTCGGAGGTGAAGTCCTGATCGAGGAAGGCTTCGTCGGAGAAATTGACGATGAAGGCTTCGTCGCTGGGGTTGGAGGCGCGCACGAGGTCGAGGGCGGCGGTGTTGACGGCGGCTCGCTTGTCGCGCATGGAGCCGGAATTATCGATGAGGATGCCGAGGGAGACGGGGACGTCGGAGTGGGCGAAGGAGACGATGGTCTGGAGGGTGTTGTCCTCGAAGACGTGGAAGTCGCTCTGCTGGAGATCCTGGGCGAGGTGGCCGTCCTGATCGACGACGGTGCAGGCGAGGAGGACCTCATCGACATCGCGGCGAAGGGTATAGACGCCGTGGTCACGCTTGATTTCCTGCGTGGGATTGGGGTGGGAGGGGCTGACGGCGGCGTTGTCAGCGGCATCGGGGGAGACGACGGGGTCGTGGTCGACGTCGAGCGGCGGCTGAAGTTCGGGCTGCTGCGGGGAGGGTACGACAGCGGGCGCGGAGGGCTCGGCTGCTTCGGGCGGGGTGATTTGGGCCGCCGGACCGGCGACTGGCTGCGCCGGAGCGGTTGTGGATACGGCAGCGGGCTCCTGAGCGTGGAGAGCCAGGGCGGGGGCGGCTATCAAAAGGCAGCAGAGGAAGAGGCGGTTACTGCAAAGGCGCATAGTATCCGGTACGTGCATGCACAGTAAGTTGCGGCAAACCCGGAGGAGGCTGCAACTTCACCTTCACTTTACGCCATTTTCCGTCCATTCTGGCGTTGTCGGTTTTGTAGCCGAGGACGTATTCATTGCGCAGTTCGGCGCTGATGCGGGTGGCGATATCGCCCATCTCCGAGAGGTCGTCGACGCGGAAGAGGCGGCCGCCGGTATCGTTGCTGATGTCGTTGAGGAGGAGGGGGCCGTTGCGCTCCTCGATGGTGGCAGCCTCGGGATCGAAGATGCCGATGGAATAGACCTGAGTGTCGGCTTCTTTGACGGCGGAGCGGACTTCGTTTTCGGTGTAGCGGCTGTTGTTGTCGCCACCGTCGGAGACGATGAGGAGGGCCTTCCGCTGGTACTTCGCCTGCTTCATTTTTCCGAGTCCGAAGTAAATGGCGTCAAGGAGTGCGGTGCGATGACCGGCCTGGACGGTGGCGAGGCGAGCTTCGACGTCATCGGGGGAGGAAGTGTAGTCGGTGATGAGTTCGGGACGGTCGTTGAAGCCGATTACGAAGAATTCGTCCAGGGGGTTGGAAGTTTTCATGAACTGGAGGACGGCGCCGCGGGCACGGACGACCTTGTTGCTCATACTGCCGCTGAGATCGAGGATGACGCCGATGGAGACCGGGGCGTCGTCACAGGCAAAGGTGCGGATGTTCTGGGAGTGATTGTCTTCGAGGACGACGAAGTTCTGCTTTTCGAGGCCGGTGACGAGCCGATCCATGGGATCCGTTACCGTCAGGGGAACTAGGACGATGTTGGTGTCGACACGGAACTGGATGCCGCTGCGCAGAGAGGCACCGGCGGTAAGAGGGATGGAGGGATCGGCTTTTGCGGCGACCGGGGGCGGAGTCGCGATGTGGACAGCGTTGAGCGGATCATCCTGGCCGAAGGCCGGACATACAAAGAAGACCACGAAGAACGCGGGGAGGAGAAGGGGAGCGAGCAGGAGTGACAGCAGCGGAATACGACTGGCAAAAAAGATTGCCTGTACAGGTCCCGGGGATGCGTTGGCACTGCGTTCGCGCCCAACAATGGACGCCATGGCGGTACCTCTCGTGAGGAAAATACTGGCACGATTAAGAGAGAGATGCAATAGCCAATCCTCCTTCATTAAGCATTTGACGTTTGGATGACGATTGCAGTGCGCTCTTGTCGGAGCCGTGAAAATTTCGATGCAGGAATGGCGGTGGGGAGGGGGCGAGAATCATGAGGGTTACGGCAGGCATCTCGCGCCAGGTGACGGGGAACAGGCAATAGGCAACAGGGGAGATCAAAAGCCAGGTCACCTCGGAAGCAGGTATCTCCCTGGGAATCAGGCGGGTGGCGTTGCGCTCCGGGCGACAAGATAAAATCGGGGAGAACGTAAAACCAACTATGGCTCGAATTTATCCGTTTCGCGCATTGCGCTACAACCTGGCCCAGGTATCCGCACAAGATGTGGTGACCCAGCCGTATGACAAGATCACGCCGGCGATGCAGCAGGCCTATTACCAGCGGAGTCCGTACAATTTGGTGCGGATCATCCTGCGGATGCCGGAACTGTTCGATAAGGAGGGCGACCTCTATGCGAATGCGGCGCGGGATTTCGCCGAGTGGCGGGCGAGCGGCATTCTGGCGCAGGAGCGACAGCCGTGCGTCTTTGCGTACGCGCAGCGGTTCGCGGTTCCGGGGCAGGAGGGCGTGGTACGGGAGCGGCGCGGGTTCATCGCGCTGGGGGAACTATATGACTACAGCCGGGAGGTGGTGTTCCGGCATGAGCAGACGCTGTCGAAGCCGAAGTCGGACCGGTTGAATCTGCTGCGGGCGACGAGAGCGCATTTTGGACAGATATTCATGCTGTATTCGGATCCGGCACACAGCGCGGAAGGGGTTCTGTTCGGCAATGGCGCGGCTGGGGAAACGCTGCCGGATATCGAAGTGACGGACGAGTATGGGGTGGTGCACCGGGTGTGGAAGGTCACCGATCCGGCGAAGATCAATCTGCTGGTAACGGGACTGGAAGACAAGAAGCTGATCATCGCGGATGGGCATCATCGCTACGAAACGGCTCTGAATTACGCGAAGGAGCGAGTGGCGGGGAAGGCTCCGGAGCCGGGCGAGGCGAACAGCGCGGGACGGAACAGTGGGGGGCTGGCGCAGCCGGCGTACCCGGAAGCAGCGGCGATGATGACGTTCATCAACATGGATTCCGAGGGGTTGGTGATTCTGCCGACGCATCGGGTGGTGTTTGGGCTGGCGGGATTCGATGCAGCGCGCCTGCTGGAGGCGGCGCGGCCGTATTTTGAGATTGAGGAGCTGGCGGAACGGGATGCGGGGGCTGCGATGGGGAGGCTGGACAGCGTTCAGCGCTCAGCGTTCAGCGCTCAAAAAGGCGCGCAGCCGGAGAGTGGGGCATCCGCAAAAACGGCCTTTGTGGCGGTGACGGCGAAGGGGTGGTTCCTGCTGACGGCGAAAAACGCAGTGATTGCGGAGGCGCTCAAAGAGATTCCTGCGCGGCAGCGGCAGCTGGATATCGTGCAACTGCACAGTCTGGTACTGGAGAAGCTGCTGGGAATATCGCAGGAGGCGATTCGAGATCAGACGCACCTGCGGTATTTGCGGGATGCGGCGGAGGCGACGGATCAGGTGGGGCGCGGGGAGGCGAACGTGGCGTTCCTGATGAATCCGGTGACGATGGAGCAGTTGCGGGAAGTAGCGTTTGCCGGGGAAGTGATGCCGCAGAAGTCTACGGACTTTTATCCGAAGCTGCTGAGCGGTCTGGCGATTTATGCGCTGGATTGAAGCGGTGGCGCTGGGGGTTGCGTGGCTAGCAGGATGGGCGCAACAGACGCCGCAACCACAGCTGCCGCGGGCTCCGGCGGTTCCTTCGATACCCGCGCCTGTCGCTCCCGTGCCGTTTCAGCCGCCGAGATTCGTCGTGGTTCTGGATGCGGCGCATGGGGGCAGCGACACGGGGGCGCGGATCGGGGGCGGGATTCTCGAAAAGGACATCACGCTGGGATTGTCGGCTCGTCTTCGATCGACGCTGCACGCGCACGGAATTGAAGTGGTGACGACGCGGCAAGCGGACATGGATCTTTTGCCGGTGAGCCGCGCGGAGACGGCGAATCGCGCGCAAGGCGCGGCGTGCCTGGTGATCCATGCCACGGCTACGGGCAGTGGCGTGCATCTGTTTACTTCTTCGTTGAGCGCAACAGGGAATGCGCGGTTTTTAGCGTGGCAGACGGCGCAGTCGGCGTATGTAACGCAGAGCCTGAAGCTGGAGTCGGAGATCGATTCGGCGCTGGCGCATGCGGAGATACCGGTGAGCCTTGGGCGGGCATCGGTCGAGCCGATGGACAGCATGACATGTCCGGAGGTGGCGGTGGAGATGGCGCCCCTGGTGGGAGGGCATGTGACGGAGGCGCGTCCGGTCACGGATGCGGGATACCAGAAGTCAGTGGTGGACGCAGTGACGGCGGCGCTGGAGCAGTGGCGCAGCGACTGGAAACAGTAATGATCAGCACGCTGCAAAAATCCATTTTTTTTGCCATGCTGGTGGCGAGCGTGGTGATGGCTGCGTTTTTGATTCGGCTGCGAAATCGCGCCGAGGATCGGTTGCAGGCACAAGGTGCGGCGGCGCCGGCGGCGCTGGGGGAGTCCGCAGGGAACCCAACCAGGGTGGTGACGCTCTACGTGCCCAACGATCTGGACGACTCGCTGACGACGGTCGAGCGGAACATTCCACTGCCAGTGGATGAGAATGCACAAGCGCGCGTGCTTCTGGAGAATCTGATGGAGGCTTATCGCGCACCCGGGTCGACTCATCCGATGAACGTGGCCACGGGGGTCAACGATGTTTATTTTTTGGCGGCGCCGCAGGGCAAGGGCCAGGACGGAACGGGCGACGGGGAACAGATGGCGGTGGTGGATCTGAACGGGGCACTGGCGGTCGCTCAACCTTCGGGCATCGAGCCGGAGACATTGACGCTGCTCTCGATGATGGTGACGCTGCATGCGAATCTGCCGAGGGTGACGCAGGTCCACTTTCTGGTGGATGGGCAACCGCGCGAGACGCTGGCCGGCCATGCGGATCTCACGCGTACTTATTTGGCGGCGGACGCTGAGCGGCAGCCTGGTCCGTCGGGGGCGGGGGGAGCGGGGCGATGAAGATCGGGGTCTTCGATTCGGGAGTTGGTGGATTGACGGTGCTGCGTGCGCTGCTGGAGCGCATTCCGCAAGCAGACTTCCTGTATCTGGGAGATACGGCGCGGTTGCCGTACGGGGCGAAGTCGCGTGAAACGGTGGCGCGCTATGCGGCATCCAGCGCGCGATTCCTGGTGGCGGAGGGTGCGGAGTTTCTGGTGATCGCGTGCAACACAGCAAGCGCTCTGGCGCTGGATGCGATTCGGGAGGCGGTTCCGGTGCCGGTGCTGGGCGTGGTGGAAACCGGGGCAAACGCTGCCGGACGGAGTTCGACGACACGCGATGTGATGGTGATCGCTACGGCGGCGACGGTGGAGAGCCATGCGTATACGGCTGCGTGCGCGGAACTGGGAATGCGCGCGATCGAAAAAGCATGTCCACTGCTGGTGCCGCTGGTCGAAGAAGGGTGGATCGAGCATCCGGTAACGGCGGATGTGTTGCGGATTTACATGGCCGAACTGATGGAGGTAGCACGCGGCGTTGGGCTCAACGCGGACACGCTGGTGCTGGGGTGCACGCACTATCCGCTGCTGCGGAGACAGATTGAGGCGACGGTGCCGGAGCCGGTGCGGGTGATCGATTCTGCGGAGGTGACGGCGATTGAGGTAGCCAGAAGACTGAACCTGGGGCGGCAGGGATCGGGTACGATGCGGTTTTTCGCGACGGATTCGGTGGCAAAATTCAGCGGGCTGGGGAGCCGGTTTCTGGGAAGGCCGCTCGGGGATGTGAGGTTGGTGGACCTCGAGGCAGGCGACAGGCAGTAGGCAACAGGGGACAGCGAAACGGCGTATGCAGTGCACGGTCACGGGTTACGTGGGGCGGGCGACGGGGCACCGAAGTTGTTCCGCGGTGCATCTGAGAGGGCAGGTGTTGTACGAGCGAGGGCATTAGCTCCTGGCGAATCAGGCGCGGGTCCGCTTTCGCCCCATTGCACAGGCCGGGGCTTCCCGGTAGGATCACATTGTCCGGCGAATCCGGTTTATTCCTAAGGAGATAAAGACATGTCGGAAGAGAAGCAGTCGAGCGGATTTAGCTGGTTTCTTGCGGGTCTGGGACTTGGAGCGCTGATTGGCGTACTGTATGCGCCCAAGGCGGGCCGGGAAACGCGCGAGGAACTGATGAGCAGCGCGAAGGAACACACCGAGTATCTGAAGCAGCGCGGACGCGACGCGGTCGACCAGGTGGGAGATATCGTAGATCGTGGCAAAGGTCAGGTGAACGAATATGTAGGCCGCGGCAAGGAATATGTGGAGCGTGGCCGCGCGCAGTGGGATGAGTTCGTGAACCAGGGACGGCAATATGTGAACGATCAGGGCGGTCGCGTATCGGCGGCGGTGGACGCGGGCCGACAGGCTTACCAGAGCAGCACCGCGAACAAGGCAGAATCCGCCTGAAATCGAAAAGAGGGTTGACGCACCAGCGACTGGCGAGCGGTTTCGCACTGAGAGGTTGACGGCCGCTGGGGAGCACAGCTATGCATCAGGAGATACCGCAATGGGTCTATATCACCTTCACCGTGGCGACAGCGGTGGGAGTGGTGATTCAGGCTGTGGTATTGGTGGGCATACTGTTTGCAGTGAAGGGCGCGCTGGGGCGCTTTCATGAGATATCGAAGAAGGTGGAAGAGCACGCCCTGCCGATGCTGGAGACGACGCGGCGCCTGGTGGACGAGATTTCTCCCAAGCTCAAAGTCGCGACGCAGAATGTGCTGGAAGTGAGCCAGACGCTGCGCGCGGAGTCGAAGCGCGCCGCTGGTACTTTCGACGATCTGCTGAAGAAGGCCACTGCGCAGACAGAGCGGCTGGATGAGATGGTGACCGGAACGCTCAATATCGTTGCCCACGCGACCGCGACGGTGCAGCGAGCGGTGATCGGTCCGGTGCGCCAGGTGGAAGCGGTTTGGAGTGGGTTGAGAGCAGGATTCGACGTGCTGCGGAATCATAAAGAGCGTGATGCGCACGCCGCCGCAGACGGCGAACACTTCACCTAAGCTGCCTTGGTCAATGAGCGCGACATATCCTCGCTGGGGCGCGGGGATTTTTTGTGGTGCGCGGAGGCCATCAGCTTGACGACGACAGATAGTCTTGCCGGGATTCTCAGCATCCAACCGTCCGTACCTGCGCGGACGATGGAATCCCATTCGACAATTCAGGAAATGAAGGACTGCATCGAGCGGACGCCGCGCATGGAGGCTCGCGCGCCATTGTCGACGTATCGTCTGCAGCTGCATGCCGGATTCACCTTCGCCGACGCAGAGGTGGTGGCGCCATACCTGAAGAAGCTGGGAATTGGGGACATCTATGCTTCGCCGATCTTCGAGGCGCGGCCAGGCAGTATGCACGGCTATGACGTCACACGGCATGACCGGCTGAATCCAGAGCTTGGCGGAGAGGACGGGTTCGGGAAGTTTGCCGCGCGGTTGCGCGAACTGGGCATGGGGCTGCTGCTCGATATCGTGCCAAACCACATGGGGGTGGGCAACGACTCAGTGTGGTGGCAGGACGTGCTGGAAAACGGGCGTGCGTCGGAGTACGCCACCTATTTCGATATCGACTGGAATCCGCTGAACCCGGACATGCAGAACAAGTTGCTGCTGCCAATTCTGGGGTGCCAGTACGGGGATGAGCTGGAGGCAAAGCGCATTCAGCTGGTGGTGGACGATGGGCGGCTGCGGGTGAAGTATTTCGATCGGCTGATTCCCGTTGCCGCACGGTCGACGCCGATGATCTTTCGTGAAGACGATCTGAAGGATCTGCAGGCGCCGCAGTTTTTCCGGGACATTTTGCGGGAGATGGCGCACATTCCGCCGCATGAGACGACTGATCCGGCGCTGGTGACGCAGAGGAGGCAGCAATTGGCGGAGCTGCGGCCGCGGCTGCGCGAAGCGCTACGGCGCGAAGATATGAGGCCAGTGGTGGAGCGGGCGCTGGAACGGATCAATGGGGTAGAGGGCGATCCGCGCAGCTTCGACCGGCTGCACGCGCTGCTGGAAGAGCAGCCATGGAGGCTGGCGTACTGGAGGGTGTCGAGCGAGGAGATCAACTACCGGCGGTTCTTCGACATCAACGATCTGGTTGGGCTGCGGATGGAGAACCCCGAGGTGTTTGCAGCAACGCATTGCCTGATCCGGCAATTGCTGGCGCGGGGCGAGGTAACGGGGCTGCGGATCGACCATTGCGACGGGTTGTTCAATCCGCGGCAGTATTTGATACGGCTACAGTTACTTTATGTGGCGGCGCATTGCTGCGGCGAGACGGCACACGGCCCGACCGCGCCGAATGGGATCGAAATCGAGGTGCGGGACGCGATGCGCGGGTGCAACTGGGCCGCGGCGCAGGGTCCGCTGTATGTGGTGGTGGAGAAGATACTGGAGCCGCGCGAGTCGCTTCCGCGGGAATGGCCGGTGCGGGGGACTTCGGGATACGACTTTGTGTATCTCGGGAATCAGGTTTTCATCCGGTGTGAGAATCGGAAGCGCTTCACCGAGTTCTACGAGAAGCTGACCGGGGTGTCCGATCCGGAGACGATTATTTACCAGTCGAAGCTGAACGTGATGCGCAATGCGCTTTCGAGCGAAGTGTATGTGCTGATGACGCAGCTGAGCCGGCTGGCTTCGGCGAATCGCAAGGTGCGCGACTTTACGGAGGATCTGCTGGAGACAGCGATTCGCGAGACGATCGCCTGCTTTCCGGTGTATCGGACGTACATCGACGATCGCGGGCAGTACACGGAACGGGATCGCGCGTTTATCCGGCAGGCGATCGGGCGGGCAAAGCAGCGGAATCGGGAAACGGATGGGTCGGTGTTCGATTTTCTGGAGCACACGTTGCTGCTGCACGACAGGAGCGGCGCGGAGATCGATCCAGGGGATCTCTATTTCGCGCTGAAATTTCAGCAGCTGACGGGACCGGTGATGGCGAAGGGGGTCGAGGACACGGCGTTCTATGTGTATAGCCGGTTCCTGTCGTCGAACGATGTGGGCAGCACGATGGAGGCGTTCGGGATCGCGGCGGAGGAATTTCATGACGCGAATCGCGGACGGCTGAAGACGGAACCGGACGCGATGCTGGCGACGTCGACACACGATACGAAGCGCAGCGAGGACGTGCGGAATCGTCTGAATGTGCTGTCAGAGATGACTTACTTATGGCCTTCGTACGTGCGGCGATGGGCACGGCTGAATGCGCGGCACAAGAGGACGCTGGAAGATGGGCGCGTGGCTCCAAGTTTGAACGAGGAGTACTTCATCTATCAGACCCTCGCCGGGGCGTGGCCGTGGACGATGGTGAATTCCGAGGAGCGCGAGGAGTTCGTGCGACGGATTCAGGAATACATGACCAAGGCGCTGAGCGAGGCGAAGGTCAATCTGAGCTGGACGAATCCAAACCCCGCTTACGTGGATGCGGTGCATGCGTTCGTTCGGAACATTCTGATGCCGGACGCGCGAGGCCGGGAACCGCGGTTTGTGGAGACGATAGGGGAGATTCTGCCGGCGCTGAAACTGTTTGGGGCAGTGAACTCGCTGGCGCAGGTGGTGCTGAAGATTGCCTCGCCGGGACTTCCGGATTTTTACCAGGGAACGGAGATGTGGGATTTGAGCCTGGTGGATCCGGATAATCGGCGGCCGGTGGATTACGAGGTGCGGCGGCGGGCCCTTGAAGAGATGCAGGAGAAGGCGATGAGCACGGGTGATCCGGGGGTGTGCCGCGAGGTGCTGGAGCGCCTGGACGACGGGCGGGTGAAGCTATGGACGATGCATCGGGCGCTCGAACTGCGGAACAGAATGGCCGAGGTATTCCAGCGTGGGGAATATGTGCCGGTGGATGTTACAAAGGACTATGCGGAGCATGTGATCGGATTTTCGCGGGGGGGGCGGGTGCTGGCGGTGGTTCCGCGATTTGCGTACACGCTGATGGATGGAAAAGCGCGCTTGCCGTTGGGGAGCGCGTGGGGGTGCGGGGAAGTGGTGGTGGAGGAAATGGCGGGAGCTCTGGTGGAGAATGTGTTCACGGGCGAGCGGATCGCGGTGGGCCAGGACGGGCGGATTGCGTTAAAGGCGTTATTTGCGGAGTTTCCGGTGGGGTTGTTTGTGAGGGAGTGAATGGGGCAGAGTGGGAACGGCGCTCAGGGCGGGTAACAAGGAGTAAAAGGCGAGCTAACTACGCGCCAGAGGCTGGCGAACTGCGAGCGAAAGGCGTTTAGCGAAGAGCTGTACGCAACAGGCGTTTAGCGAAAGACCCTTCGAGGGAGCTGCAGCGTGCGGCATGAACGCGACAACGCTTCGTTCACCCGGGATGACAACAAAAGCAACCGTGCGGCTTAATCGCGCTGCGGGCGTTCGTGTTTATCGCGGTCGGTGACTTCGGTGAGGGCGGCGAGTTTCCGGGCTAGTTCGGTAGTGAGGGCGTTTTCGGGGCAGCGCCAGCTCCAGTTGCCGGTGGGGCGCGAAGGGACGTTCATGCGGGCTTCGCTACCAAGTTCGAGAATGTCCTGCAGGGGATAGAGGGCGATGTCGGCGACAGATGTGGCGGTGGCGCGGATGAGCGGCCACACGACTGCGGCGCCATCGCCGTGGGCATCGACGCCCAGGTAGGCCTGGGCTGCGGCCTTCTCGGTCTCGTTTGTGCCGTTGTCCCACCAGCCGCGGGTGGTGTCGTTATCGTGGGTTCCGGTATACGCCACTGTGTTGGTTACAAATTGATGGGGCAGGTGGATGTGGGCACCGCGGGCGGAGAATCCAAACTGCAGGACTTTCATCCCTGGCAGGCGGAACTGGTCGCGCAGGGCGTCGACTTCTTTTGTGATGAGGCCGAGGTCTTCGGCGATGAAGGGGAGTTCGCCGAGCTCATCGTGGAGACGCTGGAACAGGGCGGCTCCGGGCGCTTTAACCCAGGTTCCGTTGACGGCGGTTGCGTCCTGGGCGGGGATGGCCCAATAGGCCTCGAAGCCGCGAAAGTGATCGAGGCGGATGACGTCGTAGAGGAAATGGGCGCGGCGAATGCGGTCGACCCACCACGCGAAGCCGTTCTGCTGGAGCACGTCCCACTTGTAAAGGGGATTGCCCCAGCGCTGGCCGGTTGCGGAGAAGTAGTCCGGAGGGACGCCGGCGACGCGGATGGGGGCGAGATTCTCGTCGAGTTCGAAGAGCTCGGGATGAGTCCAGACGTCGGCCGAATCGTAGTTGACGAAGATGGCAATGTCGCCAATGAAGCGGATATCGCGGGCGGCGCAATAGTCACGCAGGTCGCGCCACTGCTCATTGAAGGCGAACTGGAGGGCCTGGGCGGTGGCGAGTTCTTCGCCGTGCTCGATGCGCAGGCGCTCGAGGGCCTGCGGCTCGCGGTGCTTTACTTCGCCGGGCCATTCGTTCCAGGATGCGTAGTTGAATTTGCGGCGGAGGACGGAGTAGAGAGCCCAGTCGTCGAGCCAGGTTGCGTTCTCTCGACAGTAACCTTCGAACTCGGACCAATCTTCGGGGGAGTGGTTGTGGAGGAAGTTGCGGGCCGCTTCTTCAAGCAGGGGCAACTTCTTTGCAGCGACGGCTTCGTGGTCGATGTTTCCGGAAGCGCCTGGGAGTGCGGCGAAGCGTTCGTGGGTCAGCCATCCGCGCTCGGCGAGAAATTCAAGAGAGATGAGCAAAGGATTGCCGGCGAAGGCCGAGAGCGCCGCATAGGGAGAATCCCCATAGCCGGTGGGGCCAAGGGGAAGAACCTGCCAGAGGCGCTGTTTTGAGGCAGCGAGAAAGTCGGCGAAGGCGTAGGCCGCGGGTCCGAGGTCGCCGATACCCCCGAAGGAAGGCAGAGAAGCGATGTGCAGCAGTAGTCCCGAGGAACGTTCAAAGGGCATGAAGAGTCCTGTAGGGTAGTGTGCAACGAAACGGGCCGTTATTCCATGCAGCCCTGTTGGAAAGATTCGGATGGCGGGAGCCCTGTTGCTTTAAAGCCGGTAGCCTGGAGCCGTGAGCTCGGAGCCTGGAGCGTGGAACAGAAATGACCTGGCCTGGCCGGCGCGGAAACTGACGAGGGGACCAGTCGAGGCTGGGTGATTTATGTACCGCTGAGCGGGCCGGGTTGCTGAGTTTTGCGATTGACGAGGACGCGGCCAGCCTTCTCGTAACTGGAGACCAGGCTGGAAACAAAGACTTCGTACATCTGATCGCGGCGCTGGTTAAGGAGGGTGTCGCGGGTTGAGTCGAAGTTTTTGGCCAGTTCGTCCGCGGAGGGTTGCTGCTTGTCGACGATCTTTGCGACGACCCCGGTCGTCCCGTTATTGATGGCGCTGCTGATCTGGCCGACGTTGAGATCGAAGAGGGCGGGTGCAGCGTTTGAGAGAGAGCCGATGTCGGGAACCTGCTGGTCGCGACCGACCAGATCGCTTGTCTTGATGGTGGCGCCCACTTCTTTAGCGGCTTTGGCCAGGTCGTGGTCGGCATGTGCGCGATCGGCGAGCTCATTCGTCTTACGCGCCAGCAGAGAAGTGACCTGCTGATCGCGGAAATCGGCAAGGATGTGGGATTTGTATTCGTCGAAGGTGGGGGTGTGCGCGGGCTTGGTGTCGGCGACCTGGAAAACGGCGTAGCTGTTGCCGCCTGTGTCCGCAACCTGGACCGGGGATCCCGGACGCGAAGCGAATGCCGCGTTGAGGAGTTTGGAGCTGTCGCTCATGCCGGGCAGGGTTGCTCCTGTAGCAACGTAGTCGCTGGTGACGATGGGGAGATGATGCGCAGAGGCAGCCTGCGCGAGCGAGGATTTCTGCGCTTCGGTGGCGAGTTGGTTGACGAAAGCCTGCTCGGCCTGCGCGTCCTTCTGTTTCGTGAGGGTATCGACGATGGAGGCCTTCACTTCGTCGAGGGGTTTGGTGTGGGCATCCTGCTTTTCTTCGGTCTGGATGATGTGGTAGCCGAATTGAGTGCGAACCAGGTCTGAGATCTGGCCGGGCTGCTGCGAGAAGGCGACCTTATCGAACTCGGGAACGGTGACGCCATGCTTGACCCAGCCGAGCTCGCCGCCCTGGTCTTTGCTGCCGGGATCGTCGGAGTTCTTCTTCGCTAATTCGGCGAAGTCTTTGCCGTTGTCTTTGCGGAGCTGATCGAGGATGCCCTGGGCTTTGGCTTTGGCGGCGGCATCAGCGCCCGGGCCGCCCTTTGAATCGACGGAGATGAGGATGTGGCGGACCTTGACCTGCGGATCGACCTTGTATTGCTGCAGATTCTGGTTGTAATACTGCTGAATTTCGGCTTGGTTGATCTGTGGTTTCCCGCCGGGAAGATCGGTGTCGGTGACCTCGATGTACTGAATTTTGCGGGTCTCGGGGTCGGCGTTGGTGTAGCGGGCGGCATTTTGTTTGTAGAAGGTCTGAAGCTCGGCGTCGGTGGGATTGATGGTTTTGCGAAGGTCGTCGGCGGAGAGGACGGCGTAGTCGAACTTGATTTTGGTGTCCTGCTTGAGGACGGAATCGCGGACTTCGGTGGGTGAAACGGTGATGCCGCCGGTGATGAGAGAGCGGAGGCGGTCAGACATAATCTGCTGCTTGATTTCGGTCTCAAACTTGTCGGTGGTGATATTGAAGTTCTGGGAGACGAACTCTGCGTATTGGGCGTCGCCGATATATTTGCCCTCAGGGAAGAGATATTGGCCCCACATGCCGGAGTGAAGGAACTTGCGGACATCGTCGTCGGAGGCGGTGATGCCGAGGCGGTGGGCCTCGTCGATGGTGATGCGCTGCTGGATGACCACCTGGCCGGCGTTCTGCATGACCATGGGCATGAGGGCGTCAGGAATCTGCTGGCCGCGCATCATGCGGCGCGCGACCTGCTGTACATCGAGGATGGGGATGGTCTCCTCGGCAGGAAGAAAGCGGCCGACGAATCCGCCGTGGCGGATGCTGGCGTAGGTGTCAGACGAGGTGGTCTGGTCGTTGAAGATGCCAGGCACGAGGAAGATGACCATCGTGATGCAGGTGAATCCGATGATGACGATGAAGACCGCTTTGACGAAGCGAGTGTCTTTCTGGAATAAGCGAATCATGGGGTGGTGAAGCCTTTTCTCGCGTCTCGCGGGGGCCGGCCCAATGCAGCCGGGATGCGCAGAAACGACGATTTCCTGTGGGCAGGAACTCGTCTCAGTATAAATGGGCGGCCCGGGAGCGAGCGAAGGAGCCAACAGCAAACGAAGAGCAGATCGCCGGAGGGCTTACCGGGTTACGCCGAAGGGACTGAGCTGCTGCGCGCGAACCTGCCAACTCTGATATGGCTCGCAGCGCTTTCCTCGAACATCAATCGCCAGGGAGGTGGTCCTTATATTGCGGCCAGTTGGCGAGGATCGTATGAACGACGGGGCTGCCGACGCGGTATGCCGATTCGAGGGCGGGAACCCCGCCAATATACGGTGCGGTGATGGATTCGGCGGCGGTGTGGCCGGGCGCCTGGAGGGAGTAGTTCGAGGCGGTACGGAGCGCGAGAAAGCGGCGGAAATCGGCGCGGTGCATATGGTCGAGGCGGTCGAGGGCTTCTGCGATGCCGGAGTCTTCCATGGCGGTCATGACGAAACGGCCCTGGCCGTGAGTGTGGATGCGGACCCAATCCTCGGCCCAGTGGTTCAGGATGACGCCGTGCCAGTAGGAGTCGGAGGCGAGGATGTCGCCCTCAAGAACGAAAGGCGGACGCTGAGCGTTGGGGTAGCCGGTGTAGGTGGCGGAAAAGGCGGCGACCTCTGGCGTGGCAATGACGGGAATGTTCAGCGGAACATCTTTGGTGAGGTTGAAGGCCCAGTCGGTGAGCTTTGTGTTGAGGGGGTAGGCGCGCGGCTCGGTTGCCCACGTGCGTGCGGGATCGGGAGGGTCGCCGGCGCGGAGAGATCCGATGGCGAGGATGCCATAGGGCCAGTCGGAGGGAGCTTCGCGAGGGTCCATCTCCTGGCGGATATCGGTGACGATCCATTGAGCCCAGGCTGCGGAGCCGACGGAGGCGACGTTGGGGTCGACGCCGGCGATGCCTGCCAGCAGCCAGTAGGCGTGGGTGAGGTCAAAGCGCGGATCCGTGCCGAGCGCCATGATGGAGCTGGCCGCGGGGCCGATGGTCATGCCGGTGACGATGGCGAGGATGTCACCACTGGCGTTGGTTCGGAGTGAATGAACGCCGCCCGGGAAAGGAAGGATACGGTCGAGGTGCTCGCGCTCGACCCAGAATTGAAACTCGCCGGGCTTGTCGCCGGTGTCGTTGCCGATTTCAAAAGTGGTTACGATGACGACCTTGACGGCGATGGGCGCGGCTTGGGCGAGCGAGCGGGGATCGACGCAGAGGCATGCAAGGTACACGAGGAGCAACGCGGTTTTACGCATGTGCGATGCGATCCAGTGCTGTGAGGTGACGACGTTTTCAGAGTAGCAGGAGAGGGGCTGGCAACTGCGGATGCGGGCTAATAGCTGGGGCAGCTCGTGGGCGTTTTGACTCCGGCCACTACGACCCAGCCATTGTCTGCGCCAGGATGGGTGGAGCAGTGGACGTCGTGAATGCCAGCGGCCCACGGGCCGTGGGCGATGTATCCCTGTCCATAGGCGAAGACGGGATCGTTGATTTGCGCAGTTACGATGCCGTCAAGATCGTCATTGGTGACGACCTGCACGCTGACGGTTCCGCCGGAGGGAAGCGTAACGGCGATGGTGGTTATGTGATGGCTGCCGTAGCGGCCACCATAGTGCATGCGAGTCCTTTGGGTCGCAATGCCGCAAACCATGATGTTGTCCACGTCGCGGCGTGTGCCGGAAGCGATGAGGTTGTCGAGGCTTTGATTGACCTGGGGTGTGCACGAGGCGGGGACGGGGACATTCCTGGCAGCGAAGGCAAACGGAGCCGCGAAGAGCGCGAGGGTGAGTAGAGCTGCGTGTCGCATGGGACCTCGATTTCAGTTTCACCTGACTATTGCAAAGTCGAGCGATTGCTGCAAGGAGACTCGCGACGGAGAGGCATCCGCGCGATGTGTTTCGGGCGTAATACTGGTGGCAGGGCAGGAGAACATGACGTCGTTGCGTAACAATCGAGAAGCCGGGGAGTCGAACGGGAGAAGGATAAAATAAAGACTCATGTTGATACTGAAAAAGAACCACATTCCGTCTTCGGAGATTACGCCGAAGCAGACGTACATGAATCGGCGCGCGTTTATGGCGGCGGCTGCGGCGACAGGGGTTGCTGCTGTAGCTGGTGAGCGTGTTGCGCGGATCGTGCGGCCAGCAGGTGTGGAAGCGGCAGAGAAGCTGGCGACGGTGCCGAGTCCGCTTTCCACCAAAGGCGAGACGTTGACCTCGTATCAGGACATCACGCACTACAACAACTTTTACGAATTTGGCGTGGACAAGGGCGATCCTGCGCAGCATGCGGGGACGCTGCGGACGCGGCCATGGTCGGTGCAGGTGGAGGGACTGGTCAAGGCAAAAAAGACGTTCGACATTGACACGCTGCTCAAGCTCAAGCCGATGGAAGAGCGCGTTTACAGGTTCCGCTGCGTTGAGGCGTGGAGCATGGTGATTCCGTGGGCGGGTTATTCGCTGTCGGAGTTCATCAACGCCTGCGAGCCGCTGCCTTCGGCAAAGTATGTGCAGTTTCTTTCGCTGGCGGATTCGAAGCAGGAGATTCTTCCCTGGAATGCAGGGATCTCGTGGCCGTATTCGGAGGGGCTACGGATGGATGAGGCGATGCACCCGCTGACGCTGCTGACGTTTGGATTGTATGGCGAGGTGCTGCCGAACCAGGACGGCGCGCCGGTTCGGGTGATCGTGCCGTGGAAGTATGGGTTCAAGTCGGCGAAGTCGATTGTGAAGGTGAGGTTTGTGAAGGATCAGCCACACACGACGTGGAACGATCTGGCGTCGAATGAGTATGGCTTCTACTCGAATGTGAATCCGAATGTGGATCATCCCAGGTGGAGTCAGAAGACGGAGCGGCGCATCGGATTTCCGATCTGGAAGCAACGGCAGCCAACGCTGATGTTCAACGGTTATGGGGATCAGGTGGCTAGTCTTTATGCGGGAATGGATTTGAAGAAGAACTTCTAAAAGCAGCCAGTAAGCCAGTAGCCAGTAGCCTGTAGCTAAGACGCGGTCGGCTGAGAAGCTATTTGCGAAGGACGTTTAGCAAAAAACGTTTAGCGAAGAGCTTTTAGCGGAAAGTGTTTAGCAAACAAACTTTTGTTTGGCAAAAGGCGAGCTAGAGGCCAGCTAGAAGCAAGCCGAAGTCGAGCGGGCGGTTCGCAGAGGCTCCACAATCCATGAAAGAGCGGCGGAAAGACTGAGCGATGAGTAAGCGGTGGATTGTGGCGCTGAAGGTTTTGGCGCATGCGGCGTGTCTGGGGCCGGTGGCGTGGTTGTTGTGGCGCCTGTATCTTTCGGCGACGACGAATCCGAACGCGCTGGGGCCTGATCCGACCCACACGGTTACATTCTTCACGGGGCGCGGGACTCTGCGGTTGCTGGTGATCACGTTGGCGGTGACACCGGTGCGGCGGCTGATTCCTGCATTGAGTTGGCTCGGGCGGTTCCGGCGGATGCTGGGGCTTTATGCGTTTTTCTATGCGTGCCTGCATTTGATGACCTATGTGTGGCTGTATGCCGGGTTCAGCTGGACGGCGATGGTGGATGACATTAGCCAGCGGCGGTTCATAACGGCGGGACTGGCGGCGTGGTTGATGCTGGTACCGCTGGCGCTGACCTCGACGACGTGGTCGATTCGGAAGCTGGGCGGAAAGAACTGGAATCGGCTGCACCGTCTGACGTATCTTGCGGCAATTGCCGGGGTGGTTCATTACTGGTGGGGCGTGAAGAGTGGAGTGAAGACTCCGATGACGATCACGGTGGTACTGGCCGTGCTGCTGCTGGCCAGGCCGCTGTTGTCCGCGCGACAGCGCGCGCTCAGCACCCAGCGTGGTGAGGCAAACCAGGGATAATCCTGCGACCGGACCCTGCCGTTATCCTGAAGCGTGACTGCAAGGCCGAACAAAGTCTCTGGAAGCCCGCTTCGAAAGGGGCTTCGCGGCGTTAATTTCCGGCGCGTACTTCAGTGGCTAATGCTCGGTGTGGGCGCTCTGTGGTCGCTGGCTGCGCTGACTCTTCTGGCCGCGCGGTGGATCGATCCCCCGACCACCGCAGTCCAGTTCGAGCGCCGCCTGCAAACCTCGAGCAACCACAGGCCGAATCCAAAGGGTTACAAATTTGTTCCGCTGGGGGAAATCTCATCCAATCTGCAACACGCGGTCATCGCGGCGGAGGATGCGCGCTTTTACCAACATCACGGGTTCGACTGGAACCAGATTGAGATTGACGCCAAAGGCGATCTGGAGGGCGGGCGGACGCGCGGGGCTTCCACGCTTACGCAGCAGCTGGTCAAGAACCTGTTCTTCGGGACGGGGCGATCGATCCTGCGGAAGGGCGCGGAGTTCACGCTGGTGCCGGTGGCTGAACTGGTTCTGGGCAAGCGGCGGATTCTGGAGCTCTACCTCAACGTGGTCGAATGGGGGCCGGGAATTTATGGGGCGGAGGCGGCCTCGCGGGCTTACTACGGTACGGCGGCGCGGAATCTCGACCGGGAGCAGGCGGCGCGACTGGCTGCGATCCTGCCGGCTCCGCTGAAGCGGCGGCCAGAGCGGATGAACCGCTACAGCGCGCTGATCCTGGAGCGGATGAGCCAGATGGGATGGTGATCGCGGCCCGGTCGATTAGGTTCTGGTTCGTTCGGGGCCCCTCCCCCCGGGGTGGGGATATAGCCATGTTGTTCGTGAGGCGGTGGTTATTTTGATTATCGAGCTTGATATCCACGGTTCAGGTATTAACCATTTTATAAATCCAAGGCGTTATCGCACTCCCATTCCGCGAGGTGGGACGGCTGACGGTCTTCTCAAGGAGCGGGTGACGAGCCACCCGGCCTGAGCTGGGGGCAAAGAAAAAGCTCTGTTCGCGCTTGCGGACAGAGCTTTGCTTGTTGTTAGTTTGAGGTGTTTTGGGGCGTGGGGCAAGGGGAATCGGTGGGTTGGCGGGTACGGAGGTACTGTGGGCGGTGGGATCGACGTAGCGATCCGATCGAGGCTCAAGGAGCGCATTGACCTGTTCTCATCAATCGAGAATTCGGGCAATATCACTGCGTTCCGCTCCGGACCGGATGTTAGAAGTTGAACTTCATCGCACCTTGTAGAATGCGCGGAGGCGCTGCGCTAATCACATTGCCAAATGTGGAGCTGCCAATATTGCCGTCAACTGCAGATGGTCCATTGAACTGTGGGTGATTGAAAGCGTTGAATCCCTCAATGCGGAACAACAGAAATTTCGACTCTCCGAGGGAAACGGTTTTCGCTAAGGCCAAATCAAAATTCTGCGCTCCTGGCCCATAGAAGAAACGCCGCTTTGCATTACCTGGCTTGCCCAGTGCGTTCATGCTGAATTCCCGTGTGTCGAAGAAGTTGTTGTTATTCGCGCGAGGGTTGTGGTTCAGATGCAGCGGTCCGCCATTGAAGTCCGGTTCATCGATACTGCTGTTGTTGACGCCATTAGGATTAGTCCCGATGAGCGAATTGTCGCCGTTGTTGACCATGGTCACCGGGAATCCAGACGCAAAGCGCGAGATGCCAGAGAGGGACCAGCCGCGGGTCAAGCGGTTCTCCCGGACAATTCGATCCATCGGCAACCGGTATTCGTAGCTCAGAACAAGATTGTGCCGTACGTCAAAGGACGAGAGCGCATAGCTGAGCGCCGGGTTGAACGGGTTTACCTCCTCGCCGATATTGGATGACTCGTCCATTGATTTGCTGTAGGTGTAGGAAGCGAAGAACATCAGTCTTCCGCTGGAGTGACGCGCGCTGAGCTCCAGCGCGGTGTAGTTGGCAGCTCCAATGTCGGTTTGGAACCCGTTGCTGCCAAAGTTCGGGCCCAGGAGGCCGCGTGTTCCGTCCACGGGCTGCCCCGCCGCCGTCACAAAGAAATTGCTTTCTGCATTCGGCCCACATGTGGCTGAGCCCGGAGCCACCTCTGAAGGAAGACTCAGGCTTAAGCAAAGTGCAGGATCGCCTGGGTTGGGCTCGCGGAGCACGCGCAGGCGGTGACTCGAGGTGCCCGTGTAGGCCGCGCTGAGAACGGTATTCGGGCCAGCCTGCCGCTCGATAGAGAACATCCACTCCTCCGTGTACGGAGTACGGTTATGGATGTCGTATCCGGGTATGCCGCTGATCGGTTCGAACGAGCTCCAGTCGATGTTTGCGTCGGGATGTGCGCGCGAGGAGTTGAGCGGAGCAAGCTGGTACGGAAATGGCTGGCCGTAATTCTGGCCGTTTGATGCAGTGATGAACGGTGTCGCAAACAGCGGCGGCGCGGGGCTAGAATAAGTTGTGCCATACGGTGCGTTGCCGGCCAGAACGCTGATCGAAAGTGCTTCGATGGATGTGTAGAAGCTGCCGAAGCTGGCTCGGAAAGAAGTAGCTTCCGGTCCGCCAAATATCTTTGCCAGTGCTGTGCCCGATGCGGCCTGCGGGGACCACGCAAGACCAATACGGGGGGCGAAGCTAGAGTCCTCGGTAGGCGCAAGGGTGCCTGGAATATCTGGATCTCCCGGATAGAGAATTCCCGCAGGTGCTCCGGGAAACACTTGAGACTGGGCACCAGGAACAAACGTCGAAATCTGGTTGTACTTCTCCGTCCATGGAGCGATGCGGTCCCATCGCAGACCGTAGTTGAATGTCAGATTAGGACGAGCTCGCCAACTGTCTTGCGCATAGAGCCCCAGATATTTGTTCCTGGGATAGAAGGCATCGAGTTGACTCTGGTTGTATTGGCTCGGAACGCCGATCAGGAAATCTGCGAAGTCAACGCCCGTTTCGGTTCCCGAGAATACAAAATTGCCATTGAACTGCGCGATGGCAGCGGCGTTCACGCGGTCGAAATGGAAGTCGCTCCCAAACTTGAGGGAGTGATTGCCCAGCACCCTGGAAAAGGTGTCGGCGATTTGATACGTGTTATTCGCCTGTATCAGCTGATTAGCCGCCGCACCGATAGAATATCCGTTGAAATTGACGTTCTCCACGCTCTGGCCCTTGGGATCGAGAGCAACGATGCTTGGAGTTCCGTCCGGATTTGCAAAACCCTGCGAGACCAGGCTGACTCCGCGCCCGCCCACTGGCTGACCCAGGTTGGTGAAGTCACGCGTGTAGCTAAGATGAAACTCGTTTACCACTTCAGGGCCAAGAGTCTTCGTGTCGCCCACCTCGACGAGCTGCGCGCGGCCGGATGTCAAGGCGCTGAATCCCGGCACGCTGGCGCCACTCTGCGCACTCGGATAAGGATTGTTCAGGAGAAAGTCGTCAATAAAGTAGTACGCGGACACAAGCCCCCACCGCGTTGTCGCGTCGAACCGCGTCGCGCCTTTGTCGTCGCTCACCGTCTGATTGTAGGCGGACGTGGCGAAGGCACCGAAAGGTGTGTTCGGGGCCGGAATGTATTGGAGCAGCTTCTGCGCCGGAGCTGACCAAGCACTTTGCGGAATCACCGCATTGGGAAAGACGCATTGTTCAGGGCTGTTGCAACCGGCGGCGTAGTAAGGCTCCCCGGCAACGACACGGTAACCGAGCTTTTGTGAAAGGAAGCTTGCAAAATATGGTCCGCTCACCGAGCCGGTCAAGCTGCTGGCCAAATCCAGGAGGTTGCCACCACGGTCGGCAACAGACGGAACACTGATGTTGCCCGTGTCTATGCCTTGTGTTTGCCGGGTCCCCTGATAATCCGTGAAGAAGAAAAGCTTGTCCCGGCGGATCGGTCCGCCGAAAGTCCCGCCGAATTGGTTCTGCTGAAACGCCCCACGTGTAGGCGAAAAGAAGCTCCGGGCATCGAGATCGGTGTTTCGCAAAAACTCGAACGCATCGCCATGGAAAAGATTGCTGCCCGACTTGGTCACGACGCTGACTTGCCCACCGCTGAATTCTCCGTACTCGGCATCGAAATTGCTGGTAACGATGCGAAACTCCTGAATTGCGTCGAGATTCGGGATGACGGCCGTGCCTGAGTTTACTGACTCTTCAGTGTTGCTGCCGTTCACGATAAAGGCGTTCGCAGATTCGCGCTGCCCATTGACCGAGAGTGTGCCTGGATTCAAATCTCCGGAGGGATTCAAAACGGTAGCGCCCACATCCTGCACTGTGCTGGACGTAATCGAAGTGGCCGGCGACACGCCGGGTTGCAGCGACAGGAGATCGGTATAACTGCGGCCGTTTAGGGGAACGGCGGTCATTTGCCTGTCGCTAATCACGTCACCTAATTGCGTACTGCTCGTTTCGATATGCAGACTATTGTCGGAAACGCTGACTGTCTGTTGAACGCCACCGATCTGGAGCGCAACATCGAAGGTGAGCACCGCATTTGTGTCGAGGCTGATGTTTTTGCGCTGATATGCGCTGAAGCCAGGAGCCTTCACGTCTAGTTCGTAACGTCCGACGGGCAACACCGGCAGAATATAGAACCCGCGGTCGTCGGCAGTCGTGCTGTAGGAGGCGCCAGTATTCAGATCACAGACCTCAACTTGGGCGTGGGGCAAGACACTTCCTAAAGGGTCTTTCACCGTCCCCGAAATGCTTCCGCTGACACTGGCCCACACGGCACAGTTCCGAGTAAGCATAACAAAACAAATCAGTTGAACTATTTTCAGGAATTTGTGTTTCAGCATCTGGACGCGATCTCCTAGGCCCGGGAAGTGCTACTTCCATGGGGATTCCCGGCTGTTTGGACTGAGTATTCAATATGCGACCAATACGGTCGTCATTAATATACGACAAATGAAGTCGGGATTTATTGCTGTGATTTAAATCACCTCATACGGAGTCCGGTTTCTGTTGGCGGAGTCGTCCGGCGGCTCAGGAGTGGCGGTTCCCGAGTTTCAACGGCGAGGGCCATTCGACTCCACTTCGGCGCGCGTTCGCGCATCTCCCACATCCCAGCCTCGTGGGTGTACTCCGATGTGTCCGTGGCCGGGTCAGCCGTTGCCGAGGGGTTTGGTCATTTTGATGAAGTGGCAGGGTTCGAGGCGGCGGGCCGCACACTACCAGTAATTGCGCGACACAGTGGAAAGTTCCAGTTTACTTTCAGTGTAAGAAGTACAAGGGAAGCGTCTCGCCAAGTGCAATCCGAGATTTCCGTGGGGCGATGATTGGTCGCACGGATAAAGGCCTGTTTATTACGACTGGAACGTTCACGGCTGAGGCAAAAAAGGAGGCCACGCGGGACGGAGCACCGGCGATTGACCTCATCGACGGGGATTCGCTCTGCGATCTCTTAAAGAACCTCAAGCTCGGCGTGACCACCAAAATGGTGGAAGAAGTCAGTGTCGACCCGAACTGGTTCGGGAAGATTTGAAAGGGCAAGCCCGGGTGTGTGGCACCCGGAGCGAATTCTGTTGCATGACTGGCAGGGAAATGCGGGTCCATTCGACTCGCTTCTGAATTGTTTGTTGCGCCCAAAAGCGGGGCGCTACGAATCGGATGCTTCGCTCAGGATGACGGAGTGGTGGTGATGATCGACCGGGTCAGCCGTTGCCGAGGGGTTTGGTCATTTTGATGAAGTGGCAGGGCTCGAGGAGGCGGGGGATCATGTCTTCGCGGATGGGCTCGGTTCCGACGACGGTGTAGCCGAGTTTTTCGTAAAAGGGCGGGAGCTCGGTACGGCGGTTTACGACGGTGAGGTCCATGTGGCGGGAGCCCATCTCGCGGGCGAATTCTTCGGCGGCGGCGGTGAGGCGGCGGCCGAGACCGGTTTTCTGGCGGGAGGGATCGACGGAGAGCAGGCCGAGGTAGCTGCGGTCTCCGCGGAGTTCGACGTAGACGGCTCCGGCGAGGGCGCCGCTGTTTTCAGCAAGGAGGAAGCGGCCTTTCTCGAAGTATTCGCGGGTGCGTTGCTCGTCGAGGCGGTCGCCTCGGATGAAGAAGGTTTCGACGATGAAGGCTTTGTTGATGAGAGCCATCAGGGCGGGGAGGTCGGGTTCGTCGGCGAAACGCAGGTTCATGGTCTCTGTCCTGATCGTTTCGGTGGTGGAGAGGGACCTGGCCATGCGAATGAAATGGCATGGGCGATTGATGCGGCGCGCCCACTCCTCGGGCATGGGTTCCTCGCCAACCACGACGTAACCGAGCTTGCGGTAGAAGGGCGGTAACTCCGTTCGCAGGTTGACCACGGTTAGTTCCATGCGATGGGCGCCGTTCGCGCGGGCGAAGTCTTCGGCGGCATTGGTGAGGCGGCGGCCGAGGCCCGACTTCTGGCGGGAGGGATCGACGGAGAGCAGTCCCAGGTAGGCGCGGTCGCCGTCGAGTTCGACGTAGACGCAACCCGCTAAACCGGCTTCGTCTTCGGCGAGAAGAAAGCGACCTTTGCGGAAGTACTCGCGGGTATGTTCCGGGTCGAGGCGCGGCTCGAGCTTGAAGGATCGCTCAACCTCGAAGGCAGTGTTGATCAGGGTCTCGAGTGCGGGGAGGTCGGGTTCTTCGGCGATACGCAGGTTACAGGGCACAGGGTACAGGGTACAGGGTGCAGGGGCAGCAACAGGGAGAAAGACTGCTATTCCCAGAACAGAGCCAAGGATAACTTGGCGCGAGCTTTCCCAAATTGTGTAAGCCGTGCCCTGATACTAAAGCGGCTTTGTTGGAGGGCCGAGTCTCCGAAGTATCGTGCGTCGCACGATACCCACCCTAATTGCGCCAACGACGGGCGCAATTAGAATGGGGCACCCGGAGCCGGGGCTGATCGCAGCTCTTTTATCGCGAGGCGGGGCCTTTGTTGAGGGCGGCTTCTTTCTGGGCCAGGACCTGCTGGGCGTGTTGCTCGAGCTGGGCTGCCTGGGGCATGAGGCCGAGGGCCTGCTGAATCTCGGGGTCCCAATCGGCTTCTACCTTGAGACCGGCGGTCTGACCGAACTGGGTCGCTTCGATCTTCGACTTAATGTTGGTCTTGACCCAGTCCAGATTATTGTCGAGTTCCTGCGGGGTGTAGTCATAGTTCTGCGACGCGAGGTATTTCTTGAAGTCGCTCATGACGGCATCGTCCACCTGGAAGTCATGAGTAATAGTGCGGTGCGAAAGATACTCCTCGGTGAAACCGAGGAAAGCATCGCGTTCGAGGAGGAGGTCCTGGAAAGGCGTGGACTTAGGCGCCTCAACTTTGACGTCCGGGGAAATGCCGCCGCCACCGTAGACGGTGCGGCCGGAGTCGGTGAGCTTGACCTCGCGGTCTTTGTCGTCCTGCGGCTGGTCGTGATTGTAGTAGTAGTCGTAGAGGGAGACGCCCGAGTAATTGCGTTGAATGAGGCGCCCGCTGGGCGTGAAGTAGTGATAGGTGGTGAGCGCGAGGCCGGTATTGTCGGAAAGGGTGTAGACGGTCTGCACGAGACCTTTGCCGAAAGTGGTTTCGCCGGCGATGAGGGCGCGGTCGTGATCCTGCAGAGCGCCGGAGACGATTTCAGCAGCTGAGGCGGTGCTGCGGTTCACGAGGACAACGATGGGGAAGTTATCGCCGTCGTTGCCGTGGGTAGCGCGGTAGACCTGCTCAGGAAAGGCGCGGCCACGCTGGGAGACGATGATCTGCCCGCGCTTCAGGACGCGGTCGCAGACGCTGACAGCTTCGACGAGAACGCCGCCGGGATTGCCGCGAAGATCGAGGACGAGGCCTTTGAGGTTGGGACCGAAGGCGTCGATGGCGTCGTCGAATTCGCGGCCAGTGGTTTCCTGGAACTGGCGGATGTGGACGTAACCGATGCCGGGGCGAATCTCATAGCTGAGATCGATGCTGGCGTTGGGGATTTCGTCGCGGACGAGCTCGAAGTTGAGGGGAGCGGAAGAGCCGACGCGGGTCATGGTGACGTTGACCTTGGTGCCGCGCGGACCCTTGAGGCGGTTGGCTACTTCGTCGGAGCTGAGGCCGGCGGCGGACTGGCCGTCGATGCTGGTGATGACGTCACCAGGATGGATGCCGGCGCGGAAGGCGGGGGAATTTTCAATGGGGGTAACGACGACGACCTTGCCGTTCTGGGGCACGATGAGCATGCCCACGCCGTAGTACTTGCCATGCTGGTCTTCCCTCATCCTGGCGTAGGCTTTGGGGTCGTAGAAGCTGGAGTGGGGGTCGAGGGTGTGCAGCATCTCCGGGATGGCGCCGTCGTAGATGGCTTTGTCGGGCATGTCGCCGGTGAGGGGCTCGGCGTAGTTCTTCGCGACGATGTCGTAGACGGCGCTGAAGGATTTGAGGCCGTCGCGGAAGGTGGTTTCGTCGGTGGCGGACTGCGCTCCAACTTGTTGGCTGAGGACCATGCCGCCGAGCGCGCAGACGGCAAAGAAGACGATGAGGGAAAAGAAGGTGCGGCGAGTGCGGATGGACATGCTGGTTAGGAGTCCTGGCGCTCTGGTCCGGCGTGGGACGGAAAAGATGCGACTTTGTTGAAGTATAGCAGGGAGAGGAAGCCTGTAGCCGGTAGCCCGCAACCGGTAGCGGGGACGCCAGACGGCTGGGGGCGTTGAGCTGGGAGCGATAAGGCGGTCGGCGGAGGTGCGGTCAGCGATGAGGCGGTCGGTTGAAAGGCGGTCAGCCTGAGGCGGCCCGACGGCGAGTGTGAATCGCACGAGAGGCAGTCAAAGGTGAAGGGGGACAAGGATCGGTGGGTGATGCCAATCGATGGCATCCGTTGATCGCCTCGATTGATGTATCGTTTGTCTAATTCTTGCTCGGGGGAGCCAGCGTCGACCATGCCTTTTCGCATATTTCTCTTTGCAACAGCGACCGTTCTGATCTCGACGACTGCGGCCCTGGGCGCCGCTAAACTCAAGGATCCCCGGCTGGCTGGTGGTTACAGCTTCCAGCGGGGCGGGTGGACCTACGTCCACCTCGAAGGGGGTCCTGAAGAAGTGGGGTTCCAGCACGGCTACCTGCTTGGACCGCAGATCGCCGATGCCCTTCACGTCTTCAAGGTGGAAGACGTTCACAGCACGAAGCGCGACTGGGGGTTCTTTCGGGATGCGGCGCAGAAGATGTTCTGGCCGCACATTGGCGAGGAGTACAAGGCGGAGCTGAAGGGCATTGCCGCAGGCGCGCAGGCGCGAGGCGTCAAGGTCGATGTATGGGACATTGTGGCTTTGAACGGGACGATGGAGCTGAGTGAGTACTACGTTCCGTGGCTGGATAAGCAGCAACATGCGATGAATGCGCCTTCGATTCACGCGCCTGGTAACTGCTCGGCCTTCATCGCGACGGGCAGTTATACGAAGGACGGCAAGATCGTGATCGCGCATAACAACTGGTCGTCGTATGCGGAAGGATCGCGGTGGACGATTATGTTCGACATCAAGCCGGAGCATGGGCACAGGATTTTGCAGGATGGGGTGCCGGGGATGATCACATCGAACGACGATTTCGGCATTAACGACGCAGGGATCATGATCACGGAGACGACCATCAGCCGCTTTGAAGGCTGGAACTCGGACGGGATTCCGGAGTTTGCGCGGTCGCGCAAGGCTCTGCAGTATGCCAACAATATCGATGACTATGTCGCGACCATGATTGAAGGCGACAACGGCGGCTATGCCAACGACTGGCTGGTCGGCGACCGGAAGACGGGGGAGATTGCCTATCTGGAGCTCGGGCTCAAACATACGCCGGTGTGGCGGAGTAAGGACGGCTACTTTGTGAGCTCCAATTTTCCGCGGGACGCTTCGCTGATCAAGGACGAGACCGATGGGTGGAACGCGAACGATCATTCCACCTCCATGGAGGCGCGGCACGTGCGCTGGGAAGAAGAGATGAAGGCGCACAAGGGGGCGATCGACGTGGAGATGGCCCAGCAATTTATGGCAGACCACGAGGACGCGTTCACCCATCAGCAGGGGCCCGATCAGCGGACGCTGTGTGGGCATGTGGACACGGCGAAGGAGGGAGTGCCGCAGTGGGATCTGGGTCCGTACGCTCCGTTCGGCGCGGTGCAGGGGAAGGTGACGTCGAGCGACCTGGTGGAGCATATGGAGCTCATTGCACACGCCGGGCATCCCTGCGGCGAGGATTTTCTGGCGAAGCCGTTTCTGGCTGCGCATCCGGAGTATGCGTGGCAGGCGCCGATTTTGCGGGATATGAAGGCGGGGCCGTGGACGCAGTTTTCTGCGGGGGAGCGGTAGAACGGCAGCGTTCAGCGTTCAGGCTTCGAAAGGCTCCACCCCAGGCTATACCCCCTGGAACCTGACGATCAGGGAGCGGGCTGATTGGGCAGGGAGAGGTCGATTGCGCCGGTGAGTTCGGCGACCCGGACTATATGGTGGCGGGAACACCACTGCTCGAGTCCGTGGGCGAGGCGCTGGGTGGCTCGGGGGTCGGCGTAGCTGGCGGTGCCGACCTGGACAGCGGTAGCGCCGGCGAGAAGAAACTCGACAGCGTCTTCGGGAGTGGCGATGCCGCCGAGTCCGATGATGGGGATGGTGGCGGCTTTGGCTGCTTCCCAGACCATCCTGACGGCAATGGGCTTGATGGCTGGGCCGGAAAGGCCGCCGGTGATGTTCCAAAGACGGGGACGGCGAGTCTCAACGTCGATCGAGAGGGAGAGGAAGGTGTTGACGAGGGAGATGGCGTCGGCACCGCCTCGCTGGGCGGCGTGAGCCATGGCGGCGATGGAGGTGACGTTGGGCGAGAGTTTGACGATGAGGGGGCGGGTAGTTCTGGATCGGGCGCGGGAGACGAGGTCGAAGAGCATCTCGATGTCGGAGCCGAAGGCCAGGCCGCCATGTTTGGTATTGGGGCAGGAGGCGTTGAGCTCATAGGCGGCGATGCCCTCGCCTTCGTTGAGGCGGTCAATGACGGCGAGGTAGTCCTCGATGGTATAGCCGAAGACGTTGACGATGACGGCGCAGGTGGGATAGCGGCGGAGGGGTGGGAGTTTATCGGAGAGGAACTTTTCGACGCCGACGTTTTGCAGGCCGATGGCATTGATCATGCCGGCGGCGGTTTCGATGAGGCGGGGCGGCTGGTTGCCGGCCATGGGCTCGCGTGAGATGCCTTTAGTGACGAGCCCGCCGATCTTTTTGAAATTGACGATGTCTTCGAACTCGACGCCGTAGCCGAAGGTGCCGCTGGCGGCGATGACGGGGTTGACGAGGTCGAGGCCGCAGAGCTGGACGCGCATGTTGGGCTTCATGCGCAGCTCCGCTGCTCATGAAACAGGGAATAGGGAATAGGGAACAGGGAACAGGGAATAGGGAACAGGGAATAGAAGGCAGGGGTCAGGGAATAGAGAACAGCGAGCAGGGACGCGCATTTCGCGTATCCCACATCTGCCAACTGCTGGCCGATGTTGGCCACCGGGCCGCGTGCAGCGTTCAGGGAATGGCGTTCAGCGTTCGGAACAGGCCGGGGGCTTGTCATTGGTGAACGGCTTTCGGGGTGGCGGTCGCGGCCGGCTTCGCGGCTGGTTTCGCGGCTGGTGTTGCTTCGTGGTGGGTTGAGGTTGGTGTATGGCGGGCGCGGGGCGGCGGGATGGGTTTGGGGTAGGTGATTTCGGAGGTCGGTTTGAGGGCTTGGGTGAGGATGTGTCCTACGGAGGCTGAGGGCTGGTTGATGCCGAGAAGGGCGGCGAAGGTGGAGGCGATGTCAGTGGGCTCAGCGCGGCCGCGGTAGATGCCGGGTGCGAAGGGTGCTCCATAGAAGCCGAGGGGAACATGGCGGTCATAGGAGTACGGGCTGAAGTGGGTGGTCTGGATGGAGGTGAGGGTTTCCATCTGGTAGGCGGCGGGAATGACCATGATGTACCAGCCGCCGTTGGGGGAGTAGCTGTGGGCGAGGAGTTCGCCCCAGGGCGTGGGCGGGTAGGGACCATCGGCCAGCTGCTGGCGCGTGTAGCTGCGGAAGAGGACGAGGTGCGGGGGCAGGCGGGTCTCGGAGGGCTGGGCTGTGGACTGAGCGCTGGAGCCATTCTGTGCGGGGGCCGCGTCGGTGGGTGGAGGCTCCGGAGCGGGCGGTACTAACGAGGCGATAGCGTCAGGCAGGAGCTGCTGGACGGCGGACTCAGCCTCCTGCTCGTTGATGCCGGCTTTCATAAATTCGGGCTGGTTGAGGGAGATGTAGGGCAGCTCCTGATGGGGAAGGATGTATGCCACTTTCTCGCCGGGTGAGAACTTCATGTTGATGGCGTAATCGAGGGCGGCGCTTAGTTTTTTGACGTCGAGGGTAGCGGCGTTAAGGCCAAGCTGTGCGGCGGTGGCGGGGATGGGGGCGATGCCGTGGTCGGCGGTGAGGGCGATCCAGACATTGCCGAGGCCGCCGGGGATGTTTTTGTCGAGCCAGGTGAAAAAGTCATCGAACTGGTTGTCGAGGGCGTCGACCATCTGTTGTTCTTCGGCGGAGTCGGGGCCTTTGGCGTGGCCCATGATGTCGTTGGCTGAGAGGCTGAGGGTGAGGAGGTCGGTGACGTCGTGCTGGCCGAGTTGCTCGCCCTGGATGAGGGCCTCAGCGAAGTTGATCTCGTAGGTGTTGGCGGCGGGTGTGGCGCCCACCTGGCTGTAGAAATTCTTCACGTCTGACACGCCGGCATCCTGCTCGGCCTGGGCGATGGCGCCGCCGGTGTTGAAGGCGGTGACCCAGTCGGGCAGCTGCGACATATAGAAGGTTGAGGTGACGAAGACGCCGGAAGCGGGATCAATCCAGAAGGCGCCGTTGGCGGCGGCGCCGGAGGGAAGGATGGCGGCGCGATCTTTGAGGGAGATGCCGAAGACTTTGGCCTGGCCCTGGGTAGCGATGCGGAGCTCGTCGCCAATAGTCGAGGCGAGCAGATTGCGGGGTGAGCTGCCAGTAATGGGCTTGGCGGCGTTCGGCAGGCCGACGAGGCGGTAATGCTCGTCCTCGACGGAGGAGACGGGGCGATCCTGGTTGCGGGCAAGGTCCCACCAGTCGTTGGATGAGATGCCGTGGCCGTCGGTGTAAGCGCCGGTGCCGATGGTAGCGTGGCCGGGAGCGGTTTTGGTGTTCGCGTAATCGTAGTAGCAGTCGGGGAAGTATGCACCCTTCTGGAGGAAGAGGTTGAAGCCGCGGCCTTTGAAGTCGGCGCGGAAGCGGTCGAGGTAATCGCCGCGGAATTGATCGATGACAAGGATGATGGCGAGTTTGGGGTGGCCGTTCCATGCGCTGGGCGGAGCGGGAGTGGCGACGTCTTTAGCGTGTGCGGTTGCACGATGCGCGGAGGCTGGGGGTGGCGCTGCGGCCTGAGGATCGGAGTGGGTTTTTGCGGAGGCGAAGGACGTGGCGACAAGGATGGGAAGGAGGAGGGCGGGCAGACGCATGAGTTTCACAACGGTCACAGTACAGGTTACAGCGAACAGGTTACAGGTTACGGGTTACAGGGTACAGAGCAGAAGAGAGGGAACAGCTTAAGCAATAGCCGGAGAGCGGCGTAATTGTTAACAGTACAACCGGGGGAACGGGTGGGCCATCTGGAGAGGTGAATCAGAAAGGGCTCGACAATGGGCGCTACTCGCACCGCCGCGCTGAGACGTGAATTGCGCATCGGCGAGATGATCGTCATCGCGTCGTTGGTGATGGCGATGGTCGCCGTTCATTTGATGTTTTATTTTTGGCCGTTTCGGTATCGGCAGGCGCATCCGCTGATGGAGAAGGTGTTTCAGAGCCGGGTGGATGTGAAGAGTTATCACCGGACGTATTTTCCGCACCCGGGGTTTGTGGCCGAAGGGGTTGCGCTCTACCGGCATGGAGACACGTCGATACCGACGCTGGCGACGATCGAGCGGATGGAGGTGGTGGGGCAGTGGACGCGGCTGATCTTTCATCCGCACACGCTGTATCAGATTCGCCTGACAGGTTTGCATGTGCAGATTCCGCCGCCGGGGACGAGCGCGCGCGGAATGGATTTCGACAACGGGGTGATCGGGACGGACGAGTCGAAACTGCGGATCGAGACGATCGTTGCCGACGGGACGACGCTCGATTTTCTGCGGCGTTCGGGAGCGCCGCTGCGCTATGTGTTCACGAAGCTGGTGATCCACAATGTGCAGGACAAGCATCCGCTGGATTTTGCCATTCGGGTGATGACGGCGGAACCACAGGGGACGGTGGTGGGGGCGGGGAAGCTGGGGCCGTTTCGGACGAGCAGCTATGGGACGACGCCGATGTCGGGATCGTATTCGCGGCTGGACGGAAATCTGAACGGATTCGGGGGAATGCGGGGCCACGCTGTGGGGAGCGGGCGTTTTAGCGGCATCTTTTCGAGGATCGATGTGAAGGGCTGGGCGAAGAGTCCCGATTTTCAGGTTGGGTCGGGGCATCCGGTGGGGATGGACCTGGACTATTCCGTCACAGTGAACGGCACAAATGGCGATGTGGAGATTGAGAATGCCGTGGTGAAGAGCGGGAAGAGCACGATTGCGGCGAGCGGATCGGTGGCGGGCACACCGAAGAAGGCGGCGATCACGATAACGACGAAGGACAGCGAGGTCGCCGATCTGCTGAACATCGTCGAGCAGGAGCCGCCCCAGGTTGAGGGCCGTATGAATTTTCAAGCCGCGGTGGAGTTTGGCGAGGAGCCGGGACGTTTCCTGAAGAAGCTGAGCCTGAAGGGGGATGCATCGGTCGACGATCTGAGGTTGGTGGATGCGGAGAAGCAGGAGAAGGTCGATGCGTTCAGCACGCGGGTGAGGAAGGATCCTCCGGGGGCTGGGGCTGGGTCTGGCGATGGGCCGGGCGCCGGTTCAGGAGGCGGTTCGCGCTCGGATCCGCCGGAGATTACGATGACGGCCAGATCGGAGACGCGGTTCGATCATGGGATGGCATATTTTCCGGATATTCGAGCCAGCATGCCCGGGGCGCGGGCGCGGTTGCATGGGACGTTTAACCTGCTGGATACCACAATTCATCTGACGGGACAGGTGGCGCTGGAGCGAGGGATTTCCCACGCTGTGACAGGGTGGAAGGCGCTGCTGCTAAAGCCGGTGAGCCCATTCTTCAAGAAGAAGGATGCGGGGGCTGTAGTGGCGGTGGCGATCACTGGGACGGCGCAAAAACCGAAAATCGGGGAGGATGTGCTGCACGATAAGTGAGGGAGGCAGCTGTAGCCGGGGGCTGGGAGCCGGGAGCCGGGGGCGGGGGCTTGGGGGCTGTAGCGAGGCTGCTTATCCATTCGATTTTCTGAACTTGAACCGGAAAATCGGGAACCGGAATCTGTTACGTTGCGTAACAGATTGGGGAGAGGCATGCCGATGGAGCGCGCGCGAACGTCCGGGCGTCTTCGGAGCACTGCCCTTCATCGCGAGAGGAGCCGGCAAATGGATACGCTGCTCAACAATGTTCGCTTCAGTTTGCGGATGCTGGGAAGGAATCCTGGCCTGACGTTTACGGTTTTGCTGACGCTGGCGCTGGGGATTGGCGCGAACACGGCGATTTTCACCGTGGATTATGCGACGCTGCTGGCGCCGCTGCCCTACCCGGAGCCCAATCAGCTGGTGGTGGTCTGGTCGAAGATTCAGACTTATCACAACGGAGTTTCGGCGGGGGACTACACGGACTGGAAAAATCAGTCGAACGTGTTCTCGTACCTGTGCGCCTGGACGGGTACGAGCTTTAATGTGGCGACGAAGGATCAGCCCGAATATCTGCAGGCGCGCATGACGTCGCCTGACATGCTGAAAATGATGGGAGAGCCACTGTTGCTGGGGCGGTTCTTTCTACCGGAAGAGGGAGTGGAGGGGAAGAATCACGTCGCGATCCTGACGCATAAGTTCTGGGTGAAGCAGGGGTCGAATCCGCACATCGTGGGGACGACGATTCGCCTGGATGGACAACCGTACACGGTGGTGGGGGTGCAGCGGCCTGGAATCTTCGATAAGGGGCAGGAGCAGCTGACGGTCCCGCTGGTGTTTAAGCCGGAGCAGCTGAATCATGATTTTCACTGGCTGCTGGTGATGGGGCGGCTGAAGCCGGGCATCACGATCAAACAGGCGCAGCAGAATATGGACTCGGTGACGAAGCACATTGCGGAGGTTTATCCGAAGAGCGACAAGGGGTGGGACTCGTATGTGGAGCCGCTGAAGAATGACTTTCTGCCGAAGGAGCGGATCCAGATGCTGTGGCTGCTGCTGGGGGCGGTGGGGTTTGTGCTGCTGATCGCGTGCGTGAACGTGGCGAATCTTTTGCTGGCGCGGGGCATGACGCGGCAAAAAGAGCTGGCGGTGCGGAGCGCGATGGGCGCGGGACGGAAGACGATCTTCGCGCAGCTGCTGACGGAGAGCGTGCTGCTGGCGCTGGCTGGCGGCGCGCTGGGAGTGGGTGTCGGTTACGGGATGCTGCAGGGGCTGATTGCGGTGATGCCGCGGGACACGCTGCCATACGAAGCCGATCTGCGGTTGAATATTCCGATCCTGTTGTTCACGCTGGGTGCGACGACGCTGGCGGGACTGCTGGCGGGTTCGGTCCCGGCGTGGTATGCGTCGCGCGTGGATCCAGCGGAGTCGCTCAAGGAGGGCGGGCGCACGGGGACCAGCGCAGGGAAGCATCGCGTGCGGCGGATTCTGGTGGTGGGGGAGTTTACGCTGGCGCTGGTGTTGCTGGCAGGAGCGGGGCTTGCGATTCACAGTTTCTGGAATCTGACGCGCGTGGACCTGGGGGTGAAGACGGATCACGTGCTGACGTTCTTTTTGCCGGTGCCGGATGCGCGGTCGAAGGATCCAGCGCTGATTCGTGCCTATTACCGTGACATATTGGCGCACATCGAAGCGGTGCCGGGGGTTTCGCATGCGAGTGCGATGACGGGAATGCCGCTGTATGGGGCGGGGTTCGGGATGCCGTTCACGATTGTGGGTGGGCAGGCGTATGCCGATCCATCGCAGCGGCCCGGGGCGGGGTTCGGCATGGTGACGCCGGATTATTTTGCGACGTTCGCGATCCGGTTGGTGAAGGGGCGAGCGCTGAACAATCAGGACACGGCGAACAGCGTGAAAGTGATGGTCGTCAACGAGGATTTCGTGAAGAAGTGGCTGAAAGGGAAGGACCCGCTGCGGACGCAGATTGCGGTGGAGCAGTTGATTCCTGGCGTACAAAATCTGGGACCGTACCAGGAGTGGCAGATTGTGGGGGTGTATCACAACGTGCATTCGGCGGATCAGCGCGACGAAAATCCGGAGATGCTGATTCCGTTCTGGCAGATTCCGTGGTCGCAGGCGGGGTTTGGGGTGCGGACGGCGGAGGATCCGCTGTCGATGCAGAAGAGCATTGCGGCGGCGGTGCATGCGGTGGATCCGGAGATAGCGCTGGCGCAGCCGGAGACGCTGGATCAGATCAAAGAAGAAACGATGGCGAGCCAAAGGTTCACGCTGATTTTGTTTGGGACCTTCGCGGTGGTGGCGTTGTTTCTGGCGGTGCTGGGGATTTATGGGGTGATGGCATTCAGCGTGGCGCAGCGTTCGCATGAGATTGCGCTGCGGATGGCGCTGGGCGCGAGCCGCGGCGGGGTGGTGGGGATGGTGATGCGGGAAGGCGCGATTCTGGCGGCGGTTGGGCTGGGGGCGGGACTGGTGGGCGCGTACTTTGTGGGGCGCGCGATGCAGAGCATGCTGTTTGGAGTGAAGGCGCTGGACGTGCTGGCGTTTGCATCGGTGGGTCTGGTGTTGATGGCGTCGGCTTTGCTGGCTTGCTTCCTGCCGGCGCGGCGTGCGGCGTCGATTCACCCGATGCGGGTGTTGCGGACGGAGTAAACAGGCAACAGGGAACAGGGAAGGGGCAACAGGCAACAGGGTGCAGCGTTCAGCGTTCACATCACATACACTCGGTGGGATCAGCAGCGCGGTTCTGACGCGCGGATCGACTTTATCGAGGAGAACCAGGCTATGCCGAAATTTGTGATTGAGAGGGAGATTCCGGGAGCGGGGAAGCTGACGCCGGAAGAGCTGCAGGGGATTTCGCAAAAATCGTGTGGAGTGCTGCGGGAGATGGGGCCGCAGATTCAGTGGTTGGAGAGCTTTGTTACGGACGACAAGATTTATTGCGTGTACATAGCGCCGGATGAGGCGGCAGTGCGGACGCATGCGCAGCAGGGAGGTTTTCCGGCGAATCGGGTGGCGCAGGTTCGCCGGATGATCGATCCAACGACGGCGGATTGAGGTGCACGCCGGGCAAATTGGATAAGCGGTAGTGGGGCGGGTCTTTGTCAGGACCGATTCTCGTCCGCAATGCCATCGATACGAAAGTTAACAGCAAGCTCTAGTTGGCCATTTGCGGTTTTACCGTAGTGATGAAGGTCGTGGCTTTGAGCAGTTTCGGGATCAGATTCCGTGCGATGCGAGGATCGGGGTCCATGTTGAGCCCTGTGAGAGTGCGGCCCAGCACTCTCTCCGCAGCCACACCGGCTTCCAGCAACAGCGCTTCGTTGACGCGCTCGATGCGTCCCTCAGCATCCATCTGAATCATCGCCATGGGCGCCCGATCGAAACAGGGGCGCTGATGCTCAATTTCTTCAGCAGCTTGTCGATGCATGCGATGGGATGCATCCCGAAGAGTGATCACATAGCCCCGGTGCTCTCCGTCACTATCTGCCAGCGATGCCAGAGAAACATCCACATAGGTCCTGGCGCCGCCGGGTTGGGCGACAGCACAGCCGAGCCACTCTCCACCCTTCAAATCGCTCGTCCAGCTATTCAGGCAGGGCACTTCGTTATTCTGAAAACCGCACCACCGCAATACTTCCTCTACCGGCCTGCCTTTGGCGCTGGCGGCGCTCCAGCCCGCCAGCTTCTCCGCCGCGTAGTTCATGAAGCGGACATTCCCTTTACAGCTGACGGTGATGATTCCCTCCGGTATTCCATTGAAGGTCTCCGTCACCTGCTCGCGTTCCTCCATATCGCGGGCATCGGCTCGGGCATGTTCCAGAGCCATCTTCAACGTTGCCCTCAGTTCGGCGCTCTTGAACGGCTTCGTAAGATAGCCATAAGGCATGACGCGCGCAGCTCGGGCGAGGGTGGCGTCGTCGCTGTAAGACGTCAGAAAGATGGATGGCACCCTGTACCAGTGCCGCAGAGCGCGCGCAGTCTGAATTCCGTCCATACTGCCGACGATCCTGATGTCCATAAGAGCGAAATCCGGAACTGCGTCCTGGACAATCTTCAGAGCGTCGTCGGCGCTCTCCGCCACTCCCACCACCTCATAGCCAAGTTCCTCTATCTCCTGCTTCAGATCCATGGCGACGATCGGTTCGTCTTCCACGATCAGCACTTTGCCGCTATTCATCGAATCCTCCTGAACTGCTCGCGCTAAGGTCATCGGCTTTGCGCAGTTGGAAGATTAGAGTTCACTAAGAATTTGCGATTCCCTGTACGGTCCTCCGTTCCAAAAACGGAATGTCATTACCAGGTAAGCCCCACTGACACCCAGGCCATGATGCATCAGAATTTCCGGCCTCCGGCAATCCCCATCAGGAATCAGACTTTCTGCCGCTCTTTCCAGAGCCGGTACAAACCCCACGCAGCAATCGTGGAGCTGTCCTGGATGGTCCCATCGACCAGCATGCCTTCAAATTCGGCAATCGAAGTCCTTCGCAGGACAAGGTCGTGCTCCTCGGGGTCAGGATCTGCTCCCGCCGGCGCCAGTCCCGTCGCGAAAAAGACGTGCATCTTCTGTCGCAGAAATCCATACGCGATCCACATTGTCCCAAGAGAGGTCATGCTCTGCGCTACGAGCCCGGTCTCCTCGCGCAGCTCGCCCCGCGCCAGCTCCTCGGGATCAACGTCCGCCGTCTCCCAACCGCCCTGCGGAAACTCGAGACTGCGCTGCTGGATCGTGTATCGGAACTGCTCGATCAGATAAAGGGTCTCGTCCTGAACCGGAATGATCAGGGCACAGTCGTCCTTTTCGACGACGCCGTAAATTCCGCGGGCGCCGTTGCTGCGCTCAATCTGGTCTTCTCTCAGCCGGAGCCAGGGATTCCGATAAACCTCGCGGCTGCTCAGTGTCCGTATGCTCATGCCAGTTAGCCTACCGCGCACCGGCGGTCCGCTGCTCCTCCCCGTTACCAAAAGAGAACGATTTCCTCGGTTCGGTTTGCCTCATCGCCGCCCGGTCCGTACCATAAACAAGAAGACTTGTGAGCGTATTTCCCGCACAGCAATAGGCGGCGGGACACAACGAGAGCAGATGCAGCCGCTCCTCTCTCGCAAACAGAAATATTCGCGGCCCAAGAAGGCACACCTTGACTTCAACAGAGACCACTGAACTGAATCCTTCCGCGACGGCGGAAGCCGAGCCGACGGAATCCAACCCCGAAATGCAGGCCGGAGAGCCTCACGAGCACAACCATGCGCAGCCCACTCTGAATCCCGAGTGCACCCGCGAAGTTGAAATCGAAGTTTCGGCGGACGAAGTCACAAAAAGCTTTCGCACGGTGCTGAAAAAGTACCAGAAGCTGGCGCGCATCCCCGGCTTTCGTCCCGGAAAAGTGCCGGAGACCGTTCTGCGCTCACGCTTCTCGGCAGGCATCCGCGAAGAGGTTGTCGAGGCTGTCGTGCCTCAGCATTTTCGCGAGGCGATCGCGCAGAAAGGCCTCCGGCCCGTTTCCCAGCCGCAGGTCACGGATCTGCACCTCGAGGAAGGACAGCCGCTGCATTTCAAGGCGGCCTTCGAAGTCGTTCCTGAATTTTCCGTTGACGGCTATCAGGACGTGAAGGTAGAAAAGCCGGTCACCGAACTGACCGAAGCGGAATTCGATGCCGAGCTCGACCGCATTCGGGATGCCCGTTCGACGATGGAAACGGTGACCGAGGACCGCGGCCTGGCCGATGGCGACTGGGCGCAGATCAGCTTTAACGGCGAGCTGGAAAATCCCGAAGCTGCCGAGGGAGCGGAAACGGCGACCCAGCCCCCTCCGCCCATTGAAGGCAAGGACGTCTCGGTTGAGATCGGAGGCAGCGATACGGTCGCGGCGTTCTCCGACGCGTTGAGAGGATCGAAGCCCGGACAGGAACTGAAGTTCGAAGTGACCTATCCGGGGGATTTCGGACAGAAGCGTCTTGCAGGTAAAACGGTCGCATACAAAGTTGAGGTCAAAGGCATTCAAAAAAAGGTTCGCCCCGAGCTCAACGACCAATTCGCGAAAGAACTGGGCCCCTACGAGAATCTCGAGGACCTGAAGACGAAGCTCCGCGAACACCTCGCATCCGACAAGAAAAACCGCCTCCTCACCGATACGCGAAATCGACTTGTGGATGCGCTGGTGGCGAAGTTTCAGTTTCCTGTCCCCGAATCGATCATCCAGAGCCAGATCGACACACGCCTGGAGCGGGGATTGCGGGCTCTGGCGGCGCAGGGTATGCGCACCGAGGATATGCGCAAGCTGGATTTCGATCGGCTGCGCGAGGCGCAGCGAGAGAGCGCAACCAGCGAGGTGAAGGGTACGCTGGTGCTGGACCGTATTGCCGATGTGGAAAACATTCAGGTCAGTGAAGAAGAAATCGAACACGAGCTTCAGGTAATCTCATTGCAAACACGGGAACCACTGGAAACTCTGCGAGATCGGTTAACCCGTGAAGGAAGTCTGGCAAGAATCCGGGAGCAATTGAGGCGCGAGAAAACCGGAAATCTGCTGCTGGAACGGCTACCCTGAAGGCGCGCAATAAGGCGTGCAAGTGATTTCTGTCATTGACGATGAGGCGAGTACGCCTCAGAACTGAGAGTAGGGAAAAAGATGGCATTAGTTCCTATGGTCATCGAGCAGACGAGCCGCGGTGAGCGGGCTTACGATATTTACTCGCGTCTGCTCCGCGACAACATTATCTTTCTTGGTACGCCGATCGACGACATGATCGCGAACCTGGTGATCGCCCAGTTACTATTCTTGTCCGGAGAGGATCCGGAGAAAGACATCCAGCTCTACATCAACTCCCCCGGCGGTTCGATCACCGCTGGCCTGGCGATTTACGACACCATGCAGTTCATCCGGAACGATGTGGTGACCTACTGCATCGGCCAGGCGGCGAGCATGGGCGCGTTTCTCCTGATGGCGGGCACCAAAGGGAAGCGATTTGGGCTGCCCAACTCACGCATTCTGATCCATCAGCCCTCGATGGGCGGACTTGGCGGTCAGGCGACCGACATCGACATTCACGCTCGCGAAATCATTCGCATCCGCGAAATTACGAACAAGCTTATGGCCAAACATACCGGCCAGAGCCTGGAAAAAATCGAAAGGGACGTCGAACGCGATTTCATCATGAACGCCCCACAGTCGAAGGAATACGGGATTATCGATGAAATTATTGATCGCCCCCCCACCCCCACCAACCAGCCATCGGGCCGTTGAGCAGTTGAAGGAGTAGTCGGAGATGAAAACGCGCACGGGATCGGATGAAGCACTTCGTTGTTCGTTCTGCCATAAATCGCAGGACGCCGTTGCCAAGTTAATTTCATCGCCGAGCGACTATCCGCGTGCTTATATCTGCGACGAGTGCGTGGCGGTTTGCAATTCCATTCTGGAAGACGATCGAACCGAGACCACGACCGGAGCCGCTCCAACCCATCTGCCCAAGCCGCTCGAGGTGAAGGCGTTTCTCGATGAGTACGTCATCGGCCAGGATCAGACGAAGAAGAAGCTGGCAGTTGCGGTCTACAACCACTACAAGCGCGTGCAGATGAACCGCACCCGCGGGGCCGATGTGGAGCTGTCCAAGTCGAACATCCTCCTCGTGGGACCGACCGGCAGCGGTAAAACGCTGCTCGCGCATACGCTGGCGAAGATGCTCGACGTGCCGTTTGCCATCGTTGACGCCACAACTCTGACTGAAGCTGGTTATGTCGGCGAGGATGTGGAGAACATCATCCTGAAGCTCCTGCAGGCGGCCGACGGAGATGTAGCTCGAGCGCAAACCGGAATCATCTATATCGACGAAATCGACAAGATCGGCCGCAAGGACGAGAACCCCTCGATTACTCGCGACGTTTCCGGTGAGGGTGTCCAGCAGGCTTTGCTGAAGATACTCGAGGGCACTGTCGCTAATGTGCCACCGCAGGGAGGCCGCAAGCATCCCCATCAGGAATTCACCCCGGTCGACACGACCAATATTCTCTTTATCTGCGGCGGAGCGTTCGTGGGCCTCGAGCGCGTGGTCGGGCGCCGAGTCGGCAAAAAGGCTCTCGGCTTTAAGGCGCTGAGTGACAAAGAGACTGAGGTGGGCGGCGTCGCGATTCATGCGCAGCGCGACAGCGAGCTGCTCCGCCAGGCCGAGCCACAGGACCTGATCCGTTTCGGACTGATCCCGGAATTCGTCGGTCGACTCCCCGTCATTGGCATTCTCGACGAGCTGGACGAGGCTGCCCTGGTGGAGATTCTCACCAAGCCTCGCAACGCCATCATGAAGCAGTACCAGAAGCTCTTTGATTATGAAGGCGTCAAACTCACGTTTACGGAAGACGCCACCCGAGCGGTGGCCCAGGAGGCGCTGCTGCGCAAAGTTGGCGCGCGCGGGTTGCGCATGATTCTCGAAGAGCTGATGCTGGATCTCATGTATCACCTGCCCAGCAACAAGAAAGTCAAGGAGATGGAGATCCAGGCCGAGATGGTGCGCAATCGCAATCTTTCCATGTCGCTTCTGGAAAAAGCCGGCTGAGAAGCGGTCCGGCGCTTCCGTACCCGCTCGGATTCATTGTTCCGCTCCGCCCAGATGCCGACTGCTGGCAAAACGTTGACGCCGCCTGGACGAATTTCGTCTAAAGGTAACGAGACGCTTCTGGTTCGTGCTCAATCGATTTCTCGGTTACCACAAATAAGGCCGCGCTCCGCGCGGTCATTCTCCAGATAGGGTACTCTCTCTTAAGAGCACGTCCCGTTAGAAACGTCCGAAGGTTGCACCCTTCGAAAGGAATTCCGTGACCCAGCCGTCGAAGGAAAGCCGGGAACGCAACGAGCTTCGCAAATTCCCCATGATGCCCATCCGGGACATGGTGATTTTCCCGCACATGATGACCCCGTTTGTGGTGGGCCGCGAGTCCAGCGTCCGCGCTCTGGAAGAGGCTCTCAATGGCGAGCGCAAGATCTTCCTCGCCACCCAGCACGATGCCCGAATTGACGAGCCCCGCCCCGACGAAATCTTCCAGGTCGGCACTGTCGGCAACATCGTGCAGAGCGTCCGTATGCCCGACGGCAACATCAAGGTCCTGGTCGAAGGAATTGAGCGCGCCCGAGCCGTCGAGATCACCGACTCCGACGGGTTTTTCGTCGCGACCGTGAAACTGGCCAAACCGCTGCCGGAAGTCACGCCTCAGATTGAGCAGCTTGTTCAACGCGTCACCTCGCTCTTCGAGCAGTACGTGAAGCTGCAGCAGTCTCTGAATGTGGAGACCGTCGCATCGGCCATCCGTACCGATGAGCCTTCTCGGCTGGCGGATACCATTGCCGCCAATCTCCAGCTCGAAGTTCCGGACAAGCAGGAACTGCTTGACATCTTCGACCTGCCGGAACGGCTGCTGAAGATCGCCGATGTTCTCGACATCGAAATCGAGAAGCTCAACATGGACCGCAGCATCCAGTCCCGCGTTAAGCGGCAGATGGAGCGGGCCCAGAAGGAGTACTACCTCAACGAGAAAATTAAGGCGATCCAGAAAGAGCTGGGCCGCGGCGAAAAAAGCGAATTTGACGAGCTGAAGAAAAAGATTGAAACCGCGGGCATGCCGAAAGACGTCTTCGAGAAAGCCACCCAGGAGCTCAAGAAACTCGAAGCGATGCCGCCCATGTCGGCCGAATCCACCGTCTCCCGCAATTATCTCGACTGGCTGCTGGCTGTCCCGTGGAGGAAGAAGTCGAAGGAAACGCGCAGTATCGATCATGCGGAGAAGGTTCTCAACGCCGACCACTATGGCCTCGAGAAGATCAAGGAACGCATTCTTGAATTCCTGGCTGTGCGGCAGCTGGTGAAGAACCCCAAAGGCTCGATTCTCTGCTTCGTTGGGCCTCCCGGCGTCGGGAAGACCTCGCTCGGCATGTCGATCGCCAAGGCAACGGGCCGCAAGTTTGTGCGCATGTCGCTGGGCGGCGTGCGTGACGAAGCCGAAATTCGCGGTCATCGCCGAACCTATATTGGCGCGCTGCCTGGGCAGATCATTCAGTCGATGAAGAAGGCCGGCACGCGCAACCCGGTCTTCATGCTCGACGAAGTCGACAAGATGGCTTCCGACTTTCGCGGCGATCCGTCCTCGGCGCTGCTCGAGGTGCTTGATCCCGAGCAGAACCACAGCTTCCAGGATCACTATCTTGATGTCGAGTACGACCTGTCGCAGGTCCTGTTTGTCGCCACCGCCAACGTGCTGCACACTATCCCGGCGCCGCTCCAGGATCGCATGGAAGTGCTCCGGCTGCACGGCTACACCGAAGCCGAGAAGCTCGAGATCGCAAAGCAATATCTTCTGAAGAAGCAGCGGGACAACACCGGACTCACCGACAAAAACATAAGCTTTACCGACGCCGCGCTGGCGGAGATGATCCGCAGCTACACGCGCGAGGCGGGCGTGCGCAACCTTGAACGCGAGATCGGCAACGTCTGCCGCAAAGTTGCGCGCCGCGTGGTCAAGAGCGGCGCAAAGTACAAAGAGACGCTGACGCCGGAGAATCTGCCCGAACTGCTCGGCGTGCCGAAGTTCCGCGACTCGTCGGTCCATGAAAAGAGTGAAATTGGCCTGGTCAACGGCCTTGCGTGGACCGAGGTGGGCGGCAGCATTCTGCAGACCGAGGTGCAGGTGCTCGACGGGAAGGGCAAGCTGACGACGACCGGGCAGCTGGGCGATGTGATGACCGAGTCTGCGCAGGCGGCGCTCTCGTATGTGCGGAGCCGGGCGCAGCATCTGGGCCTGCCTCGGGACTTTTATCGGAACGTCGATATTCATATCCATGTGCCTGAGGGTGCGATCCCGAAGGACGGGCCCTCGGCTGGTATTACGCTTGCGACTGCTTTGGCCAGCGCGCTGGCGCGAATTCCGGTTCGCCGCGATCTGGCGATGACGGGCGAAGTGACCCTGCGCGGCAAGGTGCTGGCCATCGGCGGACTGAAAGAAAAATTGCTGGCGGCGCATCGTGCGGGCATCTTCGAGGCGATCCTGCCGGAGGACAATCGCAAGGATCTGCCGGACATTCCAGAGAACCTGCGCAACGCGATGAAGCTGAACTTTGTCGACACGATGGACGAAGTTCTGAAGATCGCGCTCGAGGCTCCTCTGCCAGAGTTGAAGGAAGAGACTCCCGATGTTCTCGAAGCGGGCGTGCTCAATGTGCCGGCGACACCAGAGCAGAGGCCGCACCAGTAGAGCAGGGAATAGCCAATCGCGAGTAGGGAATAGAAAGGCAGGTTCGGTATCGAGCCTGCCCTTTTGCTTTTGGATTAGAGCGAAGGCTGAAGGTCAATCTGGCCGGCCCGCACCTCAAGGTAAGCGCCAGTTGCTTTTTTGTTCCAGTCCCTGAGATCGAACTCCGACCCGGCATGAACAAAGTCGAATGAGATCAAACTGAATGTGAGAGGCTTGCCTGCCACGCACAGCTCGGGCTTGTCTGAGGCTTCGAAGAAGTCGGCTTCTCCTTTACCGACGACTTGAGCATGACCATCGGGATCCACCAAGACAGCGGTCTTCTCGTCCACGCCGATGGCGCGGATCTTATCCGCTTGTCCGGATGCCAATATCCGGGCCATGAAGACCAGCAGCCGGCCCTGGCGTTTGCGTGTGTCGAAGTGCGAGTCGGTGATGATGCCGTGCAGGATGGGAATCCCAAGCAGATCCGGTGCGATGACCACCTGGTGGTTGAACGGGTCGGCGAGGGCCGCGTCCGAAGTGAGATCGGGGCCGTCGGGCGGATCGTTTTGCGCGGAGTATATGTACTGGCCGAGGACAGCGAGTCCGGCGCTGGTGCCTCCAACTGGAATGCCCCGCTTGACTGCGTCGCGCAGCGCGGTTTCGACGGGAGTTCCGGCCCAGAAATTGACGTAGCGGGCCTGATCGCCGCCGGAGATGAAAATGGCCGATGCATTTGTAATCGTTTTGGTTACAAATGGGTCGCTGGCGGTGGCGCGATCGGGAATGACCAGCGTGGCGACGGAATTGAGGTGGCACAGGCCCCGGATATAGGGGTTGTAGGCGTCGGTTCCGGCGGCGCGGAGGACCAGGAAGTCGCCGCCGTTGGCGCGGTCGCAGAGCCAGCGGAAGGCTTCGTCGAGATCCGTGCCTCCACCCATTAGCGCGTACCCAGCGCGGGGATGCGTCTTGATGTTGGTGGGAGCGCCGACTCGAAAATAGCGATAAGTCGACGGTCCCTTGGGCTCAGTTTGAGCGAAGCTGCTCAGGGCCGCGGCCAGGAGCAGCGCGAGAGCGAGGGGTTTCATATCGCGGCCAGCGCCTGATCGAGGTCGCCGAGGATGTCGGCGATGTCCTCGATGCCGACCGAGATGCGGACCAGGCCTTCGGTGATGCCGATGCGGTCGCGCACTTCCTGCGGAAGCGCGGCGTGCGTTGTGGTGGCGGAGTGCGAGATGAGCGATTCGACGCCTCCGAGGGATTCGCCGTTGGTGATGACGCGCACGCTCTGCAGAAGCTTGTCGGCGTTGGCGCGGGAGCCGACTTCAAAGGCGATCATGGAGCCGAAGCCGGACATCTGTCGTTTGGCCAACTCGTGCTGCGGGTGGCTTTCAAGGCCGGGATACAAGACGTGGCTGACCTTTGGGTGCTGCGCCAGAAACGCCGCGACCTTGCGGCCGTTTTCATCGTGCTGTTTCATGCGGACGGCGAGGGTTTTGACGCCGCGCAGGATGAGCCAACTCTCAAACGGCGAGAGGATTCCGCCAGTGCATTTCTGGACGAAGCGGAAGGCCTCGGCGTGCTCGGGTTTGTTGGCGACCAGGACTCCACCGAGGCCGTCGGAGTGGCCGTTGAGGAACTTGGTGGTGGAGTGCATGACAATGTCGGCGCCCAGCTCGAGGGGACGCTGGAAGTACGGCGACATGAAGGTGTTGTCGACGCTCATGGGAATGCCATGCTCGTGGCAGACATTGGCTACGGCGCGGATGTCGGTCAGGGTCATGAGTGGGTTGGTCGGGGTTTCGATGTGCACCAGTTTTGTAGCAGGCCGGATGGCGCGGCTTACGTTCTCGGGATCCGAGGTGTCTACGAAGCTGAACTCGATGCCGTGGTGCGGAATCACCTGAGTGAACAGGCGGGTGGTGCCGCCGTAAACGTTGTCGCCGCAGATGACGTGGTCGCCAACTTTGAGCATGGTGACGAGGGCGGCGATGGCGGCCATGCCGCTCGCAAAGGCGTGTCCCGATGCGCCGCCTTCGAGGGAGGCGAGCGAGGTTTCGACCGCGTCGCGAGTGGGGTTTGAGACTCGCGAGTATTCCCAGCCGCGATGTTTCTCGATGCCCTCGAGCTGGTAGGTGGAGGAGAGGTAGATGGGGACGTTGACGGCGCCGGTGCGGGGATCGGGTTCCTGACCGTCGTGGATGGCGCGAGTGGCGAAGCCATGCTGGGAATGAGTGCTCACTCATCCAGGGTACAGAAATCGTTGTTCAGCGTACAGGCCGGCGGAACAGCAGGGAACAGGGAACTGGGGCCAGGGAACAGTGGACTGGGAACGGTGAAAAGGGAGGCCGGGTGGTTCTCTTCGGGCTTTTTTTGTGGGTTGGCCGATGGTGCGATGGGGAGACGGCTGGGTCGATTCGGCGCTGGGGGGGTACACCCCTGGGGGGTGGGAGTGTGGCAAGTGGCTCGATCCGAAGGGGTTCTGGGAGGGCACTTTTAGACTACGGCAAGTTGTTGAGCCCGAGCCTCTTGCGGGGGCGTTTTGGCAGGTGGTCCGGGGGATTACCGGGTTGGGGTGGGTGCGCGGCATGGGCTCTCTCCTCTCCGAAACAGAAAAGCCTCGCGGGAGGCGAGGCTTCTTCTTTTTCTACTCTATAAGTTCAGAATATCAGGCTGGGGGGATAAAACTGCCAACTTTCTTTGAGTAAGTTGGCGGGGAAGTCGAGTGGAATGTTGGAGCATTACTTTGGGTAAGTGCTTCGGGGGTTGACAGTTTTTGGGGATTTGGGAGTTGGGTGGAAAACTCGCGCCTGAAATGATTGTTGCGCCCAGGCGCCACCCCAGCGAGCAAAAGCGGCTCGCCGGGGCCCCCGACGCCTGAGCGCAACGAATTCGGATGCTTCGCTCAGGATGACACTTCTGTTTTTATGGATAGGTTGTGGTGGCGCGGGCCCCACTCAAGGAAAAAGAGGGCCTGCATGGGCCACCCTCGTGCGGAGATTGGCGAAGAAATGCAGGTCTATTCGACTCGCGTCGATCAGGGCAGGCTTGGGAGGGGATTTGTGGGGGTTTCGGCTGGGTGGAAGTGGGTATGGATCTGCCCGGCGGTTTTTGGGGGGACCACGGCGGAGAGGCTTTCGAGGCTGGCGGTGGAGACGCTGCGGAGGCTGCCGAAGTGTTCGAGGAGGCGCTGGCGGGTACGCGCGCCTACGCCGGGGATGCCGAGGAGTTCGGAGTCGCGGTCGCGCATTGCGCGGCGCTTGCGGTGGTAGGTGACGGCGAAGCGGTGGGATTCGTCGCGAATGCGCTGGATGAGGTGCAGGACGGGGGAGCGGCGGTCGAGGACGACGGGGTCGTCCTCCTGGCCGTAGAGGTAGATGATCTCTTCGCGCTTGGCGATGGAGGCTAGGGGCTGGGTGGTGATGCCGAGGGATTCGAGGGCGGCGGCGGCGGCGTGGAGCTGGCCGAGTCCGCCGTCGATGAGGATGAGGCTGGGAGGCTGCTGTTTTTCTGCGATGACGCGGCTGTAGCGGCGGGTGATGACTTCGCGCATGGAGGCGAAGTCGTCGACGCCTTCGACGGTTTTGATCCGAAACTTGCGGTAGGCGGACTTTTTCATCTCGCCGTCTTCCCAGACGACCATGGAGGCGACGGTTTCGGCGCCCTGGATGTGGGAGATGTCGAAGCACTCGATGGTGCGGGGGGGGTGCTCGAGCATGAACGTGTCCTGCAGGGCAGCCTGGATGGCTTTGCGGCTGGGCTGGAGGACGCGGAAGCGCTGGTCGTAGCTCTGCTTGGCGTTCTGGGCGACGAGGTCGACGAGGGAACGCTTGTCTCCGCGCTGGGGGACGGCGATTTCGACGCGATGTTTGGTGTGTTCGGCGAGGAGGCCGGCGAGTTGGGGGCGGTCGGCGAAGTCGACGGGGAGATAGATGCTGGTGGGGACGTAGGGCTGGTCGATGTAGAGCTGTTTGAGGAGGGCGGAGAAGAAGGCGCCTGGGTCGAAGGGTGGCTGGGCCGGGGCTAAGGCCCCTTCTTCCAGGGCGGATATTTCCCCGGCGTTCCACCCCATCGCGCCAACAGGGGGCGCGCTGGGGACCCCGGAGTGAAATGCAGGTCCTTCGACTGCGCGCTGCGCGCTTCGCTCAGGATGACAAGTGGCCTCATTTGGCTCGGTGCCTTCCGGGGGGTCGGCGACGAAATCCGGGAGGTCTTCCCAGAAGAACTCGCGGCGGTCGACGATTTTGCCGCCGCGCATGTGGAAGAGATTGACGGCGATCATGCCGTTTTCGCAGTGGTAGCCGAAGACGTCGGCATCGTCGTCTTCGGCAGAGGCGATGCGCTGCTTTTCCTGGAGCTGGTCGACGGTGACGAGGAGGTCTCGATACTTGGCGGCTAGCTCGAACTGCTCGGCGCTGGCGGCGGCGGCCATGCGTTCGTGGAGGGATTTGTTGAGGTCGGCGGTGCGGCCTTCGAGGAAGAGCTGCGCGTCGCGGACGGCTTCAGAATAGGCTTCGCGGGTGGTGAGGTTCTCAACGCAGGGACCGAGGCAACGGCCGATGTAGTACTGCAGGCAGGGGCGGGCGTGGTAGCGGGAGAGGTCGAGCTTGCAGCTGGGCAGAAGGAAGCTGCGATGGATGAGGTCCACGACACGATAGGCGAGGTTGCCGGGAAAATAGGGTCCGTAATAGGCGCTGCCATCGCGGCGGAGACGGCGGGTGACGAAGACTTTGGGCCAGCGGTCGCCGAGGGTGAGCTTGACGTAGGGGTAAGTTTTGTCGTCGCGGAGGAGGATGTTGAAGCGCGGCTTGCGCTGCTTGATGAGGTTGTTTTCAAGGGCGAGGGCTTCGTGCTCATTGTCGACGAGGATGTAGTCGACGTCGACGGCGGCCTGCATCAGGGAGCCGGTTTTGGCGTTGGCCTGGGAGGCTTCGAGGAGGTAGGAGCGGACACGGGCGCGGAGGTTCTTGGCCTTGCCGACGTAGATGACCTCACCGTCGGCGTTTTTGTAGAGGTAGACGCCGGGCCTGGTGGGTAAGGTGCGAATCTTGGCGTGTAGATCCATTGCGGCCGCTGTATCAGTGTAAAGGGTGGAGGTGTGAGGGCGGAGGGGACGGCGTTTGCGAGCGACGAGCTGTTACCGCGTAAAAAGTACGTGAGGCGAGGGGGATCCGGAGTGCATTCAGACAATCAATGGCAGCGATAAGTACTTCAGTAACAGCTATTTACGCAAATACAGATATTTGGGCCTGCGCGTGCTCAGTTTTCCTCAGTGGGATGAGGCATCCGCGAGGCTGGCGGGGCTCTCTCAGGGATTGAAAAAGAAAAACGAGAAACGGAGTGTCACCCATGACGCGCACTTTACGAGCAGGATTCGCTGCCGCCTCCACGATGGCGGCGCTGTCTTTGGTTTTTGCAACCGGCTGCTCAACCAAGAACTACGTTCGCAGCCAGACTCAGCCGGTGGTCCAGAAGACTAACGAACTGGATGATGCCACGGCGGCGAACAATCGCAGCATCCACGACGTGGATTCGCGCGCACAGGCGGGCATCCAGCAGGCGCAGACCGCGGCGAACACGGCGCAGCAAAACGCGCAGAGCGCCAGCCAGGCCGCGACAACCGCGCAGCAGAACGCGCAGGAAGCCGTGAATCGGGCGGACACGCTGTCGGGAGTGATTGCGAACCTCGACAACTACAAGCAGGTGGGCGATGTTTCTGTAACGTTCGGCTTCAATAAATCGGTACTGACGAAGGCGGATAAGGATCAGCTGGATCAGTTCGGCAGCCAGCTGGCGAGCGCGAAGAGCTACATCCTGGAAGTGACGGGCGGGACGGACTCAGTGGGGTCGAAGCAATATAACTACGACCTGAGCGATCGCCGGGCGATGGCGGTAGTGCAGTATCTGGCGACGAAGTACAACGTTCCGGCGCACAAGTTTTATCTTGTGGGATTGGGCAAGGACGTTGAGGTCGACTCCAATAAGACTGCTGCTGGGCGCGCGAAGAACCGGCACGTGGAGATCCAGCTGCTGAGCAATACGGCGGATAGCGGTACTCCAGCTGCACAGGGTTCGAACGGGATGAGCGGGTCGCCTTCGGGACGGTAAGGCAAACGGCTCGGAGCTGGGAGCCTGGAGTAAAAGAGCAAGGCGCGTAGCGTTGGCTGCGCGCCTTTGCTTTTTTGCTGCGCGGATTCAGTGTTGTTGCGCCATGCCGGCAATACTAACTTGTATTGCGAGCGAAGCGTCGGGGCGAAGCTGGACGGTGATGCGTTCCCCGACGCGAGCCATAGAAGAGGTCGCGGGTTGATCGTGGAACCGCCAGACCGTGTCCTGACCGACGGTGAAGGTTTGGCTTTGCCCGTCCATGCGCTTCACGGTGATGGACTCGCCCTGAACAGCGGTGATCAACCCAGCAGTCCAGGTTCTGCCGAAATTGGCGCGGCGATTCTCGAGCATCTGTGCGGCCGCCCCGGGCTGGATTGTGATGACCTGAGCCCGAATGATTCGGGTGTCCTCGTTCAGGTCGCCGCTGGCGAAAATTGCGCTGCCGACGTGGATGGCGCCGAGGGTCGCGTCCTGGCCGAGGTCGCTGATATGCGTCGACGGGACGATCTGAACGGTGATGGGAACGTTCTCCGGGATTTGCATGGCGAGCTGCGACCCGGTGATCGAGGTTACGACTCCGGCCAGGCCATGGCGCGTCATCACGCCGATGCGGGCAGGCGGCTGCGCTTCACTGTCCCTGCTTTGCGCCACTGCGCAGAGGGCCGGGATGGTTGTTGAGAGAACTGCGGCGGCGAGCGTTATCGAGTGAAGGGTTCGGCAAATCATGGCAGCTCCCGGAATTTGCCAGGCGAAGCGCTTCAATCTTATCGCAGGATCTGCGCCCCGGTAGCGCAGGGTTCCGGGCGTGATGGTCTAGCCGAGCTGGCGAATGTGGGCGGCCTTCACATCGTTAGCGGTGTAGAGCGCCAGGAAGGGCGCGCTCTGACCTCCGGCTTGGCAGGCGGCTTCGAGGGCGGCGCGCCCGCCGCCTTCTTCGCGTTCTACGAGGCAGATGGCGGCGATGACGCGCATGCCGGCTTCGCGGGCGGCTTCGATGGCGGTGATGGTGGAGGCTCCGGTGGTGCAGACGTCGTCGACGATGAGGACCGGGGCGTCCTTTTCGCAGAAGCCTTCGATGCGGCGGCCGGTGCCGTGGGCCTTTTCGGCTTTGCGGACGAGGAAGCCGTGGATCAGCGGGTTTTCAGGGGGCTGCTGGGCGCGGCAGGCGCTGGCGATGGAGACGGCGGAGACTACGGGGTCGGCGCCCAGCGTGAGTCCGCCGACGGCTTTGGGTTGGAGGCTGTGTTCGCGGAGCAGGTCGAGGATGGCGAGGCCGGTGAGGCGTCCGCCCTCGGCGTGGAGGGTGGTGGTGCGGCAGTCGATGTAGTAGTCGCTCTTGGCGCCGGAGGACAGCGTGAAGTTGCCGAGGCGGAACGAGGTGCGGGCGAGCAGGTCAAGGAGGGCGGCGCGAGGGTTGGTCATCCGTTAGACGAGGCCCTTTTCATAGAGGGTGCGCAAGCTGACTTCAGCAAAAATCGACTCGCTATGATTCTGTCGCAAGGAATCGATAACCTTCTGCTTGTCACCCTCGTAAACGGAGAATCCAGCAAGGAACGTATCCAGGTCGCGAACCGAAACTGGAAGTGTTTTCATTGCGCCGTCTCTGTCAAGCCCTGCGAAGCCCACGAGGAAACCGTCATTCCCCGAAGGAACGAAATGAAGGAACCCTCGCTTCTCGATTTTGTCCGCTTCGGGCACGACATAGACATCGACTTCTTCGTAGGGCCCCAGGGACGACAGACGGGTGACGCCTTTTCGGATCCGATCGAGCGGCTCTCTGGACTGTTTCTCTCCCAGCAGCAGAAGATGAGAGCTCAAAAACTGCCTTGTCGAAAATGCTTCCCGATCGAGGGCCTCGAAGGCGTGAAGGTACACGTCGCGCCCTGCCTCGTCAACTGCAGGACTGATGATCACGACCTGCCATTGGCTGGCGTCGTAGCGGATCAGGAACCGATCGGAAACGGGAACTCCGTGCTTCTGGAGGGAAAGCGCAACCAGAGCCGGCAGGTCGAGATTGATTCGCTCTACCAGAGGGTACGTAGCCATGGGAGTACTCCCTCCGTTGCGTCTGTAACGCGAAGATACATTTGCTTTGCCTCGTCTTCCGAGATGCCTGAATCGTAGCGGCTGCCGTTTTTGTGGAAAATCGAACTGCCGTGTGTTCTTCGCGACACAAGCCTTGAGGGCACATTCCACCGCCAACCCTGAACTGTAGTATGCACCTGAAAAGCGGCGTGAATTCAACAATGCCCCCGCGTCGTTGATCCGTTCCTCTGCCAATGCCTGGAAATCTGCTCTCGTCATCGAACCAACCCTCTCGGAGCAACTTCCTATCTCTCACCAGAATAACTCGAATGTGATGGCTACTTCTTCGACGGCGCGGCGGGTTTGATGGCGGCGATGGAGTTAGTGAGGCTGTTGATGGTTGCTGCGTCGAGGGAGTAGAGCGTGGGGTCGTCCTCACGCCTTGCCAGGGCTGAATCGCCTGTCTGCTGGAGCTGCACCTTTTCGACTTTCTTGCCGCCGTTCGAGGTGACGGTGATGTCGATCGTGGGCGCGGTGAATCCGGAATCGACGAACTTTGTGGCGGCCAGGTCGCGGAGAGTGGAGACGAGCATGGAGACGCTGTCGGAGTCCATCTTTTTGCCATTCGACCACCAGTCGTTGCCGGTGTGGGTGAGAACCAGCGACGTGGCGCCGGAGTGGTATTCGATTTTGTCCGGATCGGTGTAGCCGAAGTCGAAGAGCTGCTTCCTGCGGAAATCGTCGAGCGAGTGGTCGAGCGCCTGGCTTAGAGCGGTGGCAGTGGTGGAGTCGATCTTGAAGACCCCGGCGACGGCGCTGGATTTCGCGTAGTCATCGCTCTTGTCTTTGCGGACGTCGAGGGTATCGTTGCCGGCGCTACCGGTGAGCTTGATGGTGGCGAGCGGGGTGGCGTGGGCGAAATTCGTCGCCGCTTCGGGGGCGGGCGTGGAGGGATCCCACTTGGCGCTGGTGAGCTGCTGGAGGAGGTCGTCGACCTGGAAGCTGTCTGTGCGGTACGGCTTGGGCCTTTCTATTTGCCAGCCGTTCTGTACGCGGGCGAAGCCGATGTCCTGGCCTTTGCGGAGGAGATCGATGCTGCTGACGGAAGCGGCTTCGATGGGAAGCAGGCGCTTATCGCGGAGGTCGCTGAGAGTCTTGTTGAGGCTGGTCTTGATGTAGGAAGCTGCGCTGAAGACGCGCGGATCGCCGGCCACGGCGGCGTAGACAGCGTCACCGGTGGGCGTGTCGTCGCCGAGGAGAAGGCGGGTGGTTTTGTTGCTTTTGGCGGTGATGTCGAGTTCGAGGGAAGGGTCGGTGAGGCCAAAGCGGGCGAGGTTCGAGGATCGATCTTCGACGACGCGCTGGGAGGCAAGAGGCGAGAGGTTCGAAAGCATGCCGGAGACGGTGGTGCTGTCAGCGGGATAAGTGCCGGGGGTGGTGATCCGCCACTGGTCGGCGCGGGAGCGGAGCAGCGTGACAGGCTGCGCGCCTTTCGCTTTGACGGTGAGAGAAGCGACGGTGGCGGGATCGATTTTGAGGATGTCGGGACTGGCGTCGGCGGAGGGAGTGGCGGTGTCCGGGGCCTTGCGGTGATCGGACCAGTAAAGGACACAGGCGAGGATGAGGAGGACGACCGCTGCGATGAGGAGACCGCGAAATTTCATAGAGCAAGTTTCTGATCGATTACCGCTGATGAGTTCGGGTGAGCTATCTCCGCTTCCACCAGACCATGATGCCGGCGACGATGACGATGAGCGGAAGCACAAACTGGCTGACGATGCGCACGACGTTGAGCTGGCCGCGGGTCATGGTGATGGGGCGATTCTCGGGTGCTTTGGGCTTGATGGAGATGAGGTCTTCGTCGGAGCAGAGCCAGTTGATGGCGTTGGCGGCCAGGTCGCCGTTGCCGTTGAAGCCGATGAAGGCGTTCGAAGCCCAGGCGGAACTGCCGACTACGACGAAGCGTCCCAGGGAGTTAGGCTTGCCGGTGTTATAACTCCCTGCGACGGCGAGGGTAAGAGGTCCGCGTTTGTTGGACGGGTCTTTGGTGCTGATCTTCGGCGAGCTTAGGTTCATGGTGGCGAAGCTGGTGCCGGAGGAGTCGAAGAGCTTATCGATGGTGGTTTTGTCTGTGCTTTTAAAGGTAAGTGAGCGGGCGAGCGGGAAGCCGGTGAGTGAGCTCTTCATGTCCGCGACGATAGGCTGCGTGCCGTAACTACTAACGAGGGCGACCTGGCCTCCGAAACCGTAGATCTGACCGATAGGATTAAGGTCGAGGATAAGGTCTTTGTCGACAGTAACACCCCAGGTTGAGAGGAGCGAGGTAAGAGCGTCGTTTTCGGCGATGGCGGAGGGGCCCATGCTGAGAGGGGGATCGAGCATGAAGAGGGCGCGGCCGCCGTTCTCGACATAGGTTTTGATGGCGTCGACTTCGGGCTGCTCGTAGTTGTGGGTGGGGCCGGCAATGACGATGGCGGTGCAATCGGCGGGGACTTCGGCCTTCTGAACCAGGTCAATGGACTGGGTCTGGTAGCTGTCTTTGGCGAGGAGGTCCTTGAGGTGTGATTCGCCGTCGCGGCTGGAGTCGTCGATTGGGTGTTCGCCGCTGCCGGCGAGGAAGCAGACGGTGCGGGTGTTGCCTTTGATGTCGCGGATGAAGGCCCCGGTGATGCCTTCTTCGGTCATATCCGCGGCGGTCTCGGTGTGGTCGCCGACCTGAACGGTTGCGGTGCCGTAGCTGCGGATGCCGGCGGCGCGGGCCAGTTCAGGATCCTTGTCGGGATCGACATACTTGATCTTTACCTTCGGCGATAAGTTCGCGTACTCGTCGAGGAGGTCTTTGCCTGTGTTGAAGTGCCGGCTCTGATCGAAGTAAGTGATGGTGGCCGGCTGCTTGAGGCCGTCGACGATTTTCTTCGTCTCATCGGAGAGGCTGTAGCGCTTGTTGGCGGTCGCGTCGTACGACTTCTCGTAGCGATTAGCGAGAAAATTGGCGACGGCCACGATAGCGAGGATGACGAGAACATAAGTCGTCGCATAGGCTGCGTACTTTGTTTGTCTCGCTTTAAGCCATTGACTTGCTGCCATTCCGAGCTAAGACCTCCAGCGAAGGGATTCCATCGAGCGGGCGGTGAAGAAGAGTCCAAGGAAGATGACGCTGAGATAGTAGATCGCGTCTTTGGAGGAGAGCACGCCGCGGCCGAAGGATTCGTAGTGAACGGGCACAGAGAGGTAGGAGAGTACTTGCGCCCAGGAGGAGGAGTCGTAACCGCTAACCCAGGAGAAAACCCAGAGCAGCAGGCAGGCGGCAAAGGTTGAGGCGCCTGCGATGATCTGGTTTTTGGTCAGGGTCGAGATGAAGATGCCGACGGCAAGCAGCGCCGCTGCCTGAAGCACGATGCCGAGATAGGCGATAAGCATGGGCTTCCAGTCAGGATGGCCGTAGCGGAAGACAAAGGCGAAATTGATGCCGCCAAAGGCGAGGATTAGGCAGTAGAGGAGGATGGCGGCAAACCACTTGCCGAGGATGATCTCGATGTCGCGAACGGGCGATGTGGCAAGCAGCTCAATGGTGCCGTTACGCTTTTCTTCTGCGAAGAGGCGCATGGTGATGAGGGGGATGAAGAAGAGGCCGAGGAAGCTGGTGTTGGCGAGCAGGGGACGGATGATCTGCTCGTTGACGTTCATGGGCTGCATCTGGCCGGACATCTGCATCTCGATGCCTTCGATGACGAAGTCGCCGAGGTAATTCCAGAAGAAGAAACCGAAGATGATGCTGTAGAGGGTGAGCAGCAGCCACGCGATGGGCGAGGAGAAGTAGCTGTCGAGTTCGCGGCGGCAGATGATCCAGGCGCTTCTCATGCGTGGGCCTCCGGAGATGGGGCTTGGGCGGGTGGGGGCGGTTCGGCGGAGGCAGCTGAGGCTGCGGGTTCGCCGCCAGTGAGTTGCAGGAAGATCTCTTCGAGACTCATGGCGGAGGGGCGGAGTTCGTTGAGGTCCCAGCCGGATTCAACGATGGCGCGGGCGAGATCGCCGCGCACGATCTGGCCTTTGCTGGCTTCGACTTCGAAGACCGCGGAGTCCTGGAATTCTTCTTTGAGCGAGACGCGGCTGACGCCGTTGATTTTTTCGAGGCGCGCCAGGACCGGGGCGGTCGCGAATGTGCCGGCGCGGGCGGCTACTTCGAGGAGCACGGATTCGGCGCCGCGGGCGCGGGCCTGGAGGTTGTGCACCGAGTCTGTGGCGACGAGCTTGCCCTTATTGATGATGAGGACCTGCTCGCAGGTCTGTTCGACTTCAGGAAGGATGTGAGTGCTGAGGATGATGGTGTGGTCGCCGGCGAGGCTCTTGATGAGGTCGCGGGTCTCATTGATCTGTTTGGGATCGAGGCCGGCGGTGGGCTCGTCGAGGATGAGGACGTCGGGGTTGTGGATGATGGCCTGGGCGAGGCCGACGCGCTGGCGATAGCCTTTCGAGAGCTTGCCGAGGAGCTTGTTTTTGACGTCGGCGACGGCGCAGCGGTCGAGGACGTAGGTGACGCGCTTTTCGAGGTCCGGGCCGGAGAGGCCTTTGAGGCGGCCGACGAAGCGGAGGTACTCGATGGTCTCCATCTCGAGGTAGAGGGGCGGGGCTTCGGGCAGGTAGCCGATGCGTTTGCGGACTTCGAGGGATTGCTCGAAGACATCGAAGCCGGCGACTGTGGCTGTTCCCGCGGTGGGCGGGAAGAAGCAGGTCAGCATGCGCATGGTGGTGGTTTTTCCGGCGCCGTTGGGGCCGAGGAACCCGACGATCTGGCCTTTGGCGACGGAGAAGGAGATGTGGTCGACGGCGGTGGTGCGGGCGTACCTTTTTGTGAGGTCTTTGACTGTGATCATGTGGGGCTGATTAATCGGACTTCTGTTGGCCCGGAGTCGTTAGTAATTCCGATTCGGGGGCTGATGGGCACAGTGCGCTTCTTCAAGAACCAAGGATCATGCTAAAGCATCGGCGGTTCGTCGTGTCAATACGGGGAGGGTGGGGGGAAATAATTGCGACACAGCAAGGCTGCGGAAAGCTCCGGGGCTAAAGCCCGTTGCTGTTGCCACTCGTTTCCACGGGCTAAAGCCCGTGGCTTTTACCGTCGTGCTGCTTCGCAGCACCTTTATGCGAAGAATCTGTGGGGATGCTTTGCGGCGTGCGACGCAGGTTGGGAAACGACACGTTGCACGCGCGGTTCCAGTCGATGTGGTCCGTGCTGTCGTGCTTCTCCCAGAAGGCGCGCTCTCCGGCTTCGGTGGCGAATTTGGGTATTTGCTTGAGGCGCTGCGGCATAAATCCAGATTCTCATCGCCCCTGGCGTCCAGATTGGCCGGATCATGCGTCCTTCAGAAAATCGAGGTTGATGCCGTTGCGCCTCGCCCACTTGATGCTTTCGGCCAGATCCCCGAGATTCGGGACCGTCGGGCCTTCCATCGGAAAGTAAACTGCCAAGCTGTTGGGCGACCAGCAGAGGAATGCATAAGTGAGGAGCCGCTTGTAACAGGAGCCCAGGCTGTTGATCTGCCGCAGATGCGAACTGCTGGCTGCAGGGAAGTCGACGGACATCCACGCCGTGTGCTCGTCCCATGGACGCTGCGACGATTCGCTTGCCTCACGCCTGCCTGACTCATAACGTTGGCTGGCCTGGTGAACGGCAAAGATGAACTTGCCGCTGCGTAGAACAACTGAGCTCTCATCATTGAGGGTGCTCACCAGGTCGACCGGCATATTGGCGCCCCACGCCTTGTTGCCTTTCTCAAGGGATTGCGCAGGAGTCAGGCGGACAGGCTGGCGGAGAAGGATGACAACACTGGGATGGTCCGCCTGCCGCTCTGTTGGTCCTGACAGCTTCTTTCGTATCCATCCGAGCATGGCTGGTTACTCTCCCGTGTCAATCTGGGCGCGTTGTAGTTTGTCGGAGTAGTCGATGTAGACCGACTTCCAGGTGGTGTAGAAGTCGAGGGCTCCGGTGCCTCCTTCGCGATGGCCGTTGCCGGTCTTCTTGACTCCGCCGAAGGGGAGATGGACTTCGGCTCCAATCGTCGGCGCGTTGACGTAGGTGATGCCGGCTTCGAGGTCGCGGATGGCGCGGAAGGCGCGGTTGACGTCGCGCGTATAGATGGCGGTCGAGAGCCCGTACTGGATGTTGTTGGCGATGGCGATGGCTTCATCGAAGCTGGCGCATTCGAGGATGCTGACAACCGGGCCGAAGACTTCCTCCTGGGCGATGCGCATCGCGGGCTTTACTTTGGCGAAGACGGTCGGGGCGAAGAAGTGGCCTTTCGCGAAGGCGCCTTTGGTGAGAGGCTTGCCGCCGGTGAGTAGCTTTGCGCCTTCCTTCTTTGCGATTTCGCAGTAGCGGGTGGAGGTTTCGATCTGCTGGCGATTGATCTGGGGGCCCATCTGGACGGTTTCGTCGAGGCCGTCGCCGACGGTGAGGTCTTCGGCGCGGTCGACCAGGCCGTTGGTGAACTCCTTCAGAACGTCGCGGTGAACGATGATGCGGCTGGTGGCGGTGCAGCGCTGGCCGGTGGTGCCGAAGGCTCCCCAGAGAGCGCCGTCGAGGGCGAGATCGAGGTTGGCGTCTTCGAGGACGATCATGGCGTTTTTGCCGCCCATCTCGAGGGAGCAGGGCTTGAAGTGGCCGGCGGCGGTTTGGCCGACGATGCGGCCGACTTCAGAGGAGCCGGTGAAGGAGACGGCGCGGACGAGGGGGTGCTCGACGAGGGGGGCTCCGGCTTCAGGACCAAAGCCGGTGACGATGTTGACGACTCCCGGGGGCAGGCCGGCATCGATGAGGGCCTGGACGATGTTGATGGTTGAGAGCGGCGTGTCTTCAGCCGGCTTGATGACGCATGTGTTGCCGCAGACGAGGGCGGGGAAGAGCTTCCAGGAGGGGATGGCCATGGGGAAGTTCCAGGGGGCGATCATGCCGCAGACGCCAACGGGCATGCGGACGGACATGGCGAACTTGTTCTGGAGCTCGGAGGGGGTGGTCTGGCCGAAGAGGCGGCGGCCTTCGCCTGCCATGTAGAAGGCGGTGTCGATGGCCTCCTGGACATCGCCTCGGGTTTCGGCGAGGACCTTGCCCATCTCGCGGGTCATCTCCTGGGCGTACTGTTCTTTGCGCTCGAGGAGGATTTCGCCGGTGCGGTAGAGGATTTCGGCGCGTTTGGGGGCGGGGGTGAGGCGCCAGGTTTTCCAGGCTTCGGCTGCGGCGTTGACGGCGGCGTCGATGTCTTCGGCGCCGGAGGCCTGGAACTCGCCGACGACGTCGTCCTGTCGGGCGGGATTGAGGTTGAGGAAGGTTTTTCCGGTGCGGGAAGGGACCCACCGGCCAGCGATCAGGTTCAGATAAGTTTTGGGGGCCATTGCGCAGCAATCTCCTGAGGAACCAGAATCAGCATACGACGGAGGTGGAGGGGTAAGCACTAAGGTGCCATTGACGATAGATTTCCAGACTGCGAAAGTGCCGACAGGATCGCAAAGCCGTACAATTAGTACGAGTTCTCTCAGGAAAAACCACCTCTCTCGATGTCATCGAATGGATTCCAGCCTCGTTCGCGATCGCACAGTCTCCGGTCGCTCTTCAGTGTCTTCTCCAACGACCTGGCGATAGACCTTGGCACGGCGAACACGCTCGTCTTCGCGGCGAACAAGGGCATCGTGGTCAATGAGCCATCGATCGTAGCGATCAACAAGAACACCGGCGAGGTTGAGGCGGTCGGCAAAGAAGCCAAGGAGATGCTGGGACGGACTCCGGGCAACATCGTGGCTATCAAGCCGATGAAGGATGGGGTGATCGCCGATTTCAAGGTCACCGAGAAGATGCTGAACTACTTCATCCAGAAGGCGCACAACCGGAAGATGCTGGTGCATCCGCGGATTGTGATCGGGGTGCCTTCGGAGATTACGCAGGTGGAGAAGCGCGCGGTCGAGGACTCGGCGTATCGCGCGAAGGCCAGCGAGGTATTTCTGGTGGAGCAGGCCATGGTGGCGGCGATTGGCGCGGGTCTGCCGATCACCGAGCCGAGCGGCAACATGGTGGTGGATATTGGCGGCGGGACCACGGATATCGCGGTGATTTCGCTGTCGGGCATCGTCTATTCACGGTCGGTGCGGATGGCTGGGAACCAGATGGACGAAGCCATCATGAATTACCTGAAGCGGAAATATAACCTGCTGATCGGGGAACGGACGGCGGAACAGATCAAGATCGATCTGGGCTCGGCGTTTCCGCTGGACAAGCCGCTGACGATGGAAATCAAGGGACGCAACCTGATTGAGGGCGTGCCGAAGACGATCACGGTGGACGATGGGGAAATCCGCGAGGCGCTGGGTGAATGCATCGCAACGATTCTGAATGCGATCCGGGTGGCCCTGGAGCGGACGCCGCCGGAGCTGAGCGCGGACATCAGCGACCGCGGTATTGTGCTGACCGGAGGCGGAGCGCTGATCAAGAACCTCGACAAGCGGATTCGCGAGGAGACCGGGCTGCCGGTATCGATCGCAGACGATCCGCTGGCGAGCGTGGTGCTGGGCACTGGAAAAATGCTGAGCGATTTCCGTCTGCTGCGGAAAATCAAGATCGACGGATGAATTGGCATAGCATGTTCGGCGGCGCACGGGACGCTGCCGGCCTCATTTGTGCTGACAGGCCCTGAGTCATGGAATCGTTTTTCAGCCGCTACCGCAACGCCCTGGTGCTGATTGCCGTCCTCCTGGTGCAGGTGATCGGTTTGGCGGTGCAGGTGCGCCGTCCGGAGCCGAATGCGGCGGACGGGCATGGGGTGCGCCTGATTCGTTCCTGGGTAGTGGGGCTGGTGACGCCGCCGGAACGCCTGTTGCATGCGAGCGGACATGGAATCCGGGGTCTGTGGGCGAACTACGTGGATCTGGTCCACGTGCGGCAGGAAAACAAGAGCCTGAAATCGGAGCTGGACCGGCTGCGTCTGGAAGAGGACTCGATTGCCGAGGACGCGCGGCAGGGGAAGCGGCTGCAGGTTCTGCTGGGATTTCAGGAGAAATACGTTTATAAGACGGTCGCCGCGCAGGTGATCGGGACCTCGGGAACCGAGCAGTCGCAGGTGCTGCTGATCGACAAGGGTTCGCATGAGGGCATCAAGCCGGACATGCCGGTGATTACGCCCGATGGCATCGTGGGCAAGACGCGGGACGTTTTTCGCCATACGAGCCAGGTGCTGGAAATATCCGACCCGACCAGCGGGGCGGGGGTGATCCTGGAGAAGACACGAATCCGCGGGGTTTTGCGGGGGAACAGCTGGGGCCAGCCGGAGATCGTGAATGTGTCGCCGGACGAGCGCATCCAGGCGGGTGAGGCGGTGCTGACCAGCGGAGGGGATGCGATCTATCCGCGGGGGCTGGCGGTGGGAAATGTTGAACGGGTGAAGCCCGATCCCGAGGGAACGCTGGTGAACGTGCTGGTGAAGCCAGCCGCGAACCTGTCAAAGCTGGAGGAGGTGCTGGTGATCACCAGCACCAGCGAGGAGATGCCGACGCAGGCGCAGCAGGATCTGAGCGAGGCGGATCAGGCTGAACAGAGGGCATCGGATGTGCTGGCGGAGCGGCTGCCATCGCGGGTGGATCCAAACGCGCCACCGGACCAGCAGGAGGCTCCGGAGGACGACAGCGCGGACGAGGGTGCGGCGCGACCGGTGAAGCCGCCGCAGGCGCTGCATCCGGACCGGTATACGCCGTCGGATACACCACCGGCGGCGGAGTTGGTTCCGGGGCAGAAGATCACGAACGCGCAGAGTTCGGCGGTGAGCGGGGCTGCTAATCCTGCTGCCAATGGTGCCGCAGCGGCGGGCAAGCCGGCGGTGAGCACGCCGACGAGCGCCGGGACGTCAGCGGGAAGTGGGACGGCGACGAAGCAGGCCAGCAGTCCTAAGCCAAAGCCGAAGACGGCGCCGCCGGCAACACAGGCCGGAGCGAAGGAGAATCCAGGAGCGAAGGCGAGCGGGACGCAGGGAGCGGCGAGTGAGACACTTCAACCCCAGCCTCAGAGCCAGACTCCGAAACCTGAGACTTCTCAGCCGCAGGCCTCGCCGCCGCAGGGAAGGGACTGAGTATGGTCCTGATGGCGTCTTCGCGGCATGAGGTGGGAGCCAAGTCGTTTCCACTGGTTATCTATATTGTCGTGCCGCTGCTGGCGCTGGGTTTGCAGTCGCTGTTATCGCTGCACTTCAACCATTTCGACCTGATCGACCTTCCGCTTTTAGTGACGATTTACTACGGGATCACGCAGCGGGAGCCGGTAAGCGCCACGATGGTGGGGGCGCTGATCGGCATTGCGCAGGATGCGCTGACGCATCATGCGCTGGGTATCTTCGGAATCTCGAAGGCTGTGATCGGGTACATGGCGGCGTCGCTGGGTGTGCGCGTGGACACGGAGAACCACGGGACGCGGCTTCTGCTGACCTTCGGCTTTACGCTGGCGCAGACGGCGGTTTTGTGGCTGCTGCAGCGGGACATGCTGGGGCAGCAATTTGCGTGGCACTGGTTTCACGAATTGATGCGAGCGGTTGCCAACGCAGTGGCGGCGGTGATCCTTTTTGCGGTGCTGGACCTGACGCGGCGTTCGGATTACTGAAAGATGGGTTGGATCATGTGCAGTCATGGACGGGGGCCGGGGCGGGCAGGAAAAAGGGCAAATCTGCATCCGAACGCGGGTTACAATCGTCCTAGAAAGAGCGGCGCCTCGCCGGACAGGGGCATGCCGTGGTCAGGGTTCAGCCAGGGTGAACGGTCCGCCTGGCGAGCAGTCCGAAACCAGGAATATTCCAACTCCATGAAGAGACTCTCCCGCAGCCTGCTATTTTTCGTTGTTTCACCGCTGCTCACACTGTCGGTTTCGGCACTGGGCCAGAGTCCGGGGCAGGCGACGCCAAAGGCGCCGGCCGAGCCAGCATCCGCGGCCGCCGCGAAAACGCCGGCGCGGAAAGATGCGACGGGTGGGGCCAGCGCTTCGGCGACTCCGGATACAGCGGGCGCCTACTTTCACTTCATGATGGCGCATGAGTACGAGGAGATGGCGACGACGTTCGGGCGGGGCGAGTATGCGACGCGCGCCATTGAAGAGTACAAGATGGCGCTGAACGACGATCCTGCGTCGAAATACCTTAATGGGCATCTGGCTGAGCTTTATTTCAGGACGGGGCGGATTCGCGAAGCGGTGGTGGCCGCACAGGATCGGATTAAGCAGGATCCGAACGATCTGGAGGCGCACCGGCTGCTGGCCGACGTGTATCTGCGATCGCTGGGCGATAACCAGCAGCAGGAAGTTTCCGGACAGATGCTGAAGCTGGCGATCGGGGAATTCCAGAAGATAGTGCAGCTGGAGCCGAATAATCCAGAGGATCATCTGATGCTGGCGCGGTTGTATGCGGCGGATCACCAGTCGCCACAGGCCGAAGAGCAACTGGCTGCGGCGCGGAAGATCGATCCGGGTTCTGAGGAGACGGCGCTGATCGCGAGCCAGTTTTATGCGGATGAGGGCGATACCAAACACGCGATCGACGTGCTGAAGGCGCTGCCGGATGACGATCAGACGTCGCGGACGGAAGCTCAGCTGGGCAAGACCTACGATCAGCTGAAAGACACGAAGTCGGCGATCGATGCGTACAAAAAGGCGCTCGATCTGGAGCCCGATGACCTCGATGTGGAGCGGAAGCTGGCAGCGGACCTGCAGGCCGACAACCAGACGGATCAGGCGCTGCAGGCCTGGAAGGACATTGCCGCGGGAGATCCGAGCGATGCCGAAGCCGAGCTGCAGATTGCGGAGATCGACGAGCACAACGGGCGATTCGACGATGCTCTGGCAGCGGTGAAAAAGGCTCACGAGCTGGCAACCGATTCGCTGGACATCCAGTTCCATGAGGGGATGATCAACGACGCCCTGGGACGGCTGGACGATGCCGAGAAGGTTTACGAGCAACTGGTGACGGCGACCGAGCACCCGAGCGGACAGTATTCAGACGAGGAGAAGGGGAACTACGCGACGGTTCTGGTTCATCTGGCGGAGGTATACCGGGAGCAGAACCGGCCGGATCAGGCGATTGCCACGTACGAGAAGATGAAGGCTCTCGGCGGGGACCTTGAATCCCAGGCTTACGACCAGGAAGTGGAAACATGGCGCGATGCCCACGACTACGAGAAGGCCACCGCTGTTGCGCGCGCCGCAGTCGAGAAGCTGCCGAAGAATGTGGATGCGAAGCTGACTCTGGCGCGGCAACTGGCCGATACGGGGCATGTGGATGAAGGCGTGGCCATGGCCAAGAGCCTGCTCCAGAGCGACCCCAAGAACATGGAGATTTACTTCCAGCTGGCCCAGATTTATACCGATCTGCGCCGATGGAAGGAGGCCTCGGATACGCTCGATGGCGCCGACAAGCAGGCCACGAAGAAGGAAGACCATACGATGGTGCTGTTCGACCGGGCGATGATGGCCGACCGGGCGAAGCGGTACGACGAGGCGGAGGCGGATTTCCGCCAGGTGCTGGCGGTCGATCCGGACAACGCTCTTACGCTGAACAATTTTGGATTCATGCTGGCAGATCGCGGAGTGAAACTGGATGAGGCGCTGGCAATGATTCGCAAGGCCGTGCAGCTGGAGCCGACAAACTACGCGTATCTGGATTCACTGGGCTGGGCGTATTTCCGGCTGGGGCAGTACACGCAAGCGGAAGACAATCTGGAGAGGGCGATTTCGCGCGGGGCGAACGATCCGACGGTGCACGACCATCTTGGCGATGTCTACGAGAAGACGGGGCGTTTGAAGCTGGCGGCGGCGCAATGGGAGCTTTCGGTGAATGAGTATGCGCGCACCGTGCAGGCGGACATCGATACAGGCGATGTGGGCAAGGTGCAGAAGAAGCTGGACAGCGCTCGGGTTCGTCTGGCGAAGGAGTCGAGTGGTCCTCAGGCGGGTAAGCCGGAGTAGCGGGGCCTCAACGACAGGCTTCACCGCGGTGCCCCGGTGCTCCTCCTTCAGCAGGGTCTGGACCGCAAGATTAAATGGCTTGAAGCCATTCCGCGGCTTCAATGCTTGTCCCAGGCTTCCTTGCGCTAACGCGACGCGCTGAATCGCTCAGGCCAGCGTCATTACAGTGATCTCCGGAGGGCAGTCGAAGCGGAAGGGTAAGCCGGTGGTTCCAATTCCGCGATTGACGTAGAGTTGCGTGGGGCCGCAGCGGAACCATCCCTCGACAAATTTCTTGCCGTAGATCGGCAGGTGGAGTGGAGGGACGAAGGGCAGGCGCACCTGGCCGCCGTGGGTGTGACCGGAGAGCATGAGGTCGACGTTATAGCGAGCGATATCGGGCAGGATGTCGGGCTCATGGGCGAGCAGGATCACAGGCTCCTTTGCAACTGCGGCTGGAATAGCGCGCGCCGGATCGGACCTGTGCTCGCAGGCGCTGCCCAACCCCGCGAGCCACAGACGCTGACCGTCCCTTTCGAGCGCAATGGCTCTGTTGGAAAGGACTGGGAAGCCGTGGTCCTGCAGGCAGCCGGTGACGAAATGGGGACCGGCATAGTAATCGTGATTGCCCAGGGTCGCATAACGGAGCGGACACTGAATAGCGGTGAGGATTTGGGCGCAGTGCGGCATACAGCGGCGCGCGAATGCCTTGGGCATGGGTCCGAAACTGATGAAGTCACCGATCAGCACGACCATGTCCGGCCGCAATTTGTTGATTCTGTCTACGACCTCGCGTATGAAGTATGGCTCGGTGTACTCGGCATAATGGAAGTCCGAAACCTGGACAATGCGCATGCCACGAAAGGCATCGGGAAGACGCGAGAGATGGACCGTATGCTCTTCGACCATGAGTTCGTGGCGAGAGACTTCGCCGGCATAGAGCGCAAGACCTCCTACCGATGCAGCGGAGAGTGCAAGGAACGAACGCCGGGTGAGGCTGGGCGGCGGAGACGGAGCCTCCTGTTGCTCGATCCTGGAGGAGCTGGCTTCGAAGTGGGTTTCGACTGAAGCAGCGGGGGTCACTTCTTTATTTTGACGCCAAAATTGACCAAACGGATGGAAAAGCCCGCAACGGAAGCACCTGGGGTCACCCTTCTTAGCATTGGGGGCCAGACGAAATTGGGCCGCCCAAAGAGGACGGCCCAGGATCGCTTTTTATTATGATTACCAGCCGTAAACGCGATAGGGATACGGATATCCGTACGGGTACGGCGGGGCCATGTAGACCGGACGGCGCTGCAGCTGGGGAACACTCTGCGCCAGACGCTGCGCTTCCTGCCAGGATACGGGCTGCACGGTAACGGCGCTGGACAGGTGGAAGTTCAGCAGGCTTTCGGCCGGCAGGTAGAGGCGAGGGCCATTGGTTCCGGATGATGCCGCCAGGCCAGCACCGCCGCCGACGACTGCTCCGATGCCGGCTCCCGCTCCGCGGCCGATGAGGCCGCCGATGATGGCTCCAACGGCTGCGCCACCGATGGTATTGCTCGCGGTATAGCCGGCTTTATTCGGGCCCTTGTTGGACCAGAGGTCGGTGGCTATGGGATAGACTCTGCCACCGAGGTTGACCGAGGTGATCTGCAGCTGCAACTCGCCGCTGCCGCCCAGAGCGCCGGGCTTCTTGACGTGAACGACGGTGCCCTGAAGCACCGCGCCCCGTGGGATGGCCAGCACGTTGCCTTCAAACACATCGCTGGCGGCGGTGGCCTGGAAGACGGCGCCATCCTGCAGCTTCGAGATATCGAGCGGCTCGCTGACGCGAATCTGCAGGAGCGTTCCGGAGGGAATGGTTACCGGCCCGCTGTTCTGCTGCGGAGGGGGGTAGCTGCCATAGCCGCCCTGATAAGGGGCCTGGCCGTAGGCTCCCTGGGGCGGGTAAGGCGAACGGGCAGGGGGCTGGGCTGGCTGGTCAGGTGGGGGAGGGGGAGGAACTTGCTCTGTTCCCGGAGCGGCTGCGGGCTGCTGATTGTCGGCGGGCGGCGGAGGGGGGGGCTGCTGCGCGTCCCCAGGAGCGGGCGGCGTGTTCTGCGCCGATTGGCCGGAGACGGTGATGTTGTTCTGGATACCGCTGACGCCCTGCACATTCGCGGCTACCGTTTCGGCTTCCTGGCGCTGCTGGTCGGTTTCAACTGTGCCGGTCAGCGTGACGACACCGCCCGCAGTGGACGCGGTCACGGGTTGATTCTTCAGCATGGGGTCGTGCGTAATGGCGCTGGAAACGGCTGCCTGCAGATCGCCGTCCGCGCTCTGCGCGAAGGCAGCGCTTCCGGCGAGAATCCAAAGGCAGATTGCGAGCACAGCCGGAACTATAGGCAATACAAACTTCGGACGAAAGCTGTTCGTACGCATGGTTGCAACTCCTTGCTTCGGACTGAACGAATTGCTGCGTTCGTGGGTGTCAGACGCAGTGCCGTCCGAAGCGTCACTGTTCTATCCCATCCAACACAGAGTTAGATGAAAAGTTCCGTTGAAAAGCCGCAGGTTAAGTGCGGGGAGGCGGACCTTACCGCTGCTTTCGGTACCTTTCAATCAGCGTGGTGGTTGAGCTGTCGTGACTGCCTTTGGCGGGCCCGGGGCCTTCTATTTCGCCGATAATCTTCTTCGCCAGAACTTTGCCCAGCTCGACCCCCCACTGGTCGAAGGAGTCAATTTGCCAGATCACACCCTGGGTGAAGACGCTGTGTTCGTAGAGAGCCACGAGCTTGCCCAGGGCCTCGGGAGTGAGCTTGTCGAGCAGAAAGGTGCTCGATGGGCGATTGCCCTCGAAGACGCGGTGGGGAACCAGCCAGTCCGGCGTGCCTTCGGCCTTTACTTCTTCCGGAGTCTTGCCGAAGGCCAGGGCCTCGCCCTGTGCGAAAACATTCGCCAGCAGGAAATCGTGATGGTTACCCAAGGGATTCAGCGTTTTGGAGAATCCAAAAAAATCGCAGGGGATCAGGCGCGTTCCCTGGTGGATGAGCTGGTAAAAGGAGTGCTGGCCGTTGGTACCCGGTTCGCCCCAGAAGATGGGCCCGGTGGAGTAGTTGACGCGCTCGCCGGATAGGGTGACGTGCTTGCCGTTGCTCTCCATGGTGAGCTGCTGCAGGTAGGCGGGGAAGCGCTTGAGGTACTGCTCGTAGGGCAGAACCGCGACGGTTTCCGCGCCGAAGAAGTCTGTGTACCAAACCGTCAACAGACCCATGAGCACGGGCAGATTCTTCGCGAACGGGGTGGTGCGGAAATGCTCGTCCATGGAGTGGAAGCCCGCCAGCATGGCGTGAAAATTGTCTGGGCCTACGGCGAGCATCGTCGAAAGGCCGATGGCGGAGTCCATGGAGTAGCGGCCGCCGACCCAATCCCAGAAGCCAAACATGTTGGCGGTGTCGATGCCGAATTTCGTAACTTCTTTCTCGTTGGTTGACACGGCGACGAAGTGCTTCGCGACGGCTTTGTCGTCCTTGAGTTTCCTGAGCGACCATTCGCGGGCGGTCTGCGCGTTGGTCATGGTCTCGAGGGTGGTGAAGGTCTTCGAGGAGATGATGAACAGGGTTTCTTCGGGGTCGAGGTCCTGCGTGGCTTCGGCAAAGTCGGTGCCGTCGACGTTCGAGACGAAGCGGAAGGTCATGTCGCGCTGGCTGTAGTGGCGCAATGCCTCATAGGCCATGACTGGGCCGAGATCCGAGCCGCCGATGCCGATGTTGATGACGTTGCGAATGCGTTTGCCGGTGAATCCTTTCCATGCTCCGCTGCGGACGCGGTTGGAGAAGTCGGCCATGCGATCCAGAACCTCGTGGACCTCCGGGACGACATTCTCGCCGTCGACTTTGATGACGGCTCCTTTGGGTGCGCGGAGCGCGGTGTGCAGCACGGCTCGCTTCTCAGTGATGTTGATTTTTTCGCCGGAGAACATGGCGTCGATGCGCTCGCGCAGGCCGCTCTGCTCTGCCAGATCGAGGAGCAGGCGCAGCGTCTCATCGGTGATGCGGTGTTTCGAGTAGTCGAAGTAGATGCCCTCGGCTTCGGCAGTCAGCCGCGTTCCGCGCTCGGGGTCGCTCTTAAACAGCTCGCGCAGATGGCGGGTGCGGATGGTTTCGAAGTGGGCCTGCAGCGCTTTCCAGGCGGGGAGGGAAGTGAGTGGAGTCTGAACAGCCGTGGCGGTAGCGCTCATGATGTCTCTCCTTATAACGGATACGATTCAGGCCGGATGCCGCCGGTCGCGCAAATAGTCTTGCCTGGACACAATAACTGGGCCCAATTTAATTGCCGGTGGGGATAATGCCGGCGTTTTCCACCATCAGGATCACGGTTCGCTGGGGCGCGCGGGTGCGGTGCATGACGGCCTTGGGCACGACGAAACCCTGGCGCGGGGCGAGTTCGACGGTGCTGTCCTCTAGATCGATGAGGAGCTTGCCCTCTACCACGTAAAAGAATTCGTCATCGTCGGTGTGCTGATGCCAGTGATATTCGCCCTCGATCACGGCCATGCGGACTACGCTGTTGTTGACCTGGCAGAGGGTTTGGTTGAACCATTTGTATTCGCAGGCGTCGGCGATTGCTTTCTCGTCGATGACCTCGAGGGGCGGATGAAGGATGTTCAGGCGGGTTTCATAGGGGTAAGTGGTGACGGAATCGGCCATGGGGACCTCCGTACTCAACCATGGTACGACGGGAAGATCAATAGACGAACAACTGGCGGGAATTAGAGGACCAGCACATCGGCGCGGCGGGTTTTCAGGGCTCGGTCAAAGGTCACCAGCTTCAGGCCGGCCGCTTCCGCAAATGCCAGCAGATAGGCATCTGCCCAGACCTTGGGTGAAAAACTGGGCAGTTGCGAAGCTTTGCGGAACGGTGGTTCCAATCCGTCCGGCTCAGGAGCAAAGGCGATCCTTTCATCGGCGATAACCCTATCCCAGAGCTTCCATGCGCCCGACATTGTATGAACGTCGCCTCCCAGGGCTCGTTCGGTGGTCAGCAGCCGCAAAACGGAAATCTGGGTGATTCGGCAAAAGAAAAATTGTTCGCCGGATGCCTCCTCGAACCAGAGACGGGCCTTTTCTGAGTGAATGTGACGGCGCCAGGCCAGCGCAACCCAGACATTCACATCAGGGAAATTCAATGTATTCATAGATCTGCTCGTTGGTCAGGTCCACCTTTGGGCCGCCTGAACCGAAGAGCGGAAATTGCACGCGCCGGCTCCTCGGACGCTGCTCTTTGAGAAGGACAGTTCGTGCCCCCGCGACGATCAGCTCTCGAACGGAGCAGCCGCGCGCGGCCGCCTGCTCCTTCAGCTGGCGGTGAAGGTCTGCGGGGATATCGACGGTTGTTCGCACCGATGCCTGTTTCATGAAGCCCCAGTATCGCACGAATGCCATAAATATGGAACACTCTTTGTTGGTACAAAATGCCTATCAATGTATGGCATAATGTCCATATGGAAGACGCTTCTGTCTCACGGTCTCCTCTAATGGCCTCGCTCCATCTCGACCTGCGGGCGGTGGAATCAGGAGTGCCGGTAGCGACCATGGCCAACTTTGTGGCTGCCTCCGGTCTTCAGTTTCGGGACATCTACGACATCGTGATCCCTGCTCGCACCCTCAAGCACCGCAAGGCGCGCAAGGAGGCGTTGACTGCCGACGAATCCGACAAACTGGCACGGCTGATCCGCACCTATGACTACGCTGTGCGGGTGCTGGGCGATCGGGAGAAGGCGCTGCACTGGCTCGATAAGCCGCTGCGAAGATTTGCGGGGCGAACGCCACTGCAGATGATGCGCACCGAGTTCGGCGCGCGCATGGTGGAGGAGATGCTGGGCCAGACGGATTACGGCATGTTTGCTTAATGCCGTTCCTCTGGAGGATCAGCAATTATCGGTCGCTTGCCGGCGAGGGAGGGTTGCGCTTCTCCGCGCGGTGGCACACGGCGGGGCGACGAATTGTTTACCTGGCCGAGTCGCCTGCGGGGGCGATGATCGAGTTGCTGGTGCACCTTGAACTGGACGAGGCAGACTGGCCGCGCAGCTACCACCTGTTGCAGGTGGAATACCCTGCGGATCTTAGAGTGGAGACGCTCAAGGCCACGCCGGCGAAAAACTGGAAGAGATCGCTGGCCGCGACGCGGAAGGTCGGGGACGCATGGCTGCGCTCCGGCCGCTCGTCCCTCGCGCGCGTTCCCTCGGCTATCCTGCCGGAAACCTGGAACGTTTTGCTGAATCCGGAACATGCTGAATCGAAGCGCGTGCGCATTGTGAAGACAGTCCGAGCAGAGTTTGATACGCGCCGTCTGGCTTTGTCTGAAAGAGAGAAGGAGTCTAGCCGCCGCTGGTCATTGCGAACTTCCGCGCTGCTTCGAGCAGCTTCTTCACCGATTCCTTCGAGCAGGACTCGGAGTATATCCGCAACAGCGGCTCGGTTCCCGATGCCCGCAGGAGCAGCCAGGTTTTCGCGGCGTTCGGTTTGGTTTTCGCTTCGGGATTGTCGAGCCAGAACTTGATGCCGTCGAGGGTTTCGACTTTTTCGACCGGCATTCCGGCGAACTCCTTCACGCCGGCTTTCGCTCGTGCGATTGTCGCGTTCTTCAAGTCATCGGGGATATGCAGGTCGATGCGGCCATACTGATGCTCGCCGTATTCCTGCTGGAGACGCTCGACCAGCTGGCCGAGGGTCTTCTTCTCCTCGGCCATGACGTTGGCGATGAGCAGCGCATTCAGCAGGCCATCGCGCTCCGGCAGATGGCGGCGGACTCCGATGCCGCCGGACTCCTCGCCGCCGATCAGGATGTCTTCGGTGAGCATCAGGTCGCAGACAAACTTGAAGCCAATGCCATGCTCGTACAGCTTGCGTCCGTAACGCGCGGCGATACGGTCGAGCATCGACGTTGTGTTGAATGCGCGGGTCACGCCGCCGGGCCAGCCTTTGCGCTCCAGAATCCATTGCAGGATGACCGAGTAGATTTTGTGCGGATCGACGAAATTGCCGTTCTCGTCGGCGGCTCCAATGCGGTCCGCATCGCCATCGGTGATCAGGCCGGCGTCGCATTTCTGCGCGACGACCACGTCCTGGCAGGCGCGGATGTGGGGCTCGATGGGCTCAGGATTGATGCCGGGAAACAGCGGATCGGGGTTGGCGCGAATCTCGACGTAGTCGACGCCGATCCTGGAGAAGATGCCGGCAAGGATGCCCGCGCCGGCGCCATACATGCAATCGATGGCGAACTTGAATCCCGACTTTGCGATCAGATCCAGATCGACGAACCGCTGGATAGCATCGAGGTAGGGGGGGACGAAATTGACCTTCTCGATTTTCGCGGGCTCGACCGAGGGAAGTGGCTTGCCGAGCAGGCTTTCGATCTCCGCCATGATGGACGGGCTGCCCGAGCCGCCGTAGGACGCTTTGTATTTCACGCCATTCCACTGCGCCGGATTGTGGCTGGAGGTGATCATGACGCCACCGGCCGCTGCCATTTGCTTAACGGCGAACGACAGCGCCGGTGTGGGCGTGATGCGGTCCGCCAGCTTCACAGGTATGCCGGCGCCGGCGAGCACTTCCGATACGGCAGCGGCGAATGCGGGCGAGCCGAAGCGCGTGTCGTAGCCAACGCAGACGCCTTTCGCGGGGTCCTCTCTCGTCAGGACATAGCTGGCGATGGCGGCGGCGGCGGCGCGCACATTATCGAACGTGAAGTCGTCGGCGATGACGCCTCGCCACCCGTCGGTGCCGAATTTTACTGGGGACTTTTGGGCCATTCGATCGAAGTTGAGTCAGAAAAAATAGATCAGATGAGCTTTTCGTCTCCGCGTGCTGCCAGCTCTTTTACCACCTTGCCCACATCCTGGGAGTGATGCAGAGTTGTAATCAGCAACGCGTCTTCAGTTTCCACGACAACCAGGTCTTTGACGCCGACGAGGGCGACCAGTTTGTCCGGAGAGAAAACATAATTGCCGTGCGCGCCGAGCACCACGCTGCCGCTGGCATCGACGACGTTGCTGTACTCGTCGGCGGCATTGCGCTCCACCTGGTATTCGTGCAAGGCAGTCCAGGATCCCAGGTCGCTCCAGCCGAAATTCGATGGAATGCAGTAGAGATGAGAATGATGCTCGCCTTTGGCGGAGCGCGGCTCGAGGATGGCGTAATCGACGCTGATGTTCTCGCACAGGGGATAAAGCTCGGCGAAGATGCGCTCGAACTCCGGAGTATCCCAGGCCGCGGCGATCTGTTCCAGCAGCGGAGCTGTCTCCGGCAGGTACTCGCGCGTGGCGTTGGCCAGGGTGCGCGCGCTCCAGACGAACATCCCGCTGTTCCAGAAATAATTGCCGGCTGTTACAAATTCCTCGGCCTTTTCGCGGTTCGGCTTTTCCGTAAAGCGCCGCACGCGCAGCACTCCGTTGGCCGAGGGCTCGCCGGTTTCGATGTAGCCGTAGCCGGTTTCAGGACGCGTGGGCTCGATGCCGAGCACGACCATATTGTCGCCATCGGCGGCCAGTTGTATGGCTCGCTGGATCGTCTCGACGAATACCTCCTGGTCGGCGATTACATGATCGGCGGGGAAAATGCCGATGACCGCATCGGGGTAAAGGCGCTCAATGAGGAAGGCGGCGAGGCCGCAGGCTGGAGCGGTATTGCGCGCCGCGGGCTCGCATACGACCTGGTGTTCAGGAACGCAATCGAGCTGGGTACAGATGGCGCCGGAGAGATGCGCGTTCGTGATAACCCAGACGTCGTGGGGCGCGGCCAGGGGTGGGATGGGTTCCGACGAAGTGCGACGAACCGGCGCGGTCAGACGATCGAGAGTCCGCTGGATCATGGTGCGCTCGCCGTCCAGAGCAAGCACTTGCTTGGCGCGGTTGCGGCGGCTGCGCGGCCAGAAGCGAGTGCCGCTTCCGCCGGCCAGAATGATGGGTCGAAAGTCGATCGGAGTCTCCATCTCTTTTGAGATGCGAACCTAAATCCTAAATTAGTTTGCAGACCAGGCGTGAATTCGTCATTGTCCCCGAGTACGTTCGGTGCTGGTACACGACTGCGGTCAGTTACCGCGCCGGCTGGCTTCCGCAATTGGCGACTCCGCCGAAGTGCGCGGCTTTGGATTGGATTCATCGAGGGCAAGAACGAAAGCCCAGGCGCTCCGGCGCAGCCAAAATCACGCCACGCTCTGCGCAGCGGATACCGGCTCAAACAGCCCGGCCTTCGTCTCTTCGGCCATGTAATCGACGACAGCCTTCAGATCTTTGGTCTCCTCGAACACCCGCAGCTGCCGGTCCGCGCCCGTCCCATTCTTCAGAATGGTCCGGATGTATTCAATTGCCTCGCGGCTCTCCAGCTCATCGACGACTGGATCGATCAGCTGCAGATACTCCTCGATCAGCTCGCGCTCCGGGACCTCCTGCTGCTTGCCGAAGTCGATCAGCATGCCGTCCAGCCCATACCGCACCGCGCGAAATTTGTTCTCCATCAGCAGCGGCCGCGCATATTGGCGAAAATCCTGGTTCGTCTCGTGCAGACGAAACAGGATCGCCGCAGTCGCCTGAATCAATGCCGCGATGGCAATCGTTTCCTCGGCGCGCAACGGAATGTCGCAGGCCCGCACCTCGACGGTGTTGAAGAACGGATGCGGCCGGATGTCCCACCAGATCTTCTTGCCGTTGTCGATGCAGTTCGTCTTCACCAGCAGCGCAACGTAATTCTCAAATTCCGAGTAACTTGAAAAGGCATCCGGAATCCCGGTCCGCGGAAAGTTCTCAAACACCTTTGCGCGGTAACCCTTATAGCCGGTGTTGAGCCCAAGCCAGAAGGGCGAATTCGTTGCCAGAGCCATAATGTGCGGCAGAAAATAACGCATCGAATTCATGATGCGGATAGCCGCTTCCCGGTCCTCAATGCCCACGTGCACGTGCAGGCCGAAGATAAGATTCGACCGCGCCACCAATTGCAGATCCTTCACCACCTGGTGATAGCGCGGATCGGGATAAATCTCCTGTGTGCGCCAGTCGGCAAATGGATGCGTAGCGCCCGCCACCAGCACAAGGTCATTTTCCCTGGCCAGCTTGATCATCTCTCGGCGGAGCTCGTAAATTTCTTCGCGCGCCTGGCTGATCGTGCGGCAAACACGCGTGCCCACCTCCACTACAGAAGTGTGCATCTCCGCCTTCACCCGCTCCTCAAGGCGCATCTTGCCCTGCGCCAGCATCTCGGTTGCGATGTGTGAACGCAGATCCCGCGTGACCGGATCGATGGTTTGATATTCCTCTTCGATGCCCAGAGTGAAGGAAGGCCGCATGGTTCTACCGTTGTATGACGAACTACAGCGTCAGCGCAAGAGCATTCGTGCGCCGACGAGCTTCGCAGGGTCTGCAGGCTTCTACCGCGCGCCCTTACCTGTCGCGGCCTTTGCCGCCGGTTTGGCCGCGGTTTCCTTTTTCGCCGGCGGCTTAGCGGCTGGAGTCTCTTTCGCAACTTCCTTTGCCGGCTCCCTGGCGCTCGTTCCCAAATAAGCACTCCAATGAAACTCCGATACCTTCGGCTTCGGCGTCCTGGCCTTCTTCACCGCCAGGTTGGCAACCGCATCCACGATCCATGCAAAGTTTTCTTTGCCCACCGAATGCAGGTCCGCATCCGGCGCGGGATTCATGAAGTCGATCGCATACGGAATCCCATCCTCAACGGCAAACTCGACCGTGTTCAGGTCGTAGCCCAGCGCCCGGCACAGGGTCAGCGCATCCCGCTCCACCCTTTCCAGCAGCTTTTTGCTCGCGGCCGGAGGATTCAGCACATACCTCTCCGCATGCGGGCGCCGCGGATCGTAATACATAATGCGCACCTTCTCCTGGCCCACCACGTAGCAGCGGAAATACTCGTTGAAATTCACGGCCTTCTGCAGCATCATGCAAAGGTCGCGGCTCCGGTCATAGGCATGGAAGAACTCGTCCCGCGAATGAACGTGGTACACATCGCGCCATCCGCCGCCATTCACCGGTTTCATGAATGCCGGGAACCCCACGTAAGAAAACACGTCTTCCCAGTCCAGGGGATACTGCAGATTCCTCATTGACCGCTCCGTTGTCCCGGGCGGATAGGTCTTGTGCGGCAGAATCACCGTCGGCGGAGTAGCCACGCCCAGCTTCGCGGCCAGCGAGTAGTTGAAAAACTTGTCGTCCGCAGACCACCAGAACGGATTGTTGATCACCGTCGTCCCGTTCAGCACTGCATGCTTCAGAAACGCCCGGTAGAACGGGATATCGTGCGAGATGCGATCGACGATCACGGACCAAGCCGGCGGCTTATCCAGCCGGATCGCGCCGATCTCCACAAACTCTGCCGAAATCCCATCGACGTTCATCCCGTTAATCTTCTCTACGAGCGCGCCGGGGAAAGTGTTTTCCATGCCGAACAGAACGCCAATCTTCTTCACGTTGTCGCCTCTCTCCATTTCCAGAGGATGCGCGTCCATGCCAGGTCCGGGCCGCGCCTTGCAAACACATTAGCCGACCTCTCTCGTGCTTGCAAAAATTCGGCGCGGAAAACCGCTTGGCTCACCATCCCGGCCTACCGCCTCTTCAGCGCCTCCAGCTCATCCAGCGTCTTCGGCCAGTCCTGCTTCAGCAACCGCGAGAGTCCGCGATCCGCCAGCAGCTTCCCACCTGTCTGGCAACGCGCGCAATAATCCGTCTCGTTATCGGCGTAGCGGATCCGCTGGATCTTCTCTCCGCACCGCGGACAGGGCTGGCCAAATTTCCCATGCACCGCCATCTCATTGCGAAACGCCGTCACCTTCTCCGGAAAGCCGTCCCCCGTTCCCTCCTGCAACCTCTCCATCCAAAGCCGCAGTGTCTTCCGGGTCGCCTCATACAACCGCGCCCAGTCCGCCTCGCTCAACCGCTGTGTCAGCGTCACCGGCGACAACTGCGCTGCATGCAAAATCTCATCCGAATACGCATTCCCAATCCCGCTCACCAGCCGCGGATCGGTGAGCGCCCGCTTCAATGTGCGGTTCTCTGCCGTCAACGCCGCGCGAAACTCAGCCGCATTGCAACCCAGCACATCGATCCCGCCAGGATCGATCTCCCGCAATGCCTCTTCCCCGGCAAGAACGTATAACGACGCCCTCCGCTTCGTACCTGCCTCCGTGAGCACCAGCGATCCCGCCGCAAAATCGAACGCGGCCAGCGCATTCCTCCCCGCCAGCTTCGCTCCCGGTGCTTTCCAGTGCAACCGTCCCGCGATCATCAGGTGCAGAACCAGCCACACGCGCCCCGGGTCCCCAGTGACCGATCCCGCTGGTTGGGGTGGTGGATCCCCCTCGACCCCAATCGCGATGCGCTTGCCAATCCGCCGCAGCTCTCGCACCACGCGCCCCTCCACACTCGCAAGCGGTGGCTGCGCGGTTCGCAAAAGCGTAAAACTATTCAGGCGCACATGTTCGAGAACCTGGCCCAGGATGCGCACCTCGAGCGCTCTCAGGTACGCTGTGATGTCGGGCAATTCGGGCATCGCTTCGTATGGTATCTCGCATCCATCCGCCTTCGACATCCGCGCCTGCGCTTCTGAACGAGTTACCGGCGCACGGAACACCGCAACCCACATCTAACCATCCTGAAAGCGCTGTAGGGACCTGATGATGGAATTTCACATTGCTCGTAAAACCCGCGACCTCTTCCAGGTCAGCGACGCACTGTTCAATTTTGTTGGCAACGTGATCTTTGCCGACCTCGCCTCCTGCCGCCAACTCGCCTTCCGGATGACGGAAGTGCGCGCTTCTTCACCCGGGGCCGAGCCCATCAATCCGGGGGCCCTCTTTGCTATGGGCCTCATCGACGAGGTCAGCCACCTGATCGTCGCGCAATACCGCCGCAGCCGCGATCCCCAGGTCACGCAGGCGGCGCTGGGGTGGTTTGCCGCCCGTCTTGGCGAGGACAACGTCGACAAACTGCTGCGGACCTTCGTTCAGGAATTCCCCAACTCCGCCATTTACCGCGGCGACGTCCAGCTCGACGCATGGCTTCAGGGCTCAACCGATGGCATGTCCCACCGCGAAGCCGTCCTCGAAGAACTGATGCTCCTGTGGCTGGCGAATCAGAACCCCGCGTTTCGCCCCTTCCGCGAGCTTTACGACGACAAAAAGCTGGCTGAGAGCACCGCCTACAAACAAGTCACGGCGGAACTTGGCAACTACTTCGCCACCCGCCCCGCAACCGGCATGGGCTTCGGCAATCTTCTCGACCTGCTCCGCGCACCCATGCAGGCCGCTCCCGATTCCCTCAGCGGACAGCTCAACTGGATCCGCGAAAACTGGGCCCAGTATCTGGGCGACAACCTCCGGAAGGTTCTCCTTGCCGTCGACGTTCTCAAGGAAGAAGAAGTCGCCATCTGGATGCGCTTCCATCCAACTTCCCGGCGGCGCCCGCACGATCCTCTCAGCGATACGCACCATTCCGAGGTCCCTGACTTTCGCAGTCACCCCGGCGACATCGAATACGAGCGCTTCAGTCCCGACCAGGAATGGATGCCCAACGTCGTCATGATCGCGAAGAGCACCTACGTCTGGCTCGCCCAGCTCACCCGCCAGTACGGCCGCCCCATCGAGCGCCTCGACCAGGTCCCGGACGAAGAGCTCCAGACCCTCGCGAACCGCGGCCTTAATGCCCTTTGGCTCATCGGACTGTGGGAGCGCAGCCGCGCCTCCGAGCGCATCAAGCATATGCGCGGTCAGCCGGACGCCGTCGCTTCCGCCTACTCGCTCTACGCCTACAATATCGCCGGTGATCTCGGTGGCGACCACGCCTACCGCAATCTTCGGGAACGCGCCGCCCATTACGGCATCCGTCTTGCCTCCGACATGGTCCCCAACCACATGGGCATCGACTCGCCCTGGGTCGTCGAGCACCCCGAGTGGTTCCTCTCCCGCCCCGATCGCCCCTGGCCCTCCTATAACTTCAACGGACCCGACCTCTCCTCCGACGGCCGCGTCGAAATCAAAATCGAAGACCACTACTACGACCAGTCGGACGCCGCCGTCGTCTTCCAGCGCCGCGACAACGCCTCCGGCCACACCGAGTACATCTACCACGGCAACGACGGCACCAGCTTTCCCTGGAACGACACCGCCCAGCTCAACTACCTCCGCGCCGACGTCCGCGAACAAGTCATCCAGACCATCCTCCACGTTGCGCGCCTGTTTCCCATCATCCGCTTCGACGCCGCCATGACCCTCGCCCGCCGTCATGTCCAGCGCCTCTGGTTTCCGCTCCCCGGCAGCGGCGGTTCAATCCCGTCCCGCGCTGAATGCTCCATGACCCAGGAGCAATTCGACGCCGCCATGCCCCACGAATTTTGGCGCGAAGTCGTCGACCGTGTCGCCGCGGAAGTCCCCGGCACCCTCCTCCTCGCTGAAGCCTTCTGGCTCCTCGAGGGCTACTTCGTCCGCACCCTCGGCATGCATCGCGTCTACAACAGCGCCTTCATGAACATGCTGCGCGACGAGGAGAATGCGAAGTACCGTTCCGTCATCAAGAACACGGTCGAATTCGATCCCGACATCCTCAAGCGCTACGTGAACTTCATGAGCAATCCCGACGAGCGTACCGCGATTGATCAGTTTGGGACCGGCGACAAATACTTCGGCGTCTGCACCATGATGGCCACCCTTCCGGGCCTTCCCATGTTCGGCCACGGCCAGATAGAAGCCTTTACCGAAAAGTACGGCATGGAGTACAAGCGTCCCCGCTACGACGAGACCCCTAACCAGCACCTCGTCGAACGCCACCAGCGCGAGATCGCACCGCTCCTCAAAAATCGCCACGTGTTCGCCGAAAGCGCAAACTTCGCCCTCTTCGATTTCTGGCGTGAAGACGGCAAGGTCGACGAAAACGTCTTCGCCTGGTCCAATCGCGCCGGTGACCAGCGCGCCCTCGCGGTCTTCCACAACAAATTCTCCAACACCTCAGGCACTCTGCATAAGTCATCGTTCCGCACCGACAAGAATTCCGGTGCCCTCTACAGCGTCCAGATCCACGAAGCTCTCGGCCTGCCCGGCGACCACAGCGCTATCCTCGCCTACCAGGACAATGCCAGCGGCCTCAACTATCTACGCCGGCTCAGCGAAATTCGCGAACGCGGCCTCCGTCTCAACCTCGGCGCGTATCAGTACCACCTGTTTCAGAACTGGCGAGAGATGCACGTCACCGCCGAATACCCCTGGGACCAGCTCTGTGCCGACCTGAACGGCACCGGCGTCTGGAGCCTCGACGATGCGCTGGCTAACTTCAAACTGCGCCCCGTACACCACGCTCTCCGCGCCGCTCTCCATCCCGATGTGCTGCGCTGCTTCTCCGATCTGATCGAAGCCGCCGCCGCCGACCCTCAGGCGCCTCATGCCCATGCCAGCAAGGCCCCCTGCAGTCACGAAGAAACTCTCGCCACACTGCAAAAAACTGCGGACCACTTTTTCAGGACAGCCCTTCAATCGCTGAGCCAGGTAAGTCCTTCCACAGACGCGCAGCGCGACAAGCCAGAAGATCAGGACGGCCAGGCCCGCACCGCCGAAGCTGAACCTAACGCTGCGTCCGCAGGCCGGCCAGCACGCCTCCACGTCTCCACTTCGGAAACATCTTCGCCCGGAGCCCGTTATCGCGATCTGCTGCTCGCAGCCGGCAAACTTCCCGCGCTCGAGCATGCCTTTGCCCACGGCTGGCCTCCCGATGCGCGCATCGTCCTCCCCAGTTACAGTCCACAAACCACCGCCGTCACCGTGTGGGCGCCCGTTGTCGCCTGGTGTCTTCTGCGCGCCTTCGCCGACAGTCTCCCGTCCGATCGGAATCCCGCCGAGGTCTTCGACCGCCTCTACCTGCGCTCCGCCCTCGCTGACATCTTTCACCCGCTGGGCGTCGAGGGCGATGCCGCGTATCGCGCCGCCGCCCGCGTCCGCCTGTTGTTGACACAATCCAGAGACAGCCGCCCCGATGCGGCCACTCCGTCTCTTGACTGGGACGACCCGGACGTCGTCTGGCTTACCGGACTGCACGAAGCGCAGGGTCATCGATACTTCAACAAAGAAGCGCACGAGCAGCTGCTCTGGTGGATTTGCCTGCCCCGGTTCATCGCCGCCCTTGAAGCAGATCCATCGGCCAAATCACCCACAACACGGACAACTCTGCGCACCCTCGGCTCTGCAACCGAAGCGGCAACCGCCGCCGCATTAAGCTCCGGCTATCGCCTCGATGTTCTTAGCCCCACCGTCGGCAGCATGGAGGGAAGGCCAAAATCCCGCGCCGCCGGAACCCTCGAAATCGCTCTGACTGCCCCGGCAACGGAGGCCATCGCTGGCGATCCAAAGCGGGAACCAGCCGAGGAGCATTCCACCACCGCCCGCCACTGATCGCATGTCGCAGCCATTGTGGAATCGTCGGTCAGGATCGTCGGTCATGGATCGTCGGTAATGGAAGTGGAGGCGCCCGGCTTCAGGCTCTCCCGACAGGGCGAAGCAGTCGCACAACTGCGCGTTATACTAACCACTGTCCTTTCCATGCCGGGATGGCGGAACTGGCAGACGCAGCGGACTCAAAATCCGCCGAGGGCAACCTCGTGGGGGTTCAACCCCCCCTCCCGGCACCAATAAAATCAATAGTTTAGGAACTAAGCGCATCTTCGGATGCGTTTTTCTGTGCCCAAACTGTGCCCAAACTGCGTTTAATTTGTTCCTTTGAGAACGACGCTACTGCGAGGGTGCGCCCATGACCTCCAGTGCAAAGAGCGAAGGCCACCGGCAGAAAAGCTTGGCGATTGGACCAAGGCGATGGGAGAATCCAACTCAGTAGGAAGGAATTCTAGAAGTGGAGGAAATTAACTGTGAAGACATTACGAGGTCAATTTGCTCGTCATCTCAATCCCGCATCAGTGGAGGATGGCTGGCGCAATCGTTTTGCAAGTGTCGTCGCCCCAGAGGCGCGTTTGGAGACCACCGGAACCGCGTTCACCATTAGGCATAGTCCGAATTGGGATGTCGCAAGCTTGAAGCACAGCTTTGAGCTGGAAGTACATCGTATCGACTCGGGCTGTGAGGTCACCTGGTTCGGTTCGTGATTCAAGTCGCTCTGATCGAATCGGACCTTGAACTGAATCACGTCCATACTTAGTCGGCGCAAGCGGTTTATCCTCCACTGCGAGTCGCTAATCGTACCCGGCAATCTTGCGAACCATTGACCTGGCCCCGTTTTCCGTCCAATTGACTATACGAGATTCATAGTCGCCGTCGGGGCGGCGGGAAAGTGGGAAACGCCAACGGCGTTTTCCAAGCGGGCGCAGCCCGCGTCTTTTCCACGGCCCTGTTGCCGCCACCGCCGCGCAAATTCGTCCGGGGCGAGATAGCCCAGCGAGCTATGCGGGCGGCGGGAGTTATATTCCAGTTTCCACGCTGAGATCTTCCGCCGCGCGTCGAACAGATTCCAGAACCAACTCACGTTCAGGCACTCGTCGCGCAGCTTTCCGTTGAAGCTTTCCATACCTCCGTTCTGGGTGGGTTTGCCTGGCTGGATGTGGACCAGATCGATCTTCCACTCGATAGCCCAGGCGAGGAAGCGCCGCGAAGTCAGTTCCGGCCCGTTGTCACAACGAATCGACTGCGGCTTGCCATGCTCGGCGATGGCCCGTTCGAGTTCACGCGTAACCCGCCGGCTGGGGAAGCTCGTGGCGGCTTCCAGCACCAGGCACTGCCGGGTGAAGCTGTCGATCACGCCCAGCACTCGGAATCGTTGTCCGGCAGCCGTTACATCGCTGGCGAAGTCCAGAGCCCACTCCTGGTTGGGCGCCGTCAGCACAGGCCGCGGCTGCAGGGCCCGCCGCAGATGCCTGCGCCGCGTGCGCTTCACGCTCAGCCCCAGTTCGCGATACACGCGCTGCACCTTCTTATGGTTCACTCCCGTCTCCCTGTGCAGATACAAATGCAGCCGTCGGTAGCCGAAGCGCGGATGCTCTCGCGCCAGTTCCCGCAGCCGCTCCTGAATCCGGCTGTCATCTCTCCGGCTCCGATATCGTCCGCTCGATCTCGGTACCGCCATCAGCTCGCAGACGTGGCGCTCGCTGGCCCTGAACTCCTCCAGCAAGCGCCGCACCTCTGTCCTCCGCTCTACGAGCCGAGGGAGTTTTTTCGGATCACCGACTGCAGCATGTCCTTGTCCAGACTCAGCTCGGCGACCAGCTTCTTCAACCGCCCGTTCTCATCGCGGAGGTGCTTCACTTCCTCAGCCTCACTCACCTCCATGCCGCCATACCTCGCCTTCCAGGCATAGATCGTGTGCTTGCTGACGCCCTGCTCCCGAGCCACATCTTCCGTCGTGCGGCCTGCCTCTACCTGCTTCAGCGCAGCGATGATCTGCGCCTCCGTGTGCCTGCTTCGACTCATCCCTTCTTCCCCTTTCCCTTCGTCCAGATCGTATTCCGATCTGGACGGTTTCAGGGGGTCAGGTCACCTGCACACAGTAGTTGCTCGGTTTATACATGGTCCGCATATCAGACTTCGGTAAATTGCGCGGCCTACCCTTCGATTGAGATCCACCGGGGGTATGTAACGCTTAACATCTCCGCAGAAGCAATTTCGTTCGCGAGCTTGCATTGTGAAGCGAAATGGCGCTGGAGCCACTGTGCCATGCTTGATCCTGGACTGTACTATGCCAGGGTGGATAAAGATCGCATGATCCTCTTAACCCATGATGTCCAAGGAAAGCCGCACGAAGTGGCATTCGAGGTGGAGCTTCCTCGCGAAGGTGCAAAGTCGCCCATAAAATAGGCGGCATTTGCGTGCAGGACGTAGGAACAGATTAGCTGGCTTCCAGCTTCTTCAGTGCATCGGCAATATCTGTCTGAGAGACGATGGCATACCGCTCGAATACGCTACGAGTGCGCCAGCCGCCGATCTTCATAATGACGCCATCGGCGATCCCGGCACGACGTAGATTGCGGGCCGCAGTGCGGCGGAGATCGTGGAAGAGAAGCCCCGGCACTCCGGCAGACTTACAGGCGTTCGCCCACGTCTCGCGGAAGCCGCCGGCCCTTGCGGTCGTGGGGGTTCGACCCCCCCTCCCGGCACCATAACATCAATAACTTACAATAGAAATTTTGGTCCCCCTCAAATCAGCATTTTCGCTGGTGCCACTTCTGGTGCCACTCGGTTCCTGATTTGCTCGCATCGGTTTCAAGGAGGTACGAAGCCATGCCGAGAAAGGTCGCTCGCAAGGAGCGCGGTGTCTTTGAGAAGGAACCCGGCTCGGACATCTGGTGGATTCGCTACAAGATCGATGGAGTCGAGAGGTGTGAGAAAGTCGGCCGCCGCGGCGGCCCCATCAAGCTCTACCAGGTGCGCAGGTCGGATGCCCTGCGGGGCGTAAAGTCAACAATTCGTGGTAACCACCCATTCACCATTTCTCGCAAGTTCGTACAGACCAACAGACGCAATCTTTGCGCGCAACGAAGACGGCAGATTGAATGCCGCATTTCTCAGAAATGAATCGGTCCCATCAGGTTCCGTCCGGTACCCGCATTCACGGCCGGGAACACCCGCGATTCGTCGATGGCTTCCTGTGCCTGCCCTCCACGTGGAAACTGGTGCGATCCGACGAAGTCTCCCGGCATCGATCGGTCGAACCTGAACCCAGCAGCTGTCGCGTGGGTGTCGGCTGCGGCAGATGGAGATCGATGACGATATGGTCACCGTGATAGACGGTCAAATCGATCGGGTCGGTCCACCGCGACTCCCCGGCCGGAACCTCGGCGGAGGTCTCCGTCGAATGTGACATCGAGAAAGCGGCCGCTGACACCGTTTGCAGGCTCGCCCGATCCGAACGGGCTCGTCACCGAAGCAATTGCTCAACGCCGTCCCGAACACGGTCGCCTCCGATGGCCGCCGGCACGGTCATACGGACGGTGACAATGTCGAAGGACGGCTCGTCATCTTCGCCACGGAAGTCCGTCATCGCCTGGGTCCACGTCGGCTGCCACCAAATGCCGTCGTCATTGGTGTGCTTGCTCACGCTGGATTCTCTTCGTTTCCGCTGTCCGCATCCGAACTGGAGCCGCTGCTCAGGTAGCTGGCCTCGAAAGGGTCGACATCCCCGGCGAGCATTTCTGGATGAACCGTGCAGACTTCAACCACTTTGAATTCGGGTACTGGACTCACTTTACCAAACTTACGATGTTTCAAGTAATGTGCCAGCGGGCTGGCGCCCCGCTCGATTCCATATGTCTCCCGATACCATTTGGTGTTGAACTGAGGCGACGGCCATGCATCCACCGGTTCGCCTCTGGTGATGTAGTCGAAGAGCGGGTTACGGCCATCCGCTGACAAATCCGGGTAATTGCTGGTATACCAATCGGGATCGAAATAGAAGTTGGGCCGGCGGCCCTCCTTCCATCCGTGGATGCAGAAGTGTAACAACGGATCGACTTCAATTGGATTGATATCCTCGTATCGTCTCAGATACCATTCTCTATCGATCAAGCCGGAAGTAATAAGAGTGCGCTCAGTCCTGTTGTAATCAGGAGGCTCAACATACTGAAGAGTTCCAAGACCTGGAACCGGACCGGACATAGATTTCAGACTCTGCCAATTCGCCTGAATCTTATTGCTGCTCCATGAGTAGTGGACGCCCCAACCTTTTTCGATGTCCCGAGCTTTCAGACCTTGCAGCAGCTCAGCGCTCCTTGCGATGGGGTAATCGAACCCGAGCTGCTTGAAGTGCAGGAGCAGGACCTCTGGATACTCCGGCCAGACCACTTTGCCCTGAGGAGCAGCGCGATGCCGGCCGGGGGAATAGTTTGTCTCGGTCAGAGCCCGAGGGTTGAAGATGCAGAGCCTGTCATGTCCGGCGGAGCGGGCGCCAGCGGTTACCAAATCGACAAGCGGACCCGGTCCGGAGGGGAAAAAGTCAGAGACCATTTCGTAGCCGATGGACTGGATGGCAGTGATGTCTTTTTCCAAGCAGTGCTTCAGGTACTCGCGCAACTCCGGATGGTAGACATGCTCATCGATATCGGTGACGATCACCCAGTCGGCGTCGCTGCCCTTCCAGATGGTGTCGCTTAATCGACGTTCCTCGTCGACAAATGAATCTCCAGTCACATCGAAGTGAGCAACCTCGACTCTGGGATGTTGTTGGAGAATGGAGAGAGATTGATCCGTCGACCCGTTGTCAAAGACGAAATAGCGGTCCACACATCTGTCGTAATGGCGAAAAAAGAAGGGCAGCATGCGCGCATCGTTCCAGCACAGACAATACAGATGCACTTTGAGCTGATCGGCCATACAGCCTCGCGATCGCTGCCGATTACTCGGCATTCTCACTTTGAAGTTCTGTTCCTGATGATTACGAATTTGCTACAGAGGGAGTGACAAAACCATGTTCTGTGGCGCGGGCCAGCCAATTCTCCGCCTCTTCGGGATTGGGATCGACACCGCGGCCTTCACTGTAGCAAACACTGAGTTCATATTCTGCCTCAGGGTCGCCCTGCTGAGCTGCCGCGAAGAACCAATTGGCTGCGGCGGCCGGATCTTCGTTACAACCCCGTCCTTGAAGATAGCAATTTCCAATCTTACGCTGAGCAACGGCTTCGCCGCTTGATGCAGCGACAAGGAGGAGCCCAAAAATTTCTGCGAGTACCTCTTCGCTGGGAGATTCCGAGGTCTCAAGAGCTTCAGCCAGCAGCATCAAGGCTCCGGGATGATTTTGGGCTGCAGCCCGCCGATACCACCACTCGGCAGAGACTGGATCGGGCGGGTCGACGAGGCCGGTCCGGCAGCAATCACCCATCCATGCTTGCGCGAATGCATCGCCTGATTCCGCAGCGAGCTCAAACCAGGAACAGGCTTTATCAATATCGGGGGATCCATCCACTCCAGCGGCGTAGAGGCGGCCGAGGGCCACCTGGCAGGCGGTGTCGCCGTCGCTGGCGGCCTGCTTGTACCGCGCGAGGCCTGCTTCAGGATCGACAGGAACATGTTTACCTTGCTGCAGGAGTTCAACGATCATTTCCGGCGCGGAGTCGCTTCCGAGGCGCACCGCCTCCGCAAGAGACCTGGCGTGAAGTTCGTCGGAAGGAGGGATGTACTTTCCGTTGGAATACAGGTCTGCCAAGGTATCCGCGGCCAGGACCATCTCGTCGACTTGCACCAGGGTGTCAAGTAATTCGACAGCCTTATTCAGGTCGGCATCCAATCCCTTACCTTCAATCAACAGCAATGCGAGGTTGTAGCGGGAGAGGGCGTGACCTCGGTCGGCAGCCTGCGAAAACCACGATGCCGCGGCAGCATCATCGTAAACCTCACTTCCGATATCCGAATAAAGCAATCCGAGATGAAAGGCGGCGTCAATGTTTCCTTTCTCAGCCGCCACACGATAAAGCCGCGCGGCCTCTGCGTGGTCCTCTGGCACTCCCAGCCCGAAACGATGCAGTGATCCGAGGTTGAAACAGGCTACCGAGCTGCCGAGTTCAGCGGCCAGACGTAACCAATAGGCGGCAACGCCATAGTCCTGTTCGACGCCGCGTCCCTCCACATAGAAGGATGCAAGCGAAGTAAGCACTTCAGGATTGCATTCAATATCGCCCAGCTCGAGCCAGCGAGACGCTTCAACCGGATCTTGGGGCAGCGAGATATTCAAAATATACAGCTCACCAAGGGCTGCGGCCGCGCGTTTGTGGCCTTTCTCGGCCGCGGTACGAAACCACATAGAAGCCTCAACAGCGTCATTGTCATTGATTTCCAGAAGCAATTTGCCTAATGCAAAGGCAGCATCCAGATGTCCTCGATTGGTTGCCCTGCGCAACAGGGACTCAGCGCTGGCCAGGTCTGTTGGGATGCGCTCATCCCGCCAAAGCGTTAGTCCGAGCAGGTACATTGCGTCCGAGTTGTTCTCCTGAACGGCACGTTCAAGATGCAGGATCGCCTGTTCAGGATCACGATCGTCAAAATCCCGCCTGAGCAGCACGGCTCCCAGCCAATAGTGCGCTATTGAGTTGTTCAATTCGGCGGCCTTCGAGAGCCATTCGATCGCCCTCTGGTAATCGGATGGACCTCCAAAACCGCCGGCATACAGGATCCCCAAACCCAGCTGTGCAGCAGAATCTGCCTGAGCAGCGGATGCCGAAAACCATCTCTCGGCCTCCGGTGCATTTCGATCCACACCGAGACCGAGAGCGAGTTGTTGCCCATAGCGCGCCTGCGCCTCGGCGACACCCTGCTCAGCCGCCATAAGATTCCATTTGGCGGCTTCTGCATAGTCTTTCGAAATATTGAAGCCGTTGGGAAAAGACTTCCTCAGCATGTCTCGAGACATCTCATGGGACCATGTCCCGGTACTTTCGACTCGCTCCAGTTCCTCCGGATAGAGGCTCGCCGCCTCTGGTGGGTCAATGAAATAGATAAGACCGAGCCGCGCCTGGGCCGGCGCGAATCCACGTTCTGCGGCAAGCGTATACCAGTGAACCGCGTCGGCGAGATTCTGGACCACACCTTCGGCGCGATCGAACATCTGGCCTAAACGGAATTGCGCCTCGGGATTCCCATCCCCGGCAAGACTCCGGAGCTTGTCGTAAGCGGAGTATGACCAGCACCTGGCGAGTTCCGCCTCAATCTCCTTCAGTTGGTCTTTCGGTGGGCGGGGTGGCGCGCCACCAAGAATTCCCTTGAACCTTTCGAACAAGAGGCACTCCTCATGTCATTAGAATACGCATGGGCGAAGAGCCTAGGGTTCGCGCATGGCCTCGGAACCGGAATGCAGAACTCCGCCAAGTATGTACCAAAGGATCGTTCGTTGACCGACGACAATATCCGCCTGGAGCGTCATTCCAGGTGTCAGGCGGGTGTTTGCCGGCACATCGTGCAACTTCAGAGCGGTCAGCTTAATGCGAGTATCGAAGTAAGGTGAGCGGGCACCGTCGTCGGCACGGTTATATGTAGAGCGGGTAAGCGCATCCTGACCCGACGACTCGGTAAAGGAATCCTGACTTATCGTCTTGATGACGCCTTCGACTACTCCATGCTCCATGAAACGATAGGCATCCAGTTTGATCCTGACGGGGTCGCCCACCTTCACGAAGCCGCTATCCCTGGCATCGATCGCGGCGTCGACTTCGACCGGCGCGTTGAGCGGAATCAGGCTAAACAGGGGCTCTCCGCCGCTTGCGATACCACCTTGCGACAGATCGGGGATCCTTAGCACGACCGCATCTTCAGGGGACACCAGGTTAACAAGATCACTTAACTTTTGCGCCTTGGCGAGCTCATCCTGCGCTTCGTCAAGAGAATTCTCAACCTCAACCAGGCTGCTCAGGTTATCATCCCGGCGCTTTTCAACGAAGACTCTGCGCTGCTCCTTCAACGACTCCAAAGAATGCAGCTCCGAGGCCAGGCTGTTTCTGGCGGCTGCAAGTTGTCTCTCAATTTCAACCGTCTGATCTCTGGCATTCATCGACTGCAGATGGCTCGTGACCTGCTCCTGCTCGAGTGTGGTATACATCTTCTCTTGTTCGTCCGCGATCTTCAGGCGCGCTTCGTAGTTGGCGATGTTGTCCTTCAAGCCTGTAATGTCCGCCTCGACGCCCTTGATTCGCTGATTAAAGTCGTTGAGCCCCGAGTTGTATTCCATCTCGCGCTGCCTTTGAATGGACGCCTGAAGGACTGCATACGGCTCAGCTGGCTTCGGGGAGAAGGTTCTGTTGGATTCTTCAGCCTCCATGCGTTGTTTCTGCGCCTGCAGACTCTCGACTTTTTGCTGTAATCCGACAAGGTCCGCATGTACGAACGTCGGGTCGCAGGTGGCCAGTATTTGACCCTTCTTAACTTCGTCACCCACCGCTACGTAAATGTGACTGATAATCGCTTTATCGAGTGGTTGAACAGTGAGGATTCCCTTGACAGGAACAATGCGCCCTGTTGCCGTGATAACGCGATCAATTTTCTTGACCGAAATAAAGACGAAGAAAAACACCACCATGGAAGCCAAAACAAACAGCGTTCCACGCTCCAGAAGTGGATGATGTCGAGCAAGCACCTCCGCCGTCGCCGACTCAAAACTGAGCGCAGAAGAAGTCGTTGACTTAGACAGCCTGGGAGGTTTCGATTCCAGCGCTAACATCTTCATTCTCCATTTCAAGATGACGATTCTGCTGCATCCATAGCATCCTGTAAATATCGCAGTTTTTCACAAGAGTGCGATGATGTCCGACATCGTAAATCTTCCCGCGCTCGAGCACCAGAATGGAATCGCAATGAGTGAGCGATGCAAGCCGGTGTGAAATGATGATGACAGTCCGACTTTGGGCGATTCGCAAAAGGTTGGCGTTTACGATAGCTTCACTTTCAGCATCAAGAGCACTTGTAGCTTCGTCGAGTATCAGGATTGGAGGGTCCACCAGTAAAGCTCGAGCGATCGCCAGACGCTGCCGCTGCCCTCCAGAGAAGTTGACCGCTCCTTCCTCGACTACCGTTTCGTAGCCACGAGGAAGGCGTTCGATGAATTCTTCCGCCCCTGCGAGCTGGGCCGCTCGAACAATCTTGTCAAAGGTAGCTCTGGGCCGCGCGGCGCCGATGTTATCGCGGACTGTACCGCTGAAGAGAAAATTCTCCTGAGGAACGACTCCGATGTTGGAGCGCAAGTGATCGAGGTCAACTTCCCGGAGGTCCATACCGTCAATCTTGACCACGCCTTCATAGTCGCGATTCAGACCTTGCAGCAATCGGGTCACAGTTGTTTTGCCTGATCCGCTGCGTCCCATGATTCCGACGATCGACCCTTCCGGAATTTCGAATGAAACTCCATTCAGCGCATAAGGAGCCCCCTGGCTGTAACGGAACTTCACATCCTGGAAAGCGATGTTGCCGGAAATTGGCAGCTTGAGTCCTGCCCCGGAACGGCCCTCTTCGGGGGAGACATTGACCACGGAAGCCACTTCCGCCAAGGCTCCGCGCGCCTGTTCTAAAGTATTTAACAAATTTGCTATCTGGAGAATTGGAGAAGAGACTCGACTCGCCAGCATCGTGAACGCGAAGACCGATCCGATCGACCCTCCACTTTTGTCGGAGAGCGCCATATAGCATCCCAGGAGGAAGCTACCGCTGTAGATGAACCGGTCCATGGGATGGACAAGAGTTTGCGGGATGTTCGCGAATCGGTCGAAATCCTGATGGCTTTTGACGACCGCGGCTACCCTGATGTCCCTTTGATATCGTTTGAGTCCGTCCAGGCATAAAGATTTAATCGTTCTGATTCCGTAGATACTTTCTACCTGGTGAGCACCCATTGCCTGTTCAGCGGTGATCACGACGGCGTTGCGCTTTCTAAGTCCCGGAAGGCAAAGAAAATAAGTCAGGAACATGCAGCCGGCAACGGCAAGCACAACGAACGCAAGTCTCCAGTTAAGAACAAAAAGAACCGGTACGAAGACCGCCAGCATAGCGCTATCGAGCAACGTCCCGAAAAGCTGAGTTGTCACAAAATCGCGGATGCGCCATACCTGGCCGATCTTTCCGTTGATCAACCCTGTTGGATTGCGCTCGAAGAAAGACATTGGCAGGTTGAGGAGCTTGTCAAATATGTACACATTAATTCGAGCATCGATGTGAGAAGTAGCCAGCCAGGAGAGCTGGCGACGAAGGAAGCCAAAGATTGTCTCGAAGAGGATGACGCCGGCAATTGCGATACTAATGACGATCAATGTCGATTCGCTATGATTGGCCATAACGCGGTCAACCAGGACCATGGTTGCCAATGGCGGGATGAGCGACAAGACGGTCATCATGAGGGCCGCTATTCCGATGTCCCGGAAAAGCTTCCGCTCGATGACAACCTGTTTCATGAGCCAGGCGAACCCAAATGGAGGTTCGGAGTGTACCGCGAGAAAAGGAAGCCGAATTGCAATGACATCGCCATTCCAGAATTCAAATAATCTGGGCTCGTCGTAAAGGACGCTGAGTTCGCGGCCGGAGTCAAAAAAATCTATCAAGGCTACTGAAGCGCCTGATGTCTGCTGGACAGACTTGATCACAGCAGCTCGGCCGTCCGGCTGAAGCATGATGAGAGGAACAAGGCGGGAAAGGCTGGCCAACTCTCCTCGTTTTATTCGTATATGACGTGCTTTTAACCCTGCTCGTACCGCGATCTTCATGAGAAGCGCGGGGCTGGGTTCCTCTGTGGTATAAGGATTCGAGCGGACTATCTGGTGGGCGTCAAGGGTAAGGCCATGATGTGACGCAACCGAAACGAGAGCCTGGATTGCGGAGCTTTGGCCCTCCTGATCATCGTTGCTCACGGAGCTTCCTGATGAATCGCTTCCCTGTATCATCGCTATCCTCCGCATATAATCTCATAAATATTTGCAGCCTGTGACAACACAATGATGCTGGACCGGGAGTGTCCTGCGTCACCCCGCTTGCCTGATCCGATTTCGGCGAAGTCGGGAACCTGGGCGTTTTCGGGCCAGAAGAAAATGGGCCCCCAAACCCCTTTTTCGGCCAGTGATAAAGCAATACGTTTCAGCCACTTATGCGGCTTGTTGCGCGTTTTCAGGAGAGGTCCAATTTTCTCTTGATTTTTGTCCGGAATCCGCTATTATCTGATTCACGTCAAGAGCTCAGAGCCTGCTGCACCGTGCGCATCCCCTGCGTACAGCACAACCATGAAAAGTGGTAGCCCAAGGGTAAGCAGATACGTCTGTGGCTCATCTGAAGTTCCCTTAAACGTTTTCGAGATCTGGCGTACTTCAAATTTTCAGAGCAGGCTTTTGCTGTCCACTTTACCTAGATAATGCGCTCCGCATGCCGAGACCCAAAGAGAAGAGGAATCCATCCACTGACTCCTTGAACATCCTGGACTCTTCGGAGCCAGCGAACTCCAATCTGGAGTCCTTGCTGGACGAGGTTGCTCGGCTCGTGGAGCGAGGAGAGCTTCCGAACGCGTTGCGACTGGCCGATCGAGCACGCCGGATCGTTCCAGGCAACTCTTCATGCATTGTTCTGTGTGCGCGGCTTCTCATCCAGCTCGGCTTTGCCGGTCAGGCCCTCGAATATCTCCAGGACGAACGCGATCCGGAGATTTCTGTCGCCAGAGCCGAGGCCTTCTGTAAACTGGGGCAGTTTGTTAAGGCCTCTCAGGGCTGCGGCGAACTTCTTAGAACGTATTCTGTTGATGCCGTTGAAGGTCTGACAAGCCTGGCTTCGCGCCTATGTCTGGTTCAGGAGGGCGACTCGATAGGCTGGATCGGTGTTGGCGATAACCTGACGTTGGCTGGAGAGGTGAGGCGAGGATGCCGCCTGGACATTCGGAGTCCAGAGGCCGTGTTTCACCCGGTGACGTTCAAAGGCAGCCAGGGAGATCTTGATGCCTTTGTCTGCGACCTCTCCGCCGAAGCTAATGGCCAGGTTACAGCCCGGGCCGACGACAGGGATCTGATCGGATCCGCCATTCCCTGGCCTCCTCGCTTTTCGCCATCTGCGTGGGTCGCTTTGGGCGAAGATGCGCTCGTAGGCGAGGGAAAGTTAGATTGGTCACCTAAGCTTTCATTGATGCTTGCGATTTCAAATCCTGACACCAACACCCGGAAGATCGTTTGGATCAACGAGGACAGAAGTTCTGCTTCAGGGTCGTTTTCGGTTGCGTTGAGTGGCGGAGAGCCTGAGTCCGGTAACCTTGAAGTTGCAGTTATTCTCCCCGACGGGAAAGAATATCCGCTGGTTGGAAGCCCGTTGAATCTCGGTGATGGCCGTCGTCAGATGGCTGGTCCGAACCCGACTACAATTGCGAGCCGCCGGGGTTCTTCTGCCAAACATGACGGCCGTTCAAACGCGGCAGACATCGTCGACCTTATCGTTCCTGTCTTCGAGGGCCTTGAGGAGACTCTCACGTGCCTCAAGCAGCTGTTTTGCACGACAACTCGTGAGACGGCCGAGATCGTCGTAGTCAATGACGCCAGCCCCGACCCACAACTCGGCGAGGAGCTGGTGAAACTTGCTGCTCAGGGCCGTATCACTCTCCTGATGAACGAGGCCAACCTTGGCTTCCCCGGAACGGCCAATCGGGGAATGAGGCTCCACCCGTATCGAGACGTGATCCTGATTAACTCCGACGTGGAGGTCTTTGGCGACTGGGTCGAACGGTTGCAGCGAACAGCGCAGTCTTCAGATGACATCGGCACAGTAACGCCACTCGGGGAGGCCGGCTCAATCATGGATTACTCCTGCGGAGATTATGAAGCGGCGGAGATCGATCGTATCGCAAGCGAGGTTAATGGAGGGCGAGTTATCGACCTACCCGTCGCCGTCGGTTTTTGTATGTACATCAGGCGCGGCTGTCTTGATCAAACAGGGGAATTTGACGAGGAACACTTTGCAAAAGGCTACGGCGAAGAGAACGACTTTTGCCTTCGTGCCACCAGTATCGGTTGGCGGCATGTTGCGGCAACGAACGTCTTCGTACGCCATCAAGGCGGACGTTCCTTCGGGAAGACGAAAGAACTCCTCAGGAAACGCAACAGAATCGTTCTGAACCGTCTGCACCCCGGATATGATGCTTTAATCGAGGAGTTTTCGGCAGCGGACCCTTTGTACGAGGCGAGGCGTTTCGTCGACATGCGGCTGTTGCAGGAGAAGGCAATCAACCCCGTTTTGATCATCACCCACGATTTGCCGGGAGGAGTGAAAAGGTATGTTGGTGACCGACAAGCAAGGTTAATTGCCGGTGGGCACACGGTGATCATTCTTAAGCCTCTGGATGCTCGAAATAATGCCACGAAAGTGACGCTGGAGATCGCGGCACCAGGATTCAGGAATCTTACCTTCGATTTGCCTGTTGAATCCGAAGCCTTTTTTCAACTCCTTTCGGCATTGAAATTGTCGCATGTGGAGTTCCATCATTTCTTAGGGCTGCCATCTCATGTTTTTGAAACTGTTCGGGCGCTGAAAGTTCCATTTGATATATACGCACATGATTATTCCTGGATTTGCCCGCGAGTTACTCTGATCGACGGACGCGAGGGGTATTGCGGGGAGCCCGCTCTTGGAAGCTGCGAAGAATGCGTTAGTTCTCACGGAACGCTGATGGACGGATCGCTTACTGTTAGAGCATTACGGAGCAGAAGCGCCGAATGGTTATATGCCGCCAGAAGGCTCTTTGCGCCGGCAAAGGATGTCGGGGAAAGATATGAACGCTATTTTCCGGAGCGTAAGTTCACAATCACTCCATGGCAAACTCTGTCGGAGCACAAATCGCCTCCGAGCCGCAAAGCCAACGGTCGGACCCGGGTCGCTGTCATCGGTGCCATTGGCATTCAGAAGGGGTACAAAGTGTTACTGGATTGCGCTGTTGACGCGGCTGAGCGCAATCTCGATATTGAATTCACAGTAATTGGATACAGCCTCGATGACCAGGAGCTTCTGGACACGGGACGAGTTTTTATCACCGGGCCTTTTCAGGAGAGTGAGATTGGGATGCTGCTCGACCGCGAGCAATGCGACGTTGCGTGGATTCCATCCGTATCACCCGAGACCTGGTCCTATGCTTTAAGTCATGCGATGGAGCGGTGTCTGCCGATTGTTGCTTTTGACCTTGGAGCGCAGGCTGAACGCTTGCGCCAATATCCGACGGCGATGCTTCTTCCGCTCCTTGCCAGTCCAGAGGAATTGAACACCACGCTGTCTGGTCTCAGGAAAAGCAGTACAAGTCTGCCCCGGCAGGAGGATGCTGATTTGGAGCAGGAAGTTTCGACAGGTGTACCGCGATCGCCAATGAGGCAATCTGGCGGACTTACGTCGTCTGTTCAGGTACTGAAGCTTCCACCAGGGCTCTATTCTTTCGCCGTCAGAAATGGCGGGTCAGAGCGAGATGCTTCTGGAATACTTGCATTGCCCGCGTTGCAATTGGGGCTCGCGCCGACTCGCTCGTCTGCCAATGTGGCCTTCTTCACAGGAGGTTCGACCATTGATCGATGGCTCGCGAATCAGAGTGATGTTATCTTTGTGAAGATTACCGGCGACGATGCTGCGCTGTTACTCAATTCGGTGCGGATTCAGGAGGGCCATGTGTTAGCGGTCGATGTTAAGCACCTCGACACGGATGGAGCTCCTCCTGTGGGTCGACTCGGTTCTGTTTCTTTGCAACCCTGGGAACTGTCCAATTGTCTTCCAGTTCGCCTGCTCGCGCATCTTAAGAGCATCGGAGACCTCGAGTTTCAGAACAGCTGGGCCGGGTGGCCAGGCCATGAATTGTGGATCGAGTCCTTTGCTGTTTCGGCGGTCGGGCACCTGCCTCCGGATTCTCTCGAGTATCGAGGAGTTGTCGCGAATGGTTACGAGACTCCGTGGCTCCGAAACCGGGCAGTCTGCGGGACCCGGGGCGGAGGATCGCCCCTCATTGGATTCGCTGTGCGCCTGAAGCCGGAGTTCAAAGACCGCTACGAATGCTCGTATAGTGGGCGATTCATCTCCGGTCTGACAGTTGGGCCTCTGAAAGGGGAGATCCTATGCTCTTCGGAGCGTTCTGGAGATCCTCTGGAGGCGATCGAGATTCTTATCCTTGATCGACACAACTCCTTATTGCAGGTGGCAGTTTCAGCATAGCCCTCGGCGAGTGTTAGGTCGCTGACATAAGCCGCCCGATCAAGATGCCCAACGACAGACCGTCCCCGGAAAGTGAGTTGCGATTTTATTAACACCTGAGGCGGTCCCTTGAGGGCCATGGTTTTAATCATGATCTTCCTGTTTATTCATCAGAATTTTCCGGGACAGTATGCCCACATCGCTCGCCACCTGGCGCAGCAAGCCCAGCACCGCGTTTATTACATCACTCAGGCAGACCTCCATGACATCCCAAATGTCATCAAGCTGGTGTACAAGCCAAAACTGCCTCTGGTTTCGACTTGCCATTCTTATTCGGCTGCCTTCGATGCCGCAGTTCGCACCGGGATCGCAGCGTCGGACGCTTGCCTGAGCCTTCGCTCGAGCGGTGTTATCCCCGACATCGTTGTTGGACATTCAGGTTGGGGCGAAACCTTGTTTGTAAAAGACGTGTTTCCAGATGTACCGCTTTTATCGTACTTCGAATTCTTCTATCATGCTACAGGGGTCGATGTCGGGTTTGATCCCGAGTTTGCTCCCAGCGCTGAGGGCGATCGTGGGCGGCTCGAAATCCGTAACGCGGTGAATAGGGCCTGTTTCGCGACGTCCGACTGGGGTCACACGGCAACGAAGTGGCAGCGCAGCCTTTTGCCGGCGAAGATGCAAACTCGAATTTCTTCGCTCCACGAAGGGGTGGATACAAACCAAGTCCGCCCGGACACAAGCGCCTGGCTTAGTCTAGCCCGGGAGAACGTCGTACTCACGAGCAAGGATGAAATCATCACGTATGCGTCTCGAAATCTTGAACCTTATCGCGGTTTTCATATCTTCATGCGGGCTTTGCCAGAGATCTTACGCCGTCGACCACGTGCGCATGTCTTGATCGTAGGAGGCAACGGGCTCAGCTACGGGAACGCTCCTCCAACGGGTGGTACGTTTCGAGAGATGCTTCTGGCAGAAGTTGGCAGCAAGCTGGATCTCGATCGAGTTCACTTCCTCGGGCAGGTTCCATACTCCATTTTTCTCAATGTTCTTCAAATCTCCTCGGTACATGTCCATCTCACCTATCCATTCGTTTTATCCTGGTCCTTTATTGAGGCGATGTCCGCTGGTTGCTTAATTGTAGGTTCCGCAACCCCGCCTGTAATGGAGGTTCTGCAGAACCGAAGGAACGGTTTGCTTGTGGACTTCTTCGCTGTCGACCAAATTTGCGATCGAGTAGATGAGGTCCTGGACTCTCCGGATCGGTTGCAGACAATACGAGAGGCGGCACGGGCCGAAGCAATCGCTACATACGATGCCCAGACGGTCATGCTGCCGAAGTGGGTAAGTTTTTTGACCGATTTGGCTCATCGCCGCTTTCCTGCCGAGATGTCGCCCGACCAAGGGCCCGCGACCCTGGCCAATATTCAGTGAGATGTCTCGACTACACAACGTCGCTTGTGAGGTCACGAAGAGACATGATTACCTGATAAGTTAGGAGTAGCACAATATTGTCATCAGATACGCGGTCTGTACTTCAGAGTCAGAACCAGTTTCACCGCTGGCGGACGGTAACCGATGAACCAGATTCCGATTAACACGGCAATGCCGGCGCTCAGATCCCACTATAAGGGGCTGAGAGTCATGGTGACTGGCGGCCTCGGTTTCGTCGGCTCCAATGTCACGAAACGACTTGTGGAGTTTGGCGCAGACGTAATTGTCCTGGATTCAATGCAGCCAAATACAGGAGCGAATGCAGCTAATCTCAGGGGTTTCGAAGACAAACTTAAGCTTCGATTTATCGATCTGCGAAGCTGCGATGGCCAGCCGGAGATGTTTGCGGGAGTGAGGGTAGTGCTCAACTTCGCTGGCCACGTTTCGCATATTGAGTCGATGATCGACCCTGTCGCCGACCTGGAAGCAAATGTTCACGCGCAGATTGTACTGCTTGAGTGTTGCCGCAAGTACGCTTCAGATGCGAGGATCGTCTTCGCCTCTACTCGGCAGATTTATGGGAGACCCTTTCGCTTCCCTGTCGATGAAAGCCATCCCCTCAATCCGGTGGATGTGAACGGGATCAACAAAATGGCGGCGGAGGCTTACCACTCGCTTTACCATCAGGTCTACGGACTCCAGACGGTCTCACTTCGTCTCACCAATACCTACGGGCCTGCAATGCGCGTGTTGGATGCGCGCCAGACTTTTTTGGGGATTTGGCTACGCCGCGTTATTGAAGACAGTACCTTTGAGGTTTGGGGTGGTCCGCAGCTCCGCGACTTTACGTTTGTTGATGACGTCGTGGATGTATTCCTGCTTGCGGGTTGGTGCCCAACCATTTCGGGACGAGTATTTAACATTGGTGGAGGCCCTGCCGTTTCCCTGCTGGAGCTGGCCGATTTGCTTGTGGAGGTCGCTGGAACGGGAAGGTATAGCATCAGGGAGTTCCCACCAGAAAGGCGGCGAATCGATATTGGGAACTACTATGCTGACGATCGGGCCTTCCGGGAGATTACCGGGTGGGCTCCACGGATACCTCTCAGGGAAGGCTTGACAAGAACGATCGACTATTACCGAAGCCGGCTGGAGGAATATGTCTGACTCGTTTCACGGCGTCGGCAAAATGATCGCGCAGGTGCGTCCCGGCGCCTTCTATGCGGAACATCGGAGCGAAATTGCGACTGCGCTGATGCGCGTCCTGGATAGCGGCAGGTACATCCTCGGAGACGAGGTAAGGTGTTTCGAACAGGAATTTGCGGAACACTTTGGATTTCCGTCCGCAGTCGGTGTTGCCAATGGCACCGATGCGATTGCACTTGCTCTCAGGGCGTTGGGCGTTGGGCCGGGCGACGGGGTAGCGACGGTATCCCACACAGCGGTTGCAACCGTCGCTGCCATTGAAATGACCGGGGCGCGGCCAATTCTTGTCGACATCAACGCTGACACTTACACAATGAGCCCGCTTTCCCTGGCGCGCACCATCGAGTCGGCCCACCGCCCAGTGAAAGCTGTGATTGCCGTTCATCTTTACGGTCACCCGGCCGATATGCCTGATATTCTTGCTGTTGCTCAAAAGCACAGGGCTGTTGTAGTCGAGGACTGCTCTCAGGCCCATGGGGCAATGCTGAATGGGAAGCCCGCAGGAAGCATGGGAGATATCGGGACGTTCAGTTTTTATCCGACAAAGAACCTCGGGGCTATCGGAGACGCAGGCTTGGTAGTCAGCAACAACCCGGAACTGATCAGAAATGTCCGAATGATGCGGGAGTACGGTTGGCAACGTCGATACATCAGCGAAGTAACCGGAGTGAACAGTCGTCTGGATGAAATACAAGCTGCAGTTCTTAGGGCGCGGTTGCCATTTCTGAACGCGGACAACGAACGGCGTCGCTCGATCGCCGCTGCTTACACAGAGGGCCTCACGGATACCGGGTTGACTCTTCCCATCGCAGGGAAACTTGCGTACCACGTTTATCATCAGTACGTCGTGGGTTGCGATGAGCGTGACCATGTTCAACATCTTCTGAAAAGACAAGGAATCTGCACGAATATCCATTATCCTGTGCCTGTGCATCACCAGCCGGCCTATGCCTCGCGATGCTCGATCGATCCGAACGGCTTGGCGACGACGGAGCGCGTCGCCGCAGGGATTTTGAGTCTTCCAATGTATCCTGAATTGAGTGATTTAGATGTAGCTGCTGTCATCCATGCCTTACACAATTCAATCTCATGATCGACCAGCAAGTGAATGGTCAGGAGCGCCGCGTGACGGATTTCCTACAAGAAAGGGATGCATCTGAAGGTGATAGTCACTTAGAGGCACCTTTTCTCAGAGTGGGTAACGGTCCCCTCGATTCTCGCGATATCGAGAACTGCTTTACAGTGTTTCTCGGTCAGAAGCCGACCTATGATTTGGTCCGGGATACAATCGGTAGCGGCATTTTCGATGTGATTCGGGATCTGCTTGGCAGCCCTGAGTTTCTAAAGTCAGTTCTTCCGCCGTTGCTGCTGCGGGAGGAACTGCCGCATCACTTATTAGATACTTATCCCTCCCTTAGCCTTGTGGACTGGGCTCAACGCCGGCTGCCAATCAGGGAATCCACACGTATCGCCATCGGCGGGGCACGAACCTGGGCCCAGCTTCTGGAGGTTCTATTGGCCGACCCTACGCTCACCTCCCTCTCGCCCGAACTGATAGCTGTCAATATTCAGCCCATATTGACTGATCGCCTGGAAAAAGAGCCCGTCTTCAAAGTGCGGCGCTCAGTAATAGGCGTTGTCGATTCATCTTCGGCATTCGAGGTTCGCGGCTGGGCAGTGGACACCTGTGACAAATCTACTCCGGTTTTGTTGGAGTTTTACGCCGATGATGTATTTATCGGCTCCGCCGTGTGCAACCAATCGCGTCCAGACGTAGCAGACGTCATTGGTGGTAACGGCAGTTGCGGATTTACATTCAAGGTATCGCTCGCTCACCGAACCAGCTTTGAGGGCGGCAGAACTCTTACTGTTGTGGATTCGATATCGAGAGTGCTGATCGGGCAATCGTTCATCGTTCATTCCGATGCCGCGCAAAGCTCAGATGTTATTGTTGAAACTCGCAAAGAGTTATCGGAGTTGCGAAAGGTGCTGGACCGTATTGAATCGCGATTGCCGGATATCAGTCACCGCGCCAGCATCCCACTCGAAGCGTACAGCGAATATTGGGAGCGATTTTACAGAACCTCCCCCGCGCGGCTTTGTGAGGAACGATCCCGCTCGAAGGAATTCGCGTTTCGGCCTCTGATTTCCGTAGTGATACCAACCTGGAAGAGTAATACCCGGTTGCTCAGCAAGGCAATCGAAAGCGCTCGAGTACAAAGCTACGATCACTGGGAGCTTGTGCTGAGCGATGATGCATCGGACAGTGATGAGTTGAGATCGCTGCTCAGGCGTTACGAGGGCGATTCTCGCATCCATTCGATCGAGAGTTCATCGAGAACTGGAATCGCAATGAATACGAACCGCGGCATCCAGGCAACAACCGGGGATTACGTAGCTTTTCTCGATCATGACGATGAGCTTGCCCCCGACGCATTCTATCAAGTGGTTCTTCGGCTACAGGATCAAAGGTACGGCCTGGTATATTCGGACGAAGATCGAATCGAGGAAGATGAGTGTGGGCGTTGTGTGCATCACACGCCATTTTTCAAGCCTGACTACGACTCCGACCTTCTGCTGGCAATGAATTACATTTGCCATTTAGTCGTGTTACGCCGCGACATCCTCACGGCAGTAGGTGGACTTCGGCCTGGATTTGAGGGGGCTCAGGATCACGACCTCTTACTGAGAACTATGGAACAGATCTCAGGGGCCGAAGTATTGCACCTTCCTCGGGTGCTCTATCACTGGAGGGTTACACCGGGCTCGGTGTCGCAAAGTTCCGGGCTGGCCGATGCAATCCAGCAAAACATTGTTGCAGCGGTCGATCATCATCTGAAGCGTCGCGGTGTACAAGCCAGGGTCGAACCCCACCAGGATGCGATAGGCTCGCCGCGTCAGTTCGCTACGAGGGTCCGTTGGTTGCTCCCCTCACCGTCTCCCGACCTCTCGATCGTTGTTGCAACTCGCGATCGGCTTGAACTCCTGCGTCCCTGCATCCAGAGCGTTGTGGGGTCACTCGAGAAGTATCCAGGTAAGGCAGAAGTGGTGATTGTTGACAACGACAGCGCTGACCCCGACGTGTCGGAGTATCTAGCCGGTCTATCCATATACCCTCAGGTGCGTGTAGTGCGCTTTCGAGGTCCATTCAATTATTCGGCGATCAACAATGCGGGGGCGCGCGAAGCTTCCGGTGAAGTTCTGATTTTCCTCAACAACGATACTGTCGTTCTGACCGCGGACTGGTGTGTTGAACTGGTGGCGAGTGCCATGCGGCCAGGTGTGGGAGCGGTTGGCGCAAGGCTGTTATATGCTGATGGCACAATCCAGCATGCAGGCGTGATCCTGGGTATTGAGGGAGTGGCCGGGCACGAATGCGTGGGACAAAGCCCGCAAACAGGCGGATATTTCGGCCGGAGCCAGCTTCTCCGCGGAACAGCAGCCGTCACCGGCGCGTGCCTCGCCACAAGGAAGCAGCTATTTCTGGAAATGGACGGCTTAGACGAGTTAAGCCTGAAGGTTGCATTCAACGATGTGGACTATTGCATGAAGCTGAGAGAGGCCGGTTACCGAGTCCTGTACAACCCCTTCGCAGTGCTCTACCACCTGGAATCGAAGTCGCGAGGGCGCGAGATTACTCAGGCCCAGCAACAACGGCATCGTTCCGAGGCATTGGCCTTTCGTGAACGCTGGGGCCAAGCAGAGCTCATTGATCCTTATTACAACCTGCATTTCGAACGTTACGCGCGCCCCTTCGAACGGCTTCGTCCACCGCCAGAATCAGGCAGCATTCGCGAGCGGTAGAGGGCCGACTCGTGACGGGACGCCTTCACCTTTTTCGCTCCTATTCGGATCCTCGACACGATATCATCCAATCGGCGACGAAGTGTAGATTCTTGCGAGACATGGATCCCTTGGCTGGTTACTTGACGTCTCCCTCGGCTTGCGCACAATTATCCCGACGGACTGCATTGCGCCTTGGGGCAGCAGGAGTAGTATCGGCCATGATGCCGCGGACAAGCTTCGCTTCCGGCTCCATCCTGACCGGCGCGATCAGGTGGGATGCGTGGGATGCGGTCGGATCATCCGTTATCACCTCCGTAGAGAACTCCCTGGGCCCGCATCAATATCACGATCGTGCTCCGTTCTGTGCCACTTCGCCAACCGCTGAATCGATTCAGCTGCGCCAATGCGACACGCAGGCCGTCATGGACGAGGAGATCGACGACGCCGCCAGCGCTGGCTTGTCCTACTGGGCTTACTGCTGGTATGGGGCGTCCGACCCTATGATGAATGCGTGGGCCCTTCACCAGTCGAGCTCTCGAAAGAACCGGGTCAACTGGTGCATGATCCTTCAGTTCAGCCGTGTGGGGGCGGATTTCGCTTCGCTGACTTCGACATATGTGAGCTACTTCCTCCAGGCGAGCTACCAGAAGGTCGCTGGTGGACGTCCCCTGCTTTATCTTTTCGTGGACCAGCTTGAGCATCTGACGCGTGATTTCGGTGGCAACTGGGCCAACGTGCAAAAAGGGTTCGATTCCCTGAACACCGCATGTACGAACGCCGGTCTGGCCCGGCCTTACCTCGTGGTTATGTATGGAAGGCCTCAAATGGCGCATGACATCCGCAGGCAGTTGAACGGTGACGCGATCAGCAACTACATGGCGAGAGTTCCGCCCGGCAAGCCGGCTAGCTACGAAGCATTGAGTGCGTCGGCACAGGCGTATTGGGCCGAGATGGGAGGCACTGGATCGGCTATCGTGCCCATTTGCCTGACTGGTTGGGACACAAGACCCCGCAAGCTGCATCCGCCATTTTGGCAATCCGATCAGCGGCCGAACATCGACATGGACGCCTACGTCGTTGCCGGAACGCCGGCTCAAATCGCCGCGCAAGTCCAGGCAGCCATCGAATACGTCAGGACCAATCCTGAGATTTGTCCTGCGCGCACAGCACTCATCTATTCCTGGAATGAATGCGACGAGGGCGGAAGCGCTCTTGTCCCAACCTACACAGCCGCCGGCCCAGACCATGCCGTTCTTGACGCGGTTGGCGCAGTTCTGAGAAGGGCTGAAAAAGCTTAGAGAAACTCGCACCGCCGCGCCTCTTCCAGGCTCATCTCTCGACATCGTGAAATTGATTCAGCCTACCCCGCATGCTTAGCGTTGATTGCGCCAGGTTCTTCAACAAAGCGGGGTAGCTGGCGTAGACTCCTGAACTTTTTAAATTGTTTTTGTTTAAATAACTCAATAACTCTGCAGGTCGTAAACCAGGTGAACGATCTCGAAAGTCGGATCGAGGATCGTATATTGATTCAGCAAATACTGGCTGTAATCGAGAGAGGGCAACGGCGGATGGGAGGTGTTGAAGTCAACAGCACCCCGGATCAGATCGTTGATGGAGGCGCAAGCATATCCGTCCTCAACTAAGGCCGAGCCGCAGAATGCCTCGCAGTTGACGATATCTTCCGCTGAATCACAATCGCCCCTCCCACCTTCTCAGCGCAAGTAAGTGATTCAGCGCCCGAGCCGATATAGCGACAAAGGCGAAGGTGGAGGTGGTGTAGACGATCCCGAATCGCCTGGCAGCCGCTTCCGTCCAGCACCAATCATGACTCGCCACCTGAAATGCAGACGAAACAAAATCGGGCGCATCCCGCTTCAATAAGCTTTTCAACTAGGCCCTCAAGAAAGGCCGGCGAGATCTGCGCACAAAGTCAAAGTCATATTCGATCATGACGTAGTGTTGGCAAGGCGGAATCTGAACTCCAGAAAACTTCAAAACGTAGTCGAGCAATGCCAGAGAAATCGTGGGTGATTAGCGCGCAAACCGAAGGCTCCGGCGGAACTTACCGAATGGGACAGCTTCCCGTGTCCCGACACACCTAATGGACCAAACGTTTCGTCCACAGCAACGAATAGATCGTAACGTTCTGACTGCGACAGGATCTCAAGGAGATCGTAGAACTTTTCGTTCAGAAGATGCGTCCGGAGAATAACAGCAACTGGCAACTTGACCACCTCCAACAACTTATGCATGATGCTCTCCATTTCACGGCTGGCCAACCTTCGTCGATTGCCCCAACCGATCACGCCGACAACAATTCGGCCAGCAGCTGTGGCGAGGGCGACAAAAACTCCATAATCGCCTGCCGCTGCCAGTCTTCGCTGAATGTCAACAGCCCCTCACGTGAAATCTGGATGGACCCCCCAAGGCTCGAAACAAAATCCAGGCCCTCCATCTGAATCTCCTGGATCTGTTTCACATAGGATCTGACGGTCTCGGGAAAACCGTTCCACTCCGCCGGGGGGCGCGCCACGACTTCTTTGACTCCCCATACTTTAGATATAGCCCCGGCCGCCTTCAGTTTGCGAAGGTTGGACTCAAGGCGCTGTTGGTTTGAGACTCTACTCAGATGTAAAACAAACAGGTTCGTGATGATGGGCTCCGAATATAAAGAGCCTTTCAGTTGAGTGTTATGGTTGATGAACCCGCCAAAGTTGCATGACGTGGAAATAACCGGCTTACCCCATTTTAGGCCTTCCACCAAAGGAGATCTCGGGTCGTACAGCCAGAATCGGTCGCCATATCCGGTGACGTTCTGGAGCCAGGTGCCGGGAAAGACATTGGTGGCCGGATGATCCTTCAGGAAAGCGATGAGCGAAGAATCCGCACGGAAACGATCTTGTCCATCGAACAGTGTCAGCCGTTCATCGGTGTCGAGAAAGATGAAGTAAGAGCAGCTTGATCGCAGGGCACTGTAAAGTTCCGCAAAGAGATCGGTATGGTGGACATTATCCTGAAATCCTGAAAAGCGAATGATTACAGCGTCGCCCCGAATGTCTGCATAAATGTGCGAGACCTTCGGATCAGAAGACATGTTGTCCATGATAATCAAACCGCCCACGCCTACAATTTGCTGGTGGTGTGAGATCCACCTCTGGAGCATCATGGGATCGTCTTTTGTCTTCAACAGGATTTTTAGTGGGAGATGCGTTCGCTCAATCCGAGATACTATACTTGCTCTATCATCGTCCCACTGGAGTAATCCTTCGAATGACACCCACCCCTCCGTTTAATTCGACGTCTGGGATTAATGCTGATCGAGCGTCTGCCCCGGAAGATTAACGGTCTGCATCCGAGTGGAGCAGTTCTTTCCACTGATGGGCAACATCGAGATATTCAGGCGATGGAGCCCGGCCCTCGACCGCTCCCACTTTTTCGAAGTGCTCAGTCGCGGATGAGATTTCGCCGTTTGGGATTGCTGCCGCAACATCGAGGTAGGTCTCCAGATACCAACGTTCGTCCACTTCCGGCAAGATCCCTTTCCGGCCCTCAAAATAGCCGAAGCCGAGGAAATGCTGATTGGGAGTGATCTTCCCGGTGAGGGCAATGTGTTCGCGAACCTCGGGATTTGCGGCGAGGTACCGTTCTTCGTCGAAGTCGCCCGTAGCCAGCGCCACCTGCAAAAGGAAGTTGAAAAGGCCGATAGAGATCGTGACCTGATCGGGAGGATGCTTGCCATCAGTTTCGTTGTGCGTCGCACGAAGTAAGTGTTGGTACGGCGGCAGATACATAGGGACCTCTCTGGACGGAAGTGTGTTTAGCTACGATTGCGCATCGTACGGGACTTCCGGCGACGGGCGTACATAGTCCCAAATTCGCTCAATTGTTTTGAATTGCCCCTGGACGACTTGCCGGGGGCGGCCGCCGCCGTGCCGGTCAGTTGCTCAGTGACTTCCTCGATGTATTTGTTCTGGGCGGCTATCCGGGACTTGTTCAACGACGGGAAAGCCGACCGGGCAAAGGCCTGGCAGCTTCGGATTTCCGCAATATGCTTTTCAGCGCTGAGCTGATGAGTGACACTTCCGGAATGGCGTCGATGTACGTTCAACGGGGTTGAAACATAAGCCATTCGGGCTCCGGGAATGGAGAGCGCCTGAAGATACAGTCTCCAGTCGCCTGCCATGCGGTAACTCGTGAGATCTTCACCAACCGCATCCATTGCGTTCAAAAATGCCTCACGTCTCCATACAACGGCGCTCACGTTGAGTATCACGTTCTTGATGGAAAGAAACCGGGATACGAATTCCGAGGCATCGAAGATTTCCGTTTTGCAAAGCGCATTAGGCTCGATTGTCGCATAGTAGGCCTTATAGCTATCCCACTGCGCCGACCCGTCCTCCAGGATGGTGCAGCTGTCGGAAAAAGCAAATACGATTCCAGGTTCCTGCTGGACTGTCGCGAAAATATCGGACAGAAACTCCGCGTTGGAGCTGTCGTCGGCCTCAGCGATCCATAGCCAATCGCCTGAAGCCCGCTGGGCAGCCCTGCGCCACTGAGCGAAAACAGATCCGGAGTTGGTTGGGTTGAGGATCAGCTGTATATCTCGTTTCCAGTCCGCCGCAATCGCTGGAATCACCGCAAGGCTCTTGTCGGAAGAACAATCATCCAACACTAACACTTCATGAACGGGATGGCTTTGACGAAAGATACTCCCAAGCCGTTCAGGCATATATTGGGCATAGTTGTAATTGGGAATCGCAACCGAAACCTGGTGAAGTCCCGGCATGGAAAGCCGCAGTAAACGGCTGACATAGGCAGGAAAAGAGAATCGATCTTTGACAATGGCCCGGCGCTTGTCCGCTTCAGACGGTGATGGGTGCCGCAGCATCTTCACCAGACTTCCAGCCATTGCCGTAACATCGCCATAGGGAACCGCAACTCCGGCTTCGGTTTCTTCCAATAGCTCAGGTATGCCGCCGGAACCCTTAAAAGCTACGACTGGCAAACCAGCAGCAAGCGCTTCGAGGGCGACGGTTGGGAACGGATCCTCTCTGGAGGTAAGCGCAAACGCATTGCATGAAGAGAGCGCAGGGACGATATCAGGCACTTGTCCGGGCATATGGAATGTACCGGTCTCGCGGGCGGCCCGAATCTCGTCCGCTAGCCAGCGATTCAGCCCCGGGTCGATATTGCCAAGCCAGCAGAAGTGAATCCTGTCATTTTGGTTCAACAGTCTCCAAAGCTGAAGAAAGATGTCGAACCCTTTCCGCAGATCGGCATAGCCGATTCCAATCACCATGGGATCTGCCTTCGGGATTCCAAGCTCAAGACGAAAGGCCTTCCCTTTGCAAGCATCGGGTTCGATTTTGGTATACGATCCCTGGGGCATAACATGAGTATCAGCAGTGTCAAGCGAGGTCAGGCCGAGCTCATCGTATAGGGCATCCCGGACGAAACGCGCAGCGAATACAGCTAGCCGAGCATCCCTGAGTCCGCGGCGCGCGGCATCCAATAGGTTTTTTTCACGGAGAATTCTGGGTAGTTCGTGCACAAGGAGGACAGGCTTATGGCCGATATTCGACATCGCGGTCACGGCGTAGCCAGCGGCTGTGGTGTTGACAATCGCTTTGGTATAGCCGCGCCCCACAAATTCCGCAACCGCGGCGTCGAGTCCAACTCCACCCTGTAATACGGTCGTTGGAGCCTGCGCTTTATAATCCGGCACAAGCCGGCCACCGTCTAACAGCAAAAATTCATATTGCACTCCATGATTGCGGAGAAGAAGGTCACCGATTCTTAACAGCAGCGTTTGAGCGCCGCCGGGAAAAGCATCATGACCTATAAGGAGCAGGCGCCCCGGTGTCGTGCCGGTGTTGCGAGACAAGCCGGCTACGGCCCGCCCGGTCGCATTGAGATACGCAGCACCGAAATGGAGATCTGGTTCAAGATAAGCTCCCTCACACCACTCATTCCAGGCGTTTATGCAGACGATAGGCTCGTTGAAGAACGGTACTCGAACTGCGCGTTCGACGAGTCGCGTAAGCCACTCTTCATAGAGGGCAGGAGTGGAGCCCGTTATGACCAGTCCGGCTCCTTGACGCCGTGAATCGTTATCCCAGCTGGGTACAAGGGTCTTAATCAGTGGGAAGTTCGGATCGGGTTCTTCAAGCGATTGAGTTACAACATCCTCGTATCGATAGGCCTTCCCCGCGAATTCCGGGTCAAGGATCGTGAGTTGGTGGTTGATCGGTGGCATATGTTGAGTCAGTTTGTGAGGTGGAAATTCAATCGCCCCGTCCAGACCAAATGGTTGCGGGTTATTGTCGCCAAATGCCTGGGCCATTACAACAATGGGGTTCTCGCTAAACCGGCTGCGAAAAAGAGCTCGCCAACGTTCAATCGACTCTCGAGCTTTGGGGACGATTCCAGGTCGGTAAACCATCAACAACGGGCGACCACCCAACCGAATGTACCTTGGGTCAGAAAAGTGTCGGGCGAAATCGGCTATCATCGTCTCATCGTCGTCTTCACGGTAATCCTGGGAGATGAGTACTTCACTCTCGGCTCCATCCCAGCGACGAGTCCAGTTCTCATTTGCCCACATCAGGCAGAAGGGCAGGTCCACGGACAAGTCTGAAAGTAAATGGTCGACGGGCCCAGACATAAGGCGCTTCCCATTGAACCAGTAGTGATAGAAGACGAACCCGTGTATGCCGGCTTTTTGGGCCATGGTGGCCTGCCGTCGCAAGGTCTCGCCCACCCCGTCCTTGTCTAGTTTATAAAACCCAAGGTCACGAGGGACTCTTGGCTGATAGTGCCCTTTGAACCTCGGAAGGCCTCTCGGTAAATTGGCCCATTCGGTGAAACCTGCTCCCCACCAGGCGTCATTCTCCATGAAGCTATGAAATTGTGGCAGGTAGTAGGCCAGAATCTTCGCTTTGCGGACAGCCGTTTGCGGAAGAGGCCGGAGTTCCTCAAACTCCGGAGCCGGCCGAGTGAATTGCCTCACTTCTCTGGCGATGGTAGTCCGGTCGTCCGGGAAACGCCCGTAGATACCTGGCTGTCCTTTGTGCGAAAGCCAATGGTAAAAAGGATTAGTCGCGAGTGAACCAGACAGATATTCTTCCGCATACCAGCGAACATCGAAATCGGCGGATGGATTTCGGCCTTCTCTGAAGCCGTATGAGATAAAGTGCTCGAAGGGATCAATTTGTGCCGCTATCACATCCGGGTTGTTTTTTGCGTAATATGTAATGTCGAACTCAGGAAGAGGGCTTACTGTTCCATTCCTGCGTTCGGATAAATAGTGCGCAAGGGCGATTTCATTTTGCGATAGATTGTGTTCGCGCCTATACCAAGAGGTATTGAAGAGCGGTCCCGGTTTTCGATTCTCAATGTCACCGTGCAAAATGTAGTGGAGGAATGGTTGCATTCCGGCAGCAGAAACGTCGGGGTACGCCTGCACATACCAGGCTGGTTCGAAGTAGGCGTTCGGACGCAGGTTTAAGTCGCAACCAACGTCCAGGAAGTGCTCCAGGAGGCCCTGGTCGTTACCTTCGATGCCTGGACTTGCCTGCCTATAGTGATCGGCCTCAAACAAGCCGGATCGAGCGATGATCGCGAAAACATCCGCTCTTGATGTTGAATGTTTAGTCTTGGGATGGGAGCCGTTTGAGGTTTCCGGAGTAGCGTTTCCCAGCGCGCCGAAATCGACTGCGCCCGAAGTGCGTGATTTTGGTCCTTTGCGTGCTTTTACGAGTCGATCCAAGATTTTGGAATCAAGCATCAGCGGGCTTCCAAGATGAGCGACCTCAGGGTGCGATCGACTTGGCACCAACAGAGCTTTAGCTGTTTGGGGTTTACTCAGTCTCTCGTGAATTCAGCACCATGTCAAGACGAACGAGCGTCCGGCGGATGCGGTGCTCGTCTCTGACTTGAAATGGCTCGCGACCCTGGATTTATCAGGCACTCGCTGGTGTTTTCGCGAATTGGATCTCCAGGGGAGTCCGGGCGCCGGACAATCGAAGCGGCGTAAGAAGTAAGTCCAGGGTGTGATGAGCAAGGGTAGGCGATTGCGATCGTTCAGCTCAACAGAAAAGCCCGGGCCCGATCATGATGCGATCGAGCCCAGGCTCTTTTTGCACGTCCGGCGTGGTTGCCGGCGGTTATGGGGTGATGGTGATGGTGAGCGGACCCAGGGTTGTCTGGAGTCCCAACAGATCGGTTGCGACCGCGGTCACCTGATGCGTACCCTGGCTGAGGGCGGATACGCTCGAGTAGAGATCGAATCCGGAATTGGTCCATCCAGGATCGTTGTAGTACGCGGCCACATCCGGACGGGAGATGCCGGTTGTCGCAGTTCCGAAGGCGGCGCCGTCGACCAGGATCGAAACCGATGCAACCCCGCTGTTGGACTGGTAATCGGCGGCCCATCCGTTGATATAGAGGGTACCGCTGGATTGAGAGATGCTGGGCTGCAGCGTTGCGCTGTCAGCGGCCGTCTCCAGGTTGCCTACCGGTGGAACGTTGACATGGACGACAGAGATCGTCAAAGGACCGAACGTCGTGGAAACCCCATGCGAGTTGGTGCCCACGACGGTAATCGCGTGCGATCCAGGCGACAACTGCGACGCGGCATACGTAAAGGTGAATCCCGAGTTGGTGTAGGCGGGATTGTTGTAGTAACTGGCTACGTCGGGCCGTGAGATACCCAGTGTTGGAGTACCCACCGACACGCCGTCGACCAGCACATGGACGTTGCTCATCGGCGAGCCATCTGTAGGATCGGCAATCCACCCGCTGACATACAAATTGTCAGTCGACTGAACGGTGGTTGAGAGAGTGCTGGCATCCTCAGCCGTTTCCAGGTTGCCGATCGGCGCCGGATATACAACCACGACGTTGACCGTGATGCTCAGCGGACCAAGCGTGGTTTTGACACCGCCACCATTGGTCTCAACCGCCGTGATGGTATGCGATCCGGCTGAGAGGCCGCTTGCTGGATAGTAGAGCGTGAACCCGGAGTTAGTGTAAGCCGGATTGTTGTAGTAACTGGCGACGTCGGGACGGGAAACACCCAGCGTTGGCGCCCCGATGGACACGCCATCGATGTAAACAATCACGCTGGTGACCGGAGAACCATCGGTCGGATCAGCTGCCCATCCATTGATGTAGATCGAATCGGTACTGGCAACCGTAGTGCTGCCGGTACTGGCATCGATTGCCGTTTCCAGATTACCTACCGGCGTACCGTACACCTTCAGGGTTTTCGCCGAAGAGGTAGAAGGACCGTCGTTTGCTCCGTCGCCCTCGAAGTACGCAATTACGCTGTCCGTACCAGGCGTCAGGCCAGCCCCTGAAAGGCTCAGGGTTGCCGTACCCGTGCAAGAAACGGCGGAGCCGGTTCCAGTGCAACTGGATACGACCGGAGCTGTGCCGAGGCTGGTCCCCGAAGTTGAGCCAACATAGAATCCGACTACACCTGCGGGAGACACTGTGCTGCCGCGTCCATTGGCTACTACGGAAGCGGCTAAGTTGACGCTGGTTGTTGGAGTGACGAAAGTTGTTGGAGCAGCTAACGTCGTTGTGCTCGCAAAGGCGGGGCTCGCGTTGTTCCAGCCGTTGACGATGCCGTTGATGTTCAAACTGCCCAGGCCGGTAACATCGTCGTATCCGGGGCTGGCGGTGTAGCCAAGGATGCCCGCCGTCGCAGTCGTTCCAGGGACGACGTTGACGCCGTAGGTGGTTGCGCCTGTGCCCTTGTAGCAGTCCAGATCGGCGGCTGTGCAGGGCTGATAGTTTCCAGCGGTGATGGTCCCCCCCTGCAGGCTGGGCGTGTCGTTGGAGATATCGTAGAAGTAGCAGGAGGACGGCGGCGCCGTACTCGTGGTAACAGCAGAGCCGGAGCATGCCGTGAGGCTTGCCGCAGCAGTTGAAATCGACCCGTACTCCTGGTTGGCAAGGTTGTAGAACGTGTAGTCCGCCTGCCCCTGGCGAGCTCCAGTCTTCTGATTGATCAGCGCCATCAGTCCCGCGAGCTGCGGAGCGACAAAGGATGTGCCGCCCGCGCCCATGTCGCCCGCGTCATAATCGCTTAGCGTGCAAGCGTAGGCATCAGATTCGCAATAGGGCAGGAAGTGTCCCCACCATCCGTTCGATGCGAACAGTGACACGTCGGGAATGTTGCGGTAGGTCGTCGAGACAGAGTTCTGTCCGACTCCATAGACGCTCTGCCAGGTTGGGATCGTGTTGTAGACGCTGACGCCGCCTGCGCCACCCACTACCTCGAGGTAAGATCTCAAACTGCCCGTCGACTTGCTGCAAATCGCTCCGGGGTTGTAGTTGGTACCGAAGGTTGTACTGCCCGCCTTTTGCAAGTACGACGCAAACAGTTCGCCGGAGCAGTAACCTGCCCAGGTGGTCTCGGGTACGTAGCCGACCGCCGAGCCATAACCTGTGCCGTTGGTCGAGTTCCACCACGTAGATGCCGGGCTGGTGGTATAGCCGTCTGAGATATATAAGTCGCCGAAGTCAGTGCCGCCCGCCGAAACATTGTAGGCCGAATCGCCAAATCCGTTCACCGATGGGGCGAGCGTTGTCGCGTGGGTGGAGTTCTGATAGCACTGCTCAGCGCCGCCGTCCCCCGAAGAGATGATTGGCGTGATTCCTTCTGCGGCGAACTGCTCCCACTGGCCGTTGTAGTAGTTCATGTTGGTTTGCGTCAGGTCGCCTTCGCACTCGCCGTAACTCATGCTGGCTGCAACGACTGTGCTGGAAAGGTAGTTGACGATGTATTGGGCGCTGTGATCGGTGCCGTAAGCGCCCGGGGCGCTCCCGTCGCCCCCATTCGTACCGCCGCAGGCTACAAAATCGATGATCGCGTTCGGAGCAACGGTACCGGCCCACTGCAGATCGATGTCCGCTTCCGATTCTTCTCCGCTGGTCTTGCCCGAGGCTTGTGACACTGGAGTAAGGCAGGAGGCATAGCCGCTCAGGCCGGAAGTGGTGCCAAGAAGGTAATTGACGCCGCCCCCTGTTGCATTCGGCGAAGCCGGATATGTGGGCAAACCCCAGAAAGTGCGGAAGGTGTTGACATCGGCTGTGGCCACCTGCACTTCTTCAATCACGGCGATCGTCTGGCCTGCACCGGTGATTCCAGAACTTAACAGAGGGTTTTCGTTATAGACCGTGTAGAAATCCTGCGGCCCGAGCTCATAATCTTCCACGCAAGGACTGTCCGCTGTATCGCAGAATGTAAAGTTGGCTGTCGGCTTGGTGACGGAGCCTTCAACCCTCGTGACCTTTCCCGTACGCAGATCGCGCTTGAAAGCGCCAAATTGCTTCACCAATGGCTTGGGGGCGAAATCGTCCAACTTGTTCAGACCTGCAATGACGGGCGCAAGAGCGGCAGGAACCTGAGGCTCGGTGACCGCTGCGACGTGGTTCTCGCCATTGATCGTGACCTTGTGCATTTCCACGTGGAAAGCGTCGCGCAGTTGGCCGACTGTTCCTTTGAAGGAGATAAAAGTTTTCGAAGGGACGACATCCAGAACCGTAAATCCCTTGCTCTCCAGCCAACTTTTTACAGCGGCTACGTCAGAATCCGCAGGCTGAAAGCGCGCGCCGAACTCGGCGGGTGTAAGCCACTTTTTATAGTTCGCGGACTTCTTGTTATGCAGCTGGTCAACGAGGGCGTCAAGGTCTGCCTGCTGCTGAGGAGTCCGCGACAACAAAAGCATGATCGGACTCGTCTGCAGGCTGTCGTCCGCCGGGCCGAGGTCAGTAGCGGCCTCGATGAAAGGGCGGACGTGTCCCGTGAGCGTTTGAAGATCGTTTTCGTTAATCTTTTGTATGACACGTGCGGCTACAGGGTTGAAGGAGCCAGTCGACGCGACCGAAGCCGTGGATTTTCCTTCGGCAGGCGCACTTGCCCAAGCGCTCGACTGAGCGGCGATCAGCAGAGCCAAAGGAGCCAATAAAGCGACGGAAAAACACTTGTGGCGAAATGAAATCATTAGCAAAGTCCTCGCTAGTTGATTGGAATTAGGTGTGACGGGAAGATCTGACTCTGAGAATTCCGCTGAAACGGGCTTTACTGACTAAGTTAGAGTAGGGGCCCGATCATGATGCGATCGAGCCCAGGCTCTTTTTGCACGTCCGGCGTGGTTGCCGGCGGTTATGGGGTGATGGTGATGGTGAGCGGACCCAGGGTTGTCTGGAGTCCCAACAGATCGGTTGCGACCGCGGTCACCTGATGCGTACCCTGGCTGAGGGCGGATACGCTCGAGTAGAGATCGAATCCGGAATTGGTCCATCCAGGATCGTTGTAGTACGCGGCCACATCCGGACGGGAGATGCCGGTTGTCGCAGTTCCGAAGGCGGCGCCGTCGACCAGGATCGAAACCGATGCAACCCCGCTGTTGGACTGGTAATCGGCGGCCCATCCGTTGATATAGAGGGTACCGCTGGATTGAGAGATGCTGGGCTGCAGCGTTGCGCTGTCAGCGGCCGTCTCCAGGTTGCCTACCGGTGGAACGTTGACATGGACGACAGAGATCGTCAAAGGACCGAACGTCGTGGAAACCCCATGCGAGTTGGTGCCCACGACGGTAATCGCGTGCGATCCAGGCGACAACTGCGACGCGGCATACGTAAAGGTGAATCCCGAGTTGGTGTAGGCGGGATTGTTGTAGTAACTGGCTACGTCGGGCCGTGAGATACCCAGTGTTGGAGTACCCACCGACACGCCGTCGACCAGCACATGGACGTTGCTCATCGGCGAGCCATCTGTAGGATCGGCAATCCACCCGCTGACATACAAATTGTCAGTCGACTGAACGGTGGTTGAGAGAGTGCTGGCATCCTCAGCCGTTTCCAGGTTGCCGATCGGCGCCGGATATACAACCACGACGTTGACCGTGATGCTCAGCGGACCAAGCGTGGTTTTGACACCGCCACCATTGGTCTCAACCGCCGTGATGGTATGCGATCCGGCTGAGAGGCCGCTTGCTGGATAGTAGAGCGTGAACCCGGAGTTAGTGTAAGCCGGATTGTTGTAGTAACTGGCGACGTCGGGACGGGAAACACCCAGCGTTGGCGCCCCGATGGACACGCCATCGATGTAAACAATCACGCTGGTGACCGGAGAACCATCGGTCGGATCAGCTGCCCATCCATTGATGTAGATCGAATCGGTACTGGCAACCGTAGTGCTGCCGGTACTGGCATCGATTGCCGTTTCCAGATTACCCAGCGGCGTACCGTACACCTTAACGGTTTGCGCGTTGGAGGTAGCCGCAGAGTAATTGACGTCCGCATATTTAGCGGTGATCGTGTGTGTGCCGGCAGCCAGGGTTAAGCCTGTCAGCTGGGCTGTGAACGCACCGTATCCGCCTTGCTCCAGGGTCACGGTGGTTGCAGTAGCGGTGCCAAGCAGCGTGGTTCCATCGTAGAAGGATACCGGACTCGTTGGCGGGAAATCCTGGTCGAAGAAATACTCGCCATAGCTGCTGTAGTAAGTGCAGGCGGCGGAAGTGGTTGAACCGCTGGCGCAATTCAACACTGCCGCATATGAGTACTTGCTGGTGGCCAGACCTTCGGTCTTGCCGGTTAGAGTGATGGTGATCGGCGTCTGGCTTACAGTTTCCGTGAAGGTGCCTGTGCTGGGGCCGGCCGTTGTCGAAGTGCCGTCGTAGACCGCCGTGATGATGTGGGCCCCCGCGTTGAACGGGTCAAGAGTGGAAGTGGCCGAAATCTTCTCTGTAGCGGCGTGTGAGGAGCCAACGGAACTGGTTCCCAGCAGGACTGAGCCGTCGTACCAGGCGACTGTTCCTGCGGTAGGTGCTGTTCCACCGGCAACGAAGGCAACGGTAGCGGTGAAAGTAGGCGTCCCACCCAACGTGGTTGGATTGGCACTTGAGGTTACCGTGACGGTTGTGGCCGGCGCCGAGCCCACAGTGATCGCCGTCGCGGTCGAGGTTTCTGCGTTGTAGTTGGTGTCACCGTTGTAAACGGCGGTGATGCTGCCGCTGGCAGTGATCAGGGTAGTGCTGGTCACCGCGTAGGCTGTATAGGTGTAGCTGGGATAAGCCGCAGTGTCCGGCGGTTGCAAATAGGTCAGCCCTGGAACGACGGTAGCCGTTCCAAGCAGCGTTCCCGTCGGACCCCCTTCGTAGAAGCTCACTGTTCCGGTCGGAGCCGACGCGAGGGGATTTCCGCCTGTGGTCAGAGCGGAGAGGCTGAATGAAGCGGTGAGTTGCGTCGCCGCGCCCGAGGTGATGTTGGTTGTAGGAGCCACCGCAAGCGTTGGCGTAATGCTCAGCTTGCTTATCGTGATGTTGACTGGAGTCGCTGTGGCCGAGTTAAAAGTCGAATCACCAGAGTAGGTTGCACCGATGGAGTGAGTGCCGGCTGGAATTGCCGGAGCCGTGGCGAACATGTAGTCGTATATTTCGCTGCTTGAGGTGAGCGCACCTTCAATCAGGTAGCCGTTTCCGTTGGGATCGAGTGTCTCCGTCACCCACGGAGAGCCATCCACCGTGAAGCTGACGGTTCCGGTCGGTACGCCTTGCCCGGAAACGCCGGTAACAGTTGCCTCGATGTCCGCCAATCCATCATAGGTGAAGCTGGTGGCAGGGGTAAGGGTTGCACCGTTGCTGCTGATCGAGTTAGGAGTGATGGTCACCGAGCTGTTTTCGCTGCCCACCGTTACCGTCACTGGTGCGGACAAGCTGGAGGCGAAGTTGTTGTCACCGGCGTAGCGAGCCGTCAACTGATATGTTCCCGCAGGCAGATTGCTGATCGAGGCCGTATAGTTGCCGCCGCTGAGCGTCGCGAAAGGCGCGGGACCATTCCATGCTTGCGAAGTTACATTGACGGTTTGGCCGAATGCACCCTGGCTGAGGATGAACGCCACATCGCCCGTGGGCGTGCCCGAACCGGAGCCCGGCGTGACCGTGCCGCTGATGGTCACAGTTTGCCCATGAGCCAATCCCGAAGTCTGGGAAAGATTGAGGGTGGTATCTGTGCTGTTGAAAGTGACCGTGTCCCATTGCGTGGCCAGATTGTAAGCATTAACCGAACCAAGACCGGTGGCTAGATCGAACCCTGGACCCGCCTCGAAGCCGATCTTCTGGGCATCGCTCGAGCAAGCGGAAGTCGCGCAAATCAGGTTATCGCCAACCGTGATGTCCTGGAAGGCGCAACTCGACGTTACTCCGCTGGCGTTGGTGCTGCTGGTACCCACTGCCGGCTGAACCTGCGAGTTGCAGGTTGTCAGACTTTCGGCTGCGGCCAGCGTGTAGTAAATGTAGCCGGGCATTCCCTGGCGGCCGCCATTTGCCTGGTCGATCAGCGCCTGGATGCCAGCCATGCTGGGCGCAGCAACCGACGTTCCACCGACGATGTCAAAGTAGAATTGGCCACCCCCGGGGGATTCGCATCCACCTTCGCTGCAGAAGACGGTACCGTCGTGCTCGACCTCAGCAGCCAGAGACAAGTCGGGCGTGTAACGGTGGGGCACACCAGAAATCAGAGGCAGAATGTTCTGCATCGGACCGATTCCTGTGATCACCGCTGTTGCTGTTACTGCTGGCGTGCCGGTAGGTGCCGCGATCGCGACTGTCGGAATCGAAGTGCAATCAAATCCCTTACCGGCTTTGAGGGTTCCCCCCTGTGTGCCGAAGTTGAAAGCCAACCCAGTGATCGTTCCGTTGGTACTTGAATAAGTCGCCGTGATTGCCGGCTCAGTGACGCAGCCGCCCGTTACGGTAACAGTGGGAGCTTTTGTGTAACCGCTGCCGGGGTTTGTGATGTTGATGCCAAGCGCCCAATCTCCACCCGCCAGGGTAGGATCGGTCGTCGGAACATTGCTGCCGCGCTGCCATGAGGGCTGCACGTAGTAGGCGCTGACAGCGCCGCTGGCCGACCAGAGGTCTCCAAGATCTGCGCTCGGATCGAGCGAAGCGTCTGAGTTCTTCGAGCCATTCCAGGGAATCTCAGGAATGTAGGAGAGAGCATTGTTGTTTTCGTTGGAGAGCGAGCCGGCATACCAATAAGGAGAGTTGTCTGCCGGGGTCGTTGCGCTCGGCGTGGTGGATGCGCCTTCGTTAAAGGCCGTGCCGCCGACCGCTACTGCGTAAGGCGAGGAACCTTCCGCGGGCGCCGCATATCCAAGCACTTCATACGAATCAGCGCTTTGATCGTCGCATTGCGCCGGGCCGTTGTCGCCGTTGGCGATGAACACGCTGATGCCTTGCGCAGCGGCCTGTTCGAACGCCTGTTCGTTGAACTCGTTGCCGCCCGTACCTTCGTTGCTTTCGCAGTCGCCATAGCTGCTGCTGATGACGTCGGTCAGATTGTTCTCAATCAGGTACTCGAACGAAGCCGTAATACCGTCGACCAGGTAAGTAGGGGTTCCAATGACGAAGTAGACCTGTGCGTTGGGCGCATAGCCACCGGAGATTTCTACGTCCAGATCGGATTCGCCGTCATCGCCCGGCTCAACGCCGTTGTCCTGACCCGCGTTGATGAAGATTGGATCGTTATCCGGCAGGCCGAAAATTTGCCGATAGCTCACAACGTCGCTGAGCAGAATGTCTGACCGGCCTACAATGCCGATCTTGATACCGGAGCCATTGATGCCCTTGGAAATCAGGGGAGCCGTGTTGAATATTGTCGCAAAGTCCCCAGGTCCGACAAATTCGTTGCAGGTAGACTCCGTGGTTCCCGTGCAAGCGCCGCCATAGACGTGCGGTCCCTGCAGAAACGCCTTTTCCTTCCTGATCGGGGTCATCCGGCTCTTACGGAAGAAATTGTTCATACTGACGCCCGCAATCACGGGGCTGAGCGCTTCGGGCACAGAGATCTCGCTGTTATTCGAAACGTGCATCTCGCCGCCCACCTGGAAGCTGTGAATCTCTGTCTTGAAAGCCTCCTCCAGTTGGCCCGTGTTTCCACTGAAGTGGAGTACACGTTTGCTCTTGCTCACGTCTTCAACTTGAAAACCATGTGACTCAAGCCACGCGCTCACCTTAGCGATATCGTCGTCGTGAACGCCAAAATACTGGCCGAATTGTTCCGGCGTGACCCACTGATGGTAGTTCGCAGTTCTCTTGTCCTGCTGCTCGTCGAGAATGCGACGGAGTTCGTGCTTCTGCTCGTCGCTGGACTTGAGAACCATCACCATGTGCTCTGATGGAGTCAGCGGATCGACGCGCCCCATGTCAATCGCGTGTTTCAAAGCGCCGGGCAAATGGCCGTAGAGCGTTGATCGCCTGGTCTCATCGATCCTGGCTGTTACGCGGACCGTGGGGACTGCTGTGGTATGAATCTGCCCCGGCTTCATTTCGGCTCTGGAAGCGGACACAGCTCCCCCGGCGCTCGCGGTCGAAGCGTTCGGATTGGCAGACTTGTCGGCTGCCTGTGAATTCGGTGCGGCTAAAAGCAGGAAACCTGCGCCTGCAATCGCACACAAGAGTCTCTTGGCACTGGCGGTCATTCAGAACCTCGTTTGTTCAAATGTGAAAGTCGAGCTGCAAGAAGATAAAGAGAGACTGCTTCGAAGAGGGGACTGCAGAGACCCTGAACATGCCAACTCTGCTGGGGTCAGTGAACGCCGAGCAAGAGACCGCTCAGATGGGAAGAGGGGGCCCGTAATACACGACTGGGTTTTCCGAGGGTACCCGCTCATTAATTCAGGTTGCTCCCAATCCGTCAACAAGCTTTTCACAAATATTTAGTAACCGGCCTGGGAGCTGTGGTTGGTTACTGTTTGAGAGTTTCGGTAATCGTATTTAGTTACCCCGAATGCAGCGTGCCTTTCCGCCTCTGAAGGCGGAAATTGATTTTTATTCCTCAATCACCCTTGTAGCTCCGCGACCTCGAGGGCTTCTACATTTTCTTCTTGCTTTCTTCGAAGACCGGGCTTACGATTGTGTTGAACCTCCAAGTCCATCCCCCTGATCAGACCCCGGCTGGTGTTAATCTCGTAAACCTCTTCTTTGCATTTAATGCATCGGCAGTTGCTGAGTAAGTGTCTCTTCCCACTAGAAAGGAAACACATTGAGCTCACATTGCCCCACCATCCCCGGGGGTGCGTCAAGTGGTTTGCAAACTCTCACCCCAGCGGAACGTCATGCCGCCCAAAACGCTCTTTCCAGAGTCTTGAGTGCGTCCGGCGGGTTAGCTTCAGCTATCCGAAACTTATCGCGCAGCGCCACACAGCATGGCGGATCAATGATCGCCGGTAATTCTGCCTCATCTATGCAGATACAGGGCTCTGGCAACGATACTTTTGCTGGTGGATCTCGAACACTGATGACTGCCAGCATCGCTAACGACACTGTTGTGAGTGGATCTTCCGTAACGTTTGACGGTCATACCGGTATTCTTGGCGCGCAAGGATTGGCGAACTTCGCGCTGAACGCCGACACTATCAGTGCGGCTGGAGCAACTGTGATGAGCATCAAGTCTCAACAGCCAGAGGAGAGCACCAGATCCCATACCGTGACTTTGGGCGACAAGACAACCGTTACAATAACCGGTCTGTCCCACCACGACATCTCGAAGTTATCTCACTAGTTAAGGTCAGGCAAATCGAAGGGTAATAATTCAATCTGAGTACTCAAAGGCTGGGGCTGGTATTCGCCCCCAGCCTTTGACGGTTCTACTCATCTTCCAGGTTCAAAGTCGGCACGCTGGCTTCCTGTCTCGGCCATGTCTCCGCCTCTGACATCCCTTTCCGGGCGCTCGGCAACCTCGGCCTGGGCATTCGGAGCAATGCTTTTGGATTTGACTGTAAGAGAAGAAGCCCTTGCAATGTGTCTGCTCACTCTAAAAGTGGAGTCGCTATGGATGTGGATCTGCCCATCCCTCGGGAACCTTCAGGGCTGAGTGAGACTTACGAGCTCGCGTCATCTGTCCAGATTTTGACACTCCCCGAGGGGATTTACTCTTTCACAATCAGCGGCAGCGAACCGAATATATGCGATCGGCACAAACTGATCTTGCCGTCCCTTCAAATCGGGATTGCTCCCGTCCGAGCCGCCGGTAAAGTCGAACTTCTCACCAGGATGTGCAAGGTAGAACGATGGCTTGTAGATGAAAGTGACCTGATCGTGGCAAGAATCGTCGGCGGCGACGGCGCAATTCTCCTTACTTCCGTCCGAACAACCCGCAGTCGTCCGCTGTCTGTGAATGTGAACCGGCTCAACGCGGCGGCCATCCCAGGCGATGGAAATGCAGCAGGTTCAAAGACTGTGAGTGACGCTACGAATGAGGCCATTCGCCTGTGTCTACTCACACACATCAGACATCTTGGAGACATCGAGTTTGAAGGTAGCTGGGCTGGATGGCCTGGACAGCGTTTGTGGATCGAAGGATTTGCCATTTCATCCGTCAAAGGACTGCCATCGGATTCCATTGAATACTCAGGCGTTGTTGCAAGCGGGTTCCAGACGCCCTGGCTGCGAAGTCAGGAACTCTGTGGAAGTCGCGGAGGGGGCATGCCATTGCTCGGCTATGCAGTTCGTCCGAGGCCTGACGTCGCAGAGGAGTTTGAGTGTATCTATCGCGGAAGGTTCGTCTCGGGGGCAACTGTAGGACCTATGAGGAATGGTGAGCTCTGCTCGTCCACGGTCTCGGGTGACCCGTTGGAGGCAGTCGAGGTACAGGTGTTTAAGCAGGGGCACTTTGTCTCGCGAACAGCGAAACATTAAGAGGAGCCGGACGCGAGCCGCTGGCTCACATCCATTTTCGACAGCTGAATCCTGGACACAGGAAAACTAATGCTTCCTGATTTCATTTGCCGTACAACGGTGACGGTTCACTAAATGGGATGCTTTGTTCGTCGCAAATCATGCTTCAACCGCTCCTCAGGCAGGAGTCGCGATTGGTCTGTCCTATTTTCCGAGTCACCTGCAGCTGTCTCTTCAAGCTGTGATCAAGTGTTTCCAGTGTATCCCTTTATCCGTGATAAAGAATTATCAATTGGTCAACGGCCTGCTCGACGGAAAGTGGCTTTGGCAGGTTGTGCCGCATCTGAGTCCACAACTTCGGCTGGTTGACACATTGCTCGATGCGCGTGGCCAAATCCGCTGGATTATTTACACGGAAATGGAGTCCAGTTTTTCCATGAACGACCTTTTCGGCCATTCCACCCACGTCGCTGCAGATAACGGGGCGACCTGCTGCAAACGCCTCCTGAATGACAAGTGGCGAATTCTCCCACCAGATGGACGGAACAATTAACCAGCCGCTACGTTGCAGAATCCGACTCGCGTGTTCGGGCATGTAGGGGCCGCACAAGCGAACCGAATCCTCAAGCCCTTGCAGGCCTTTAGACAATTCGGGCTTGAAATCGTCGAGTGCGTGCTGAACGGATCCGTGGATCTCGACCCGCACTCTCTTCCTGACCAGGGCTGGCAGCATCCGAATTGCATCCAGCAAGACCAACGTTCCCTTTAGGCGCGACAGCTGGCCTAGCACCGCGAAACGGCGTTCTATGTTGCGCTTCGGAGCCTCCTCGTTCTCTGCCGTACGCTCCGGCTGTCCGTTGTCCAGGATCACCAACTTTTCCGGAGGTAACCCCCAGAATTCATAACGGTCCCGAAGAAACTTGCTCGGGCAGACAAACTTGTCCACGAGGCAGAAAAAGGATTTGATAAATCGCTCGCGCAGGAAAAACTCCTGCGGCGAAATGTCAGGGAAACACATGTGACAATCCAAAGGCGCTGCTCGGCTACAAAGCAGTCCGCCGGTTTTCAACATCTGGCCTCGTGCGTGGCAAATGGCGAGGTATTCGTGAAGCGTCACAATAATTCTGACGTCCGGGCTGTATTTCTTTACCTCGCGGATCAACTCCAGACCAAGATGGACATAGTGATGGAAATGAACTGCTGTCGGGCGGAAAGTCTCCAATAGCTGTCTGAAATCCCGCACAACGACCCGCGCGTTGGGTTGAGAATGGCGGAAATGGTTCACCGGTGGAACGTTAAAGAGCAATTCCATGCCATCCTTGGATCTCGCGGTAAACGGAGTACCCACGTGGCCCGGATGCTCAACGGTTCGGGCAATAAACATCGCGTGGATGCCACGCTTCCGCAGTTCCAACCATTGGTTATGAGCGGAAATCTCACCGCCCCCCAGGCTAAAATCAGGATGGCCGTGGGAAATGACCAGAACGCGGGGCCTACTCAAGGATTCTCACCTTTCATAAGCTTTCCAATTTCGCGCTTATTGTCCCTGCGCAACCGTAAGAAGTTGCGACTGTTCTTGCTGGGTAGCCGCCGATTCGCGAGCTCCTCGATCAGACCAGACCAGCGTTCATTATGAAGCCAGCAGTTATACGCGGTAAGGTTTGCTCTCCAACGAGCATCACCAGTTTTATTTTGAGACTGCCTTTCCAAATGGTAGAGCTCGATGTCGAGCGCGACGTAGTTTCTAAGACCATTCCGTCGCGCCTTTAGGCAAAGGTCGGAATCTTCGAAATCTCCAATGATGTAGTCTTCAGATAGTCCGCCCAGTTCGCGGTAGTGATCGGCTCCGATCAATGCGCAAGCCGCCGTGACTGCGTCGACTTCCCGAATACCTCGCAGATCCATCCCCATATGCCCCTTCGACGGATGGTCGTTGATCCACATTCCGCCCCATTCAGAATGCCGCCGAAATTCGATCCCGGCATGCTGAACGGTGCTGTCTTCGTAAATCAACTTCACACCGAGCAACCCTGGATCTTTCAGGCTACTGTAACTCTTGATTAACCGGGGTATCCATCGTGGATGAGCAGGCAATACATCCGAATTCATAAGCAGGAGGTATTTTCCGCGGGCGAATGTGGCAGCATAGTTGTTTGCACCGGCAAATCCGAGATTAATTCCGGAAGACGCCACTGTGAACGGAATCTGGTAGATGGCAAACAGCCCCGGCGCTGCCAGGCGAAACTGGTCGACAATCGAAGGGTCATCGACAACGTAAATCAGCTCAACATTTCTAAACGTTTCGTCATTCGCAAACTGAGACATTTGAATCTCAGCAAAATCCCAGCGTCCATACAACGGAACAATGATGGTAACTTTGGGACCCGCGGGTTCTTCCCCAAATGTTTCTGCTGAACCGAGCAGGGAAGGGATCTTTCGAGCAGCCCATGCCGCCCGTACCGAAGGCCCCACTTGTCGGTCCATCAGCGTCCGCAGCTGCCTCTGTTCGCAAGTAAAGGTGCCGAGGATGCTCCGCACTGTTTGCAGAGCTGACTGGGCGTGCTGGAATGCCGGCAACTTCATCCTCCGCTCTTCCCCGGTGCGGGAAACAACAGACAACCAATAGGGGCGCTCTTTGGTAAAAGCTTTGACGTAGCAGACAAAGCCATGTTGGTCATCGTTGGAATCAGCGCCGGCGGCCTCCAGATAGGTTGCGACGTCCGCGCGAGTTTGCCGCGTCCAGTTTTCACTTACCGAAAACCGGGCTTCTCCGCAATTGCAGTTAACGATCGTCGATTCGCCATCCTCCGCATAAAACCAGCCTGCTAAGAGGACACCTCCCCCTGGAATCGGAATTGCCTGGTCGATGTGGATCCAGTATCTTGGCCAATGGTTTGCGTGCTCGATAGACAGGGGCAATTGTTCCGTCAATCGGTCATGGCTCAACTCAAGCAGATTTCGGAGTGATCGGGTCGCATGAAGTTCCGGTATTGCTGAGATAAGCCGTTCAACCACCAGGAGTGCTGACTCGACATCCATCTTGTTTAACAGAGCCAGGAGTCGGTCTCTTGATTCAGCTACATTCGATGAAAGCGTTCGAGTCAGGAAAAAAGAGTTCGCGTTGTTTGTTGTAATCGCGACGATCGCTTCGCATGCGACGTTGTGTGTGGCTGTCAGCGGCTGGACAAAGACAAAGCCTGGAGGGCGGCTTGACGCCCGCTGACGGTAAATTGCGGTATCCGAATTGATGTCGCGTCTCGGAACCGGCGTCGACGCGTGAAGGAGGTCGAATACATCATTGCTGACGCTGAGTTCCACTGACGCCAGATCATCCGTTGGATCCAGGCACCAGCCATATACTATGAGAATTCGTCTATCGAGCACACAACACAGGTCGATTTCGAATTCGGCAGGAAGGGGGAGTGCGGGGAGATCCCCCTCGTCTCCACCATTCGAAGTCGCGGACAAAAGCAATTTCAGTCGGGCCATTTCCATCGCGGGCAGGCTCGACAACAACTCCCGCAGCGTGGCAAGGTCCGACGCCGGCAGTGAATACAATACCTGTTCATGGCGCTGAAAGGTGCCGCGGCTCTCGTAGATCTCTCCGGATCGTGAAGTTACGCTGAGGAGGAAGCTATCAGCTTGATCCAGGGAATGTTGAAAGTCAATCAGTGCGTAGAAGCCGTGCTCTTCGCCTGGGCCACTCTTGAAATGTTGCGATACGTCGGGACGGCGAACACTTTTTGAGAGCGACTTAAGATCGACAGTTGTCCCTCCGATGGAAATGAAAGCCCGATCGACTTGACTTGAAAACCCGAGGACCCATCCGTACACCAGCAGTCGGTGTCCAATAAGATGGGCGAAATCGATGCTCGCGGACATTTTAGCCGGAGAGTCAGGGTACAACAGCCGCGGTGGAGTTACACCCTGCTGCTCTACCGCTATCGGATCGGATTTCGCGTTCATTCTCGAGAGTCCACTCCTGCCATGTCTATGCGCTTGATCTCCGGTAGCCGCGATGCAAAACCGGGGCGGTTCCGTCGTCCCTGGTTCAGAGCTGAAGAAGCCGGCTCTCTTCCTGGAGGTGCGACTGGTCAGAATCGGTGACTAGAATTGTAAAACACAGTTGAACCTGTTTCAGGTTCAGGGCTGTTATTTCTGGCGGGGAAGAGAGTTTTTCGGGCAAATCGGCCAGTCCTGAGACAACTCGCTCGATCTGCTGTGAAATAGACCTCATTCTTCATTCGCAAGCTGGTCTCATAAACCGCATGCGATTCGACTGCAGCGGGTGAGACCCTCCATCGAAAGGGGGGCACGTCACATGCAGTCCGGCTAAGCCGTTGCGCTGTATATGAGACCAGATCAGGGTCATATATATCCGGCCTGTTGTTGAGCGTATGGGTGATCCGTTCTGGCCATAATGGAATCTGGGCTTCCTCTTCTTATCAGGTCATCGGCCTTGAATGGCCTTCCCCCGTCAGGTTCTGAAGTAGCTGGTCTCACCAGTTGCGCCATCGTTGGCAGCTCAGGCATCTCGTTGGGAATGCGGTTTACAGCTCCAGCCGACGGAGTGAGGATGGTCTCAGCTGGTGAAGCGGAGGCGAGTCTCTGCTGGAGAGCAACTCGCCAGGGAATAGCCGGCTGCGACTCATCGAGACGGTGAGGGTCTGTGCGGAACGGCATCCGTTCCGCGCACAGACAAGACCCCACCGGACGATAGATCGCTCATGCCTCGGAAAACTCATGGACGCTCCTGGCGCCACTCGCGGCTGCGTTGGGTGTTGGCACTCGTCGGGGCCAACGGCAATTGTTTTTCCTGGACCGCGCGCCGGTACTCTTGCTCCCGTGCGATTAGCGACCAAATCCCATTTCCGTGCGAAGTAGATTTCGACTCCCACAATAATTTCGGGCTGCCTAACATTTTTTCAACAAGTTCCTAGGTCAGGGAAAAGGCCTTGATTCGCTCGACAAGCACGTCAATATTCACGTTCCAGGGCTTATGGTGAGTCCTGAAATCGTTGTCGGTGGCTTTCCCAACGAAGATTCCAAAACGATGGCCGCAAGAGGCAAACAAGCAAATGTGGGCGTGAATCCAATGCGGTTCGGACTCAATATCAATGATTTTTGTTTCGGGATGGCAAAAAACTACGTTAAACATTCCAGACCCAGAGGGTCCAACGACCATGGACGCGGAAGAGAAGACACGAATCTGTTCGGGCACCGAGAGCGTCTCCGGATTTACAATTTGAAATGCCATCCCCTTTAAACGCTCGATCAATTCTGCTTCATTCTGCATGGTTCTTGGTGAGCCGAGGTTCGACCGCGAAAGCCGGGAAACGTAAACCCTCTTGCCGGCTTCTCGCCGCTCGCCGAATTTATTGCGCATTCTTTCGAAAAGGCTGAGGCTCTCACCGTCGATGAACGCCTGATTGTTCCGGATGGAAGGCACAATCGCCCGGTCCAGCTGATAAACAACATTTTTGGGATCATGTTCGATGATTCGGTTTTCCGGTACTTCCAGAATTTGCAGGTATTCTCGAAACGATGGCAGCCCAGCCCAAACCAGAAAACTGGCATTCCGGTCCAGGCTGAACCGCTTGATCATCTCGACTTTCGGGAGAACTCGAAAAAGCCATGAACCATAATTTGAAGGCTCCGCCGAGCTCAGGTGAATCGTCGTTCCAGGGATCCGCTGAATTTGGCGTCCTTTGAGATCAAGCTTAAATGCCACTTCCCCTTTGGCTCGCCCCAAGCCGGTCTCCTCGTTAAGAGGGTCGGGCATGGAAAGCGTCCTCAGGAATTCCCGCTGCTTTTCTTCACCCGCTATCGAATCGTCGTTAAAGAATCTGCCGTCGTTTGACAGAACCGTGCGAAATCCTACAATGCGGGCCTTTTGAGCTCGCGCGACAAACGCCGGGGGTGAAAAGAAAACATCCGGCGAGAGCCCCGAAAACAAACCCACATTGTCGGGGTCGGAAAGGAATTCCGGCATGGGGCGAACGAAGGAACGTACAGCACGCGGCGGTTCTACGAGGACGTCCGCCCAAGCGTCAGGTTCAGAGAAAAGGTCGTCGGTTGCCGGCAGGTCAAGTGCGTCCTGATAGACATAGCCAGTTAGCGAATCACTGCCCTGGTCCATGGTTCTCATTCTGCACCGCCGGCGAGGGGCGCCCTGGGCACGGACTTTACTTTTTGATGCAATTCGGGACCCTGATCCACTTTGCTTTCCTTTTCAGGATCTTCATCTACGGTTGAGGTATGAAAAGACCGCGCGGGGCAATATTCTGATTCGTTCTCCGTCGCAAACATCGGAGAACCGCCAAGTCAAATCAACTCAAGATTATTGCCTCTACGATACGATTATGTATGCGATTCAGCTTTGTAATTCTCACCTGGAATCGATGCCGATTCCTGGAGCAATGTCTCAATTCGCTATTTCGAAGCATCGCGGATCTCCAGGGCAGCGAGATTATCGTACTCGATAATGGCTCGGATGACGGAACGCACAATATCCTCGGCGCTTTTGGAGAGGCGAAATCCCTGCGCTTGATATCTCGAGTCAGGAATAATGGCCTCAACGCCTACAAAAGACTGTTTGGGGCCGCATCCGGCGATTACATCGTCGATGTGGACGACGACGTCCTTGAGTTTCCAGTCGGGATCGACCAAATTCTTGCAGAGTATATGAAAACGTTCCAGGACTACGGTTTTATTGCCCTGAATGTTGTGCAAAACGAGCTTACAAATGGGGCGCGCCCCGCGCTCGAAGAGTATATCGAGGAAACCAGAAACGGGAAAACAATTCTCCGCGGTCCAACGGGTGGCTGGTGCGCTTGTTTTCGAAGATCGGAGTTCAAGAAGATACAGAAGGACTTTCTGTCGGCTGACCTTCATATGGGGTACGGCGAGGACACTTTCCTGACCGCGAACTTCGAGCAACGGCTCTCCTTAAAGAGCGGCATCATACGAGATGTTTATTGTCTACACGCGTCGGGTCCGGAATACGCGAAAAGGTATGGACACCTGGACCGGGAAATCGAAAAATATGCAAATTCCAATCTGGATACTTTCGTGGAAGATTACCAGAAATATAGAGACGCTGGTAAAGAAAACGCTTCCCAGTCCTGAAGACACGCGCGCAGTCTTTCGTCGTGAATTAACCGGCAAAGCGGGTCACGCCTGAGGTTCCTCCCGTTCAACTTCATGGGAATCCACGGGAACGAGTGGGGATGGATTCCCGGGGGCACGCGCCTTTGAAAAGGAGCCAGAACATTTTCTCAGATATGCCGATAGAGCCTGCACAGGCCTTCTGTCGAAGGCTCGATGTCATGCAGGAAGCGGAGTCCTCAATCGGCAATGTTGAAATGTGTTCAATCCACGTTGAACCGGATTGACAGCCCTCCGGGGATCAGGTGGTTCGCACCAGCGCTGGATCGCGCGTGGAATTGCTCCGCCCGTCGTCAACCCAGGGCGCTTGTTATGGCGCTGGCGAGCCTGTCGGCAATTCTTGTCGTTTCGTCGTGCTCCACCACCTTCGCCCCTCCACAGACCGGCGGCGCCGCGGCGGGTGCCTTGAACGTGGGCAGCGACAGCCATGTTGTGGTCATGGAGTACGAAGCCTGGTTCGGGCCAAACGCGATGAACTTCAGGAATGTCCCTTCGAAACCGGCCCTGCAATCGCCGGACATGGAGGCTTTGGGCGGCGGTTATGACAGCGCCGACCCGGCCGTGATCCAACAGCACGTTTCCTGGCTGGAGGCCATCGGAGTGGATGCGGCGCTCATTGAAGTGACGAACAACGTGAGTTGCATCTTCAACAGCCAGTGGTTTATCGACACGTACCTGCCAAACTGCACCCCATCCTTCCGATCTTCCAATTGGACAATCCGCGACAACACTGGCAATCTCTATCCCGCGTGGAACAGTCTGGGTACAAAGCTAAAACTGATACCGATGGTGGGGGGCGTCGACAACGATGTCTTGTACCCCGACCAGGACGGCACGACGGCTCTCGAAAGGGAGATCGGCTATTTTGGCGGGCTCCTTCAGAGATACCCGAATCTGAGCGTGATCTACCTGGGCAAACCGCTCATGATCGTATTTCTTGGTGCGGCGCAGGATCCAAATGCAGCCGACAACCCGCTTTGGTATCAAATTGAGATGTTTCTGCGGGGACATCCGGATATTGCCAACAAATATACGTTTCGATTCATGGCGGGCTACCTCGACAGCCAGCCGGGACTGTGGCAAAGCCCGAAGTCCCCGACGGCGCCGGTGCAGATCTCATCGGCGTATGGGTTCTGGAGTTGGGTCGACCGCCTGAATACAGGATGCGCGATTTCTGGCTGTCCGTATTACCCCTCTTATAACCGGACCGGTTCCAGAGTCGAGAATTTCACCGTCTCGCTTGCCACCGACGGCGCAGAAGGCGGATGGGGGTGCCCCAATCCGAATTCCGCACCCTACTGTCCCGATGACTCTTTGCGCTTCGGCAACGACCCGAATCAATCCTATGTCACTTTCAATCCATTCATGACCTATGCAAAACAGCTCAATCCGATCTTCCTGATCGTTCACCAGTTCAACGAATTCACTCCCCCGGACGAGGGATTTGACGCTAATTCGAACGACGACGTTGAGCCTGCCAGTCTTTGGGGGACAGGTGCTCTCACCAACGTCCAGCAACAAATACAGGCTTACCGGCAAACAGTCGGGCCATAACGCTTCGCGATGTACTCCCAGGTGAAATCTACAAAGGTTGGCAAAAGGCTTCGGCCCCCCCTTGCCTTTGGCCGCCAGTGCATGTCGGTCTCTATCTGGGGGTCGGCAACGCGATCGACCACCGATCGCGTGTGCTACGGGCTCAGGTGCGCGTACCGTGCAGCCCGAGGTTTGGTGAACGGCACCGTGACTGTGGTCAGTTCGGTATTAAGTGCGTTCCGCGGTTTCGTCGAAGAGTGAGCCGGAAAACGCCAAAGCTCTGAAAAGTGGGTCTTCTTGATCGCGGCCAATTCAGACCTACCTTCAGGCTGGGCTTCGGCCCCCGATCAACCGGCACACCAGCCGCAGACTCGGCCCGTCGCGAATTCAGGGGAATTGCCGGCCCGCAGATAAGTTGCCTGCCAGGGCTTCAGCACACGCCTTCCCGCGCTCGAAGTTGCGACTCGACCGCTCTCAACCAGAGCGCCGCTTCGGTCCAGCGCCTCCGGCCGCAGTTCAACCCCGCCGTCTAACGTACAGAAATAGAGTCCGATGTCCTCCGGTGTCCCGTCAGAACAGGTCAACGACGGTGACCGTCTCGATCTGTGATTCGCCGGGCGGGTAGGCCGAATTGCCGTTGTATACGGCTCTCAGATTATGAACGCCAACCGAGAGCAACGGCGTGATACCAATCAGTATCCCGTCCGGTGGCACCTCAGTCGTGCAGAGAGCTGTGTTTCCGTCGTAGAGCGTGACAGTCCCGCTCAAGGCCTGGCCCCTCTGTTTCCGGATTTCGACGCTGTATACGGCAGGCAGGGGGAACAACACTCTGTCCGTCAGCAGGTTTAGAGTGACGAGAGTCGGAGCAACTCCTGTGACGGCCACGGATGCGCTGCTGGTTGTGAAATTGCTGTCGCCGCTATAGACAGCCGTCAACTGATCCGTACCTACAGGCAGCACCGGCGTGGTAAAGGCTGTGCCCACGACCGCAGTTCCCAAGGTTGTTGAACCCAATGTGTAGGTCACGGTACCGGTGGGCGTGCCAGAGATCTGTGGGGAGATCGTCGTGGTCAGCGTTGCGGTGGTGCCGGCGACGGTTTGTTTTGTCATCGCCGTAATTGTTGTCGTTGTGCTGGCCTTATTCACCTGCAGGAAGACATCTCCAAACGCCGGAGCATAGTCGGCCGAGTCCGACGGCTGGAAGACAACGACTAACTGAATGTTACCGGCAGGCAGAATCGCGCCGGAGGTAATAACTGGCACGGGGATACTGCCATAGTTATAGGTCCCAGTTAGATTGATTCCGTTGTAGCTCGCTTGGGCGTTTAACTGGGCGCTGCCCAATGGCGTTCCGTAAGTAATAGCGGCAGGCGTGGCCCAGGTAATCGTGGGGGTCGCCTTGGCCACGGTGAAGCTCTGCGAGACCGGCGTGGCCGCCGCGTAGCTGCTGTTGCCCGCCTGCGAGGCGGTCACCTTCACCGTCCCCGCTCCCGTGATGGCCAGCGTGGAGCCCGACACCGTCGCCGGGCCGCTCACCGCGTAACTCACCGGCAGCCCTGAGCTGGCCGTCGCCGTCAGCGTGATCGGAGAGACTCCGTAGGTCACGTTCGCCAGCGCTGCGAAGGTGATGGTCTGCGCGGCTCCGCCGCTGATGGTCAGAGTGCCGCTGACGAAGCTGAAGGTGTAGTTGGCCGCCGCCAGTGTGCCCTGGGTGATGGTGATCGGATACGTACCGGCCGGCGATCCCTGCGTGGCCGTGGTGCTCTCCGCCGGTGCGCCGCTCAGCACTGCCGTGGGGTCGCCGTTGACGAAGCCGGTCGCGCTGTAACCGGTCAGCGCCGGGATGGGCTGGTTATAAGCCACGGTCACGTTCGACGCGGTCACCGTCAGCGTCGCCGGGTTCACGGTGAAGCTCTGCGAGACCGGCGTGGCCGCCGCGTAGCTGCTGTTGCCCGCCTGCGAGGCGGTCACCTTCACCGTCCCCGCTCCCGTGATGGCCAGCGTGGAGCCCGACACCGTCGCCGGGCCGCTCACCGCGTAACTCACCGGCAGCCCTGAGCTGGCCGTCGCCGTCAGCGTGATCGGAGAGACTCCGTAGGTCACGTTCGCCAGCGCTGCGAAGGTGATGGTCTGCGCGGCTCCGCCGCTGATGGTCAGAGTGCCGCTGACGAAGCTGAAGGTGTAGTTGGCCGCCGCCAGTGTGCCCTGGGTGATGGTGATCGGATACGTACCGGCCGGCGATCCCTGCGTGGCCGTGGTGCTCTCCGCCGGTGCGCCGCTCAGCACTGCCGTGGGGTCGCCGTTGACGAAGCCGGTCGCCGCTGTAACCGGTCAGCGCCGGGATGGGCTGGTTATAAGCCACGGTCACGTTCGACGCGGTCACCGTCAGCGTAGCCGGGTTCACGGTGAAGCTCTGCGAGACCGGCGTGGCCGCCGCGTAGCTGCTGTTGCCCGCCTGCGAGGCGGTCACCTTCACCGTCCCCGCTCCCGTGATGGCCAGCGTGGAGCCCGACACCGTCGCCGGGCCGCTCACCGCGTAACTCACCGGCAGCCCTGAGCTGGCCGTCGCCGTCAGCGTGATCGGAGAGACTCCGTAGGTCACGTTCGCCAGCGCTGCGAAGGTGATGGTCTGCGCGGCTCCGCCGCTGATGGTCAGAGTGCCGCTGACGAAGCTGAAGGTGTAGTTGGCCGCCGCCAGTGTGCCCTGGGTGATGGTGATCGGATACGTACCGGCCGGCGATCCCTGCGTGGCCGTGGTGCTCTCCGCCGGTGCGCCGCTCAGCACTGCCGTGGGGTCGCCGTTGACGAAGCCGGTCGCGCTGTAACCGGTCAGCGCCGGGATGGGCTGGTTATAAGCCACGGTCACGTTCGACGCGGTCACCGTCAGCGTAGCCGGGTTCACGGTGAAGCTCTGCGAGACCGGCGTGGCCGCCGCGTAGCTGCTGTTGCCCGCCTGCGAGGCGGTCACCTTCACCGTCCCCGCTCCCGTGATGGCCAGCGTGGAGCCCGACACCGTCGCCGGGCCGCTCACCGCGTAACTCACCGGCAGCCCTGAGCTGGCCGTCGCCGTCAGCGTGATCGGAGAGACTCCGTAGGTCACGTTCGCCAGCGCTGCGAAGGTGATGGTCTGACTGTTGATCACGCCAGTCCCGCTCAGAGTCACACTCTGCGTTGAGCCGGCCGTTCCGTTCGCATTATCAGTGAATACCAGCGTTGCGCTGCGACTGCCCTGCGCCTGAGGCGCGAAGGAGATCGAAACAGTGCAGGTGTTGCTGCCGCTGGTTGACGGCAGACTGGCAGTGCAGGTGTTCGCCGTCTCGAGGAAATCCCCGGGATTGGTGCCGGAGACAGCAATGTTGCTGATTGTCAGGGGGCCCGACCCGCCGTTCGTCAGTGTGACGGTCTGTGCAGCGGAGGTGCTGAGCAGTTGTTCATTGCCGAAACTCAGCGCGGTAGTGCTCGGCGATGCCAGAGGGACACCAAGGCCTGTTCCGCTCAGGGACACTGTCTGGGTTGAGCCGGCGGTTCCACCGGCATTGTCTGTAAAGGTCAGGGTCGCCGCCCTCGCGCCGGTCGCGCTGGGAGTAAAGCTCACTGTGATGGAGCAACTCCCACCGGCTGCCACCGAACCATTGCAATTATTCGTCTCGCTGAAATCTCCGGTATTCGTTCCGGTAATGGCGATGCTGCTGATGGTAAGCGTTCCGGTGCCGGAGTTTGACAGAGTGAACGCGGGATTGCTCACCGTTGTGTTCACCGGTGTGCTGCTGAAGACTTCGCTCGTTGTCGACAAAGTGGCCTGCGGAGTTCCCGTGCCCGTTCCGTTCAGCGAAACGGTCTGCGTCGAACCAGCCACTCCGTTGGCGTTATCGGTCACCACCAGGCTGCCCGACAGAGAGCCAGTCGACTGTGGAGTAAATGTCACATTGATCGTGCATGACGAACTGGCCGCCACGGAGGTTCCGCAATTATTGGTCTGTCCGAAGTTCCCAGACGTGGCGATGCTGGCAATACTCAACGGCCCAGTGCCACCGTTGGTCAGTGACACCGTCATCGCGGTACTCGTGGTGCCCACCGTCTGGCTGGGGAATGTCAGCGCAGTCTGATTCAGACTGGCCAGCGGGGTTCCTGTGCCCGTACCGCTCACGCTCACGGTTTGCGTCGAGTTGGCCACGCCGCCACTGTTATCCGTGATCGTAATCGTGCCGCTGCGGGTTCCGGACGCGCCTGGAGTAAACGTGAGCGAAACCGTGCAGCTGGAGTTCACCGCAATCGACTGAGTCGAGCAGCCGTCGGAGCTGATCGCGAATTCCGGGGAATCATTTGAGGAAACGCTCGCCACAGAGAGCGCCGCGCTTCCCGTGTTCGTCACCGTGAAATATTCATAAGTCGTCGACGTCTTTGTCACCGGCTCCGAGCCAAAGTTGATGCTCGTCGGGAATACCGTCGCCTGCGGAATGGGATTCGTGCCCGTCCCGTTCAACGTGATCACCAGCGCCGCGCCGGTTGACGGAGTCACCGTGACCGTCGCCGTCCGCGATCCGGTCGAACTGGCCGCCGGGGCGAACTTTACAGTAATCGTGCACGAACTGCGCGCGCCGAGGGTGGTGCCGCCCGATCCGTTACAGGTATCCGACTCGGTAAAGTCGGTCGCATTCGTGCCGCCCAGCAACACACTCTTGATCGCAATCGTGGCGCTCGTTCCCTGATTGGTGACATAGACGACCTGGGGATTACTGGTGGTCGAAACCGGCAAGCTGCCGAAATTCACGGTGGACTGAGACAAGGCAAGCTGTTGACTCGCCGCGATCGCCAGTCCGGAGAGCGAAACCGTGTGCGGATTGCCTGTCGCCGAGTCGTTGATGGTCAGCGTTCCGGTCAGCGTACCCGGCGTGGCCGAGGCCTGAGGCGCGAACTGAACCAATAACATTGACAGGACGAATTTGGGGCAACAGTCTTATAGTTGCCGCAGCAGTCGGTGCTGATGCTGAAATTCGTGCTGCTTACGGTGCTCGCGGTAAACGTTACCGGAATATTGCCGGTGTTCTGCACCGTGATGGTCTGTGTGTTGCCCGAATCCGTTGTTCCCACGATCTGTGATTCGAACTGAGTTGCTGAAGGCGAGATGCTGACGGTATTGACTGCGGCGATGCTGGTGCCGGAAAGCGTGGCGGTGAAGCTGCCTTTGGTCCCGTCTGTATAAGTGACAGGGAAGGTGATGCTGCCGGTCTTCGATCCGGTTGTGCCGGGAGCGAAATAGACATATACCGGGCAGGAACTCTTCGCGGGCACAGGTTGGCCGCTGCATAGGTCATAACCGGGAACGGAAACGCCGAATAGGGTCGTGTTTTTTGCGACGAAATCGCCTGCGGCTGAGGTCCCAACGATCGTATCCGTGCCTGTCAGCGTACCGACGGTAAACGCCAAATTGCCGGTATTGCTCAGAGTGAGTGTGAAGCCGTTCGAAACGCCGTTGACATTCGGATAAGCCGCCACCTGCTCCGGGAAGGGAATGCTGGTGGGCGAGAGTGTTGCCGAATCCTGCTCGCTCACCGCCTGCCCGCTCAGCGTCGCGGTAAAGCTGCCCGTCGTCCCGTCGAAATAGGTCACCGGGAACGTGATGCTGCCCGATTTCGATCCCGCGGTTGTTGGCACAAAGCTCACGTAGACGGTGCAGGGACTGCCCGGGGGAAGTGGCTGTCGACTGCACTCATCACCGCCGATTGTGGTCGAGAAGTCGCCTGCCGCCGTGGTTCCCACAATCGTGTCCACCCCGGTCAGCGTTCCTACCGTCAGGTTGGTGTTGCCTGTGTTCGTCAGGGTGATGGACTGATAGGATTGCTCGCCATTGCTGCTGGTGGCGCCAATGGGCTGCGGCTGGAACTCCAGCGCCTGCGGATCGAGCGTGGCGGAGTTCACGCCCGCCGGGGCGTAGCCCGCCAGCGCAACGGTGTAGCTATTGTTGTTCTGGTCCGTGAAGGTCAGAGTGCCTGTGCGATATCCGGCAACCGAGGGCGCGAAGTCTAAATAGACGTAGCAGTAGCTGCCGGTCCCAACGGGTGTGTCGCTGCACTCGTTGTATCCGGCGGGAATGGAGAAATCGCTTCCGCCGGCGGTGATCGTTGCCGACTGCACGGTCAACGCGCTGGCGCCATTGTTAACGAAGTAAACGTAATAGTTATAGTTGGTGCTCGAATTCGTTCCAACGAGTTGAAGGTCAAACGGCAGTGTGGCCGGATAGAGCGAAAGCTGCGCCGATGCGCCGGTACCGGTGAGCGTCATCGTCTGCGTACCCGCTGAATCCGTTAGCGTGAACGTGGCGGTCTCGGCCGCGGTTGTGCTGGGCGTGAAATCCAGATAGTAACTGCAACTGGCCCCAGCCGCGAGCTGAGCCCCGCATTGGGTGTTCACGAACGCGAAGTCCGCGGCATTGGATCCGGTGATCGTCGGGGCGGATGACAAGGTCACTGCCTCGGTCCCGGTATTCCGAACGATGACCCGATATTCTCCGCTGCCGTAGCCTTCCCCGTACCCCGCCGTCGTGCCCTTCAGCACCGTTCCAAAGTTAAAGGTGGTTGGTGTGAAACCGATTGCCTGCGTTGCCGCCTCCGCCGTACCGCTCAGCGGAATCGTGATATTGCCAGCCGTGCTGCCGATAACGACGCTTCCGGTTTCGGCGCCGCTGGTCTGCATCGGAGTAAAGGTGACGTAGAGAGAGCAGTCGGATCCCGGACTGACCGTCGTCGGGAGCGTACCGTTGCAACCGTAGTTGGACTGGATTGCGAAATCGCCGGTCGTTGTCAGACTGTTGATCTGCACAGGGATGTTGCCGGAGTTGTAGAGATAGATATACTGGCTCGCGCTGGTTGTTCCTGTCGCCTGCGCCTCAAAGGTCAGGTTATCCGGCTCGGGTACAAGGCTTCCGGTTGCGGTGATGCCGGTCCCCATCAAATTCACAACCTGCGGATTGCCGGTAGCCGCGTCAATCAGCGACAACGTGCCGGTGCGGCTTCCCGTAGCCGTCGGCGTAAAAGTGATGTAAACGTAGCAAACGTTATATGCGTAGTTGTTTTGCGGATTGGTAGGATTCAGCGTCGCCTCGGCGCAACTGTCCGAGGTGGTCTGAAAGTCGCCTGTAATCTCCACGCGATCCACGACAAAGGGAGCGGTCCCAGTGTTGTAGATGTAGATTATCTGGCTGGCGCTCGTGATTCCCACCGGCTGGTTGGGAAAGACCAGGTTCGAAGGACTCGTCACAAGTGTCTGAGCTGTCGCAACTCCCACCCCGCTCAGCGCGACCGTATGCGGGCTCCCTGAGGTGCTGTCCGTAATGGTCAGCGTTCCCGTCTCGCTACTCGAGGTGGAAGGCGTGAAGGTGATGTAGAAGTAGCAGTACCCCCCCGGACCTACCTGGGCGGGCACATACCCGCCCGCATAGCAATAACTACCGTTCGTGAGCTGAAAGTCACTGCTTCCGGTCTGTCCGTTGGTCGCGGCTACGGCCGAGGTGATGGTTACTGGAACCGTCCCTGTGTTGTACACATAAACGAGTTGCGAACTGGATGTCGTTCCCTGAAGCTGTGTGCCGAAATTCAGAGCCGTTGCCGAGAGCGCAATTGTCCCACTTCCTGCGCCTCCGGATACGGGCACGCCGGTCCCCGTCACCGAGACCGTAGAGTAGCCAACGTTGGGGCTATAGCCAGCGTAGATCGTGCCAGACCGCAAACCTACCTGCGAGGGCGAAAAGGTAACCCCGGCCTGACAGCTTTGCCCAGCCGGCAAACTCGCCGGGCAGCTGTTAACCACGATGTAATCGATCGTATAGCCGGGGCCAATGTATCCCTGTAGATCGGTCGCGGGTTGATCGCCGATGTTGGTGATGGTCACCGTCCGGGTCGCGCTCGGCGTGCCCACAACCTGATCCCCGAAGCTGAGGCTGGTCGGGGAAACAGTAAGGAAGCTGGTGTCGACTGCCGTGCCGCTCAGGCTCACCGTCGTCGGCGAGTTGGGAGCGTCCGAGGTGATGGTCAAAGTTCCGGTTTGCGTGCCGCTGGAGGTAGCGGTGAGGCTCAGATTGATCGTGCAGTACCCGCCCGCGGGTAGTGGAGAGACGCAGGTGTCCGTCTCAGAGAATTGACTGGAGCTGATGGTGAATGGGGTCTGCAGATTGATCGCTTTGCTGCCCAGGTTGCGCAGCTCCACCGATTGCGCTGTGCCGTACAGCGACGTCGGCACGTTCACAAATTGCTGACCAAAGTTCACGCTCTTCGGGATCGCCAACGCGAGGCTGGCATTGGTGGGCGCGATCTTCGCCACATAAGCCGTGGAGGAACTGCTGGAGAGGGCGGCGGTCGTCGGCAGGTCGGAGCCGCTGACATTCAAGCCGACGTAGGCGTTGCCAGAACTATCCACGCCGACATCGGGCGTTGCACCGTAACCGTCGTATCCAAAGGGAAGCACCTCGGCGTTCACTCCACTCAGGTACGTTGACAAGACAGCGCTGCTCCCGTTCCCGGCCAGCTCGGTAAGAAAGGCCGCGCCGTTGCTGTTGCCGAAACTCTGAATCGGGTTGACGAGCGGAAGATCGGTTTCCCTCGTGAACCCCGCAATGTAAGCGGCGCAGGAGGAGGCGCATCCCGGTGTGATCGCGACACTGGTGGGATCAAAGATGCCTGGGCTGCCGCTATACCCGCTGGGCCCGTTAAGGAAAGTCGAGTAGAGGAGTGCGCTGCCGTCGGCGCTCAGGTTGGCCGCGAAGCCGCCCGCGTAAGTCGATTGGTAAGCGCCGGCGGTTGTCGGGAAGTCATCCCCGGAGACAAGACCCGTTACATAGGCTGTCCCGCTGCTGTCCAAAGCGATGGCGTTCGCCTGTCCTGGACCCAGGTCTGCCGAATACACCAGCCCAGTGCCGGTCGGGTTGACCTTAGTCACATAGGCCTGGTAAGAAGTATCGTATTGTCCGCTGTACGTGTAGGCCCCGGCGGTTACCGGAAATCCGGGATACGCATAACCGGTCACATAGGCATTTCCGCTGCCGTCCACAGCGATCGCATATTCGTCAGCGCCAGGACTGACGAGGGCCGTCGAGTAGGCCAGCGATGCGGAGCCGCTGAGAGTCGGATCGATCTTCGCAACAAAGCCAAAGGTTTCCCCGCTTGAAGGAGCGGCCTCATAGGCGCCCTTGGTGGTGGGGAAATTCGTCGAGTACGCGTATCCGGTGATATATGCCTTGCCATTGCTGTCTACGGCAACTCCGTACGCGGTGTCGTCGCCAGAACTGCCCCCAAAATACGTCGAGTAGCTCAGCCCCGAACCATCCGCCTTCAGCACAGCAAGGAACGGAGCATAACTGCCGCTCGGGGAAGTCTGTTGATAGGCGCTCGCCGTGGTGGGCAGGCCAGTGTAGGCCGTCCCGGTCACGAAAACGTCACCGGAGCTATCGATCGCGATCGAATTTGGATAGATAATGCTCGTGCCGAGCGTAGCATTCAGCAGGGAATTGCCGTTCGGATCCAGCTTCTGGATATAAAAGCCCGGGCTCACATAGCCGGTGGTATACACGTCTCCCTGCGTGTCTACGGTGATTGCTCCTAGATAATCGGCGCTACTTCCCAGGAATTCGCCATAGGCCAGCACAGGGTCAATCACCAGTGGGCGAGCGTGATCGTAAGTGCCGAGCGAGAATGCGACAGTCTCGGCGCCGTCCTGGCTCCGAGCGATCCGGTACTTCGCGTCGACGCTGGTCTTCTGTTTGCCATCTGCCGAAAGCTGATACGCCACCGGCTTTAACAGCCGCAATTGCTGCCCCGCCTTGTCCTTGTCGACAGCGAGAAGGAGGTCGCCCTGCTTGTCGATCTCAGCCAGGCCGACCCCATCAAGCCCCATACGAATCGCGCGAGCATCCGCGCCTGGAGCCAGGGTAAAGTCGTATTCCAGCCTCCCCTCGCGGCCGTAGAAATCCAGATTTACTCCCTTGTAGATATCCGCATAGTCAACGCGAGCGTAGCTGGGAACCCCGGTGATCCAGCTCTTCGGGTCACCGGTGGGGATAAAGCTGTTCTTCTGCAGCAGAGGCTGACTGGCCGCGATCCTTGCTTCGGAATTCGCGCCGAGCAGGTCGATGCTGAAGGACGGCGCCGATCTCAACGATGGAACGCTCGGCCGTTCGCCCCTCTTTGGGAGAGGCTCGTTCACAGGAAGCTTCACAACGAGACGGTTCTTCTCAAGCCCGATTTGATAGCCGGCGCCGCTCGCTGCATAGAGCTCGGGTGCGGGATGCTGTCCGCGATTGGGTACAAAAGCCAGGGGGCTTTTCCTCGCTGCCGGGAGCGTAGCCGGCGGTTTAGCTCCGGTGCTGATCTGTGCCCAGGCCTGAGCGCACAGGAAGGTCGTCGCGCTGAGGCACGCTATGCTGCTGACCCGGTTGAAGAGCGGTCGCCTTACAGCCGTGCTCCGCGTTTGACACTTACGAGCGACATCGGATGGCATATGGATCCCTCATTTCAATGGCGACAGCAATGCGAGATGATTGGGCGGCAGGGCTTGCGAGAGAAGCTTCAAAGCTTCTGCAGGTCGACAAGCGGCCTTTGCTGAGTGGGTGCTGAATAACATGAGAAACGTCCTCCGGCTGGTGGTGCATGGTCACGAGACGCGCACAAAGGATTAGCTCCCACACGAGTTCGCCTCGGGGCGCATCTGCTGGTTCCAAATTGAGTGGCCCGATTTAATTCAACCCAAGGGGGAGGGAACTGCGGGATTTAGGAGGACGAAACGCGGCAACTGTAGCAATACTCTATGCGAAGAGTCAAGTGAAAAGCTCTTTGACTCTAAATTGGCCAGATAATATCTCGGATAACATCTTCGTGGGGTTGTCCCGAAAGCAATAACTACATCACAAACCTGACAACCGCTGAAACTGGGATGGGATATGAGCCGCTCTGGCTTGGGCCACCAGCATGATCCCCGCTTAAACGACCCCGGCAGGAGCCTGGTCGCGGGCACCGTCCCGCGGGGCGGCGCCGACGGTCCGTTTGATCCTGCTTTGGGTGCTCATGATTACCCCTCCTCGAGAATTCAACTGTCGGACAATTCTGTTGTAATAACTGTTACTGCACGGTCTGGGTTAACTTGGCCGATGTGCTGCTGCTGAAGTTAGTGTCTCTCGGAATAGCCGGCCGTGAGTTTTGGCGATCCGGTGGCGGTGAATGTCAGCGAGCAGCCGCCCGCGCCGCCGCTCAGTGTTCCACTGCACATTTGCCCAGTACTTGCTGTTACCGTCACCGTGCCTGTCGGCACGCCGCCGCTTCCGCTCATAGTGAAATTCACGGTCACTGACTGGTTGATTTGTGATGGGTTCGGACTGGCGGAGCCGATCGCATTCGTACTGGCGGCTTTGTTCACCGTAATGCTCACCGTGCCGGTTGCGGTGGAGTAGTCGGTGGTGTCGGTCGGCGTGAAGGTGACCGAAAGGGTCTGCGTGCCGCCGGAGAGAACCGTGCCGCTGGCAGGTGAATAGACGAAAGCGCCCGACACAGAAGCGTTGGCGTCCAGTTGTGTGCTGCTGAGCCCGGTGCCGTAAGTGATGGTCGCAGGCTTCGCGCAGGTGCAAACCAGGCTCGCCGGCGGCGGCAAACCGGCCGCGGCACAGAAACGAGCGAAACCGCGGTCCGGGCCGCGGTTTGTAGCCAGCCCCGCGGGGAGCGACTGACGGCAGTCCCTCGCTGCGTGAGCAGGATGGTCCTTGCTGGTCGCGCGAGGACTGATATCTGATCTTCACCCGTACAAAACCAACAGGCATACGAGGCCGGCGCTCAGGCGCCGGTTTCGTCGTGTACGATGGCCATTCATTCCCTCAACCTGGCCAGAAGCTGCGGGAAACCACATGAAACTGAATCGACGCAAACTTTTATCGAGCATGGCGGCGGTAGCCGGGGCAAAAACGCTTTGCGGCATCGCCGGTCTTAACCGCGCCTTCGCTTCCGCATCGCCCGCGGAACTCGCCGCCGATCCGCGCCGTCCGCAGTATCATCTGTTGCCCGCGGTGAACTGGATGAATGACCCCAACGGCCCCATTTACTGGCAGGGCCAGTACCACATGTTCTACCAATACAATCCCAACGGCGCCTACTGGGGCGATATGCACTGGGGCCACGCCGTCAGTCCGGACATGATTCACTGGCGGCATCTTCCCGTCGCCCTGTCGCCAACTCCGGGCGGCCCCGATGCGGGCGGGTGTTTCTCCGGTACCGCGCTCTCCGACGGCAGCGGCCGGGTTGCGATGCTCTACACTGGCGTGGTGCCCGCGCCCGAAAACCAGGCGACCATTCGCGACGGCGTGCACAGCCTGCGCGAATCGCAGTGCCTCGCGTTCGGCGCCGGGGCAGACCTCACTGCCTGGGCAAAAGATGACATGCCCGTCATTGCCAATCCGCCTGAGGGCCTCGATGTGACCGGCTTCCGCGATCCCGTTCCCTGGAAGCACCGCGACGCATGGCTCATGGCCGTGGGATCGGGCCTTCGCGGCAAAGGCGGAGCCGTCCTTCTCTACCGTTCCACCGATCTGCACCACTGGCAATACCTGCACCTGTTCGCCGGGGGATCGGGCGGCGGAGACCAAACACCCAACCCTGTCGACTCCGGAGATATGTGGGAGTGCCCCGATTTCTTTCCGCTTGGCGGCAAGCACGTCCTGATTCACTCGACCCAGGGCAAAGCCTTCTGGCAATCCGGATCATTCGACACGGACGCATTGGTCTTCCATGCGGAGCGAGGCGGGGTTCTCGATTCCGGCTCGTTCTATGCGCCAAAAACCCAGCTCGACCGTGCGCAGAACCGCATACTCTGGGGATGGATTCCGGAGTCGCGACCTGAAGCGGAGTATCGTGCCTCCGGATGGGCCGGTTTGATGTCTCTTCCTCGCGTCCTCACCCTGGACTCCAGCGGCGATCTGCGGATCGAAACAGCCGCTCAAGTTGAAAAGCTTCGCAAAACTGAGCGAAAGCTCAACCTCACCGCTGACGAAGACAAGAATCGCCGCCTGCTTGCAGAGTTCCGCCTTGAGGATTGCTGCGGCGAAATCGCCTGCTCCTTCCAAAAGGGTGCGCAGCCAACCGAAATCTCGTTAGTTTCCGAACAGACCATGGACCAGCCCTGGCTCACATGCCGCTTCGATCCTTCGCGGCCCACTGAGATGCAAATCGATGGCAAAACGGTCTCTGTGGGCTCGACCGGCAACGGCCAGATTCAGCTGCGCTTCTTTGTCGATGGCTCCGTGATCGAATGCTTCGCCAACTCCGCTGCCCCGCTCACGAAGCGCTTCTACTATGCAGGCGCAAACGCGCCCGCACTCCGTGTCAACGTCACCGCCGGATGGAAAAACCTCTCCAGTCTCTCGCTGTGGCAGTTTTCGCCAATCTCAAGCGACCGCCTGACCACCTGATCGCATACCTCGACCTTTCGTCAGAGCATTCAATCATCGGAGGAAGCCACGCATGAAGCTCAATTTCTATCTCGTGAAGAGCGCAGTGGTTGGCGCGCTCGGTGGTCTTCTCTTCGGATTCGACACCGCGGTCATTGCCGGAACCACCAGCGCCCTCACCGCCACCTTTTCCCTTAGCCCGGCGAAGCTCGGAACCACCGTATCCATTGCCCTCTGGGGCACGGTGCTGGGAGCACTCGGCGCCGGCGTCCTCGGCGAAAAACTTGGAGGCCGCGGCGCCCTGCGCATTATGGGCGCGCTCTATCTGCTCTCAGCCCTTGGCTGCGCCATCGCCTGGAACTGGCCCGCCCTCCTCGTCTTCCGCTTCATCGGCGGTCTCGGCATCGGCGGCTCCTCCGTTCTCGGTCCCGTCTACATCGCGGAGATCGCTCCTGCCCAATGGCGCGGCCGCCTCGTCGGCATGTTTCAGATCAACGTGGTGGTGGGCATCCTGCTCGCCTATCTCTCCAATTTCCTCCTCGCCAAGCTGCACCTCGGCAGCGCGCTGTGGCACTGGCAGTTGGGTATCGCTGCTGTTCCCGCGCTCTTCTTTCTCGTCATGCTCTTCACCATCCCCCGCAGTTCGCGCTGGCTGATAACCCAGAACCGCACCGAGGAAGCCCGCCAGGTGCTTGAGCTGATCGGCTCGCCCAACTCCGACCAGGAGCTGCGCGAGATCATCGACTCCATCCATCTCGATCGCGCCCATCGTCACGAGCGCCTCTTTTCCCATAAGTACCTTTTCCCCATCCTGCTGGCGCTCACCCTCGGCATGTTCAATCAGCTCTCCGGCATCAACGCGATTCTCTATTACATCAACGACATCTTCTTCGCCGCCGGGTTCAGCCGCCTCTCCAGCGACGGTCAGGCAGTAATCATCGGCGCCGTTAACCTCGCCGCCACCCTGGTCGCGATGTCGCTCATCGACAAACTCGGCAGAAAAACCCTTCTGCTCACCGGATCGGTCGGGATGGTCATCTGTCTGGCGGGCGTGGCGCGGCTCTTCGCCCGCCACGAGCATTCTTCCGCGCTGCTCTGGCTCCTCGTGGGCTTCATCATTTCCTTCGCGTTCTCTCAGGGCTCGGTCATCTGGGTTTACATCAGCGAAATCTTTCCCACCCGGGTCCGCTCCCGCGGCCAAAGCCTCGGCTCTTCCGCCCACTGGATCACCAACGGCCTTATCGCCGCCATCTTCCCTTCCGTTGCCGCTCGCTCCAACGCCTACCCCTTCATTTTTTTCAGCGCTATGATGGCGTTGCAGTTTTTGCTGGTTCTCTTCTTCTTCCCCGAAACCAGGGGCGCCACGCTGGAACAGCTTCAGGTGAAGCTCGGCACCGATTAGGCCCGGCACAATCTAAGGATCAGCATGAGAATCGGCGTAAGCGCATTCGCCGGGACATGGCGGTTGGACAGCAGATTTTTCTCCGCCCTCCCAGCCCTCCGGAAGCATGGCATCTCGGCCTTCTGGATTCCCATGTGCAATCCGCGCGCCATAGCCCGGGCCCGCTGCGCAGAGCTATCGAAGACGCGGGTCAGCGTCACGCTGTCGTCGCCCCAATCCCCAGCGCCAGCGTCATCACCGCCGTCACCGTGAATCCCGGCGCCTTCCGCAACTGCCGCAAAGCCTGTCTCAGATCGGCAAACATTCACTCCTCCTCGGTTTACGGATTCTTTTTCAGCCTCTGCTTTCAAATCAGTTTTCGAATCACGTGTGGACAGCCCCAACTCGGCGAAAGTCAGGTTTCCGGATTGATAATCGAAGCCTTCGAGGTCACCCCCGGATCGGGCAACATACAAACCCTGTTGGTGCATGCGGGCCTCCAGTCTCCGAAGGCCCTATCAGCCTGAAAATACAGACCTTATTCGCCCCTTAGAACCTCTCGGTTGTCCGTAATCGCGTCCCCCTGTTCGGAATCGAACAGTCACGCGGCCTCGTTTCTCAATTGCAGCCGCACACGAAATTAGTGGAGCCACGGGAATTCATGCGCCCATCAGGCCTGAGGGCGAAATCGATCGCACCCAAATCGCGGGGGCGTGTGTCGCTCAGTGGAGTGGTTGAGCCGCCCCGCCCTCCACACCCCCCACACGCCGGCGTAGAAAGATGGAACTGGGGAATTGTCCTTCTCCGATACTCAGCCCCGCGTCAAACGCCTGGGGTTTCATATCCGGAAAGAATCCTGCGAGGTCGTCGCGCCGCCGATGATAGAGCATTGCCAGGGATGCTGCGATTTCGAATTCGGAATTCATCAGAAGAAATGCGTACAGCAGCGCCGTCTCATGCCAGAAAAAAATTGCCGAGGAAAGCGTGATGGGGGCATAGTCGTACGGAAAATAAATGTCGTGAAAATGAACGTAAACCCCAGGAGCCAGTCGCGGCAGCATTTCCAGAATGATCAGGTTCACCTCGCCCGCCGGTGCGAGTGTATGGCTCGAATCGACAAAAAACAGATCTCCTTCGCCCAACTCGCCAATGCAGCCAATCCCGGCGTCCTCCAGCTTCTTCGCTACGAGTTCAATCCGGCCCGCCGCGGCCTCTCTTTTCAGAAAGTCGGTAGGATAAGGCTCGATGCACGTAATCCGCGGCGAGTAACCCTCGTCCCTGGCGGCAAGCAGGCACACCGCTGTCGAGACTCCGCACCCGATCTGAACCATTTTTTCCGGCCGCCTGGCTCGGATGAAACAGTACAGAAAGTCCGCTTCCACCTCGCCGTATCCTTCGTCGCTGCCATTCATCTCGACAGCTGCCCGGTGCACGGCAAACTGCCTCAGAGAGCCCCGATACGCCCTCCGTGCATTCGTCTACCCATTTAACTTGTGCCTCGATTTCGCTCTCAATTCGCTCAAAACTACGTGGTGACTTCCATTGCGTTGTCCTCTTTAATACCCTCATGTCCGGAATTTCCGAGTAGAAATGGCGCGGAAGAATGTCGAACCTGAAGTGTTGGCCCAATTCAAATATCCGCCTGAGCAGACGCTTGCTGGCATTTTTCAGTTTTCTCTTCAACGTCTGCGCCATAGCGGGAAAGCAGTCTGGCTAAGTCGGCCAGCCGCCTTTGTTCATCTCCGTAGATTTTTCGTCAACGGCAGTTTACCTGATTCATCGCCCCCGCACCAACAGTCTGGTGAGGTGTTCCGAAGCACGGTAACGCCGGTGTCTGCCAGGTCGAGCTTGCCGTTGCGAGCAAAGTCGCCTGCTGCGAGCCCCGTACCCGCCGCGCCCAGCGGCGCCGGAGGCTGAAACGTTCCATCGCCGTTGCCGAGAAGTAAAACACCCGCGGCGCCTGAGGCTACGTCCAGCTTCCCGTCACCGGTGAAGTCCCCGATGGCCAGCGATCCATCCCCACTGTCTAACTCCATGGGAGTTGCCGTTACTGTAGCTGTCTGGAAGGTCCCGTTCCCATTGCCCAATAACACGGCGAGGGAGTCCTCGTTAGCGACGACTAAGTCCAGTTTTCCATCCCTGTTCAGGTCAGTAACCAGGACCGGCGAGGAAAACTGCCCGCCCGTTCCGTAAGTTACAGCCCGCTGAAACGTTCCGTTTCCGTTTCCTAACAGCACACTTACCGTACCGTTCGTGCAATCGCCAGTGCTCACGCACCAATTCGTTACGATCAGGTCTGGCTTGCCATCGTGATTGACATCCGCCACAGCCACCGAGGATGCATATTGGCCACCCGATCCATAGTTCACCGCCGGCTGGAAGGCTCCTTTGCCCTTGCCTAACAGAACGGATACTGTGCCGCTCGCGCAACTGGAGTCGCTGCATTGGTTGGCCACCACAAGATCGGGGATGCCGTCCCCGTTCACATCGGCAACCTTTACGGAGACCGCGTTGACCGCCCCCGAGTTAAAACTAATTGCCGGCTGGAAGGTCCCGTCTCCATTCCCCAGCAACACCCCGATGCTGCCCGACGTTGGGCTGGCAGTGGAGTAGACGTTCGCGGCAACCAGATCGGGTTTCCCATCGCCGTTCACGTCGGCGATCGCAATGCTCTCTGGCTCTACTCCGCCCGACCCATAGGTTACGGCCTTGCTGAATCGTCCGTTTCCATCGCCCAGCAACACACCCACGGTGCCGGTGGGACAGCTGGGTTCACCGAAGCAATCGGATACAACCACGAGATCGAGCTTTCCGTCCCTTTTCAAATCTGCTGTGGCGATCGCGTTGGCATCCTGGCCGCCGGACTGGTAGTTCGGCGCCGCTTTGAATCTTCCGTCAGCATGGCCCAAAAGCACGCTCACCGCGCCTGCCGCACATCCATTGTCGTAACAGGCATTCGACACCAGCAGATCCGGCGTGCCATCCCTGTTCACATCCGCCACGGCTATCGAGTCAGCCTCATACGCGGCGGAGCCATAGGCGACCGCGGGCCGAAATGTCCCGTCCCCGACCCCACGCAGCACGGCCACGGTTCCATTCAGACAGTCGGCATCCCAGTCGCACTGGTTCGCCACCACAATGTCAGGGTTGACGTCCCCGTCCAAACGCGCCAGTTTTACAGCGACATTCCCTGTTCCGCCCGAACCATAGGCCACCGCTGTCTGAAAAGTGCCGTTGCCATTGCCCAGGAGGATACTCACCGAACTTGTTGCGCAGTTCTGGTTGGTGCATTCATTGCCTGCAATCACATCCAGCCTGCCATCGCCGTTCACATCGGCTACGGCCACGGAGTCCGCTTGCTGCGGACCCGTGCTATAGGTAACGGGGTACAGGAAGGCGCCATTGCCCCCATTCAGGAGCACGCTTACCGTACCGTTCGTGCACTGGTAGCTGCTGGGGCAGCCGGTTGCGACCACGAGATCGGGTTTGCCGTCACCGTTGAAGTCTCCCACAGCGATCGAACTCGCATCCTCTCCGCCGGAGACATACACCGCGTTGGGAGTAAAAGTGCCATTGCCATTTCCAAAAAGTACGCCGACAGAACCAACCGCGCATTCGTAAAGCAAGTAACAGTCGTTGGCTACGGCCAAATCCAGTTTGCCGTCCCCATTAAGGTCGGCGATAACTACCGAAGTGGCGCCCAGCCCCCCCGAGTTATAGCTCGCTGCCGGCATGAACGTGCCATTACCATTGCCGAGCAGCACGCTTACAGAGCCATAGGTGCAGGAACTATCCGCGCAGTCATTGGTCACCACGAGGTCGCTCTTGCCGTCCCCGTTCACATCCGCTATCGCGACCGAAGATGGCCCCAGCCCGCCTGAGCCGAAGCTCGCCGGCGAATCGAATGTGCCGTCGCCTTTACCGAGAAACACCTCGACCACGCCAGTTGTACACGCAGCGCCGGAACAGCCATTCGTCACGACAAGATCGGGTATGCCGTCCCCGTTGACATCGCCGGCCGCAATCGAAGCAGCATCTTTTCCGCCGGAGCTGAAAGTGAAGGACGACCGAAACACAGGGTCGAGAGACTCCGGATGCGTCGGCGCGAGCAGAGCTTCGCTGGTAGTACTGAGTGCCGCCGATTGCACTGACGGTATCCAGGGTACGTGACCCCGCAATTGCGGCAATCCTCCAGGCTTGGAAGTCAGTCCCGCGCCAGACTGGAAAACGGTTGCCACGCCGGGACCAGGCGTTACAGGCGGATTGGATTGCGAGAAGAGCGAGGGAGCGGTCAAAGGTACGGTCAGGGACAGAGCCAGGCAAGCAAGGCAAAAAGGTTTCATGGACCACCGTGGATGTGGTTAGGAGGCTGAACTGATGCCGGAGGTTGTGCGCCCGGGGCTCCTGACCGGCAACGATCCTGGCCAGGCAGCACCAATACTAACCGATTCAGGCGTGATTAATCTGGTTCAGGGGTGATTAACCCGATTCAGGCGAGGCCGTCACAAAGAGCCGGGATTTTCGCCAGCGGCCGCTCGGCATGCAAGTTCCGGATTGATTGAAATCGGCGCTGATGTCAGGCTTAGGGCATGACGACGTCTCATGCTCCCTTGCAGGCAGTTTCTCCCTCCAGCGCTGCACCGTACGAGGATGTTCTCCGGCAGGCTTACGAAAAGGCAATTACGTATCTGGCAAGTTTGGAAAACGCGCCGGTGGGGGCGACGGCGGATTTGTCCACGCTGCGCGAACGGCTGGGGCGGCCGTTGGTGGAGCAGGGAATTGCCGCTGAGCGGGCGATCGCCGATCTGGTTGCGGATGTGGAAGGCGGTATTACCGGCTCGGCAGGCGGACGCTTCTTTGGGTGGGTGATCGGAGGCGCGATTCCGGCGGCAGTGGCCGCGGACTGGCTGACCGCGGCGTGGGATCAGAACGCGGCGGTGTACGCGACCTCTCCCGCTGCGGCAGTGGTGGAAGAGGTCACCGGCGCGTGGCTCAAGGAGATTCTGGGACTGCCGGGGCATTGCAGCTTCGCGCTGGTGAGCGGCTGCCAGATGGCGCACGTGACATGTTTAGCGGCGGCCCGGCATTGGGTATTGGCGCAGCACGGTTGGGATCTGGAGCAGAACGGGCTGAGCGGTGCGCCGGCGATTCGCGTGCTGGCCAGCGACCAGCGGCACGCTTCGGTGGCGCGAGCGCTGCGGCTGCTGGGAATCGGGCGGGCCCAGGTTGTGGATTTGCCGACGGACGCAATGAGTTGCGTGGAGCCGCAATCGCTCGAAGAGGAGCTGGCGCGAAACCCTGAAGCCCCGACGATTGTGTTGCTGCAGGCGGGCGACATCAACACGGGCGCGTGCGACGCCTTCGAGACGCTGGTACCGATGGCACATAAGCAGGGCGCGTGGGTGCATGTGGATGGCGCGTTTGGCTTGTGGGCTGCAGTGAGCGGGAAGTATCGGCATCTGGTGCGGGGCGTGGAAGGCGCGGACTCATGGGCAACGGATGGGCATAAGTGGCTCAACGTTCCCCACGACTGCGGGTATGCGTTTGTGGCGCATCCTGAGTCGCATCGGGCGGCGCTGTCAATGAACACGTCGTATGTGAACTATGTTGCCGGCGCGCGCAACCAGATGGAGTGGAATCCGGAGTGGTCGCGGCGGGCGCGGGGTTTTGCGACCTATGCGGCGCTGCGGCAGCTGGGGCGAGAAGGCGTGAGCGCACTCGTGGAGGGCTGTTGCGAGCACGCGAAGTCGCTGGGTACGCGGATAGGAAAGTTGCCGGGCGCGCAGCTAATGACCGAGCCGGTGCTGAACCAGGCGCTGGTGCGGTTTCTGGATTCGCGGCCGGGGGCTGGTGAGGCCGAGCATGCGAAACGAACCGATGAGGTGATGGCGGCGATCAACGCAACGGGCGAGGCGTTCTTCACCGGGAGCACCTGGAAGGGACGTCGCGTGATGCGCATCAGCGTGAGCAGCTGGCGTACGTCCGGGGAGGATGTGGAGCGGGTTGTGCGCGCGGTGGAGGGGGTGCTGCGGGGTTAGAACGCTAACCCATCATTCCGGCGTCGCGTTAACACGCAGTCAACGCTTTTTCTTTTTCTTCTTCTTGTCGGACTTGCTGGGCTTTTCCTGTTTCTTTTTGTCTGATTTAGGTGAGGATTTTGCAGCGGCCTTGCGCGCGGGCGCGGCGGGCTTTTTAACAGCGGACTTCGGTTTTGGCGCAGGCTTTTTAGGTGCCGGCTTGACAGCCTTCTTTTCGGGAGCCCTGGTTTTGACGGTGACCGTTTTGGCCTCTGACTTCCCAGCGGCTTTTGTGGGAGCTTTCGCCGGGACCTTCGGCTTCTCGGGAGCTTTGGGCGCGGTTTTGGACGCGACTCCAGGCCTGGATGATTCTTTCGCGGTCTTCGCCGGTGCCGCTTTTGCAGGTACGGATGGAGGCGCCGCTCCCTTTCCCGCCTTAACGGGGACAGCAGCCGCTGATTTGGGAGCGTTGGGCGGAGCCGTTGCTCCCTTTGGTGCTTTAGCGGGGGCAGCGGGTGCTGCTTTGGGAGTAGTAGGCGGAGGTGCTGCCCCTTTTACTGCCTTGGCGGGACCAGTCGGCGCTGCTTTGGGGGGCGCGGGTGCGGCCCCTTTCTTTGGAGGCAGGGCTACGGAGTCCCCGAGCAGGGAGCTGCCAAGTGGCACCGGTTCACGCTCGTCGTCCGATTCTGCTTCGTCGTCGCCATTGCGAGCGGGGAGCTCGACCTCCTCGTCTTCCTCGATCTTGATTTCGGCGCGGCGGCCTCGCGGGCGGCGAATGACGACCGGCGGCGGCGGCGCGGGCGGCGAGAAGGGCGTGAGGAAGGCGCGCACCTCCTCCTCGGTCTGCAGCTTGCCGTCCATGAACTGGAAGAAGAGGGCTTCGGCAATGTTGCCGTAGGTCGGGAGCTCGGGGGTGATACGCATCTCCGCCATGATGGTAGTGGGAATCTTTTGGCGGGCTTCCGGCCAGACGTTGAAGAAATTGTTGAACTTTTCTTTCACCTGTGGATTTTTTGAGCTATAGGCGAGCCACAGCACGGCTTCGGCCTGGTAACTGACGAGGAGCTTCCAGGCGGCCGATGGGGTTGCGGCGGCTTTCGAAAGTAGCTCTTTAGAGAATTCTTTAGCGCTTTGCTCCAGGTGGTTCCACTGCTCCACAAAGCCCTGGCGGGGGAAGAGGCGCTTGAGATTGGCCACATCTTTCGGCTGCATCTTGGCCGTCAGCAGCTCAAGGTGCGCGGCGGAAGGGTCGGGATTGACGCCGACCATGAGGAGGCGGATGAAGATTTTGTTCAGCTCGTCGAGCCCTTTGGTGTCGGCCTTGGCGGAGGTCCAGGGGGGATCGAGGTCCTTCATCCAGCCTTCGGCTTCGAGGGCGCGCAGGGTGCGGAGGGGATCTTCCTCGTGGGCGATCTCCTCGAGCTCATACCCGCGCGCGTAGGCGGAGAGGTTCTCGATCAAGCCCTCCGCTTTGGCGTTGTCGTAGCGGGTTTTAGTGCGCTCGTCCATCTGCCAGCCGGTGCGGGCGGAGAGGCGGACGGCCCGGACCATGCGGGAGGGGTCTTCGATAAAGCCGTAGTTGCTGGCGAGGCGCAGGTGGCGTGCCTCGATGTCGGCGAAGCCGTTCAGGGGGTCGAGAAGCAGCCCCCAGGAGCCCTCGTTCAGAGAGATGGCCATTGCGTTGGCGGTGAAGTCGCGGCGGCGGAGATCCTCAAGGATGGGCGCCCAGTGGTAGACGGGTTTGCCGGGTTTGGGATATTCCTCGCGGCGCGCGCTCGAGACTTCGACGCGGACGCTGCCGGGAAACCAGAAGAAGAGGGTGCGGGAGGGCTCGTGATCGCCCCAGAAAGTGGCACCGGTTTTCTCCAGCGGTTTCTTCAGCTTGAGAGCATTTCCCTGAACTGAAAAATCGAGATCGCGGACCGGAAAGCCGCTCGTGAGGTCACGGACAGCCCCGCCGGTGAGGAAGAGAGTCATGCCGGCGTCGCGGGCGGCGTCTCGAACCTGGCGAAGGGCGTTCTGCTGTGCGGGGGAAAGGCGATTTTCAAGAAGGTAGATGTAATCGGGCATGTGGAGGTGTATTCTTCTGGTGAGGCTTTCGGGCCCCTCCTGCGCTTCCCCGGTAACCGTCCATAAAGCAAGGCAAGGTAAGGGTTTAGGGGACGGGTAAACGACAATCCAAACTACCAATGTAACACAAAAGTGTGCACTGGGGGAAACGCAGAATGCACAATTTTTGATGCTTCCCCCTGGAATGTGCAACAATCCTGTTCTCCCTCCCGCATTGTCTGAAACGCATGTCTTCGAGCCGCAAAAAGGCGATCTTCCGCAAGTTCTCTCGTGACTGGGTGGCCGGGTACCTGCCGCTGAGCGGTTTCGTGCACGAAGGGATGGTCGAGATGCTGGACCTGGACGGCAAGGTGCTGTCTCTGGCCGCCGAGGATCTGAAGTGGATCTGCTATGTGCGGGACTTCAATTCCGGGGAGCTGAATAATCCCGAGCGGCTGGTGCGGAAGACGTTTGCGGGGCGGCCGCGCGGCGACGGGCTGTTCGTGCGGGCGCGAATGAAGGATGGCGACCTCATCGAAGGTCTGGCCGCCAACGATGTGACCCTGGTGGGGAGCGAGGGGGTTTTTCTAACGCCGCCGGATTTGCGTTCGAATACGCAGCGGTTGTGGATACCGCGTGGGTCGCTGGAGGAGCTGGAGGTAGTGGCGGTGATTGGCGCGGCGAAGCGGAAGCCTGCTGCGGCGCCGGCTTCCTTGGAGAAGACGGTTGCTCAGGAAGAGCTGTTCTCCGGCAAATAGCTGAGGTGGCGCGGACGGAAGCTCCGAAGCTCGCTCTCAGGGATTGAGCTTGACAATCTGCGCATTCAGCAGAGTTGCGAAGCCGACCCAGGCAGCATAGGGCAGGAAACAGACCGCCGCTGTCCGATCGAGCTTTCGCGTGGCGATGATGAACCCGAGGATCAGGCTCTCCATGACGAGAATGTCGATTAGCGCTTGCTTTGGATTGTGTTTGCCGAAGAAGAGATAAGTCCAGAGGGCGTTGGCCGCGAGCTGGGCCCACCAGAAAGTCAGGCTTAACGAACTCTGCGCGGAAGACTGCCGACGCCAGGTGCGCCACGCTGCGATGGTCATCAGGATGTAGAGAATGGGCCAGACGATGGGGAAGACCGCGTTGGGAGGATTGTATGGCGGCTTCTTCAACTGGAGGTACCACTCTTTTGTGTCGGGGTTGGCTGGGCTGAAGCGGGCGCCGAACCAGGCGGCTGCCCCGACGGCGGCTCCAAAGCCGACAAGGGCCAGCACGGAGCGCTTTCTTGTCATGGGGACTCCTTTGTTCCAAATGAGCCTGCTGAAGGGGAAAACCTGCGAAAAGCGAGCAAAAGGCGAGCGAGAAACTGTTAGCAAACAACTCTTAGCGAGAGGCTATCAGGGGAAAACGATGAGCGAAGGAGCCGGCAAAAGCAAGCGAGCGATCGGCGTCGTCCTCACGGATACCGGTAGAGCTTCAGTTTCTCGGTGTGGATGCTGCGTCCGTCGAAGCGCCAGTATTGGCCCTGATCGTCTTCGTCGCCGTTGAGGCGTCGTCCGGGAACCCAGTTGCCGTCGGTGAATGTGCCCTCATCGATCGAGGCGATGCCCACCCGCGGGGCTGAAGGAGAGCGCGGGACAAAGGAGACGCGGAAGCCTTTGCCTGCGCCAAGGAATTCATCAGGGCCGGTGGCCATGATGAGGCCAAATCCGGCGCTGGCCTGGTTGCCGAAGATCTGATCGCGGGTAACGTGGACGGTGTAGCCGCTCATGGTCAGGTCGACGGAAGGATGGGCGGCGTTGAGGACGAATCCGTGCACGTCGCCGGCGCTCTGGTGCGCGAGCAGCAGCGGCATGAGGCTGGCGATCTCCGCGTAGCTGGCGGCCATATCGCCGTCGGGATCGGAGTTGAGCTCGTCAATGGCGAAGGGTGAGAAGCCGATGCCGGATTCTTCGCCGAGCGCATAGAAAATGTTCGGGGCTCCGGCGGTGCCACCGCGCGTTTCCGGCATGAAGAGCGGATTGCCGTCGCGGTGATAGCGCTGGCACCACTCTTCGAAATTCTCAGCGTAGAGATCGGGGGCGTAGATATCGATGGCCGAGCCCGCGGCTTTCCACACATCGACGACGCGGGGTTGCGGACCGCCGCTTGGATATTCGCCGGGCGGAGTGTTTTCGCCGGCCAGCCAGGTGTTCACGTACATGGGAATGTCGTAGCCGGCTTTGCCGCTGGCAGCGACAGCCTGGACATAGCGAGCGTAATGCCACGCCATGAAGATTTCGTCGGCGCGCTCGGTATCGCCGAAGACCTCGGGCCAGGAGCCGGTGAGCTTGTCCCCATTGGCGTCCCAAAGCGTGCGGAGATCGGGGTAGAGCTGATCGTGGTGGGCCTGGAGATAGTGAGTCAGCTCGGCGGGGACGGGTGATTCGAAGGCGCGGTTGGCGGCGTCGGAACGATCGCGCGAATCTTTGAGGACGCCGACTTCGTTCTCGACCTGCATCATGAGGACAGTGTGGTCGCGGCTGTCGACCTCCTTGATGTGGCGCATGAGAGCGGCAAAGGCATGAGCATCGGCGTCGCGGCTTGCGGCGCTGAGGGGCGTAAGGATTTCGACTTCATTGCCGCGCTCGACGACACGGGGGAAGCGGCGCGTGTCCTGCTTAACCCAGGCGGGGGGATAGCTGGACATGCCGTTCTTCCAGGAGGCGAGCCACAGGAAGACGATGCGCTCGTGCTGCTGGCGCGCCTGGGCGAGGAGGCCATCGACAAGGGCGAAGTCGAATGTGCCTTCGGTAGGCTCGATCAGCTCCCAGGTGAGCGGCGTGACCACGGTATTGAGGTGCATCGAGGCCATGCGCAGCCAGACAGGCTTCATAAAGTCGAGGCTTGAGGAAGACGAGTTGCGAACTTCCCCGCCGAGGATGAGGAAGGGTTGGCCATCGACGATCAGCTGCGTGGCGGCGCCCCGTTTTTCGAGATGGGGCGCAGGGTTTTGCTGGGCGGACGCGAGAAAGGCACACAGGATAGGGAGACAACAAAGGCGGCTTCGCATGACCGCTGGAATTCTAGCACTGGCCGTAGTTGAAAGGCGGTCAGCGAAAGACTGTTAGCGATAGGCATTCAGCGAAAGAATCTCAGCAACAGGCAACTCGCTACCGGCTACGGACCACAGGCTTCGACCCTTTACGATAGGGGCATGGCGAAGACTAGCTTGAAGGATCGGATTGTTTTTATCACGGGTGCGAGTGCCGGGATTGGCGCGGCGTGCGCTCGTGGATTTGCGCGGGAGGGCGCGCGATTGCTGCTGGCGGCTCGGCGCGTGGAGCGTCTGGACGCGATGACCGGTGAGTTGCGCGTGGCAGGGGCGGCGGCGGTACATAACTTCAAACTCGATGTGCAGGATCGCACGGCAGTGGAGTCGGCGATTGCCGGGTTGCCTGAGGAGTGGCGGGCGATCGATGTGCTGGTGAACAATGCGGGGCTCAGCCGCGGGCTCGACAAGCTGTGGGAAGGGAAGCCCGAGGACTGGGAAGAGATGATCGACACGAACGTGAAGGGCATGCTGTGGGTGACGCGCGCGGTGGTGCCGGGGATGGTCGCGCGCGGACGCGGGCACGTGGTGAATCTGGGATCGACGGCGCAGGAGCTGGCTTATCCGGGCGGCGCGGTGTATTGCGGGACAAAGGCCGCGGTGAAGCTGATCAACGATGGACTGCGCGAAGATCTGCTGGGGACGCCGGTGCGGGTGAGCGACATTGGCGCGGGGATGGTGGAGACGGAGTTCAGCGAAGTGCGGTTTCGCGGCGATCAGGAGCGGGCGGCGAAGGTGTATCAGAACATCACGCCGTTGAGTCCGGACGATATTGCCGATGCGATTGTCTGGGCGGCGACGCGGCCTGCGCATGTGAATGTGGCGCACATGATTGTGACGACCATCGATCAGGCGAATTCGCTGATGTTTAACCGCAAGTAGGAGCTGTGAGCCGGTGGCCTGTAGCCGGTAGCGAGTAGTCCCTCAGCTGAACTGGCGCAGATCGATGGTCATCTTATATTCCTCGCCGTGTTTGAGCTGCTCGTCCCAGGTGACTTCGTGGCCGCGCTGGCCTGCCATGCGTCCTAACATGGCGCTAAGTGCGCTTTCGACTCCGGCTTCCGCCTGGTTATGAAACTTACCCGACGTGATGCTTTCGATGAAGGAGCGGTCTTTATCGCGGTCGGCGAATTCGAGGTTGTCGGCGAAGGCTCCGTTGGCGGCGAAGGCGGAGGATGATCCAGTAGCGGAAGCGGCGGCGGAAGAGTCCTGCCATTCCCACGCATTGTCGCCGAGGATGCGCACCGGCCCGGAGTAGGGCGCTTCGGCGATGCCTTTCGTTCCGAAGATGCGCTCGGTGACGTCGAAGAAGCCGTTGGTTCCCCATTGTGTCGAAGAAAAGCTGAGGCGGGTGTCGTCGGGATAGGTGTAAATGACCTGATAGTTATCCCACGTATCGCCTGGGTGGGTGATAGCGTTGCGGCCGCCGGTGGCTGTGGCTTTGATGGGGTGAGCGCCGATGATCCAGTTACAGAGATCGATGACGTGGATGTTCTGCTCGACGAGGATATCGCCGGAGAGGACGCGATCCCAGAGCCAGTTGCGGAGGCGGAATTCGTCGGGGGACCAGTTGGCGCCGGTGTGGCTGACGGCGTTGGGCGCGTTGTAGTGGGCGGCGATGCAGACAATTTTGCCGATGTCGCCGGCGTGGATGCGGCGGACCACTTCGGCGATGGGCGGGGCGCTGCGCACCTGGAAGCCGACGTCGAGGCTGAGGCGGCCTTCGGCGCGTTTGCCGATGGCGAGCGCTTGTTTGGCCTGGGCGACGTCGACGCCGAGGGGTTTTTCGCAATAGACGTGCTTGCCCGCGGCGACAACCGCCTCGAGATGAGGCACGTGGAACCAGGGTGGCGTGGAGATCTGAATGGAGTCGACGGCTGATGACCCGGCGAGTTCTTCGAATGCATGGGGACCGCGGAAGGTGAGGCTGGGGTCGATGGCCGGAACGCCCAGTGCGACGTTCAGTTCGTCGAAGTGGGCTTTGGCGGCGGCTAGCTGGTCGGGGAACAGATCGGCGAGCGCCACGATGCGCGCGGGCGTGTTCTTCGCGAAGGACGTGGCAACGGTAGTGCCGCGGCTGCCGCAGCCGAGGAGGCCGATGCGGACGGCGGAGTTGGCTTCGTAACTGAAGGCGGTGCGAGAGGAGAGGAGCATGATTCCCGATGCGGCACTGGCGCCGATGAAGTTTCTTCGATCCATGATCATCTTTCAGGCCTGTGTCGTCTCTCAGACTTGCTGGGCCAGGACACGAGTGAGAATTTTTTCGAGGTAGATTTTTTCTTCTCGCACGTCGGCAATCTGCTGTGGGCCGGAGGTTTCACGCTCGATGGTGACCGCTCCGGTATAGCCGAGGCGATGAAGTTTGGTGAAGACCTTCTCGAAGTCGACGAGGCCGGTTCCGATGAGGACTTCTTCGCCGAGCTTCATGGGATCGGTGGGCCACTTGCCGTCTTTGGCGTGAATGCTGCGCACATGCGGACCGATGATGTCGACGGCGTCGACGGGATTGGCCTTGCCGTAGAGGATGAGGTTGGCGGTATCGAGGCCGACGGCGAGGTTGGGCTGGTCGACGTCTTTGATCGCGCGGGCCATGGTCGTGGGTGTCTCCTGGCCGGTTTCCATGAGGAAGTGCTGGCCGTTAGCGGCGCAGTGCTGGGCGACCTGGCGAATGGCGAGGACGGTCTCGTCGTACAGCGGGTTGGCCGGGTCTTCGGGGATGAATCCGCAGTGGGTCTGGACGCTGGGAATGTCGAGGAGGGCGGCGAAGTCGGAGGTTTGTTTGAGCGCGTCGATGCGGGCGGCGCGGGTGGCGCGCGGGACGAGGCCGATGGTCGAGGGGCCGTGGAGAAAATCCCAGATGAGAGGTTCGGGACGGACGACTTCCGCCGCGGTGGGGACGACGTTGTATTTCTCGAGCAGGCCGCTGAGTTCCTGGGCGAAGGCTTTGGAGAATTTTCCAAGATAGCCGTCAAGCGAGAAGAAGCAGTTGGACATGCCGAGATCGTGAACGCGGGATATGGCGGCTTCCGCACCGTTGGCGGGTTGGATGATGAGGCCGACGGCCATCGGCGGAAGGTTCCGCTGCGGTGCGAGTGTTGCTGCACTCGCGGATTTGGCGATCGTTGCCGCGCTCATCACGGTTGCGCTCACGGCGCCGGCGAGGAATTCTCTTCTTTGCATCGCGACCCTTTCGGGTCATTTATACGCCAAAAAAAGCAGGGAACAGGCAACAGGGAATAGGGAATAGAAAAGCAAAGCCCAAAAATGCAGGCAATAGGCAACAGGCAACAGGGAATAGAAAGACAGGAGCAGGTCGCTCCACTTTCCCCTTCGCTTTGCCAGGGCTCGAAACCTACAGTGTCGACAGTTTCGCTTCGATGTCGTTCAATGCGGCTTCGAGGGCTTTGCGGCGGATGGGGCTGGACGTGCGCTCGTCGAGGATGCGTTCGCGCTGGAGTTCGAGGGCCTGGCGCTCCCGGGAGCGCGTCGCCTTCGCGGCGTCGGCGGCATCCTGGGTGAGTTTGGCGTGGGGTGAATGCTCAGAAGAACGTTGCTCGACTTGTTCTTCGACGGATTTGCTTTCCCATCCTCTGGCCATGGCTCCATGGTATGCGCATCGATGGGTGAACAGCGCGCGAAAAGGTAACGCTGCACGCTGGGCCGAGAGATCGATGCGCGCTGGCAGACGAAGTGGGGGCTGCCCGAAAAAGTCTGTTGCTTTGCGTTTTCCACAACATTTGCGGATTTGAAGAGGCAGCGACGCGACCCTCTGCTCCGGGTAACAGCCAGACATGCGATCCAAACACTGGGAGTGGTGACGATGGGAAACACTGTGGTCATCAGGGAGAGGTCGAGTGTCCGTCTTCTCACACCGTTCAAGGTGCGTGGATGGCCACTGCTGCGCACATTTGGGCCTGCCGGGCCTCTCTGCGGGCGCGAATCATTCCCAGCAACCTGAATAGCATCAATGGATGATTGAACGGACACGGACGCCCTGGTGGCGCTGATCGTCGAAGAAGTGAGCCAGTCGCATGAGCATATGAATATTTCATGACTGTTGCATACACAGGTACACTCAAAAGGTATTTATGTCGGATCGCGAATCCATTTTGAGAAGATGAATAAGCACTCGCCCGGCAGGAATTGAACCCATGCTGGATGAGGTGCTTAGCTTCAGCAGCGCACCGGTGGCGCTGCACTGCGTGGTTTGCGGGCTCATTTGCAAAGCAGGTTACTTCCGTGACGCACCGAAAATGTTTGTTGCACAGGCGACGTTTTGCCTCAAGATGCATCTGTAGGAGTGCCCACTTCAAGCAGGAGAAAGGAACTGAAGCTATATGAACTTCCTGATGAGTTGCCTGCAGTCGGTTCTCAATTTCTTCTCAGAGATTCTGTTTGGCTGCACGCACGCGAAGGTGACGCGTCCGTTCACGCTTGGCGAGGAGACCTATGAGGTGTGCCTCGATTGCGGCAAGCAGATCTATTATTCCGCGCAGGAGATGCGGCCGTTGACGCCGTGGGAGATCCGGCGGATGAAGGCGGCCCGGGCAGGCGGAGTGAAGGTGATTCCGATCACGGGTCCGCAACTGGTTCCAGCCCGCGGGAACAAGAACGTCGCAGCCTGAAAAACCGCACTTTCTGGTTCGTTAAAAGGAGCGCTTCGGCGCTCCTTTTAACGTTTGGGGGAGAGCGCCCGAAGGTGTTTGGGAGCTAAGATAAACGCTGGATTTTCCGAGTTTTTGGCCTCCCTCCACTATGGGTCGAGTTTTGACAAGCCGAATGCTTCTGGCGGCGCTGGCGCTTACTATGGCCGGATGCGGCAGCGTGAACTATGCGGCGCAGGCGGGAGACGGCAGTTTTTCGCTGAGCGCGGCGACGTTGTCGGTGGGGACGAATGGGCAGATTGCGCTGCGGGCAACCCTTCCCTCCGGCGATGCGGCGCCAGTGACGTGGCGGATTGCATCGGGAACGAATGCCGCATCGCTGGGCGAAGGACATGTTGACCCCGCGGGAATCTATACCGCGCCGGGATCGCTTTCGGCGGATGCGATCACGGTGCGTGTGGAGGCAGCGCTGAGGAGCGATGCGCGCAGCACGGCGTCGCTGACCATCGCGGTGCGTCCGGGCTTTGTGCAGCCGCTGCTTCCGCAAAATGTGGCGCTGGCGACGGGCGCCACGGCGGAGGTCACAGCGCAAATCGCCGAAGTGGACGCGGGCAGTGTGAATTGGTCGCTGGCGAGTTCGCCCACGGGGGAGGCGAGTCCGGGGAATGGAACGCTGGGGTCGCTGAGCGCGCCGTCGTGCCGGAGGAGCTCGGACCACTACACCACGTGCACCGTGACGTATACGGCGCCGAGCGCCATCCCGCAGCAGGATGTGTATGTGGTGGCCTCGCTCAACGGCGCGCCGAATGGGACAACAGCGAATGCCGCGGCGGGAAACGCGGCTGGAGTGGCGTCGCTGCATGTGCTGCTGAACGGCCACGGTATCGTGAGCAATCCCACAGGCAACCAGGCGATGCAGACGGGACCCGTGTTGCTGGGCGCGTCGGGCGGTAACGATGGCGACTACGACACCTATGAGGGGCGCAACGGCGAATCGTACGTGGCGGATTGTTGCGGCGGAACGCTGGGCGCGCTGGTCGAGGATGAACAGAAGAACCAGTTCATCCTGAGCAACAACCATGTGCTGGCGGAGAGCGACCAGGGACATGTTGGCGACACGATCGATCAGCCCGGCCTGATTGACGGGGCGTGCACGCCTCTGAGCCATCCGGGCTCGACGCTGCATCCGGTGGGGACGCTCGAGTATTTCGTACCGCTGGCATCGCAGGAGACGAATGTCGATGCGGCTCTGGCGCTGACGTCGCCAGGAGCGGTCGATCCCTCGGGCAGCATTCTGGGGTTGGGCGCGCCAGGGAAGGATGAGGCGCTGAGCGCGGCCCCACCAATGGCGGGACGCGGCGAGACGTTGACGGCTGGGAACCTCGGCATAAACGTGGCGAAGAGCGGGAGGACGACGGGGCTGACCTGCTCGAGCATCGCCGCGGTGGCGCTGACCGTCAAGGTGGATTATTACAAGGATTGTGCGGAGACGCAGCCTTATTACACGAAGACCTACGAGAATCAGATAGGGATTGGCGGGACCCACTTTACCGACAGTGGCGACTCGGGCGCGCTGGTCCTGGATGCGAGCAACTCCGAGGCCGTGGGGCTCTACTTTGCCGGAGGAACGGATGGGGATGGGAATGGGCTGAGCGTGGTCAATCCGATCGGCGATGTTTTGACGGAGCTGAGCACGGAGGCGGGGAGCAAGCTGAACCTGGTGGGGACGGAGACGGCGCATCCGATCGCGTGCCTGCGTTACGATCCGGCGACGCCCGCGGAATTGCCGTATGTGGGAGCGGCGGCGCTCGAGAGGGCGCAGACGGTTGCCGAAGGCGCGGCGGAGTCGCTGCGTGGCAACGGTATGCTGGGGACGGCGGCGGGGCGGAGCCTGGATTCGCCGGGCGATCCGGCGGTTGTGGTTTTCGTCGATCGTGCGGGAGTCTCTGTGCCGCAGACAATCGATGGATTGCGCACGCAGGTGATTGTGACGGACGCGGGCTCTGTGGCACGGGGGACCGCTCCCGCGATGCCGGCGCTGGAGCCCGGCATTCACTTGTCGAGCGAGGCGCTGGCGGGAGCGACAGCGGTGGAGCGGAGTGTGGCGCCGCAGCTGATGGCCGATCCGGCGATCTTCGGCGTGGGCGTGACCGAGAGCCGGGATAATCCGGCGGAGGCCGCGCTGGTGGTGCTGGTGGACATCGGGCGGAATCCGCAATCGATACCGGCGACCATGGGTGGGCTGCGCGTACAGACGATGCGGCTGCATCGTTTTCACACGACGCTGTCGAAGTGGGCGACCTGGCACGCTGCCTCCGGGTGTTTGAAAACCGGGATTGGGCGGTAACAGCCACAGCCGGAGCAGAACCCGGTGCTCGGGGGTGCATCTGCCAGCGCAACGGCGGGTCAATACAACATATTGCGAAATCAGCGCCGGGCGTACAATCGAACCCACAAGTAACGCGACCCTTGACACTGGCCGATAAGCCATCTGTGCCGTGATCCGGTGGCGATTGGCTGACGGAAGAGGGCACTGCATTTTGAGAGTCCACACTCTGGTTGCGGCCCGGAAGTCCGGAGGGCGGTGCGCACAGAAAGGCGGCGAGGCGCGCCTTCGCAGATCGAGGGTGGACTGTTGCCATTCAGCCAGGCTCCCGCTTCTGTTGGCACTATTCATCATTTTTTTCTGCGCTTTCTCGGGCTGGGGGCTTTCGGGCGCGACGGCGAGCCCCGTGCAGCGAACTCCGGGCACGTTGCCGACTCTGACTACGGCGGCGGCGGTTCACGACCTAACTCTGGAAGACGCGAAGCGGCAATATCCCGTGCACCTGCGGGGAGTGTGCGTGGTTTGTTTTGCCGACTGGCACGGGTTCTTCCTGAATGACGGGGTGTCAGGCGTTTATGTCGAGACGAAGGATCAAAAACTCCTGACCAGCGCCATCCACTCCGGGACGTGGCTCGAGGTGGACGGAGTCACGGGCCCGGGCGAATTCGCTCCGATTGTGGATCGGAGCACGCTGCGAATTCTGGGAGAGAAGCCGCTACCGGAGGCCCGCACGGTCAGCATCGATCGGCTTTCGACGGGAGTGGAGGATGGACAGTGGATCGAGTTCGAAGGGACGGTGCGGTCGGCGTCTTTCCGTGACTCGATGGCGGACCTCGTGATCGCGGCCGGGCGATTGCAGGTGGAAGTGATGACGCAGCCGGGCGGAAGGCCATTTGGCTCATTCGTTGACGCGCGGGTGCGGATCCGGGGGACTGCGGGTCCGATCCTGAACCAGCGGGGGCAGCTGATCGGGACGCATGTGTATACACCCAGCCTGAACGACATCGACATCCTGGAGCCGGCGCCTTCCGATCCATTTTCAGTTCCCATGGAGCCGGTGAGAAGGGTGTTCGCCTACACTCCGAAGACTGGATCGGATCGCCTGGTGCGAATTCGGGGGGTGGTCGTGGCGCGCTGGGGCCAGACCGTGTACATCAACGACGGCGCTCAGGGAGCGAGTGTGTTGGGGCGGGAGACCAACACGTTGCAACCCGGGGATCTTGTCGATGCGGTGGGATATCCAGCGCTGGGCGACGCCGCGCACACGATTGAGGATGCGATTTTTAACCAGCTGGGTACGGCGCCCTTGCCGGAAGCGAAACCGATCAGCGTGAAAGAAGCGCTGAGCGGCGACTTCGAGGGCGATGTGGTGCAGATGGAAGGAACCCTGATCGAGCAGCAGCGGGCGATGGATCAGACGACGTTGCTTGTCTCCTCGGGAAGTGAAGTATTTTCGGCGGTTTTCCCCGTCGATTCGAATGACGAGTCTTTGTCTGTGGTGCGGGACGGGAGCCGGATTCGGCTGACCGGCATCTGCGTGATCACCGACACCCAGGCATCGCGGCATTTTCGCCTGCCCAAGGCGTTTGAGGTTCTGCTGCGCGCGCCGACCGATGTGATGGTGATCCAGAGTCCGTCGTGGTGGACGCCGAATCACGCGTTCGTTGTGGTCGCATTGACGCTGGCCGGAATGGTGCTGGTGTTTGCATGGGTCGTGGCGTTGAGAAGGCGCGTGGCCCAGCAGACGCAGCTGCTGCGCGACAGCGAAGAACGATTCCGGCATATGGCGCTGCACGACAACCTGACCGGACTGGCGACGCGGCTGCTGTTCCAGGACCGCCTGGGAGTGGCATTGGACAGCAATCGCCGGCATCGCACCGGCCTGGCGGTGCTGATGGTGGATGTGGACCACTTTAAGGCAATCAACGATACGCACGGCCACCAGACGGGCGACAACGTGCTGCGGGTGACGGCGGAACGTCTGTTGCGGGCGGTGCGGCGCGAGGATACTGTGGCGAGACTGGGAGGGGACGAGTTCGTGGTTCTGCTGCCCGACCTGAATGATTCACGCGCGGCGGTGAGGATCGCGGAAGTGCTGGTGGGAACGCTCGCAGTACCGGTCAGGGTGGGGGATCACGACGTGCCGGTATCGGTCAGCATCGGAGTGTGCATCGTGGCGGACGAGGATATGGATGCTGACATTCTGGTGAGGAATGCGGACACAGCTCTTTACCAGGCCAAGGCCGGGGGGCGGAATCGCTTCGCGGTCTACAAGCCGGAGATGCCGCCGCCTGTCGATCCATCGCCAGAACCGAAGGGGACGCCGGGTTATAAGAGGGCCTGGGGGAACAGCTAAGGCTGCGGAGTCGCGACCGCTTCCGGCGAGGGTTTCGCGGTGTGGAATTGACCGAAGATCACGGATACATACCCGATCCGTAACCCCTCTCGATCTCTTCGAGCATACGGTCGATATCCGCGGTGGGAAAGTCCATACGCGCCGCCGCTCGAATGACGTCCAGCGGGGTCGCAACCTCACGGGTGGGTTCGCTCCTGTGGGCCTGGAACAACGCCTGTCGCACCCATTCGGCGATGGACATGCGCCGCAAACGGGCTGCCCGCTGGATATCGCGATATTCAGGGTCCTGAATGATGACCTGCAGCCTCTTAGCCATGAGATGAGTTTATTGGACTCATCAGTATGAGTGACTCCTCATCCGTAGCGGACCGTGTGCGACGGCGCAGGGTACCGTGTGGTTAGAGTTTAGGATTAGAGTCTAGCGGTTGCGCGGGTAGGCTGTGCCTGGTGGCGGATGGCGATGAAACGACAGGAACGGAAACAGCAGGAGGAGAATCGTCGCAGGCTTGCTGCTGCGACCGCTGCCTATTTTGAGGCGCTCTCTCCGGAGGCGCTTGCCGAGGAGGAAGAACTCGGTCGAGCCCTCTCAGCCTGTTCGGCGGCCATTGACATTGATCGTGGCTGATCAGCTCTGCAGCGCAGCCACCGCTTCTGGAGACGCCCTTTCGCTGCGGAATTCTCCCTCCCACTTTGCGACCACTGCGGATGCCAGGCAGTTACCGACTACGTTGACGACCGTCCGGCCCATGTCCATGAGCGCGTCGACGCCGAGGATGACGAGGATGGGCTCGACGGGCAACGAGAAAATGGACGCGGTGGCGAGCAGCACGACCAGGACGGAGCGGGCGACTCCGGCTACTCCTTTGCTGGTCAGCATGAGGACGCCGAGCATGGCGAGCTGTCGGCCGAGGCTCATGTGGATGCCCGCGGCCTGCGCGGTGAAGATAGCCGCGATCGAGAGATAGAGCGCCGATCCCGCCATGTTGAAGGTGTAGCCGGTGGGGATGACGAAAGCGACGATCTTGCGGGGGACGCCGAACGCTTCCATCTCTTCGATGGCGCGGGGCAGGGCGGCTTCGCTGGTGCTGGTGGCGAAAGCGATGGTTGCCGGTTCTGCGACGGCGCGGAGGAATGCACGCAGGGGCAAGCGCGCGAGCAGAAGCGCGGGCAACATGGCGACGAACGCGAAGACGGCGATCGCAACATAAAGGGTGAGCGCGAGCTTACCGAGATTGAGCATGACGCCGAGTCCGGATTGCGCGATCGTGAAGGCAAGGGCGGCGGCGACTCCGATGGGCGCGTAGAGCATCACGAGGTTGGTGAAGGCGAACATCACTTCGGTCAGGGATTCGCACAGGCGCAGCATGGGCGCACGCTTCGCCTCGCTGATGCGGCCCAGGGCTAGTCCGAAAAAGATGGCGAAGACGGCGACCTGGAGAATCTGGTTGTCGGCGACTGCGCTCGCGATGTTTTCAGGAAAGACGTGCAGGAGGAATTGCTGCCAGGAGATGGTGGTCTGCGGGAGCGAGCTTGCCGTGGCGGAGTGGACGCCGCTGAGGTTGAGGCCAACACCGGCGCGAGAGATGTCGATGGCGGCAAGGCCGATGACGAGTGCAATGGTGGTCAGGACTTCAAAATAGACGAGGGATTTAAGGCCGAGACGGCCGACGGTTTTTGCTTCGGCGTGGCTCGCGATGCCGGTAACGAGGGTTCCGAAGATGAGCGGAGCGACGATCACGCGGATAAGGCGGAGAAAGATTTCGCTGAAGACGCGGGCGGAGAGGGCGGCGTGCGGGGCATCGACGCCAAGTTCGATGCCGGCGAGCATCCCCACGAAAATCCAGCCGGTGAGAGACCGCCGGCGAGAGGCCGCGTACGCAAGGAGCGCGAGGGCGAAGATGCGGAGTGCGATTGCGCCAGGGCGGGTCGCGGGCCAGAAGTGCTGGGATGCAGCTGCGGACGCGTAGAGCACGAGGCCGGCCGTGACGATTCGCTTCATCACGGAACAGGGTACAGGGTGCAGCGAAAAGCTGTTAGCGAAGAACGATTAGCGAGAGGGCTTTTTAGCAGGAAACGGTGAGCGGGAAATTCGGTACCTGCTGTTTTATCCTTCTGGCATGCGTGGTCGTCTTATCAATAAGGCTGTGTTTTGCTGTTTGCTGAGCTTCAGCTTCGCGTTCTCTGTGGCCCAGGTACTGGAGCCGCCCAAGCCGCAGGCGGCGGGAAATCCGAGCGGCAATCCGCTGACCGACCCCGGGCTGACGCCGGAGGTCGAATTCCTCTATCAGCTGGAAGCGAAGTTTGCCGCCGATACGGCAAAGGGTGGAGGGCGCGCGTTCGGCTCCTGGTTTGCGCCGGATGCGGTGACCCTCGGCAACGGCAAGCCTCCCGTGGTGGGGCACGACGCGATCGCCGCTGCCGCGACCTGGTCGCCGGACGTCTATCAACTGACGTGGACGCCGGAAGGCGCCCGGATGGGGCCGGCCGGGGACATGGGTTTTACGTGGGGCCATTATGAGGGGGTCTCCCGGGACGCGCAGGGAAACCAGGTGAAGACCGCCGGCCGGTACATGACAGTGTGGAAAAAGCAGGCCGACAGTACCTGGAAGGTGGAACTGGACGCGAGCAACGAAGGGCCGGCGGAAGACTGCTGCCGGGTGAAATGAGGGCGAAGTGACCCGGCCATGATGCAAAACAGGTCACTTATGTTACCTTAGTGCATGAGAGATGACCGGTGACTTGTTACTACCGGAAAGTACTGTAAACTACACGTATTACAGGACTTGGCATCACCCAAACGGGGCAGGGCGGGTCAGAAAATACTTTGCAACAATGCTCGTGGAACCCCACACGGGGCTCTCCGGCGAAGCGGTCAAAGGTCTCACCACCCGGGCGGGCAGAACCGGCCTGCGTGGGGGTCAGGGACGCGCCGGGGTCTGTGGAGAGGCATGAGCTACCTGGCGAGCAATGCGCAGTGGAGCGAAGCCGAAAGGCTGAAATCCCTGCAGGAATACGACATTCTCGACACGCCGGCGGACCCGGCGTTGGACGAGATCGTTCGTGTGGCCGCTCAGGTGACCGGAGCGCCTTACGCGTATCTGGGGTTCATCGATGCGAATCGGTTGTGGTTCAAGTCGCGCTTCGGGTTCCAGGGGACTGAAATTCCGCGCCTGGCGACGGCGTGCCAGTACACCATCCTCGAACCAGAGCCGCTGCTGATCGGCGATGCGGCGCTGGAGCCGCGGTTTCCCGTCAGAGGCATTCCGCTGACGAAGACGGTTCACTGCCGGTCGTATCTGGCTGCGCCGCTGGTGGGACCGGAGGGCGGAATCGGCACGCTGGCAGTTGTTTCACCTAAGCCGAATCAGTTTACGGAGCAGCATGCGTCGATTCTGGGAGTGCTGGCTCGGCAGGTCATGACACGGCTCGAGTATTCGATTCACACGAAGGGGCAGGACCATTCCCTGCGGAGCCGCCAGCGGATTGAGCGGGCGTTGACGGTGGAGCGGAACTTTGTCTCGGCGGTGCTCGATACGATGAGCGCGCTGGTGCTCGTGGTGGATACCGCGGGCCGCATTGTGCGATTCAACCGGGCGTGCGAAGAGATATCGGGGTATACCTTCGCCGAGCTGGCGGGGCGATCGTTTCCGCAGGAGCTGTTTCTTCCGGAGGAACGAGCGCAGGCGTTCGAATTGCTTGAACAGGCGGGCGCCGATCGGCGGCGCCAGCCGGCGGAGATGCACTGGCTTTCGCGGGAGGGACGGCGGCGGCGCATTGCATGGACAGCCACGACCCTGACGGATGGTCTGGGCGACATCAACTTCATCATCATGACCGGAGTCGACGTCACGGACCAGCGGGAGGCGACGACGGCGTTGCATGCCAGCGAAGCTCGCTACCGGCAACTGGTCGAAAGCTCGCTGGGCATGGTGTGCACGCACGATCTGGAGGGGAAGATTCTCTCGATCAATACCAACGCCGCGGAGAGCCTGGGATACCGCGCCGAGGAAATGGTGGGAACCCGGCTCATCGATTACGTGCCCGACGATCAGAAGCCGGTGTTTGAGCAGTACCTGCGGAGCATCGCGATCTCAGGCGAAGAGCAGGGAATGTTGAGCCTGCGCCACCGCAAGGGCGAGGTTCGCTTCATTGCATGGCGCAACCGGCTGCTGGATTTGCCGGACACGCCGCGCTTCGTGCTGGGGCACGGCATCGACGTGACGGAGAAGACGGACGCGGAGAACCGGCTGCACGCGGTGATGCGGCAGCGGGAATCGATCCTCGAGTCGGTTGGCGACGGCATCTATGGCGTCGACATGCAGGGGCGCATCATTTTTGTGAACGAGGGGGGCGCCCGGATGATGGGCTATACCCAGGGCGAGATGGAAGGCAAGGACCTGCTGGCGCTGCTGGGGCACGCGCGGGCCGATGGGTCGGTGTTCCGGATCGAAGATAGCCCCATTTATGCGGCGCACCGGTCGAGTGGGCCGATTCGCGCCCGGGACGAGGTCTTCCGGCATAAGGACGGGCATCCGATCCCCGTGGAATATGTGGCGTGCCCGATGGTGTCAAACGGGCGCGTTACGGGTGTGGTGGTCGCGTTCCAGGATGTCACGGAGCGGCGGCGTCTGGATCGGATGAAGGATGAATTCATCTCGACCGTGAGCCACGAGCTGCGGACGCCTTTGACGGCGCTGCGCGCGGCGCTGGGATTGATTGCGGGAGGCGCGCTGGAGAAGCGGCCGGAGAAACGGGCGCAGATGATGGATGTCGCCATCGGAAACACCGATCGCCTGGTCCGGCTGGTGAACGACATTCTGGATTTCGAGCGCATGGGCGCGGGAAGATTGCCGATGCGCTTCCAGGAGATCGAAGCCCGGGACCTGCTGCGGCGCGCGACCGATTTGCAGCACCCCAGTGCGCAGAAAGCGGGCATCAATTTCCTGATCGACGCGGGAGCGATGACGTTGTGGATCGACGAAGACCGAATCCTGCAGACGCTGGGGAATCTGATCGCCAACGCCATCAAATTTTCGCCGGCGGGCAGCGAAATCACCCTGCGCGCGCGTGCGCAGAGCGCGACCGAGGCGCTGCTTTCCGTTGAGGATCAGGGGCGAGGGATTCCGCCGGAAAAGCTGGAGATCATCTTCGAGCGGTTTCAGCAGGTGGATGCGTCGGACTCGCGCGAAAGCGGGGGAACCGGCCTCGGTCTGGCGATTTGCCGCAACATCGTGCGCCAGCACGGAGGCCGCATCTGGGCCGAGAGCGTGATGGGAAAGGGAAGCACGTTCTACTTCACGGTGCCGCGGACGTCGGCGCGGCATGAACATGCCGAGGCTACGAAGCAGTCTCCGGCGTCGGTGCGGATGCTGTAGCGGAGCGCGCAGCGAGCTGGGTGGGGCGCGCCGTGCCAGCGGCGTGCGGCGTCATCTGGTGCATGGTGACAATCAAGGCGAGGGCGGGAGCTGACCCCATGCAGCGGTAGGAGTGGGGAGTGGCGGCATCGAAGTAAACGCTGTCGCCTGCTTCGAGTGAATGGATATGCTCGCCGTGACGAATCTGCAGATCGCCCTGCAGCAGGTAGAGGAATTCATAGCCGGGGTGGACGTGCGGCCTTACTTCCGCCGTTTTTCTGACGGGCACAAACTCGGCGAAATACGGGTCGAGCTGGCGGTCTGGAACCATATACGCCAGGCTCTCGAAGTAGTAAGTCGGGTCATCGACGCCGGACTGGGGCAGGCGGACGCGCTCGGAACGCCGATGCAGGCGGAACAGAGGATGGGGTTCCGGCTCAAAGAAGTAGGATAGATCCCGGCCGAAGACCATCGCGATGCGTGCCAGATTGCGCAGGGTGGGGACCACGCGCCCGGTTTCAAGTTGAGAGAGAAAGCTGGCGGAGAGCCCGGCATGGCGGCCGAGTTCGACCAGGCCCATAGACCGCTTCAGGCGCAGGCGGCGGATTCGCTCGCCAATGCGCTTTTCGGCGATGAAGGTTTCGGCAGAGTGGGAAACGTCGGGGACGGAATCGAAATGGGGCGCAGAAGGCTCGATCTTGCTCGCCATGGCTATTTCAAACGGGGAAAGGCTGATTTGGTGCGAAGCTATCAGAATGTTACCCAAATCACAAGTAGTTTTGATGGAGTGAATAGCGGCGCGCGACGGCCATGAGGCGCTGGCGTTGGCGCGGCATTCGACCCCCCAACACTGGCCCTGTGCTCGGCATAAGAATCCTGATCGTGCGCAGAGGCGGCAAATAGGATTGAATACCCTGTATCCCAGGGAAGTGGTTATGGGCAAGCGCGAAAGACGCATTCTGCTGAGCGGGGCATCGGGTCTGATCGGTACGGCGTTCCAGCGCGCCGCTCATCAGGATTCTATCGACGTTTGTACGTTGGTTCGAAGGCACCACCTCGTTCGGGCGGGCGCCGTGTACTGGAATCCTCGCAAAGGCAAGTTCGCCGTCCATCCCATGGAACTGGAGGGGTTCGACGCGCTGGTCCATTTGAGTGGCGCGAACGTGGGTCGCCGTTGGACGACAAAATATCGACAGGATATTGTTGCCAGTCGGGTGGCGAGCACGGAGACTTTGTGCGAATCCCTTGCGGATTTGCGGCGGCGGCCCCGCGTGCTGCTATGCGCCTCGGCCATTGGGTTCTACGGAGATCGCGGCGACGAGGTGCTGACCGAAGAGAGCGCCGCGGGAAACGGATTTCTCGCCGAGACGTGCAAAGCATGGGAAGCGGCGGCGAAGAAGGCCGAGGAACTGGGGATTCGCGTGGTGCATCTGCGCTTTGGTGTGGTGCTGAGCCAGAAGGGAGGAGCGCTCAAGAAGATGCTGCCGGCGTTTCGTTTGGGCCTGGGTGGAAAGCTGGGAACCGGGCGGCAATGGATGAGCTGGATCAGTCTGCGCGATGTGGTGCGGGCGACTTTCTTTCTGATGGAGCACGAGGAATTGGCGGGGGCGTTTAACCTGACCGCCCCGCACCCGGTAACGAACGCGATGTTTACAATGGAGCTGGCGCGGGCGCTGCATCGGCCGGCGATTCTTCCGGTGCCTGCCGGCGCGCTGCGGCTGGCCTTTGGGGAGATGGCGAACGCGACTTTGCTGGCATCCGAGCGCGTGCTGCCGCGACGACTGATGGATGCGGGGTTCCGCTTTGAGGATGTGGAGATCGGGACGGCGCTCAAAGCTCCGCCACGCTGAGACTGCATGAAGAGGGTAGAACTGGGCCCATACATAACGCAACGGCTTCGGCAGGCTGCATGAGCCCCGCTTCGATGGCGGGTCTCACACGCGCTTTCACCAGACGGCTGAGGTTGATGAGACCAGTTCGAGCTTGCGCTGCGGCCGCATCGGGATGGCTCGTGTTTCTGGCCGGATGCGGGCTGGCGGCCAATCCGCAGCCACCGACCCTGTGGCTGCCTGCGCCGGTGAAGGACCTGGCGGCGACGCGCGCGGGGGATCAAGTCCACCTCCACTGGACAATGCCAAAGAACACAACGGACAAGGTGGCGCTGAAAGGCGATCAGCGGGCGCATGTTTGCTGGGTTTATGCGAGCGACAACGTTGCGGAAAGGCTTGCGAAGGCGTGCACGGGAGCGGGCGATGGGTTGTTCGCGCCGGACAAGCCGGCGGATTTCGCGGCAAAGATGCCTGCCGAGCTGGTTGCGGGTGCGCCGCGCGCGGTTAGCTTTTATGTTGAGCTCGAAAATCACGCCGGGAAGACAGCGGGGCCTTCAAACGCGGCCTGGGTAGCCGCGGGCGCGTCTCCGCCATCGGTCACGGGCTTGCGCCTCGAGACGCGTGCTGAGGGGGTCGTGCTCCATTGGGATCCAGCCTCCCCTGAAAAGGGGATGGTGCTGCGGATTCGCAGGACGCTGACCAACAAAGCGGGAGCGCCGAAACAGAACCAGGCCAACGGTGCTGCTCCGCCGGAAGAGCAGGTGCTGGAAGTGGATCTGGACAAGGCCGATCCCGGTGTGGCGCTGGATCGCGATGCTGCACTGGATCATGAATGGAAATATGCGGCTGAGCGGGTCGTTCACGTGGACCTCGACAGACATGCGCTGGAGATTGCGGGGACGCCGTCGGAAGCGGTCACGATCGATGCGAAGGATGTGTTTCCGCCGGGCGTTCCGTCGGGACTGGCTGCGCTGGCCGACGCGCAGGCGAAGGCGATTGATCTGTCGTGGGCTCCGGACACGGACGCGGATTTAGCGGGTTACGTGGTATATCGGCGAGACCAGACGGCCGGCGGGGCGATGGAGCGCATTTCGGGCAAGGGGCTGGTGGTGGGACCGTCGTTCAGCGATGCAACGGTGGTGTCGGGGCATCAGTACGCATACTCGGTGAGCGCCGTAGATGCGAATGGGAACGAGAGCCAAAGGTCGGGGGAAGTTGAGGAGGAATTGCCACAGTGATTACGCTCAGCGCGCTGTTGGATTCATCACAGAGAGCACAGAGTCCACAGAGATTGGGCAATGGACGGATGAGTCTGGGGTGCTGGAATGAGGATCTCTTATGAAGTATTGCCGGTTTCAAACACAAGCAGGGCCCCAGTATGGGGAAGTGGTGGATCGGGCGGGGACGCTTTGGATCGAACGCCTGCTGCCGCCGTTTGAGGAGGATCCATGGACGCGCCTGTCTTCTTCGGGCAGCTTTGAACCCGTCGCGTTTGGGACCGTGAAGCTGCTGGCGCCGGTCGTTCCCTCGAAGATTGTCTGCATTGGCCGCAATTATCGGGACCACGCGGCGGAGCTGGGCAATGAGGTTCCGAAGGAGCCGCTGCTGTTTCTGAAGGCGCCGTCGGCGGTGATTGCGCCGGGCGAGGCAATTCAGATTCCGGCGATCTCGCAACGGGTGGATTTCGAAGGAGAGCTGGCGGTAGTGATCGGCAAGCGGGCGACGAAGATCGGGCCGGCTGAGGATGTGCGGCAGTACATTCGCGGATACACGATTGTGAACGATGTAACGGCGCGCGATCTGCAGAAGTCCGATGGGCAGTGGTCGCGGGCGAAGGGATTCGACACGTTTTGCCCGATGGGCCCGCTGGTGACGGATGAGATCGATCCCGCGGCGGGGCTGGCTGTCGAGACGCGGCTGAATGGCGAGCTGAAACAGCATGGAACGACGCGGGACCTGATTTTCGACATTGCCGCGCTGCTGCGCCACATTACGGCGGCGATAACGCTGCTGCCGGGGGATGTGATTCCCACGGGTACGCCGGCGGGTGTGGGGCCAATGAAGGCGGGGGATCGCGTAGAGGTGACGGTAGAGGGGATTGGCACGCTGAGCAACTCGGTTGAAGCATAATTGCGTCCCGGAAATGAACCGGGGCGCAGGGCCGGGCATCCAATCACTAGAGACGCATTCTCGCAATATTTGCAGTAATCGGCCCCGGTGGATCGGCGGGGCAGGGCCGAATGCCGGATAATCAATAGACAGTGCGGAGGGATGGAATGGCGAAATCATTATTGGCGCAGCTTCGTGAAATGACCACCGTGGTCGGCGATACGGGCGACATCGAGGCGATTGAGAAGGTGAAGCCGCAGGATGCGACCACGAATCCGTCGCTGCTGACAACGGCGGCGCAGATGCCCGCGTACAGCAAGATTGTCGACGATGTGCTGCTGGACGCGAAGAAGGAACTGGGCGAGGACGCCGACGATGCGAAGGTAGCGAAGCTGGCATTCGAGAATCTGGCGGTCGCGTTTGGGAAGAAGATTCTGCAGATTGTGCCGGGGCGTGTGTCAACGGAGGTTGACGCGCGGCTGTCCTATGACACCGGCAAGACGATCGAGCAGGCGCACTCGATCATCGAGAAGTACGAAAGCGCTGGGGTTTCGCGCAACCGTGTGCTGATCAAGATTGCGTCGACGTGGCCGGGGATCAAGGCGGCGGAGAAGCTCGAGAAGGAAGGAATCCACTGCAACCTGACGCTGCTGTTCGGCATTCATCAGGCGATTGCCTGCGCGGATGCGGGTGTCACGCTGATTTCGCCGTTCGTGGGGCGCATTCTCGACTGGTACAAAAAGGACACAGGCAAGGACTACAAGGGCGCGGACGATCCTGGCGTGCAATCCGTAACGAAGATCTACAACTACTTCAAGAAATTCGGATACAAAACGCAGGTGATGGGCGCGAGCTTCCGCAACACCGGCGAGATTATCGAGCTGGCCGGTTGCGACCTTCTTACAATCTCTCCGCACCTGCTCGAAGAGCTGGATTCGACCGAAGGCACGCTGGTGCGGAAGCTCGATCCGGAGAAGGCGAAGAGCTTGCAGATTGAAAAGCTGACCATCGACGAGGCGACGTTCGAGAAGATGCACGCGGCCGACCGGATGGCGCACGACAAGCTGAAGGAAGGGATCGAGGGATTCAGCAAGGCGCTGGAACAGCTGGAGCAGCTGCTCTCGAAGCGGCTGACCGAGTTGGAAGCCGGTTCGCCCAAACCGGTGGGCGCGCGGTAAGGGCAGGGAACAGGCTATAGGAAGCAGGCGGCAGAGATTTGGGTTTCGGAACATCGTTTCCTGGGTCTAAACCGCGTCCGATTACGACAGGCAGCCTCGCGGGGCTGCCTGTTTTTTCGACCGGTATTTGGAGATCACCCCTCTGGAACGCCAATCCATGCCCGCGGGTTCCTGCTATCTTGACTAGAGAGTAATGGCCCGGGCATGAGCGGGCTGCGGGGGGAATTTACCCATCGTTGCTCGCGGTTGGCCTTGAATTCGACTCGGAATTTGTATCACTCACTCGCACAAAATGCAGATCAGGCCGGTGACAAAGATGCTGGTGCAGAGCGCCCGTGCTCTTTTTTTGTGTTTACTGGGAAGCAGGACGCTGAGGCGAGGCGCCCTTGCTCTCGCGGCGGCTGTATTTGGGCAAATACTTTTCGCGCAGGGTATGGAGTCCGTCGTGGGTACACCGGCGGCCGCCGAACTGCCCGATGCGCCCACTCCAACCGCTTCGGTAATGGACGCAGCCGCGTCCACGAGCACCGTGGCGCCCGCCGCAGTGTCTGACCGGACTACACCGGTAGATTGCTCGCTCGACATGACGCGTGCGAAGAGATGCCATGTGCACTGGGGCCAGCTGATTATCTCGACGACGCTGTTTAATGCGTTTGAGGACGCGGGCAACCTTTACACCGGCTACTACTATCGGACGGAGACGACGCAGGGCGACTGGTTCGACCGGTGGATCAACTCGGCCGCGGGCTGGCGGTGGAATGTCTGGAACGATGCGAATCCCGTGATCGATGACTACGTGGGCCACCCGTTCATGGGAGCGATCACGTCGGATTTGTGGATCCAGAACGATCCGAAGAGCATGACGGTCGAGCCGTCGAATACCTGGCCGTATTGGCGGCGATTGTTGCGGGCGGGGGCGTTTTCCGCGGCGTACAGCTTTGAGTGGAAGCTGGGTCCGACCGGCGAGGCTGGCTTTGGTCACAACGGCGATCACTATTACTACGACAATTCCTACAAGAACGGAAAAGAGCTCACCAACGAAACAGGATGGGTAACACTGGTCACCACACCGGTGGGTGGGGATTTGTGGGTGATGGGCGAGGACCTTCTGGATAAGCGCGTGATTGCACCAGCTGAGGCCCCGGGCCGGAATCCGTTCGCGCTGCTGGGTCTTAGTTTTCTGGAACCCGCGCATGCGACCGCGAATATACTGCGGTTTCGTCCACCTTGGTACCGGGACGACCGCGTAGTCAAGGCGAAGTCATTCTGGAGCGATCCCGCAGGCGAGAACGAAGTGAAGTTGGTGCCTGCTTCGAGCTCAGTCGATAAAGAGACGGAGGTGTCGTCCGCGGTCCCTGCGGCGTCGGCTGTGATGCGGACCCCAGGCTCGGAATTGCCGGTCTGGCCGCATCCCGGAGGCCAGCACGAGTTCGGCGCGTGGTGGGGATTGTCGCTGATGAGCGGCCACATCTGGGGCTATGCGGGCGATGTGAAATACATGCCCATCGATGTACGCTACACCTACCTGATCAGCCCGCACGAGACCTGGACCCTGCGCTATGCGCCGGAGATGACGGCGCTGGCGATGCTGGACTGGCCCACCCCGGGAGCGGTGCCGGTTCCGTATTCGGATCAGCCCGCTGCCCAATATCTGCACACGCGCGCGTATGGCAGCGGCGTAAGTCCGGTTGGATTCGAAACGGATTTTCTGCCACAGAAACGCATTCAGCCTTTCCTGAGCACGAACGGCGGGTTTGTGTATTACGACCAGCGGGTGCTGTCGCCGCAAGGCTCGCAGTGGATGTACACGATCGACTTTGGGTGCGGCTTCCATGTCTTCCGCAAGGCGCGCCAGGACTGGAGCCTCGGCTACCGGTACCAGCATTTATCGAATGCGAACATCAGCCAACATAATCCGGGAACCGACGCGAATACGTTCTACGTCGCGGTATCTCGCTTCCGGACGAAGGGGTACCGCTAAGACAGCGTTCAGCGATCGTGCCTCCGAAGGCGAGCGTCGTTAACTCACCGTATGGGTGGCGAGCGTGACCGTCACGACATCGTCCGGGGTCTTGGTCGTTCCGCCGTCGCTCTGTGGATGGAATTCCACGGTGAGAGTGGTGGCGTTGATGATGACGCGCAGATAGCCGTAGTCAGTGCCGTCGTAACTCTCGAGGGTCAGAGTGCTGTCGATAGGGTAGGGTGTGCGGTAGGTGCCGCGCATGGCTTCGAGAGGTGAGTGGCCGCCGCATCCAGCCACAATGTAGGGGATGGAAAGCTTATTAATGGTGCGGGTATAGCGCTGGTAGTTATGCGCGTGGCCTGAGAAGACGGCGTGCGGCCATACGCCGGCCGCTGTGCAGGCGCTGTCGATGTCGGCGAGCATGGCGGGGCTTCCACCATGGGTCGTGCCTCCAGTATAGGGAGGATGATGCACGGCGATGATCACGGCGCCGGCGAACTTGTCGGTCTTGACGCGCTTGAGTGCCGCGGTAAGGAACGCAACCTGGCGCTGGTCCAGACCGGTGTAGGTTCCGTTCTGGTCTGAGATAACTCCAGGATCTTCGAGGACGTTGCTGTAGACACCGAGAATGCGCACGAAAGGCGCTTCAAGCGTAAAGTAGACGCCCGGCTGGATCATGGTGGTGCGAACCAGGCCGCCGGCGTCGGGCGAGGGCGCGGCCGAGGGCGCGCAGAAATTGCGCAGAAAGGCCTCCAGTGTAGTTGCTGGATCGCTCGCGTAGATAACGCCATCGTGATTGCCGGGTATGGCGATGATAGGCGCGGGGTAGTTCCTGAAGGGCTCGTAAAACTGGTCGTAGTAGTAAGTCGCTTCCCCGAAGTAATAAACCACATCGCCGAGGTGGTAGAAGAACGAGGGAACGTCGGCGGCATTGGCTTCGGTAAAGTCGCTGACCATCTTGTCGGCGACGAGACTCTGTGCATCGGGACCAATGACACTGCCCGTGTCGCCGACCGAGTGGAAGACGATTTGTCCGGAGGCCGTGATGGCCTGGGTTTTTGCGGCCCCCTCGCTTCCGTAGACCTGCGCCAGCGTGAGGATGGGTTCGACGGCATTGCCGGCGGGCTGGGGAACAGGCTCCACAGAAGCGATCTCCGCCAGGTTCTGGTCGGTGACCGGATTCTTAAATCCGGTGGGGTCTGCCGAGGGCGCGGGTTGCGCGAAAACCGGATCGCCGGTTACCGAGGGTGTGGGCTGGGAAGGCTTATGGGGATGCTTTTTGGGTCTGCCAGCGGAGGGAGTGTGTTTGGCCATGAGCGGCTCCTGCGAAGAGAATAGGCGATTTAGGGGCGCGGGATGTAAAGGGAGCGTGATTTAGGGTCTGGCGCTTCAAGGCCTCGACTGCCAGGAAAAATTTTAAATGCACAGAAAGGTGTATTGTTTGGCGCAACAAATGCGGTACATTGCCGATTCATAGAGAACAGCAAGCTTCTTCAGCCGGGAGCCGGAGAAGCACATGGTTCCCCTTCTTCTCCTTCCGGCGCGGGGAGAGGCGCGGAGGAACGAAATGATTCCCGAACGGCACCCATTACGCCAGCTGTTTCATGAAGTTGTAGCCGGGTGTTACCACAGACACAGTGGTATCACGGACCCGGAATTGACCTCCTATGTGGGGGATTTGCTCACCGAGTTCACGGCTACTGAGACCCTTTACCGCATCCGCGATGCCGAAGGCAAGCCCCTGAAGGATCTCCGCGAGATGGTCGCGGCCTCTGACCCGGTCTTTGGCGCGGCCGCGTCCTTTGACGAGGAGCGTCAGGTCCGGCGTCACATCGGCGACTTCGCGCTGTTCGCGACGGGCATGTATCCGGAGTCGATGCAGCTATGGCGGCACAGCGGGGAATCGAGCTTTGTAGAGATGGTCAAGACCGGCAAGGAGAGCTACTACATCGTCTCGCAGTTCGACCTCTTCGAATACCGGGATGAGGCGCCGCTTTTTGCCCGGCTATCGGATGAATTCGAGCGCTGCATGCACGGGCTGAAGCATGTGCGCGAAGAGCTGGACAAAATGGGCGGGATGATTCAGTAGTCCAGGGAGTAGGTAATAGGGAGCAGGGAATAGGAATAAGGAAAGGTGACAAAGCGCGGACTTACCTAAGTCCGCGCTTTGTACTTGGGGCGAGCTTCGATTCTCAGTTCTTACGCAATAGCGGGCTCTTAATCGTGGCGAATGGCTAAGTGAGCGCTCGATCGAGGTGTGTGTATCCACCGTCGACCACAATCTGCTGGCCGGTGGTGTGCGCGCTCTGCGTGGGTGAAAGCAGAAAGGCGGTCATCGCGGCGATTTCCGCAGCCTCGGTAAAGCGATGGCCGAGGGGAATCCTGCGGCGAATCGTGGCAAGCGCTTCCTCGGGGTTATCGCGGGTCGAAATCCAGCGCTCATACAAGGGCGTCATGACCTCGGCAGGCAGCACGGCATTGGCGCGAACGCCGAAGGGCGCCAGTTCCGCGGCCCATTCGCGCGTGAGAGCGAGCTGCGCGCCTTTGGCGGCGGCGTACGCCGAGGTTCCTCCCTGGCCGGTCAGCGCGACTTTCGAGCTGATGTTGACGATCGAGCCGCGCGAGGCCTTCAGCATGGGCAGCGCGTAATGCGCCAGCGCGTAGTAGTGCACCAGGTTTGTCTTGAGGCTTTCGAGGAAGCGCTCCGGCGACCCGCTTTCGAGTCCGATCCCGTCGTTAACGCCGGCATTGTTCACCAGGCCCAGCATGGCGCCATATTTGCCGCGGACGTATTCGATGGCGCGCTCGCATTGCGCCGTGTCTTCGAGGTGGGCCTCGAAGAGATCGCATGGGCGCTGGGCTTCGTGCATTTCGGCGATGAAGTGCCGGACATTGTCGGAGGCGCGGCTGAGCACGACGACGTTGGCCCCTTCATCGAGGCAGGCGCGGGAGATGGCCTGGCCGATGCCGGCTCCGCCCCCGGTGACTACGATGACGTGCTTGTTGAGGCCGAGATTCATAGTGTGATGCTCGAGTCGAGATCATCGGGGCGGATGGATTCGACCCCCGATCCTCTGCTCCCAAAACAGGTGGAACGATTTATTTAAGCCTGTTGAAATTCGAGGCTTTTAAGTGCTTTGTATTGAATGTCGCCAGAGCCGCAGCCCTGGACTTGTTGATTCTTATGGATCGGCTGTGCTCTGACCGCTACAAAATCGACGACATCACGTGGACCTTGCGCAGGACCTCGTTGATTTACTCCAAGAGCGCCCATGCGTTTCACACCTTACACCTTTGTCGCATAGCGCGATTGAAGCAACGTTTCTGGGAGTGGCCCATAACCTCAGAAAACCTTCGCTCGATTCGAGAATCAGCTGCTTCGCCAGCACCTCGCATCCGACGTATCCCTGGGCGATCCGATTCAGGGGAGGGCGAGTTGGGCGGTGGATTTTTGGGGCGGCGGGAGGGTGGCCAGGGCGTCGATGACGATTCCTGGAGTCAGGACTTCGGGTAGGACTTTCGCTGGGGCTGCGGGGTCGGCGGGGTAGAGGGCGTAGGTCGGGACTCCGCTGCGGCCGAGGGCGGCGAGGGTTTGGGTGATGTCGGGATCCTGATTGGTCCAGTCGGCGCGGAGGAGGACGGCTCCTGAGTCGCGAAGATGCTGCTGGACGTCGGCGCGATGGAGGATGAGGCGTTCATTGACCTGGCAGCTGAGGCACCAGCTTGCAGTGAAGTCGACGAAGACTGGCTTGCCCTCGGCTCGGGATTGAGTCAGGAGGGCTGGGGTGAAGGGTTGCCAGGCCGTGCCGGGACCGGCCACGACCTGCGATCCGTTGCGGAGGACCACTGTGATGTAGGAGCTAACCGGGGACATTGCTAAAACCCGGACGGTCCAGACCGACGCGCCGATGGCGGCGATGACCACAAGGAATGCAATGACGCTGGGAGCGGTCTTGCCGGGCCAGCGGCCGAGGAACCATCCGGCTACAGCAAGAAGCAAAAAGGCGGCGAGGAGTCCGATGAGGGCGCTGGTTCCGGCGATTTGGGTGAAGACCCAGACGAGCCAGATGACCGTGGCGAAGATGGGAATGGAGACGGCTTGTTTGAGGACTTCCATCCATGCGCCGGGTTTGGGGAGGATGCGCGCCCAGCCGGGGAAGTAGGCGAGGGCGAGGTAGGGAAGCGCAAGGCCAAGGGCAAGCGCGGTGAAGACGGTGAAGCTGACGATGATCGAATGGGCGAGCGCGTAGCCGATGGCTGCTCCCATGAAGGGCGCTGTGCAGGGCGTGGCGACGACCATGGCCAGGACGCCGGTGAAGAAGCTGCCGGTGTAGCCGTGCTTTTGGGCGAGTGAGCCGCCCGCGCTGGTGAGCGAGAGGCCGATTTCGAACTGGCCGGCGAGGGCGAGTCCAAGGAAGAAGAGAAGCATCGCCATGAGGGCGAGGAAGGTGGGGGATTGAAACTGGAATCCCCAGCCAAGCTGCTGGCCTGCGGCGCGGAGGATGACAAGGACGGCGACTACTGCCCAGAAGGAGACCAGGATGCCGAGGGTGTAGACCCAGCCGTGGGCGCGGAGCTTGCTGCGTTCCTGCTGTGAGGACTGAACGAGCGACAGGCCTTTGATAAAGAGGACGGGGAAGACGCAGGGCATGAGGTTGAGGAGAATTCCGCCGATGAAGGCTAAGCCTGCTGCTCCGAGGATGGCAGTGAAGTTGGTGGGTGCGGTGGTGGCAGTTGCGGCGATGATGCCTGGGGTCGCGTGGATTTCGTAGGCGGTACCGTCGGGGAGCTCAAGCAGGCCGTTGAGTTTTTGCGGAGGGGCCTGGAGGTTGTCGTCTTTGGTGAGGGTGAGCTGGACGCCGTTCGATGTTGGTTGCGCGGGCTGGGGGGCGGCGTTGGCGATGACGGTTTGATCGAGGGGGAAGAATTGCGCGGAGGATTGCCTGGAGCCGGTGTTGACTGCGAGGACGAAGGTTTTTGGCGTGGTGCTGAAGGTTGCAGTGTCGGCGGTGGGGAGGGGCTTCGGAAGTTGGGCCTGGAATTTGGCGATGAGGCTTTGCGCGACCGGGTCGACGTCGGGGCTGGCTGCGGGCTTGGACCATGCAGTGCGGGTGACGGCGAGGTCGCCTTTGCCGGGAATGCAGACCTCGCGGCAGACGAGCCATGTTATGTGCGCCGCTAGTGTGGCCTTCGAGGATGTTGGATGGAAGTCTGCCGCGACATGCATGGCGACGGGGAAGACGACTTCGTTCTCATAGCCGAAATCCATCAGCGGGCCGAGCGGGAGGCGTTGCGGGGCCGGGAATTGGAGGGCGTCGGCGGTGATGCCTGTCGGAAGGGTCCACCTCGCGGCGGGTGGTTCACCGGAGTCGCCGGCGTTGATCCAGTAGACGTGCCAGCCGGGCTCCATTTTGAAGTCGAGGCCGGCGGTAAAGTTTTCACCAGGAGCGATCTGGGCGGGTGGGACGAGGAGGGTGACAGTGACGTGCGCTGCTTTGATGGTGGGCTGCGCCGCGGGCTGCGCCTGCGTGGGCGCTGTTGCGAGGAGGAGGGCGGCAAACGGGAGCGCGCACAGCGACGATGGCGGAAGAAGACGCATCAGAATTCTCTGGAAATTATTGTAGGCTGCGGAAGCGGTTTCGATGGCGGCCGCAACTAATGGGGAGCATATCCGCAGAGGAATGTTGCACAATGGTAGGTACGCAGACATCTGAAAGGATCACGCATTGAGCGCCTCGAGTTCGTCTTCTGCTGCCACGGTGGCCTCATCCGTTACACGAGAAATCAGTATCGCGCACAGCCCGGATTCCGATGACGCCTTTATGTTTTACGGGCTGGCGACGTGCAAGGTGCGGGTGGGGGGATACAAATTCACGCACGTGCTGTGCGACATCGAAACGCTGAACCAGCGGGCCATTCACGAGGCGTTTTTCGATGTGACGGCTATCTCGTTCCATGTTTATCCCTACATTCAGGAGCGGTACGCGCTGATGGCGTGCGGCGGATCGGTGGGGGACGGCTACGGGCCGATGATTGTGGCTTCGCGGCCTTTCGACCTGGACGAGATCAAAGGCGTGAAAATTGCCGTGCCGGGGACGATGACGACCGCCTACCTGGCGTTGAAGCTGTTTGCGCCGGAGATTGAGACGGCGGTGGTGCCGTTCGATCAGATTATTCCCCAGGTGATGGCGGGGAATTTCGACGCGGGACTGATTATCCACGAAGGGCAATTGACGTATCCACGGAGCGGCCTGAACCGGATTCTCGACCTGGGCGTTTGGTGGCGGGATCTGACGGGGCTACCGTTGCCGCTGGGAGGGAATGCGATTCGGCGGTCGCTGGGCGATGCGGCGATGACAACGGTGACGCAGGCGCTGCGGGACAGCATCCAGTACGGGCTCGATCATCGGGATGAGGCGCTGGAGTATGCGATGCAGTTCGGGCGGGATCTCGACGCGGGCCTGACCGACAAATTCGTGGGCATGTATGTAAACGAGCGCACGCTGGACTATGGGGAAGACGGACGCGAGGCGATTCGGAGCCTGCTGGCGATGGGGCACGAGCGGGGGATTATTCCGCAGCCCGTGAAGGTGGATTTTGTCGGCTAAGGGCAGGGAATAGGCAACAGGGTACAGGGTACAGGGTAAAAAGAAAGAGCATTCGCGGCGGAGCGAATGCCGATGAGCGATCAGCGGAAATCTTTTGGGCGAAAGACGATTCGCCAATTAGCGAAAAGCGAGCGAACTGCGAGCTGACGGCGGGCAGGACCACCTCGATTATTGAGGGGTGGTTTTTACTGGCGGCTCCTGCTGCGGCGGCAGGACTTTGACTGGAGGTTCCTTGCCCTGGGGCATCGGCTTCTCGGTTAGTTCAGCGCCGTTTTTCACCTGAGCTACGTAATCGGAGAGCTTGACGTGAGTGGCTGCGGTGACGCGGCCTTTGTCATTCAGATTGATGTTCCAGACGAGGTACTGGCCGGGAGCGTCGCGATCCGTGAAGACAATCTCGCGGAGAGAGTTCGCCTCGGATAGGTGCAGCGTGGCGACCGGAGCGTGGGTGAGGCCGGTCTCGTTGCCGACTCGCTTCAGGGCATGAGCGTCGGCGCCCACCATATCGGCATAACAGAGAGCAAGGACGAGCCATTTTCCATCGGGTTGGACAGCGCTTTCCGCAATGCCGGCGGGAACGACGCGGTTGAACACGGCGATGCTGCGTTCGGCTCCGGAGGCGGAGCGAAACGGGGTTGCGTTGCGATAAACGATCGGGACGACGAAGACGCGGTCGTGCCCACGTGGGACGATGGCTGTGAAGAGCGATTCGGCTCCGTCGCGGAATTGCCTGCGGTAGTGGAGCATCAGCTCGTCGGGCAGGACGGGGCAGACCGCTTGATCGTAAGTCCAGCTTCCGGAGTCAAGGTCATAACCGAAGAAGGCTGCTTCGGCGGCGATGGCCCGCTGTTGCGCGTGGATCAGAGCCAGGTCGGCGGGGTCCATCTGCGCGGGTGCGCGGTGCTCGAGTTCGATGAACTCGGCGGTGGGTGGGGGCGGAGTATCGGCGGGGCGTGAGGACGGCATCGATTGCCGGGCGGGCTCCTGAACAGGCGGCTCGGGAGGGAACCCGCGTACAAGGGAATGGCCAGCGGGAGCAGCAGCCCATCCGAACCCGACGACGAGAGCGAGGGCAGTGGCGAGAGCTGATGCGCCTCGAGTGCGCTGCGCGGATCGCATGCAGTTTCCAATCTAACAGCAAAGCGGGCAGCCACTGGGGCTGCCCGCTTTGCAGGAGTGAAGCGATCCTCAGTGAGCGGCCGTGTGATGAACCGGGCGGTGCACCGGGGGCTTGGGCGCGGCCTTTGGTTCACCGTCCTTGAGGATGATCATGGGCGGATTCTGCGTATACGAATCGAAGGTGGCGATGTACGTCACCTTGGTTCCGGCAGTGGGAACTTCTTTGAGCGGCTCTTTCATGTTGATGGTGAAGTCCGCTTTGTTGGACTGCTGGGCGTCCTGGGAAACCGCAAGCTGGACAGAGTCGGCTGTGGCGGAAACGACCACACCGGGAACCTCCGCGGTGACGCCGTTCATGACTCCCCAGATGGCCTGTTGGTCGGGCATGGCGCCGTTGGAAAGGATGAATTCCTTATCGGAGAGGGCCATTCCTTTCAGGTTGTCAGAGCAGGCTGGAGGAATTGTGGCCGCAGCCTCTGGAGTCGTTCCCGGAGTTGCAGCGGGTGCCGCGGCGGGCGCGGGCGCCGGGGTTGTCGCAGCGGCAGCACCAGTAGAAGGAGCGGAGGGCGGAGGCGCGGGCGTGACGTTGGCGCAACCTGCCGTGGTCACGATCGCCTGGTGGGCCAGATCGGCGGGCGATGGCGGCGGCGGAGCCTGGGTGGGATTGTAATCAGCCGTCGGGAAAACGTTGGCCGGAACGGCAGCCAGTTGCTGGACCTGAGAGAAACCACCCGGCGGTGTGCCATTGCAGGCGGCATCGTTCTGAGCGCAGTGATATTTCTTGTACCAGTATTCGGCTGCGCTCTCGATCTGAGCCTGGTAAGGCGGCTTGGCGAACTGAGCGGCGCGGGTGAGGAACCAGACGGCGTTCTTCAGATCTTTGGGATCTTCCTGCAAATAGGCCTGGCCGAGGTAGTACGTGTCGAGGAGCGCGGGGACGACCGTCGTCTGGACGGGATCCTTATAGGACTGGAGCTCTTTGGTGTAGGCGTCGATCGCGCCCTTGTAGTCCTTCTTCTGGACGTCGTCGGCGCCGATGGCGCTGTAGAAAACAGGAGTGGCGAGATCCTTGACCTTGTCGTAGTCCGCCTGGGTCATGCAGGAATCTTTGGGAGCGTTGAGGCCAGTCTGGGCGGCGGTAGCTGCGTCATCCAGCATCTGCTGGTTGCCATTGGACTGCTGATGCTCGAGGTACACGACGAACGTAAGAGCGCGGAGGTTGTTGGGCTCAACCTGGAGCAGGCGTTTGGCCGCGTCCAGGATTTTTGCCGCATTGCCGGCGGCCTGATAAGCGCCCATAAGGGCTTCGAGCATCGCGGCTTTGGCCACGCTGTTGGGATATTTCGTGAGGAACGCTTCGATGGCGTCGGCCTTGGCAGCGGGCGAGGCCTGGCTGGTGGCGTTTGCGTAATCGTTGTATTCGGCCGGATCTTTAATGGTGGGGCTGGCACAGTTCGCGGGCGTCTGGCCCTGCGCGCCCTGACCATTGGCTACAAGAGCGAATGCCGGCGAACAGAGGAGTGAGCCGGAACAAACGGCAACCAGCGCGGCAGCCAGTGCAACCGAGGCAAGAACAAGCTTCTTCATTCAACGCTCCTGGGAGAAATCGTGTGACGCAATTCTTAAGATCTCGCCGACTGGCATAAACATGCAGATCAGACGCAACCGGTTCGTGTACGTTATCGGCCGATCATCGGGACCGTCGCGGGCGGTGGGCCGCGACGATGCTGGATTATAAAAACCAATTGCGCGTGCTGACAAGTTAACGCCGTGGATACTAATTGACCCGCCGAATGGGATGCAGCCAGGACTGGATTCTGTTGACCCGCCGGATGCAAAGAGCAAGATTACACGACGATTCGTTCAATTCGCAGAGAAATTTGAGAGAAATCGGAAGTGAGCGGAATTCGGACAGGGTGGACACCTCACCGCAGGGGACCGAATGGATCGAGAGACCGTCCCGGGTCGATTCTTGAAGTGATAGCGAAGGGGAATTAAGGGCTATCGGGAAGATTGAATGAGCCGGATGCGGGTCGTGAACGCTCGGCCGAGGGGCTGCGTGAAGGTCAGGTACTCCGGGGAGTCGACATTGTTGTAGACAATGGCGGGGTCGGCGCTGTTGGTGATGTTGTCGATGACCCCGCGAAGGCCGAAGTACTTTCCCCGCAGGTGAAAGCGCCATTCGAGCCCTGGGCTGAAGCTGGTGTAGTTGGGAAAACGATGGGAGCCGGCGGATCCAACGATCTCCTCGTTGGCGTTGACGGAGTCGAAGGGAAAGCCGGAGTGCCAGTCGAAGCTGTAGACGAAGTCCCAGTTTCTGCGGACGGAGGCCGACCAGGGCGCCCAGGCGGGAAGCCACGCCGGAAGCCAACCCCAGGACAGAACGCGATTGGGGACATCGAAGAAGAGCGGTCCGCTTTGCTGCGGGCCGAGGATCGGGATGGTGGGAACGTAGTCCAGCGCGGAGTTGGTAGTAGCGGAGGAGCGCGTGTACGAGGCGAAGAGCGTGTAGTTGCCGGAGAAGGCGCGGCGGGCGTCGACCTCGAAAGAGTGGTAGTGGTCCTGGCGGTTGTTCGTCAGGACGTAGTTGCCGCTGAGGGCGGCTGAGCCGCTTTGGTTGGCGTAGACGAATTCATCGAAGTTGCGCTTTTCGAGGAAATTGGCGCCGAGGTAGATCTGGTTGGGGAGTTTTTGTTGCGTGCCGATGCTCCAGTTCAACGCGTGAGCTTCGTGGAGCGTTGCATCGTCGGCGCTGAACGTAGTTTCGAGCGCAGAGCCTGTGGGCGTGACGCCGTCGGCGGCGTAGTACGTGTCGTACCGAATGCCGGCCAGCGCACGGGTGAGGTATTCGAGCTGAGTGTGCTCGTAGTATTCGCCGATTCCCGCGGTGATTTTCGTTGAGCTCTCGAGGCCCGGCGGAGAGTAGTTCAACGCGATACGCGGGGAGAACAGCGGACGGCGGATGATCTCGTCCCAGTCGTAGCGGAGGCCCGGGACGATGAGCATGCCGGAAATGGGGCTCCAGCGATCCTCGATCCACGCGCCGAGCTCGAGGTTGTGGCGCGTGAAAGGCGCAAACGTGGGGAAGACGCTCCGGCGCAGGAGGGTGCCGTCTTCGCGGAGATAGTTCACCGGAGCGAGGGTCTCGTTCTCGTCGAAGCCGATGCGATCGGCGTCGAGCCCCGCCCGGAATTGATGAGCCCCCTCCCAATGTCGCGGAGGGAGCCAGGTATTGAGGTAGCCCTCGACGCGCTGGGAGCGGGTGGTCTCATTCTCAAAGAAGCTGCCGCTGGGGAGCTCGGGGGTCAGATCGTAGGCAGTATTTCCGTGGGGCTCGAAGCCTTCGCGGTACCGCATAACCCCGAAGCCGGAATCGAGGATGACGCCGTTCGGGAAGCTCTGCTGATCGCGCACGTAGGGGAGCCAACCAACGATGTCGTGGTTGTCGGTGCTTTGTTGCGGAGTGATGGCGGAGATGCCGTCGTACGGGGAATGAAAGTCGTTGAACAGGAGCGCGGTGGTGAGGCTGTTGCTGGATCCGAGATTGGCCTGGAGCTTGAGAAGGTCGCCGCCACGGATCAGGTGATCGGTATTGGCGTTCGGGAGTTCGGGAATGTAGACGTCGTCGTATTCGGTCTCGACGCCGTCGAAGAACCAGACCTTATCGCGGACGATGGGGCCGGAGAACGTAAACCGCGGTTCTAGGGTGTCGAAGCGAATACCGCCCTGATTGCGAAAGGAGGGGACGAAATTGGTGGCGTCATAGCGGAATTTGTTGTCTCCGGTTCCCGTGGTGAAGGCGATGACGCCGCCGGTGGCTCGGCCGTATTCGACCGGGTAGCGTGTGGTTTCCGTGTCGATGGAGCGGACGGCGTCGGTCGAGACGCGCATGTCGAGCGTGCCGTAGACCGGAGAGCGGATGTCGAAACCGTCGAGCGTGTCGAGGGTCATGTAAGTTTCGCCCCCGGCCACGTGGACCTGACCGTAGGCGTCCGCAACGACGCCGGGCGTGAAGGGGAGAAGGTTGCGGATGTCTCGATTCGTAGGGAAAGGGATGTTGACGATCTCGGGTACGTCGAGTGCCTTCTCATCGGAGACCTGCTGCGTGTCAATGCCGACTGTGGAGGCGCGGACGTTGACTTGCTGCTGCAGGAGCTCGATGTGGGTGAGGACGATGCGCAGAGTTTTCTGCTGAGGATCGATGTCCTCGATTGTGGTTTGGTAGAAGCCTGCTTTTTCTACGCGGATTGTGTACGGCTGGTTCTGGCGCGGAATCCAGGCGGCATGACCGGCGTAGTCCGTGGCGATGTGGATGGTTGGCTGCCCAGGTTCTTCGATGGTGATCTGAGCGGCGGGGACGATTAGCCCGTTTTGATCGACCACGGTGACGGTGAGGGAATTGGGGTTTCCGGCTCTGGGTACGGGGCGTGAGGTCTGGGCGGGCGCCGCAGGAAGAGCGCAGACGGCCACGAGGAAGAAAACTGCGACGAATCCACGTTGCGGGCGTGGCATGCATTTCAAATTGAGGCAAGTTTCGTTCAATTCGTTGGACGCGGAACCCGCGAAAACCATTACCGACTATAAGGCTTGCGGAGGAAGCGCAGAGCAAGAAAGCATCCCTCGGCGACCAAAGCCGAATTGATTATGCAGTTCTTATGGCACAGCTGAAGCTGTGGGTAATGGGCTACTTTGGACGAGCCTTTGAGCGGGACATCGAGTGCCGCTTCTTCGGCGGCATTGAGCAATGCGCCGTTGTTGAGCGAGTCCGGGCCACAAAATCCAGTACTGCCGTGATTTGCTCCCGCGTCACGTCGAATTGTTCCATCACTTCCTCGACGCTTAAATCCTCAAGGTTCTCGATGACGGTCGCAACGGGCAAGCGAGTATCTTTGAACACCCCTCCGCCGCTGACCTTGCCGGGGATACTTTCCACCGCAGGGCATTGAGACCAATCAAGAGTTGGCATGATCCCTGCTCCTTCTTTCAGATTACCCCGACACGACAAGGTGGATCGCCCAAATCGGCGAAGCGGGCAACGCAATCGCAGCATTTCGCTTGCCAGGCCAACAGCACCGGGGGTAACGTTGTGGATATCTGGGACTTTTTCCGCCGGGCACGGGCAGCACTCGACAGTAAAGCGGCAACAGGCTCCTAATGGTTGGGATTCGGGCTTATTATCCACAAGATATTGGGGTGCTTGTGTTGACTACGCCGCAAACCGGAGTACAGTCGTTTTGAAAGCGGCTCAGTCCTTCCCATTTTCGTCGGGTGACAGTCAGGAGTTCCCCCCATGCTGAAACTGAAGAAAATACAGATCCTGGGCTTTAAGTCCTTCTTTGAGCGCACGGAAGTGGCCCTTCCTGGCCAGGGAATCGCGATCGTAGTGGGGCCAAACGGATGCGGCAAGTCCAACATCCTCGATGCGGTCAGCTGGGTGCTGGGCGAACAGAGCGCCAAAAGCCTGCGCGGTGGCAAGATGGAGGACGTCATCTTTGCCGGGACGCGAGAGCGGAACCCCTTGGGGATGGCCGAGGTTTCCCTGACGCTGCTCGATCCGGAGGAGTATGAAGGGCCGCTGCTCGACGAGCCCGTGGTGGTCGCTGACGAGGGGGATGCGGAGTGGGACGAGGAGAAGCTGCGCGCCGAACGGGCGGCGGAGGTCGACGAAATTATTGCCGAGGCGCAGCCGGGTCAGGTTGTCGGCGGAGATGACGCCCCAGGAGTGGAATCCGAGAACGCAGGCCGGGCGCAATCCGCCGGCGATGCGGCAGCTTCCGGGGTGGTGCTGAAGTTTCGCCGGCGGAAGTTCAACCGGACTCCACAGAAAGGCGAGATGGTTGTCACGCGGCGGCTCTTCCGCACCGGCGACAGCGAGTATTTGTTGAACGGAAAGCTTTGCCGTCTGCGCGATATTCAGGACATCTTCATGGGGACCGGCCTCGGGCCGGAATCGTACGCGATTATCGGGCAGGAGCGGATTGGCCAGCTGCTGAGCTCGCGGCCCCACGATCGGCGAGCGATTATCGAAGAGGCTGCGGGGATTACGCGCTTCAAGACGAAGAAGCGGCTCGCGGAGCTGCGGCTGGAGCAGGCAAAGCAGAATCTGGCGCGGGTGAACGATATTTTCGAAGAAGTGACGCGGCAGATGGGATCGCTGAAGCGGCAGGCTGCGAAAGCGGAGCGCTATGCGAAGCTGCGCGATGAGATGCGCGAAAAGCTAAAGGTCGTGCTGGCGAGCAGGATCGCGGAAATGGATACGCAGCACGCTGCGCTGGAGACGGACATTGCCGAGCTGACCGGACGCATCGATGCGCGCGCGGAACGCGTGGAGACCCTCGATGGCGAACATGCCGCGCTGGTGGCGCGCGGGTACGAGCTGGAGGATGCGGCGAAGGATGCCGAGGCGCGGGCAAATCAGCGGGCGGTCGAGATTGAGCGCGCGGACGCGCGCCAGCAGACGAATGCCGAGCGCATTGCCGAGCTGGATGCGCGGATGGCCGCGGCAGCAGCCGAGCTGGAAGCGGCGCGGGAACACCTGGTGAGCGTGACCGCGGAGCGGGAGACGCAGCGGAATTTTCTCGAGACGGCGGCATCGGAAACCGCGGACGCTCGCGAGCGCACGCGCCAGAAGCAGGAAGTGGCGCATCAGGCGATTGCCGCGCTGGGCACGGCGGAGCAGCAGTCGGAGACGGCTCGTCGGCTGGCCGCGCAGCTCCTGTCGCAGCTGGGCCAGGCGCGGAACCAGATCACGCAGGGAGAGGAATCGCTGGCGTCGTTACAGCGCGAGGCAGAGCGCCTGGGCGTGGAGATGGAGTCGGCGCGGCGCGATCTTGAGGCGCTGGGCGCGGAGCGTGGGCAGATTTCGCTGACGTTTGAGTCGGTAACCGAGACGCTGCGGCGGGTGGAAGCGGAGATCGCCTCGCTGCGTGGGGAGATCGAGGCGAAGCGCGCGGAGGAGGAGCAGGCGCGGCGGCATGCGGATCAGCTGCGCGCTGAGCATGCGACGCTGGGCGGTCGATGCCAGTCTCTCGAAGCGCTGATTCGCGAACACAGCTACTCGACGGACACCGTGCGCAAGCTGTTCCAGTCGCAGTCGCTGGGCGGCGGACTGGCCCCGGTGGGGACCCTGGCGGATTTCCTGGAAGTGAACGGCGAGTACGAGAGCGTAGTCGATGAGTTCTTGCGCGATGAGCTGAACTACATCGTGGTCAAGAGCTGGGATTCGGCCCACGAAGGGGTTCGGCTGCTGAAGGCGGGCGTGGATGGCAGGGCGACTTTCCTCGTCCATCCTGAGGACTCGCAGGCGAGGTTTTCGTTTGAAGGGTCCGACAGGGTGCCGTATCACACAGAGGCGCAGAGGATTGTGCCGTTGCGGAATTGCATCCGCGTGCTGAATGGGTTTGGGCGGTCGCTGGAGGCGATTCTGCCGAAGCTGCGCGAGGGTTATGTGGCTCCCGATTCCGAGACGGCACGGTCGCTGGCGCTCGAAAATCCCTCCGCATTTTTCCTCGCGCCGACCGGCGAATGTTTTCACAACGTGACGGTGACCGGGGGCAAGCCCGGGGTTGAGGGGCCGCTGGCGCTGAAACGCGAGGTCCGCGAGTCGCAACAGAAGCTTGGAGAGATCGAGCGCGAGCTGGGACAGGCGGAGTTGCGTGCAGCTGCGCTGGCCAGGACGCTCGCGGATCTGACGCGGACGCTCGATGCGAAATCCGAAGAACGGCGCCTGGCGGAACGGGAGAGCGCGAACCAAAGCGCCGCGCTGCGGCAGATGGAGATGGAGGTGCAGCGGCTGGATCGGCGGCTGCAGGAGTGGACGTTGCAGAGCGAGCACAACCGCGATGCTCGGGCGGCAAAGGAAGCATTCCTCGAGCAGCGGCGCGAGGAAGCGGTTCGGCTCGAGGGTGACCATCAGGCCGCAGAGGCCGGCATCGAGACGCTGCAAAGTTCTGTTGCAGAGTTGCGGGCGAGCCGTGAATTAGCGCAGCAGGAGGCGGCTCAGCTTGCCGCCGAACTGGCAGGGCTCGAGGAAAGGAGCCGCGGCGCGGAGGCGGCGTTTGCCCGCGTCGACCGGATGCATCGCGAGCTGGAGGGACGGGTCGCGCAAATTACGCAGCAGCTGGCGGCAGCGCACGCGGAGCAGGAGCAGCGCTTGCGCGAAAATGAGCTGCTGGCGGGAACGCGCCAGCAGCTGCTTGAAGCTCGCGACAGCGCCCAGCAGCAGGCGGCGGACACTCATCGCCAGATTGTCGTGCTGCGCACTGAAGCAGCGGTGATGGAGCTGGAGCTGAAGACGCTCCGGGCAGAGATCGATGCACTGCGTGAGGCGCGCGGCGTTTGCGGAAATCAGGCTGCGACGCTGGCGGCGGATTTGCGCCACACCGAAGAAGCGTGCATCGCGGACTTGAGCACGGACGCCGTGGCGCTGCGGCGGGATGCTGGGCTGGTCCGGATCGAGGGCGACGCGCTGGTGGCTGAGGACCAGTCGTGCCGGGAGCTCAAGCAACGGCTCGAAGCCATGGGGCCGGTGAACATGATGGCGCTCGAGGAATACAAGGAGACCGCCCAGCGCCACGAATTTCTGGAGACCCAGCGCAAGGATTTGTTGGACTCCATCGACAACACGCAGTCCACGATCAAAGAGATCGACGAAATTTCGCGGACGAAGTTCAACGAGGCTTTTGCGCGGATCAACGAAAACTTCAGCGCGACATTTGGCAAGCTGTTCGGGGGTGGCCAGGCGTTTATGCGGCTGACCGATGAGGAGAGCGCGGCGGACAGCGGCATCGACATTGTGGCGCAGCCGCCCGGCAAGAAGCTGCAGAATGTACTGCTGCTCTCCGGTGGCGAGAAGGCGCTGACCGCGCTGTCTCTGCTGATCGGAATCTTTGTTTATCAGCCGAGCCCCTTCTGCGTCCTCGACGAGGTCGATGCTCCGCTGGACGAGACGAACGTGGGGCGCCTGGCGGACATGCTGCGCAGCATGGCAGAGGAGACGCAGTTCGTCCTGGTGACGCACTCCAAGCGAATGATGGTGGCCGCCGACATGATTTACGGCGTGACGATGCAGGAGCCTGGGGTTTCCAAGGTAGTCAGCGTGCGGCTGGGCGGAGTGGAGCAGGGTGGGATCCGGGCTGGGGCGCGGCATCTGGCGACGGCGTAGAGGCAGGGAATTGCCAACAGGGAACAGGGAACGGCGCGTCGGGTGTTAGCTTCGGATTTCGCGGCCCTCGGCATGATCCGCGAATCCGCCGTCTTCAAAAACCGCCTTTCCTCTTAAATAAGTAGCTGTCACGGTGCCATAGAGGCGCTCGCCGGTGTAGGGCGAGATCGCGTGACGTGTGCGGAGCGCTTCAGGGCGCACCGTCCATGCCTCCCCCGGTTCAAAAACGACGAAATCGGCGTCGTAACCCTCTGCGATGCGTCCTTTTGTGCCGGTCAGGCCGGCTAATTGTGCCGGTTGCTGTGACAAAATCCGGGCCAGATCCCCCAACGTGAAGCCACGGCCCCGCATGCCGGTCCAGACGACGGGCAATGCGACGGAGACGCTGGCGATTCCTCCCCAGGCTGTGGCGAAATTGCCCTCTTCAAGGCGCTTCATTTCCGGCGGGCAGGGGGAGTGGTCGCTGGCGATAAGGTCGATCGCACCGTTGCGCAACGCTTCCCACAGATGCTCGCGATTTTCCTCGCTGCGGATGGGTGGGGCGCATTTATGAAGAGTGCTGCCGTCGGGGATCTCTTCCGCTGCGAAATGAAGGTAGTGGGGGCACGTTTCTACCGTGACAGGCAGGCCTTCTGCGCGCGCCTGGCGCAGGTCGTCGAGGGCTCGCGCGGTGGCCAGATGCACGATGTGCAGACGGAAACCGAATTCGCGGCAGAGGCGGATCATCAGGCGAATGGCGGCAAGCTCGGCCTCATCGGGGCGGGAGCGGAGCCAGGTTTCGTAGCGGCGCCAGTCTGCGCCAGTCAGATCGCGCGCGGCGCGCTCGAGGGGCTCGGGTAATTCTGCGTGAACCAACAGCGGCAGGACGGTGCGGGCGAGATGCGGCAGAGCCAAACGCAGCTCGGCTTCGTCGACGCGGGAGAAGCAGTCGATGCCGGGCTCAGCCAGGAAGCATTTGAATCCGCGAACGCCGGCTTGGGCGAGGGGTTCGATGTCGTTGGCGTTGTGGCCCGAGACGCCGCCCCAGGCGGCCCAGTCGACCATACACTTGTCTTGCGCGGCGGCTCTCTTCGCTTCGAGGGCTTCGACGGTCGTGGTGGCGGGTGAGCAATTCAGGGGCATGTCGATGAGGGTGGTGTAACCGCCTGCGGCTGCGGCTCTGGTGGCGGTGGCGAAGCCTTCCCATTCGGTGCGGCCTGGCTCGTTGATGTGGATATGCGAGTCGACGAGGCCGGGCAACAGAGCGCCCGGGCAGTCGATGCGGCGATGGTCTGGCGGGATCTCAGCTTCGCTGCAGACTCCGGTGATCCTGCCAGCGTCAACGAGCACAGCGCCCGGGCGGATGTCTTCGGGGGTCACGATTTGTGGCGATACAAAGGCTTCCGGCATCTTTGGGTTTTCGTTTTTGCGCCCTGCTTCTGTACAGTACATTTTGAACCAAGAGGAATCTATGGCCGACACAATCTCTGTTCCTGAAACGACGTTGACCAGCCAGCAGGTCGTGGAGCTAACGAAGAAGCTCAACTACGGAACGTGGCGCTTCCAGAAGACCTGGAACCCGATGCACATTGCCGACGCTGAGGGTTGCTACTTCACGGATGGGGCGGGGAAGCGCTATCTCGATCTCTCGTCGCAGCTGATGTGCGTGAATCTGGGACACAAGAATCCCGCGGTGATCAAAGCGATTGCGGAGCAGGCGGAAGCGCTTGCGTATGCGTCGCCGGCATACGCGACGGAGGCGCGTGCGGAGCTGAGCCAACTGCTGCTCGATGTGCTGCCGGAAGGCCTGACGAAATTTTTCTTCACGACTTCGGGGACGGATGCCAACGAGGCGGCGTTCAAAATTGCGCGGATGTACACCCGCAAAACGAAGATCATCGCGCGCTACCGGTCGTATCACGGCTCGACCATGGCGTCGATCGCGGCTACCGGCGATCCGCGGCGTTGGGCGATGGAGCCGGTCGGCGGCAAGGGGCAGGGTTTCCTGTTCGCGCCGGAGGTCAATTGCTACAAGTGCCCGATCAAACATACCTATCCGCAATGTGGTATCGCGTGCGCGGAGTATCTGGAGCACATGATCCGCAACGAGAGCGATGTAGCAGCGGTGATTGTAGAGCCAGTGGTGGGGACCAACGGGGTGCTGGTGCCGCCGAAGGAATATATGCCCATGCTGCGCGATATTTGTAGCAGGCACGGTGTCTTATTGATCGCCGATGAGGTGATGAGCGGGTGGGGACGAACAGGCGAGTGGTTTGCCGTCGACAACTGGGGCGTGAAGCCGGATATTCTGGTGACGGCGAAGGGCATCACGTCGGCGTATGTGCCGCTGGGTTTGTGCGCGACGACGGGCGAGATTGCGGCTTACTTCGACGACCATTATTTTTCCCATGGGCACACCTATGAGGCGCACCCCATCACGCTGAAGCCGGCAGTGGCGACGATCCACGAGATGCAGCGCCTCGATCTGGTTCGCCGCTCGAAGAAAATGGGCGAATATCTTGGGCCGATGCTCAAGGGTTTGGCGGCGAAGCACCCTTCGATTGGCGAGGTTCGCGGGCTGGGACTGTTCTGGGCCCTCGACCTGGTGAAGAATCGCACGACAAAAGAGCCGTTCAACACCATGACGGACAAGGTCTCGGGGACGGTCACAGTAGTAGAGAAGGTTGCGGGGGAGATGCTGAAGCGCGGGATCGCGATTCAGGCGTGGGTGAGCCATCTGGTGGTTGCGCCGCCGCTGATTGTCGAGGAGAAGGATCTGGATTTCGCGGTCGAGGCCCTGGACGCGGCTCTGGCGATTGCGGATGCCGAGGCGAGCTAAGTGCGAGCCGAGCGCACAGCCAACGAAAACCGAGCATAAAGCGAGCGAAAGGCGTGTCGGGAGTCGGGCTTTGTTTTTGCTCGATTCTCGCTCGCCGTTCGCTCGATCTTCGCTTGAGCCTTCAACGGTGCTTGATGAAGTCTCCGGTTTGCAGTTCCGTCATCGCCTGGCGCAGTTCGGCCTGGGTATTCATGACGATGGGGCCGTACCACGCCACCGGTTCTTCGATCGGCTTGCCGGATACGAGCAGGAAGCGGATGCCTTCGGGGCCGGCCTGGACCTGAATTTCGTCGCCGCGATCGAAGAGGACGAGCGAGTGGTTGCTGGCGTCGTAGGCGGGTTTAGCATTCGGATCCGAGCCTGATTCCGTCAGCACGGCCTGCGGATCGGAGGCATCACGGAAGGTGCCTGACCCGGCGAAGACGTACGCGAAGGCGTTGCGCGTGGTCTCGACCTTGAGGCGCTTCTTCTTATTGGGCGGGACGGAGACGTCGATGTAATTCGGGTCGGCGGCAACACCCTCCACGGGACCCTTCTTACCCCAGAATTCGCCAACGATCACGCGGGCGGTTGTGCCGTCATCCTCTGTAACCTCGGGGATCGCCGCTGCGGGAATGTCCTGGTAACGCGGGTCGGTCATCTTGAGATGCGAGGGCAGGTTCGCCCACAGCTGGAAGCCGTGCATGCGGCCCTGAGGATCGCCTTTGGGCATCTCCTGGTGCAGGATGCCGCTGCCGGCGGTCATCCACTGTACGTCGCCAGCCGTCATTTTGCCCTTGTTGCCGAGCGAGTCGCCATGCTCCACGGAGCCGGCGAGCACGTACGTGATCGTCTCGATGCCGCGGTGCGGGTGCCACGGGAATCCGTTGAGGTAGTCCTCGGGATGCTCGTTACGGAAGTCGTCGAGGAGAAGGAACGGATCGAAGTCTTTGGTTTTGCCGAAGCCAAAGGCGCGCTGGAGGCGGACGCCTGCCCCTTCGAGGGTTGGTTGAGTCGATAGAATTTCTCTAACTGGCCTGAGTGACATTTCTTTTCCTGTCTGGTCTGGGGAGCCCGTACCAATTAGTTAGATTCGCGGCGTGCAGGAAAGATTCCAGCGCGGCTGGCGGCCTGGCGCACGCCTTCGTGCCTCGGCTGGAACTGGTCTCCCAAGCCCCCAACACCCGCGATGCCGCGTGTGAGAACCGCCATGGAAGCGGGGCTCATCCAGCCCGCCGAAGCCACTCCGCTACTTACCAGACCCGTTCTAGGGGGACCTCCACGGTTCGCGTCGGCGGCCAGTGCCTCCTTCCAGACGCCATTCCTGCGCGGCTCGGCGTCGCCGCAGGCTCTGGAACAGCTCGCAACGATCATGCCGAGCGGCTGGGAGCACAAGAATGTCGAGGTCGTGCTGAAGTCAAATATAATCGGCGGACAGGCTGGACCACCTATATTGTTGTCGGCGGCTTCCTGGTAACCCACTTCCCCGGCCTGCGATTGATATTGGCGTATTGCTCTCTCCCTCAGCATCCCGATTGTATCGAATCGGTTCTGCTCAGAAGCTGGCGCGCAAATGAATCTGGAGGCTTCGGGCCGGCAACTGGCTCGTGGCCTTTCCAAAGTTTCCATCGCCGAGACCTGTATCCAGCCCCGTGAGATTTGTGCGGTTAAACAAGTTGAACACTTCGCCTCTGGCCTCGATCTTCAACTTCTCATCGAAGAACCATGGAGTCGAAAAGAATTTTCCAAAGTTGAAGTTCATGGCGTTATAACCCTGGTTATCGTAAGTGTTACGGCCAAGGTTTCCTTCCATCCCCAGAGGAGGCGCAGGAAACGCCGCCGCGCCACCGGGGAAAACCCCGTTCAGGAAGTCACTCTTCTTCAAGCCGCCCCGATGACTGCCAAAGGTGGGAGTCATCGGAGAATCGACGTTGCTTCCGTCCGCGTTGTAGTCGCCCGCGGTGCTGGTGATGATGCTTCCCGGGATCCACGCCCCGGAGGAGTTATAGCAATCGCCACTTGGGTTGGCAGCGCAGGTGGGCGAGAACCCAAGGTTCTGCGTAACCCACGCGGGCAGACCAGTCTGCAGGATCCAATAGCCGCCAAACTGCCAGCCGCCCAGAAATCCCCGCTCGAGGGCGCTGCTGTAGTTGTTGGGAACTACCCAGGTGCCAACCGCCGAGAATTGCTGGCGAATGTCGTAGTCCGACCGCCCACGCTGCGCGGGTAAGTTGAAGTTCTGGACGATGGGACCGTTCTGGTTGCCCGAAGTGATATTGCCACTGTCCAGCGAGGCCGACGTGCTCAGAGCATCGAGCGCTTTGCCATAGGTGTAGATCCCGCGCAGCGCCAGGCCATGGGCATAGCTTTGCGTCAGCATGGCAGTCCCGTAGTTGCCGGCGGAATTGCCGTCGGAAGTCGCGTAGTTGATTCCGCCAAAATTGGGATTGAGGCGCGAAAGCGTCGGGGCGGCCGATCCCGTTGCGTTGTACTTCAGCAGGTCGCCCGAAAATCGGTTGACGTCCTGGTTGTAAATCGGCAGATGATGGGAAACCGACGCGGAGTAGTTCACCTCGAGGATCAGGTTCCTCAACAATTCCTGCTGAACGCTTAGCGTCCATTCAATGACCTGCGTCATTTTGTAGTTTGTTGAGTAGCCGCCCAGGCCCACGCCGTTATCCAGAACTCCATTCAGGTAGAGTGCACCCGTCGTCGGGTTGATCGTCACGTTGTTGGTTGGCAGCACCAGCAGCGGGCAGGCAATCGTGAATCCCTGAGGCGGATTGCAGAGCTGATAGGACAGTGAATTAGCCTCGCCAGCAGTATGCACGTTCAGGCTCGGCGTGTATGTATTCGGTAGATTGCCCGAGGTTATATCGGTAATGTGCAAATAAGGAGGCTGATCGGAAAACTCGCCGGCTCCCCCGCGCAACGCCGTCTTGCCTTTCCCAAATAAATCCCAGGCAAAACCAAGACGGGGGGTCAGACCCCACACGTTGTGATTGAGGACATGGTCGTTCGGGTTCAGTGCTACGATGCCGCTGGCGACCTGGGAAAAGGGAGTCGAGCCGGATCCGAAAGTGAAGTTAGCCAGTTGCGGACTAATGATGGAAAACAAATTCCCCATTTCGTCGTACCGGACCCCTCCGTTCACAGTCAGCGTCGGTCTGACCTTCCAGCTGTCCTGTACAAAGAATCCGGTGTAAAGTTCGCGATACCGCCGCTCGTACGGCGCCTGCTTGTGTTGGTTGGGTCCTGGAATCAGGCTGACCGGCACCCCGGTTTCCGAGACTGGACCATCCTGAATAAAATCAAGCAGATTGTTAAATGTGTACGACGGGCGGTCCTGCGCGCCCTCCTGTGCATCGTTCTCGCGCACGTTGAACTGGTCAAACCCGAATTTCAGCGTGTGCGTCTTCACCGTCGCCGTCATCACGTCCCGCCACGCCACCGTGGTCTGCGCAAAGTTTCCTGGTCCCCAGTTTCCGAACCCGGTAACTCCTGAGCCCACGGTGACATTCGGAATGGCAAACGCTGAACTAGCCCCGTTCTGCCCATACGGACGAATCATATTCCCGCCCCCCTCATTCAGAAGGTTCGGGGAGAAGGTATGCGTCCAGTCGACATTGACGAAGTCCGAGTGGTTCGTCCCTGGAGCGGCGAAGGCCGGTCTTGCATTGGTGCTGGCCGAAGTATCGTAGGTGCGCATCGCATCCACGTAGATACGATCCTTTGTACCGAGATAATCGTCGATCCGGAAGCTCCACTGGTAGCCGTCTTTGGGCGACACGTTTGTGTAGTTCACCGGGCCCACTGCATCGAGTGTGGCAGGAATGCCCGCGGGCGGAGCGTAGAGTTCCGAGCAGCTGGCGCAGGTGCCACCGAAAGCTGTGCTCTCAATCCCCGCCACCGTGGTAGCGCCACTCGCGCTGGCATAAGCCAGGGGCGGAGCCAGAGTCAACGACTGAAGGGCGATGTTTGGTCCCGCGGCGGTCCCGGAAGGCGAACCTGCCGGCACCAAAGTTGATAGGTTGTTCTTAACCCAGTTAAAGAAGTCCAATGTCTCCGCCGTCGTGGACCCAGCACTCGTGACACTGGAGCGAAGTACTTCGATCGCGCCAAACCAGAATAGCTTGTTCCTGATGAATGGCCCCCCCATGGTCGCGCTCATGTCGTTGCGGCGGGAGGTCGGCAGTTTGCTTTCAAAGTGTGTCAGCGCCGAAAGATCGTTGTTGGTGAATTCGTAGTCGATGGTTCCGTGGAATTCGTTCGAACCGGATAGCGTGAAGACGTCGACCGTAGCCCCGCCATTCCGCCCCTTCTGGGCATCGAAATCGTTAGTTCTTACTTCCATCGACTGGACGATTTCAGGGTTGGGAGAAATGGAGGTTCCGCCGCCCCGTGACGGTGTATTCGTTTGCGCGCCGTCGATCTCGTAGCCGTTCTGCTCCTGGCGCAGACCGGCCGCATTGATGTTGATCGAATACTCGTTAGTGAAGTTGTCGGCTCCCGTTTGCGTCGCGGCTCCCGTCATTCCTGGCGTCAACGCCGACAAACCGTACACGTTCTGCCCCGACAATGGTGTTTCCTGCAGAGTCGCTTCAGGGATGACTGCTCCGGTGGTCGGCGAAACCAGGTCGGGTGTCGCCTGTGATGCGGTCACAGAAACTTCCTCGGTACTCGCCGGTCCAACCTCCAATACCGGGGCCAGTGTGCGGGTTTCTCCCACCTGCAGAGCCAGATCGGTCTGTTCCCAGATTTTGAATCCGTTCATCCGGATCTGCACCGTGTAGGTCGATGCTTCGATACTGTCAATGCGGAAATAGCCGGCGTCGTTGGTTGTGTCGGTCTTCTTCACTCCCAGCCGGATATCGGTCACCGTGACTTTGGCTCCCGCGATCAGGGCGCCCGAAGGGTCTTTGACCGTCCCTTCAATTCCGCTGAGGAACTGACCGAATGCCGATCTTCCCAGGCTCAACAGAAGGAGAACGAATATGAAACCCCTGATTGCGTATCTGGTACTGATCATCTGAGTCTCCCGTAAAATGGCGCTGCGCGCGCTGACCCCTTCCGTTGCGAGGTCTTTCGCTTCCGTTAAATTCCGCTCGGAATTTCCTCGCGACTATTCTCCCCAACAAAGGGCTTTTCAAGTAGGACACGGTGTATTACAGTGTGGTGGCGCGATTCCTCACTCCATCTCCAGGGGCTAATCCGCGTGGAATGTGGGCGATGGCCAAGGGCCAGGCCTTTTTGATCACACGATTAATTAGCTGCCTTGGGGCATCATTGCCCAACGGTTGACATTCTGGTGCGGGCGGTGGAGCATGGTGAGCTGCGGCGGCGTTGAGCGCCTACAGTCGGTTCCATAACCGGCTCGTACGGCCGAATGGTGAGTACCATGGGCGTGACCACAGATCCGACCTGGCGGGAAGAAGTTCATCCCAATGCAGGCGTCCTCAGCGACGCGGAGCGAATGACGGTCCTCCACGAGCTGGAGGCCGTTCTCAACAGCCCCATTTTCCAGACCAGCAAACGCTGTCAGCAATTCCTCTCCTATGTGGTCAGGAACAGACTGGGCGGAAACCTCGATCGGTTGAAAGAGCGAACCATCGGCGTCGAGCTCTTTCACCGTCCCGCGGGCTACGCGACAGGCGATGATCCTGTGGTCCGGGTCCAGGCAGGAGAGGTGCGCAGAAGACTCGATAAGTACTACGGCGCGTCACCTGCCCACTCAGACGTTCGCATCGAGCTGCACGTTGGCTCATACGCGCCCGAGTTCACGTGGCAATCCCATTCCCACGAGCAGTCTTCATCCGTTCACCCTCCTCTGCCGGAGGAAACTCCCAATGCGCCGCAGTCGCCGGACCACCCCCGGCATCTGTCGCTCGAAACGATTCGCTCACGCCGGAACCGCAAGGCGTTCGTATGGGCCCTTTTAGCAGTCGGTTTGGCCCTGCTGGTCACGGCGATCCTGGTTGGGTCAACCCTGTCCCGGGCAAAAGCCCCCAAATCCGCCCTTGAACAATTCTGGTCGCCCGCGCTTGCCACTGCGCAGCCCGTTCTGATCTGCCTGGCCAAGCCGGCCGTTTACCTTCCCTCGGTCAAACTGTACCAACGGCACTCCAAAACTCCGGATTTGTTTACCAGCCAGTTCGAGCGACTGATGCAGAAGCCCGATCTGGCCCCGAACGAGAAGATCGTCTGGGGAGATATGGTTGAGTATCCTGACTATGGGCTCGCGGCCGGAGACGTCTATGCGGCCACCGGAATCTCCGCTCTTTTCGGACAAATCGGGAAAAAAAACCAGGTAAGAATCGGAGGCAATTACTCCTTTGAAGACCTGCGCAACTCTCCCGCCGTGGTCATTGGGGCATTCAATAATCGCTGGACGATGCAGATGACATCGAACCTGCATTTCGCCTTCGCTGAGGAAGGCGACCAATCCATCATTCGGGAGGAAGGCCCCTCAGGCCGCGCCTGGCGCTCGGAAAGAGACGCCGCCGGAAAAACAATTGGTGACTACGCCGTCGTTACCAGGCTTCTGAATTCAAGAACGGGCCAGTTCGTCGTCGTAGTCGCCGGAATCAAATCCTATGGCACTCAGGCGGCAGGCGAGTTCGTTTCCAATCCGCAATATCTTGAGAAAACCCTTCGCTCCGCCCCCCAGGACTGGGCGCGGAGAAATGTGCAGATCGTTATTCAGGCCACCATCACTGACCTGCTGCCGGGCCCGCCGCAAGCCGTTGCCGTCTACGTTTGGTGAAATGGCTCCAGGTCACGCATTCCGCCAACCCGCTTCATCATTATCCTGGTCTCCGAGGTCGAATCCGTCGTATCGTAATCGCCAGCATGTTCATCGGCGATGATCTCTGAGATGAAAACGGACCGGCGCGAATTCCTTCAGATTTCGATTGGAGCTCTTGCTGGAGCCCTCTCCCGTCGAGCCCAGGCACAGCAGCAGGGCGGCATGGGAGGACGGATTGCAGCTGCTCAGAAAAAGCCCGCCGAATCCGGCCGTCCGTTCGATGCATATTTTGTCGACGTCGCTGCCTCCGCCGGCCTGACTGCGCCCGTTATCTACGGCGGTGAAGATCACGACGATTACATCATCGAAGCAAATGGATGCGGATGTGCCTTCATTGACTATGACAACGACGGCTGGATCGATATCTTCCTTCTCAGCGGCACCCGCTTAGGTGGCGCTCCCTCCGGAGCCTCCAATCGCCTCTACAGGAATAACCGCGATGGAACCTTTACCGATGTCACGAAACAGGCCGGTCTTGAGGCGGTAGGCTGGGCGAACGCCGTCTGTGTCGGCGATTACAACAATGACGGCTATGAAGACCTGTTCTGCACTTACTGGGGACAGAACAAGCTCTACCGCAATCTGGGCAACGGCACTTTCAGGGATGTTACAAAAGAAGCTGGGCTTTGGAATTCTGAACCACGATGGGGCGCCGGGTGCTCGTTTTTTGATTACAACCGGGACGGTCATCTCGACCTGTTCGTCGCCAATTACCTGAAATTTGACTTCGAACACGTTCCCAAGCCAGGCGCCGGCGCCAACTGCAACTGGAAAGGTATTCCGGTTGAATGCGGCCCGCGTGGAATGCCCTTCGGCGTCCACTCTCTTTACAGAAATAACGGTGACGGAACCTTTTCCGACGTCACGGCTGCGTCGGGCCTCGCGCAACCATGGCCCAGCTATGGAATGACGGTCGTCACTGCGGACTTCAATGAAGACGGCTGGCCCGATATCTATGTAGCCTGCGACTCCACACCCAGCCTCCTGTTTATCAATCAGCACGACGGAACTTTTAAAGAAGAGGGAATTCAACGCGGTGTAGCTTTGAGCAACGACGGTGGAGAAGAGGCCGGAATGGGGGTCGCCGTGGGCGACTACGATCTCGACGGCCACCTGGATATCTTCAAAACTCACTTTGCCGAAGATACCGACGTGCTCTATCGCAACGACGGCGCCGGGAATTTTGATGACCGGACCATCGAAGCGAAGCTCGGAGTGGAAACCCGCTTCGCCAGCTGGGGCGCGGGAATCGTCGATCTCGACAACGACGGCTGGCCGGACATCTTTTTTGTAACCGGAAGCGTGTATCCAGGCGTCGAGAAGCTGATCCCCGCAAATCCCAATAAGTCGCCGCGTATTCTTTTCCGGAACCTGGGAAACGGCACCTTCGAAGAGATCAGCAATGCTGGTCCAGGCCTCTCCACTCCTCATTCCAGCCGCGGCTGTGCATTCGGTGATTTCGACAACGACGGCGATCTCGACATCCTCATTCTGAATGTGAACGAGCCGCCCTCCCTGTTACGAAACGACCTCAAAGGACATCATCACTGGTTAAAAATCAAACTGGTCGGCACTAAGTCCAATCGCAGCGCCGTGGGCGCGCGAGTATTGGCGCGATATTCAGCCAGAACTCAGGCACAGGAAGTGCTCAGCCAGTCCAGCTACTACTCCTCTAATGACTCGCGCCTCCATTTTGGTCTCGGCCCTGCTACGGTTGCGGATATCGTTGTGTATTGGCCGAGTGGCTTAGTTGAAAAATACCGGGATATTAAATGCGATCAGCTCATCACGATCCAGGAGACACGCGGGATCATCCCCAACCTGGGCTGGGCCCGCCAGGCCACCTGACGATGATGTTTCGTGACCAATGCGTGCTTCCTCTCATCCTGTGCGCGACCTTCTGCGCCTCCGCGCAGCAAACGGCGCTGTCCGTGTCGGGTATCGAAGCGCTGATCCGTTCTCAGCAATACGATGCTGCGCTGGCGGCCACGAAGCGCGCCCTGCTCGAAAGGCCGAACGACTTCCGCCTCTGGACGCTGGAGGGAATTGTCTTCACCTTCAAGGCTGACAACCAGGATGCGCTCCGCGCATTGCAGCGGGCACTCCATCTCTCGCCGGACTACAGTCCCGCGCTCAAAGCCCAAGCACAACTCCTCTATCAGACTCAGGATCAACGAGCGGTTCCGGTGTTAGAGAAAATCCTGAGCGCCGATCCACAAGACCAGACAGCTCACGAGATGCTCGCCGTCCTGGAGGCGAGACGGGAGAACTGCCAGACATCGATCCGCCATTTCATTCTAAGTTCGGATGTGATCGCCCACCATCCTCATTCACTGGAAGCGTACGGCTACTGCCTCGTGCATGTCGGCGAGGCTGAGAAAGCTATGGCCGTGTTTGAACAACTTGCGGCCCTCCTTCCTGAGCAAACGTATCCAAAATACGATCTCGCCGTCGTGTTAGTGGAAACGAAGCAAGATGAAGCGGCTGCCAGAATCCTCGATCCTCTTCTCACGGCGGACCAGTCCGATCCGGATCTATTGAGCCTTGCATCCGACGCCTACGAGGCCCTGGGAGATACTCCGAAAGCGGTCTCTCTTCTGCGTCAGGCGATTGTCCTGGATCCAGCCAACGCGAATTACTACAACGCTTTTGTTGTGCTTTGCCTGAACCACGAATCTTTCCAGGTGGGGGTCGATATGGTCGATGCCGGCCTGCAGCGTATTCCCGGCGATCCTTCGCTCTATATCTCGCGAGGCTTGCTGTACGCCCAGCTGGCTCAATACGACAAGGCTGAAGCCGATTTTCATACCGCCGAGCAACTGGATTCGGCGCAGAGCCTGAGCGCCTATGCCACGGATATCGTCGAGTTGCAGAGAAAGATGACGGACAAGAGTAAGCCGGATGACGCACTCCCCGAGATACGGGCGCAACTGAAAGCTCATCCTGACAGCGCCTTACTACACTACCTCCTCGCCAAGCTGCTCGTTTATCGCGAGGCCGACCCAGACAGCAGGGTGCCGGATGAGGCCATCAGGTCCGCGCTGCAGGCGGTCAAACTCAAACCGGATCTCGCCGACGCCAGGGATTTGCTGGCCAGTATCTATACACGGTCCGGCCAATACGACCTTGCCATCGAGCAATGCAGGCTTGCGCTGCAGGATTCCCCCGCCGACACGACAGCGATTTATCACCTGATTGTCGCTTTACGGCATTCCCCGCAAAAGAACCAGCCGGAAGAAATTCCCGCGCTCGTCAAACGGCTTTCCCAGCTGCAACAGGCCTCCCGCCAGCAACAAACAGACAGGAAGAGGTTCCAGTTAGTCGAGCAACAACCGGGACCTGCGCAATAAACCAGCTGCGTGCCGCAAAGCCGACCCTGGTCTCTGACCGGCTGTCTGCCGGTCCGAAGGCTTTCCCGAACCAGGAGTCTCTTTGGCGCAAAGTTCTTATTTCCAGACAACAAACTTTATGGAGATAAGGTGGATATCTGCCATGGAGAGGAAACGGTGCCGGGACTCCCCTGGCTCGTAATCGTGAGCCCGTTCATCTCCCAGATATAGACTTCACCACTGGTGCTGTTCTGCCAAAGAATGTCGGTTTTGCCATCCCCGTTGTAATCGCCTGCCCCTTTAATGCCCCAGCCGGTGGAGACTGTGCCAGGGCTCCCCTGGTTCGTAATCGTGGTCCCGCTCATGAACCAGATGTAGATTTCCCCGCTGCTGCTGTTCCGCCACAGTATGTCGCTCGTGCCATTTCCATCGAAATCGCCCGCACCCTGAATCACCCATCCAGACGAAGCAGAAACCGCGCCCGGGCTTCCCTGGCTCGCAATCGCGGTCCCGTTCATCAGCCAGATGTAGATCTCCCCACTGGTGCTGTTTTGCCACAGGATGTCGGCCTTGCCATCCCCGTTAAAATCGCCAACCCCCGCGATCACCCATCCTGACGAGGGCGAGACCGTACCGGGGCTTCCCTGGTTGGCGATTGAGGTCCCGTTGATCAACCAGATGTACACCTCGCCTGTGCTGCTGTTTTGCCACAGGATATCGGACATGCCATCCCCGTTGAAATCGCCAACGCCCTCGATCACCCATGCGGAGGAAGGCCCGCCTGGGCTTCCCTGGTTCAGAATCGAGGTTCCGTTCATCAGCCAGACGTACGCCTCTTCAGAAGAGCTGTTGCGCCACAGAATGTCGCTCCGGCAATCGCCGTTGAAATCGCCCGCAACCACGTAATAGGGATCGTTCCCTGTTTGCGGGCTCGAGGCCACGGCAGTGAAGGTTCCGTCGCCGTTCCCCAACAGAATCGTCAACGTATCACCGCTGGAGTTCGCCACCGCAAGGTCCGGAATGCCGTCCCCGTTGAAATCCGCCACTACACCGGCATTGGGGTAAAAGCTGATCGCAGGTGCCTGGGGATTTGCCCACGTCAGTGCTCTCTCGGCGTTGCCCAATGGCGCGCTGGCCAGCACAGAGTTATTGTTACTGGTGTCGAGGAACGAGACCGTTCGGTACGAATGGCGACTCAAGAGTACGGCAAAGTACGCATCGGACAGCTTATTGGGAGTCAGTCGGGAGTTCGTTTCGACCTTTGGGTTTCTCCGTAAAACGGTCGTGGGATTTTCGTCGGGGAGGGCCGCACCCGGAACTCTTGGCCGACGAACCTTTAATAGCGCGTCGAGCGATTAAAGGTGGGGACACCCGCATAGGCATACCATATCGGGCACTTCTTCCTTTCGGATCGCCGCAGGGAGCGGAGTGAAGACCGGCCAGATTCGAGGCAAGCAGCCCAGAAGTCTCAGGAATCGGAGTTCCGAGACCAAATCAGCCCCCGTGAAAGTGTCAGAAACAAGAGTATAATCCTGACAGACGGTGACGTGATGGAACGCCTGACAGAAGCCATTCTTGAGAGGACGAACGCACTCCCCGAGGGAGCGCCGGTGAGCGCCAAGATGCTGCTGCATCTCGGCACCCGCCCCGCTGTGGATCAGTCGCTCTCGCGGCTTGCGCGGCGAGGGAAGCTCCTCAGAGCCGGCCGGGGCATGTACATCTCTCCGGTGACGAGCCGGTTCGGAACTCATGCGCCTTCCGCCCATCGGCTGATCGCGGAGCTGTCCGCGCAACGCGGCGAAGACATTGTGCCGTCGGGCGCTTCCTCCGCGAACGCCCTTGGACTCACCACCCAGGTTCCCACTCAGATGATCTATTGGACATCGGGCCGGAGCCGCAAGCTGAATCTCGGAAAGCTGCCGATCCAGCTCGTGCATGTCCCGTCCTGGCAACTCGCCTTCGCCAAAGAACGCGCCGGAGAGATCGTTCGCGCACTGGCATGGGCCGGCCCGGAGAGAGTCCATGCCGTTTTGGAGGAGATCGAGGGGAAGGTTCCCCGGACTGAGATTCAGAAGGTCGCGCAGCAAGTCTCCCGTTTTCCGAGTTGGATGGCGAGCGCCCTCAGCCGGAGCGCCGCCGATGCACGATAGCTATTTCCAACTGGGCAGGCGGAACCAGGCGAGCGCCCTTGCTGCGGCCTCGGATTTCTCCGGTCGTGCGCCTCACTTGCTGGAGAAGGATATCTGGGTCGTCTGGTCGCTTGCGACTCTCTTTCAATCTGATTTGGGAGCGCACCTCGTCTTCAAGGGCGGCACCGCTTTGTCCAAGGCCCACAAGGTCATCACCCGTTTTTCGGAGGACGTTGATCTCACCTACGACATCCGCGCTCTCGCCCCTGAGTTGGTTCGCGGGGCCGCCGGCGGAATAGACGCGATTCCGCCGAGCCGCAGCCAGGAGAAGAAATGGTCCGACGAGATCCGTCGCGAACTCCTTCCCGCATGGATTCGGGACCAAGCTCACCCGATCATTCAAGCGGGCTTGGAACGGCTGGAGAATGTATCCAGCCGCATCACTGAAGACTGCATCTTCATCGACTACGAGCCGGTGGCACCGGCGTCAGGCTACGCACTCCCGACCGTGAAGCTGGAGTTTGGTGCGCGGTCAAGTGGGGAGCCGAGTACGATCATTCCCGTTCGCTGCGATATGGAAGGGCTGGTATCCGGGGTCGAGTTTCCAAACGCCGACCCTCGCGTTATGAATCTGACCCGCATCTTCTGGGAGAAAGCGACTGCCGCCCATGTGTATTGCGTCCAGGGAGAAAAGGGCCTCAGCAACCGGTTTTCGCGGCACTTCCACGATCTGGTTCGGCTCGAAGAGAACGGACATCTTGCTGAAGCTCTCGCCGCCCAAGATGTCGCCGAAGCCGTTGCAATTCACAAGAACGCTTTCTTCGCGGCGAAGGATGCCAACGGCAACCGGATCGACTATCTGGAAGCCCTCCACGCGGGCCTTACGCTTGTACCCAGCGGAAGCGGATACGATGCCCTTCGGACGGACTATCTGCACATGGTCGAAGACGGGCTATTGGCCGGCAATGCGGAGACGTTTGAGGATCTGATGAGACGGTGTTCGGGAATCCAAGCGCAGCTCAAGCACCGCTGACGGTTCCGCTGCTCCCATGCCGCTTGCGGATGCGCTCATCAAGCCCTGTCGTTCCCGATGGCTTCCACAATGAGTGATTCGGCGATTTTGCGTAAAGCCAAAAGCGCCATTCTGGGGAAACCCGTCGCCGGACTGGTGCAAGACGAGGGCATTCCTCTAACAGTAGTGGCACTTTCAGCGGTTGTTCCGCTTCAACTTGGGAAAGCGAAGAGCTCGACGAACATTTTCACGCGCTCTTTCTGACGGCTGGGTGGAAATCGCTTGGTTCTTGTGAGGTCGGCGATTCCGTGGAGGCCTGCCCAGAAGAGTTCCGTCAGGACCTCCGGCTTCGAGCGCTGTCCTTGAAACAGCTCCATGAGTTGTGCGAATGCGAACCGGAGCTCTGGAGGTGTGTTCGCGTCAGCGAAGGGAATGCTGAGACTGAGCGAAAACATCGCCTCGTAGAGTGCCGGTGAGGACATGGCGAACTCCAGATAGGCGGTTGCGACTGCTTCGACGATCTTCCCTGGCTTGGCCCGTTTGCGTGCCTTCTCCAAGGCCAGGCCGATCTCCTGGAAGCCTTCGATAGCCACCGCAGCGAGGATGCCTTCGCGGCTTTCAAAGTGACCGTACAGGACGGGCTGGCTGTAAGAGATTTCGTCGGACAGCCGCCGAACGGTGACGTTGGGCCAGCCCTCCAGCTCCGCGATTCGCCGTGCGGCACTGATAATCTGTGCGCGTCTGGCCTCTCTGTCGCGTTGTTTTCGTTCTGCAATGCGGTTCGGCGCGGTAATCTCCATTCGCAAAGTATAGCACTGCTAGAACTTCTAACTATTCGTAGAACTAATTACGAATGCTCTTGCATCGCGGGTCATCGTCGTGCATCATAAATAGCATTGCTAGCTTTTCTAACAAGGAGATTTTCATGCTCAACGCGATTTCGCTTTCGCTCGCTGTTCTTATGGCCGTGGCGATCCTCGTCATCGGCGGCTTCTACCTCTTTTCCCCGGAACGAATGATTGGATCGTTCGGCCTCAAGCTCCCAGCGGCTGATGCCGACACTCGTGCGTGGCTGCGCCTGAAGGGGGTTCGGGACATCGCATCCGGGCTGGTTGTGCTGGCCCTGATGCTGACCACCGGTTCTCGCTCGGTAGGAATCGCTCTGCTGGTGCTGGCGATCACCCCTTTTGGCGACATGTCGGTCGTCCTGAAGTCGGGCGGGTCAAAATCGGCGGCATTCTCGATTCATGGCGTGACCTGTGCGGCGATGCTTGTCGTCGGCCTGTTGTTGATCCATGCGCTTTGAGCGACGTGCGCCAACCGGTGGCTTGCAAGGCAAATTGTTCTGGAGGAAATCATAATGGAAGTTCTGAATGTTGTCGCAATCGTTGTCGCTGGGTTGATGGTTGGATGTGAGTTATCCATCGCCGCGTTTATCCACCCAACTCTGGATACGCTTCCGGAGGAAGTGCATCTGCGGGCAGCAAGTGCTATCGCCCGCGTGATGGGAGCAGCCATGCCGTTCTGGTATGCGCTTATACTCCTGCTGACCGTGGTCGAGGGTGCGATCCACTGGCACACCACTGGCCGCTTACCCATCTGGATCGTTGCATCGGCCGTTTTGTGGATGCTGGTGATTGTATGTACGATCACGATCCTGGTGCCGATCAATAACCGAATTGCATCGTGGGAGAAGTTCACTCCGCCTGCGGATTGGAAGCTTTACCGGGGCCGATGGGACCTGCTTCACCGCTGGCGCGTTGTCGTGCTCGCGACAGCCTTCGTATTGCTCATCGTGGGCATTCTGTAACCAACGCTCTTGCGGGCACGATGCGTCTGCAGGACCAACTGAACCACAAAAGAGGAGAATCCCATGTCAGAGATTGCAACCACTAACGCTCCACTGCCTGCCGATGATCTTAGCCGCGCGCTGGCGTTTGCCCAGCTAGATAGTCCAACTGCGCAGCATATTGGTCTTGTAGGAAACACGTATACGATCACCGTCGCCGGTAAAGATACCAACGGCCGCTTCTGCGTGATCGACATGCATGTGCCGCCTGGTGGCGGGCCGGGGCCGCATCGTCACGACTTCGAAGAGACCTTCATCCTGCTTGAAGGCGAAGTGGAAATGACCTTCCGCGGGGCGAAGTCCATCGTTCGGGCGGGTGACACGCTCAACGTTCCGTCCAATGCTCCTCATCAGTTCCACAACTCATCGAAGAGCCCAGCCCGGATGATCTGTATCTGCGCTCCAGCGGGCAACGAAAGGTTCTTCGTCGAGCTCGGTGTGCCTGTAGCTACGCGCACTACAGCGCCACCCAAGCTCGACAAGATAGAGATGGCCGAGTTTGCGAAGAATGCGAAGGCTGTCGCAGCGAAGTATGGCACGGAACTTCTGGATCGAGCTTAAATAGACCAATTGCTTTACGAACAGATGCCAAGTGGGTTCGATACGCCGACTTGGGTTTACCTAACGCGAGCGCGATGAAATCTGGAAGAACGAGAACAGGCCGATGCGCGTTTCCAACACCGAACATCCTCGAATCACGCATTGGCGATTATGCATGCGTCCAGAATCTGACTCCGGTATACCGCGCCTCACCATCCTCCCCCGAGGACGTTGTAAAGCGTCACCAACGAGAGTGCTTCTTGTTGCTGAGCGGTAGCTAAGGAAAGTTGCGCACTGTAGAGGGTGGCTTCGCTGGTCAAAACCTGAAGATAGCTTGTCGAGCGGCCTCTGTAGAGAATGTCGGCAAGCCGCACGGCTTCCGCTGCCGATGCTACCTGCGCTTCCTGCTTTTCCCGATATTCCCTAGCCTTGGTATAGGCGATCAAGGCATTGGAGACGTCGCGAAGCGCTCCGGCGATGGTCTGCTGATATGTGTCGATGTACTCCTGATCTTGCGCTCTATAGTAGCGGAGATTATTTCGCAGCTTGCCGCCGTCGAAGATCTGCTGACTGACGCTGCCGTAGGCCTCATAGTAAAAGTTCTTCGAATCCAGGAGAGCTTTGAGCTGACTGCTTGAGGTGCCGCCTTCTCCAGAGAGTGAGAACTGAGGGAACAACTGAGCTTTCGCTGCGCCGATATTCGCATTGGCCTGTACGAGTAGTTCCTCGGCTCGACGAATGTCCGGTCTTCGTTCCAGCAGTTCTGACGGCAATCCGACGGGAACAGCTACCGGATGCGGTGTGTCGGCGATGGCCCAGCCGCGTTTTACCGCTCCTGGATTGCGACCGAGCAGGAGTGCCAACTGGTTCTCCTGCTGTTCAATCTGACGTTCGTAGTCGGGAATGTTGGCCTCCGCTGCGTAGAGCAATTCCTCTGCTTGCTTTACATCGGCGAGGGTATCGTTACCGCCTCTTTGCAGAGTCTTTGTCAGGTCAAGAGTGCGCTGGCGAGCTTCCCGTGTTTGCTTTGTCACTTCAAGCGCTGCATCCAGGGTACGCAGTTCGTAGTAGTCAGTCGCCACATCCTCTACGAGAGTGCTGTAGGTCGCTTGTTGAGCCCAGACGGTGGCCCGGAGGTAGGCGCGTTGGGCCTCTGTCTGTCGCCGGTACAAACCCCAGAAGTCGAGGTTCCATGCCGCCGAGGCGGTGATCCCTCCATACTGATGGTTGCCCGTTGTCGAACTGCTGCTGGTGCCGCTATTGCTCGTGCCACTGGTGCCGCTATTGGTTGTGCTGCTGCTGCCGTTCGTGTTGTTCCCGCCGCTCGCGGTGAACGTTCCCCCAAGGCTGAGCGTCGGGAATTGCGCAGCTCTCGTTATGCCTAACTGAGCTTGTTGCTCAAGCACACGGTCAGCCGCAATCTTCACGTCGTAATTGTTCTTGATCGCTTCGGCGATGAGTTCCTGAAGTACGGGGTCGGTGAAGACTGTATTCCATTTCTGTGCGCCCAGAGGCGTAGCCCCCGGTGCCTGCTGAATATCGGGGGCGGTGATTCCACGGAATGAGGCAGGATTGTTCGCAATGACTGGACGTTTGTAATTCGGGCCCATCCTGCACCCCGCGACCAAAACGATGGCGCCAAGGCCTGCAAGCGTAAGTGCAATCCGTTTCATGCGGCCTCCGGTAACGGAGCGGCCGCGGGTGGATTGCCAGTGGGTGGCACAACGGGCGTTGGCTCGTCAGGAGAGTGCTTTTCATCGAGGCTCGCACTGTGGATCGGGCCGAATCGCTGTGAGATCCGTTCCGAAAATGAGTATGTGACCGGAACGAGTAGGACTGCGATGAGCGTAGCGGCAGCCATGCCGCCGATGACGATCGTTCCCAGAATTTCACGCGAAACACCTCCTGCCCCACTCGCAAACCAGAGCGGCACGCAGCCGAAGATGAACGCAAATGCCGTCATCAGGATGGGGCGAAAGCGCAGCTTAGCACCTGCGAGCGTTGCATCGTAGATGCTGTCACCCTCTTCGTATTTGCCCTTCGCAAACTCCACGATCAGGATGGCGTTCTTGGCGGCGAGCCCAATAAGCATCACCAGTCCAATCTGTGCATAAACGTCGTTCTCCAGATGCCGGAGGGTGAGCGCAAGGTAGCCTCCAAAGATAGCCACCGGCGTGCTGAGCAGAACACCGAACGGCAGGGACCAGCTCTCATACTGAGCAGCCAGGATCAGGAAGCATAGGAAGACTGAGATGGCGTAGACCACCCACGCTGGCGTTCCCAGGTCTGCCTGATGTTCCTGATAGCTCAGGCCCTCATAGTCATAGCCCATACCCTGCGGCATGGATTGCCTAAACACTTGTTCGAGTGCGGTCATCACCTGGCCCGAGCTGAAGCCGGGCGCGCCGTTGATCGTCAGCGTAGCAGACTCGTATTCATTGAAGCGGGTCGTAAACTCCGGCCCCGTGACGCGTTTTATGGTCACCAGCGCACTCAGTGGAACGCGACTACCGTTGGCGGACTGAACGTAAAGCTGGTCAATGTTCTTTATGTCCTGTCGATATATTCCGTCCGCTTCGACATAAGTCTGCCATTGTCTCCCGAAGCGGTTGAAGTAGTTCACCAGGTCTCCACCCAGAAACGCGCCAAGCGTGGTGTAGACATCGCTCAAGGTCACCTGTTGCTGCGATACCTTTTCCTTGTTCACCTCGACGTGAATCTGCGGAACGCTTGGGTAATAGGTCGGGATCACAGCCGCAATCTCTGGACGTTTGCCAGCCGCCGCAAGGAACTTGTCCACATTCTGTGTCAGGAAGGCTGCGTCGTTCTTCCCGGTCCTGTCTTCAAGCACCATCGTTACACCACCCGAACTCCCAACGCCTGGAATGGCCGGGGGAGGAAACGAGAACGCTGTACCTTGTTTGATCCCGCCAAGTGCCTTCGTGAGACTTGTCTGGATCGCACCAAATTGCTGATCGTGTGTCTTGCGTTTGCTCCAGTCCTTCAGGCCGACAAAGAAGAAAGCGTTATAGGTGCTCTGCGTACCGCTCAACAGACTGAAGCCGATGACCGAGGTGACGCTATTGACGCCCCCAACCTTCATCAGTGCCCTCTCGACATCCTTTGCGGCGTCTGACGTTCGCTTTAACGAGGAACTTTGCGGAAGCGAAAGCCCAACAAAGACATAGCCCTGATCTTCCGTCGGCAGAAATCCTCCGGCTAGCCGGATGCCAAGATAAAGCGCCAATGCGGAGATGCACAGCAGCACTACGAAAGCGACTCCAGACCTCCTTACCAGCCAGCCAGATGTGCTGATGTATTTGTCCGTCACGCGCCCGAAGACACGATTGAAGCTGTCAAAAAAACGCGTCCGAAGCGACTTTTTCTTGCTCTCGGACTTTGGCTTCAGCAGCATCGCACACAAGGCAGGGCTAAGCGTAAGCGCGTTGAAGGCGGAGAAGATGACCGAAATCGCAATCGTGATGGAAAACTGCTGATAGAGGCGACCGGTTATCCCCGGAATGAAGGCTGTCGGCACAAACACCGCAGACAGGATCAGTGCGATTGCGATGACGGGGCTGGAAACCTCCTCCATTCCCTTGATGGCAGCATCGCGTGGGGTCATACCCTCTTCAATCAGCCGTGTAACCACCTCCACGACAATGATGGCGTCATCCACAACAAGCCCGATCGCCAGAACCAAACCCAGCAAAGAGAGCGTATTGATGGAGAACCCCAACACGGGGAACACCATAAACGTGGCGATGAGTGCGACCGGAACAGCCAGCAGCGGGATCAAAGTTGCGCGCCAGCTTTGGAGAAAGATGTAGACCACAAGGATCACAAGCACCAGTGCGATCACCAGAGTCCTCAGAATGTCGTGAATGCCAGCGGTGACAGCCGCAGTCGTGTCCAATGCTACATTGGCTTCCATGTCCGCAGGAAACTGCGTCGAGAGCAGTGCAAGCGCCGCTCGAACATCCTTCGCGCATTGCACCGCGTTCGATCCCGGAAGCTGATAAATGGCCATGACGGCTGAAGGCTTGCCATTGAAACGACCAGAAAGATTGTAGGTCTGCGAACCCAACTCAATGCGCGCAACGTCCCTCAAATGAAGCACCGAACCGGTTGTGTTCGAAACCAAGATGATGTTGCCGAATTCTTCGATGCTCACCAGACGGCTTTGCGTCAGCACGTTGTAAGTGAAATCCTGATTGCCCGGGACAGGCTCACCATTAATCTGGCCCGCCGGGTTCACATTGTTTTGCACTGACAGGGCATTGGTTATCTGTGTCACCGTTATCCCGAGCTTCGCCATCTGATCCGGCTTGAGCCAAATGCGCAGTGCGTACTGACCAGCGCCAAAGACCTGCACCTGGGCGACGCCTTTGACTCGGCCGAGTTGGTCCACCATGTTGATGTAAGCGTAGTTCGCCAAAAATGTTGAGTCGTAGGTGGATTTTGGGGAAGCGACGGAAAGCAGCATGAACGGCGACGAAAGCGACTTCTGGACAGTGACGCCGCCAAGTTGAACCTCGGAGGGCAACTGACTCTGCGCCTGCGAGACGCGTAGTTGGGTCAGAATCTGGTCGTCATCCGGCTTGGTCTTCACATCGAAGTCGACCGTTAGCTGTGCCGAGCCATTACTCGCACTCGTGGAGTACATATAGTTCATGTTGTCCACCCCGTTCACTTGCTGCTCAATCGGCGTGATGACGGACTGCTCCAGAGTCTTAGCATCCGCCCCGGGATAGGTAGCCTTGACGACAATTTCTGGCGGGACAATATCTGGAAACTGAGCCGTCGGCAGGCTCAAAATAGAGACAATGCCGCCAATCAGCATCAGGACAGCGATAACAATGGCAACGATGGGCCGTCCGATAAAAAACTTGGACATGGTTACTTCCCCTTAGCCTTCGGGGCCTGTTGTTGCGCTGCGGGCTGAGCCGATGAAGCGGCAAGGTGCGGCGCCACCTTCGTGCCTTCTTTAATCTTGTCCACACCCTCTGTGACAACCTGATCTCCACCCTGTAAACCCGTCAAGATGACCGAGTCTGTCCCAATCGAAGGACCTAGTGTGACCGTCCGTAGATGGGCGATGTTGTCCGCTCCCACCACCACGACTTGGTACAGTCCTTGTAACTCGTTCACGGCCCGCTGCGGAATGATGACGGCATCTTTCAGCACGTCCGTTTGAGCCGAAACCGTCCCGAATTGACTTGGCCGGAGCACATTGCCAGGATTGGCAAAACTTGCAGCAATACGAATGCTCCCAGTCTGTGTGGTCACTGCACGGTCAACGGAGATGACGTGACCCGTCTTCGAGTACGTTTGGTTGTCTGCCAGAGTCAATGTCAGGGGAAGTGTGTCGCCGGTGCTTAGGAGGTCAGCCTTTCCCATGCCACGGGCGCGGGCTGAGAGCGACATATACTCCTGCTCGCTGATGAAGAAATAAACCTTGATTGGATTGAGCTGGGAGACCTCTACCAACTGAGAAGTCGTGGATACCAGATTGCCGACCTGGATTGCGGCTTGACCGGCTACGCCATCGATGAGCGACCTGACTTTCGTGAATCCCACATTGAGCTTCGCAGACTCCAGCGTTGCCTCAGCATTCTCTACCGAGGCTTTATCAGCTTCCTGTGTTCCAAGTTCTGTATCGAGGGAACTCTGCGCGTAGGCTTGCGCCTGTACTAGAGGCGTGTCGCGAAGGACGTTGATAGTCGCCAGCTTGTACTGCGCTTTCGCTTGAGCCAGCAACCCGCTTGCCTGATCTTGAGTAGCCTGCCATGGACGCGGATCTATCTCAAAGAGCACTTGTCCTTTTCGGACAACGGTGCCTTCTTTGTAGTCTTGGCGAATGACATAGCCTCCCACCTGAGGCTGGATTTCGGCATCGACCATACCGTCGAGTGTGGCCACCCAACTGCCGAACACTGGCACGGTTTGAACACTTGCGGCTATCGTATCGACCGCTAAGGGAGGCGGTGCGGGTGTCGCAGCCTTGCGACATCCGGCGATCAGTAAGAGATAAAGAGTCGCCGCAATTAGTTGACAGGTTCCACATTTCACGCTTCGCATCGGGCCCCTTCGCGGTCAAGTGATAGAGCCGCGCCTTAAGTGTGCCATTGCGTGGGCGATTGGGTCTGGTCAATGTAGCTCAGAACGAGGCGAGGGATACAAAACTAGATGAACGGCCGGAGTGCTCCATTTTTCAGTTCCGCTTCGTAAGCGGCACACGAAGAGCCGAAGGTGTCCCGTAAAGGCATCTGTCTTCCGTGGGCGCAGGAGGTGAAGCTTTGCTCGGATCGCTTTCGGATATCGGCGGTCGAGCAAAGCATAGAACTGACCTTCCTACGCTCCAGTCAAGAGTGTGTGAATGCTGGTTCCAAAGGCCCCTGTAGAACCAATCCAAATCAGTCAACAGCTTATTGGGATCGGAAGAGTGGCAGCCCACCGCCACGTCTGGCCGGAGATGCTTGACCTTCTGAAGCGCCCAGGCGTGAGCAAGTATTCCATTTTTCGGCGGGATGAGCAGCTGTTCCTGTTCATGGAGGTAGCCGACTTGAATGCGACTTGGGACCAGCTTGACGCGGACCCGGTAAATCAACGATGGCAGATTGCGATGAACGAGTTCTTTGAGCCCTCCGAATTGCGGCCCGGAGAACGCCTTCGCATGATGGAAGAGGTCTTTCACTGCCCTTAGTCCAGCATAGTGAGGCGCTTCACATAGATGATTGAAGCGGACTCCAAAGGATTCGCTAGACTGCGGTACGGTACCGGATCGCGATGGGATGGCGTCCATGGACGGGAAAGCGACCGGACATAACGCTCCTCCCCGACGCGCTCAACTGACGTGGCTTGAAGGAAGCGGTATGCGCGGCGGCAGGGAGAACCGGCGGGTTTCTCGGACCGTGCAGGATGGACTCAGGAACGAGAGGCCGGCAAGCGGTCACTTATGAGAATCGATGCCAACGGTGGGATGATTTGCGCCAGGACGCCGCGGTCCATGACCTCGGGGCTGAAGAGAGCGGCGACGGCAAATCCCTCCAGCAGCGCTTCGATGGCGAGGCCCCTGCGTGGTTGCTCAAGGGGGGCACTTTCGTCGAACCGGAACTCTCCTGGAAGCTCTTCCATCTCATCGGGCATCATGGCATCGAGGTGACCCTTCGCCAATTCCGCCCGCATCTCCGGGTGGCGGATGGCGAATAATTTGAACTCGAGTTGGAGCATAAGACTCTGTGAATCGTGGATCTGTTCCAGGAGATAGAGAGCGACTCGTCTCTCCCGAGCTTTCTTCCCTCTAACGTTCGCGAGCAGGGCACTCACCTCGGACCTGAGACGCCGGAACGTTATACTTCGCAGCGCGATGAATATCTCCGCCTTGCCGTCGAAGTTGGCGTAGAACGCTCCACGAGTGCGCCCAGCGTCCAGCGCGATGTCTTCGATCCGTGCCGCCTCAAAGCCATCGCGCGCAAAAATTCGCTCTGCAGAGGCGAGCAGTGCCGTCCGGGTCGCCTGTGTCCGCTCGCCTTGGCGCAGGCGACGGGCAGGCTTTGCATCGTCGCGCGGCTCCCGAGAGAGTCTGTTTTCGGGCTGCGTTTTGACGTGTTCTGTCATTTTTTTGAACCGAATTGACCGTCACTAACATATATACATACGTGCATGTTTCTATTCTACTGCCGAACCAGTGTTCTGGTACGGCATTTCAGGAGATTCTTTCTTGATTCCTTTCCCAGAAACGCCCTCTCTGCTCCTTGCCACTTCCTCTTTAGGGAACTCCCTGAAGCCTGCTCCTCGCAAGCTCGGCGTTATCGCAGGTCTCTTCGCGGCATTGGCCCCCGTTTTTTTACTTAGCGGATGCACGCCCTCCGGACCGCCGCCGGGTGCGGGAGGCCCCCAAGGGCCCCTTCTGGTGCAGGTGATCACTGCAGACTCCGAGTCGGTCCCGATCGTCGGCAACTGGGTAGCGACCACGGATGGATATGTGAACGCGCAGATCCAGCCGCAGGTATCCGGCTACTTGATCCGGCAGGACTACATGGAAGGCAGCGAGGTCCACAAGGGGCAAGTTCTCTTCGAAATCGACCCTCGACCGTTCCAGGCCACGCTCGACCAGGCGCAGGGACAATTGAATCAAGCCAAGGGACAGCTTGGACAGGCACAGGCTCAGGTGCAGCTCGCTGAGATCAACGTCCAGCGCGACACCCCGCTGGCCCAGGCTCACGCCATCTCCCAAAGTACCCTGGACAGCGAAACAGAGACTCTCCAGTCCGATCAGGCATCGGTTGCCAGCGCTCAGGCGGCTATTGCCAGCGCCCAGGCACAGGTCGAATCCGCGCAGCTGAACGTTGGCTTCACCAAAGTACGGTCGCTCATCGACGGCATCGCCGGACAGGCAGCTCTTCAAGTCGGCAATCTGGTGAGCACAACCTCCGTACTCACAACAGTCTCTCAGCTCAATCCGATCAAGGCTTATTTCTACATCAGCGAACAGGAGTATCTCGCGCTTGCGGCTCGCGCCCACTCCAAAGGCCACGCCGATCTACTGGACACAGGCGCTTCCATTCCGCTCAAGCTCACACTGGCGAACGGCCAGGTCTATCCGGAGCCTGGCCGCATCGTCTTTGTTGATCGCTCGGTAAGCTCACAGACTGGCAGTATCCGCATTTTCGCCGCGTTTGCCAACCGCAATAATCTGCTGCGACCGGGCCAGTTTGGCCGCATCAGCGCGCAGACCCAGGTGCTTCGGGATGCTGTCGTCATTCCGCAGCGCGCCGTCTCCGAGTTGCAGGGAATGAACCAGGTCTATGTCGTAGGGCCCGGCAATGTGGCGCATGTGCATACCGTCCAGCTTGGTCCTCAGATCGGTCAGGACATCGTCATCGCCAACGGGGTCAATGCAGGCGACGTTCTCGTCACCGAAGGCAACGACAAGGTCAAGGATGGTGCCAAGGTCGCTCCACAGCAGGAAATGACTGCAACCGCGAGCAACCCCGGTCAAGCTCCGAGGGGGAACAACCAATGATCTCGAAATTCTTTATCCGTCGTCCCATCGTCGCGATGGTCATTGCGATTCTGACGGTCATTGGTGGCTTTGTCTGCATGCTCAGCCTGCCGACCGCGCAGTTTCCGAACATCGTCCCCCCCGAAATCCTCGTCCAGGCGACCTATCCTGGCGCCAACGCCAAGACTCTCGAACAAGCCGTCGCCACGCCCATCGAGCAACAGATGAACGGCGTCGACAACATGAACTACATGCAGTCGACCAGTGCCAGCGACGGCCAGATGCAGCTCACGGTGGACTTCGACGTGGCCACGAATGCCGACAACGACCAGATCCTGTCGCAACTGCGTGTATCGCAGGCTGAGAGCCAGTTGCCGGCTGAGGTGAACACAGCCGGCCTCACGGTCCAGAAATCGCTGACGTCGCCGTTGATGCTGCTCTCTGTTTCATCCCCGCACTCGACCTATGATGGAACATTTCTCGCCAACTACGCCTACATCAACCTGGTCGATGACATCACGCGTGTGAAAGGCGTCTCCCGTGTGCAGGTCTTCGGCGCTGGCCAATATGCACTGCGCATCTGGGTTCGGCCCGATCAGCTTGCGAAGCTCGGCGTCACTGTACCGCAGATCACGCAAGCCCTTCAGGCGCAGAACACCGTGAACCCTTCCGGACAGATTGGTGCTGAGCCGATCCCCACCGGACAGCAGTTTACTTATACCGTCCAGACGCAGGGTCGGCTCGTCACCGCAAAGCAGTTCGGCAACATCATTCTTCGATCCAACATCGACGGGTCCGTCCTGCACCTCAAGGACGTCGCGCGCGTCGAACTGGGCGCTCAAACCTACAATCTCAACGGCCGGTTTGAGGGCAAGCCCGCTGCCATCATGGCAATCTATCAGCTTCCCGGCTCGAACGCGGTGCAATGCGCCAAGGACGTCCGCGCCGAACTCGCCAAGCTGTCCAAGGCCTTCCCGCCCGACATGGTGTCCGCGGTTCCGCTGGATACCACCAGGGCTGTCAGCGCCGGCATCCACGAGATTCTCGTCACGCTGGTCATCGCCCTCGTCCTGGTGATTTTGGTCGTCTACATCTTCCTCCAGGGCTGGCGAGCCACGCTCATCCCCTTGCTGGCTGTGCCGGTTTCGCTCATTGGCACGTTCATCCTGTTTCCCGTTCTCGGCTTCAGCATCAACACGCTCTCGCTGTTCGGACTGGTGCTCGCCATCGGTCTCGTGGTCGATGACGCTATCGTCGTCGTCGAGGCCGTCGAGAAGCACATTGAAGAAGGCATGTCCCCCAAGGATGCCTCCTACGCCGCCATGGAACAGGTATCGAGCCCCGTCATCGCCATTGCGCTCATCCTCACCGCCGTCTTTGTGCCGACGGCTTTCATCCCTGGCATCACCGGTCGCCTCTATCAACAGTTCGCCGTGACGATCGCTATCTCGGTCCTGTTCTCCGCGTTCAACGCGCTTACGCTCAGCCCCGCCCTTTGTGCCCTGCTCCTGAACCCCAGGGATAAAAATGCGAAGCCTGGTCTCCTGGGCCGCTTCTTCAACGGCTTCAACAGGCTCTTCGAAAGGGCGACCAACGGCTATGTTGGCCTCTCCGGATGGCTCGTGCGCAAGTCCATCGTCGCGGTCGTGCTCATCCTCGGCCTCAGCGCCGTGGTGCTCCTGCTCGGCAAAGGGCTGCCTGGAGGCTTCCTGCCGACCGAGGATCAAGGCTACGCCTTCGTCAACCTGCAACTACCGCAGGGTGCCAGTCTCGAGCGCACCACCGACGCCGCGAAGTCGGTCGAAGATGCGCTGCACCAGGTGCCGGGCGTTCAATCCGTCGTCTCCGTCGTTGGCTTCAGTCTGCTCTCGCAGACGCAGAGCACCTACAACGCCTTCTTCTTCGTCACCCTCAAGGATTGGGACGCCCGCAAGAGCAAGGATGAACAGTTCGACGTCATCCAGACCAATCTCTCGAAGGCTCTGGGCAGTGTTAAGCAAGGAATCGCGTTCTCCTTCGCGCCGCCGGCCATCCCCGGATTGGGGACCTCGGGTGGCGTGAGCATGGTGCTTGAAGATCGCTCCAACTCGACTGACCCGAACTTCCTTACCGGCAACCTGTACAAGTTCCTGGGCGCGCTGAACAAGCGACCGGAGATCGCCGCTGCCATCCCAACCTACTTCCCCGCGGTCCCGCAACTCTTCGTCGATGTAGACCGCGAAAAGGTCGCGCAGCAGCAGGTGAATATCGGCGACGTCTACACGACGCTTCAGGCCTTCCTCGGCGGCTCGCTGGTCAACTACTTCAATCGCTTCGGCCGTCAGTGGCAGACCTATGTCGAAGCGGAAGACGACACACGCACCAATATCGACAATATCGGACAGTTCTACGTGACCGCCGCCAATGGCAATCGAGTTCCGCTCTCCTCCATCACCACGGTCCGGCGCATCACCGGTCCCGAGTTCATCACCCGCTACAACGAGCACGAAGCGGCCTCGATCACCATCGTCGCAAAGCCCGGCTTCAGCACCGGCCAGGTCATGAAGGGGCTGGAACAGACCTTCGCCCAAACCATGCCGGACGGGATGGCGATGGACTACTCCGGCCTCAGCTTCCAGGAACAGCAGGCGCAGAAGAGTGTGCCTGCCTGGGTGGTGTACGCCATTTCTATTCTGCTCTGCTTCCTCATTCTTGCTGCGCAGTACGAGAGCTGGTCGTTGCCCTTCGGCGTGCTGCTCAGCACACCCGTCGCTATCTTCGGCGCATATCTCGCGTTGACCTTGCGGCGCATGGAAAACGACGTCTACGCCCAGATCGGACTCGTCATGCTCATCGGTCTCTCGGCGAAGAACGCCATTCTGATCGTTGAGTTCGCCAAGGACGAGTATGAAAGCGGCAAGAGCATCTTCGAATCGGCCATGGGCGCGGCCCGCCTGCGCTTCCGGCCCATCCTCATGACAGCATTCGCGTTCATCCTTGGCTGCGTCCCGTTGTGGTTCGCCACCGGGGCGGGCGGAGTCTCGCGTCAGATCCTCGGCACCGTCGTGATCGGCGGCATGTTGGCCGCGACCGTCATTGCCATCTTCCTTGTCCCTACCACCTTCTCTCTCGCCGAGCGAGTAGCCCAGCGCTTCGGCAGCTCGCATAACGCAGGCCTTGATTCATCCCACGATGCCGGTCCACCGGAGGATCAAGCCGCTCCCCATCCGGCAGCCCATTCTCAGGGAGGTGCAGCATGAAATGGAAACTCGCTTCCGCAACATTGATTCTCTTCGCCGCCACCGGCTGCACGGTCGGCCCCAACTATAAGCGGCCCGTGGTCGCCACGCCCGCAGCCTACCGCGGGGCTCCCGAACTGACTCCCACGGGCACCCCGCTTGGAGCCGAAAAGTACACCAGCGTCTTCACCGACCCCGTCCTTCAATCCCTCATCGCCGAGGCCTTGAAGAACAATTATGACGTAAAGATTGCCGCCGACCGCGTGCTCGAACAGCAGGCACAGGTCGGAATCACCAAGGCGGCCCAGTACCCGACCGTAAGCGTGGGCGGTACCTACGACGCGGCGGCTCTGCCCGGTGGTCTGCTCAGCGGCCTCGGAAGTAACAACGGCAGCTCAAACACCAATGGGTCGAACAACAACCAGGGTCACACACAGATTTATACCGGCGGCTTGACCACCTCCGTAGCCTGGAACCTCGACTTCTGGGGCTACTATCGCCGCCAGACCGAGGCTGCTCGTGCCTACCTGCGTGCTACCCAGTGGGCGCAGCAGACCACCTATTCGACGCTCGTGGAGAACGTCGCCACCAGCTACTACGAACTACGAACGCTCGATGCCGAACTGGCCATCACCCACAACGAACTCAAGGCTCGCAAGGATTCGCTGGAACTTACGCAGAAGCTGGAAGCCGGAGGCAGCGACTCACTCGCCGACGTGCGTCAGGCCGAGGAGCTTGAATACACCGCTGAGGCACAGATACCCGATCTCGAACGCCAGATCACCCAGCAGGAAAACAGCCTCTGCATTCTGCTCGGCCGCGCTCCAGGGCCGATCGCTCGCGGCTTGCCAATCGACCAGACTCCGCATCCGACTGAGGTTCCCGTTGGCCTGCCGTCCGATCTTCTCGAGCGCCGTCCCGATATCCGCCGGGCTGAGGAGCTGCTCGTGCAGGCAAACGCAAACATCGGCGTCGCCAAAGCCCAGTTCTTTCCTCAGCTCTCGCTCTCCGGTACGGGCGGAACCAGTACAAGCCAGCTCAAGGGAATCGTCGAGTCGAAGAACCTTTACTACTATGCCATCGGCTCATTGAGCCAGCCGATCTTCGAAGGCGGCAAGCTTACCAACAATCTCCATTACGCGAAGGCCGAAGATCAGGAACTCGTCGATACCTATCGGCAGACGATCGCCGGTGCCTTTCGCGATGTCGACAACGCTCTCGTTGCTTACAGTAAGACCCGCGAATACCGCGAAAAACAGGAGATGCAGACCGAGGCCACTCGGGATGCAGTTCGGCTGGCGCGTATGCGCTATAACGCAGGAGCTACCAGCTATCTCGAGGTTTTGACCAACGACGCCAACCTCTATAGCTCCGAGCTGACACTCAAGACCGCCCAGCAGCAGGAAGCGCTTTCGCTTGTGCAGCTCTATAACGCCCTTGGAGGCGGCTGGTAGTGCGTCAGGAACAACACAGCATGAAGCAGATACGACGAAGCATATCATCTGCGCAACCCGATCGAGATGGTGCGCGTGAAGAACTCCACCAAACGCCGCAAGCGTCCCATGATTTTGACTGTTGACAGCTTCCAAGCCGTCGTCTCCAGGCTGAAGGAGCCGTACCGCACGATGGTGCTGGTCGCGCAGTGTTTAGGACTTCGCGTAAGCGAAATCTCGGCATTGCAATGGGAAGACCTCGATATTGAGGGTCGTCAACTCCTCGTTCAGAGAAGCGTGGTGAACGGACGGGTGGACGATGTCAACACCGAGTATTCGCATGACCATGTCCCTATTCACGAGTCGCTGCTGAAGGTCTTGCTCGCGTGGGCGGAAAATTGTCCGGCCACGGACGATGGGTGGATGTTTCCAAGCCATCTGACGAACAAGCCCTACTACTCGACGGAGATCCAGAAGCGGTTTCTCAAGCCGATCGGGATCGATCTCGGGTTGGGACCTCTGGGCTGGCACACATTTCGCCACACGTACCGCTCGTGGCTGGATGAGACCGGCGCTCCGATGAAGGTCCAGCAGGAGCTCATGCGGCACGCTTCCATTCAGACGACCATGAACGTTTATGGTCAGGCGATGACGGAGTCGAAGCGGGAAGCGAACGGGAAAGTCGTCACGATGGTGCTGAAGCCTTTGAAGGCTTCGGCGTGACCTGATAAGTGGCGATTTTCTTATTGGGAGTCAGTGGGAGTGAATCTGATTTTGAGATTTCTCGTAAACCACTGATTTGATTG
>CAWHOU010000004.1:0-16096 GCA_963831055.1 uncultured Acidobacteriaceae bacterium | reverse complement strand
AAAAGCCTTCACAGGGTTTTCAATCGACAGCAACGGCAACGGCGTCTTCAATCCAGCGCAGCACGACAACTCCGTGAAGACCTTCCTCGGGCAGACTGGCGATTTGGTCCTTAAGACGTCGTAAACATCCTAGTCGCGCGGCCGGAAACTTCTGCAAATCTCTGAACCGAACTTTTCGAGTATTTTGTCTACGAAAATCCTAGCCTCGATACGGTCCGCTAACCTGTCCAATGTTTACTTCCAGAATAATTACAGCATCAAAGCAGTCGTGGAGGCAATTCTGAAATCTCCAGAGTTTGTCTCCAAACAGGCATACCTATCCAACGTGAAGAGTCCGGTGGAGTTTGTGGTTACCGCTGCGCGCTCTCTTGGTGCAACAATGAACCCAGCTGGCGCTGTTGCTGCCACCACCAACATGGGGCAAGAACTATTCGACCCGCCGTCTGTTTTCGGCTGGCCTTCCGGTATGTCTCGGATAAATACGAGCAGCGTCATGCAGAGGATAATCTATCCACTGAACATTCAAACTAAAGGATAATCTTGCGAGCGCCCTAAACCAGAATCAATCACGGGCACCGGATCCAGGAAGACGAAGCGACGGCTAACATAGTCAACAAGCTCTATCCCGAAGGATTACCTACTGAAATGATGCAAGTGATTCAAGCTGCCACTGTCTCCATAAGCGATCCTGCCTTGAGAGTGAAGAACGCGCTTAGGCTCGCAATGGCTAGCCCACTTTACAACATGAATTAGGATGGAGTGAGTTGGAATGAGATCTTCGAGAAGAAACTTCCTGAGGAACCTAGCATTGTCTGTGGGAGTTATTCCATCACTCTCTCCATTGAGTTTTCCTACCAGTGTCTTGGAAGCTACTGATACGACAAGCACCACCCTTCAGAACGCATCAAACAGCGCTTGTCGTCGTCCAGCTCATGGGTGGGAGACGGACGGCATCAATACTGTCGTTCCATACAGTCAGCAAGCATACTACGACAACAGGCCACAATAGCCCTTCGAAAGCAATGAAATCCTGCCGATTGACGGAAACGTGGGGACTACTTGTGAGATGTCTGGGTTGATGGATTCTACAAGAGTAACCGTGTTGCGATAATCCAGGGAGTGCTATTACCCAACCAAATCTTTCCCACTACGAAGCAACCGCCATATGGGAAAGCGCCGCACCAGACATGCCTTTCACAAACGGATGGCTGGGAGATATCTTGATGTTGCAGAGAGCATGGGAGGCCGCGGTAAATGCAATAGATGTTGACACGATTCTTCCACAGACTCTCATTGGCAGCAAATCTCAGGCACTACTCGTAAACAATCCAGCAACGCTCAGTGTTGTGCCAATTACAACTGGAGATTCTACTACGATTCCGGCGGTAAAACAACTCAACCAGATTCTTGGTAATGCATGCCAACATGAGACGTCAACAGGAGGAGGACCGGTTAGGACAGCTCCGCATGATCAATGTGAGGAACAATAAACTACAAACTAGAGGTGCCATTGAAATTACTTTGCGAAGATGAAGCGATGGGATGAGCCAAATGTCAACTCATCAACAGGGAAAAATCGACCGGAGGGGATCGACGACGCGAACGAAGGAACGAGCTGCTCGTTCCAGGGCCATTGCTCCAGATGCCGCCGAGCCCAGGCAGCGACGACAGACCCACCCACGCCTTGAAATTGGAGAGTTAGGAAAAGCCAAGCAGGGAATCACCATGGAACGGCCAACTGCATCTGTGCAAACAGGAAGTGGATGCTCGGTCAGGAGGATTGAAGTTAGCGCAAAGGAAACAAATACAATGAACGAACGAAAAGAGACAATAACAAAAACCCTTTTTTTTCAAAGAAGGCCCCGTATTGCTGGACGCGATTGGGCTGGTGAATATTGTCCACCGGCTAAATCACGGGTTGGACATTGGCGGTAATCCCATTGGCGAATCGACCGGGTTCACCATTGCTGTGGCTGCGAATCCAGGAGTGCCGGACCTTGACAACGAGGTTCGCCGCTTCGCGTGGAAAGTGGAGGCGGGAGCCGAGTACGGCGTAACGCAGCCGGTCTTCGATTTGCGGGTTCTGGAGACGTTCCTGAAGCGCATCGAGGGATTTCGCATTCCCATAGTCGCCGGCATCTGGCCGCTCACCAGCCTGCGCAATGCCGAGTTTATGAAGAACGACCTGCGGGTCAGCGTTCCGGATGAGATTCTCGCTCGCATGGGAAAGGCCACCACGCCCGATGCGGCGCGGGCGGAGGGGATTCGGATTGCCCAGGAGATGCTCGCAGCTGCGCGAACCATGGTGGAGGGAGTGCAGGTCAGCGCGCCTTTTGGGCGCTATAGCGCGGCAGCGGAGGTTCTGGCGGCAGTGCTGCCGTCCCGCGCTACCGGCGCGAAGGCGGCCGCCGCCCCACAGCCAGAGGAGACCCGGGTTGGCCAGCTTTGAGGACTCGCTGACGAAGCTGGAGGAGATTGTCGCGAATCTGGAACGCGGCGACCTCAGCCTTGAGGATTCTGTGAAGCTTTTCGAGGAAGGCACGCGTCTTTCCGCCGAGTGCCGGAAGCAGCTCGAAGAAGCCGAAGGCAAAGTTGAGATGCTGGTCAAGCAGCGTGACGGCTCGATGAAGCGCGAGCCGTTCGGATCGTAGCCGGCTGCTTTGCTGAGCCAAATTGCGAAATTAGTCTGCGAGGAACTTCGGGATTGCCATCCCGGGTTCCGGGCGATCATGTTTTGAGCGCGGAACTCGCCTGTGCCAGGCGACTGCGGACAAACTCGACCAGGTCGTCGCTCATGTATCCCGGTGGGGGGATGCGAAAGGTTGGCATATTTGCGATGGTTGCATCCCGGAATACGTCCTCGTTGTTAGTCGACGAGATGAGCATCGCGTCGGCCCGGTCGAGGAAGCGCCGGGCGGAATCCTTGAAGTCGGTCACGGCAGGGTCGAGGACGGTTAAGTAGAGGTCCGGGCGCAGGAATTCGAGGACGCTGTTCGACTCGATGATCGCGTTTTCGGATGCGGCTAGCTCTTTTTCTATGCGTGGCATCGCGTCGGACAGCATGCCGATGCGGGTCCGAACCCAGATAGAACGCGCGGCGCCCGCAGTCAGAAAGCGGGAGGTGTCGGTACCGCTGGCGGGATCGCGTTCGGCAGTGACAGAGACGCACGAGTCGGCGGTCTGACACTGGCAAGGCTTGCCATCCGCCGTGCAAAATCCGTGACCGTACTGGGTGATCTTAAAGGCGGTCCAGTGGAATTCCGGCAGGGCAGCGATGAGGCCGGCGACGACGGAGGTTTTGCCAATGTTGCGGGAATGTCCGCCGACGACGATGACGGCCACTACAGTTCCTCCTCCTGTTTGGATGTGCGAGCGAGGCGGGCGAGTGCGGCTAATTCTTTGAGGTACTGGCGGAGGGGGCGAGCGGGGCGTCCCCAGAAGACGACGCCCGGACCTTTGACTTTTTTGCGCGTGAGTACCCCGGAGCCGGAGCCGAGGATGACCTGGTCTCCGATGTCGGCATGGTCACCGATACCGACCTGGCCGCCGACGATGGCGTTGGCGCCGATGGTGCTGGAGCCGGAGACCCCGGTTTGGGCGGCGATGACGACGTTGGGTCCGACGCGGACATTGTGGCCGAGATGGACGAGGTTGTCGATTTTGACGCCGCGCTCGATGCGGGTTTCTTCGAGGGCGCCGCGGTCAATGGTGGTGTTGGCGCCGATTTCCACGTTGTCTTCGATGATGAGGCGTCCTTGTTGGGGAAACTGCAGGTACTCGCCGGTGTTGGCGTCGCGGACGTAGCCGAAGCCGTCGGAGCCGAGGACAGCTCCGGCGTGAAGGACGACGTGGTTGCCGATTTCGGTTTCGGGATAGAGGACGACGCGGGGATAGATTTGGCAATGGTCGCCGATTTTGACGCCGGCGCCGATGACGGTGCCTGCTCCGATGCGTGTTCCAGCGCCGACTTGCGCGTTGGCTTCGACGACGGCAAACGGGCCGACGGAGACTTGCTCGCCTAAGGTCGCGGAGGGATCGATGCAAGCGGTGGGATCGATGCCGGAGAACGGACGCGTGGGCTTGAGCAGGCGGCCTGCCTGAGCGAAAGCGAGTTTTGGCTGCGGAGCCAGAAGCAGGGATTTGTCAGACGCCTGTCGGACTTTGTCTGACGCGGTGTCGGACGTCTGGGGCGAGACGATGATGGCTGTTGCGCGGGAGTCGAGCGCTTCGGCGAAACTTTCAGCGTCCTCGGCGAAGACCAACGACCCAGGTGTGGCGGCACGAATGGCGGAAACGCAAAGGATTTCCGCGTCATCGCCGCCCGGACGCAGGTCGGCGTTTAACGTCGATGCTATTTCGGAAAGCCTCATTGCAGACTAGGGTACAACCTGAAAGCCAGGTCGCACGCCACCGGATGCAGGATGCTTCGCTCGCTGGCGCCAGCTCATTTCTCCCGCGCGACGACAAACTCCGGCATCCACTGCAGGGCTCGCTTGTACTCGGAGTCGGGAACAGCGGACAGAGCGGCCTGGGCGGCGGCGGAGTATGCGAACGCCGATTGCATGGCGTAATTCACGGATTGGTTGCGGTTGAGGATGCGCAGAATCTCTTCGTGCGAGACGCGCTCGAAATTCTGATCGCTGAGAACGGTCTGGATGGCGGAGCGTTCGGCCGCCGTGCTGCCGTTTTCAAGAGTATGGATGACGGCCAGGGTGGCCTTGCCTTCGCGGAGATCGCTGGCTACCGGTTTGCCGAGGACCTCTTCGGTGGCGGTGAGGTCGAGCACGTCGTCAACGATCTGAAAAGCGAGACCAAGGTTGCGGCCGTAGTCTCCCATGGCGTCTTCCGTTGTCCGATCTGCGCCTGCAAGGACGGCGCCCAGGCGCATGGAAACTTCAAAGAGGCATGCGGTCTTCCGGTAGATGAGGTCGTTGTACTCGCCTTCGGAGATCGGTTTCCCGAGGCGCTCCATTTGCAGCAGTTCGCCTTCGACCATCTGCTGGGTAAGGCCGATGAGGAGGTCGAGGACTCGAAAATTGCGCTCGTCGAGAGCGACGCGGAAGGCCTGCATGTAGAGCCAGTCGCCGACGAGAACGCATTTTCCGTTGCCCCAGGTGCGGTTGGTGGAGGGGCGACCGCGGCGTGTGTCGGCGGCGTCGATGATGTCGTCGTGCACGAGGGTTGCGGTGTGGACCATTTCGACGACGGCGCCGAGTCGGATCATGCCGTGGCCTGTATAGCCGAGGCTGCGGGCAGCGAGCAGGAGCAAGGACGGACGGATGCGTTTGCCGCCGCCCTCACGGAGGTAGTCGGAGATTTCAGTGATGGCGGAGACGGAGGAAACGGCGTCGGTGCCGAACTCGCGCTCGATGGCCGCGAGATCGTCGTGCAGCAGGTCGAAGACTTCTTTCGCGGTCGTTGTCGCCACAGTGCTCACTTCGGTCTCCAACCTCGGGGGCCCCTGGTGCTCAGTTTGAACGGTAGTTCGTAAACTGCATATCGATGCCGAGGTCGCGCCCGCGCAGCAATGCCATGACCTCCTGAAGTGAATCGCGGTCCTTGCCGGAAACGCGGACGACATCGCCCTGGATCGAGGCCTGGACCTTCTTTTTGGAATCCTTGATGACTTTAACGATCTCTTTCGCCTTCTCTCCGGCGATGCCCTGCTGGAGGGTGATCTTTTGACGGACGCTGGAGCCGGCCGCTGGTTCCACTTTACCGAAGGTGAGGGCTTTGAGCGAAATGCCGCGCTTGACGAGCTTCTGCCTCAGGATTTCCGTGACCGCCTGAAGCTTGTATTCGTCAACGGAAGCCAGCTGGATTGCCTCTTCGCCTTCGAGGTTGATTTCCGATTTCGAATCCTTGAGATCGAAACGCGTACGCACTTCTTTCGTCGCCTGATCGATGGCGTTGCGCACTTCCTGCATATCCACTTTGCTGATGATGTCGAAGGAGTTCTCCGCTGCCATTTGTGCCCCTGTCTTTACATTATCCGCTACTGGCTGGGTAGATGTGTTGCGGGGGGAGTCCGGTACCGAAAAGCGCGGCGAAATTGCTTGTGGTGCGGTCGGAGATCTCGTCGGGCTCAAGGCCGCGGATCTCGGCTACTTTGGCGGCGACTTCTTTGACCCAGGCCGGCTCGTTGCGTTTTCCGCGATTGGGGATGGGGGCGAGGAAGGGCGCATCGGTTTCGATCAGCATGCGGTCGAGCGGGATAGCGGCGGCTGCATCTCGGATGGCTTGCGCTTTGGGGAAGGTGATATTGCCGGCGAAAGAGATCAGAAAGCCGAGGTCGATGGCTTCGGTCGCGTGATGGATCTCGCCGGTGAAGCAGTGGAGGATGCCGCCGAGGTTCGTGCGGGACCATTCTGTGCGAAGCAGCGTGAGGGTGTCGTCCCATGCGTCGGTAGAGCTGTCGGAGGGGCGGCAGTGGATGATGATGGGCTTTTTTTGGGCGGCGGCGATTTCCATCTGGCGGGTGAAGACAGCTTTCTGGATGTTGCGCGGGGAGTGGTCGTAGAAGTAGTCGAGGCCGATCTCGCCGCACGCCAGGACTTCTGGTTGGGCGAGGAGGCCATCGAGTTTGGCGTAAGCTGCATCGTCGGCCAGCCGCGCTTCATGGGGATGGATGCCGGCGCTGGCCCAGATCTTCGGGGTGGCAGGGCGGCCGGTGTATTCGCGGCTGATTTCGAGGGCGCGTTGCATCGTGTCAGGGCCTTCGCCGATGCCGATGGAGAGGATTCCGCGAACGCCGGCCGCGAAGGCACGTTTAAGGAGAGCTTCGCGATCTTCGTCGTAGCGGGCGCTGTCGAGATGGGCGTGGGAGTCGATCATCGATAGATTTCGCGGCGGTGGCCGACTCGAAGAACGAGGACCACCACTTTCTTGTCCTGAATTTCGCAAACGATGCGGAAATCGCCGACGCGGTATCACCAGTACTGGCCGAATTTTGAACCCTGAAGAGGCTGGCCCAGGCTACGCGGATTTTCGAGTTTGGCGACGCGCTCGCCCATGAACTCCGTTAGCCTCGACCGGAGTTGCACGTCCATTTTTGCGAGGCTCTTTTTTGCGGGTTCCGAGTAGGTGATCGTCCAGGCCAAGGCTGCGCTCAACCTCTTCCTGAGTATAGGTTCTGCTGCGGCCTTCGCGGATCGCCTTCAGTGCCTTGTCGGCAAAGTACACATCCTCCAGGTCCTCGAGATGATTCAGGATAGCCTCTCGAACGTACCAGGTTTTCGTGCGACCGGTGCGTTTGGCGAGCTGGTCGAGGCGCTTTTCGATGTCGGCGGGTAAGCGAATCGCGAGCATAAAACAAAACCTCCGCTATACAAGCATAGCACTCCGATATACGCGTATAGCATCGACCTGCGGCGGTTCTACTTGAGCCGGGCGCCAATTTCGATGTCCTCGATGAAGCCAGCGAGGACTGCTTTGCCTCCCTCGACGGAGGCGGCGACGATCATTCCGTTGGATTCGAGGCCACGGAGTTTGCGGGGTGCTAGATTGGCGACGATGACGACCTTGCGCCCGATCAGCGATTCGGGGGTGTAGGACTCGGCGATACCGGCGAGGATCTGGCGGGTCTCGTAGCCCAGGTCGACTTCGAGGCGGAGAAGCTTGTCGGCTTTGGGGACGCGCTCGGCGACCTTGATCTGGGCAACGCGGAGCTCGATTTTGGCGAAGTCGTCGATGGTGATCTTGTCGCTGGCGGGCGGCGGAGCCAGTGCCTGAGCGCCTGAAGTTGCGCCCGGTTCAACCGCCGGAGCCGTGATTTTGCCACCGAGGGATTCGCGGAGGGTGGTTTCGAGGCCCACGATGGCGGCAGTCTCGTTGGTGGATTCGGCGATGGCAACGGCAAGACCGTCGGCGAGGGAGTGGAGCTTCGAGATGTGTGGCTCGGGCTTTGCGGGTGGGGCCGGCGCTGCCGTGGCTGGCGTCTCGGTCGCGGCGACCGGCGCAGTGTTTTTCTGCTCGAGTTCGTTCATACGGGTAATGGTCTCCTTGTCGGCACGGGGGAAGAGGGGCGAAAGCTCGCCGAGTTTGGTTCCGGGTTTAAGTCCGCGCCAGTGCAGATTCTTGAGATCGGCCTGGTGGATGTCGCCCAGCCCGAGCTGCGCCCAGACGTTGGCAGCGGCGCTGGGGATGACGGGATAGACGAGGGCGGTGATGATGCGGATGGCTTCGGCGGCGGTGTAAAGGATGTCCGCGCGGAGCGCTTGTTGCTGCTCGTCGCTCGTGCCTTCGAGTTGCTTCCACGGTGCGTTGGCGGTGAGATAGCCGTCGACGGCGGCGACCAGAGCCCAGGCGGATTCGAGCGCGCGCGAAAAATCGAGCGCGTCAAAGGATGTGCCGAACGAGGCGATGGCGCGAGGGACGTCGACAGCGAAGGAGTGCGACTGTGCGACGGATCCGGAGGCCCCGGGATAGGGCACAATTCCATCGAAGTAGCGGCCGATCATCGAGAGCGTGCGGCTGACCAGATTGCCGTAGCCGTTGGCGAGGTCGGAATTGTAGCGCTGGACGAGGGCGTCGAACGAGAAGCTGCCATCCTGGCCAAAGACGATTTCTCGCAGGAGAAAGTAGCGGAGCGCGTCGGCGCCGAAGAGGTCCTGTTCGGATTTCGGTAAATCGGGCTTGAGCGCGCCGAAGGCTTCGAGGATAGTCTCAGCGCGGACGATGTTGCCGCGGGATTTGGACATCTTGCTTTCTTCAAAGAGCAGCCAGCCGTGGGCGTGAACGGATTCGGGGAGCGGGAGGCCTGCCCCGAGGAGGAAGGCAGGCCAGTAGACGCAGTGGAAGCGAATGATCTCCTTGCCGACGAAGTGGAGGTCGGCAGGCCAGAATTTTTCGTATTTCGAGGGATCGCTCGAACCCCATCCCAGAGCCGTGATGTAGTTGGCGAGAGCGTCGAGCCAAACGTAGATGACGTGCTTTGCATCGCCGGGCACGGGGACGCCCCAGTTGAAGCTGGTGCGGCTGACGGAGAGGTCGCGCAGGCCGGATTTCACAAAGGCGATGACTTCGTTTCGGCGGGTTTCGGGGCGGATGAATTCGGGGTGCTCGTCGTAGTACTCGAGGAGGCGGCGCTCGAAAGCGGAGAGCTTGAAGAAATAGTTTTCTTCGCTGACGGTTTCCGTGGGGCGGCCGCAGTCGGGGCAGGGCGCGCCGGGCGGGGCTTCGACGTAGAGCTCGTCAAAGACGCAGTACTGGCCGGTGTAGGAGCCTTTGTAGATGTAGCCGTTGTCGCGCAGGAGGGCGAAGAGTTTTTGGACGGCTCGTACGTGGCGCGGCTCCGTGGTCCGGATGAAGTCGTCGTAGGTGAGGCCCATGCGGTCCCAGAGCGCGCGGAACTGGGCGGAAACTTTGTCGGCAAATTCCTGGGGGGTGCAATTGGCGGCCTGCGCGGAGCGCTCGATCTTCTGGCCGTGCTCGTCGGTGCCGGTGAGGAACCAGGTGTCGATGCCGAGGGAACGCTTGCGGCGCGCGACAGCATCCGCCACGATGGTGGTGTAGGTGTGGCCAATGTGCGGGCGCGCGTTAACGTAGTAGATCGGGGTGGTGAGATAGAACTTGTCAGGCATAGAGGAGCTAAAAAGCGGCTAGCTGAAAAACGGTCAGCTGGAGTCCGGTCAGCGGTATTGCGGCCAGCAGAAGGCCGTCCGCGAATGCTGATTCTCCATCTTAATGGAAGCGAGGGGGGCGGCCCTTCGCTGGCCGGTTCTCAGCTGGCCATGTTGTTGCTGACCGCTTCTTAGCTGCCCGCTTCTTAGCGGACGGGATCCTTCAGTCAAGATCGGCCAGGATGGTTTGCATGGGCAGGGCGATGCTGGTCCCGGGAATGACCAGTGTCTCGACAGCCTTCCAGTCGCGCAGGCTCGCCCCTTGGCACTGATAGGCGATTCTCCGGCGCGGATCAATGACCCAAACGGCGCGTACACCCATGCTCAAGTACTCTTCGATCTTGTCTTCGATGCGGCCGATGCGGTCTTCCGGGGAGAGGATTTCGACGCACAGGAGCGGGGGATGTGTGATGACCTGTTCGTCGGGCGCGTTGCGGTCAAGGACGGTGACATCCGGAATCCGGTAGCGATCGGACGTGATGCGGATGCGCAGTTCCGGGATGACCTGAACGTTCGCGCTCTGGCGCCAGGCGCTCAGAAGGCGCACCAGGGCGCCTTGCCAGTTTCCGTGGTCTTTTTCGCCCATATTTCTCTCCAGGACTTCGCCGTTGACGTACTCGCGATCCGGCTCCCAGATGCCGTGCAGGTACTGGTCGACAGAGATCAGGGTAGTGCTCATCGGCTCACCTCAATGCGGGCTGTGTTCATGATAGCGCCGCCTCGTGCCCCGCGATCCGATTTGCGGGCGGGCGCTGCTAGAATCAAGCTTTTCCTCGAAAGCGAATTGGTGATTCCCGCGTGTATTTGAGACGACAGTCGGAGCTCGCCGAGCGGATTCGGGCGGTGCTCCGCAGCCTGTATCAGATCGATGTTAAAAATATCGTGCTGGAGCAGCCGCCGGAGCTTGCTTTTGGCGAGTATGCCACTCCGATTGCCTTCGAGCTGGCGCGCAAGCTGCGCAAGGCTCCGCGGAAGATTGCCGAGGAGATTGTCGGGGCGCTCGACGCTGTGCCTGGTTTTGCTGGGTTTGAGGTGGCTGGGGCAGGGTACATCAATGGTCGGCTCGATCGCGCAGAGTTTGCGCGGGAGTTCGCGCGGTCGGGTGAGCCTGAGGATCCGGCTGAAAAGCTGCACTCCCTGGTCGAACACACAAGTATCAATCCCAACAAAGCCGCCCACGTCGGGCACTTGCGAAACGCGATTCTGGGCGACACGTTCGTGCGGCTGCTGCAGGCGGCGGGGCAGAAGGTTGACGTGCAGAACTACATCGACAACACCGGCGTGCAGGTCGCGGATGTGGTGGTGGGGCTTACCCATCTTGAAGGGCTGACGCTGGTGGGCGTTGAAGAGTTGATGGCGGAGCTGGCCGATGATGGCGAGCGCATCGATTTTTATTGCTGGGATTTGTATGCGCGGGTTTCGTCCTGGTACAGCGCGGCGCCGGAAGAGGCTGCGGTGCGGAAGAAGCTGCGACTCGACACGCTGCACGCCCTTGAAGCTGGCAACAATGAAACAGCAAAAATCGCCGAGCTGGTTTCGACGGCGATTCTGCGGCGGCACCTGGAAACGATGTTGCGGCTCGGGATTGAGTATGACTTGCTGCCGCGCGAGAGCGAAATTCTGCGTTTGCACTTCTGGGATCTGGCTTTCGAGCAACTGAAGGCGAAGGGCGTCTTGTATTTCGAAACGGAGGGCAAGAACAAGGGGTGTTGGGTGATGCAAAGGGCAGGGAGCAGGGAACAGGGAACAGGGAACAGAACAGAGGGCGAGAGCACTGCTGAAGAGGAGGGCCAGGATTCAAGCCAGGGTCCTGATGAGGATGCGAAGGTCATCGTGCGGTCGAATGGGACCGTGACATACGTGGGTAAGGACATCGCGTATCACCTTTGGAAGTTTGGTTTGCTGGGCAAGGATTTTGCTTATCGCAAATTTTTTGAGTATGCGGATCATGACCACCCCAGCACGCCAACACCGGGCATGCCGGGGGCCCCGGGACGTTGGTGCTGGATTTCGGCGGAGACGGGCGTGGCCAATCATCCGCATTTCGGCGGAGCGCAGGCGATCTATAACGTGATCGATGCGCGGCAGGCCGATCCGCAGGCGAACGTGATTGAGGCCCTGCGGGGCCTCGGATACACGGAACAGGCGGCGCATTTCACGCACTTTTCGTACGCCATGGTTGTGCTGACCCCGCAGTGCGCGCTCGATCTGGGATACGAACTTTCCGAGGAGGATCGGGCACGGCCGTTCATCGAGGTTTCGGGACGCAAGGGTTTCGGCGTGAAGGCCGACGATCTAATTGACAAACTCATTGCGGCGACGCGGGGTGAGGTTGGCAGCCGGCATCCGGAACTGCGCGAGGACGAACGCGAGGGGACGGCGAGGGCGATTGCTGTGGGGGCGCTGCGGTATTTCATGCTGCGCTACACGCGGAATTCTGTAATCGCCTTCGACTTCAAAGACGCTCTGAGTTTTGAGGGTGAGACCGGACCCTACCTTCAATACGCCGTGGTGCGCACGCGGAGCATCTTTCGCAAGGCGGCGATCACGGCGGAGGAGGCGCTGGCCGCGCTCGAGGGTGTGGACGTCGCGCCGTATCTGAGCGGGGAAGGCAGCGAGGGTATCTGGGAGGTATGGCTTCGGGCGGCGAAGACAACGCTGCTGCTCGAACAGTGCATTCAGACCGCCGAGCCTGCGTATCTGGCGAAGCATGCGTTCCAGGTGGCGCAGGACTTCAGCAACTTCTACCGGCGGCACCATATTTTGAGTGAGGAAGATCCGGCGCGGAAGACGCTGCTGCTGGCTACGGCGGCGGTGACGCAGCGGGAGCTGGTGCGGACGCTGGGCTGGCTGGGGATCAGCGCGCCAGAGGTGATGTGAAGAAGCAGGGAACAGGGAACAGGGAACAGGGAACAGGGAACAGATAGAAGCGCTTGATGATGCTCGGACGAATCGCCGATAAGGGACAACAGGAGTGTCGATGGCGGCGATGATTCGTCGAATTGTGCCTGGGATGTTGTTGCTGGCATGCTGTGCGCCCGCTTTCGCCGCGACGCACGTTGCTATTGCGCCGATTCCGGATGAGGTTCGTACCGACTATTTTGTCATCACCATCAATGGTCATTCGTCGCCGGTGGTGCATGCGGCCAGCAGCTATTACCTGCTGAATTTCGATCTCGATGGGCCGGCGACGGTCACGATTCGCGCGGCGGATTTGCACTACTGGGATCGCGGAGTCGAGGTCCAGCCGATGCGGTTTGGGATTCGGCCCCGGCGCAACGGCGCGGTGATCGCGTTTCGCATTCCAGGCCCGGTGAAGCTCTCGATCACGCGCCCGGGCGATCATTTTGCCGATGCCGACATGCTCTTTCTTCTCGGCAGCCCGCCGGATGAATCCAGGATCACGGCGAAGACGGAAGGCGTTCGATACTACGGGCCGGGAGTGCATCGCGAAGACATCGACGCAAATAGCGGAGACAGGATTTATCTCGCCGCCGGGGCCGTGGTTTTTGGCTCGCTGAATCTTTGGCAGGTGCACGATGTGCGTGTTCAGGGACGCGGCATGATCGTCTACGACGGGCCGCAGGATCCTGCGGGCGATGAAGGCTGGATGCACAAGCGCGGCTGGCACTGCATCGTGATGGATCAGACGCAGAATGTCGAGATCGATGGGATCACGTGCGTGGTGCGCAGCCGGACCTGGCAGGTGCAGATGCGCGACTCGCGCCAGACCGGCTTTTACAACGTCAACGTGATCGGCGGATTTGCCCGCGATGCGAACCAGGATGGGATGGACTGGCTGGGCGGAGGCGATACGACGGTTCGAAACTGCTTCTTCCGGGCGTCGGACGATGTGTTCGCCATGGAAGGCAACTGGGACGGTTACACCGACGAGGAGATGCGATTGCCGGGGCTCGACGTCACGAATATCACGATTGAAGACACGGTGGCGTCGACCAGCATTTCGAATACGGTGCGCGTGGCCTGGCCGAAGAAGACGTTTCGCTCGGCGCATGTGGTGATGCGCGATCTGGACGTGATCCATACAGGGTTTGGCGGCTGCGTGGTGCCGTTTGCGTTTTTTGAGCTGTGGGCGGATGAGGCGGCGGTGGGCGCGCACACGGATTTCGAGTTCAGCAACATTCGGCTGGAGGACTTCTATTCGCTGACGCAGATTCGTTATCCGGAGCCTGCTGTGCGAGGGGTGACGTTCTCGAACATATCCGCTATGGATGGCGTGGGCATGGTGCCTTCGGTTCTCAAGGGGAACGTCGCTGGAGTGGTTTTCAAGGGAGTGCGGGTGACAGGAAAGATCGCGACCAGGGATGCCGACATTCCGCTGGAGGTGGAGGACGGCGCGGCGGAGCCGGTCTATGGGCCGGGGCTGACGGATGCTTCGTTCGACTACGCGCCGGGCTTGATTCGACCGGGTGAGAAGGTCAGGTTCCATGTCGTAACACCGGCGACGGGCTGGCGGTATCAGTGGCTGTTTGGGGATGGCACGACCGCCATTGGAAGCAATGTTGAGCATGTATTTCCTGACGCCGACGGCACGCTGCTCGATGGGTCGGGGCGGTTTCGGGTGTTGCTGCGGGCGACGCGCGCTCCTCATGACGAGGTGTGGGTTTCTCGTGGGGTGGTGGTGGCGAACCGAGTAGTGCCGCGGGTCGAGGGCGTCGCAGGAGTGGAACACCACGAGACTGGTTCGAAGCCGCCGGTTGCGGGTTGGGATGGTTGGCTGCTGATTCCGGCGGATGGCGGTTACACCATCACGCTGCTCACGAGCCGCCGCGCAACGCTCACCGTCGACGATCTGTCCGCCGCACGGAGTCCCGAGTTGCGGACTCAGGTCTGCGGGTCTTTTGGAGACGCTGTGCAGCCAGTGCGTATCAGCGCGGGGCTGAAAGCCGGGTTGCATCGGATTCGGATCGACCTGGAGCCGGGGATTGAGAACGAGCCGGCGCCTGCGGGGGGCGGTCCGGCACTCTACTGGGAGGGTCCGCAGACGGAGGCGGGGCCGATCCCGGCGTCAGCGCAGTTTCATCTGATGCCGCTCTATGCAGTTGGCTCCACAGGGAGGTAGGTGCCTATTGCCGGATGAACTTGTCTTTCGGCTGCTCGCGGGGAGCCATGGGGTGGCCTTTTTCCGAGCCCGGACTCTTGCGAGCTCCGCTGTCGTCGAACGGCTGCGTGCCGTCGGGTCCGGCCGCCGTCGGTGAGCCGGGAACGGGGGGAATTCCCGTCGAGACGGACGCGTATTTGGCATCCGGATGCGGCGTCGTGGTGATGTCGGAGACCGCTTCGAAGTGAGCGTGCAGCTTGTTCGTGCGGGTGGTCTCGCATCCGGCGATAGCCAGGCAGATCAGGGCGGCTGACAGGGCAAAGGTGGCTGGTCTCATAATCCTCCGGTAGCGGTTCTGTTTGGTCCCGATGCAAGGGGTGCGGGCGGTGGGGAGCGCAAGACTGGATTTTACAGCGCATTAGTCTCTGTCATCCAGGTCGGATCGGTCGTCTTTGTCAATCTTCGAGGCGGCTCGGATGGCGGAGAGATACGGCTCCGGCAGTGGACATTTCCGCATATCGCGGTCGACAGAGACATGGACAGTTTCGGCGTCGGCGAGCAGAACCGGCTCGGATTCGCCTTCCCGGGAGCAGAAAAGGCGATAGGAGAACTTGATGACCGATGTGCGCAGGCCGGAGATGCGGGTTTCGATGGTGATGAGGTCGTCGTAGCGGGCAGGGGATTTGTAACGGCAGGAGGCTTCGACGACGGGGAGATGGCAGTTGTGCATGATCTCCATTTGTTTGTAGTCGAAGCCGAGCTGGCGGAGAAGTTCGACGCGTCCAATTTCGCACCAGATGAAGTAATTGGCGTAGTAGGCGACGCCCATCTGGTCGGTTTCGGCGTAGCGGACGCGGAGGGTCGTGACGGAAGGCGGCATGACGCTATGGTAATGTCCTCTGTTTCGACGGGGTGGGTGGTGGAGTGCTTCCCTCGTTGTTTCCTGGAGAGTTTAGAAAGGATTTCTTTGGATACCCGGCGGCCTTTGAAAACAGGCCAGGTGCAGCGGCAGACCCCTGGCGACGCGGAAAGAGATTCACGGGAGTCTGAAATCGTAAATCTCCTTGCGGGTTCGGTCGGCAGGGATTCAGATGGGAGTCCTGGAGAAAAAATGCCAGGTTGTTTGACGCGGAAATGGAGAGTTATCAGTCGTCGTTACTTTGGATAAGTGGTGGAAACTCGGGAAAAAGGGAATCGCCTGGGCTGGAGTTGGGTTGACGTTCGAGATGTTGGGATTTTGAATGAGCCCAGTCTTCAACAAGGTCCGTTCCTGTTTTACGCAATCTGGTTTTGCTTGCCCCAGGATCTTCATCGTTCCGGGCCGCAGAGGGCAGGCAAGATGGGCGAGACGAGCCTGGAGGTGCGGGAAAAACGGGCAGGTGAGAAGATAAGAACTGCCGCTTCCCGGAACAAC
>CAWHOU010000003.1:0-24673 GCA_963831055.1 uncultured Acidobacteriaceae bacterium | reverse complement strand
GCCAGCTGAGCCGGGAATGCCGAAGGTCGCCACCCCCGATCCGGCCTTCACGAGGAGGCCGTCGGCATGGCCGTGATAACAGCCTTCGAATTTAACGATGTACTTGCGATTGGTGAAGGCACGGGCGACGCGGATCGCGGACATGGTGGCCTCGGTGCCCGAGCTGACGAAGCGCATCTTTTCAATAGAGGGATACGCAGCGCGGACAAGCTCGGCGAGATCGCCTTCGGCTTCGGTGGAGGCTCCGAAGCTTACGCTTCGGGCGGCAGCCTGCTGGATGGCCTCGACGACCGGCGGAAATGCGTGTCCGAGAATCATCGGTCCCCAGGAGCCGAAAAAGTCGATGAAGCGATTGCCGTCCGCATCCCACAGGTATGCGCCGTCGCCGCGCGCCACGAAAGGAGGCTCGCCACCGACGGCACGAAAGGCGCGCACCGGAGAGTTGACTCCGCCAGGAAAGAGCCCTTCCGCGCGCCGCTGCAGCGACTGAGAACGAGTGCCGGTTCGGGACATGGTTTTCAGTATAGGGGGACGACCGGATTACCCAATTTCCGCGGATGGGATACTTGAATTCGATGAAAATGAGGTTTTCCTGCCCCGGTCTCGCTGTAAAATGCCCGGTTCGTGGTAGACGCCTATACAAGGAAGGAATCTAGAGTAGAGATATGTCAGCACACAGCAGAGTACGCAAGGCGATTTTTCCGGCAGCGGGATTCGGCACCCGCTTTTTGCCGGCCACGAAATCCATTCCCAAGGAAATGCTCGCGCTGGTCGATAAGCCGATCATCCAGTACGGTGTCGAGGAGGCGCTGGCCGCGGGCTGCGACCAGATCGTGATTGTCACCGGCCGCGGCAAATCGGCCATCGAAGACCATTTCGACGTGAGCTACGAACTGGAGTGCACGCTGGAGAAGCGCGGGAAGACCGACCTTCTGGCCCTCAGCCGCCAGGTTTCGCACATGGTGCGGCTTTCCTATGTCCGGCAGAAGGAAGCGATGGGGCTGGGCCACGCCGTGCTGATGGCGCGCGACCTCGTGGGCGATGAACCATTTGCCGTCATCCTGCCCGACGATGTGATCGATGCACCCACCCCATGCCTGAAGCAGATGATGGATGCCTTCGAGGACGTGCAATCGTCGATCGTGGCCACCCAGGTGATCGAAGGTCCGTCGATTTCCGCCTACGGAGTCCTTGACGGAAAGCCTGTCCCTGGCAAGCCCAGGCTGTTCGACGTTTCGGGCCTGGTGGAGAAGCCCAAACCCGCGGACGCGCCCTCGAAGAATGCGATCATCGGCCGTTACATTTTGACTCCGAAGATCTTCGACCTTCTCGAACATACGCCGCTGGGCGCGGGGGGCGAACTGCAGCTGACCGACGGCATCAAGGGCCTGCTCGAGACAGAGAAGGTCTACGGCTACAGTTTCGAGGGAGTTCGTCACGATGCCGGTGACAAATTCGGCATGCTGAAGGCGACGGTGGAGTTCGCTCTGAAACGCGACGATCTGGGACCGCAGTTCCGGGAATATTTGAAGACTGTGAGGCTGTAGGGCGGTTCCCTTAGCGGGCAGCGGGTAGTGGTGCCGTTTCATTTCCACAGCGTCAGCGTTTGGCAGGCAATCTGCTTAGCCGGGGATGCTACTGTCTCTTCCCAATAATGATGTGGATTCTTTTCCCCCACGATCCCGGTGGAACCAGATGCAAATTTATGGTGTCGAGATGCAGTTCTTCGCGGAGCGCCGTCCCCAATGCTGTGATCGCAGGTTTCAAGGGGTCTACTTGGTCTTGGTCAACCTCAAGCATAATTCCGGATGTCAAAAGGACGGAGGCTTTGCCATCAATCAACATGGTCACTCCGGTACCGGATGTGTCTTTTGGTGGGAGCCGCACCCATCCAACAGAGGGAGAGGTAAGGATTCCGTCTAGTTCTTCCATGAATGATGCTTCGTTAGGATTTACCGCAAGGTCAAATGGAGTGCCTAGAAAGCCCTGTGTATCTATAGCAAATAGCTTCTTAGCATCCTCGTCGAGTTGCCAACCGCCAAGTATATCCCGTAGTCGAATCGACTCTTTTTCAGCACTATTTGCTCGCTCTAGCGATTCGGCGAGATGCGATTCGGCATCAGCCGCTTTCGTTTCGGCAGATGCGATCTTCGCCTCGAACGAGTCCGCTTCCCGTCTAGCGTTACGAGCCGTTACGAGTGCAGTTGCAGCGGAATTTTCGGCTTGGGCAGATTTTTCGCCTGCGGCTTTTGCCTTAGTTTCGGCTCCGGTTGCAGCCGTGTTCGCCCGCGTTGCTGCATCAGCCGCGTCACCAGCCTTTGAAATCGTGTCGCCCAAGACTTGTTCGTCGTGGGCGCGGAGAGTTGTCTCCGCGTTGGATGAAAGTGCCTCGAAAATTCCTTCTCCTGCCACGCCAAGAATTACAAGGAGTAGCCCTAGATACGAAGCCGGAATCGCAAGGCTCCTCTCATCTTCTGGGGGAACATCTGGCTCTCTACGCCAGTGGCGGAACCAGCGCTTGAGGGCAATAGTCGATTCTGGAGCTTCTCAGACAGACGCCAATGCCGACAACAATGCTCGACACAACAAGCCAAAAGAACCATCGGTCGCTTCTGTCTATGAGTGACTGGCGAACTGTATCGACTGGAGGAGAAGCTGAAGTCGCCAAAAGAGATAAGGAAGCGAAATACATGCTCATAGTTCTGGCCTTTCTTGGTGTACTGTTCGTTTGCGAGGTAGTCTACATCCTCTTCAAAAGAGAATTATAGCCTAATATTAGGCTATATATGGCTTGACATTTGCCGTTATCCTGCTATTATAAAGGCAGAATACGGCAATGAACCAACTCTCCACAACCCGGCGCGCACAAGTCATATCAGCCCTAGTCGAAGGAAATTCCATCAATGCGACCTGCCGGATGCTGGGAGTTGGCAAGCATACCGTGCTGCGGCTCTTAGAAGATGCTGGCCAAGCCTGTGCCGCGTTTCACGATGACTATGTGCGCGGCGTCCGCTCAAAACGCATTCAATGTGACGAAGTTTGGAGCTTCGTCGGCACGAAAATGAAGAACGCCAGCGAGGATCAAGTAGCTGCTGGCTGGGGCGACGTATGGACGTGGACGGCCATCGACGCGGACACGAAACTAATCATCTCCTACTTGGTAGGACAGCGCGGCCCGCGTTGGGCGAAGGTGTTTATGGAGGATGTTGCGTCGCGTGTCACATCGCGGATTCAACTCACGACGGACGGACTCAGGATGTACGCTGAGGCCGTCGAAGGTGCGTTCGGCTGCGATGTGGACTACGCGATGCTAATAAAACTGTACGGCAATGATTCGTTCGACACGAAGTACAGCCCCGGCGAATGCATTGGGATTCGCACAGCGGTTCTACAGGGCAGTCCCGATCCCAAGCACATCAGCACATCGTTCGTGGAAAGGCAAAATCTTTCGATGAGGATGGGGATGCGCCGGTTCACGCGGCTCACCAATGGCTTCTCTAAGAAGCTGGCGAACCATGAGCATCAGGTCGCGCTCTACTTTATGCATTACAACTTCTGCCGCATTCACAAGACGCTGCGCGTGACGCCCGCGATGGAAGCGGGCCTAACCAATCACGTTTGGACAATTGAGGAATTATGCGGTCTGATTCCTGAGAAGAAGCCGATCCAGCGGATCGACGCAGCGATTCTTGCGAAGGCACTCAAAACAGCATAGGAGAATTTATGGCGAAGGCAAACCAAGTTTCAATACCCTACCTTGATCCCAGCGTCCAGCACGTCGGCATCAGCAAACTACGGGCCTTGAACGTGACCCAACTGCGCGACCTGGATAAGACACTAGTGATTCAGGACAACGACAAGCCGCTCGCGGTGCTGCTCAAGTACGAGCATTTCATGGCGATTCAGGAACGCTTAGGAGAGGGGTAGCTACTTGTTCTCAGTCGCCTCACGGACGATCCGTAGCGCGTTCTGGCTGGCGTCCAGCGGTTTACATTTGTGCGCGACGAACGCCGCTTGCATCTCAGCGCCGCTAAATTCAGAGCCGCACCGTTCGCACACGCCCGCCACGACAGGGGTAGTCTTAACCATGCGGAGCCTGCGGGATGCCATAGGCCGAGTTTACCGCTGCCTCTGGAATCCCGCCTGCCCTGTGGAAATGAAACGGCACCACTACCGGGCAGCGGAGCGATTTGTTTTCCCTGCCCGTGAGGCGTATCGTCAGTAGTTGGTTCGGGTGGCATCCTCTGCACGCGGGAGGAGCCGCACTGGAGACAACATGAGTGTTACGCAGTTCCGCGATGAGCCGGCATCCGCGCCGGTACCGGTCACCTTCCAGACAATCCAGGAAAAGAAGCAGACGGGCAGGCCCATCACCGCGCTGACTGCTTACGGCTACGCCACGGCTCGCCTCGTCGACGAGGCGGGCATCGACCTGATCCTGGTCGGCGATTCGCTGGCCATGGTGGTGATGGGCTACGAAAGCACCCTGCCGGTCACGGTGGACGAGATGCTGCACCACACGCGCGCCGTGCGTCGTGCCGTGCGCAGGGCCATCGTCGCGGCGGATATGCCGTGGGGTTCGTATCACCTGAGCATCGAGGGCGCCCTCGCAAACGCCATCCGCTTTGTGAAAGAAGGCGGCGCGCAGGCCGTGAAGATTGAAGGCGGCGCTAATCGCGCGGAATTAGTGGAGCGACTCACCTCTGCGGAGATTCCGGTCATCGGGCACCTGGGACTCACGCCGCAATCCGTGCACCGCATGGGTGGGTACAAAGTCCAGGGTAAATCGGCAACGGCGATCACCGGGCTGCTGCACGATGCGCACACGCTGGAGTCGGCCGGTGCAGTGGCGCTGGTGCTTGAAGGCATGCCGCGGGAAGCAGCGGCGCGCATCACGGCGGAGGTCGGAATCCCGACCATTGGCATCGGAGCCGGGCCGGATTGCGATGGCCAGATTCTCGTATTCCACGATCTGGTGAACCTCAGCTTCACTCCACCCGCGAAATTCGTGCGGCAATACGGCGACGCGGCGGCGCTGTTTCGGAATGCTGTAGAAGGCTACCGCCGCGACGTCGAGGCGCGCGCTTTTCCCAGCGATGGCGAGAGCTATCACCTTTCGAGGGACGTGGCTTCCGCCCTCGAAGGGTCGGCCCTGCGCGCAAAAGGCTGAGCGATCCCAACTGCCCCATGCAGATCGTGAGAACCATCGCCGAGGCGCGGACGGCCATCGATGCTCTCCGCGTGAAACAGGGCTCGATCGGCCTCGTGCCGACCATGGGCGCTCTGCACGCAGGCCATCTTTCCCTGATACGGGCTGCGAAAGCGGCCCGCTCTGCTGTGGTGGCGACGATTTTCGTAAACCCAACGCAGTTCGCTCCCGGGGAGGATTTCGCGAAGTATCCGCGCACATTCGAAGCGGATACCGCGCTGCTCGAAGCGGAAGGTGTCGATATTCTTTTCGCGCCGGATGCGGCGGAGATGTATCCGGCTGGCGCAAGCACCGTGGTTGAGGTCGAGGGAATCTCGGATCGTCTGGACGGCGCGTCGCGCCCTGGGCATTTTCGCGGCGTGGCGACGATCGTGGCGAAATTGTTCAACATCGTCCAACCCGACAAGGCTTTCTTCGGACAAAAAGATGCGGCCCAGGTCGCGGTGCTGCGGCGCATGGTGCGCGATCTGAACTTCAATCTGGAGCTGGTGGTTTGCCCCACCCTGCGCGAACCGGATGGCCTGGCGATGAGCTCGCGCAATCGCTACCTTTCCCGTGAGCAGAGACAGCAAGCGCTCGTCCTCAGCCGCGCGCTGCGGCATATCGAGGCCAGGGTTGCCGCAGGAGTGGTCGATTCTGCGCCGCTGATTGACGCGGGCCTGGCTGTTCTGGCCGAAGAGCCCGAAATCCGTCTCGACTACCTGCGTATTGTCGACCCCGGCACGCTCGAAGATTTGCCGGACGTCAACAAAGGAGCGCTTGTCGCGATTGCGGCATTCGTGGGTCCGGCGCGCCTGATCGACAATGTGCTGATTCCGGCGCGCTGAGGAGCCTACTGCGGCGGCTCGGCCGGCGCCGCGCCCGCCGGTGGATGGTGGTGCTCGGGCGGCGGAACGAAATGCTCCGGCATAGAATGGCCGCGATGGCAGGTGCCGCAGGTGACATGCTTGTCCTCGGGCATCGCGTCCGGGTCGTGAACCTGCGACATGTATTGCTCGTTAATGGTGTGGGTCATCGCAATCATGGTGCGCGCGATGGTCTTGTCGTCCTTAGCGTCGGAAGGAAAATCGAGCTTGTGGGTCTGCGGATTCACCGCGTGGCAGAAATTGCATTCCACTCCAAGGGAGCCCGCAAAACCACGCATAATTTTGATCAGGTCCTCACCCGAGATATTCTTCGGCAGCACCTTCAGGTTTATTGGTTTTGGCAATGGGCGTCGCGCATGAGCCCCGGAGTCGCTTTGCGGCGCGGATGCGCCGGAGCTGTCCGAAGGCGGACCCTGCTGGCTGAGGAGGGGTTGTGCGCCAATGGCAAGAACGAAGACGGCGGCAGGGAAAAACTTGCAGTGCATTTTCTGGCTTCCTGGGAATTGGGGATCGACTGCGCTGAATTTCTGCTCGTAATTGATGCTACACAAGCCAGATCGTCACTCCCGCAGACGGATCGATGGGATTACGAGGAATTCATCGTGAGACGAACTGGTTGCCTGCAATCGTGAAGCGCAGGGGACGATCGGCAGCCTTGCTGATGCCCACCCTCGGGAGCGCCGCAATTTCACCCGGTTCATATCCGTCGTCTTCGACGTGGAGTCCGGACCGGGCGTTCGTGACGTCAATGCCGTTGTGCGTTTCGCGTTCGATGCCCAGTGCCTGACAGAGGCGCCCCGGGCCAGAGGCGAGAAGGCGGGGATTCGCGGTGGACGCCAGCCCCCGCAGGCGCGCCATGGTCCTGAGGCCCTCCATCGGCTCCAGCGCCCGCAGCAGAACCCCCCCGGCCTGCCCGTCCGGCTCGCATGAGATGTTGAGGCAGAAATGCATGCCGTAAATGAAGTAGACGTACGCGAAGCCGGGAGGTCCGAAGAGCACCTCGTTGCGCAGCGTCTTGCCGGCAAAGGTGTGTGCCGCAGGATCGCCGAACCCGAAGTATGCCTCCACCTCGACGATTCGGCCGGACAGACGCACGCCTTCCAGCCGCCGCACCAAACGCTTGCCCAGCAGTCCGCGCGCTACGTGGTCGGGCGGGTCCAGGTAGAAATCGCGGGGCAGGACGCGGGATTTCGCCATCTAACTGGACGGCGACCCCTTCAGAGCCGCGAGGACTTCCTCGGCGTGGCCTTCGGGCTTGACTTTGGGGAAGATCCTGAGCAGCCGCTGGTCGGGGCCGATGAGGAATGTGGTGCGCTCGATGCCCATCACTTTCTTGCCGTACATATTCTTTTCCTTCAGCACGTCAAACTGTTTCGAAACCGTTTCGTCTACATCAGCAAGGAGGGGATAAGGCAGCTCGTACTTTTCGCGAAACTTCTTCTGCGCCTTCGGCGTGTCGCGGGAGATGCCGAGGACCACGGCACCGGTGTTCTGAATCTTCCTGAACTGATCGCGAAAACCGCACGCTTCTATCGTGCATCCTGGCGTGTCGGCCTTCGGATAAAAGAAAAGTACGACGGGCTTGCCGGCAAAATCCTTCAGATGGACAGTTTTTTCCTCGTCATCCTGGAGAGCAAAATCGGCGACTTTATCGTTGATTTTCATTCTTTCCCTCAGCAATCGTTTGGAGGCGGGCGCGCGGCCGCGCACAGTTAAGATTGTTTCTGACGTGTTTCAAGTATAGGTCCGCGCCTGGGAGACACGAAACACGCTGGTAGTAGTGAGGACTATGCTACGGGTTCGGTCAGGATGTTTCGCCTGGATATTCGCGGCGATGGCGGCGTGCGCTCTGCCCGCGTGCGCTCAGTATCCAGGCCGTGTGAATGAGGAAAAGCAACAGACGGGTACGCACCTGCGCGCGACGGCGGTTCTGGAGTACACGGGAGAGCTGGGAAAAATCAAGGAGAGCCGGCTCGTCCCGATTGTGGTTTGGGATGGCGCGCAGTATCAGCCGGGTGGTCTCTATCTGGCGCAGCCGGCGCCACTGGCGGTGCTGTCCGGCACGCAATACGAACTGGAGTCGGCGGGCAAGCCGAAGGGCTTTTTCAATATCAAAGACGCGGAGGACCTCGCTGGGCTGTGGATCGGCGTAGGCAGTTTTGAGGCACCCGCTCCACCCAAACCGAAAGCACCGCCTGCAAAGGTCGGACATACCTATGAAGTGAAGGACGTCGATCCCGACAAGCCGCATTTTGCGCATCGTCCCGCGGATGACCAAACTAAGACCGACACCGGAGCAGGTTCGCCAGCCGGAACCCAGACCGCCCCGCCCGTCGACCCGGACCGTCCCACACTGCACTCGCGAAGCGCGAGCGAATCGACCACCGCGGGTTCCGGCTCGACCTCCAACAGCCCACCCGACGTCGATCCTGACCGGCCAACGTTTCATCGCAGGTCGAATACTTCGGGCGAGGTTGCAACGTCCCAGCCACCAATCGACCCGGATCGCCCGCGCCTGGGATATATCGCTCCCGTGGACCAGTCGAAGCTGGATAAGCCGGATGCGCTTTTCGGACTGCCTCCGGACATGAATCAGATAGCGGGGATTTCCGATGACCGCACGGGCGACATGCTCTCGTGGGCATACTCCTGGGCGAATCCGGACGACGAGAACAAGATGAAGGCTGCGCTGGAAACGATTGCGGAGCAGGCGATCGCCCCACCGGCGCCTCTCCCGTCAGCCGGTACGACGAAGAAAGCGACCGGCGCGCGTCGCCAGCATCAGCCCGTTGCGCCTCCGCCCCCCGCCCTGGCCGATGAGGATTTTCGCGCTTATAGCCTGAGTTTTGGCGGAGGCGCGACGATGGTTCTCTCCGCGCACTCGACGGGTACACCTGCGAAATATGTGACGATCATTGCGCAACCGGATTTCTACGGGCAGCCGAAAGTACTGCTCAAACAAGTGACGACCGCCGCCGGCCTCGATGGCATGCCGCGTCTGCGCCTCATCGACGCCGTGGATACGCAGGGCAACGGCAACGCCGACCTGCTCTTCGAGCTCCGCGGGCAAACGTACCGGCAGTTTGCGATCTATCGCGTCGCGGGCGGGACAGCTACGCAGGAATTTGTAACCCAGCCGACCGCTAATTAGCTCAATCACTGTTACAAGCTTCGCATTATTAGCACACTCGTAGTTACAATTTTGGCAGTTGGCCCGTATCCCAGCCGCCGCCAAGAGCGCGAATGAGCTGCACGCTGGCGACGAACTGACGCGTGGCAAGATCGGCCTGCGTCCGCTGGTTGGAAAGCTGTGTTGCCTGCGCGGTCAGCACCTCGAGATAGGTGGTCACGCCGCCCTTGTAGCGATTGGTGCTGATGGCCAGCGACCGCTCGGATGCCTCGATAGCCAGATTCTGCTGCACCGATTCCTGGTCGAGGATGCGAATCGCCGCCAGGTTGTCTTCCACGTCCTGGAAGGCGGCCAGCACGGTCTGACGGTAATTGGCCACCTGCTGCTCATACGCGTCGCGCGCCTGCTGGGTGATTGCATGACGCCGGCCGGCATCGAAGAGCAGTTCGACAGCGGATGCGCCCAGCGACCACATCTCGCTCGGACCCTGGATTAACGTGCCGGGATTGCCGCTGCCAAAGCCGCCGGTTCCGCTAAGCGAAACGTTGGGATAGTAAGCGGCGACGGCAACCCCGATCTGAGCGTTGGCCGCGTCCGCCTGGCGTTCGGCTGCGGCGATATCGGGCCGGCGCTCCAACAACTGCGAGGGCAAGCCAACCGGGATTTGCGGAATCTGCTGGCCAAGCGGCATCGACGCAAGGCCGAATGAGGAGGCCGGAGTTCCAATCAGCGTGGCAATGGCGTGCTCATATTGCGCCCGGGCGATGCCCACGTCGATCTCCTGAGCCCGCGTGGTCTCCAACTGCGTCTGCGCCAGCGCGACGTCGGATTCCGTGGCAACCCCACCCTTAAAACGTATCTGTGTCAGTTTCAAATAGTCTTCGTAGGAGGCGACAGTATTATCCAGCAGCGCTTTCTGCGAATCGAGGCCGCGCATCTCGAAGTAGTCGGCTGCCAGCTCCGCGCGCACGCTTAATTCAACGTTGGCGAGCAGGGCCGCCGACGCCTGAGCGTTGGCGCGCGCCTGCTCCACCGTGCGCCGCACCTGGCCCCAAAGATCGGGCTCCCACTGCGCCTGGCCGGCGATGCTGTAGGTGTTGAACTGGTACTTTGTGACCCCTTTTACCGTGTTCGGAGAGTCATAGGACTCGCGTGTGCGCCCAACCGAGGGCCCAGCCGCGAGCGTCGGGTAGTATTGGGAGCGAGCCACACGAACCTGCTCGCGCGCCGAGAAATACTGCTCCATGGCAGCACGCAGCGTTTGGTTGGAGACAGCCACTTTGGCTTCGAGCACACTGAGCTGCGGATCGCCATAGAGATCCCACCATTGTCCGCGCAACTCGCCATCGCTCGGCTCCGCCTGCTTCCAGGTTCCGTTGGGAGGATTGGGCGGTGGTACGGAATTCTCTTTCCACGCGGGAGCATCCGCGGTCGTGGGACGGTGGTAGTTCGGTCCCACGGTACAGCCAGCCAGCATGAGCGTGGTCGCGGACGCTGCGAACAACGCAGTGAGCGCGCCGGAGCGAGTGCGAATCATTCACCACCCTCCGGTCCATGTCCCCCCTCGTTCTCCTGTTGCGGCGGTGCTCCTGTACGCCGCCTTCATTGGGAGAAACGACGCGCACTCTTTCGCCTTCGACAATAGAGTCGGGAGGATTCCGGACCACTTCGTCATCGGGCTCAAGGCCCTCGATTACCTGCACGACACGGCCATCGTCCTGACCGATAACGATGGGCACGAGCTTTGCAACGTCGCCGTCGTTGCTGTGCACCACCGTGACCACGCGCAGTCCCTCCTGCCGGAAGAGCAACGTGGAGACGGGCAAGACCAGCGTTTGTTTCGCGACCTTTAGTTGGAAATGAACCTCGGTATAAGCTCCAGGCACCAGCGAGCCGTCGCCATTCGGCACATCGACTTCGACGAGCAGCGTGCGTGAAGCCGGATCGATGGCTCGCGCGGTGCGCATGACTTTGCCGTGAAACCGGCGCCCGGGATACTCCTCGAGGGTCAGATCGGCAGGCGTGCCTGGAGTGCAGGAGGGCGAATCGACCTGTGGCACATTCACGTAAACGCGCATGATGTGCTCGTCGTCCATGTGAAACATCTCGTGCCCGCCGGTCGCTGCGCCGGCATTGATCAGCGTGCCTACATCGACGCCGCGCGCCGTGACAACGCCGTCGAACGGAGCGTAGACCCTTTCAAAACCGGTCAGCTCTTCGAGGCGCTGCACGTTGGCCTGCGCAGACTTCACCTGCGTATTCGTCGAAGCCTGTTGCGTGACGAAATTCTCGGTATCCTGCCTGGCGACGGCGTTGGCGGCGAGTAAATCCGTATAGCGCTGGGCCTGCTGTTTCGCGTATCCGGCTGTGGCCTCGGCTGTGGCCAGGTCGGCTTTCGCCTGGGCCAGCTGTTGATCCACTTCGGGGCTCGCGATGGTGGCGAGCAATTCTCCTTTACGCACGTGCGCGCCAATGTCGAAGTACCACTTTTCGAGGTAGCCGTCGGTGCGCGCGTAGATGGGCGAGTCAACATAAGCGAACATGTTGCCGGGTAAAACGATCTCCTGACTGGGCGCGCCCTCCTGGGGCTTGTCGACCAGAACGTTGGCCAGCGCCAGATCGCCGGTGCGCGTCTTCAGCGTGTCTTTCGCGTGCAGCCGCGGGATGATGCCAGCAACGGCGAGAAGCGCCGCAAGAATGACGACGACGATGAGGATGAAAATCGCCTTGCGCCCTGAAATGGGAGGACGGTCATCCTGCGGATCGTGACTATGACTGTCATTCCCGTGAATGGCCGACGCGGGTTGGTCCTGCTTGCGGTTCGGCTGCCGAAGATTCGGATCGGTCATACGTTAGCTCCCGGTCACAAGCTGTTGCTTGTTGGGGTGGCGCCGGGCTTCGCGCTCCTGGCGGCGGCGTTCGAGGCGCCCGTGCACCACGCTGAAGATCGTTGGAACAAAGAACAGGGTCGATACGGTCGCGAAGAGCAGACCGCCGATTACGGCGCGGCCCAGAGGCGCGTTCTGCTCGCCGCCGGAGCCGAGGCCGAGGGACATGGGGATCATGCCGAGAATCATTGCGAGGGCGGTCATCAGCACCGGGCGGAAACGCACAAAACCGGCGTTCAGCGCAGACAGCCGGGCGTCGCCTACAGTCTCTTCAAGCTGCTCACGCGCGAAACTGATCACCAGAATCGAGTTTGAGGTAGCCACGCCCATGCACATGATCGCCCCGGTCAGCGCGGGCACGCTCAGCCGCGTGTGGGTGAGAAACAGGAACCACACGATACCGGATATGGCCGCGGGAAGGGCGGTCACGATGATGAAGGGATCGAGCCACGACTGGAAGTTCACGACGATGAGCAGGTAGACGAGAAGGATCGAAAAGACCAGGCCGCCCAGCAGTCCCTCAAACGAGGTGCGCATGGTCTGCACCTGGCCGCGCACGACGATGCGCGATCCACGCGGGAGATGCGACTGCTGCTGGTCGACAATTTTCTGGATGCCCTTGCTTACGCTGGCGAGATCGGTGCCAACGACGTTGCCGTAAATATCGATGACGGGCGTGATGTTGTAATGCGTAATGGTCGCCGGCTCCTGGCCGGGAGAGAGGGCGGCGACGTTGCCGAGTATTTGAATCGGCTGGCCACCGACAGGCCCAGGTGAAGGCGGCATGCCCGCTCCATAGGAAGTGCTGTTCGACGGAGTCGGTCCGGACGAGCCGGTTGCCGCGGCGTTGCCCGACGTCACGGGAATGTTTCTCAGATCCTGCATCGTATCCAGAACATACTGCGGCGCCTGCACCGCGATGCTGTATTCCACGCCATTCGATGGGTCAAGGTAGTAGGAAGGCGAGGTCTGAAAACTGCCGCTGCTGGCGACCAGAAGGCTCTGGGCAACGTCGCGCTGGGTTAGACTCGCGCCCTGCGCCACGCTGCGATTCACATTCACCTGCAGCCGGGGGTTATCGAAGGGCTGCTGGATGCGCATGTCCGCCGTACCCGGCACAAACTTGATCTGGTTGAGCAATGTTTCAGCGAATTCGCGATTGCCGGTCTGGTTGGGCCCGACGATCTGAATATCGATGGGAGCCGGCAATCCGAAGTTGAGGATCTGCGTCACCATGTCCGCGGGCAGCGTGTAAAACTCCGTGCCGGGAAAACGCTGCGGCAGGATTTCGCGGAGCCGCGCCACGTAATCCTCCGTCGGATGGTGATCCTCAGCGAGCGAGACCTGGATGTCTGCGTCGGCTGGACCCACGGGCGCCGAGTTCGAATACGACAGGTTGATGCTCGAGTAGGGCAGGCCGATATTGTCGATGATCGTGACCAGCTCCTTCCGGGGAATCACCTGGCGGATGGTGTTGTCGATCCGATCGCAGAGCGCGGCCGTATCCTCAATGCGGGTGCCGGTGCGCGTCCGCACGTGGAGCTTGAACTGGCCGCTGTCAACGGTGGGGAAAAAGTCCTCGCCGAGGAATGGATAAAGGAGCGCGGCCGATCCCATGGTGAGCATGAAGAAGACAACGATGAACACGCCGGCGTGCTCGATGCACAGTTCGAGAACGCGCCGGTAGCTGCGGCGGAACTTCTCGAAGCGACTTTCAAAGGCCAGTTGAAAGCGTGTGAAGGGATTGCGGCTCTGCCGTTTTTGTTCGCCCTCCAGGACATCGTGCTCACGAAGCAGATATTTCGCCATGGTTGGCACGACGGTGCGCGAGAGCAGGTACGACGCGAGCATGGCGAAGACCACCGCTTCGGCGAGAGGAACAAAAAGATACTTCGCCACGCCGCTGAGTAAGAACATCGGCACGAAGACGATGCAGATGGATATGGTGGCGACGAGCGCGGGAACGGCAATCTGTGCGGCGCCATCGAGAATGGCCTGCTCAATGGCCTTGCCCTGCTCGAGGTTGCGATTGATGTTCTCGATTTCGACGGTGGCGTCGTCGACGAGAATGCCCACGGCAAGGGCCAGACCGCCGAGCGTCATAATGTTGATGGTCTCGCCGAGCGCGCTCAGCGTGAGCAGCGAAGTGAGGATCGACAGCGGGATGGAAACGGCGACGATAAGCGTGCTGCGCCAGCTGCCGAGAAAGATCAGGATCATGATCGCAGTCAGGCAGGCGGCGATGATGCCCTCATGCACCACGCCGTCGATCGAGGCGCGCACGAAGATGGATTGATCGGCGAGAGGCGTGATCTTGAGCTGCGGGGGGAGCTGGGATTTCAAGCTCTCGGACTTGGCGAGGATCCCTTTCACGATGTTAAGGGTTGAAGCGTCGCCGGTCTTGATGACGGAAAGAAGCGCGGCCCGCTGCCCATCGACCCGCACGATGTTGGTCTGCGGCGGAAAACCGTTGCGGACGTGGGCCACGTCATGGATGTAAACCATAGCCCCGTTGACCTGACGAATCGGCAAATCGTTCAGCGCCTGAATCGTGCTCGGTGCGCTGTTGGTTTCAAGCTCGTATTCAAAGGGACCGATCTTGATGGTTCCGGCAGGCAGAATAATGTTTTGCGCGCCGATCGTGTTCACCACATCGGCAGGCGAAAGCCCCTTCGACTGCAGCGCAGGAAGGTTGAGATCCACCTGCACTTGTCGTTGTTTACCGCCATACGGATACGGGATGCCCGCGCCAGGCACAGTAACGAGCTGGGTGCGGATGAAGTTCATGGCCAGATCGTTCAGCTGCATCTCCGAAAGGCCCTGCCCGGAAAGTCCCAGCTGAACGATAGGGACACTGGAGGCGTTGTACTGGATGACCAGGGGAGGTGTGGTTCCGGGCGGCAACTGCCGAAGCTGCGTCTGCGCGATGGCCGTGACCTGAGCCACAGCATTGGCAATATTCACGCCGGGTTGAAAGTAAATCTTCTGCACCGCGATGCCGTTCAGCGAGTTCGACTCGGTGTGCTCGATGTCATTCACGGTGGTGGTGAGTGAGCGCTCACTGAGCGTGACGATGCGACTCGCCATCTGTTCCGGCGAGAAGCCCGCGTAGTTCCAGAGCATCGTCACAACGGGGATGTTGATGTTCGGAAAAATGTCAACCGGCATATTCACGATGGCCAGCGGACCCAGAATCATCAAGAGCAGCGCGACTACGGCAAAGGTGTAGGGCCGTCGCAGCGCGAGGCGGACTATCCACATAACGCTTCAGTTTCTCCTGCCGCTTTCCGGGTCGCTCGGTACCGGGATGCGGGATTCCGGAGACAAGTTCGTTTGAGCGGATGGGGGACACAAATGCCGCTTATAACAGTATTCATCTCTCCTGTTTGATTCATCTTCTGCCTGTTTGGAGGGAATTGGTACCTGACAGCAGCTTTACACTGATGGAGACGATCCGCCTCCGGAAAAAGACTAATCGCAGCCGGCCTTCCCTGCACATTTGAGATGTTGGCGGCCCTGGAGCCGATTCAGATTTCGCTCAGCGGGACGCGTCGCGGTTACATATTCATCCTCTTGAAAATGCGCTGCGGAACGCTGCGGACGATGAACATGATCACCCCCCAGAATGGCGGAACGTAGGCCACGTCCTTGCCTTTCTCAATGGCACGCAGAATGTGGCGCGCGACCTGTCCGGGCTCGGCGAAGAGCCCATTCTTCGGCAGGTGGGCCGTCATCGGGGTGGCCACAAAACCCGGCTTGATGGTGAGCACCTGCACGCCGGCTCGATCGATGCGATTGCGCACGCCGTCGAGGAACACGTTGAGTCCCCCCTTCGAGGCTCCGTAGACGTAGTTGCTTTTGCGACCGCGATCGCCGGCCACCGAAGAAACAACGGCGATCGTTCCTCGATGCTCGGCCTCAAAATAATTCGCCAGCCAGGTCACGAGTGAAACCGACGAGAGGAAATTGGTGCGGAGGATTGCCTCAGCTACCGCATAGTCCTTCTCGGCTTCGGTTTGATCGCCCAGCACGCCGTGCGCTACCAGAGCCAAGTCGATTCCGCCCAGCGTCCCAACCGCCTGGGCAAGCATAGCCGGGTGCAAACCCGTGTCGTCCAGATCGATGACGCAGGTGGCGGCCGCACCGGCTCCGCGCGTCAGCAGATCGTCGCGCACCGCGGCCAGCTTTGACGGATTCCTGCCGACCAGAAAGAAACTCGCGCGCTGCTCTGACAGCGGGCGCAGCGTGGCTTCGGCGATGGCCGAGGTCGCGCCCAGCGCCAGCACACGCTTCGGCGCCGCGGCCTGCTTAGTCATCGAGAGGCCTCCGTCCTGTTACTCGCTGCCAGAAGGCTGAATCAAATCCGGGATCCACGAAACGCGCGAACTCCTGCCACTGCGGATAGAAAGCCTGATACTGCTCCGCCGTCATGCGCGCGTCCTTGGCAGAATACATGCGGCCGCCGTGCTCGAGGGTGATGCGCGCCAGGCGGTCGACCAGATCGAAACTGACTTCGCGGCGAATGGGAAAATCCAGGGCCAACATCACGCCGGGCGTGGGGAAAGACATCATGCCGACGGACGGAACGTCGCCGAAAAACTTGATGACCGCCAGAAACGAAGCGAGTCCGGATTTCGTAATGGCCTTCAGAATTTCGAGCATCCCTTCGCGGCCGCTCTCGTGGGGCAGCACGTTTTGGAACTGCAGCAGCCCTTGTTTCCCATACATCCGATTCCAGTGAAGGACAGCATCCAGAGGATAGAAGAACGGCTCATAGTCCATCGGGCCCACCTTCTGCTTGCCCAGCTGCTTGTGAAAGTAGAGCGAGTTGAAAGCGGCCATGGAAAATCGGTTGAGGGCAATTTCGGGCAGATCGAAAGGGAACATCAGCTTAGGGTCCCTGCTCCTGGTCAGAGGTCCGGGAGTCTCGGAGTGGTCGCCCTGCATGAAAATCCCGCGCGCAAAATTGCGGCCCATCGAGACGCAATCGATCCACGCGACTGTGTACTCGCTGGTGGCGGCCTGAGACAAGGCAAAGAATTCATCGATGCCATGAAATTTGTTGCCGCGATAATCGATTTTCCGCGAAACGATGGGGCGAAGATGAATCTCCGCCCAGGTCATCAGGCCGGTGAGCCCCATTCCGCCAATGGTGGCGGCAAACCACTCCGGGTTTTCGATGGGGCTGCACACCATCCGGGTCCCGTTGGAGCGCACGAGCTCGAAACGAAGCACATGGCGTCCAAACGTGCCGGCCACATGGTGGTTCTTGCCATGGATGTCGTTGGCAATTGCGCCACCCACGGTTACATATTTCGTTCCCGGCGTAACCGGGAGGAAGAAGCCGCGGGGCACCGCGAAATCGAGGATCTGTTGCAGAGAGACGCCCGCCTCGCAGCGCAGCATGCCCGATGCCGCGTCGAAATGCAACAGCCGATCCATGCCGACCGTTTGGAGTAGCGTGCCGTTTTCGAGCAGGCAAACGTCGCCGTAGCTGCGGCCCAGTCCCACTGGCAACTGTTTGGTAGCGGGCGGCTGCCGCAAAGGAAAGTCCGTCGCCCAATGGAGCGGAACAACCTCCGCCCGAAATTTCGGATATCGTCCCCAGGATTCAAACTGTGGAGGTTGTTCCGGAGTCGCTTCCGACATGAGGCCCATTCCTTTACCTTACCAGGCTGCAAGCACAGCAATCACCGCGACGGCTGCGCCGGTGAACAGGCTCAGGCGATCGGTCACGGCAAAAATCACGGGGTCCTCATCAAGCTGCCCGCGCGAAGCCAGCAGCCAGACGCGGCTTAGCCAGAAGATCATCAGGGGCGTGACCAGCCATAGCCGCGCGGGATGCCGGTAAAGACTGCTGATCTCGTGTGCGCCGATATAAAACGAAAAGACAACCACTGCGGCGTAGGCGCTGGAGGTGCCGAAACTGCGCAGCTGCTCGATGTCGCCGAGCAGGTAGCCACGGCCGTTGGCCGGAACCTGCCCTTGCGCCCGGGTATTCTGCAGTTCGCTGAAGCGCTTGACCATGGCCAGGCTCAGAAACAGGAACAGGGAAAAAGCCCCCAGCCATGGAGAGATTTCCACTCCTGTCGCCGCCGCGCCGGCAATCAAACGCACAGTGTAGAGCCCGGAAAGCAGAATCACATCCACCAGCACGACGCGCTTGAGAACAAGCGAATAAGACAAGGTCGCCACGAGGTAGAGAAATAGCCACAGCCGAAACGCGAGAGGAAGAAACGCGGCTGCGATGGCAACCGAGCCTGCCAGGAAAGCCGCGCTGATAGCGATGCCGACGGTCACCGGCAGATCGCCCGACGCAAAAGGCCTTTCGCGCTTCTTCGCGTGGCGTCGGTCCGATTCGATGTCGAGCAGGTCGTTGGCGATGTAGGTAGACGAAGCGCACAGGCTGAAGCTGACGAATGCGATGGCAGCGGCCCCGAATGCACTCGCCTGCAGGACGTGCGCCAGCAGCATGGGCACAAAAATCAGCAGGTTCTTGGCCCACTGGTGCAGGCGAATCGCTGTGAGGATAGCCTTTGCGGGCGCGGCCCGGTCGTCGAACTGCCGCTCCACCGTGACGCCGCGGGAGCGCAGCCGGGAACGCAATGCAGGCGCCGGATTTGCAATCATCGCCGTCCCGGCGTGCTGGAGCAGCGGAAGATCGGGAGCCGCGTTGCCGATGTAGTCGTACCCTTCTTCGCCAAAAGTCCTGCGCAGCCCATCGAGCTTGTTGGCCGCCGTCAGATTGGTTTTGCCGTCGCTGGCGAGCACGCCCAGGAAGAGGCCGAGGTGGGCGGCAACGCGTTCGGCGAGTTGCCGGTCGGCACCGGTGGTCAAATATAGTTTGCGGCCTTCGCCTCGCTGGATTTCCAGAAACTCAAGCACTGAGCGGTTGTAAGGGAGGTGCCTCACATCGAGCGAGACCCGCGCCCCGACTTCTTCCTTAACCGCCGCCTTGCCGCGCAAGAGCCAGAAGGGGAACCGCAACGCGTCCAGGGGCCGCGTGCGCACCAGCAGCAGAAGAGAGTCCATCAGCGTGTCGCTCTTGACCAGAGTGCCATCCAGATCGACGCACAGCGGCCGAGGCGACACTTCTGGCGCCGCCTGCTGAACGGACAACTGGCTCAAGGAAATCTCTCCCATGGTTCTGAATGCAAACCGAGCGAACCGAGCCGCCGGGGCTGATTTTTGCGGCTCGTCACACCATAGCGGACGAGATCGTAGGAATTCAGGGCAAGTATAGCATCGCGAATTCAGATGCGACCATGAGCTGAATCCCGACAGCGCATCGGGCATTACACTAAAGCACATGCCACGTGTCGCGATTATCTCGAAACCGCAAAAGGATGAGCTTCGGCAGCTGCTGCCGGAGCTTGTGCTGTGGCTGAAGGCGCACGGCCACGAGCCGCTGCTCGATCCGGTGAGTGCGAACTACGTGACCGACGAGCAGGTGCACCCGCGTCCGGAGCTCTCCTCGCTGAACCCGGAGCTAGTGATCGTGCTGGGCGGGGATGGGACGCTGCTGGCGGCGGCGCGAGTGTTCGCGCGCAGCGGGGTTCCGATTCTGAGCGTCAATCTGGGGGCTCTGGGCTTTCTGACCGAGGTTCGGCTCGGAGATATTTACACGCATCTGGAGGCCTGGAACCAGGGCGCCTGCTGCATTGAGTCCCGAGCGATGCTGCACAGCGAGCTTTGGCGTGACGGAAGGCTGAATTGCGCGTACGAGGCTCTGAACGATGTGGTGGCCGCGAAGGGCGCGATCGCGCGCATGGGGCATTTCGTAGTGGAAGTGGACGACCAGCTGGCCGCAACTTTTAGGGCGGATGGAGTAATTGTTTCGACGCCGACGGGATCGACTGCTTATTCGCTGGCGGCGGGAGGGCCGGTACTGGTTCCGAAGGTCGATGCACTGATTGTTACGCCGATCTGTCCTCATCAGCTGACACTGCGGCCGATGGTATTGCCCGGGGGTTCGCGAGTACTGGTGCGCATCGAGGGTATACCGGACCAGACTTTCCTGACGGTGGATGGGCAGGAGGCGATTCAGCTGCGCCTGGGAGACGAATTGCGCTGCCTCCGCTCGGATTACTCGGTGAAGCTGATCCGGCTGGGGGAGAATGGATTTTTCGATGTATTGCGCTCGAAGCTGAAGTGGGGAGAGAAGTAGAGAACCAGCCAAACGCCAGCGGAACAGCGACGGGGCTTTTAACACTGTGGGGGCGACGGAGGAATTCACTCAGTTCCAGGAAAGAGGAGCTACAGATACCGGGTGTAGCTTAGCTCTGCAAACGAGGAAAAGGGGGGAATTGGCCCCGTGCCTCCGGCTTCCACCCCGCCACGAAACGTAGCGCGGGGCCAATCGCGTTAATCGGCCTCAGCTAGCCTTACGCAGTAAAGTCCGAGCTCACGGCGCCCGGCCTTTACATTTTTGCGCGGTTTGCAGTGGTTAGGGTCCAAGTATCCTGTACATCACGCCGACGCTGAAGCCGTTGGGCGTCAGCCCACTGTTATTCGGATTCACCTGGCCGGTCGTGCTGTTGTAGGTCGGCGGCCCGGCAAACGAGGGCCAAAACTGATATTCATAATCGCCGCGGATCGTAAGTTTGTGTGTCAGGCGGTAATCGAGCGTACCCCCGGGAGCGAGCACGAAATAGCTCCCCTTCAAGCTGCCTGCTGCGGGGTAATAGGGCGTCTGAATCCAGCCGCCGCCGAAGTCGACCTTGACCCAGCCTGATAAGCGGTGGAACTGTGCGACCCGATAGTGCGGACCGATCAGATAATTCTGCTCGCTGAAGTTCCCCGGCCCATGGAAGTTCAGCCAGCGCGCCTCGCCTTCGAAGCCGTACTTCCTGTGGAGGTTGAATTCGAAAATGGCTGTCGGTCCGATTAGATCGGCGGGGCAGGTGATAGAGGGCCCCGAACAGTCCCAATCCGGGTTAAAGATGGACATCTCGACCCCAGCCGAGATCGAAGCCTCGCCGCCAGTCGCAGCCGGGGTACTCTGAGCGACTATTGCGGGGGGCAACAGTAGAAAAGCGAGAAATCCGAATTTCTTAACCACGTTCTATCTCCGGTCGAACACTTGCGATCAGCTAAAATTCCAGCGCGTACTGGCTAAAACCCGTTTGACTCACAAGGGATGCGTGGAGCGGTTCATAATTACGAACCGCTCGTTGTCCCCAGAAAAAGCGCACGTTACTGTGGTGCCTGTGGTTGTGCCTGAGCGCTCGCCGATGGCTGCTGGCCTCCGGCATCAGCCGAAGGAGGCGAGGGTACGTTCGCCGGGGGGGTTGCATTGGCAGGCGTTCCCGCCGGCACTCCCTCCTGATAACGCTGCAACCGGTAATACACCGGCGTCAGCTCCAGCGGCATCTTGTCCCGGGCGTTGAGCAGCGGTGCAGGCTTCACATTCAGCGTAAACACTTTGTCGTCCCAGGGATCGATCTTGAGCCGGCTGTTCAGAGGCAGTGCCGCGATCTGGGTCAGGTTGTCCATATCGAGTTTCGGCGCACCCTGGGTCAAACCCATGAGCCAGGGTTGTCCGTCCGCGCGCATCAGCGAATCGCCAAGCCGCGGCGTGAACAGAGCCGGAAGCGCTTTCTGCCGCGCCTCAAGCTGCTGGAAGAAAAGGCCCACGCTGGAAGCCTTGTCGTGATAGATCGAGTGGTTGAACAGATCTACCGCTTTTTTTGCAGCTTCCTCATCGTCCGGGGTCGAGTGGTTCATCGTGATGCGCCGGAACGTCGCAGTATCCGGGAACAGAAGGCGGTCGTTGAACGCGTAGCGCGTATCGATATGGTGACCGGTCACAATGTGCGCCAGCTGGAACGAAATCACTGCCGCCAGGGCGGGCTCGTCCGGCAGAGTGTCCACCAGGCCCTTGCTCAGCAGGATCGTGTTGCCGATCGCCAGCGACTCCAGCGGAGTCGTCAGAATTACCCGGCAGTGAATATCGCTCGGCAACTGCAGGTTATTTCCGATGACGATGTTGGTCGTTACCTGCTCGAGACCTTTGTCGAAGTCGCTCGGAGGCGCCACCAGTCCGGCCTGCGTCAGCCGGTCCAGCACGTTCTGCTCAGCCTGCGAAATCCACTCCCGCTCCGCCTGCAGCGGGCTGACGTCGGCCGAGTTGTCGCTTTGGTCCTGCGCGTTCTCGATCTCCATCGATTCGGCGTCCGACTCGCGGGTCGGCAGCTTCAGCGAGTAGCCCCAGTAGGTCGTCTGTCCCTTGAAGCTCTGTGCGTGCGCCACGGGATCCCGCAGCGTGTCTTCGATGTAGACCGCCGCCGGAGCCCAAACGCCGGGCTGCACATTCATCCGCCAGCTGTCGAAATGGAAGTAGTGTGTCGCCTCATCGTTCGCATTGCCGATGTAGGTTCCGTTGAAGCGAACCACGTTCCCGTCCTGATCTTCGACCCAGATGCGTCCGAAGAACCGGCCGGCGCCCTTCTCTTTAGGGCGCACGTCGAAGACCCACGTCCGCACCGTTCCCAGAAATTCACGCCGGACAAACCCGAATTCGTAGTGCTGCTGATCGAAGCCGGTGGGATCGATGAACATCATCGCCATGAAACCGGTCGGCGAATTTTCCAGATGGAAGGCCTTGGTCAGATCCGACATGAAACTGAACGATCCGGCCAGCCAGCCGTGCCTTTTCTCGCTCCGCTGCGCCTGCGCATATTCGTCGGCAGTGAATGCCTTGCCGAAATCCACGCGCCCAATCATGTACTGGTCCGAAACCGGAACCTGATACAGCTTGGGATCCGGCCGTACATCCTGAATGTAGGACTGCACCACCGGTGTACTCTTCTGAATCTGCTTGACAATCACTTTCTCTCGCGCAATAGCCTGTTGCACCAAACGCTGCTGCTGCGGAGTCAAAGGCGCCGGAGCCAGATCTTTCGGTTCTTTCTTTGCCTGGGACGCCGGTACGCCCAGCAGCACTGCCATGCACAGGATCAAAATATTGCGATGCATTATGAACTCCTGACTCTCTTATGCCTGAATATGTAAGCCGTGGCCGCGAAATCAGAAAACGCCCTGGCTCGCAGCCAGCCCTTCTATGCCATCTGGAATGTCACATGAATAATGCTGACCTGGTGAACCGCCCGGCCGTCCTTTGTAGCCGGCTTGAACTGAATGCGCTCCGCCGCAATCTTGGCCTGCTCATCCAGCCCATGCCCCAGGCCGCTGATCACGCGCAGAACTTCCACCTGTCCCGACGCTGAGAAGCGCACCTGCAGCGTCACATCGCCTTCGATCTTCAGCTGCCGCGCTTCCGAAGTGTATGTCGGCAAGGGCTTGGCCAGCACCGATCGGCGTTTCCACCGGTTCCTGCGGCCGCGCCGCCGGCGCCGGAGCCGATCCGTACAGATTATCTCCGAAGCTGCCCTTCGCCACGGTCCCATGGCTTCCTGCCTGGCCACTTTCGCCAATCACTCCGTTGCTGAACCCTCCCGAGGCAACCGCTCCTCTGTCTTTGCCACCAGGCACGCCATTCGCCACGCCCGACCCAAAATCCACGCCACGCACCGATCCCTGCGCGCAGCGCCCGCTCCCGTAGCGCCCACGCCGGGCGCCGCATTCGGGGCTCCCACTGCGCCATTGTCGCCGTCCGTGTGGCGTTAGGATTCGGCTTTTCGCCATCGGATCGCCAAACCCTCCCGTCTTCGGGGTGGGCGCAGCCATGTTGTTCGCAACCGCAGTTGGCGACTCGCTCTTGAAGAGTCCCACCTTCGGCTGTGGTGGCGGCGTGAACCTCTTCGGAGCCGCCGCTTCGATCTTCGGCATAATCGGCGTCGGCAATTTGATCTCCGCGACCTTCGGCGGCGGCGGGAGCGGCTTCGGCATCTCGATCTTGGGTTGCTCCAGTTTGGCTACCGGCGGAGGAGGAATGATCTTGACTCTGGGCACTTGCGGAACATACGGCTTAGGGCTGCTCAACCGGCAATTTCAGCTTCGTCTTTTCGTAGCGGTGTTCCTGCACCTGGTGGACTGCGCGACCGTCACAGAGCAGTGACGCCGCTATCGTGACGTTGATCACCATACTGATCCCGAACGAGCCGATGTGGCTTTTCGGCTCAGGGAGAAGCCCGAACGTTCCGCGCTTTACTGAATTGTCAGTTGCCATTGCCCTATCTCTCCAACATCGCCTGCAAAAAGAAGTTGCGAACCAGTTTCACGGAATTGCTGCAGTGCACTTTGATGACTGGTGGAAGATTTGAGTTTCGGCTCAAATCGCAAACCATGCGCGCAAAACGAAAAACTCTTTTCCATCCGGAACGCTTTGCGCGGTGAGATTACCATTTGATCTTCCTACAGGTACTTCTGACCGCACAAGAGGGTTACTTGAGCGTACGTCAGTGGATTACCCACCACAGTCACACGAACGAGGCAGGACCTGCCCCTTTTGGGTCTTGCCTCTGGAAATGACGCGCCTCCAGCCCACTTGTTCCCTCCGTGTACGCTCCGCAGCGACGATGCGCAAGTCCACTTCAGCACGTCCGGCGGAGCTATTGCCCTGAGTTCCCTTTCTCAGACTTCTTTCTGCCGGGAATGAGACGCCCTCACCAGGATCGGA
>CAWHOU010000002.1:0-15930 GCA_963831055.1 uncultured Acidobacteriaceae bacterium | reverse complement strand
GATAGATCCACACCAGCCGCAAATGGGGCGCGTGCACAAAGTCTTCCAGATAGCTCCAGATGGTGGTCGTCGCCAGCGTCATCGCGATCCCGCCAAGGATTGCCTGAATAAACAGATTTCGCTGGAACTCATCCTTCTCCTCGTTGAGGTAAGCCCCCGTCCAAATCAACGCCCCCACAATCGGCAGGGCCGACACGGCGGCCACCACCCACGCCACCACGCCCGTCAGATGCCAGAACTTAAACCCAACCGCAGCCAGCGACGAAAACACCACGCACAACAGCGCCGCCACAAACATCCGCACCACATACCTGCTCTGCGCAGGATTCGAAATGCACCACATGATTAGCCTCCTTTACATAAAGACAAGTAAACCATACATCGACCAGCAAGATATTGTCAAGGGTCCTTTACAGTTTTCTCTGACTCGTTCTCGATCACCGCATCGAGCCCCAGGAACATTCCCGCTGTATCTGGCCAGGTTGGCGACGGAATGTCATAGGCAGCCGGAAGCTGAGAGCGGGCTGCGAAAGAGGGTGGAACCCTTCGTGAAAATCTCAGAATGGCGCTTTCCGGCGCTCGCTGGCCGGGTGCCGGGATTCGCGGCCCGGTGGGGATGCCAATCTCCGAGTTGATCACCGAATCTGGATCGGGTACCCACAAGTCGGCCTCTTGCCCCCTTTCTTCGACCCGCTGCGGTTCCTGGCGCATGCGTATGATCTATTGGAAACGACGGAGATCGTCCCCATCGAAAGGTGGAAGACAGTCCATGCAGGAGTTGAGTAACGTGGGAGTGGCCTTGCATTCTCACTCCGATAGCGGCGTTTTTCATCTTTCAGGGGACCGGCGGTTGCGCACCCCGCGTGTGGCCCAGCGTTGGCTTGCCGCTGCGCTGCTGGCGGGTTCTTCGTGCGTTCTGTCCGGCTGCCGCTCGGGCCTGCCGAAGCCGAAAACGGCGGAGTATGCTCGATTCGTTCAGGCGTTTTATGTGGGCCTGGCCGCCATGGAAGTGGGCAACGACGTGCGCGCCGAAAGCTCGTTTGCGCAGGCGACCGAACTGGCTCCGGGCGAGCCGGCAGCCTGGGCTGACTGGGGCATTCTGGCGTTACGCCAGCGCAACTTCGACCAGGCAAAGCAGCGTCTCGACCGGGCGCACTCTCTCCTCCCGCATAACGGAACTATCGACGCCGACCTGGGCACCCTCGAAAGCACGCGCGGAAATTCCGCAGCCGCAATCGCCGACTTTAGAGAGGCGGTGCGCCGGGATCCCGGGAACGTGCGCGCTCTGTACCAGCTCGCGCTCGAGATTGAGCGCCAGGGAGGGCAGGGCAGTGAGGTGGAGTTTCAGCAGCTCATCGAGCAAATTCTGGCCGCTCGCCCCGGCAATCTGCCCGCGCTGCTGGAACTGAGCCGGATTGCCGCGAAGCGCGGCGACACATCGACGCTGCGTTCGGCGGTGGACCGCATTGCGGCGCAGTCGGCAGGCTGGCCGGCCATGGCGCAGCAACAGCTCGCCGCTTTGCAGAGCGCCGCCACCACGGCACCCGCTACCGCTGCTCTGCGCAGCGTGTTTCTCCGCAACGTCCTCATGCAGGCGCCGAGTTTCCGGCAGAGTCTCGCCGTGATTCGAGCGCAGCCGGGCGAGGAGGCGCAGCCATTCCAGGATTTTCTGCGCTTGCCGTCCCCGTCTTCGCGCCCGGCGCTCGCGGATACGGCCATGCGCTTCATCTCCGAGCCCCTGCCTGACCCGCAAAAGCAGAAATGGGACTGGATTGGCGCCGTCCTGCTGAACGACACGCAGGTTCCGACCTTGATTACCGCCAATGCTGAGACCGTCAAGCTGATCGGCGGTCCGTCGTTTGCTTTTCCTGGGGGGCCGCAACGGACGCCGCCGGGTCCGGAGTCGATCGTCCCGATGGATTTCAATTACGACTTCAAAACCGATCTCGTTCTCGCGGGGGCGGGTGGCGTGCGTTTTCTGCGCCAGGATTCTCCGGAGGAATTTACCGACGTCACGACGCGGACAAAACTGCCAGGATCGGTGATCAACGGCAATTACACAGGGGCCTGGGCCCTCGACATTGAAGCCGACGGCGATCTGGATGTCGTGCTGGGTTCACCCAGCGGAGTGCCCACCGTGCTGCGCAACAACGGCGACGGAACCTTCACCCCAATCCAGCCGTGGGAATCAATTTCCGGCATCCAGCAGCTTGTCTGGGCCGATCTTGACAACGATGGCGTTCCCGATCTCACTGTCCTCGACGGCGCCGGCAAGCTGCACGTCTTTCGCAACGAACGCGCCGGTCATTTTCGCGAACTGGCTTTGCCGGCGCTTGCCGGGACTGCGAAAGCTATCGCCGCGGCTGACACACGCCACAGCGGCCGGCTCGATCTGCTCATCGTCCGCGGCGATGGAGCCATTGTGCGCCTCGTTGACGACAACGACAGCTGGAGCACGACGGAGATCGCGCATGTACCCGACGCAGCCAATGCGCTGAACGGCAGTCTCCGGCTGCTCACGGCGGATTTGGACAACAACGGCGCGGTCGATCTCCTCCTTACCCAGGCGAGCGGCGGAGTGCTCGTCTGGCTGGGAAATCAGGATGGCAGCTACACACCGCTCGATCAGCCCGCCGGTTCCGCGCGCGTCTTCGCAGCCGCCGACGTGGACAACTCCGGTCACCTCGACCTGCTCGGTCTGGATGCGGAGGGGAGCCCGGTGAAAGCCGTGAATCACGGCACGAAGAATTATCACTGGCAGGTGATTCGCACCCGAGCGGTGACGGCGACAGGAGACCAGCGCATCAACTCATTCGGCGTCGGCGGCGTGGTGCAGGTTCGGTCGGGGCTGCTCCTCCAGGCGCAGGCCATCGCCGGTCCCGCGGAACACTTCGGTCTCGGGGACTGGACCGAAACCGATGTCGCGCGCATTTTCTGGCCCAACGGTGTCGTGAACGCGGAGTTTGCTCTGCACGCCGACCAGCAGGTGACTTGCGCAGCAGAGACTCAAGGGCTCGTGCCCATTCCTGTTTGCGTGGGACGGCAGGAAGATGCGCTTCGTGAAAGACACCGTCCCGTGGGGGTCGGCGATCGGCCTGCGCATCAATAACCTTGGCTCAGCGCGCATTGCCACGACCGAGGAGTGGTTCAAGATTCCGCGAGAGGATCTGGCGCCGCGTGACGGCGTTTACGATCTGAGGATCACCGGCGAGCTTTGGGAAACCTACTATTACGACTGGCTTGAGCTGATGACGGTGGATCATCCACGGGGCACGGAAATCTTCACCGATGAACGATTCGTGTTCCCCCCGTGAAACTAGCCATCACCTCAACCGATGCGCCGCATCCTATTGCCCACGCTGTCGATGATCACGGCAACGATGTGACGGAAATCCTGCGGGATCTCGACGGCCGTTATCTCGATACGTTTGGCCGCGGACAGTATCAGGGCGTCACACGCGATCATTATGTCGAAATCGACCTCGGCAACGATGTTCCGCAGGATGGGCCGCTCTATCTGATAGCGCGCGGCTGGCTGCATCCATCTGACTCCTCGATCAACGTGGCGATGAGCCAGGGCCATCATGAACAGCCGGAGCCGCTGCGCATGGAAGTTCCGGATGGTCGCGGCGGCTGGGTAACCGCGCGCCCCAACCTGGGATTTCCTGCGGGGCGCAACAAGATTTGCCTCATCAATCTGACCGGCGTATTTCGGAGCGGCTCACCCCGGAAAGTCCGGCTGCGAACGAACCTTGAAATCTACTGGGATCAAATCCAGTGGGCGCGGGGGTTGCCGGAAACGACCCTGCGCATCGCCCGCATCCAACCCTCCCTCGCCGATCTGCATTATCGCGGATACTCCACGATCCATCAGGCAAACGCATCGTCGCCAGAGATTGCCGACTATAACCATCTCGCGTCAACGACGCAGATTTGGCCCGACCTCGAGGGCTTCTACACACATTACGGCGATGTCCGTCCGCTGCTCGAGAAAATCGATGACCGATACGTGATCATGAATGCCGGCGACGAGATCGCGCTGCGCTTCCCCGCTCCGGCTCCGCCCGCGGCAGGATGGGTGCGCGACTATGTGCTTGCCGGCGACGGATGGATCAAAGACGGCGATTTTAACTCTACGGACTCGGCCACTGTGGGGCCGCTCCCCTATCACGCCCGTACCGTGTACGACACTCCGCCCGCGCCACTCGATGAGGAATGGGTCTACCGCCATCATCCCGAGGACTGGCTGACATGGCAAACGCGGTATGTGTCGCCAGAGCTTTTCCGCAACACCCTGAACGATCCACCAGGGAAGCAGAACGAGGGCTCCTCGAAACCATGAAGCGAATTTCCGCAGCACGCATTGTCGTCACCATTGTTTTTGCCGGCATGCTCGCCACGCCGGCCATCATGCGCCGGTTTGCGTCGGGGCGCGCGTCCTCTGTATCGGTGCACACCGATTGCCAGTCGGCCCTGGCACGCTACGGATTCTGTTTCGAAGAAGTATCGAAGCAGGCCGGGATCGACTTCGTTCACGAAGCCCCCCTCCTCGACCCCAAATTGAAGGGCATCATGCCGGAAGTTGCGTCGATGGGCGCGTCGGTTTCCATTGCGGATTACGACCGCGACGGATGGCCCGACATTTACGTGACGAACAGCGGCGTGGGCAGTCTGAATCATCTTTACCGCAATAATCACGACGGGACATTTACCGATGTCGCCGCGCAGCTGGGCATCGCCGATGTTAATCGCCCTGGCACCGGCGTTTCGATGGGCGCGGTATGGGGCGACTATGACAACGACGGTTATGAAGATCTCTATCTCATCAAGTGGGGCAAGCCGGAGCTGTTTCACAACGATGCCGGGAAGGGATTCACGCGCGTGACGGAGGATTCGGGCCTGCCTCCCTGGATAAACGCCAATACTGCGGTCTGGCTCGATTATGACAATGACGGCAAGCTCGATCTTTTCGTAGGCGGATACTATCCGGAGAATGTGAATTTATGGCGTCTGGCGAGCACTCGCATGATGCCCGAAAGCTTCGAGTATGCGAAGAACGGCGGCCGCAAATATCTCTTCCATAATCTGGGCAATGGCCGGTTCGAAGAAGTCAGCGCGAAAGTGGGGATCAACAGTCGGCGCTGGGCGCTCGCCTCGGCTGCGGCCGATCTCTCGGGGACCGGCTATCCGGACTTATTTGTTGCGAACGACTATGGTGTGTCGGAACTCTATCTCAACGATCACGGCCATTTTCACGAGGCCGGCGCAGAGACGGGCGTTGGCTTCGCGCCCAAGAGCGGCATGAATGCCTCCTTGGGTGACGTCTTCAACCAGGGGAAGTTCTCGATCTATGTCTCGAACATCTCCGAAGAGGGCGTGCTCATTCAGGGCAACAACCTCTGGGTGCCCCAGGAGGGCAATGGACTGCATTATCAGAATATGGCGCGCGATCTCGGTGTGGAACTTGGAGGATGGAGCTTTGGCGCGCAGTTCGGCGACTTCAACAACGACGGCAATCTCGACCTCTTTCTGGAGAACGGATACATCTCGGCATCGCGAACCCGCAGTTACTGGTACGACTTTTCCAAGGTCGCCGGCGGCAACAGCTCCATCATCAGCGACGCCTCGCATTGGCCGGCGTTCGATGGCCGCAGCCTTTCCGGCTACCAGCAGAAGAAGGTATGGATCAACGACGGCGCAGGCAAGTTTGAGGATGTGGCTCAGGCCGTGGGTGTCACCGATCGGCACGATGGACGCGCTGTAGCGCTCGCCGACTTATGGAACACTGGCGCCCTCGACGCGGTCGTCGCTAACCAGGCCGGTCCGCTGCTGATCTATAAAGATGTGGTGGCTCCGGATCGCGCCTGGATCGAATTCGATCTGGAAGGGACCAAAAGCAATCGCAGCGCGATCGGAGCGCAGGTCACGCTTTTCTGGAATGGCCTGAAGCAGGTGCAGGCGATCTCCGGAGGCAACGGCTTCGTTTCCGAGGACGATCGCCGCCTCCACTTTGGGCTGGGCAAAGATCCGCAGATCGAGAAGGCCGTCATTCGCTGGCCCTCGGGAACCGTGCAGACCATGGACCACCTCACACCCAACCATCTGTACCATGTGAAGGAGCCTCAATGAACGCGTCGGTCACTTCCGCCCCCCAACTCGCTCCTGCTCAGCCCGCTTTGTGGAAGAAGCTTCTCGACAGCCGCTTCACGCCTCCCGTCTTCATTACCCTCATCCTGCTTGTGGGCAATCTGCAGTTCGGCATTCTGGAGAGCTACCAAAAAACCCTGCTCGCCATTGGAGTCAGCATCGCCGGCGAGATGATTCTGGCCCGTGTCTTTCTCGGCAAATGGCCGCACCCGTCGAGCGCCTACATCACCGGCATCAGCGTCGGCATCTTGCTCCGCTCGCCGGCGTACTGGACCTACGCCCTATGTGCCGCCATCTCCATCACATCGAAGTATGCGCTGCGCTTCAATGGCCGGCATATCTGGAATCCCTCGAACTTCGGTATCTGCGCCATGTTGTTCCTGGCCTCCGACGCTGTCGCCGGTCTCAGCATTCAGTGGGGCAACAACTTCGCCGCGCTCATCGCGATCTGGGTGCTCGGGTCGCTGATCCTGTGGCGGGCGCGCCGCTTCCACATCACTGCCGTCTATGTCGTGTCGTTTATCGTGCTGTCGCTGCTCCGCGCGCACATCACCGGCGATCCGTGGCAGTCGGAAATTTCGCCCATTACCGGGCCGATGTATCAGCTCTTCATCTTCTTCATGATCACCGACCCGAAGACCACAGTTCGCTCCCGCACAGGGCAGTGCATCGTAGCTTTCGCGATTGCGCTGGTGGAGTTCTTCATGCGCCTCGACAGCAGCATCTATGCGCCGCTCTACGCTCTGTGCTGGGTGGGACCGGCGGCTTTGTTCATCGAAATGTGGCTCGATGCCAGGCGCAAGCGTGCGGCGGCTCATCCCACGATGATGAATCCGGCCGCAGCGCGTACTTAGCCGGATTCTACGGTTGAATCTGCGGTGAAGCCGCAACGCGCGAGCATGGCCAGCACATCGTGCCGCGTAGCCTCCAGCTTGTGTGCGTTATCCAGCAGATCGCTCGTTTCCACCGGATACCAGTTGCGCCGTTCGGGGCGGCCGAGCCCCGCCACATTGAATGGTTCGATAGCCGTGAGAATGTCCCGGATCAATTCTGCCGATTCAGGCCTGGTCATGGGACGCTGCGCCCGCTCCAACAGACCAGCGCTCGCCGTTCCGAATGCAGGATGCTCGCACAGCAGAAACGATGAGGCCAGATGCGGCTTCCCCAGTCGGCGTGCCGCCTCGGAGTAGCTGGCTGCGGCGAAGTAGAGCAGTGAGAGCGCAACGAATACGGGGAAGTTGTTCATCGTGGTGTAGAGGGCGGCGATCAGCCCGGAGGTCGCCAGCAATTCCCGATCGGTTTGCTCCGCGTAATTCTGCAGGCTGCTCTCGAACGCGGCAGTTCCCCAATCCTGCTCCAGCGTTGCCGCCATCCGCTCGATGCCCAGCAGCGCCAAGGGGAACCCCGTGGACAATAAAGGATCGACAAAGCCCGCGGCCGAGGGCAGAAGCGCCCATCGCGGCCCCGCGATCGCACCCGATCGAAAGCTCAGCCGAGGAATCTGGGTGAAAGGCCGCTCCGCTTGTGCTGTTGCGAATTGCTCCCGGAGCGCGGGAATCTGCTCCAGCCCGCGCTCCCACGCCGCGGCTCCATCGTCGAACCTCAGCTCCGACGCGACCCGGTCAGTTGCTGCCACACCGGCGCTGGTGATGCCGTTTCCGAAGCGGAGAATCCAGATCCATCCTCCGTCGAAAACATGGTGGACAGCTGCATCGTCGATTGGATAGGGCGGGGCATCGCTGGTCCGATGAAATGCCGTATCCGCGAGCCGTCGCACTCCGGAAAAGTGGCTGTACAACGCCTGCGTTGCTGGAAACCCCGGGAGCCCCCTTTCGCCCAGATGCAGCGCATGATGCAGAAAGCCGCGCGGTCCCGTTGCATCGACCACGAATCCGGCCCGCAGTGTGATCTCCTCCCCGTCGCGCCTGCCTTCCAGAACAACTCCGCTGCTCTCGTTGGTGAATTTATGTAGCCCAACCCGGTCCAGATAGTCGACGCCCAGCTTCTGCGCTTCCTTCACCAGGAGATGATCGAAATCTGCCCGGTACCAGTGCGTATCGGCAATCTCGTCGAGCGGACTGGCGGCGACCAGCAACTGATCCTCCCGGTTCGGATCCGCCGCGGCCTCCGATCCCAGCCGATGGTGGTGAAAAGTAAAACCGCGCTTCAGTCCGCACGCGACATTGGGATAATCGCGCCGCCAGTTCCCCCACTTAGCCAACGGCCGCACCGCCGGCAGATCGTAGCGCTCAGCCAGCTCCTCGATCAACAAATTCGACAGCGGCGTGGAAGACTCTCCAATGACCACGCGCGGATGGGTTCCACGCTCGATCAGCACCACAGAGTGTCCCAGCCGCCGCGCAATCATGGCCATCAGCGAGCCGGCGAACCCGGAACCCACCACCGCGATGTCCCACGTCCGCTTCAGGCCGTTCCTCCGCACATCTCGCACGCGATCGCCGGCAAAACACGTTGCTCCAGATTCATCCGCCGCAGTCGCCCTATGCGACCGTCGCGGCACGACGGACAGCGAGCGATCCGCTCCACGTCCCACAGATCGGCAAAAACGCGACCGCGACCCAACCTGACCCCGTATGCCGCGGCTGCTTCCAGCAGAGCCAAAGAGGGAGGCGCGAAGTCTCCGTGGCTGGTCAAGACTTCCATCGCTCCGTTGCCGCCCCTCGTCGGGATAACCGTCGCGACTGTTGCTCCGCACTCCATCGCAAAATCAAGAGAACGCGCTGCCCACTCCAGCGCTTCAGATTCCTCCATGAACGGCGGTTTCACCAGAATGAAAACTCGCACATCGATGTCGTTCCCGCGCAGCCAAGCCGCCGCCTCGCCAAACTCGTCCACCGTCATTCTCTTGTTCAGCTTGTTCAGAATCTGCGGATGCACCGTTTCCAAACCCATCGCTACTTCCATCCGGCCACGCAGCCGATCGCGAAAGCGGAGGCAGTCGTCGCGCACCAGCCCAGGGTGGCATTCCATAATCACCCGTTCGAATCCACAGACAAGGCCTGCGATTGCAGCGTGATCCTCGGGCGGCACGGCTTTGCGATCGAAGAAGCTGCCGCTGTTGTAGAGCTTGATTTCCCGGGCAGTGGGAAGACGGCTGAGGGCGTAGGCGATCTGCGCGGGAATCGCTCCCGGCGGTGTCTCCTCCGTCAGCGTATTCCGCCACAAGTCGCACATCAGGCAGCGCCACGGGCACTCGCGATTGGTCAGGAAGATCGTCGCTACAGAAACAACTTCGCCCGAGGCGCTCCGTTCTTCCTCCACCAGAAACGACCACGGCCGCAGCGGATCGAGCTGGTTGCGATGCGGCCGCTGCGCAAGGATCCACGCATCGCGCCCTCTGGCAAGCTCCGGATAAGACAAAGCGGACCTCAGTGATACAGCGAGAGGAACTGCTCGCGATATTCCGCTTCGCGCCATGGCAGCGCTGAGCGCAGCGTGCTCTTCGGCATCGCTCCATGCTGGAAGCGCCGCTTGGGGAAAACCGGCATCTCGAAGCCGGTGAGCGCCTTCACGCCCCGGCTGACGATTTCCCCTTTCAGTTCATAGAGGCGCTCGACGTTGTATTGCGTCAACTCGATAAATGGAATCGCTTCCGCCACCGCAATGACCTCCGGCCGCGTGTAGGGACTAAATCCCTCGAAGCCCAGGTGCTGTGCTGTTGCGTAAGTGCGCACATAGGATCGGCTGAGGCCGCCGCTGTAGGTTAGCGAGTGCTTGATTTTTCCGACACCCCAACCTTCCTGGTAAAGCATCGGATTGTGAATCACGCTGCGGATCGTCAGCTCAGGGTTCTCCTCAATGGGATAATCCTTCAGATTTTCATCGCCGCCATCGCCGTCGATCAGATAACGCCAGCCGGGATAGCGCGCCCGAATCCCACGCTCCAGCGCCAGAGCCATCGTCGCCGATTCCAGATCGAGCGGCTTGTAATCTTCCACAATACGGATCGTCTCCTTCACGTCCAGCTGAGATGGATCCGCTTCAATCGGCTCAAGGAACAAAGAGAGCCCCAGTCTCTCCAGAAAGGCTTGCGCCTGCCGCACGTCAGGCCCGTCGCCTAGATCCAGAACAAACGCCTTCAAACGGCTCGGATTCATGCCGAGTTGGCGCAGCACATGGTAAGTCACCAGGAAGACGCTGCCGCTGTCGATCCCTCCTGAAAAGCAGACCCCGATCGGCTCCCGTGCCGGATGGCTCTTCAGCCAGACCGCAATCTCCTCGGCCAGCGCGGCGATATAGGCTTTGCCGATCGCGTCCAGATCCGCAGGCAGAGTCCCCATTTGCGGTGTAAAGAACCTCGTATAGACAGGATCAGGATCGGGGCAACCGATCAGCTGCAGATCCACCACATAGTGTGCAGGGACCATGCGGGAGTAGCTGGGATGAAACTGCCCCTCCAGCCCCTCGGCCTTGAGCCATGCATAGATCGCGTCAATGCGTGACGCCACGATCAGCGCCGGTCCCTCCTGCCGCTTCGCCAGAAAGTACCGCATCGGCCGGTCCAGCGACCGCGCCATCCGCACCGTCTTCCCAGATTTCGCCAGCAGCGCGAAGGAACCTCGAATCTGACGAACAACCTCGGCGGGCCCTCGCAGCAGCAATTCGCGCGCCTGCTCGACGCTCATATCGTAGAGTTGATTCACCGCGGGATCGATCAGGTCAACAACTCGCTCAACATAATGGTCCATCGCACTCCTCAAAACGTTGCGCTTTAGTGTATCGGGTGCGACGGACAAAAATCAGCTTGCGATCGCAGCCCCGGCGAATGATCGCGGGTCGATACACCCAACGCCCAAAGACGCGTGAAAGGTTCCAACTTTCGATGGAGGCGCTTGGGTGGTCGATCGGGTTAATATCGACGCGCAACGAGAATCCCAGGGCCCCCAGGCCTGCAATTTTCACTAACCTGCCGTGCAGGATTTGTTGGTTTCCTGCAGCAAGGCAAATTCCGCGCGCAATAAGGACCGGATCCATGCAGGATGAGACCACGGCAAAGACGAGGCTGCGAATTCGACTTCGCCCTGTCGCGTTCATCGCGGTGTTGCTGGTGCTTTGGGAAATCGGAATACGAAGACAGCCCAATCACCTGTTGCCAGGCCCGTGGGGTGTGATCGGGGGCATTGCGGATCTGGTGCGGCATGGATTGCTGATGAAAGATGTCGTTGCCTCTCTTTTCCGCGTCACCTGGGGCTTCGTCCTCGCGGTAGTGCTGGCGATTCCTCTGGGTCTTGCCGTCGGGTGGTACCCCAGGGCAGAAATGGCGCTCAACCCGATTTTGCAGATTCTCCGCCCGATTTCCCCGTTAGCCTGGATTCCCATCGCTATTCTGTGGTTTGGTGTCGGCGATCTCGCCGCGATCTTCCTGATTTTCCTTGGCTGCTTCTTTCCGCTGATGCTCACGGCGATCAACGCCGTGCAGAGCATTCCCGCGGTGTATGTAAATGCTGGGCGCAATTTTGGCCTGAGTTCAGCCGCCCTGGTGTATCGCGTGCTCTATCCCGCCGTGGTTCCAAACCTCATTGTCGGGCTGCGAATCACGCTGGGCATCGCCTGGCTGGTGGTGGTAGCTGCGGAGATGATCGCCGTCAGTTCCGGGCTGGGATTTTTGATTGTCGATGCGCGCAATGCCGGGAATCGCTATGACCTGGTTCTGGCGGGCATGCTCATCATCGGACTGATCGGGCTCCTGCTGGACGCGGGAATGCGATCCCTCGAAAAAGTGAAATCGTTCCGCTGGGGATATTCGGAGGATTAGTGTCACTTACTCAACCAGTCTCAGTTCCTGCCGCGGTCACGACGAAACTATCTGTCGAACGTGTCGGTATGATATTCGAACGCGACGGCAAGAGCACGCACGTTCTCAATGACATTAACCTCGAAGTGGGCAATGGAGAATTCGTATGTTTGCTCGGCCCCTCGGGTTGCGGTAAAACGACACTCCTCAATGCCATGGCGGGGTTTCTGTCGCCCACCAGCGGCGAAATTAAAGTAAATGGCGAAGCGGTGCGGAAACCGGACCCGCGCCGCATCTTTGTCTTCCAGGAGCGCGGTGTGTTTCCGTGGCTGACCGTCGAGGGCAATATCGGCTTCGGCTTGTCGAAACTGGCGCGCGCGGAGCGTGAAAAGCGCATCGCTCACTACGTAAAAATGGTGGGACTCGAAGGGTTCGAGAAGACCTATCCCCAGGAACTATCCGGCGGCATGAAGCAACGCCTCGAAGTGGCGCGCGCTCTCGCTGTCAACCCTGACATGCTCCTTCTCGACGAGCCTTTCGGAGCCCTCGATTCCATTACTCGCCTCATCATGCGCGGGGAGTTACTGCGCATCTGGGAAGCGGAGCGCAAGACCATCGTCTTTGTAACCCACGATATCGACGAAGCTGTGCAGCTGGCCGACCGCGTCGTGGTCATGAGCGCACGCCCCGCCACCATCCGGCAGATCGTCAACATCGACATAGCGCATCCCCGCGACATCAGCTCACCGCGCTATCTCCAGCTGCGCGACGGCATCTTCCAGCAAATTGGTCTGGCGCATAAAGTATGAACTTATTGAGTAAGCCGCGAAAATGGGAACAGTTTTTCTGGCCGATCCTTGCTTCGGCACTGCTGCTCGCTCTGTGGCACTATTCCGTCATCTGGAGCGGAACGAAGGTCTTTCCTTCCCCGCGCGAAGTGGGGAAGGGAATTGGGGAATTGGTGCGGCACCATGTTCTGTGGCGGGATATTGTGGACTCCCTGCGCCGCGTCGCCGCGGGATTTGGCGCCGCCGTCTTACTGGGCGTTCCGCTTGGTCTCACGCTCGGCTGGTATCCGGCGGCTAACCAGGTGGTGAATCCTGTAATGCAGGTCCTGCGCCCCATCAGCCCCATCGCGTGGATTCCGGTGGCGATCATCTTCTTCGGAGTCGGTGATCGCGCGGCCATGTTCCTGATCTTTTTGGGCGCATTCTTTCCCGTCGTGTTGGCCTGCATCAGCGGAGTATCGAACGTGCCCTCGGTGTTCCGCCGCGCCGGGCGCAACTTCGGACTCACCGCGCCCCAACTCCTCGCCAAAGTCCTCTTGCCCGCTGCTCTTCCGCAGATTCTGATTGGACTGCGCATCGCGCTCGGGATTGCATGGCTGGTCGTCGTAGCAGCGGAAATGATTGCGGTGGATTCGGGGCTTGGCTATCTCGTCATCGATTCCCGTAACTCCGGAAAACGCTATGACCTGGTGGTTGCCGCTATTTTAATGATCGGCGTGATTGGCCTTGTGCTGGACCTTGCCTTTCGCCGACTGGAAAAGCTCCACTCAGTTCGCTGGGGGTTCCGTTTTGAATCCTAAGAAGGTCGCCCTGCTTGTAGTCGCGTGGCTCGTGCTCATTACCGGGCTGCACGCCTGGCTGAACGTCAACTGGATTGCGGTACTGAACGATTTTCGTCCGCCGGCCCAGCGCAGGATCACCGTTGCTTACATTCCTGTGACCTGCCAACTTACATGCCCGGTGACGGACTATATCTCTAAATTCTCTGAAAATGGCGAGTTATTTCTTCCCCGCCTGTTCCAGGGATTCCCGGAGATCAAGGAAGCGCTGATCTCCAACAAAGTACAGGCGGCGTTCATTGTCGCGCCCCTGGCCATTGCCCTTGCATCTCAGGGCGTACCCATCAAGGTTGTCTATCTCGGCCATCGTTACGGCAGCGCCCTGGTGGTGAAGAAGAACGGGCCGGTCCACACCTTTGCCGATTTGCGCGGACGCACCATTGCCATTCCCAGCCGCTTTTCCGACGAACGGCTCATCGTTTTTAGAGCCATGAAGATATGGGGGATGAAGCCCGGAGACATAAAGATGGTGGAGATGGCTCCACCCGATGTGTCGGGCGCCCTGGCGGCTGGCGCCATCGACGGATTCGTGATGGGAGAGCCGTTTCCCTCGCAGGCAGAGATAGGCGGGTTCGGCCGGGTCCTCTTTCAGGCGCGCGACTACTGGCCGGACTATATGTCCTGCATTCTTGTGGTTCGCCAGGATTTAATCGACAAGCGGCCCGAGACGGTCCAGATTCTGGTCGATGGCATCGCTCGTTCCGGCCTGTGGCTCGACAAAGGAAAGCCGTATCGCGAGGACGCTGCGGACTTCGTGGGCCGTTACTACTACAACCAGAAACCGGCTCTGCTCCGCTGGGCTCTGACTAAGCCGATGGACCGAGTCGTTTACACACAGCTTGCTCCGCGCAAGGCCGATTTCGATATGGTTCGCGACCTGATGATCGAAACCGGCGTGCTCAATAAGAAGATTGAATTCAGTCAGTACACGGACACGCGGTTCTCGGACAAGGCTTCCGATCAAACGGCATGGAAGTACGAGCCTGGAATTGCTACTGCAAAATGAGCCGCCCGGTCGAGCGGCATTGACCGGCGCATTGAAGGAGAAAACAGCATGCAACGTAGACGCTTTGTTCAGATGATGACTTTCGCCGGTGCCGGCACTCTGGCAGCGGTGGAAGCAGCTGCCCACGCCGGCGCTACGGCGACCGTTTCGTACAGGGTGCGGGGATTCACCTGCGTCACCTGTGCCGTCGGCCTCGAAACAATGCTCCGTCAACAAAAGGGCGTGAAGTGGGTAAAGGTCACTTATCCCGATGCGTTAGTGGTCATTAAATACGATCCCTCGACCGTCACCGAGCCCGCGCTGCGAGGATTCATTTCCGATCTGGGATTTACCGCCGAGTTGGAGCATCACGGCTAAGTCGGTCGAAAGCTGGGCTACGGACAACCAGAACTTCATAGTCTCCGAGGAAAATGATGAACGCCGACTTTGCAGCAATTGCCGACTTACTCTCCGCATCCCTCAGCCTTCAACAGCCTCCCATCGCCATATCCTTCTCGGATGCTCTTCCCGTGGGGGTTCCCTCGCATGCCGGACGCGCGCCCGCCGGATGCAGGTTCTGGGAGGATGCGGCGGCCGGAGCGTTTGCAACGACCGCTGCCAACCACAGCAGTTGCGCAATCGGCGTTTATACCCACAATCTGCAGCCGTCTCCGGAACAACAGACCGACCTGATGGACGCGCTGAAGGTGTTCGCCGACCTTGGATATGTTACTCAGGAGGATTTACCGCTCATCCCCGTTCTGAAGTCGCAGCCAAAGTACGTTGTCTATGCTCCGCTCGGGCGTACGCCGCTTTCGCCGGACGTCGTCATCCTGTTCGTGCAAGCCAATCAGACTCTGATCCTTTCTGAGGCCACGCAGCAGGTGGAAGCTCAGCTTCCACCCGCGATGGGCCGGCCCGCGTGCGCGGTGGTGCCGCAGGTGATGAACACCGGGCGCGCGGCCCTGAGCCTGGGATGCTGCGGCGCTCGCGCCTATCTCGACGTTTTCTCGAACGAGGTGGCGATCTTTGCGATCCCTGGCGCCAGGCTGGCTGAGTATGCCGAGCGTATCGCGGTGCTCGCGAAGGCAAATGCCGTGCTGACTCAATTTCATCGCATTCGGCGGCAACAAGTCGAAGCCGGCCAGAACCCAACCATCAAGGATTCGCTGGCCGCTCTCACCGCCTGACGCGGAACCGCAGGCCTGGTTCCGCGCGAGAGAGGTACGATGTTTACTTCTTCACCGCCCTCAGGATCGCCTTCTGATTGCTGAGAATCTCTTTCTGGTTTGTCAAAATCGCGGACAGCGCCTTTTGGTTCTTTCTGATGTCGGCCTGGTTCGCGAGGATCGTCTTTTGGTTCGCAAGAATGCTCTTCTGATTCTGAAGAATCGTTTTCTGGTTCGTGACAACTTC
>CAWHOU010000001.1:0-10152 GCA_963831055.1 uncultured Acidobacteriaceae bacterium | reverse complement strand
TCCGAGGGGTCCCGCTGTGATGTACGCAGGGCCAGGCAAATTGGTTCCAGAAGTCAGCCGCCCGGGTTGATTCAGCGCGCCAAAAAGCTGCGTGCTGATTTTGCGGATGCAGTCATCCGTGGTTCGCGATGCGGTTGGCGGCGTTGCTATTGAGCTTTCTCGATTGGCGCGTTGAGCACGGTGTGATCGAGCCCTTGTAATTTGCGGCCTGGCTCCCCCTCGAGATCGAAGACGACAACATGGTTTTCTCCGGTCTTGAGGAAGGGGGCGGGGAGATAGAGTGCCTTCTGCGGACCGACGTGCCACACGCGGCCGAGCGGCTGGCCGTTGATCCAGACTTCGCCTTTGCCGAGGGCGCTGGTGTCGAGGAAGGTGTCGGCTGGGTGGTCGATCCTGAAGGACGCCTGGTAGAAGCAGGGGCCAACGCAGGGTTTGGTTGCGTAAGAGAGCGAACCGGGATTGAGCATGGGAAGCGAGTAGTTATCCCAGCCGCTGAGGGGGTGGCCGGCGAGCGTGACGCCGTTGAGGAGGCCGACGCGCTCGGTGGGAATTGAGGAGCCGAAGTTTACTCGACCGGTATTCTCGAGGAGGATGTCGAGGCGCGCATGGGGCACGTCGATGGCGAGCGGCAGAGAGTGCTGGTTAAGGCGGCGGTCGATGGTGCCGGCGAGTTTGCCGTTGACATAAACCTGGGCGTAGTCGTGGAGGGCGCCGATGAAGAGGTCGCCGCTGAGCGGGCCATCGACGGTGGTGCGGTAGAGAACGTAGCCGTAGGCCTGGTCCATGGCTTCCATGGTCAGGGGCTGGTCCGAGTGGATGGGTGTCGGCAGGTTTTCCCAGAGAGAGGCCGCGCGGTCGAGGGTGAAGGCGGGGATGGCCACCGCTGTGGGTGCGGTGGGAACGGGAGGGGGCGCGACGCCGGTGTTGCGGGAGATGATGTCGCGGAAGAGGAAATATTTCGGTGTGGGATGTCCGCTCTCGTCGAGGGCGGAGTCGTAGTCGTAGCTGGTGACGTCCGGCTCGTAGTTGCGCCCGTTGGAGTTCGCCCCGTTCATCCAGCCAAAGCTGGTGCCGCCGTGAAACATGTAAATGCTGATGGAGTAGCCCTGGCGGAGGATCCAGTCGAGATCAGCTGCTTGTTGCTTCGCGTTGGTTTGCGCGTGGGGCGCGCCCCAATGGTCGAACCAGCCGTCCCAATACTCGCCGTTCATCCATGGGCCGGTGGAGCGGAGGGTTTTGAGCTTGGTGAAGGAGCGTTGCGCTTCGCCGGGGCCGAAGTTGATGACGGCAGGTAGCTCAGGCAGGCTTCCACGCGGAACCTGGTCGGCGCCATCGGCGGTATAGAGCTGTGCCTGGGTGAAGCCGGCATCGATGAGGATGTGGTGGATGTCTTCCATGTACTCGTGGTCGTCGCCGTAGCTGCCGTATTCGTTCTCGACCTGGACGGCGATGATGGGACCGCCATGGCCGATCTGGAGAGGCGCCACCTCCTGGCCGAGGCGGAGCAGCCACGCGCGGGCGGCAGCGATGAATTTTGGATCGCGGGAGCGGACGACCATGTTGGGGTCTTTGAGGAGCCAGGACGGAAAGCCGCCGAATTCCCACTCTGCGCAGGAATAGGGGCCGGGGCGGAGGATGACGTACAGGCCTTCCTGTTGGGCTTCGCGGACGAACTCGGCGACATCGAGGTTGCCAGTGAAGTCGTAGACGCCAGGGCGCGGCTCATGGGCGTTCCAGAAGACGTAGGTGGTGATGGCATTCAGGCCCATGGCTTTGGCCATGCGCAGTCGATCGCGCCAGTATTCACGAGGGACGCGGGCGTAGTGGATTTCGCCAGAGACGATGCGGAAGGGCTTGCCATCGAGAAGGAACTGGCCGTTGGCGGCGCGAAAGGAATGCTGCTCGGAGGAGGCTGGATAGAGAGTGATGAAAGCCAACAGTGCAACGACAATAAGGATGGGGAACTGAAGATGCCTTGCGGAAGTTTTCATGATTTGCAGCCAGAAGCGGTTCGTTCACCGTTGTACTACTAAAGCGGGTGCGACGAAAGGCTGGCTTTCGTCTCCCGTGGGCCGCAGTCTGGATGGCGCCGATGTTATCGGGGCGTCGTTGGCGAAGCTGAAGCGATGGCTTCGGCGAAGTGGATGGCGCGGCGAGTGGTGTTTTGGGCGATTTGTTCGCGGCAGCTGAAGCCGTCGGCGACGAGGATTGTCTCAGGGGTTGCGGCACGGACGGCGGGCAGGAGTACGCGTTCGGCGAGGATTTGGGAGACAGCGAATTTTTCGCGCTCGAAGCCGAAGGGGCCGGCCATGCCGCAGCAGCCGGAGTCGAGGAGTTCGACTTCTGCGCCGGTGCGGCGAAGGATGGCGGCTTCGTCGCCCATCTTCATCAGAGACTTGTGATGGCAGTGGCCGTGGAGGATGATTTTGCGGCCGGGTAGTTGCGGGGGCCGAAAGGCGGGGGCGTGACGTGCAAGAAATTCGCTGAGCAGGAGGGTTTGTTCAGAGAGGCGCTGCGCGCGGGGGGCGAACGCCGAGCCCGGGGGGAAGAAGTTCACGAGCTCGTCGCGGAAGACGCTGGCACAGCTGGGCTCGAGGAAGACAAAGGTCAGGCCGCCGTCGATTTGCGGGGCGAAGTCGCGGAGGATTTTCTGAAGGTATTGGCGGGCTTGTTTCAGGAACCCGAAGTCGTAGAGGGGGCGGCCGCAGCAGACGTGGTGGGGTGGAACCTCGATGGCGAAGCCCGCGGTTTGGAGGGACTGCGCGGCGGCGTGGAGGGATTGCGGGTGGTAGTAGTTATTCCAGGTATCGGGCCATAACAAAACCGCTTGATCTTTGTTGCGTTCTTCGAGCTCAGTGTGCGCTTTACGGGCCCATTCGTGTTGAAAGCTCCGTGTCGCGAATCGCGGGAGCCTGCGCTGCTGCGCCATACCCAGGGCCGCTTTAATTGCGTGCGAGACGCCCGGCGTGGCAAGGGCAAGATTCGCCAGGCGCGGGGTGACGCCAGGAATGAGCGATGCGGAGTGCGCCAGGCGATCCATGAATCCGAAGGCGTAGTGCTGGAGATTTCGCGGGTGGTCGACGTAGTAGTGGGCGAGGAATTCGGCTTTGTATGTCGCGACGTCGACGTTAACGGGGCACTCGCTTTTGCAGGCCTTGCAGGCGAGACAGAGGTCCAGGGCTTCGCGGACGCTTTCATTTTGCCAGACTGTGGGCCCAGTTTCGGAGCCGATTATTTTGCCTTCGAGCAGTTCCCAAAGCAGGTGGGCGCGGCCGCGTGTAGAGTGCCGCTCCTCGCGCGTGGCCATGTAGCTGGGGCACATGGTGCCTGCGGTTTCTTTGCGGCAGGCGCCGACGCCGACGCAGCGCAGAGTGGCTTCGTGAAGGGAGCCATGGTCTTCGGGGAACTGGAAAAAAGTTTCGGGGCGCTTTGATTGGTAGCCCGCGCCGAGGCGGAGGTTTTCTTCGGGCTGATAGACCGGCGTTGTCTCTGAAGGCTCGATCATTTTGCCGGGATTCATCCGATTGTCCGGATCCCAGAGCGCCTTGAATTCGCGGAAGGCCTGCATCAGCTCTGGGCCGAACATTTTCGGCAGCAGCGCTCCGCGCGCCTGTCCGTCTCCGTGCTCCCCGGAGATGGAGCCGCCGTGCGCGATGACGATGTCGGTGGCCTGATCGAGGAAGGCGCGGAATTTGCGGATACCGGGCTCGGTTTCAAGATCGAAGTTGATGCGGGTGTGGACGCAGCCCTGGCCGAAGTGGCCGTACATGGGGCTGCGGTAGCCGTAGTCCTTCATGAGCGCCCAGAGCTGGCGCAGGTAGGAACCGAGCTGCTCGGGAGGAACGGCCGCATCTTCCCAACCTTCCCAACCATGCGGCTCGCCAGGGACGAAGACGGTTGCGCCAAGGGCGGATTCGCGGATGTGCCAAATGCGCGCGGCTTCGTCAGGGGCGCAAACGCGGCCGGTTGGGGAGCCGGGGAGTTGGGAGGCGACTGCGAGCAGATCGCGGGCTTTTGCTTCGGCTTCCTCGTTGGTTTCCGCGCCGAATTCGGCGAGTAGAAAGGCTCCGCCCGGAGGCAGGAGTTTTTGATCCTCGACGGCGAGATTTTTGCGGCGCATGAAGTCGAGGAGCATCCCGTCGATGCCTTCGAGGCCGATGGGGCCGTGGTGGATCACGGCGGGGACGGCATCGGCGGCCAGGAAGGGGTCGGGGAAACCGAGGACAGCGAGACGGCGGCAGGGCGGCGAGTGCATCAGGTCGAGGGTCGCGCTGAGCATGGTGACGAGCGTGCCTTCGCTGCCGACCAATGCGCGCGCGACGTTGAAGCCGCGTTCGGGGAGGAGTTCGTCGAGGTTATAGCCGGAGACGCGGCGAGGGATGTTGGGGAAGCGGCGGCGAATTTCGCCTGCGTATTGGTCGCGGAGGCGGCGCATGCCTGCGTAGATTTGCGCGGGGCGTCCGCCGCGGGCGATGATGGCCGCGATTTCGTCGTCGGTGGTTGCGCCGACGGTCATCTGGGTGCCGTCGTAAAGGAGGACATCGAGAGAGCGAATGTTGTTGGCGGTGAGACCGCCCATGACGCTGTGCGTTCCGCAGGAGTTGTTGCCGATCATGCCGCCGATGGTGCAGCGGCTGTGCGTGGCGGGGTCGGGAGCGAAGGTGAGGTGATACTCTTCGGCGGCCTCGCGGACGCGGTCAAGGACGATGCCGGGCTCCACAACGGCGAGCTTCTTGCCGGGATCGAGGGAGATGAGGCGGCGCATGTACTTCGAGAAGTCGAGGACGACCGCGACGTTGCAGCACTGGCCTGCGAGGCTGGTGCCTGCGCCGCGGGGCAGAATTGCCGCGCCGAGCGAGCGGCAGGCGGCGATCGCGGCCTCGACGTTGGCAGCGTCGCGCGGGAGGACGACGCCGATGGGCGTCTGGCGGTAATTCGAGGCGTCTGTCGCGTAGAGGGCGCGGGATGCTGGATCGAAGCGGACCTCGCCCCTCACGCTGGCGGTCAGTTTCGATTCCAGCTCCTGGCCGGCGCTGAACGATTCGTGCGGACGACGGGGCTGTTGAGTGCGGACCTGGTTGAGGATAGGAAGTTGGGCGCTCATTCAGAGTTCCCTGCGCAGGAAGGCAACTTCGAGGGCTTCAGGCTGGCGGAGGACGGGGTTCTGGTTGTAGCGGTCGACGGGTCGAAAGCCCATCCTGAGGTAGAGCCGATACGCGGCCTGCATCGATTGCGGCATCGTGTCGAGATACATGGCTGTGTATCCGCGCTGTTGCGCTGCTTCGACGACGGCTTCGGCAAGTTTGCGGCCGAGGCCGGTTCCCTGCCACGTGGGACGGACCCAGAGACGCTTCATTTCGCAGGCGCGCTCATTAGGGTTGGCGGGATGGTCGAGCTCGAGCGGCTTCAGCGCTACGCATCCGCAGGGGATTTCATTCTCGAAGGCGAGCAGGACAGATCCCGCGGGTTCGACGTAGCTGCCGGGGAGAGCCGCTAGTTGATCTTCGAGGCTTTCGACGCAGATGTGCTCGCCGCCCACGGAATCGTTGAGGAATCCGGCGTATTCGCGCATCAGGGTCCGGCAGAGATCGGCGTCGTTGCCGCCCGCGCCGAATTTTGCGGGCCGGATGGTTGGCATATCGGAATGATAATGGCGCGGCGGCGGTGAGAACTTTAGCTGTGCGCGGCGGGAACTGATATAACAGCGCCCATGACGATTGGTCGATTTTTTGCTTTTAGAACGGTTGGCGCGGGATTGTTTGCAGGATTTTGTTTGGCGGCGCCGGCGTATGGGCAGGCACAACCTGCCGCTCCGCCCCACGATCCACGGATTGGCGCGCTCATCGATTCGCTGAGCGCGGTGAAGACGATTCGCGAGACGGCGCTGTCGCCGGATGGCAATTACATCGTGTGGAACATGACCCTGCGCGAACCAGGCGGGCGCGGCGGTTCGGACCTCGAGCTTGCGCCACTCGACAATCCCTCGGCAGCAAGGCGGATCACCGCCTGCGAGGCTGGTGCGAAAGGCCAGGAGAGTAATCCTGTCTTCTCGCCGGACTCGCGGCAGCTCGCATTTTTCTCCGATTGCACGACCGGGCAAAAATTGGCCATCTTCCTCGCCGATGCGTCCGGAGCGGTCGCGCCGCATCAGCTCGCTGAAGTCAATGGGTACGCCAAGCAGATGCAGTGGTCGCCCGACGGCAGGCGTCTCAGCTTTCTGTACGTGGAGGGCGCGACACGGCCCTCGGGCGCACTGGCGGCGGAGAAGCCACCCTCAGGAGTGATTGGCGTGGAGGGGCTGGAGGTGCAGCGGGTGGCCAGCGTGGATGCTGCCAGTGGGCAGCTGACCCAGATCACGCCGGCGAAGCTGCATGTTTTTGAATTTGACTGGTCGCCGGATTCGACGAAGCTGGCTTATGTGGCGGCTCCGCCGCCGGGCGAGAACAACTGGTGGGTGGCAAAACTATATACGCAGGCGGTTAGCGGAGTTCCAACGGCGATCCTTGATCCACCGACCGTCGCCGGGCCGCTTCATGGTTTGCAGATCGCGGTCCCTCGATGGGCGCCGGATGGCCAGCGTATCGCATTCATCGGCGGCTTGATGTCGGACCAGGGATCGACGGGCGGGGACATTTACGTGATGCCCACGGCGGGCGGCGATCCGAAAGATGTGACCCCGGATCGGGCAGCCAGCCCCGCGTGGTTTGAGTGGCTCGACAACCAGCAGATGGGGATCGCGGAGATCAAAGGCGGCTCGTCGCATTTGTTTGTGTACAACAGTGAAACGCGGGAGGAGTCGACGGATTTCAATCTAACGCTGCCGGATGGAGTGGGCGCGGGCGGATTGATGATGAGCGTGGCGGTGTCGAACACGAACAACATCGCGCTGATCCGGTCGTCGTTCGACAGGCCTCCGGAGGTTTGGGCCGGCGACCTGATGGACCTGAAACAGATTACGCATGTGAATGACACTGCCAAGCCGATGTGGGGCAAAGCGGAATCGGTGGAGTGGGAGAACGAAGGTTTTCATGTGCAGGGATGGTTGCTCCCGCCTGCGCACTACAATCCGGCAAAAAAGTATCCGCTGATACTGGATGTGCATGGCGGGCCGTCTTCGGCGGTGGTTCCTCGGTGGCCGGGGGGTGGATATGGGCCGGTTCCGTTTTCGGCGCTCGATTATTTTGTGCTGATGCCGAATCCGCGGGGCAGCTATGGCGAGGGGGAGAAGTTTACCCAGGCCAATCGCAAGGATTTTGGCTATGGCGATCTGCGCGATATTCTCGCCGGGATCGATGCGGTCGAGAAGAAGTATCCCATCGACGATACCCGTATCGGCCTGACGGGATGGAGTTATGGCGGCTTTATGACGATGTTTGCGGTGACGCAAACGCATCGATTCAAGGCCGCCGTCGCAGGAGCCGGGATCGCCAACTGGCAAAGCTACTACGGGGAGAATTCGATCGACCAGTGGATGATTCCGTTCTTCGGCGCGTCGGTGTATGACGACCCGGCGGTTTACGCGAAGATGTCGGCGATCAACTTCATCAAAAACGTGAAGACCCCAACGCTGGTGGTGGTGGGTGATCGCGATGGGGAATGTCCGGCGCCCCAGTCATTCGAGTTCTGGCATGCGCTGCGCGACCTTGGGGAGCCGACGGAGCTGGTGGTGTATCCGGACGAGGGGCATGGATTTGTGAATCCTGAACACCGAAGAGATGTGCTGGAGCGGGCGGTGAAGTGGTTTGAGGACTATATGCCGCTCAGGCAGCGGTGAAGCGGTCGAAATACGAGTGAGAAGCGAGCGAAAAACTTTCAGCGAAAGGCGATAGCCGAAGGGGAGCCGAGCGCCGAGCGGAACGTCGAGCGGAAGCGTTGGCCGGGGACACATAACGACGGCCCGTTCAGGGAACGCGGATAAAACCTTGCGGCAGCCGCGGGATGCCTGTGCCCGTGCCGGGTTACCTGTACTTTGTTATTCTGGATCGCACGCAGATTTCTGTGGTGTATCGACCGTTTGGGCGGCCAGACTGCCCAGGCGGGGAGGTTTCATGCGGCGGTTCCTTGCTTTTGTAGTGTTGTTTGCGTGTTCGCTCTCGGTTGGTCTCTCCATAGCGGGCTGTGGCCACAATCCCAATAATTACTGCGTTAAGAACGGCCATGCCTATGGCATTACGACCAGCCAGGTGGTGTACGTCACGCTGGGGCCCGAGACGACGGGGTTATCGCTGGCATGGGGGCAAACGGGGAACCTTGGATCGCCGCAGGCTTACAACTGCAATGGAGGGACGGAAAGCGTCAGCAGATATGTCTATGCCAGTTCCAACCTGCAGCTTGCCGACATTTCGCCGAATGGACTGATCTGCGCCGGCACGTGGAACCGCAACAGCCCGGGCGGAGTGAGCAATTTCACGATCTGCACGCCGCCGTCCGGCTCCTCGCTCTCCTCATTTTCCGGGTGTTCCTCCACTACTTGCGGGACGGTTCAGGTGACGGCTACGGGCGCGTCGGTGACCAGCAATCCGGTCAACATTTATATCCACCCGCCTATTACGTCGATTACGATTCCCAGCCAGCAGGCCTGCATTTCGCAGGGGCAGACGCTGAAGGACTCTTCGGGGGCTACGTTGCCGCTGCTGGCGGAAACCACTGTGACAGGACCTGGGGGTGTGACGCTGTGCAGTCCCGGCACAACTTCGTGTGTTAGCCCGAAGGCGAACGTGGGGACGATTGACTATATCCCGGTTACAGCCAGTGTGGTGACGATCAACAACACGACGGAACGAACGAATACCAATCCTGTGACGGGGACCACGTCCAACACGCCGAACCCGAATGGGATCGCGACGGCGAATCTTCCCGGATCGACAGTGATCAACGCAAATACGTCGGAAGTGACGTCGGCGGCGGGCTTTTTTTCGACATGCCCTCCGGCGAATATCAAATTGACGATCAACGGGTCGAATACAGCGACTGTCACGCCCAGTTCGCCTCAGACGGTCGTAGCGCAGGTAACGGATACGACCGGGGCGACGATTAACGGCGTGCCACTGACGTATGCGTCGACGGAGCCGCAAAATCTGAGCGTGAGCAGCACCGGTTTGGTCTCGGATACGTTCCCGAGCCACGCCACGATCACAGCCGTCTGTGAGCCGCCGACGTGCAATCCGGCGCCGATTACTTGATTGGGGTACTTGGGAATGGTACTGGCTGTGATGGCTAATACCATCACCATCAATTCACCCGGCCGCAGCAGCAACCAGATCTGGATGGCTTCGTCGCAGTCCCCCTACTTTTCCGAAATCGATTTGACGACCGGCGGCGCGGCCTCGCCCGTCCGTTTGCCTTACACGCCCAACTCCATGGTGATGGATCAGGGCGGAGACACACTGTTTTTTGGCAGTTATCACGAGTTGATGACTTACAGCACGCTCAACAACACGCTTTCAAAAGAAGTACCGGGCGTGCCCGGTGTGGTGCTGGCGGTCTCGCCGACGGGATCGACGGCGGTGATTAACGACCAGCTGCGGCAGGTGATTTACCTGTACAACACGCAGTTCCGGCACCTACACGAGTATCGGTGGATTGGCCAGCCGCGCCCAGATATTCGCCGGACGGGACAACGGTTTACATCAGCGGTCAGGATCCCGACACCGGTCAGAACACATTGTTCGTAAATAACAGCTATACAGGCTGGTCCAGCTATCCGCTGACGAACCAGCCGACTTATAGTTGCCCGCTGGAGGCGGCGGGGACAACGGCGGTCCCAGCCTACAACCCGTCGTGGGATCCGTTCTGCGGACCCGGGCTGACGATTACGGTGCCGAGCGTGGCGACGTTCCTCAGCGGGAATTCAACGGCGGCGCGGAGCTTCTGCCCGAACAGCAATTCGACTCCGCCTTACTATCCGCCGGCGGCCGACGTTGGGGTTACGACGAACATGCTCGCCGCGACACCGGATGGCTTCCATGTGCTGGGAGCCGATACGACGACGTTCTCCGATATCTGGCTCGAACAAAGCGCTTCGGGTCCGGCGGGGGTTCCCGCTGGGCCATGCCCCGCTTATACCGCTCCACCGCTGAGCCTCGACACCTCCGTCAACTCAGGGACGCTTCCGATAACGGCTGCGGAGATCGACCAGGTCGTTTCGTCTCC